>JBBRAD010000008.1:0-174214 GCA_038207175.1 Chitinophagales bacterium
AAAAAAATAATTTTTTTTAGTTGCGCTTCGCCATTAACCATGTGTCACTTTTCCACGCAACTCCCAATTCTCACTCATCACAAACCCAATTTCCTGTTGCAGCTTTTTAAAGTCAGATGGTTTAGCAAGAAAATAAGCTGCGCCAAGTTGATTCGTTTCATCAATATCTTTTTGATGCGAGGAAGTAGATAAAATTATCACCGGAATATTTTTCAACTTCAAATCCTTCTTCAATTCAGCAAGACACGTTCTGCCATCCATCTTCGGCATATTCAAATCCAAAAAAATAAAATCAGGCAGTTGCTTAATATCATTGCGTAATGTTTTTAAGGCTTCCAAACCGTTCACAACAATAAGGCATTCAGCAGACGAATCAATTTCTTTAACTGCCTCACAAAAAAATTCACGGTCATCAGAATCATCATCCACTATCATAAATATTTTTTTATCGTTCATTTTATTTTAAGTTTGAATTGAAAAAGCAATTTCAGGGAAACAGCTCAAAGCTACTCTTTAAAAACAACAGAAGCATTTTCCAGTAGCAATTAAGGTTAACTTTGGCTTTTAATACATAGTAAAATGGCTGCACCAAAAAAAAATAAAAGCAAACCCCAACCACCTGCCACCGTGCAGAACTTTCCCATCGTAGGAATCGGAGCCTCTGCAGGAGGACTTGATGCATTCAAGCGATTGCTCACAGCAATCCCCGAAAGTTCAGGAATGGCGTATGTGCTGGTGCAGCATCTTGACCCAACACACGAAAGTATTTTACCGGAGATTTTACAGCGCGTTACAAAAATTCCCGTGTTAGAAATTACGGATGACATACATCTTGCACCCGACCATATCTATGTAATTCCCTCCAGCAAAATGCTTTTTTCAACCGATGGTGTGCTCAAGCTCGTTGAACGCGAGAAGAAAATTCTCAATCTATCCATTGATGTTTTCTTTACCTCTCTTGCTGATGTGCATAAAGAATTTGCAGTAGGTGTTGTATTATCAGGCACGGGCAGCGATGGCACACTTGGATTAAAAGCCATTAAAGAACATGGCGGCATCAGCATTGTGCAGGACAGCGAATCCGCTGCTTACGATAGCATGCCGCAAAGCGCAATCCATGCAGGAGTAGTAGATTTTATTTTAGCTCCTGAAAAAATTCCTGAACAACTTTCGCAAATCAACAGCGCATACAAAACCACGCATGTATTCAAACAAGAAGAAGAACTGCCTAAAAATGATGAAGATGTTTTCAAACAAATTCTTTTGTTACTTCGTCAGCGCAGCGGAGTTGATTTTAGTTACTACAAGCAACCCACTTTTCATAGGCGCATTGCACGGAGAATTGCAATTACTAAAAAGAAAAACCTTGTCGGCTACCTGAAATTTTTGCGCACCAATAAAGCAGAACAGGATGCGCTCTACCAGGATGTGCTCATTCCCGTTACTTCTTTTTTCCGCGACCCCAAAACTTTTCAAACACTAACCGAAACTGTTTTCCCCGCTCTCTTTAAAAATAAATCGAAAGATGCACATGTTCGTGTTTGGATTGCAGGATGTTCCACAGGTGAAGAAGCATATTCCATTGCCATCTGCCTGCACAAATTTTTGGGAGCAAAATTATCCGGCACAAAAATTCAAATCTTCGCATCCGATATTTCCGAAAAAGCAATTAAAAAAGCACGCGCAGCAATTTATTCCAAAGCCGATGTAGAAAAGCTTTCTGATGCAGAACTCAAAAATTATTTCGTAAAAAATAGCGGCGGCTATGAAATAACCAAACTCATTCGCGATATGTGCGTGTTTGCCCCGCACAATTTTTTAAAAGACCCGCCATTTGCAAAAATGGATTTAATCAGTTGCCGCAATGTGCTTATCTACATGGATACTTTTTTGCAGAAGAAAGCATTCACCACTTTTCATTATGCGCTCAACGAAAACGGTTTTCTTCTTTTGGGAAAATCCGAAACCATTGGTGCATCATCCGATTTGTTTACACAAGTGGAGAAGCACGATAAAATTTATTCACGCAAGCCCGTGCCGGGTCGGTTTATACATGTCGTCACAGAGCGAAAAGAAGGTGCATTAACAACACAAGATAAAACGGTTACAAAAGCAGAAGCCCCGCAAACCGATTTCCGCAAGAGTGCAGAGTCAATCATGATTTCCAAATCTCCTGCAAGTGTGGTAGTGAATGAACAAATGGACATTGTTCACATTCACGGTGACATCACACCTTTTCTTCAGGCACCACAGGGCAAGCCCAGTCACAACATTATGAAAATGGCGCGTGAAGGTTTAGCATTTGAATTACGCAACGCCATTCACAAAGCAACCAAGAAACGGGCAACTGTTACAAAAGAAAATATTCCTGTTAAGATCAGCGGAAAGCAATCTTTGGTTATGATAGAAATTATTCCGCTCACCGATACCATTGAACTGCATTACTTAATTCGGTTTGAGAAAAAAATAGCCGAAGTTTCTTCTCCCCGCTCCTTAGAAGTGGGGTCGGGGGTGAGGCGAAAAGACATTGCAACACAAAAACGAAGCGAGCAGTTAGAAAAAGAATTGGCGGACACCCGCGAAGACATGCGCTCCGTCACCGAAGACATGGAAGCCACCAACGAAGAACTGCAAAGCGCCAACGAAGAACTGCAAAGCAGCAACGAAGAGATGCAGAGTTTGAACGAAGAATTAGAAACATCAAAAGAAGAACTGCAATCAACCAACGAAGAACTCATCATCGTAAATCAGGAGTTGCTTGACAAGCAGGAACAACTAAACACATCTCGCTACTATGCCGAAAGCATCATAACAACCATACGCGAACCGCTTATAGTTCTTGATAAAGCACTTCGCATAAAAACCGCCAACGCTTCCTTCTATAAAAAATTTGATGTGGAAGCAGATGACACTGAAGGAAAATTATTTTACGAAATACAAAATCACCTGTGGGATGATGACCCGATGCGCTCACTGCTCGAAAAAATTCTTCCAAAACACGACCGGCTTACCGACTTTGAAATCATTCTCAAATTTCCTTCCATCGGTGAACGCCACATGCTCCTTAATGCAAGGCAAATTCTAAACGAAAAAACTTCCGAGCAATTAATTCTTCTTGCTATTGAAGATGTTACCGAAAGAAAATTAGCAGAACAAAAATTGAAAACAACTTACATAGAGTTAGCAGAAAAAAATAAATTAGTTGAAGCAAGCGAAAAGCGTTTCAGTAATATCTTTTCGCAATCCATTATGTCAATCGGTATTTTGAAAGGAGCCGAAATGGTAGTCACATTAGTTAATGAGCCGTTGCTTAAAATTTGGGGGAAGGGACCTGAGATAGTAGGCAAATCCTTGTTTGAGGTTATACCTGAATTAAAAAGCCAGCCGTTTACAAAGCAACTAAACGATGTTTATACAACGGGAATACCCTACACATTCAACGAAAACAGGGCTATCCTGCTGAACAACGGCAAACCCGAAGAGCGTTTTTTCAGTGTCGTTATTCAACCTTATACCGAAGTGGATGGTACTATAACAGGGGTAACGGTTATTGGATCAGAGGTAACCGACTATGTGAGTGCAAAAAAACAAATAGAAGAAAGCGAAGCCCGTTCAAGAACATTTGTTGAATCCAATGTAGTTGCCGTATGCTTCACACACATGGAAACCGCAACTATTTTTGAAGCCAACGATGCCTATCTCAACATGCTTGGCTACACTCGACAAGACCTTAAAGAAGGTAAAATAAATTGGCTCAAATATACACCGCCTGAACATCACGTAAGCGACCATATGGCAATTGAGAAAGCAAAAAGCATGAAAGTTTCTACGCCTTACGAAAAAGAGATTATACGCACCGATGGAAAAAGAATTTCCGTAATTAAAGCGAGGGCAATCATTAACAAAGATGAAATAATGAGCGTCTTTGTTGACATTACCCATCGCAAATCAGTAGAACAAAAACTAAAAACATTTTCCGAAGAATTAGAAGCAAAGGTAAAAGAGCGAACGGCTGAACTGGAATCATCAAACGAAGAACTCAGGCAAACCAACATGCAGTTAGATCAGTTTGCCCATGTAGCAAGCCACGATTTGCAGGAACCATTAAGAAAAATTTTAACCTTCTCAATGGTCCTGCAGGACAAACATAAAGACGGATTGAGCAAAGAAATAAAATCCTATCTCAACAAAATTGAAGGTGCCTCAAATCGAATGCGCACACTCATAAAAGACCTGCTCAACTATTCGCGCCTGCTGCAACACGAAAAATTATTTACAGAAACAGATTTAAACGTAACACTAAAAAATATTTTAAACGATTTTGAATTACTCATTCACGAGAAGAAAGCCCAAATAAAATTTGATGAACTCCCAACCATTGATGCAATCCCTTTGCAGATGAACCAGCTTTTTTACAACCTCATCAGTAACGCGCTTAAATTTTCAAAAGAAGATGTGCCGCCGGTTATCACCATCAAATCACGCACACTTACAGAAAAACAAATTCAAAAATATCCCGCCTTCAATCCGTTCATGTCTTATGTAGAGATAATTTTCAAAGACAACGGCATCGGCTTTGAACAAAAATACGCTGATAAAATATTCATCATCTTCCAACGCCTGCACGACAAAGAAACATTCATCGGCACAGGCATCGGATTAGCACTCACAAAAAAAATTGTTGAAAATCATCACGGAGAAATTTTTGCCGGTGCAAAAGAAAACCAGGGCGCATCTTTTCATGTAATACTTCCGGTTACACAACCACGATAACTAACTCAAAATAAAACGATGGATAAAAAACTTTAATGATAATTGATGATGATGCGGGCGACAGAATGTTTTTCAAAGAAGATGCTTTATCGTTAATCAAACATTTTTACAGCCCTTGTCAGCCGCCAACCAACAACATCCGCTCAGCTAAAAGCTCACTAACTTTCTATAGTACAAGTGTGCGACGCAACGATGCTTAAGAGCATTTCAAAAGCCCGGTGCAAAAAAATCCTTACAGCAAATAATTTTTATCCTGCATTAGTTATTACCTTAACACCCTCAAAAAAATTCCGCGTATGAAATGCTTTCTTCGTTTTTGCCTGCCTGCTGTTTTATTATTTATAGGTACAGTTGCACACGCGCAGGAAAAAAATAAACCGGTGCAGCCAAAGTACAGCGACAGTTTATATAATGGTTTAAAATGGCGCTGCATCGGGCCTTACCGCGGCGGCAGAAGCCTTGCTGTTACAGGTATCCCGGGCGATGTGATGACATATTATGCAGGCGCCTGCGGTGGCGGCTTGTGGAAAACAACCGATGGCGGCAATACATGGAATTCAATTTCCGACTCCACATTTCATTCATCATCTGTGGGTGCTGTTGCTGTTGCAAAAAGCAACCCCAATATAGTGTATGCAGGTATGGGCGAAGTGGAAATGCGCGGCAATATTTCTTTTGGCGATGGCGTATATAAAAGCATTGATGCAGGGAAAACATGGAAACATATCGGTTTAAAAGAAAGCGATGCAATTGGTACAATCGTGGTGCACCCGCAAAACCCTGACCTTGTCTACGTTGCCGCGCAGGGAAAAATCTGGGGCCCCGCACCAAATAAAGAAAGAGGTTTGTTCCGCAGCAAAGATGGCGGCAAAACATGGGATAAAATTTTGTACGTGGATGATACCACCGGATGCGTGGATGTAAAGATGGATGCAACAAATCCTTCCATTTTATATGCAAGTATGTGGAAGGCATGGCGCACACCTTATTCATTAAGCAGCGGCGGACAGGGAAGCGGTTTGTATAAATCCATTGATGGCGGCGATACATGGAAACTTATTTCAGAAAATCCCGGCATGCCTGTTGGTTTAAAAGGAAAAATCATTTGTACGGTTTCACCTGTGAACCATAATAAACTCTGGGCCATTGTAGAGAACGGGCAGTATGGCGTGTATGCAAGCGAAGATGGCGGCGATACCTGGAGCCGTATAAGCACCATGAATGATTTAACACAGCGTCCCTGGTACTTCAGCCAGATATTTGCCGATACAAAAAGTGAAAACACTTTGTATGTGCTCAACGTTCAGTTCTTCAAAAGCATTGATGGTGGTGCATCCTGGAAGGTGGTGCCCAACAGGCACGGCGATAACCATGATATGTGGATAAATCCCAATAACCCGGATAATTATATTGTTGGTGATGATGGCGGCCCGCAAATAACATTTGACAATGGCAAAAATTTTACGGCGCAGCACCTCGCTACTGCGCAGTTTTATCATGTAAACCTTGACAATGATTTTCCATACAATCTGTATGGCCCGCAGCAGGATAACAGCAGTATAAAAATTAAAAGCCGCATTGCCGGAACAAATATTTCTGATAATGACTGGCACCCGGTTGCAGGTGGCGAAGCAGGTTATATTGTTCCCGATCCAACCAACAGTGACATTACTTATGGTGGCGAATATGATGGCATCATGAGTACGTCAAATGAAAAGAATGACCAATATCGTTTTATCTCTGTTTATCCTGAACAGAATTATGGAATAGGTGCAGAAAAATACAAATACCGTTTTCAATGGACGTTTCCGATTATGTTCTCACCGCACAATCCCAAATGTTTATATGCGGGTTCAAATGTGGTGCACCGCAGTTATGATGGCGGCCAGACATGGGAAGACATCAGCCCTGATTTAACAAGGCATGACCCCAAAACATTAAAGCCAAGCGGCGGACCAATTACATTGGATATTACAGGCACTGAAACTTATGCCACTGTTTTTGCAATAGCTGAAAGCCCTTTAACAGCAGGCGTTATATGGGCTGGTAGTGATGATGGCCTTGTGCATGTAACAATGGATAATGGTAAAACATGGAGCAACGTTACGCCGTCGGCTTCTGTGTTGCCGGAGTGGGCATTGATAAGTTATGTAGAGCCATCGCATTTTGATGCGGCCACCTGTTATGTTTCTGCCACAAGATATAAGAGCGGTGATAACAAACCATATATTTTAAAAACAAATGATTATGGTAAAACATGGGGGATGATCACAAACGGGCTTGATGTAAATATTTACAACCGTTGTGTGCGTGAAGATCCGGCGCACAAAGGTTTGCTGTATGCAGGGTTTGAGACCGGCATCATGGTTTCATTTGATGATGGCGCAAGCTGGCAAAGCCTTCAGATGAATTTACCCAACACACCCGTGCATGATATACAGGTGGCGCCCCGTGAACATGATTTAGTAATTGCCACACATGGAAGAAGTTTCTGGATACTGGATGATATCACACCGTTGTATCAAATAAGTGATGCGGTTAACAAATCAGCATGGCTGTTTAAACCCCGAGACACATACCGTTTCCCCGGATTTAATTATGAAGAAGATGCAGAGAACCCGCAGGACGGGCAGAATGCACCCAATGGTGTAATAGTGCGTTATTACCTGAAAGGAAAAACAGATAAGGAAATAAAACTTTCTTTTTACACGGGGAATGGTGACAGCATCATTACTTACTCAAGTGCAAAAGATAATAAAGGAAAAATGGTTCCCGTACCAAAAGAGTTTCATGCAAACCCCAAAGCCACGCCATCCGGTTTGATAAAAGCAAATACAGGCATCAACCAGTTTGTATGGGATATGCGCTACCCCGATGCAAAAGGCGATACCAGTGCAACATTTGAAGCATCTCTGCAGGGGCCGAAAATTATTCCGGGTAATTATAAAATAAAATTATTTGCGGGTGATGAGTTAGTTGCCGAACAGCCTTTTACTGTATTGCAGGATCCCCGCAACCCCGCTACCACAGCGGATTTGAAAGAACAGTTTGATCTGAATGCAAAAAACTGTGCTAAACTGAATGACCTTCATAAAGGCGTGATGCAGATTGCACAGGTAACAGACCAGGTAAACAATTTTATTGCAACAATAACCGATACTGCAAAAGCAAAACCATTTAAAGATCTGGGTAATGCAATCATTGATTCCATTACCGCCATCCGCGATGCATTGTATAATAATAAAATACAGGCGGATGAAGATAACCTGCGCTTTCCTTTGCGCTTAGAAGAAAAATTAGCAACGATGAATTACCAGTTGCAGGCAAGCGATACAAAACCCACCGCAGGCATGTATACAGTGTATAACAGTTTAAGCGCGCAGATTGATGCACAATTGCAAAAGCTGAAAAATATCCTTGATACAAAGATTCCTGAGTTTAATAAAATGGCAGCAGGCATTCAAAAGCAGGCGGTGGATACAAATGTGAAAGAATAAATTTACAGCGGTTATTTGTAAATAATATAATCCATTGTATTTACCTCACAACCGGAATTGGGATTAAGGATTTTTATGGTTACGGTATGTTTTTTATTGGGCAATGAATATTTCCAGAAGAGGTCATATTTGCGCGCAGTAAAATCTGTGGGCAACATGGATGTTTCTGTTTTTTCTCCATCAATCCATAATTCTGCTTCAAAAATATAATCAGCGGCGTCATCATTTTTCTTTTCTGCTTCACCGCGAAGGGCAAAACCTGTTCCTTCAAAATCAAAGCTTATTTCTTTTATATCAGTGTGATAAAAATCATTTTTTGCCAATGGCTGCATGTTTGGGAAACCCTGTTCAAATTTTACTGTTTGCGGCGCCTGCATTTTGATGGTTACTTTATCTTCTTCCACCTTTCCACCGTTTCTTTCAATATTCATCAGCGCCTGTTTAAAACCGGTTTCATACACTTTATTTAATGACATGGTGGTGTATTTAAAGTCAATGTCTTCTATATCTTTTAAACCCTGTTTCCAGTAAGCCGGGATATTTTTATAACCAAGCATTGTTCCTAAAACCCCGCCCGCGCTTGAAGGGTTGCAATCGGCATCCTCCCCGCAGCGTGCAGTAATATCAAGGGTTTTGGTGTAATCGCCGTTGCCATATAACAACCCCACCACAACATAAGCCGAATTTATTTTTGCATCAATATCAAATGCATTGAACACACCATCAGGGCATGCAATATCGGCGCTCCATTTTTTCTGCAGTTCAAACCATGTTTGCCCCCAGTCACCCGGAAACTGTTTTTGCCATTTTATTACATCAGCAATACATTTATAAAAATTGCTTTGCGCAGGAATGGTTTTCAGCGCTTCATTTACTATATAATGAATATCGTTTGAAGTAAAAGCCAGCGTGTACATAGCGCCAATAAATACGCCGCCATACCAGCCATCACCGTAGTTCATAATGTGACCGATTTTATCACTGATTGCAGATGCAGTGTTTGGCATTGCCGGGCTCATCAACCCGGCAAAATCACTTTCAATCTCGTAATCTATATCATCGGCATGCGGGTTATTCATCCAGTAACCCGATTGCGGCGCTTTGATGCCGTTTAAAATATTATACCGCGCTGCCTGGTTTGCATGCCACAGCATGTAACCCGCATGGGCAAAGGCATTGGCAAAACTGTCCACCGGCGCATCCAAACCATATTTTTCAAAAACATCCACAAAAGTCAGGTCCATATACAGGTCATCATACAGCCCCGCATTGTTAAGCATATTGTCTTTCAGCAAGCCATCATGCCAAACCAGCGGCTGGTAACCGTTAATAACGGTTCCCTGGAAACGGAATTCGTAAGGCCCGCCAAACGTAACGCCGATGGTTTGCCCGGCCCATCCGCCCATAATCTTATCTTTCAGCTCTTCTTTGGAAAATGTGATTGTTTTTTGTGCTGATACCGAAAAACCAAAAATGAAAAAAATAATCGCAGCCAGATTGTATTTCATATAATCTATATTTTTACACGCAAAAGGTATAGAAAAAATATTTTGTATTTAAATTGTATAAAAAATATTTAATGAAAACAAGGAACCTGCAAAAATCATTTTTATTAGAAGGCTTTGAAAATAAATCAGAACCGCTTGCATCAAGAAAAGTTTATATGCAGCGGGTTTACAGGAATGCATTCGCTGCATTTTTAATATTGATGCTGTGCCTGCTGATTGGTATTATAGGGTATAAATACCTGGGGCCGATGAGCTGGATTGATGCGATGCATAATGCTTCCATGATATTAAGCGGCATGGGTCCTGTGGCGGAAATAAAAACAGATGCCGGAAAAGTGTTTTCTTCTTTTTATGCCTTATTCAGCGGGGTGGCTTTTATTACAAATATCGGCGTGCTGATTGCGCCGGTTGCCCACCGTTTTTTTCACCGGCTGCATGTGGATGATGAAGATGAATAATAATCATCCGTCTTTTTTTACAAATACAATGCGGCTGCGGTCTGCTTTATAGATGTCATCGTAATACTTTATCAAATCAGGATAATCGTTTGCAGGATAATTTGCCTTGTCCCTCACCTGTATGCGGAGTAATTCAATTTTATTTGCCATTACTTTAAAACTGATACCGTAGTTTCCAAATTTATTATTGATGCTGATATCTTCAGGTATTGCTTCAGGTGTATAGCCCTCGGGGATTGTAATGAGAATAGTATCCGCATCTTTAAAAGCATAGGGGTATTGAATATCAAATTTTCTTTCTTCATCTTTTGAAAGCTTTGTCATTGATTTATTAAAAAGATTTGGCTGTACAAATAACCGTTTGCCTGTTACAGATGCATAACCTGCAGAAGTGATATGCAGGTATTCATCAACAGCCGGAATAATATCAGGCTTTTCTTTGTATTCAGATTTATCTACTGTATAAGTAGGCAGGTTAAGCGTATTGTTTAAGTACTTGTCTCGCTCTTCTTTATTGGCATCATGTATAAGCGAATGCTGCAGTTCCTGCTGTATGCCGGTAAAATGCGTATTTACATCAGCAGACAAATTTCCCTCATCATCAATTACTGCATTTACTTTGCGCAGTTGCAGGTTATCTTTTGAAGTGTATGCAGGCGTGTTTACTACATGACCTCCATCTTCGTCAATTAAAAGTGCTTCACGGTTGCCGGTATAATCCCCCATAAAACCTGCAGCTTCATCCTGGCTTGTACATTCCAGCCAAATAGTATCCCTTCCCATTGGCACACAGGCAATCGCATGGTTAAAATATGGAGCAGGAAAATCATCCCACAAACCCTTTGAGACCCGGGGGCCCTCTTTTACTAAAACGTAATCAGCTTTTATACCTGCTTCCTTCATTATGCTTACCATATAATTGGATAATGCTTTGCAATCTCCGTAACGGTTTGCGGCTACATATTTTGCGTCAAATGGCTGCCAAACCCCAATTCCCAACTGTACACTTATATAGCGCGTATTGCTTTGCAGGTAACCATATAATTTTTTTATTTTTTCCTTAGGGTCTGTTACCCCTGCAATAAGGTTATGAATATCCTGTTTTACGTTATCAGGCAACTCATCGCGGCCCGTGTTTAATGACCAGATAAATTTTCCAAGGTTCGACCAGTTGCTCATATCGCCATCATACCCGCCTATCGCAAATTCAACAGGAGCTATATAAACGTTTGGGGTAACTTCCGTAAAAGGGGGCTGGAATATTTCGCCAGTAACTGCTTTTACATTTTTAATTTCCCATGTATAAGAATTGCCTGAAGCGCTTTTTTGAATTACCGGTTGTCCGGGGTAATTAAACTGTTTATACCGCAACTCGTAATCTGCGGGTGTTTCTACAATAAACCGGCCCTGCTCCACCGAAAAATTTTCATCTTTCAGCGGTTGCCAGTGCGGCAAAAAGAAAATACCGTTTAATTCCTGCTGGTCTTCATATTCAACTGTGTAAGGATATTGCCTGCAATAAAAATTATGATGTTTTATACGGTCATCGGTTACCAAACTCATTTGATCCTCAGAAGATACATCTGCAATATCCTTTTTCTTTACACTTTTTAGTTTTTTTCCGGATGCGTCATACAGGTCACCGGAAATATCTGAAAGATCCTCGAGTTTGTTATAACTATTAGTGTAATCCGCATATTCATCCCCGTCTTCATTCAAAATAGTAACAGCATATTTATGATAAATAACCGCTTTATCCTTTGCTTTAATAACAACTTTCAGTTCTTCAAATCTTTTCACAACATTGGCATTTTTTGTAAGTGAATCAGGTATCAGCAGTACATTATAATTCTGTGCATGTAATACAAAAGAAACAGAAAGCAACAGGAGAACGCAAATGTTTTTCATGGTAATTATTATTTAATCTTGCTGAACACAACGGGCTCTGCTTCTTTCTTTACAATAAGTGCATAAAAATCGCGCAATGTCTGGTAATCATCAGGCTCGTAAGTGGCTTTCTTCAGTTGTACCCTGCAGCGCAACTGTATGCGGCCGCCCCCTTCGGCAATAATATATTCAAACATACCATCTGATTCATTAAGCGTAACCCTTGCAGATTTGGGAAGTTCGTCCACTTTATAGCCCGCCGGCACTTCCATATTCAGTATATACGTTTGGTCAAGACAGGAATTCATTTCTACAGGGTAATATCTTTCGGCAGAAACAAAGGGGTTTGTTTTTTCAATTTCATCCATCATGGGGTTAAAGTACACAATATCATCACCGTTCAGGCTGAATTTTATATCATACTTTACGGAAACGGGCTCTTCAGGAATTTTGAGTGAATCAATTTCAATATTATTTAAATCAACATCAAAATTATACTCCTTTTTTATTTCTTTAAGATAATCATCCGGCTTCATTTTGCTTAGTTTCTGCCTCATTTCCATAGATTCAAAATTGCCATACTGTGCTGAAACGGTGCCGCTTAAATTATTACTGTCATTCACCATAAACACTGAAGTAACAGATGATTCTTTTATTGAATCGGCTGAAAGGCTTACTAATATTGGGGTTTCATCAATCACCCTTGCAGAACCATTGTACATTTCTGGTGAGAGTTTTCCAAAGCCCAGTGCATTGTCTGTTGCATCCAGTAAATAATAATCATCATTTATTTTTACCCTGCACAGTACATAATTAAATTCATTTACCAGGGGATACACTTCATTTGCCCTTCCATTATCCCGCGTACTCAACAATGCGGGTGTAGCTTCATAACCCAGGTTTTTCATGGCTGCCACTAATAATAAATTAATATCCGCTTCAGTTCCGTTTTTATCCTGGAAGACTTTTTTTAAAGGCTTGTCAAGATACTTTCCATAATCCTTTGTGCAGGTAAAATTGTCGCGTATATAATCATACAGTTTTTTTGCCTTTTCATAATCATCTTTTGCGCCTGCAGTAACTTTTTTGATGTCATCATTCATCCATCCATTATTTTGGCTGAATGAGGCGCCAAAATCCTCATCTTTCATCAGCAGGTCAACAAGCTGGTTCCAGTTGCCCATATATTCTTTGATATCGCTTTCAGAATACTTTATACGTTTTAACTGAAACTCGATTTTTGAAATATAATTATCCATGCTGGTAATATATTTTTCAGGCTTTAATGCGGGAACATCCTGCATGGCCCAGTGCGCTGTAACGGTATTTGATCTTACCGTGAAAGTCTGCATCCTGTCAAACGCATTATCCCCGTGGTCAACAAGGATATAGGATGCCGAAGAAGAAGAAGATGTATCAATAACATAAGGCAGGTAACCATTCCGCATAACCACAAAATCAAAAATATCATTGGGTATAGTTACAGTGTATTCACTCCACAGCCTGGGCATAATTCCCTGGAATTCCCACGGCTGAAGGTTTGCATAATATGGGGAGCTGATTGTATAATGATACTCAATGATGGAGCCTTCTTTAATATTGGGGAAAGTAAATTTTCTTGCCGTATGGTGTTCGTCATACTTATCTTTAAACACCGATGCTTTGTCAAGTGGTGTTGCTGTTACTTTTCCATTTTCCATGTTATACGTAACCGCCTCTAATTTTTGAAGGTCTTCTTCAGCAGAATTATTGCCAATGTAAAGCGGTATCTCAACAGTAGCTTCCTCAAAACCATTTTTGTTCATTATTCTTATGCGCTTAATATGATCATAAATAAGGGAGAAATCACCCTTATTATTTCCCTGGAATACGCTGCTGCCAATATCAGCAAGCACCACCGCACCTGCACTGCTGTCAATACTGTAAACAGCGGGCGCAAAATCTTCCGGTTTTACATCGCCAAATTTTATTTTGGGCTGATCTTTTTGTGCATTCAGGCTTGAAAGAAAGCAAAGAAGTGATGCAGAGAAAAGGGTGAGACGGATATTCATAAGAATAAGTTTGGGTTATGTAAAGGTAGATTAGTTAATTTAGGTAATACAATTTTCATAAACCTATCTTAAGATAAAAATTTATTTTTCTTTTGTGTACTGCTCTCACATATTCCCGCTTCATTAAACAAACTGCAAATCAGCTTGGCTTCAATTTTTGCGGCATTGCAAAAGCACAAAAACTGGACGATGATGCCAGGAGGCTTGAGCAATGGCTGAATAAAAATATGCACGGCTCCATGCACTATATGGAAAAATATTTTGACCAGCGGGTTGATCCTTCACTCCTCGTGCCGGACGCGAAATCAGTAATCACTTTATTGCTGAATTATTTTCCCGCACAGCAGCAAAACCCAACTGCACCAAAGGTTTCAAAATATGCTTATGGAAAAGATTACCACGAGGTGATAAAGGAAAAACTAAACCGGTTGCTTCACATGCTGCGCGAAGAAATTGGTGAAATAAACGGCCGCGGTTTTGTGGACTCCGCCCCCGTTCTTGAAAGAAGCTGGGCGCAGCGCAGCGGCCTTGGGTGGATTGGCAAAAATGGAAACATGATTACAAAACAATCCGGCTCATTTTTCTTTATTGCCACTTTAATTATTGATGCAGAACTGGAGTACGATGATGCATTTGCAAAAGATTACTGCGGCACCTGTACAAAATGTATTGATGCATGCCCTACTGAGGCAATCCTTGAAAACAAAATAATCAATGGCAGTAAATGCATAAGTTATTTTACCATTGAATTAAAAGATGCACTGATACCGGGAGAAATGAAAGACAAATTCAGGGACTGGATATTTGGCTGCGATATATGCCAGGATGTATGCCCGTGGAACCGTTTCAGCAAAACAGCAAATGAAATAAATTTCACCCCCATTCCTGAGATTTTAAACTTCACAACAAAAGAATGGGAAGCGTTGAGTGACGAAAGTTTTAAAAAAATTTTTAAATACTCACCGCTGAAACGCAGCAAATACAGCGGTATTCAAAGAAACCTCAGGTTTATACATAAAAAATAAACCACCCGTTTTACAGGTGGTCCATTTCAAATTTAAAAATTTCCTTGTAGTGTTACAAATTAAAAAACCCTTACAGCGCGTACGTGCAGCGTAAAGCTTTTATCATCATTAAATTGAAAATTACCGGGCTGAAACACTTCATCAGTTGCATTGTTCATATCGGCTTCTGAAGAGCTCCAGTAATTTGTTTTTGCAAAACCTCCTACCACTTTTCTTTGCTTATACAATTCATTCAGTTCATCTTTTGAAGGTAAAAACCAATCGTTAAACCCGCCACCGCTGTACTGTGCGCATAAAAGGGCTGCATAACCGCCTGTTTTACCCTGCGATTTTATAATCTTCTTTGTATTACGCGTACCGCTGCCAATACCTGTTGCAGTTGCACCAGTGGTTGTGTATGTACCATTGTACCAGCTTGCGCTTGTCCCCTGGTCAGCAGTGGCAGCTATTAAACCATGCTGGCCGGAAGTGTCAATATAAAAGATAATGCCGCCACCGTAGCTCTCCCCAATGGTGAAAGAACTTTTTTGGCTTAATGCATTATTTGCTGCCTGGTTAGCCGCTGAGGGCTGGTTCATTTGTTTTGTGCAGGAGGCAGCTAACAGCAGCAAAATAGCGGCAGCACCTGTTTTCATTCTTGTTTTCATTTTATTTTTTTGTTTTTTAATAATGCAAAGAAACATTCCCTGAACTGTCAGCAGAACGTAATTTATTTTGCGGCGGCAGTAAAATGAAGAACGGCGGGATTCGTTTATCTGATAAAATATTTACGTTAATACAGTATATGAAAATTAAAATATTACATTCGTACCTGCTGGTTCAGCAACCCTTACCATGATAAAAATTTTGATTGTTGATGATGAATTCCAGGGGAGAAATTTCCTGGAAAAAGTTATCGTAAAATTATTCCCTGATTTAACCATTGCAGGCCAGGCGGCCACCGTAAGTGATGCCGTTGCAATAATCAGCGAAAAGAAACCGCATATCGTTTTCTTAGATGTAATGCTGAATAACGAAAACGGTTTCGACTTGCTGGAACAGCTTGATGAAATAAATTTTGAAATCATCTTTACTACCGCGCATAATGAGTTTGCGGTAAAAGCATTCAAATTTAATGCACTCGATTACCTGCTGAAGCCCATTGATCTTGATGAACTGGAAAAGGCAATAGACAAAGCGAAAAGAAAACTCCAGACAGCTTCTCCTTCATCCCCTGAAATATTCAAAAATTTAATTGACTCGCTTAAAAAACCGGGTAAAGCGCTTAATAAACTTTCCATCCCCACCACAGATGGATTTGTTTTAATATCACTCGTTGAAATTATTTTTTGTGAAGCATTCGGCAATTACACCAATTTCTACCTCACCAATAATAAAAAAATCACTTCAAGCTATACATTGAAGGAGTATGATGAAATGCTGTGCGATCAGGGTTTTTTCCGTGCACACAAATCACACCTGGCAAACCTTACGCATGTTTCCCGGTATATAAAAGGCGAAGGTGGCACGTTGATTATGACAGGCGGAAAAGAAATTGAGGTATCAAGAAGAAATAAAGAAGCATTAATGAAAATTTTTAAAAGCTAAAATATTTTTTGCTTGGAGATGAAACGAAAATATCTGTGTTTATACTGTCTTCAATTTTTTTTGATCTTCTTTGTTTTTTCAAAAAATATTTTAGCGCAAAACTTTAGCTACAAAATTTATTCAGTGGCCGACGGGCTGCCCGGCGGATCTGTTCAGTCAATATTCCAGGACAGCCATGGCTATTTGTGGGTAAGCACCTACGCAGATCTTTTCAGGTTTGACGGAAGTACGTTTACAAAAATGGGGGCGGCAGAGAATTTACCCGGAACAAGAGATTTTATTTTTTTTGAGGACAGCAGCAGGCAACTCTGGGGAGCAACTGTAACCGGTAAATCTGCACAGGTAATAAAATTTGCTGACGGAAAATTTTCCCTTTTTCCCTTTCCCGACAAGGACTCTGTACAGTATATTTTTTCATTTTATCAGCATTCGGGTGAAACATTCAAAGTTTGTACCGATCGGGGCGTATTTGAAAGAAACAACAATCAATGGATAAAAGAAGATATTGGAATTGATCCGGGACTCCTGCCCATCCGCCACATGATAAGGATGGCGGATGGTTCACTGTTTATTTGCACACCGCTTAAGCTTTTTAAAAAAAAGCAGGATGGCAAACTGGAAGTGATTGCCGATACCACCAACTGTTCAGGTTATTACCAGATCAGGTTAATGGATAACAGAATATTTATTACCGGCGAAGACCGTTTATTCTTTTACGATAATACAAAAGGCCTCGTTCCATTTCATGACGATGTGATAAAACGCCAGTACATGAATGTTTCTTTTGTTGATGATTTTGGAAGAATATTTGTTGCGGGCGAAAGAGACGGCTTGCTCGTTTTTGACGGCAGCAGTGTTTTAGCTTTTGGAAAAAAGCAGGGGCTTTTGCAGGGCTTTACATCGTCTATATGCGAAGACAATGAAGGTGATATCTGGATAGGTACACTGGGGTTAATAAGTTTAAAATTTTCTCAGGCTGATCATTTTGTAAAAAGTGACGGGCTTCAAAATTCTGATACACGTTCAGTATTTATTGACAAATCCGGCAACGCCTATTTTGGCGACGCAGGTGATGGTTTCAGCTTCTGGAACCGGCACCAGTTCATTCCTTCTTCTGCAATGCTTGGTGCACCTGCATTGTCGCAATTTGAGGGTCATATACTGTATTATTTGGCACAGGATGAAAAAGGCGCAATTTGGATGATGCTTAATTCAAATAAACTTGTCCGTTACAGCAATTACCAGCTTGAAGATGTTTCTGCCAGGTTTAACCCCCTGCAAAAAAGAATTGGCGAAATCACTTTTGATAATACTGATTCTGCAATGCTGATACCGCTTGACTCAATTATAAAGGTCAGGAATGATAAAGTCACCGACAAAATCCCCCTGATTATAAATCATTTCAAAGAAAGGCCTTATATCCTTTGCCTTGACCATAACCACCGGCTTTGGATAGGCGCCTCGGATGGTTATATTGGTTATATGGACTTGAAATCAAAAATATTTTATCCTGCAGGGCCAACTATTCCGCGAACACAATTTACCAGGATAATTTGTGATGAGGATGGCTCTGTTTGGGCAGCCTCTAATGGCTATGGCATTTTTCATTTTATTGCAAACCAATCAGGAAAAATAATATTACTTGGTTCAGTAACTGAAAAAGACGGCCTGTTTAGTAATGTAATATTTGACCTTGCTTTAGATAAAAGCGGTTGGCTTTGGGCAATAACAGCAGATGGTATTACGCGTTTTAATATACGCAGTAAAAATCCTTATGGAAATTATACTAAACAGAAATTTAATTCAAATGACGGATTGGACCCCGTGAGTTATGTTGATGCACATATAAGAGTTGACCTGGATGATAATGTATGGATATCAACATACAGCGGAGTGTATAGATTACAGCAAAAAAATATCCACATAGATTCACTTCCGCCAAAAGTTCAGATTGAAAAAGTAAGTATATTGAATGATACCATAAACTGGTTAAATTATGCAAAAACTTTCACTGATTATTTTCATCTCCCTGTTAATGCTACGCTTCCATATAACAAAAACAACATCACTATTAATTTCAATACTATTGCATATACCGGCCGCGGCGAACTGGAATGTGAATATAAACTCGAAGGGCTTCAAACCACCTGGATAACGAGCAATGCAAAATCAAGTGCATCGTATGTAAATCTGCCAGCCAGAAAATATATATTCCGTGTGCGGGCAAGAAGGGAAAATTATGCATGGAGCGAAGAGGCAACCTTTGCATTTACCATTACACCTCCATTTTGGGAAACCTGGTGGTTTCGCCTGCTGGTTATTATTACAGCATCGGCAGTCTTAATAATTGTATTCCGCAACCGCATTGCGCAAATAAACCGCAAAGCGAAACTGCAGCAGCAGATGCAGGAACTGGAAATGCAGGCGCTTAAAGCTCGCATGAATCCGCACTTTATTTACAATGCAATGAACTCCATCCAGTCGCTGGTGATGAATGAAGAGCCGGAAGCTGCTGTGCGGTATGTTGGAAAATTTGCAAAACTGCTGCGCCAGGTACTGGATAATTCTGATAAATCGTTCATTCCGCTTGACAGGGAATTATCTTCACTGCAATTGTATATAGAACTGGAAACGCTGCGGCTGAATGTAGATTTTGATTATGCAATAAATGTTGACCCGTCATTAAATCCTGAAGAAGAATCCACGCCTCCATTGATTTTGCAGCCTTACGTGGAAAATGCATTATGGCATGGCCTGAGTAATAAGCAGGGCGCAAAAAAATTATCGGTTAATATTTTTCAAAAAGAAAATTACTTAGTGGCAGAAATTATTGATAATGGTATTGGCAGGGATAAAGCAGCCGGAATAAAAAGTAAAAACACCGCCGCAACTTTATCAAAGGGGTTAAATATTACCATGCAAAGGCTTGAACTGATAAACAATAAAAATATTTCACCTGTACAAATTGAGGATTTGTTTGATGCAAACGGCAATGCAGCCGGTACAAAAGTAACCGTAAAAATCCTCCGCCATGCCGCTGAATAAATGGTGTTTAAACATTGCGGGTATTGGCCAACCTTGCACCTTCCATGGATACTTTGTTCAGCATAACCATCGTTTGTACCATCACTATTGCAGGTATGTACTGGAAAGAAATATGCCGGTTTTTTAAAAAGAAATAAACGCCCGTCTTTATCATCACTTCCTGAATAAATCATTGCCGCCGTTATCTTTTCTTTTACCGCCGCAAAGTAAATGCCGCCCGGAATACTGTTTCCATGCCGTTGTTTTGAACAATCAAAATCAAAAAAAAACTAAAAATGAAAAAGAAAATTTTACTACTCTTCGCAGCTTTAATAATAGTTGCAAATATTCTGCACGCCCAGGGAGGCAAATTAGATTCTTCCTTTGCCACAAACGGGTATGCAAAAGTAAACCCCGAAGATTTCTATACCGGTTCATTTGGACTTGTACGCGCAATGGCGGTGAATAAGAATAATGGAAGAATAGTTATGGCCGGCGAAGGTTACGATGGGCTTATGGATAAAGAATACCAGGCCATGGTGCAGCTGAAAGCAACCGGTACGCTCGACACTAAATTTTCCATCAATGGTAAACTTAATTATCAGCCATACAGCGATCCCGGTTTTTTTTCTGGCATACAGTCTGTTGCTGTTCAGCCCGATGGTAAAACGGTTACTATGGCATCTTATAACTATTCAGATGATACTGCTAAAATAGTTGTTTCCCGGTTCAACAAAGACGGTACAATTGATGGCACATTTGGCAGCTATGGCAGTGTGTATATTGTTTATTATTCTACCAATATCAACGATAAAGGCGGTATTGCCATACAGAAAGATGGAAGAATTGTAGTGGCGGCCACTAAGTACGGCAGCAGTGGGTATTCGTCCATTATTGTTTGGCGCTTATATGATAATGGCTCATCCGATGGCACTTTCAATAGCTTAGGTTATACTGACCTTAATACTTTTTTTCCTGACTGGTCAATTACATTTTCTAAAATGGTACTCCAGAAAAATGGCGAGATATTAGTTGCGGGTTCCGGCGGTGCCAGTGGCAGTTTTAAATTAAAATACTTTTTTGTAGCGAGGTTGCAGACAAACGGTGTACCCGATCCGGTATTTGGCATTTCTGGTTTGGTAACAGAGCTCTTTGGCGGCGGTACGGGAGTTGCCTGCAATTCCATTGCCCTGCAGAAAGACGGGAAAATTGTAGCGGCAGGTTTAAATAATACCAACACCGGCAACAAATTTGCCTTTATGCGCTTTAATACCGATGGCGGATTGGATATGGGTTTTAATGGCACAGGTAAATTACTGTTGCCTGCAAGCTATTATGGTTATGCAAACGATGTGGCCGTGCAGGATGATGGAAAAATTGTAGCGGCAGGTTATCAGCAGGTGGCGTATGGTTTTCATAATTATGCAACAGTGGTACGCATCACCAAAAATGGTAATCTTGATAAAAGCTTTGGCACTAATGGTGTTGCTACCGTTGATTCAACCGTAAGCCTTAGCAGCTACAGATGTATGGCTATTGATACGAGCGGCAATATTATTTGCGCAGGTCCTTATAATCTGGCCGGGTATTATGTTTTTGGAGCAGTACGCTACCTCAGCAACCTTAGTTTAGATATTGCAAAAGATGCAGTTGTTTACAATAAAAATGCAGTTGCTGAAACTCCTGTTCCGCTCATTTACCCAAACCCCATACAAAGTAATGCAACGCTTACATATACCCTGGATGCAGATGAAAAAATTTCCATCGCGTTGTACAGTATCAACGGCAGGTTAGTGCAAACATTTCAGGCTTCCATTTCAAAAAACAAAGGCACTTACAAAGAACAATTGAATTTTCAACCTTCATTGCCAGCTGGAAATTATATACTCACCATTACTACATCTACAAAAAAGGCAAGCATAAAAATATTGAAGCAATAAATTTTTAAATCCTAACCCATCATAAAAAAGGTAGAGTGTCAGGCACTGTACCTTTTTTATCAGCAGGTTACCAAAACAGTAGTAAGTCTCTGCTGCCGCATTTCACCCTGATTGCCCCGCAGGATCAATGCCGATCCAAACAGTTGCTTATTGATCTTCTTTTACACTTCAAAAAAGTGATATACCAAAAACTAAAAAAAATGAAAATGAAAATTTATTCCGCAGTACTTGTAATTTTATTTATTGCAATTACTTCCGCATTGAATGCACAAAATACTTTTCCTGCCACCGGCAGCGCGGGCATTGGTACCACTACGCCAAATGCTTCTTCTCTTTTTGAAATAAAATCAACTTCAAAAGGCATACTTATTCCGCGCATGACTAAGAACCAGCGCGATGCCATTGTAACGCCGGCAACCGGATTATTAATTTATCAAACCAACAGCACACTGGGGTTTTATTATTATTCCGGCACGGCATGGGTGGCAGTAAGCAGCATTGGAGCAAACACTTCATTATCCAATTTAACTTCATCTACATCAGTAAATGCAGTGCTTTTGCCCGACAGCAATAATTTTCGCAATCTTGGCAGCGCAACTAAAGGATGGAAAAATATTTTTGCCTCAGGTTCTATATTTCTTGGCGGAATAAAAACAATAAACATTGCAGGAAATGCTAACCTGTTTGTTGGTCAGGGAGCAGGTGCAGCTAATTCTACAGGAATCAGTAATACGGCTATAGGGGACTCTGCTCTTTTGTTTAATACTACAGGTTATGCTAATACAGCCGTTGGAAATAAAGATTTATATTCTAGTACAACAGGTTATGAGAATGCTGCAAATGGAGCTGTTGCGCTGTATAACAATACAACTGGTTATGCAAACACTGCAAATGGAGCTTTTGCGCTCTACTACAATACTTCAGGTTATTATAATACTGCAATTGGAACTAATGCGCTCTATTCCAATACTTCAGGTTTTTATAATACTGCAAATGGATTCAGTGCGCTCGTTAACAATACTTTTGGTAATTCTAATGCTGCAAATGGAACTTATGCGCTCTTTAACAACACTACAGGTTATGCTAATACTGCAGATGGGTTTAATGTGCTCTTGAATAACACAACAGGCGGTTCTAATACTGCAGTGGGGTACAGCGCCCTTTTATCTAATAAAACAGGTAATGGCAATACTGCTTTAGGGCAATTCTCAGATGTTTCTGCGGATAATTTATCAAATGCTACAGCTATTGGTCTTAGTGCCATGGCAACTGCCAGCAACGAGGTGAGAATAGGAAACGGTGACGTTACAAGTATCGGGGGTTTTGCAAACTGGAGTAATGTTTCAGATGGCCGTGTAAAAAGGAATATTAAACAAAATGTGCCCGGCCTTGCATTTATAAACAAACTGCAACCCGTTACCTACAATCTTGATTTAGATGCTGCGGATAAAATAATTCAGCGCCCGGAAATAAAAGATAAAGATGGCAATACAATACAGCCATCAGCGGCAGAAACAGAAGCCCGCAAACAAAAAGAGCAAATTCTTTATACAGGCTTTATTGCACAGGATGTAGAAAAATCTGCTAAATCTTTAAACTACGATTTCAGCGGAGTAGATGCGGCAAAAAACAGTAAAGATCTATATGGGTTGCGGTACAGCGATTTTGTAGTGCCATTGGTAAAATCCGTGCAGGAATTAAGCAACGCCAATGATGAAAAAGATGCTAAGATCAATGATCTTGAAACAAGGCTTGCAAAACTTGAAGCGATGATGAATATGCAAACAGCAGCTGCAAACAATATTCAGCAAACAGTAAGCCTGAACAATGCTTCGCTGGAACAAAACACACCCAACCCTTTTGCAAACAATACAATTATTCATTACACACTGCCTCAAAAATATGCATCCGCGCAAATTGTAATTATTGATAACAGCGGTAAGGTTTTAAAACAGGTGAATATTACCGGAAATGGCAAAGGTTCATTAAATATAAGTGGAGCAACCCTTGCTGCAGGCGCTTATCACTATTCATTTTATGTAGATGGGAAACTGATTGCTACAAAACAAATGATTTTGACAAAATAGAAAACAAATGATTTCAAAATAATTCCGGACAAAGCTCCGGTATTATTAGCCAATTATGAAACGTATTAAATAATTATCAAACCTTTTCATTAAACCTCAATTTTTTTTTATGAAAAAACTATCCGCCCTTTTTATACTGATGTATCTTATGCAGGGTGCAACCGCTCAAAATATTTTTCCATCCACCGGCAGTGCAGGTATTGGCACCACTTCACCTGATGCTTCATCGCTTCTGGAAATTAAATCTACTAAAAAAGGTTTACTCATTCCAAGAATGTCCAAAACCCTGCGCGATGCAATTGCCGCGCCGGCAACAGGTTTATTGATTTATCAAACAACCAACCTACCTGGTTTTTATTATTACAACGGAACACTATGGACAGCATTAAGCCAGTCATCTCAATGGACATCAGCAGGCAACAATATTTATTTTAATAATAAAGTAGGTGTTGGAACAGTAGCGCCCATTGCAAAATTTTCTGTTTCAAGAACAGGGGCAGCACTTTTTGGTGCCGCCATGAGTAATACATTATCTACCATGTCCGGTATATTAGGCCCCAACATTAATGATACGGTATGCCTCGCAAGTTTTGGCTTTAACAGCAATAACCAAAGTGCATTGGGCATAAGGGGCTATCGGACAGGAAGCACAGGGGACTGGACTTCCACTTCAATTGGTTTAACCATGGATGTTGATAATACCCCTTCGGCCGGTGCAGGTATCTGGTTAAGCAGCAACGGCAATATCGGCATCAATAACCCCACGCCCGCCGCAAGGCTGGATATTACATCACCCGTTAATGGACAGGATGTAATACATGTCTCGGATCCCATTGATGGCTCTGCATTTAATTGTACCCTGTCTTCAGGCACAGGAGGAACAGGTATATATCTTGAAAACTCAAGTGCAAATTCCACCAACCCTTTAATACATGCACATTCAAATACCTACGAAGCAATATTTGCATCTACAAGCAATACGCTGTCTTATGCCGCTGTTTTTTCCGGCAGCACATACTCCACAGGGTCTTATGTAACTTCTGATGAAAGGCTGAAGAAAAATATCCAGTCTTATAGCGGAGCGATAGATGCGTTGAAAAAAATGGATGTAAAAACGTATGATTTCAGGAGTGATGGCATTACAGGAAAAATGGCGCTGCCTCCACAAAGGCAGGTTGGTATTATGGCGCAGAATATTGAAATACAATTCCCTCAGCTTGTAAAGGAAACCCATTTTGCAGAATCAGATATAAACCCAAAACTGAAAGCAGGCCAGGGTGAAAAAATAGATTTTAAGGCAGTGAATTATACAGGGCTTGTGCCTGTGCTGGTGCAGGCGGTAAAGGAGCTTTCTTCTCAGAATGATTCATTGCAAACACAAATTGATGCCCAGCAAAAAGTAAATGCTGACCTGCAAACACAAATTGATGCACTAAAAACAATGATGTTTTCAAAAACTACAATCAATGCCGCGTCTTCAAACCTGCAGCAACAAACAATAAATTTTACCGGTGGATCATTAGAACAAAATGTTCCCAATCCATTTGTAAGTATAACGGTTATTCATTACACTTTACCGCAAAAATATGCATCAGCGCAAATTGTAATTACTGATAACAGTGGTAAGGTTTTAAAACAGATGAATATTACCGGAAATGGCAAAGGTTCATTAAATATAGGTGCAGCAACGCTTACCGCAGGCATATATCATTATTCGATGTACATAGATGGAAACCTGATTGGTTCAAAACAAATGGTGCTTACAAAATAACCACTGCTCCTTTTGATAAAAAAGCATTTTCATTTTTTGAAGGTGCTTTTTGCTTTCTGCGATTGTTTTAAATAAACAACTCCCGCCGTTGCTCATATTATCACTGCCGCAAAGTAAAGCCCGTCCCCGTTGTATTTTCAAGCCGTTGCATTGTATTCTAAAAAAAATTACAATGAAAGCAAAACTACCTAAATTGGCCATGACATTTTTACCTCTTATTTTTTTCGGCACTCTAAAAGCGCAAAACACTTTTCCTTCAGCCGGCAGCGTGGGCATAGGCACTACTGCACCAAACGCTTCATCCATCCTAGAAATAAAATCTATTTCAAAGGGGTTGCTTATTCCAAGAATGTCTAAAACACAAAGGGATGCCATCGCCTCACCCGCTTCAGGCTTATTAATTTATCAGACAACAAACAACCCGGGTTTTTATTATTACAATGGATCTGCATGGGCTGCAGTAAGCAGCGCAGGGGCAAACACTTCTTTGTCAAATTTAGCCGCACCAACCGCCATAAATGCTGATTTACTCCCAGATACCATTAGCAAAAGAAATATTGGCTCGCTTGCCTTTTCTTGGAAAAAAATTTACCTGGGTGGGCCTGTATATGTAAGTAATAAAAGGGTTTTGTTTTGCGATACAACAAACCTTAATACATTTATAAGTGCGCAATCAGGTGTTTCAAATACTACTGGTTACAGTAACTCAGCTACAGGTTATTCAGCGCTAACTGCAAATACTACCGGCCACGACAATACAGCCAATGGGTTTAGCGCGCTTTTTTACAATACAGCAGGATATGGTAATACCGCTACTGGAACATCTTCACTTTATTCCAACACAACAGGAAGCATAAACACAGCAGATGGGTTAGCTGCACTATCATCCAACACGGAAGGGAATTACAATACAGCCAGTGGTTTTCAGGCGCTTTATTACAACACTACGGGAAATTATAACACCGCTAATGGTGCCGCATCTCTTGTTTTCAACACTACCGGTGAACACAATACCGCAAATGGATTTACAGCACTTTATTCAAATGCAACAGGGGATCATAATACTGCCATCGGGGGGACTCCGCACTTTTTTCAAACGGCACAGGGTATAGCAATACAGCTGTTGGAACATCCGCGCTTTATTCAAACACCACAGGATATGGCAATACAGCAATAGGACAATACACTTTACTTTCTAATGCAATTGGTAATTTCAATACTGCCGTAGGGTATAATGCGGGTTATTATTCTCAGGGGTCGAATAATTTATTTAATACAACTACACTTGGGTATGCAGCCCACGCTACTGCTAGTAATTCAGTAGTAATAGGAAACGGTTTTATCGCTAAAATTGAAGGGGTGGTGGGCTTCAGCCAATTTAGTGATGGCAGATTCAAAAAAAATATTAAAGAAAATGTTCCCGGGCTTACATTCATCAATAAACTAAAACCGGTTACCTATAACCTCGAACTAAGAAAACTTGATGAATTCCAGGGCAAAAAAAATAACGCAAATCAGGTGCAGCCTGATTATGCCAGTGCAGAAAAAAAAGTGCATACGGGTTTTGTAGCACAGGATGTAGAAAAATCAGCGCAGGAAATTAATTACGATTTTGAGGGTGTAAACCACCTGCAGAATGAGAAAGACAATTACTCTATTGTTTATGCTGATTTTGTACCCTCCCTTGTAAAAGCCGTACAGCAGCTTTCACAGCAGAATGATTCGCTTTAATCGCAGATCAATGAATTGAAAACATTGATGCAGCAGGTTCTTGCAAATAAAAATGGTTCTGTTGGCTCTTCCCAAAACATTTCTCTCTCCGCAGCTTCGCTTGAACAAAATACGCCAAACCCCTATACACAGTCAACCGCTATTGCTTATACTATACCTGCAAAATTTTCAATTGCTAAAATTATCATTACAGATAATACAGGAAAAATATTAAGGCAGGTAAATATTTCAACTGCAGGAAAAGGTATGCTGCATGTAGATGCCGGAACACTTGCATCAGGTGTTTATAACTATTCTTTATTAGTTGATGAAAAATTGGTTGATACAAAGAAGATGGTGCTTGCAAATAATTAATAGCAACCAATGAAAATTAACCCCCTCATTATTTATGAGGCGGTTTTTATTTATATTACCGGCGTTTGAATACTGGCTATTGAGTAAACTAAACGTCCAGCAGCCTTCTGTGATAATTAATTTGCCCGAGATGATAATTCAGGTGCCCGTATAATGAAAGGATAAAGCTTTCAGTGGTCATTTCATTTCCAAAAACATTTACCGGGTAAATTTTGCTGAGGTCATCTTCACTCAACCGGTTCAATGTTTGCGAAACAATTGCTGTTGTTTCATCTACAGAACTCATGAGCTCCGCAGATGGGATATTTTTATCACTGAATTCTTTTTCTCTCACTCTTTCATAAGCATTGCCGCCAAGTATTTTCCCTATAAAATGTTTCAGGTTGCCCACTAAGTGCAGGCAAAGGTTTCCGCTGGAATTTAAAATACCATCCTGTATAACCCACAAATCTTTTTCATTTGTATAGGCAGATATTTCCTGTTTTAATTTTCCAAGGTCACGTTCAAAAAGTACTGTCAATGGTTTGGTAAGCATAAAAATTATTTTATTTTAAACGGGTGATGAAAGATACAAACGATGAAAGCCCGGCTGACCGGACGGGCAGGGAAGATCCATAAAAACCCAGGACCGGTATCAAGAACTATTTCTTAAAATCAAACAGTGTTGCTGTAAATTCCCCTCTCTCCCGCTTTTTGAAAACTACTGAAAAATTTCCTTTATAGCGCATGGTGATGGGCACCAGCAGGCCGCCAGTCTTTCCCATTTCCACTTCCATATTCACATCAAAATCGTACACACCCGCATGGTAACTGAGCGAATAATTACGTGCAAGTACTTCAAGCGTTTTATAATCAAACCAGGTAACCATTTCATCCACAACTACATCATTCCGGTTAAAAAAACCAAGGTCTTTTTTTGGTTCAATAGAAAATTTATATGCATAGGTTCCTTTGTAATCAGTAAATTCCAGGTGGTAATCATAAAGTTTGTGCGCTCGGTCATCATATAAATCAAGTTTGTCGCCAACCAAAGGGATGCCAGGTATTTTTTTCCCGGGGTTGAAGAAAAGCATTTTTAATTGTTCTTTGTGTTTTTCAATCCCGGTTTTATTATCGGGATTGAACATTCTTCCAGCCACGATATTATTTTCCCCGCATACCTGGCCCTTTGCAAAAAAAAGGCTTGCATACATTTCCCCTGTGGTGTAATTATAATTGCCTTTGCGGTCAAAAAAATCGCCGGTTGTTTTTTCGTCCTGCACTTCTGTAGTGCGGCACCCATTGGCGCGGTGCTGCGTGGATTTGCTGTAATAAGATGCCTGTACATTTCCTTTGCGGTTAAGCATGCGGATATTATTGTATGAAGAAAATTCAACCACGTGCAAATTGCGGAATGCCTTATAAAATGTAGTGTCGTTCTTTATACGGTTGAGTATTTTAAGATAGTCAAGGTTGCTGTGCACAAATACTTCGGGCAGGGTGAGCCGCTCGTTATCAATAATCACGGTCGTATCAGCATTGTTCTGCGCTGATGCATTGAAAAAAATAAAACAGGAGAAAAAAACTAGCAGTATTTTCATTTTGGAAAGATCATTTTATAATCCACTTTTATATTGCCTTTGCTGATGTCGTTCAGTTTTCCTTTCAGCATTTTTTTCTTTAAAGGTTTCAGGTAATCAATAAAAAGCCTGCCTTCAATATGGTCATATTCGTGCAGTATGATACGTGCCGTAATACCGTTAAAAGTTTTTGTATGCTTCGCAAAATTTTCATCCGCATAAGAAAGTGTTACGCATTCCGGGCGTATTATATCTTCACGTATTTTAGGGATGCTTAAGCAGCCTTCATTATAAGGCCACTCCTGCCCTTCCAGTTCCCGGATATGTGCATTTATAAAAACCTGTTTTATTCCCGGTTCATCCTCATATTTTCCTTTGTCTCCCTCATCCTGGTTTTCAAAAATCTGTGCGCTGTCAATTACAAAAAGGCGGATGTCTTTATTTACCTGCGGCGCAGCCAAACCCACGCCATTACTGGCATACATGGTTTCCCACATATCAGCAACCAGTTTTTCAAGACCGGGATAATCTGCGGCAATATCCTTGCTTACCTTTCTTAATATTTGTGCGCCATAAGCTACAATGGGTAATATCATGTAATCCTCCCAAATCCCCGGGATGTTTTTAATTTAAAATGCAAATTTAATTGATGCGTTTCAATATTCCTTTTTTGAGCTAAGAGGTTTTATTTAAATACTCCTGCAGCATAATCACAGCCGCAATTTCATCTATATTTTTTTTATTCCGGCGGTCTTTTTTTTTCATACCCATTTCCAGCATTGCTGCAGAAGCCATTTTGGAAGTATAACGTTCATCCACTTTCTCCACCGGAAGCGAAGGAAACTCTTTCTCTATTTTTTTGATAAAAGCCTTTACTAATGGCGTAGCATGTGTATCGGAATCATCTAAATTTTTGGGTTCGCCAATCAGGATCAGTTCAATATTTTCAGCAGCGAAATATTTTTTAAGAAATGAAAGCACATCTTTTGTATCAATAGTTGGCAAACCTGAAGCAATGATTTTCAGCGGGTCTGTAACGGCCAGCCCTGTTCGTTTTGCGCCGTAGTCAATGCAAATTATCCGCGCCATTTTTTTAAAGGTTTTTTTGAACTGGGTAGGGTTTTGGAAATTATGCATCGTTGCGCCGCGCTCTTCAACGCTTTGTCCTTTTCTGAATAATTACAACACCAGTAAATCAGCAATGGCCAGCACGCCAAATACCACGCTTGCAATACCGTTTGCAGTCATAAATGCAATATTTATTTTACTCAAATCATTTGGTTTTACAAGCGAATGCTGGTAAATAAGCATACCAATAAACACTGCAATACCCATCCAGTACAACCAGTGAAAACCGCCATAAACTCCTGCCGCAATTACGCAGCCGGCGGTTATTAAATGAAAAAATTCTGAAACCCTTAGTGCTTTTGACTTTCCAAAAGATGCAGGAATGGAATATAAATTTTGCGACTGGTCAAACTCCACATCCTGCAGCGCGTAAATAATATCAAAACCGCTTACCCAAAATACTACTGCGAGTGAAAATAAAACAGGCAATAAATCAAACCTGTCTGTTACTGCCAGGTATGCGCCAATGGGGGCAAGCGATAAACCTAAACCTAATACCAAATGGCAAAGTGGTGTAAACCTTTTTGTATAACTGTAAAATAAAACAACAAACAATGCAATCGGTGATAAATAAAAACAAATACGATTAATAAAAAAACAAGAAACAAAAAATAAGAAACAGGAAACAATGGTAAATATTAAAGCGCTGTTTGCAGAAATAATGCCCTTTGGGATTTCACGTATGGCAGTACGCGGGTTTTTTGCATCAAAACTTCTGTCTAAATAACGGTTGAAAGCCATAGCAGCACTGCGTGCTGTAATCATGCACACCAAAACAAAAAAGAATTTAGTTATGAGTTGATTTGTTGACAGGTTAATAAGTTGATATGAATAATGAAACCCAGAGTTTGGTGAAATAACAATATCCTTAGTTATAGAATTTGTTTGTAGTGTCCCCAAAAAAAAACCAATCATTGCAAAAGGCATTGCAAAAATGGTGTGGGAGAATTTTACAAGTGAAAGATAATTTTTTACCGTGGGCATTTTTATTTTTGTACTGCTTTTAAAACTTTAATATACGGCTCTGCAATTTTATATAATACAATTCCGGCGGCTACTGATATATTCAGCGAGTGTTTCATTCCGAGCTGCGGTATTTCTATACAGCCATCACAAAGTAAAATGGTTTGTTGCTCCACTCCCGTTACTTCATTTCCAAAAACTACTGCAATTTTTTCTTCTTTATCAATACGAAATTCATTCAGCATAATGCTTTGTTCCGCCTGTTCTGCTGCATATATTTTAAAACTGTTTTTTTTCAATTCTGTTATGGCTTCCACGGCATTTGCAAAATGTTTTGAAGTTACTGTTTCATCAGCGCCCAAAGCAGTTTTGGTTATTTGTTTATGCGGCGGATGAGCCGTATAACCTGTAGTATAAACTGCCTGCAGCAAAAACGAATCTGCTGTACGCAGCACGCTGCCTACATTATAGGCACTCCGCACATTTTCCAGCACAGCAACAACCGGAATTTTTTCGGCTTCTTTAAATTCTTCCACAGTCTTGCGCCCCAGTTCTTCCATGCTTAATTTCCGCATAGTGCAAAGATAACTGACTGATCTGAGATGCAGGTAACTGCTGAAAAAATTGATGCAGTACAAGTGTGCGGCACAACTAAAGATCAACATCTATTCTTATGCCGGCTTCAAAAAAATTGATATTAATATGCGCTTTCAGGGATCAATAAAAAAGCCAGGCAAGCCCGGCTTTCGTTTTTTATCTTATATACTTATGCCCTTTGTTTGGCAGTTACTTTAGTTTTGTTTTTTTTCAATGCTGAATCAATTGCTTTACTCAGGTTTTCAAAAGTTATGCTGCCTGTAAAAGCCTCGTCATTTATAAAAAACGCGGGTACTGTTTTTACGCCGCGCCTGATGCCTTCCTGCAGGTCGCCCTGCACCTGCCAGCCATAAGTAGCATTTACCAGTTCATCTAAAAAATGCTTGTTTACCACTCCCGCTTCTTTTGAGTGAAGTTTTAAACTGGTTGTGCCCAGGTTGCGGCGGTTGGCGAATAATACATTATGCATTTCCCAAAATTTGCCTACCTGCCCTGCGGCTACAGCTGCTTCTCCCGCTTTAAGGCTGCGCTGGTGTATGGCAGTAAGGGGAAAATGCCGGAAATTAAAACGTATTTTTCCATCATATTCTTCCAGTAATTGCTTTACCACTTCATTTGCTTTAGCGCAAACTTCACTTTCGTATTCACCAAATTCCATCAGGGTTACAGGTGCTTCCGGGTTACCTACAAACATGTCTTTGGGCTCAATAATTTCAATAATTTCTTTTTTTAATGGCATGATATTTCTTCCTTTTTTTGTATCTGCAGATTGCTTTTTAAAAGAGTCTTTCTAAACCGGGTGGCGGCGAAGATAAGCATTAGCGGCTAAATGCCCTTTTAATACCTTTTGAGTATAGATATTTACCCTGCTTTTGCTGCTGTACGTTTAATATTTTGTGATGTTGTTTCATTCCTGAACACAACTGTATTATCAAATACGTCAACCATCACTGGGTGGGTTTTATCTATATTCCCCGCTAATATTTTTTTACTCAATGGATTTATGATCTCTTTCTGGATCAGCCGTTTTAAAGGCCGTGCGCCAAACTGGGGGTCATACCCATTTTCTGAAAGATAGTCCAGTGCATAATCACTGAATTCCAGTTGAATGCCATTGTTTGCAACAAGGTTTTTCAGGTGCTCCAACTGGATATTGATGATGCCTTTTATTTCTTTCTTCATCAATGGCTGAAACATGATGATCTCATCAATCCTGTTTAAAAATTCAGGGCGGATGGTTTGCCGCAGCAAATTCATCACTTCTACTTTTGCTTTTTCTGTAATCTCTTCCACATTTTTTTCAGTTACATTTTCAAATGCTTCCTGTATTAAATGGCTCCCCATATTGCTCGTCATGATAATGATTGTATTTTTAAAATTCACCACGCGGCCTTTATTATCCGTTAACCTGCCATCATCCAGCACTTGCAGCAGTACATTCCATACATCAGGACTTGCCTTTTCAATTTCATCTAAAAGTACCACGCTGTAAGGTTTACGGCGCACGGCTTCTGTAAGCTGGCCGCCTTCATCATAACCCACATATCCCGGAGGAGCGCCTACCAGCCGGCTTACCGTATGCTTTTCCTGGTATTCACTCATATCAATACGCGTCATCATGCTTTCATCATCAAACAAATATTCTGCAAGGGCTTTTGCAAGTTCGGTTTTGCCCACGCCGGTTGTTCCGAGAAAAATGAAAGAGCCAATTGGTTTCTTGGCATCATGCAAACCGGCCCTGCTCCTTCGAACTGCATCGGCAACTGCGGCTATGGCTTCATCCTGGCCCACTACACGTTTGTGCAGCTCATCTTCAAGGTTCAGTAATTTTTCTTTTTCTGCCTGAAGCATTTTACTTACCGGGATGCCCGTTGTTTTTGCAACAGCTACTGCAATATCTTCTGCGTCCACTTCTTCTTTCAATAACCTTCTTTCACTTATGGCATCCAGTTGCTTTGAGTTATCGTCAATTATTTTTTCCTGTTCTTTTATTTTGCCGTAACGTATCTCTGCCACTTTCCCAAAATCGCCATCACGTTCAGCACGTTCTGCTTCCAATTTTAAAGATTCAATATTTGCTTTTGCAGTTTGTATTCTTTCAACAATTTCTTTTTCCTGGTTCCACTTTGCTTTCAGTGTATCACGCTGCACGGTAAGCAATGAAATATCCTGCGCCAGTTCTTTCAGCTTATCTTCATCTTTTTCACGTTTAATGGCTTCGCGTTCTATCTCAAGCTGGCGTATCCTTCTTTCCAGTTCATCAAGTTCCTCAGGCATGGAATTCATCTCTAACCTAAGCCTGGCAGCGCTTTCATCAATCAGGTCAATTGCTTTATCAGGCAAAAAGCGGTCAGTAATATAACGGTTCGACAGTTCAACGGCCGCAATAATAGCTTCATCTTTTATTCGTACGTGGTGGTGCGTTTCATATTTATCTTTTATACCGCGCAAAATACTTACCGCATCTTCCACGTTGGGCTCATTAATAATTATTTTCTGAAAACGACGCTCAAGGGCTTTGTCTTTTTCAAAAAATTTCTGGTATTCATTTAAGGTAGTTGCGCCAATTGCCCTTAATTCTCCACGCGATAAAGCAGGTTTTAAAATATTCGCTGCATCCATTGCACCTTCACCGCCACCAGCACCAATAAGTGTATGTATCTCATCAATAAACAAAATAATTTCACCATCACTATCCCCCACTTCTTTTACCACCCCTTTTAACCGCTCTTCAAATTCTCCTTTATACTTTGCACCGGCAATCAGCTGGCCCATATCGAGGGCGAAAATTATTTTACTTTTTAAATTTTCAGGCACGTCACCATTTACAATGCGCATGGCCAAACCCTCTGCTATCGCGGTTTTACCAACGCCGGGCTCACCTACAAGAATGGGGTTGTTTTTAGAACGGCGTGAAAGTATATGCAACGTGCGTCTTATTTCCTCATCACGGCCAATAACGGGGTCAAGCTTTCCGGCACGGGCAAGCTCATTTAAATTCTTTGCATATTTCTGTAATGCATTGTACTGCTGTGATGCAGTTTGAGAATTTATGGTAGAACCTTTGCGAAGTTCTTTTACAGAAGTTGCCAATCCTTTTTCTGTAAGGCCGGCATCTTTTAAAATTTTTGAAGTATCATCATTGCCGGTAACAATACCAAGCAGCAAATTTTCTGTGCTGATGAATTCGTCTCCAAACTGTTTCAGCGATGCGTTTGCACGAAGCAGCACGTTGTTCATGTCGCGGCCCAGGGCCTGCGCAGGTTCCGTGCCTGAGGTTTTGGGCAAACGTTGCAAAGCTTCATCCAGCTTGGTTTCTACATACTGGATGTTTGTATTGGTTTTCTTTAATAAATATTCCACCGGACTGTCGGCATCATTCAGTAAAGCCTTGAGCAAATGATTTGTTTCTATAAATGGATTGTTGTTATTGAAAGCCAGTTGCTGCGCAGCCTGAATAGTTTCCTGCGCTTTTATGGTATAGTTGTTTAAATTCATGTAAATCTCTCCGCTCCTAAAAGGGAGCTTTTTAGTTAAGAATTTTTATGCTTTTTTATTTTTATATCAACAGCTTCCGGTTCGGTGCATTTAACATTAAACTTAATTTGCAAATCACAATCCAACAACGCAAATCAGCAAATATGTCGCAAAGCATACGTATAAACTGCATCAAAGTCAGTGATGTATTGGTTTTTATGCTATTGTTTCAGCCAATACAGGCACAATACAATTTTAATGCATTGGATAAAAAGCTTGACCGATATCAAAAGAGCCTGGGAAATAATGCCGGGCATTGATTTATAAAGACGGCAAAATAATTTATAAAAAAGAAATGGGCGGTTTTACATCAGCCACACAGCAGCCCATTGCCAGTTGCAGTAAATGGCTGACCGCTGCATTGGTAATGACTTTTGCGGATGAAGGGAGGCTTTCATTGGATGATAAAGTGGGCAAATACATCCCTGCTTTTTAAAAAATGGAAAAGAAAATATTACCATCCGTGAATATCTTTTACACGAAACAGGAATTGAGCAGGAGCCTTTGCTGCGCGGTATTTTTGAAATGTCAAAATATTCGTCGCTGGAAGATGAAATAAATGATTTCGCAAAGAAAAAAATGATTGTGGTGCCGGGAGCAGAATTCCGCTATGGAAATATTGGTTTAAATACTGCGGGCAGGGTTTTGGAGATAATTGCAAACAAACCTTTTGAGCAGTTGATGAATGAAAGGATTTTTATTTCTCTGGGTATGAACAACAGCAGTTTTGTAAGTGATAAAGCCGTGAACCCAAGTGGCGGAGCAAAAAAGCACGGCCGGAGATTATATGCATTTTCTTGTAATGATTTTAAATAAAGGCATATATAATGGCAAAAGAATAATAAGTGAGGCCTCTGTAGAAACAATGCTGAAAGTGCAGACAACTTTGGAAATGATCAAATATGCGCCCAAAGCAGCTGAAGGTTTTAATTATGCAGCGGGTGAATGGGTACTGCAGCAGATGAAACCGGCAAAAGCTTTGCAGTGTGCAGCCCCGGGCTGTTTGGCACCTGGCCGATGGTGGATTTACAAAGAAGTTATGCCTGTATTTTTTTATAAAAAATTTCCTGGGTGAGCAGAAAAAAGATATTTACATGGATTTGAAAAAATCTATTGATGAACAGATACCGGTGATGCAATAATGGAAACGATAAAACAACCTCTTATTAGTTTTTATTTTTTTGCCTGCTGATAAATTTTCCCCTGATGATCTGCTGCACAGGCACATTTTCAATTTTACTTTCAAGCCAGCCAATAATATCTAAGTAAAGAAATGAACGTGTTTCTAATGTGTTGCGCTTATGCTTTTCTAATTTTTCTTTTAATGCTTTGAATGCAGGCAACACCCTTGCAGGTTTCAGTGAAAATGATTTACGTAAAAAATTAAATATTTCTTCATCCACCACGCTCAGGTTTTCCATTTTAGCCATAAAGCGGTAAACTGATTTGATAAGGTATTTCAGCAGTTCATCATTCCCCAGTTCGTAATGCACTATCAAATGCAGCAGCCGCGCATAACATTGCAAATCCGTTCTCAGGTCAACCCTCCAGTGAATAATTTTGTTGAGGTAATCAACAGCGCTTTCATTATCGCCGCTGCCAAAATACAGGCAGGCAATTTTATAATACAAAATAAGGATGCGGTGCCTGTCAATATGCAGCTTGTATTTTTCAAGGTTATTTTCAATTTCATCCACCAGGGCAAGACCTTCCGTAAAACTGCCCTCCATAAAGTGTTTGTTTATTTTAGCAATATGCAGGTAAATAAACACCTGTATTTTGGTATTGATGTTTAAGCTGCCATCGTTTGAAGCGGCATATTCATCAAAGGTTTTCAATGTGGTAGTGAAGCCATCATAATTATTCAGAACAAAATGCGCGGAAAGCAGGTTATGAACAGCTTTTATATACTGCCCGGCTTCGGTGATGCGCATAAAAAGTTCGTGGTCAAAAAGATCCACCCATTTTTGCGTGTAGCGGTAATACATTAAAAAATCCTGAAGGATAAAACCATACCAGCTATAAGCCTGGTACAGGTATAACTTTTCGTAGAACCCTGTTTTCCCGAAACTGTAAACCGGGAGATTGGCTTCAAAAAAAGCTTTCACTGCCGTTACATCTTTTTCATTCCGTGCATGGCCGTTTTTTATATACCACCCATATAATTGCAACGCAAGATTCGAAAACTTACTCAGTAATACAATCGTATTATTCACTTCATCCACTTCATGGCTTAGTTGCTCCGCCCTGTTTTCAATGCTGCGTGTAATATGCAGGGCTTCTATTTTCTTTTCAAATATCAGTGCCTGCAGTTGATACGTAACATGATGGTTAAGTTTTGCAGTTTGCTTTAATTTATCCAGCATTTTTAAAGCCTGTAAATAAAGCCCTTTATTGTAGAGTATCCGGGCATAATTCATCTGCTCACTCAAATACATATCAATATTATCTTCATCATTTTTCTGCCGCAGGCTAGAGAGTATTTGCCTGTACAAACCCGCTTTCATATTAGAAAGCTGCTGTTTTTTTATGCTCTTATTTTTAGCAAGTAAAATATCTTCATCATACTCATTCATCCGGTCAAGTGCATCAAATAACCGGGTTATTTTAAGTTCTCCGTTGCCCGAAGAACGCCTGATATATAATTTAAACAACCGTTTTTCACTCGGGTCAAGCGATTTTATCAATTGAAAAAGTTCATCGGTGCTCCTGTTGGGCATTGTATTATTCGTTTTAAAAAATCCTTTCTGCAACTGCATTACAGGGGAATAAGCCTCCTGTTATGAACCGTAAAATGCAGCTTATTTTGACTGCATTTACAAACATATCTGAAGTATATTCGCAAATACAGTTTGTTTAAGAAATATGCAGACAGTCAAAATTAAGCAACCTGCACTTTTTCATTTCTAAATATTTGCTATGCCGCAAAAAAAGATTGACATTTTTGACACCACCCTCCGCGATGGCGAGCAGGTACCCGGTTGCAAATTAAACACAAAAGAAAAGATTGAGTTGGCTCTTGCGCTGGAAGATTTGGGAGTGGATATTATTGAAGCAGGTTTCCCAATAAGCAGCCCCGGTGACTTTAAATCGGTGCAGGAAATTTCAGCTGTAATAAAAAATGCAACAGTTGCAGGACTCAGCCGCGCTGTACTCAAAGATATTGAAGCCGCAGCTGCAGCCATCAAACATGCAGTGCGCCCACGCATACACACAGGAATTGGCACCAGCGACCTGCATATAAAAGCGAAGTTCAATGCAACACGTGAAGAAATTTTAGACCGTGCCGTGCAATGCGTAAAGTGGGCAAAGAATTTTGTGGATGATGTGGAATTTTATGCAGAAGATGCGGGCCGCACCGATAATGATTATTTGGCAAGAGTGGTTGAAGCGGTTATAAAAGCGGGTGCAACCGTAGTAAATATTCCCGACACAACAGGATACTGTTTGCCTTGGTTGTATGCTGATAAAATCGCATACTTAATTAATAATGTTCCCAATATTAATAAGGCAATAATCAGTTGTCATTGCCATAATGATTTAGGTCTTGCCACCGCAAACTCAATTGCAGGGATAATTGCAGGAGCAGGACAAATTGAATGTACAATAAATGGATTGGGTGAAAGAGCAGGCAACACTTCCTTAGAAGAATGTGTAATGATAATGAAGCAACACCGTTCACTTAATTTTTATACAAATATTAAAACTGAAAAATTAAATCCAATCAGCCGCTTAGTTTCAGACACTATGCGTATGCCGGTTCAGCCGAATAAAGCGATTGTAGGAAGCAATGCATTTGCGCATTCAAGCGGCATTCACCAGGACGGATTTTTAAAAGATAAACTTACTTACGAAAGTATAAGCCCTGAAAGTGTAGGTGCCGATGGAAGTAAGATTGTGCTTACCGCACGCAGTGGCAGAAGTGCATTGGCCCATCGTTTTCAAAAACTCGGTTATTCATTTACAAGAAATGATATTGATTTTTTGTACGGTGAATTTGTAAAAATAGCCGATAAGAAAAAGGAAATTGGTGATGAAGACTTAACCGAAATTGCTAATACTTATCAACCGGAAACTATTTCATAAAATCATGGCAAAAACATTATTTGAAAAAATCTGGGAAAAGCACATCGTAAAACAAATTGATGATGGCGGGCCATCTGTATTTTATATTGACAAACATTTAATTCATGAAGTAACTTCTCCGCAGGCGTTTGCAGGATTGGAAAAGCGTGGCATAAAAGTTTTTCGCCCCCAACAAACTGTTGCCACTGCTGATCATAATGTGCCAACGTTGAATCAACATCTTCCAATAAAAGAAGAACTATCAAGATTGCAGGTACAAAAACTCACTGATAATTGTGCAAAGTTTGGAATTGAATTATACGGGCTTGGGCATCCATATCAGGGCATTGTTCATGTGATCGGCCCGGAGCTTGGCATTACACAACCTGGTATGACAATAGTTTGCGGTGATTCACACACATCAACACACGGAGCATTTGGCTGCATTGCGTTTGGCATTGGTACCAGTGAAGTAGAAATGGTTTTAGCAACACAATGCTTGATGCAGACAAAACCAAAACTCATGCGCATCAATGTGGACGGTCAATTGAACAAAGGCGTGGTGAGTAAAGATATTGTGTTATATATTTTGTCTTTGATAACTGCAAGCGGGGCAACAGGCTATGCTGTTGAGTTTGCGGGCAGTGCCATTCGTTCATTAAGCATGGAAGCAAGAATGACGATTTGCAATATGAGCATTGAAATGGGCGCACGTTGCGGTTTGATTGCTCCCGATGAAACAACTTTTAATTATGTAAAAGGAAGAGAGTTTGCTCCGCATGGCGAAGATTGGAATAACAAATTGGCATATTGGAAGACTTTATACAGTGATGGCGATGCAGTATTCGATACAGAAATAAATATTAAAGCAGAAGATATAGAACCAATGATCACTTACGGTACAAATCCGGGAATGGGTATTGGTGTTACAGGTCATGTTCCCTTGCTGAATGAAATTGATGAAAAAGAAAAAATATCTTTTCAGAAATCATTACAGTATATGGGTTTGCAGCCCGGTGAAAATATTAAAGGACATAAAGTGGATTATGTTTTTATCGGCAGTTGCACAAACAGCCGCATTGAAGATTTAAGAATGGTGGCAGGGTTTGTAAAAGGAAAAAAGAAAGCGGATGATGTAATCGTTTGGATTGTGCCCGGCAGCAAACAGGTAGAGAAACAGGCACAGCAGGAAGGCATTCATACAATTTTTGAGGAAGCAGGATTTGTGTTGCGCCAACCCGGCTGCTCTGCATGTTTGGGAATGAATGAAGATAAAATTCCTGCGGGCAAATATGCAGTAAGTACCAGCAACAGGAATTTTGAAGGCAGGCAGGGCCCCGGTGCAAGAACATTATTGGCAAGCCCGCTAACAGCAGCAGCGGCTGCGATTACAGGCGTGGTGAGCGATGTGAGAGAATTAATTCTCGAAAATAATTAATCAGTAAATCCAGTTTCAAATAATGAGTAAAGGTTTTAAAGAAATAAAAAGTAAAGTTGTGCCATTGCTCATCGAGAATGTGGACACAGACCAAATAATTCCGGCACGTTTCCTGAAAGCCACGAGCAGAGAGGGTTTTGGCAAAAATTTATTTCGTGACTGGAGATATGAAAATCCTGCCGGCCGGTCAGACGGGGATGATGAGTCAAAGCCAAAGAGTGATTTTGTGTTGAATAATCCTTTGTATAATGGGAAGATTTTGGTAGCAGCAAAAAATTTTGGCTGTGGTTCAAGCCGTGAGCATGCAGCATGGGCAATAAAAGATTATGGCTTTGATGTTGTCGTTAGTAGTTTCTTCGCAGACATTTTTAAAAATAATGCACTCAATAATTTTTTGTTACCTGTTACGGTAAGCGATGAATTTCTTCAAAAAATATTTGATGCTGTAAATGTTGATGCAGCAACAGAACTTGAAATCAATCTTGAAGCACAAACTATAAAAATAATTTCAACCAGGGAGTCAGAATCATTTGATATAAGCTCTTATAAAAAAGTATGCCTGCTAAATGGATATGACGACATTGATTATTTACTCAACATAAAAAATAAAATAGAAGAATTTGAATTAAGCAAAGTTTAATTACCTATGAATAAGAAAATAACAGTTATCAAAGGCGATGGCATTGGCCCCGAAGTAACAGCCCAATCCATTAAAGTTTTAGATGCCATTGCGCAGCGCTTTAATCATTCATTTGAATATGAAGAATGTTTGATGGGCGCAGTTGCCATTGATGCAACTGGAAATCCTCTTCCTGATGAAACAATAGAAAGTTGTTTGCATAGTGATTCAGTTTTATTTGGCGCCATTGGTCATCCAAAATATGACAATGACCCCTCCGCCAAAGTGAGGCCTGAACAGGGTTTGCTCAAGTTGCGCAAATCGTTGCAGCTCTATGCAAATATTCGCCCCATTTCTGTTTATCCATCACTCTATCATCTCTCTCCATTAAAAAGTAAAATTTTAGATGGTGTTGATTTTATCATCTTCCGGGAACTTACCGGCGGTATTTATTTCGGTAAAAAAGAATTGAGCGAAGATAAAAATACAGCCGTTGATGAATGTACTTACAGCGTAAATGAAATTGACCGGATTGCAAAAATGGCTTTTGAATTTGCTGCCAACCGTAAAAGTAAGTTCACACTCGTTGACAAAGCAAATGTGCTGGAAACATCAAGGTTGTGGAGACGTGTAGTGAGGGAGATGGCTGCTCAATATCCATCAGTTACTGTTGATTATATGTTTGTTGATAATGCTGCCATGCAAATTGTACTCAACCCAAAACAATTTGATGTGATACTTACAGAAAATATGTTTGGCGATATCATCAGTGACGAAGCAAGTGTGTTGAGTGGTTCACTTGGTTTGCTTCCTTCAGCATCTGTTGGCACAGGCACTGCCATGTTTGAACCCATTCATGGTTCCTACCCCCAGGCTGCAGGTAAAGATATCGCAAACCCAATCGGGTCAATACTTTCAACAGCTATGATGCTTGAATTTTTACAGATGTATGATGAAGCAAAAATTGTACGCGGCGCTGTTGAATGGACTTTGCAAAATCGTTTTGTCACAAAAGATATTGATCCCGTAAATTTTTATTTCACTTCCACAATTGGCGATTTAATTGCGGACATTATCAGCAACAAAATCACCGGCGAAGTAAACCAGCAGAATATTGAATTGAGAAAGTCAACAATCATTTAGTCTGAACCTGGATTTGGGCGGATTAAAAAGATTTTGAGAATTAGTAATACAATTATTTTGAATCAGTCGGCAGAGCATGAGTTTGGCTTCTGTTGCGTCGCACTCTTGTACAGTTGAATAATATTGAACAAAAAAAAATTATGGCATCATATTATAATTCAGAAACTATTCTCTACTTGAACGGAGAATTTGTAAAAGCATCTGAAGCAAAGATGGATTTCTACAGTCAGTCATTGCATTATGGCTACAGCGTGTTTGAAGGCATTCGTTCATACAAAACAGAAAATGGCAAAACAAAAATTTTCAAAGCAGTTGAGCATTTTGAGCGGTTGAAAAATTCTGCTGCTGCAATGAATATGCCTTTTCACTGGACAACCGCAGAACTCATTGAAGCGACTTATGAAACATTGTTCAGAAATAATTTACATGATGCTTATATCCGTCCTGTAGTGTATGCACCGGCGAATATGAGCTTCATAAAAAATGAACAATCATTCATTGTTATTGAAACATGGGAGATGGGTTTGTTTCTCGGAAATAAATTATTACGTGTGATGACATCATCCTTTCAAAGACCCAATCCGAAAGGCTTTTACATATATGCAAAAGCGGGCGGACATTATGTAAACAGCATCCTTGCAAGCCAGGAAGCAAAAGCAAATGGTTATGATGAAGCATTGCTTACAGATATGAATGGTTTTGTTGCTGAAGGTCCCGGTGCAAATATGTTTTATGAGAAGGACGGGAAATTATTTACACCACCACTCGGCAATATTTTACCCGGCATAACAAGAGAAACAGTTTTTGAAATATGCGATAAATTGAATATTGAAGTGGAAGAAAAATTATTTTCTGTTGAAGCATTGAAAGAAGCAGATGCTGCTTTTTTCTGCGGCACAGCAGCAGAAATAATAGGATGGAAAAGTTTGGATGATGTTGAGTTTAAAAAAGATTGGAATGAAACTTTAAGTAAACAAATTCAGGAAGCGTATAAGAAAAAAGTTGCAGCCCCCTCTAATTCCCCCAAAGGGGGAGAACCCAACACACAAGCCCAGCTTGTCGCAGAGGTTGAGTATTAGTTTAAGTAGTTGATAGTTGGTAATTAAAGAAATAATGATGATATGAAAGAACAAAAAGTTTATAAAAGAGATGAAGCACCGCTCCCTCTCTTTTGGAGATGGAGATGGAGGGTGAGGCCGAATAAAAAATAGAAAGTACAAGTGTGCGACGCAACAAAAGCTAAATAGATATTCAAAAGCCGGGCTCATAAAAATTAAAAATATAATGGCGGAACTTAACAAATATTCGAAAATATTTACGCAGGACAAAACACAACCCGCGGCGCAGGCAATGCTGTATGGCATTGGGTTAACGGATGATGATATGCAAAAAGCACAGGTGGGTATTTGCAGCATGGGTTATGATGGCAACACCTGCAACATGCACCTGAATGATCTTGCAAAAATGGTAAAACAAGGTGTATGGGAAAATGATTTGGTGGGTCTGATTTTTAATACAATTGGTATCAGTGATGGCATCAGCAATGGTACGGATGGTATGCGTTACAGCCTGGTGAGCCGTGATTTGATTGCCGATTCCATTGAAGCTGTTTGCGGAGGTTTTTATTACGATGGTTTGATTGCATTGCCGGGTTGCGATAAAAATATGCCAGGCTCAATCATGGCGATGGCGAGGCTGAACAGGCCTTCGATAATGGTGTATGGCGGCACAATTGCTGCCGGGCATTACAAAGGTCAGGAGTTGAATATCATTTCTTCATTTGAAGCGCTAGGACAAAAGATTGCAGGCAATTTAAGCGATGAAGATTTCAAAGGAATTGTGATGCATAGTTGTCCCGGTGCAGGTGCATGCGGCGGCATGTACACTGCAAACACGATGGCATCTGCTATTGAAGCGATGGGTATGAGTTTGCCTTTTTCATCTTCTAATCCTGCGCTGAGTGATGAAAAGAAAAATGAATGTTTAGATGCAGGCCGTGCAATAAAACTATTGCTTGAAAAAGATATCAAACCTTCTGATATCATGACAAAGAAAGCATTTGAAAATGCAATTACTGTTATTATGATACTTGGCGGAAGCACCAATGCTGTACTACATTTGATTGCAATGGCAAAGAGTATTGGCGTTGAATTATCGCAGGATGATTTTCAGCGCATCAGCGATAAAACCCCCGTGCTTGCTGACTTTAAGCCCAGCGGAAAATATTTGATGCAGGAGCTGCATATTCATGGTGGCCTGCCCGCAGTGATGAAATATTTATTAAATAAAGGAATGTTGCATGGCGATTGCATGACTGTAACAGGAAAAACTGTTGCAGAAAATCTCGAAAATATTTCTGCAATTGATTTTGAAAAACAAGATATTATTTATCCATTAGAAAAACCTTTGAAAGCAACAGGTCATTTGCAAATTCTCTATGGAAATCTCGCAGAGAAAGGAAGTGTTGCAAAAATAAGCGGTAAAGAAGGTGAACTTTTTGCAGGCCCTGCACGCGTGTTTGATGGTGAGCAAAAATTAATTGCAGGCATTCAAACAGGAAAAGTAAAGGCAGGTGATGTAGTGGTTATAAAAAACGAAGGGCCGCGTGGTGCGCCGGGTATGCCCGAAATGCTGAAACCCACAAGTGTCATTATTGGTGCGGGTTTAGGTAAGTCGGTTGCACTTATTACTGATGGCCGTTTCAGTGGTGGCACACATGGTTTTGTCGTGGGTCATATTACGCCGGAAGCCTTTGATGGCGGCCTTATTGGTTTGGTGGAAGACGATGACATTATTGAAATTGATATTGCAACAAATTCTATCAATCTAAAAGTAAGTGAGGAAATAATTGCACAACGCAAAGCGGCCTGGAAACAACCATCACTAAAAGTAAGCAAAGGTGTGTTGTATAAATATGCGAAGTGTGTAAAAGATGCCTCACAGGGTTGTGTTACAGATGAAGAATAAAATTTAATGGTTATGACAAAATCATATTTTATACAATTAGCTGATTATAATACCTGGGCAAACAATATTGTTTGCAGTTGGCTGGATAAAATCAGCGATGAACAATTTTCACAGCATGTAACCAGCAGCTTCAACAGCATACAGGAAACAGTGTTGCATATTATAGGCGCAGAAAATATATGGCTTGAAAGAATGCGCAAAGATGAAAACCAGGTTTGGCTTCCATCTGTATATAAAGGAACAAAAGATGAGCATATTGCTTTACTGAAAAAAACTTCAGCAGCACTAAAAGATTTTATGGAGAGTTTTGATGAAAGTAACCTGCCCGTAAAATTGGATTTCCAAAGATTAAATGGAGATGCTTATTCGATGCCTTATTATGAATTGCTGGCGCATGTTTTTAATCATTCCACTTATCACAGGGGGCAATTGGTTACAATGCTTCGGCAGGTTGGTTTTACAGATGTGGGTTCAACAGATATGTTAGGTTATTTTAGAAAATATTTTTAAAAATGAGCATTGCTGAATAATGTACAAAGTGTACAAAAGTGCGACGCAACCAAAGCATTATAGCAGTACTGCAGTTGGGTTCATAAAAAAATAAAATCGTGTTATGGAAACTATTCAAATAACAAAAGAGGTTACAAAAAAACAGGAAGTTTTAAAGTCCCCCCTCCCGGAGGCGGAGAGAGTAAATATCTCTGGCAGTGAAGCTTTACTTAAAGCTTTAATTGCTGAGAATGTACATACCATCTTCGGTTATCCTGGCGGGGCTATCATGCCAATCTATGATGCACTGTATGATTATGAGGACAGGTTAAGGCATATTCTTGTAAGGCATGAACAGGGTGCAATCCACGCTGCGCAAGGTTTTGCGAGAACATCAGGTAAAACAGGTGTTGTGTTCGCCACAAGCGGACCGGGTGCAACAAATCTTGTAACAGGGCTTGCTGATGCGATGATTGATTCAACGCCTGTTGTATGTATAACGGGTCAGGTGTTCGCACATTTGCTTGGCACTGATGCCTTCCAGGAAACGGATGTTATCAACATCACAACTCCCGTTACAAAATGGAATTATCAAATTACCGATGCAACGGAAATACCTTCAGTAATTGCCAAAGCATTTTATATTGCCGGCAGTGGAAGGCCGGGACCGGTGCTGATTGATATTACCAAGAATGCACAAATACAAAAATTCGGTTATGAAGGCTACACTCCCTGCAATCATATCCGCAGTTACCGTCCCAAACCCATTGTAAGGAAAAAATATGTTGAACAGGCTGCGCAACTCATCAATGAAGCACAGAAACCTTTTGTAATTTTTGGGCAGGGTGTAATTCTTGGTAAAGCTGAAAATGAATTCAAAGCATTTATTGAAAAGGGCGGCCTGCCTGCGGCGTGGACTATACTTGGTTTAAGCGCACTCGAAACAAATCATCCGCTGAATGTTGGGATGCTGGGAATGCATGGCAATTACGGCCCCAATGTTTTAACGAATGAATGCGATGTGCTCATTGCTGTGGGCATGCGTTTTGATGACCGCGTTACCGGAAGGCTTGATAAGTATGCAAAACAGGCGAAGGTTATTCACTTGGATATTGACCCTTCAGAAATTGATAAAAACGTAAAAGCAACTGTGCCGGTTTGGGGTGATTGCAAAGAAACATTGCCGCTGTTAACTGAACTGCTTGAAAAAAAAGAGCACAGCGCATGGCTGCAGCAGTTTAACGAAAAAACAAAACAGGAAGAGGAGCTCGTAATCTATGATGAAATGCACCCGTCAAAAGATGAAATGAGCATGGCTGAAGTAATTGATGCATTAAACGAACTTACAAACGGCGATGCAGTAATTGTAACAGATGTGGGCCAGCACCAGATGATAGCATGCCGTTATGCAAAATTCAACCGGTCAAAAAGCAATATTACATCAGGCGGGCTGGGCACAATGGGTTTTGCTTTGCCGGCGGCAATCGGCGCAAAATATGGAGCACCGCAAAGAACAGTTGTTGCCATCATCGGCGATGGCGGTTTTCAAATGACGCTGCAGGAATTGGGTACCATTATGCAATATGGTGCGGCAGTAAAAATCATCATTCTAAATAATAGTTTCCTGGGCATGGTACGCCAGTGGCAGGAGTTGTTCAATTCAAGGAGGTATTCTTTTGTTGATATTCAAAGCCCCGATTTTGTAGCACTTGCAAAAGCATACCGCATTGTCGGGCAAAGTATAAGAGACAGAAAAGGCTTAAAAGCCGCATTGGCTGAAATGCTTAACCACAATGGATCTTACCTGCTTGAAGTAATTGTTGGCAAAGAGAACAATGTATTCCCGATGGTGCCGCAGGGTTGCAGTGTGGCGGAGATAAGATTGAAGTAAATTTGAGCCCGGCAATAGAATACGTATGGAGCTTTACTTGCGCCGCACTCTTGTACCATAACAATTTAATTCAGCAATGCGAGACGATATTTTTACAGACATCCCGGTGCAATACGAAAGTATTTCAGCGGCAACAAAAAGGCTAAACTTTAATATGTCTTCTGACCTGTATACCGGAAGCCTGTTAAAAACATTAGTTGCTTCAAAATCTGCTGGCCGCATATTAGAACTTGGAACAGGGGTTGGTTTGGCAACATCCTGGATATTAAAAGGGATGGATCAGCAGTCGCGTTTGATAACAGTTGAAAACAATGAAGTTCTTTTGGATATTGCAAAACATCAGTTACCAAATAATAGGATCGAGTTTGTTTGTGCTGATGGATATGAATGGCTGAAGCAATATGCGGGTGAAAAATTTGATCTCATATTTGCAGATGCAATGCCCGGCAAATATGATTTGTTTGAAGAGACAATTGCATTGGTGAAAGAAGGCGGTTTTTATATTATTGACGATATGCTTCCGCAACCTAACTGGCCGGAAGGACATGCACTAAAAGCAGCAACATTCATTGACGAACTGGAAACAAGAAAGGGCATTACACTAACAAAACTCAACTGGTCAACAGGAATTATTATTGTAACAAAAATCAGTAATAACTGATTGGATCATGATAACAGAAATAGCTCTTTTAAATATTACTAAGGGGAACACAGCATCCTTTGAAAATGCATTTGCATCAGCTCAAAAAATTATCTCTTCTGCAAAAGGGTATATAAAACATGATCTGCAAAAATGTATGGAAGATGATCACAAATATTTGCTGACAGTAGAATGGCAAACACTTGAAGATCATACAGAAGGTTTCAGGAAAAGTGAAGCGTATAAAGAATGGAAAAAATTACTTCACCATTTTTACAACCCGTTTCCAATAGTGGAACATTATAAAAAAAATTATTAAAGCAAACAAACGCATCTTATGTCAAAACAGGAATATACCATAACAGTTTATACGGAAAATCAAATTGGGCTGTTAAACCGTATTGCGATTATTTTTTCGCGGCGCAAAATAAATATTGAAAGTTTGAACACTTCCCCATCCGAAGTGGAAAGTGTGCACCGCTTTACCATTGTGATCAATGAAACGGAAGACGTGGTGCGCAAGCTTTGCAGGCAAATTGAAAAGCAGGTGGAAGTGTTAAAAGCTTATTACAATACCAATGACGAAATTGTGTGGCAGGAACTGGCTTTATACAAAGTGCCAACAGATGTGATTGCGGAAAAAGTAAAAGTAGAAAGGTTGCTGCGCGAATTTGGCGCAAGGGCAGTTGTCATCCGTAAAGACTATACAGTATTTGAAACATCCGGCCACCGCGAAGAAGTGGAAGGTTTGATAAAAGCGCTGGAACCATTTGGGTTGATTGAATTTGTGCGCAGTGCAAGGGTAGCCATCATCAAAGACAGCAACGGCTTTCACGAAAAACTAAAAGAATTTGAGGAAGAGCAGCCCGGTGAAGAAGTGATAGAAAATGAATATTTAGACAGGCAGGAAGAAGTGTTTACGATGTAAGATGGTCTGAACCAGGATTTGGGAAGATTAAAAGGATTTTGCTGAAAATTTTAATAACATCATTGTATGGAAGTTATAAAAACAATACCAATGCTTCGGATATTCGATTATAACAAAGCGCTCGAATTTTATGTGAATTGGCTTGGTTTTAAAGTAGTTTGGGAACATACTTTTGAAGAGAACGCACCGGTTTATATGGAAGTTGAAAAAGATGGTATCACTTTGCATTTGAGCGAACATCATGGAGACGGAACCCCGGGCACGCATGTATTTATCTGGTGCAAAGGTGTGAAGGAATATCATGAAGAATTGATCAACAAAAAATATAAATACAACAGACCGGGAATTGGTGAACAATTTTATGGATCATTAACATTTATCGTAAATGATCCGTTCAATAATAAAATTTCTTTTAATGAAAAATTGTCTGAACCATGATTTAAAAGGATTTAAAGGATTACAGGGATTTTATAAATCCATTTTATCCCAATAATCCCTCCCAATCCATGTTCAGACAAGATATTCAGTACAAGTGTGCGACGCAAGAAAAGCTAAATAGAAATAATAAAGTTGGGTTCAAAAAAAATAATTATAGGAATTTTTAAAATTTAAATCATCAAATTTTCAAATCAAAATGGCAAAATTAAATTTTGGCGGAACAGAAGAAAACGTAGTTACACGTGAAGAGTTTCCGCTTGCAAAAGCGCAGGAAGTTTTAAAGAATGAAACCGTTGCTGTGATTGGATATGGTGTGCAGGGGCCGGGACAGGCGCTCAATCAAAGAGACAATGGCATCAACGTAATTGTTGGGCAGCGTAAGAATTCAAAAACATGGGACAAGGCCGTGGCTGATGGTTTTGTTCCGGGCGATACATTGTTTGAAATTGAAGAAGCATTGCAGCGCGGTACCATCATTTGTTACCTGCTGAGTGATGCAGCACAAATAGAATTATGGCCCACTGTAAAAAAACATTTAACTGCCGGCAAGGCATTGTATTTCTCACATGGATTTGGAATTACGTTTAATGAACAAACAGGAATTATCCCTCCGCCTGATGTTGATGTATTTTTAGTAGCGCCAAAAGGTAGCGGCACTTCATTGCGCAGGATGTTTTTGCAGGGCCGGGGATTAAACAGTTCTTATGCAATTTACCAGGATGCAACAGGCAAAGCATTTGAAAGAGTAATAGCATTAGGCATTGCAGTGGGCAGCGGGTATTTATTTGAAACAGATTTTCGTAAAGAAGTGTTCAGCGATTTAACAGGTGAGCGTGGTACTTTGATGGGGGCGATACAGGGAATTTTTGCCGCGCAATACCAGGTGCTCCGTGATAAAGGCCACTCCCCTTCTGAAGCATTTAATGAAACGGTGGAAGAACTTACACAATCATTAATGCCATTGGTTGCAGAAAATGGAATGGACTGGATGTATGCCAATTGCAGTACCACAGCGCAACGTGGTGCACTCGACTGGTGGAAAAAATTTCGCGATGCAACTGCACCTGTGTTTAAAGAATTATATGAGAGTGTTGCAACGGGCAAAGAATCGCAGCGTTCCATAAATTTAAATTCGCAGCCTGATTACCGTGCAAAATTAGAAGTGGAATTAAAAGATCTGCGTGAAAGCGAAATGTGGCAGGCAGGAAAAACAGTTCGGTCGCTTCGCCCTGAAAACCAGAAGTAGCAAGGGGTTCAATTTTTTTATTTTTTTTAGCCGGGTTGCATTGCTGCTATGATGCATTCGTTGCGTCGCACACTTATACTGCAACAACATGGTTGAGCAATAATTTCTATCTTGAAAAAAAATTTCAATGGAAGAAGAAATACAACAGTCAGAACAAGGGATTAAGCTTGAGCCTTTACAAGTTCCTGCTGAATCTTCACATTTAAATAAAAAGAAAAAGAAGCATCATCCTGTTGTAATTGTAGCAAGGGACTGGAAAGAATATCTGGGAGAATCTTTGCTGATAATATTCAGCGTGGCCCTTGCATTAATTGTAACGGAAATATTAAATAACCTTCATGAGAAGCAGCAAACAAAGGAAATAGTAAGCCAGTTGCGCGATGAGCTTATCATAAATAAAAAAGCTGAAGAAGATCAATATGTATATCATTCAAGGATTGTAGAAATGATTGATTCTGCATTGAATGATCCAACGTTTGCAAATAAATTTATTGTCGCCGGGCAAGTTCAGATAAAGGAAATTATAAATGCAATAACACCGCCCCCGCACGGGCTGCTGCTTCATGATTTGAATGATGTGGCCTGGCAGGTGGCAAAACAAAATAATATTTTTTCTAAAATAGATTTAAGCACATATAGTTTATTAAATGATATTTATAATAACCAGCAACGCATTACAAATTCAGAACCCGAACTTGCAAGGGTTTTATTGTCATGGGAATCACGCAAGCCGGAAAATTTGAGGACAACCCTGATTCTTTTGCGTGATAACTTTTTAGGCTGGGATGTTGGAAGGGCACAAAACCTTTTGCATTTATATCAGCAGGCGATAGATAAACTGGCAAATTATTAACTGATGTAATCACATTGTTTAAAGAAAGATATAATGAGCACAATAACAGATACAAAGCCCTTGCTTGATTTTATAGGCGCATCCGAAAGATTAAAAAAAGTGGTAAAAAAAACACCACTCCCACTTAATCACAATCTTTCACGCAGGTACAATGCAAAAATTTATTTGAAGAGGGAAGACCTGCAGATCGTTCGTTCCTATAAACTCCGCGGCGCTTATAATATGATAAGCACATTGCCGGAAGATAAATTGAAAAACGGCGTCACCACTGCAAGTGCGGGCAACCATGCACAGGGTTTTGCATACAGTTGCAAAAAATTAAATATTAAAGGTGTTGTGTTTATGCCTGTGATCACACCCAAACAAAAAATAAACCAGACAAAATTTTTTGGCGAGGAAAATATAGAAATCAAACTGTTTGGTGATACGTTTGATGATTGCGCTGTTGCCGCAAAAAAATACACGGAAGAAAACAATATGGCCTTTATTCCGCCATTTGATGATTATAAAATTATTGAAGGGCAGGCAACTGTAGGTGTTGAAATTTTAGAAGAATTATCAAATATTGATTACCTGTTTGTTCCAATTGGCGGCGGCGGGCTCGCTTCGGGTGTGGGCAGTTATTTTAAAATATTTTCTCCGCAAACAAAAATTATCGGTTTGGAACCTGAAGGTGCGCCAAGCATGCTGGAAGCCTTTAAGGCCGGACATCCTGTAACATTAGAAAGCATTGACAGGTTTGTTGACGGCGCTTCTGTTAAGCGCGCAGGTGAGATAACTTTTTCAATATGCAAAGAAGTTTTAAATGATTTGCATTTGGTGCCCGAAGGGAAAATCTGTTCCACTATTTTAAAATTATATAATGAAGATGCCATTGTGGTGGAGCCTGCCGGTGCCATGAGTATTGCGGCTTTGGATAATTATGCAGAACTGATAAAAGGCAAAACAGTTGTGTGTATTGTAAGCGGCAGCAATAATGATATTGACCGCATGCCGGAAATAAAAGAACGCAGTTTGCAGTATGAAGGGTTGAAACATTATTTCCTTGTGCGCTTTGCACAAAGGCCGGGTGCATTGCGTGAATTTTTAAACCATATACTTGGCCCCAATGATGATATTACAAGGTTTGAATACATGCAGAAAACCAACAAAGAAAATGGCCCTGCTTTGGTGGGTATTGAATTACAGAGCAAACATGATTATGAAGATTTAATGGAAAGGATGAAACAATACAATATTGATTTTACTGAATTGAACAAGGATGATATTTTGTTTGGATACCTGGTGTAAAAAGCAGACCGGTAAAGACTTTTTAAAAATAAAAGACAAAAAATAAAATGGAAAACCTGCCTTTGTAAACATCCCCGCCTGCCCTGTTAACCTTATATTTGCACTGCATATAAAATACCCACACGGGGCAAATACTTTTTTCCCTGTTAATAAGAAAGCAAAACCCAAAAACACATGGTAACAGCATTGTTTATTGTATTCATTTTCGCTATTTTTTTTGCAAGCTACCTGCTTGCCCGTAAAGATGATAAAATACTCGACCTGCAGCAGCGGGTAACCTATTTAGAACAGAAATCAAATAAAAAATTAGTAAGCAGGCTGCTTTTTGTAGAATTAAAATCGGTAAACAGTGTGCTGGATACGCTGAACAATTGTTTTTATGAAATTGATGCAAACGGTGATTATGATGTAGATACCGAATACAGGCTTGAAGATGTATCAGATGAATGGTGGGAATCCTTATCAAAAGGCGACCTTGAAATAGTGAACAGGATAAAGTAAATGTCAACAGCCTGCCTTTGTTGGTCGCTGACCAACAACAAGACGAAAAGCCTGTTGTTCTCCTTTCCACGCCGCTATATAATTTCTATACGGTTGTTCCTATCTTCACGAACCATTTCAAAACAAATTAATATTCCGTTTCGTGAAGAAATCACAAGTGTTCGAAACCTTAGTAGAAACGAATTTAATAGTGGATCGGACCTTATTACCTTCTTTTTTCAATAAACAATTAATAAAGTAATAAGGTTATTGCGTCTGTAAAAGGAATTTCTACTAAGGTTTGAAACCAATTTATTCCGGTTTATTTTCTTACTGAAATGTTTCGAACAGTTATGGTGAACACACGAACCGGGACTTTATCAGAAAAGTTGTTTTAAGCAAATAAGCACTGTTGTATATTTACGGTTGGGTGCTATTTTGGATTATAAAGTTTACAAATAAATATTATGACCCTAAGCCAAATTATTAAACTTAAAAACTAATTAAATTAAACGGAATACAGAATTATAAAATATTTGAAGAAAGGACATCAGGAAAGAAAATCTATGATTTTCACCAATGGGCTAATGCAAAATATTATCATGGAGCGTATCTAATTTCAAATAAAGACAATGAAACTTATTGGTTTCTTTTAATTGAATGGAGGCCTAAAATTTCTTACTTGGTTTTATATAAGGAAAATCGCTCTGTTCCTTTGTTGGAAATTCATAAACTTAAAATTATTGAAGGAAATGAAAAGTTGATATGGAAGTATGTATCTAAGAAAGGGGACGGAAATAATGCTGGACGACTATTAAATTTTGAAAAATACTTTTATGAGGGCCAATGCTGAACTGTAAACCCAAAAACGGTTTTGTCTTTTGCAAGCTTTTTACAGAAAATTTTTAAATCCCAATGCACGAGCTGGCTTCGCAGCATTTTTACGGATTATTTGAGATAAGAAATGCCATTTTTCTGAGGAGAAATAGAGCATTTCCGGTTGAAAAAATCAGGATTTTCTGCTGAAAAGAAAAGTTTTAACCTATTGCCGGGGCAATATTGAGTGAAGGTTTATAAGTTCCAGGCGATTTTTTTATTTCTTTGGCTTTTGCTTCCACTACGGGTTTAAACTGTTTAAGGTAAGAATAACCGATAATGCTAGAAACCACTGATGCGCAGATAATCGCCACTTTTGATATTACCTGCAAACCATCTGAACTGTATGCAAGCGTGGAAGTAAAAATAGACATGGTAAACCCAATGCCGCCAAGCATACCAATTCCCAGCAATTGTTTATAGGTAGCACGGGCAGGTAAATGCGCTATCCCCAGTTTTGTGGCAATAAAAGAAAAAAGAAAAATACCCAATGGTTTTCCCGCAACCAATCCAAGTATTACCCCATAACTGATGGTAGAGGTAAACACATCCCCAAAATGCGATGGCAGGATGATAGCGGTATTGGCCAGCGCAAAAAGCGGCATGATAAAAAAGTTTACAGGAAAATGCAGGATATGCTCCAGCTTTTCCAGCCTGTTCAAAGGCATGGCAAAAGCCATGATAACCCCGGAAATAGTAGGATGCACGCCTGAATTAAACAAACAATACCATAAAAGGATTCCGGGTATAAGATAAAAAATAGTGTTTTTTACTTTTAAAAGATTAAGACCGGTAACAAACCCTAAAATGCCCATTGCATAAAGCAAGTACATAAACTGCATTTTGGAAGTGTAAAAAATGGCAATGGTAACAATGGCGCCCAAATCATCAATAATAGCCAAAGCCGCAAGGAATATTTTTAACTGCACGGGGACTTTTTTACCAAGAAGAGATAAAACGCCTAATGAAAAAGCAATATCTGTAGCCATTGGTATCCCCCATCCATGCTGAAACTGCGTGCCCATATTAAAAATATTGAAAATGATTGCCGGGCAAATCATACCACCCAGCGCAGCCAGCACCGGCAGCAGTGATTTTTTTACAGAAGCCAGCTCCCCGTTGGTAAGTTCACGTTTTATCTCCATCGCCACCAGGAAGAAGAAGAAAGTCATCAATACATCATTTATCCAGCTTATAGGGGTTTCGGGTAGGTTTAATGAACCCGTTGAAAAAGCGATATGCTGCTGAAAAAAACCGGTGTATGTATCACGGGTAAAACCCAGGTTTGAAAGTAAAAGTGAAAGAACCGTACAGGCAATAAGTATAATACCTACCGCACGGCTGTCGCGCAAAAATTCCCTGATGGGCGTCATTATGTGGTGATGCGCTGTTTTTATTTTCAGGATTACTTTTTTCATCTGAGCATTTATTATTTCCTTTCAATAAATAATAAAAAGATCAAAAGCCCTGGAAAAATTCCCGGGGCTTTTGATACCTCATCAAATGTCTTTCATAGGTTTCATAGGTCTGGTGTTAATTTAATCTACATATCCGAGAACGCCCATTTCGGGTATATCAAGGCCTGCTATTTCTTCAGCTTCCGGTACGCGTAACCAATTTACCTTCTTGCATATTTTGAAGAAAGCGTACATTACTGTAAAAGTGAAAATGAAACAAACAGAAGCTCCTATTAATTCTGCCAGGAACTGGCTTGCATCTCCATAAAATAAACCCTTTACTGTTCCGGGAACGCCATTCCATCCGTCACCATAAGTGCCATCGGCAAAAAGACCCAGGGAAAGAACACCCCAGATACCATTTGCACCATGCACTGCAAATGCACCTACAGGGTCATCAATTTTTAACTTGTTGTCAAGTAAATTATAAACCAAAATTACCAGCACACCGGCAACAGCGCCAATAATTACTGCAGAAAGCGAGTTGACAAAAGCGCAGGGTGCAGTAATGGCAACCAGGCCGGCAAGCATTCCATTTGCCAGCATTCCGGGATCTGGTTTTTTACCTCTTGCATACATAAACAACAATGCAGCAAATGCACCGCTTGCACTTGCAAGCATGGTATTGGTAGCAACAATTCCAATCCTCAGGTCTGAGCCTGCCAATGTGGAACCGGGGTTAAAACCAAACCATCCGAAAGCAAGTATAAAACAGCCTATTATTGCCATGGGGATATTGTGGCCGGGTATTGTATTTACCGTTCCGTCTTTTCCATATTTACCAACACGCGGGCCAATAACCATTGCACCGGCAAGAGCGGCAACACCACCTACTTCATGCACAACAGAGGAACCTGCAAAGTCAACATGTCCATGTCCTAATCCGAAATTTGTTCCAAGATCGGCTAACCAGCCGCCCCCCCAAACCCAGTTACCAAATATCGGGTAAACAAACATGGCAATAAAGAACCCGTAAATAACAAATGATTTAAACTTCCATCTTTCTGCCATAGAACCCGTTGGAATTGTGGCGGTGGTATCCATAAATACCATTTGAAAAAGAAAGAGGGTAAATACACCTACATCATATACATTACTGTTGAGGAAATAGCCTGCATTCCCTAAGATGTCAAAGTTGTGCCCAAACATAGTAAAGGAAATTTCATGTGTAAGACCGGGGGTGCCGCCAAGAGAGGCAATACCACCGCTTCCCCCAAACATAAATGCAAACCCGCAAATCCAGAAACCAAGCATCCCAATTCCATAAACCATAAAATTCATGGCCATAGTATGTGCCACGTTTTTCTTTTGTGTAAAACCCGCTTCAACCATCGCAAACCCTGCCTGCATAAACATTACTAAGAAGCCTGTAATCAAAGTCCACATAATATTGATGGCAATTTTATTGTGGCCATCCGCATTGCCAATTGTATTTACCGCAGAAACCACTGCGTTTATGGTGGAATCTTTGGTTGCAGCAACTGTATCAATGCCAAGGTCTTTAATAGTACCCGTGACTGTGCCCGCAGGGTCAGGAGCCTGTGCAAACCCTGATATTGTTGTTATAAGAAACAACAGCATCATTGTAATTACCGGCAAAAATGCCAGCTTTGAGTTTAGTTTTTTCATAATTTTCATTTGGGGTTTTACTTCCATGATTTTACTGTTTTGGTTTTAAAAAAAACTTTTAATAAAATGATTTATGGATTAAATTTTATTTAAAAATGATACGTTGCCGCAAGTATCCCTGTTACTGTACTTTTTGTGGTTGTTCCATCAGATTTCTCAAAAATATCTTCTGTTGAATTATCTAATCTCAATTCAGGGATTATAGTAAGGTTTCCGGCTTTAAGATTAACAGAAAAGGTAAGGTCAAAAATGCCGCTTGGCAAACTGCCGATAGACAACAGGCCTTTTTTATTGTCAAAATATTCACCCCTCAGCGTAAACCCTGTTTTACTGGTTGCATCAAGATTCAGATACACAGCCGAGCCCCACCAACTGGCGCTTGAGGAAGAAGTATCCTTGCCTTTTGGTTTAAAAGAAAACACGGTGCCATTATACCCTACGCTGAACTTATCTGTAATAGTGGCTGTTGCAACCAGGTCAAACTGGTTTACAGAACCGGCGCTGCCCCAGCTTGCGCCCTGGTAATTAAGATAAGCTTTTACCTTGCCATTTTTTGTACCGGTACTAAACTGTGCAATAGCATATTTAGTGGTGGATGTAGTAGTTACATTGTCAGATGGATTGGCAATTCCAATCATAAAGGCGCTTGTTCCACCCAGGCTGATATCTGCTTTTATACCTGTATGAGAGAACGGACCGTATGAAAACATATAGTCCATACTGTAGTTTCTGTTGAGATATGCGTCCACAAGTTCATAACCAATATGAGTAGCCCATTTACCAATGGTCAATTTGAATTTGTCAGAAACAACATAACTTATATAAGCCTGTTTTACAGCGAATAAACTTGAATGGTCTGTATTGGCATAGGAAAATTCTTCCGCCCTTCTGCCAAAGCCAAGATCAATTGTTGCAGTTGCTTTTCCAAAACTGTGGTCTGCCCTGAGACTTGCCATACCCAGTTCAAAAGAGCTTTGCGAGTTTGTAAAACTTGTAAAGTTATTGGTGGCCCCGCTTTTGGGATCACTGAAATTGTACCTGTAATAGGCATCAACCGAGCCGGTAAGCAGTGGCGCCGGTGAGGTTTTTGAAGAATCCTGTGCTGAAGCAGATGTCATTAATAATAATGTTACTGCGCTTGCTGCTAAAGTTTTTTTAAACATGAAACTTGATTTTAGAGGTTATACGAACATATTTACTTACACTACCGCTTTTTTCATATGTTTAAAAGAATCCGCTGTTGCATATCCTTTATCAAACAGTTTCGTTAGTTTATAAATTATATAAATTTATATATAATATTATTTCACAAAAATACTAATAAATAAGAATATAATTTCAATAATAATTATATATATTTTAAAATAATGTGTATAATTGATTATAATATTTCTGAAAATAATCAACTAAGTATCAAAATTTATATTAGTTTAATAAATTGATTATTAACTAATTAAATCGATATTGATTAAAAATAATTTACGGTAGATAGTAGTTGAGAAAAAGAAAGACGAAGATTAGCTTACAGAAGTATGATTGGTGATAAATATCGTGTATGTAACCATAAATATTATAAATTATAAATTTATTTAATATTATTAATATCCTTTTGCCTCAAGCAATGAATATCCCATTAGAAATTCATCTGCTTTTCTTGCACACTCCCTTCCTTCACTAATAGCCCAAACTACAAGGGATTGCCCGCGGCGCATATCACCGCATGCAAATATCTTGGCAATATTTGTTTGAAATTCTTTTTCTGAAGCATGCACATTTCCCCTGTCATCCAGTTCAATTTCCAGTTCATCAATCAGGCCTTTGTGCTGCGGATGAAGAAAACCCATTGCCAGTAATGCAAATTCACATTCAATCAATCTTTCAGTTCCGTGAATTTCTGCAAAACCTGCGGGTTTACCTTCTTCTGAAATCTTCCACTCCAGGTTAACTATCTTCAAAGATTTTAAATTCCCGTTTTCATCACTTATAAATTCTTTTGTAGCTATAGCCCATTCACGTTCACAGCCTTCTTCCTGCGATGAAGAAGTTTTTAAAATCATTGGATAAGTGGGCCACGGCATAAATGCTGTGCGGTTTATGGATGGCTTGGGAAGCAATTCGAATTGTGTTACCGATTTTGCCCCCTGCCTTATGGAAGTACCTACGCAATCACTTCCTGTATCCCCTCCCCCAATTACAACTACATGCTTCCCTGCTGCGGTTAAAATATCCGGGTAAATATTACTTTCAATATTTGAATTTGCAAATGGATCTTTTCCTGAAACCAATTTATTCTGCTGCTTTAAAAATTCCATTGCAAAATGAACACCCTTTAAATCCCTGCCAGGAATATCCAGGTCCCGCGGTACGGTGGAACCTGATGCAAGCACTATTGCATGATATTCGCGCAGCAAATCATTCAATCTAATATTTACGCCTACATTGGCATTGCATTTAAACATCACTCCTTCTTCCTTCATCAATGCTATCCTTCTTTCGACTATCCACTTTTCAAGTTTAAAGTCAGGAATGCCATATCTCAATAAACCCCCGGGTTCATCATCTCTTTCAAAAACAGTAACGCTATGACCAGCATAATTTAATTGCGCTGCGGCAGCAAGACCTGCGGGGCCCGAACCTACTACCGCTATTTTTTTCCCGGTACGCATATTTGGTTTGCGGGGTTTTACCAGGCCATTTTCAAAGGCGATCTCTATAATATGTTTTTCAATTTCTTCTATAGCAACCGGTGGCTGGTTAATGCCAAGTACACAAGCGCTTTCGCAGGGAGCCGGGCATATACGGCCGGTAAATTCAGGAAAATTATTTGTGCTGTTCAATATATCAAATGCGTCTTTCCAGTTTTTACTGTAAACAGCATCATTAAATTCAGGGATTATATTACCCAGCGGACAGCCGCTGTGGCAAAATGGTGTACCGCAATTCATGCACCGAGCAGACTGCTGGTTTAATTTATCATCAGTATATTTTTGTGCGAATTCTTTGAAATTGCTTATACGTGCGCTTACAGAACCTTTTTCCGGCATTTCTCTTGTAAACTCTAAAAATCCTGTTGGCTTCCCCATATTAACCTTCGTTTAATTTTTATAGAATATTTTTATCCAGGCTTTGCTGCTTTTTTCAGCATCGTTGCGTCGCACTCTTGTACTTTCATATTATTATTCAGCAAAAGCAAAGCTCTATTTCCTAGTTCTTATTTTTAATTTTTCTGCTTTTGAAATCAATACCTTTTTATAATCTTTCGGCATCACTTTTACAAAATTCTTCAGCTGGTTCTCAAAATCCGATAATACAAATTGCGCAACAGTGCTTCCTGTATATTCAAATTGTTTAGCAATAAGTTCATGCAAAAAGGTTGCATCGGCTTCATCAAGCGGATCAATATCAACCATTTCTGTATTACAGAAACTATAAAAATTTGATTGAGTATCATATACATAAGCTGTACCCCCGCTCATGCCCGCTGCAAAATTGCGCCCTGTATTGCCAAGTATCACGGCAGTTCCGCCGGTCATGTACTCGCATCCATGGTCACCCACACCTTCCACTACTACATTAGCACCTGAGTTTCTTACGCAGAAACGCTCCCCTGCTTTACCACGTATAAATGCTTCACCGGAAGTGGCGCCGTACAAAGCCACATTGCCTGTAATAATATTTTCTTCAGGAATGTATGAAGCCTGTTTTGGCGGATATATAATTAATCTGGCACCGCTTAAACCTTTTCCAAAATAATCATTCGCATCACCTTCCAATTCAAGTGTTACGCCCTTTGTATTAAAAGCAGCAAAACTCTGGCCTGCGGTACCATTGAATTTGAAATGAACAGTATCTTCCGGCAACCCTTCCGCTTTATAGAGTTTTGTAATCTCGTTCGATAAAATGGTTCCGGTAGTCCTGTCGGTATTTTTTATTTCAAATTCAGCAAAAACTTTTTCCTGTTTTTCCAATGCAGGTTTTGCAGCATCAATCAATTTCCAGTCAAGCACATCTGCAAGCCCGTGATCCTGTTCTTCCTGTTTATATAATCCCACATATTCTGTTGCCGGTTCTTTGTATAAGATGGGGGAAAGATCAAGTTTGCTGTATTTCCAATGAGAAATGTTTTCCCTTGTTTCAAGACAGTCAACCTGGCCAATCATCTCGTTTACTGTCCGGAAACCAAGCTCAGCCATTATTTCCCGGAATTCTTTTACAAGAAATTTAAAAAGGTTTATTACATGCTCCGGGTCGCCGGTAAACCTTTTTCTTAATTCAGGGTCCTGCGTGGCAACACCAACAGGGCAAGTGTTTAAATGACACTTACGCATCATGATACAACCTTCGGTTATAAGAGCAGCTGTGGCAACACCCCATTCTTCTGCTCCAAGTAATGCAGCTATGGCAATATCCCTCCCGGTTTTTAATTGACCATCTGTTTGCACCACCACGCGGCTGCGTAATTTATTTTTCACCAGGGTCTGGTGCGTTTCTGCGAGCCCCAGTTCCCAGGGCAGCCCGGCATGTTTAATAGAACTTACGGGTGAAGCTCCTGTACCACCATCATGCCCTGAAATAAGCACTACATCTGCTTTTGCTTTAACTACCCCCGCAGCAATTGTTCCCACACCTGCTTTTGAAACAAGCTTGACATTGATGCGTGCAGCACGGTTTGCATTTTTCAGATCAAAAATTAATTGCGCCAGGTCTTCAATAGAATAAATATCATGATGCGGCGGCGGTGATATTAATCCTACACCCGGAGTAGCATGTCGCACCCTGCCAATCCATTCGTCCACTTTATGTCCCGGCAGTTGCCCTCCTTCACCGGGCTTTGCACCCTGCGCCATTTTTATCTGCAGTTCATCTGCTTCAGTTAAATAATAACTTGTAACGCCAAAGCGTGCCGATGCAACCTGTTTTATAGAAGAACGCATGCTGTCGCCGTTTGGCAGAAGCTGGTATCTTTTTTCATCTTCGCCGCCTTCACCTGTATTGCTTTTTCCACCAAGACGGTTCATGGCGATGGCAAGCGTGGTATGCGCTTCCCATGAAATGGAGCCAAAACTCATGGCGCCGGTGGCAAATCTTTTATAAATATTTTCCGCAGGTTCCACTTCATCAATTGAGACTGCAGGCCGGTTTCTTTTGAACTGTAAAAGGCTTCTTAATGTACATGCTTTTTCGCTTTGCTCATTTATAAGCTTAGAATATTTTTTAAAAATGGAATAATCATTCATCCGCGTAGAATACTGAAGCAGGTGAATGGTCTGCGGATTGAATAAATGAAATTCCCCTTTACGTTTCCACTGATATAAACCGCCAACAGGCAACCGGTCAACAGGAACTTCTTTGCGGCTGAATGCAAAAAAATGTTTAACTAAAATTTCTTTTGCAATTTCATCAAGCCCCATTCCTTCAATGCGTGAAGTGGCTCCCGTAAAATAAATATCCACTACATTTTTATTCAGCCCGATAATCTCAAATATCTGCGCACCCTGGTATGATTGCAAAGTGGAGATACCCATTTTTGAAAAAACTTTCAGCAAACCGTCACATATTGCGTTTACATAATTTTTCTTTAACTGTTCGGGGTCAAGGTCAGTCTGCAGTTTCCCGGAAAGCTTCATATCCCTGATAGTAGATAATGCGAGATAAGGGTTGATAGCTGTAGCGCCAAAACCTATTAAACATGCAAAATGATGCACTTCCCACACATCTCCTGCTTCCACAACAATTCCCACCTGCCCGCGCAACCCTTTTCTTATAAGATGATGGTGCACCGCCGAAACTGCAAGCAATGAAGGAATAGGTGCATGCTCACTGTCAATAGCGCGGTCAGTAAGTATCAGCACTTCAAAACCATCATTCACAGCATCCACTGCGTAGCGGCAAAGCCTGTCTAATCCTGCTTTTAATGAACCCGGTTTACCGTCTGCACGAAAATAAGACTGCAGTGTTTTTGCCTGGAAAATACCTGTGTCAATGCTACGCAGTTTTTCCAGTTCGTGATTATTTAATACGGGATGTTTTAAAGCAACAGTATGACATGAAAGCGGGTCTTCTGCAAGTATGTTTTCTACATTTCCTACAAATGCAGCCAGCGACATCACCATTCTTTCCCTGATTGGATCAATCGGTGGATTGGTTACCTGTGCAAATAATTGTTTAAAATAACTGCTGAGATGCTGCGGCTGATCGCTTAATACTGCAAGCGGCACATCAGTTCCCATAGAGCCCACCGGCTCTTTTCCATCCAATGCCATTGGAGAGATCAACGTATCCAGATCTTCTGTTGAATAACCAAACACTTTTTGATATTTGAATATCTGGTCTGTTTCAAGATGCGTAAATGAAACCCGTGGTTCCGGCAATTCTTCCAGCCGTATTTTATATTTATTCAGCCATTCTGCATAAGGTTTTTGTGAACAGATTTTTTGCTTCAGTTCCTCATCGCTTATAATTCTCCCCTGTTCCATATCCACCACAAACATTTTACCCGGTTGCAGGCGGCCTTTTTCTTTTATCATGGCCGGATCTACAGGCAGTACACCCGTTTCCGAAGCCATAATTACCCTGTCGTCTGCGGTAATGCAGTACCGTGAAGGGCGCAAACCATTTCGGTCAAGTGTGGCGCCAATAATTTTTCCATCAGTAAAAGAAATGGATGCAGGCCCATCCCATGGTTCCATCATGGATGCATGATATTCATAAAATGATTTCTTTACTGCATCCATCTGTTCATTACCATCCCATGCTTCTGGTATCAGCATCATCATTACATGCGGTAAAGAACGCCCGGTAAGCGTAAGCAGTTCAATCATATTGTCCAGGCATGCCGAATCGCTCTGGCCCTCTGTAACAATGGGCAGCAGCATTTCCATTTCTTCGTGTGTGAAGTAAGGCGAAGCGAAGCCATGTTCACTTGTTTTAAGCCAGTTAAGGTTTCCCTGAAGCGTGTTTATTTCGCCGTTGTGCGCAATAAAACGGAATGGCTGTGCCAGTTTCCATGAAGGAAAAGTATTGGTGGCAAACCTTGAATGTATCAATCCAAAAGCTGATACGAGGCGCTTGTTATTTAAATCGGGAAAATAATTTCGTACCTGCATGCTTGTCAATTGGCCTTTATAAACAATTGTTTTGTAAGAAAGCGATGCGATATAAAATCCTATTACATCTTTTTTTACTGAATTATTTATTATGTGGCTTGCATAGTTGCGCAGTACAAAAAGCTTTCTTTCAAACTCATCAGGGTTATTAATATGATCGGGGCAGGCAATAAAAACCTGTTCCATTTCAGGTTCCACTGAAAGTGCTGTTGCGCCTATATCCGACGGATTCACAGGAACCTTTCTGTAAGCTAAAATTTCAAGCCCTAATTTTTCTGCTGTGCGTGAAAAAATATCACGACATTCTTCACGGAGGCGTATTTCACGGGGAAAGAAAATTACGCCCACGCCATATTTTCCAAATGAAGGAAGATGTACACTCAGTTTCATGCATTCATCAAAGAAAAATTCATGCGGCATCTGTATCATAATGCCTGCACCATCGCCGGTGTTATTTTCGCAGCCGCATGCGCCCCGGTGCTCCATATTTTCAAGAACAGTTAAGGCATCGGAAACAATCCTGTGCGATTTATTGCCTTTTATGTTTGCAACAAAGCCGATGCCACATGCATCATGCTCATACATTGAATTGTACAAACCACCATTTGTGTTTTGCTCAGGCATACTCTTATAAAATTTAGGTATTCAAATAAATGGCAGGCGATCCGCTTAAAATTACGAAATGATCATTAAATTTTGAACGGCTTTTGTAATTAAAGTGTAAAATCAGGAATAAATTTTTACACAAAATGTGGATTTCTGAAAATTGTCTAATTATTGCTTACTTTTTTAAACTATATTCAAAAACTAACAAACGCTATTTTGTATCCGGGCTAATTACGGTTTCCTTTATAAAATAATTTGGTGGAAAAATATTATCCCGAATTTTTTGCGAAGAAGCGAATATCCCGAAGAATGAACTCCCGCTTCCTGTGATGGAAGCATAGACAGCGCCATTTTTATACAATTGTTTTTTTATATTTTTTAATCCGGGATAATTTTCCGTAACCGGAATTTCAAAATCATTTAATAATACTTCTTTCCATGTTTCAACGGGCTGCAAAATAATTTCGGATATTTTTTTTGCAGGAGTTTTTGGCTGTACCTGTGAAAAAGCCCAGGCTGTATTTATATGGATGCCGGGGTTTACAATCAGCAGTTTGTATTGCAGTAAATTAAAAGGAATTTCGTTTAATATTTCCCCGCGGCCGGTTGCAAAGCAGGGTTTGTTTAATATAAAAAACGGGCAATCGCTTCCAAGCTTCATGGCATATTGTATAAGATGACCAGTTGAAAGATTAAGCCGGAATTTTTTATCCAGCATTACTAAAGTAAAAGCACCGTCTGCACTGCCACCGCCAAGCCCCGCTCCCATTGGTATGGCTTTATGCAAATGCATATTTACGGGAGGCAATTGTGGAAAATCGTTTTTTAAAAGATGATATGCTTTTACGCAGAGATTATTTTCTCCGCTATCATTAATGGACAGACCCGTTGTGGTAAATGTGACGGAGCTTCCGTTTGCACCTGAAGATTGTATTACTTCAAGCGCATCATTTATAGGTACAGGCAAAAAAACAGTTTCCAGTTCGTGATAACCATCTGCACGTTTACCCGTGATATTAAGCCCGAGATTGATTTTGCAATTGGGGAATGAAACCATAAAACCAGGATTGGTTTGATTTAATAAGCCTGATTGAAATATGCCGCATAAGGAACAGAACGTAAAAGTGTGCGACGCAACGATACTCAAATACAGCAATAAAGATGGGCCAACAAAAAAGAAAATATACTGTGTGTAAACTGTGATTTTTATTTTCTCTTTTTTATTTCATCCCTTATAGCGATGGCCCTTATATAATCCTCCTGCTCCAGCACTTCATTTAAAAGGGTCTGGAGGTCTTCCATACTCAGTTTGCCAAGTTCTTCACGGTTTACCAATACAGGCTCATCAACTGTTATTTCAGACTTTTTCTTTTTGTCATTATCTTCCATTAATATGCCGGCGCTTTCCAGTATGTTATCGAAGGTGTAAATAGGGCAGCCAAACCGAACAGCAAGTGCAAGGGCATCACTGGTGCGGCTGTCTATTTCTACAGTATCATGCTCATTTACGCAAACAAGTTTTGAATAAAAAATGCCTTCCTGCAAATCGTTTATCACAATTTCCATCAGTTCCACATTAAAGGCATTCATAAAATTTTTCATCAAATCGTGTGTAAGCGGGCGGCTGGGCTGCATACGTTCAAGTGCAACAGCTATCGCCTGCGCTTCAAACCCGCCTATTACAATTGGCAAACGGCGCAGCCCGTTTACTTCGCCAAGCACTACGGCATAAGAATGGGTTTGTGTAATGCTGTGCGAAAGTGCCACAATTTCCAGTTCTATCTTCTTCATAATTAGTTTACTGATAATTTACTCTGCACCGCAAAAGTAAAGATTTAAACATTTAAATATGCTTTGAACCGTTCACTTATATTTTTTAAAATCAATATTTTCAGCAGTGCTGAAATAAATAAAATATAAAAACGTTTATCTCCTCTGTATTCAACCCCTTTAATTTTTATAGCGGTAAACCTTTAAACTGTTTGCTGCGTATATAAATAATCAGAAAACACTAAAAATGAGCCTGCCAGAAACTTTAACCGAATTAAACACCAACCTTTATTTGCACAACGCCGAAAACGGAACCCTTTTTTTAAATACTAACCGGCAGCGGATAGGTGTAAAAGAGCTGCCAAGCGGCCTGCAGTATGAAATAGTAAAACAGGGCACAGGAGAAATTCCAAAAATTTTTCATGATGTTACATGCAATTATCACGGCACGCTGATTGACGGAACAGTATTTGACAGTTCGGTGAACCGGGGAACACCTGTTTCTTTTCCCGTGAGCATGGTAATAAGGGGATGTACAGAAGCCCTGCAGTTGATGCCGGTTGGAAGTATATGGCGTTTATACATTCCGCCACACCTGGCTTATGGTGAAAAAAAGGCCGGTTCTTTAATAGGCCCCAACAGTACACTTATATTTGAGGTGGAATTACTTGATTTAAAATAAAAGAGTTTTTAAAAGCCAATCAGCTTTTTTCTCCTTCAAAATAATCTGTTTTGTATTTAAACAGCACATTGAAAGTTGTAAGCGAACCGTAAATGCGAGTGATATACTGCTGAATATTTATTTTATCTTCTTCAGCTAGTTTTTCATGTGCGTTGATGCGCTGTTCCATTACGCGCAGCCGGTCGCGCAGCATGGTTATTTTGTGAAAGAAAACATCAATGGGTATTTCTTTTTCTTTTAAAGAAGCATCGCCGGGTTTTAAGATCATCACACCGTTTTTCCATTTATCGCCAAGTGCAACAATTTCTGAAACATCGCTCCATTCACGCAGGATTTTTATCAGCGATTCTTCGGCTTCAGTAAAGCTTACATTGTATTCAGGTTCTGTGCGCTCAATTACTTCCACAAAAAAATCTTTGCTTACCATTTTTATTCCATGCTCTATAAAGCAAACTTCATAAATTTTTTTATGGATGCGGATTACAACTCCAGCGCCATAAGATGGATGTTTTATTCTTGAACCGATGCCAAGGGTTTCCATAATTATTTATTTATAAAAGATAATTGTTGTTCCCGCCAGCAGAATAATAAACCATTTTACCTCTGTCGCACTTTTCCAGTCACACCAATTCACTCAACGCAAGCCAGCGCAATTCTTTTTCTTCTAATTGCTGAGTAACAATAATTAATCGCTCACTTATTTTATTTAATTCATCATAAGACAAACTGCCGCTGCTCATTTTTTCTGTCAGTGATTTTTTTTCATCTTCCAATGCAGCGATATTTTTTTCAAGCAATTCAAATTCATGCTTGTCTTTAAAGCTTGGTTTCTTTTTTTCTTTTACTGCCAACTGTTTACTGCCAACAGGCAACTGATCCGGTAACGATTCACCTTTTCTTTTCCTGCTTTCAAGGTCTTTCCATTTGTCAACTTTCTTTTCATTGTCTTTCAGCCAAATCCTGTACTGCGTATAGTTTCCCGGAAAGTCACGCACTTCACCATCACCTTCAAAAACAAATAAATGATCCACCAGCCTGTCCATAAAATAGCGGTCATGCGATACGATTAAAACACAACCTTTGTATTCACTTAAAAAGTTTTCAAGTACAGCGAGTGTGGGCAAATCTAAATCATTTGTTGGTTCATCCAATATTAAAAAATTTGGATTCGTGAACAAAATAGTAAGCAGTTGCAGCCTCTTTTTTTCACCGCCGCTTAATGATTGCAAATAAGTATATTGTTTATCCGGCGAAAATAGAAACAACTCCAAAAACTGTGCTGCGCCTAAGCTTCCGCCCTTTGCAAGCGGAAAACTTTCGGCAAAAGTTTTTACATATTCTATCACGCGCAAATTATCTTTTATCTCCAAGCCCTGCTGCGAAAAATTTCCAAACGCAACCGTATCGCCAATATTTATTTTACCACTGTCCGCTTTTTCCAATCCCTGTATAATGTTCAGGAATGTAGATTTGCCAACACCATTTTTTCCTATCACGCCAATTCGTTCACCCTTGCTGAAAGTATAATCAAAGCCTTTTAAAATTTTCAGGTTGTCATAATTCTTATAAACTTTTTTCATCTCGATTATCTTTCCACCAAGCCTGCTCATCTTCACTTCCAACTGTATTTGAGCATCGGTAATTTTTTGTTTGGCCTTTGCTTCCACTTCATAAAAATTATCCTGCCTGCTTTTACTTTTCGTGGTTCTCGCTTTTGGCTGTTTGCGCATCCATTCTAATTCTTTGCGGTATTCATTTTTCGCTTTGTCAATGCTTGCGAGTTCACTTTCTATTCTCGCCGCTTTTTTCTCTACATAATTTTCATAATCGCCGCGATAGACATATATGTTTGATCTTTCCAGCTCCCATATTTCTTCGCACACTGCATCTAAAAAATACCTGTCGTGTGTTACCAATAACAGCGTTACATTTTCCTGGTTTAAAAAATGTTCCAGCCATTCAATCATTTCCACATCCAGGTGATTGGTGGGTTCATCCATCATCAATAAAGTGTGCTGATGGTCAAACCCAATATCAATAAGAGTTTTAGCCAATGCCACACGTTTGCGTTGTCCACCGCTCAGTTCATTCACATTTCCATCTAAATGATGTATGTTCAATCTCGTTAATATCTCTTTCACCTTTGCTTCAAACACCCACGCATTTAATTCATCCATTGCCCCCATTGCTTCCACCATCGCATCGCCATCGCCGCTTTCTTCAGCGGCTTCATATTTCTGAATGGCATTCATCACCGGATGTGCGAGATGAAAAATATTTTCAAGCACGGTTTTATTTTCTTCAAACTGCGGTTCCTGTTCAAACAGTGCAACAGTAACATCCTTGTGTACCCACAATTTTCCTTCATCCACCGTTTCATTACCCGCAAGTATGCGCAGCAGCGTACTCTTGCCCACGCCATTGCGTGCAATCACTGCAATTTTATCGCCTTCATTTATGTGAAATGAAATATTATTAAACAACGGCTCAATGCCATAACTCTTCGTTAAACCTTCCGCAGAAACATAATGCATAGCCGCAAAGATAGGGAGCCCCGCCTAACCTCCCCTAAATGGAATAATACCCCAGCCCTAAAGGGAATTAATAAGTCTCCCTTCAGGGGATTCAGAGGGCTTTTGTTGCCAGCTTTTTTATTTCATAGTATCGTTCCTTGCGTCGCACAATTGTACAGTTGGAACATGAAGCAGCAGAAAAAACACTTGCATGTTTGCATAATGCTGAACAAAGTACAAAGCGTTGAAGTGTGCGACGCAACGAAGCATAATAGAATAGATTTTGCCTGATGCAAAAAAATTACAAAACTGTTCAGGTATTGTATCTTTCAATATTATTCGTAGATTTCTTGAATTATCCATTCACCAACCCTTTCCTTTATGAAAACAAAACACAGTTTGCAAATTGCATTGGCTTTTTGCATGCAAATGTTTTTGATTTTGCAAACGGCAATTTCACAAACCAACACTTTCCCAACAACAGGCGCTGCAGGCATATTGGCACACTTGCACCAAATGCATCTTCTTTACTTGACATTACTTCAACTACAAAAGGAGTTTTAATTCCTCGTATGACCAAAACACAACGTGATGCAATCCTGACACCTGCAACAGGATTAATGATTTATCAAACCAACAGTACACCAGGATTTTATTTTTACAATGGCGCTGCATGGACTGCCGTGACCACAAAGGGGGGCAAATACATCGTTATCAAACCTTATAACTACTGCTATTGATTCAAGTATGCTACCGAAAATCACCAACAGTATCAGCCTTGGAAGCAGTACACTAAAATGGAAAGATGTGAATTTGTACAACCTGAAATTTGCAAATGGCACAGTACAAAATACTGCCCCGCCATGGACAGTTAATGGCAGTAATATTTATTATAACCTGGGGAATGTTGGCATTGGTACTACTACACCGGCAGTGAGCCTCGATGTGAGCGGTAATGCGAGAGTGAATGGATTAACTATCGGTCTTGGGGGTGGAAATATTTCCTCAAATACTGCTTTGGGTTACCATACACTTTTTAACAACTATAGCGGAGGGGGAAACACCGCAATTGGATACCAGGCACTTTTATCCAACAATAACGATTATGGCCTCAATACTGCAGTGGGATATTTTGCTGATGTAGTATTTTCATTTGATTATTCTATATATAATGCTATGGCGTTAGGATCAAATGCGATGGTTAATGCTTCTAACAAAGTGGTGGTAGGCGACGGTAATGTAACTGATATAGGCGGGCAGTAGGATGGAGTACTTTCAGCGATGGCAGGTTTAAAAACAATATAGAGGAGAATGTACCGGGGCTTGAATTTATTAATAAATTAAAACCGGTTACTTATAATCTTGAGCTAAAGAAATTTGATCAATTTCTTGGCAGAAAAGACAGTGTGATAAATAGTATGCAGACAGATTATGCAATTCGAGAAAAGAAAATCCGTACAGGCTTCATAGCACAGGATGTGGAGAAAACAGCACAGCAGATTGGGTACGATTTTGATGGTGTAAACCATCCGCAAAATGCAAAAGATAATTACTCTTTGGTATATGCTGATTTTGTGCCTTCGCTAGCAAAAGCAGTGCAGGAATTGTCAGGTCAAAATGATTCACTTAAAAACAATAATGCTACACTTCGCTCGCAATTGCAAAAACAGCAATCGCAAATTGATGATTTAAAAACACTTGTATTATCCATCCAGCAAAAACAGGATGCATGCAGTCCCTCCGCAAATGCAGCTGCCCAAACGTATAATACCATAATAACAGATGGTGCAGCATTAGAGCAGAATACACCCAATCCTTTCAATCACAGTACCAGTATAGGTTATACGCTGCCACAAAAATTTAATGCTGCGCAAATAATCATTACGGATAAAAATGGTGAAACATTAAAAGCAATAAATATTTCCGGTACAGGAAAAGGAAGAATAAATGTAGATGCTTCAGTGCTTGCATCAGGCGCTTACAATTATTCATTGCTGGTGGATGGAAAATTAATTGGTTCAAAACAAATGGTGCTGTTAAGATAAATTCAAGTTCTGGTGTTTATAAAAAAATCGTTCTCAAAAAATGAAAATGCTTTTTATGCCCAAAATTGCTCAAGATGTAAAAGTGTGAGACGCAACCCGGTTTCATAGCAGTAACACAGCCGGGCACAAAAAATAATATTAAAGACAGGTCTGATTAATATAACTGACAGCTTCTTTAGAATCCGGAGTGTTTATTTGCCCATCAAGGGATCAGTAAAACTGCCCCTGATTGTTTTTCACTTGTTTTATCAATTTTTTATAAATGCTGTAATTTCACTAAAGTTTAAATGAAAATAAATGAAAAGCAATTACGGCAACAACAGGCAGATAGCAGCTTATATATTTTCAGGCTCCACAACAATGGTGGGTGTTTGCATTACCATCATCGCACTTTTCCGGGTAATGAAAATAAGCCTTCAAACTTATGCAGATGATATGCTGAGCATTAACAGCACTATTTTTATTGCATCGGCCATCTGTGCTTATGCAGCACTGCGCAGAGAAAACTACAGGCGCATGGAATGGTTTGCTGATGTGCTTTTTTTTACCGGCATGATTGTTATGCTCCTCATCAGTTTTATGATTGTTTATACTACCTATTAATTGTTACTTCAGTGTCTCATCCAGCCATTTAAAAAATTCGTGCTGCCAAACCAATGCATCCTGCGCTTTTAACACCCAATGGTTTTCATCAGGTAAAAAAACAAACCTGCTTTTTATACCACGCAGTTGCGCGGCCTGGAATGCCTGCTGCCCCTGCTCTATTGGCACACGGTAATCTTTTCCGCCCTGTACAATCATGATGGGTGCATCCCATTTTGCAACAAAATTACTCGGACTCTGGTTGAACGACCTTTGCGCCACTGCATTATCTTTTTCCCAGTAAGCGCCTCCTTTTTCCCAGTTTTCAAACCACATTTCATCAGTGGTTCCGTACATGCTCCTGAAATCAAAAACGCCGTCGTGCGATATAAAAGTTTTAAACCGGTGATTATGCATTCCTGCCAGCTCAAAAACGGAGAACCCGCCAAAACTCGCACCCACACAGCCTCTCCTGGCGGTATCAACATATTTTTCTTTAGATACCGCATCAATTGCGCTTAAGTAATCTTTCATTACCTGCCCTCCCCAATCTTTACTTACCCGTTCATTCCATTGTGTGCCAAAACCCGGCATGCCACGCCTGCATGGTGCAACAATTATATAACCATTTGAAGCCATCAGCTGAAAATTCCAGCGGAAAGAATAAAATTGAGTGAGGGCCGATTGCGGGCCTCCCTGGCAATATAAAAGAGTGGGATATTTTTTTGCTGCGTCAAAGCCCGGCGGGTAAATAACCCATACCAGCATTTTTTTATTGTCGGTTGTGGTAACAAACCTTCTTTCCGTTTTACACATACCGACAGTGCTATATACTGCATCGTTTACATGCGTTACCTGCGCCATGCTTCCATCTTCAATATTTACACTGTACAGTTCCGATGCGTGGTTCATATCGCACCTGGAAACAATTAAATTATTGCCGGACAGGCCAACAATTTCATTAATATCAAAATCTCCTTTTGTTATTTGCTCAATTACCACCGCCATCCTGGTAAGGCCCGGATAATTTACTTTAAATAATTGCAGCGTACCGTTAATGGGTGCAATAAAAAATATATTCCTGTTATCATCGCTCCATTTAAAACTCTCCACATTAATATCATCCCGCTGATAGGTAAGATTTATTTTATTAATACCATTTGATACAATAATATCCTGCTTATCCGCTTCATAGCCTTCGCGTTTCTGGCTTAACCATGCAAGCTCCCCTTTGCTGTTGTAAGAAGGGTTTATATCATATCCTTTATTCTCTTCTGTAAGGTTTTTTGTAGTACCTATGGTAATATCATACCCGTACAAATCAGTGTTGGTGCTGGTTGCGTAGTCCGTACCAAATTTTTTCTTGCATACATACACTATTTGTTTGCTATCGGGGTTCCACACAAAATCTTCATCACCGCCAAAAGGTTTTTGCGGGCAATCATAAGGCTCGTCTTTCATAATATCTTTTGCATCGCCTGTTTTTCCACCAACGATTGGCGCTACAAAAATGTGTCCGTATTTTCCATCTTCCCATTCATCCCAGTGGCGGTAGTTTAAAGAATTGGAAATGTAAACATTGGATTTGGTGAGTTCAGGATAAAAATCGCTGCCCGTTACTTTTACAATTTTTACACCGTCACTGCTGATAATATATTTGCCATCTGCTGAAATTTTTTGGTTTACCAGCAGGCTGTCTGCATTGTTTATTTCAACTGCATTGCCGCCGTTTACAGGAACAATATATATTTTGTGTGTGTTTTTGTTTTGCTCCACATCCGGCACAGCAACACTGTACACCACATATTGCTTATCTTTTGAAATACCCAAAGCGCTTACCCTGCCTAATTTCCAGAGCAGTTCCGGTGTCATAAGGTTTTGGGCAAAGGCTGGGGCCGATACACAAACAGTTAAAACAAGCAGTATTTTTTTCATCTTTTCTAAATTTTAGAATAAATATTAAAAGGGTTGCTAAGATAATAATAATGCAGGTTTGCTCAGTTATTTACATTTTTAAAATGATAACCGCAATAAACAAAATAAGAAAGCCACAATAATTAAAGAGAGTAATTTATCGGCCGTTTTTATATTTAACAATTTTACTGAAGGCAATAAAAAGAAAAAAGCGCTATTTTAGTTACTCAATATTGCTTCAGGTTTACCTGTTAATCTTTGCGTGTGGAAAGAAATATAAATTTAGAAAAGTTTATGCATTCAATTAAAGCATCAGGTTATGCGGCAGCCTGCAGGAAAACAATTAATGTAATATTAATTTTCCTGGTTTTTTTTTCCGTTGCCTGTAAAAAAACAACGGATATAAAAGCGGTTCCGCCACCGCCCCCTTTTACCCCTCCCGGTAATTCCAATGTCATTCTTATTTTAGGAGATGATGTAGGATATGAAATACCGACCTGCAATGGCGGGCAATCTTATTCCACCCCCAATATTGATTTTATGGCGCAGCAGGGGATGCGTTTTACACAATGCCACAGTTCACCGCTTTGCTCGCCGTCACGTGTGATGCTGCTTACAGGAAAATACAATTTCAGGAACTATGTAGATTGGGACACATTGAATATTACCCAAAAAACAATAGCCAATATGTTTAAGGATGCCGGGTACAAAACCGCCTGTTATGGCAAATGGCAATTGGGTGGGGGTGATCAATCAATACACACATTTGGGTTTGATAATTATTGTGTATGGAATCCAATCGGCCCGGATACCAAAGGTTCAAGATATAAAAACCCCGAAATTTATACAAACGGTGCATTTGTAACACCCGATCTTACGCTGAATAAGTATGGTGAAGATATTTTTACTGATTCTGTAATGAATTTTATTGAAAACAATAAATCATCCCCATTTTTTATTTATTATCCAATGGTGTTAACACATGAGCCATTTTCACCCACACCGGATGATCCGCAATTTGCCGCATGGAACCCAGATTTAGGAACCAGTGATAAAAACTATTTCCCATCCATGGTAAAATATATGGATAAAAAAATCGGGTTAATCCTTAACAAACTAAAAACACTGGGCATTGACAAAAATACTATCATTATTTATTCCGGTGATAATGGTACTCCGTCAGGAATTGTTTCCAGGTTTAATAATACCAATATAATTGGAGGAAAAGGAGTAACTACCGAATACGGTACACATGTTCCCTTAGTGGTGTATTGGCCCGGTTATGTTAGCGGAGGAATAATTAACAAGGATATAAATGATTTTACAGATTTTCTTCCCACCCTTGCTGACCTTGTAAAAATACCAAGGCCTGTAACATTTGGTACTTTAGACGGTGTAAGTTTGGAACCGCAAATAACGAACAATACAGGAACACCAAGGGATTGGATTTACACCTACTTCAAGCCACATATTACAGACCCTGTTAAAGTGTGGGTGCAAAACACGAACTATAAGCTGTATATGAGTGGTGAATTTTATAATATAATAACTGATATACTGGAACGGCACCCCATTCCTGCAGGCTCCCTTACCCCTTCAGAGAAGGTTATAAAAGCACAGTTTGAACAAGTTATAGCTTCATTACATTAAAGTAGTATTCCCAAGCTTATTTTATACAAACTGGCTTTTGATTTTTTGTTTGCAGCACAAATTTATACGCCAAACTGCCGCAATAATTTTTTGATGAAGCGTTTTTATGTAAAAAACCATACATATCTTATGTCCATTTCAAAAACGGTTGCCGGTTTTGCCCTTTTTTGAAAAATACAGATACAATTGTTTTAACGGTGTATTGGGATTACAGAGCCATTTAAGAAACTAATTTTGTAGTTCTTAGAAAAACAAAATATTTTTTATGGAACGGGAGTTGTTACTGGCTGTTAAAAGTGCCGAATGGAGCAGTCAAAAAATTAATGCAGAAGTTGGGTTAATGAAAAAAATAATCCCATATCTTGAGTCCTTTCATGCCTTTGTTTTAAACAACGAGGTGCTTGATTTAAGCAGGCATAAAGTGATAACAAAAAAACAGAGTTTATTTGAAGCACATAAAAAAGGTGTTGAGGATAAGAAATTGTGTTTTGTTATCTGTAAAAACTGATTCTTAGAATCCATTCGTTTTTGATGATTTCAAAAATGTTCACCTGATAGAATAATCAAAAAGGTTTGATGCGGTTTTTATAGAAGAACCGGAAAATTCCAGGTTTGAGGAAATTTTGATAATGCCCACCCCTTTGGCAATAAAATAATCATAGGTAGCGTAGGTTTGATACACGCCGCCAAGATTATACTGCAGCTCCAGTTGAGTATGTATTACCTGATTATAAGTTTTCCCTTCAACATCTACTGTTATATTTTTTTCCATTATTATTCCATTGTTCCTTGCTGCAAAACCATTCACAGTACCCGCATCCTGCTGCCAGGTATATCCAACTGAAGCGGTATCATTTAAAAATAAAGTTTCAAGCTGTATTACTGCGCCGGAAACTGTTTCATACTGATAATTATAATATTCAGCGCCCTGACGGGTAAAATATGCAGTGTCTGCTGAAGATGATTGCGCAAGCAGAAATTTATTATATTTTTTCCCGTTATAATCTATTTGCACGCCTAAAGAAGTTTCTGTTGTTACCTGCGATATGTATTCACTGTCATGATATTTCCAGTAAGAATTGGCAGACAGGGGAAAATAACTGCTGTCCGTAGCTCCACCACCTGTATAAGGTTCAATTGTTTTCTGGCAACCGGTAATAAAAAATATGAGTACACAAAAAGCAGCAAGTATTGGTTTCATAGCATTGAAATTTCACCGAAGATAAAAATTATAATCCTAAAAATATAATACTGCATTTCAGGATGCCCTTTGCATGACTTCATGGCATGCATTATCCGAATAATTCCGGTTGGCCAGTATCTCCTTCTTTCTTCTCCCATTCCATCGTTACAGTTTTACTGAAATCTAAAAGTTTTGTGCCCACTGCTTTCCAGCCCATCACCTCCACCATTCTAGCGATCTTGAATTTTGCGCGGCGCACCTGCGAGCCTTTGCCTGTTTGTACAACGAGTATGGGCTCTTCTTCAGTAGAAACATTTTCAAGCACGTTTCCTTGGCCTTCTTTAATAAATAAAAATTTATTGTGCAGTGTGGCAGTTTCAATTTTAAAACGTTTTACATTGTATTGCAGTTTGTCTTTATCAAGGTAAACCGCGCTGATAATTTTTGCCGGATTAAATTTTTCAATCAGTATTATTTTATCCGGTTCAAAGCGCTGAGTGAGTTCGGTATCAGTAATTTCATAATTGCCATCGTTGTAAATCACTAATATTTTTTCGTCTTCAAAACTTCCAAGGTAAACACCTTTGCCATCATTGTTTAGGCGGCCAAACTTATCATCAAACCACAGCTTTCTTCCTGCGAGCGTGCTCTTGCCTGCTTCTTTAAACTTCACAGATTTGATGGGATATTTTGTAACCGTATTTCCAAGGCTGCCGCGGCCTTTTATTTCGAGCTCACTGAAATCAAATTCAAATTCTTTGTTGCGTGCGGAGCTTGACGGGCTCAGTGTAATTTTCACTATTTCCGCTTCACCATTTGCATTCACACTTAAATAATGCACGCGGCTTTTTTCATGACCCTTTGTGAGATCATATTCTTTATCACGTGTGATGCCTGTTACATTAAACCGTTTTGTAAAACTTTTTTCTGTGCCGTCAAAATAGATCATGTTGTATGTGGTGCGCTCATCATTCTTTTGAAAGATAGCCGCATGCAGAATATCTTTCCCGATAAAAGTTTTATCAGAAACCTTCACCACTTTCATAATGCCGCGCTTGGTGAACACGATAATATCATCGAGGTCAGAGCAATCACCGATGAATTCATCTTTCTTCAAACCCGTTCCCACAAAGCCTTCTGTACGGTTCATGTACAATTTTGTGTTTGCGATGGCCACCTGTTTTGCCTGTATGGTATCAAATAATTTTATTTCTGTTTTGCGTTCCCTGCCCTTGCCATATTTTTTTAAAAGGTTCTCAAAGTATGCAACGGCAAAATCAGTTAAGTGCTCCAAATTATATTTTACCTGATCTATATCTGCTTCGATTCCTTTTATTTGTTCATTCAGTTCATCAATATCTAACCGGTAAATTCTTCGTACTGGTTTCTCGGTAAGTTTTAAAATATCTTCTTTCGTAATTTCTTTTTTTAATCTTGGCTTAAATGGTGTGAAAGCTTTGTCAATCGCTTCAATTACTTTATCCCATGTTTCATGTTTTTGTTCAAGCTCTTTGTAAATTTTTTCTTCAAAAAATATTTTCTCCAAAGAAGTGAAATGCCATTTTGCTTCAAGCTCTTCCAGCTTAATTTCCAATTCCCTGTTGAGTAATTCTTTTGTTTTATCAACAGAAATTTTCAGCAGTTCCTGCACACCAAGGAAACGTGGCTTCTGGTCAACTATCACGCAGGCATTTGGTGAAATACTTATCTCGCAGTCAGTAAATGCATACAAAGCATCAATCGTAATATCAGGAGAAATTCCCGGCGCTAAATCAATTTGTATTTCAACTTCCTTCGCAGTAACATCGGTAACTTTTTTTATTTTTATTTTTCCCGCGTCATTTGCTTTGGTAATACTTTCAGCGAGTGAAGATGTAGTAACTCCAAACGGAACATTTCTTATCACCAATGTTTTTTTATCAAGCTCTTCAATCAATGCACGCACCCTTAATTTTCCGCCGCGTTTTCCTTCATTATAATTCGTTGTATCTGCCATGCCGCCTGTAAGAAAATCAGGATACAATTCAAATTTTCTTCCACGCAAATATTTTACAGATGCATCACATACTTCACAAAAATTATGAGGGAGTATTTTTGTTGATAGCCCCACTGCGATCCCTTCTGCGCCTTGTGCAAGCAATAAAGGAAATTTCATCGGCAGCGTTACAGGCTCCTGTTTTCTTCCGTCATAACTCAGTTGCCATTCCGTTGTCTTTGCATTAAATGCAACTTCTAACGCAAACTTCGAAAGCCTTGCTTCAATATATCTTGGTGCGGCCGCATCATCACCGGTGCGCACATCGCCCCAGTTGCCCTGCGTTTCAATCAGCAAATCTTTTTGCCCCATATTCACAAGCGCATCACCAATGCTTGCATCACCATGCGGATGATATTGCATGCTTTGCCCAATGATGTTCGCCACCTTATTAAAACGGCCATCATCCATTTCTTTCATCGCATGCAAAATGCGGCGCTGCACGGGTTTCAGGCCGTCTTCAATCGCAGGCACGGCACGTTCCAGTATCACATACGATGCATAATCAAGGAACCATGTTTTATACTGTCCCTGTACACCCGATTCATTCGTAAGGTCTAATTCTTTATTTGTTTCTTTCGCCATTTTAATTCAGAAATATTTTGTCCCTGCATTTGTTTTTCATAGCATCAACTGTTGCGTCGTACAGCAGCGGCCTCACCCTCGTTCCCACTCCATCCGGAGAGGGAGGCCCTGCTTTATATCATTAATCAACTTTTGTAAATAAGCATTTCACCTATTTCTTTTCAATGAACAATGTGCAACCCTCTGCAATTTTTTCTACACACACCTTTAGGGGATAGGGGCTTCTTTTCCAATCCTGCCTAAATGCGTAAATCCAAATCCTTCATACGTTTTTAATCCATATCCCATCATCCTGTCCATACTGGAATGTGCAAATAAAATAATTCCGGCAAGCTGCAGAATCTCATTTTGCTGATACACACCAAATACATACACAGCAAGCGCCACAGCCTTGTGATGAAAAAGATTGTAGCCGATCGCACCAACCTTATTTCCAAATAAATAAGCAAGCATACTTATATCAGGAGCAAGAATTAATATTAGGAACCACCACCATGCAAAAGGCAATTGTGAAAATAAAAATATTCCAAAAAGGAACATGCCTGTTTCTTCAAGCCGTATAAGTGTTTTCATAAAACTTCCGTTTCTGTATTAATAATTTCTTCCGGCGCACCGGCAATTTTTATTGCCATCTCCTTCCATCCATTTTCCCAATCACCAACCAGTTCTAACTTTCCTTCTTTAATCAATTCACGCATGCGCCACACAAGAAATACATCTCCCGTTTTTACTTTCATTTTTCCAAACAGTGTATTGAAAGTTTTTGAAAGCTTTTGCGGTTCTGCGGTTACTGCTTTTAAAATATCTGCATCATAATAGAAGGCATCAACGCTTACAATTTTTTTACCTCCTTCTAATATTCTCACCATTGCATTTTCATCGCAGAGTTTTTTCCATTCATCCGGGTCCACTTCAAATTCACTTAATGTAACAAGCCTCGCCAATTTCTTTGCTTTTAAAAATTCCTTTGGCTGTATTTCATGTAAAGCAGTTGGATAAAAAATATTTCCTTTTTCATTTATGAAAGGAAGGTTGTTCAAATACAAAACATAAATCCTTCCGTGAAATTCTTTTAATTGTGAAATAAGCCAATAGTAACCGCATACATCATGGGCATTTTGTCCCATCCAGATCCAAACGTCCTGAGATGCGGTAGAATCAAGCGTCTCACGCAATTGATGAACCGTTAACTTATCATCCACAATATTCAATGAATCCATGTAAGGAGAAAACTCAAGCAGCATTTTCCACCAGTCCCTTCTTTGCTGATAGCTCTCTGGTTCGTAAATGTTAGTAAGAGGCCCAACAGCAAAATCATCTTTTATTTGAATGATTTCACCATTTAAACTCTCATCTAATTCTATTGCTTTTTGTAATACAGCAATATCTGCTTCCTGGAAAACTATATGTATCATTTTTATAAATTATTTTAGCTGTATTAAATTTTTTATTGTCGAATATTGCAGGTGAAATACTTACTGAAGTAGAAGAGTGCGACGCAACGAAACTTGATGGCAGCACTTCAGCCTGGTGCAAAAATTATTGTTCCACCAAATCCAGTTCCACCCTTAAATTATCAATAATAAATTCCTGCCGTTCCATTGTATTCTTACCCATAAAATATTCTAATAAATTTTGAATATGGTCGCCCTGCTCTAAAATCACCGGTTGCAAACGAATATCGTTGCCAATAAATTTTCCAAACTCTTCCGGTGAAATTTCTCCCAAACCCTTGAACCGCGTGATTTCCGGCTTGTTGCCTAATTTTTTTACTGCATTTTGTTTTTCTGTTTCATCATAACAATAAATCGTTTCCTGTTTGTTTCGCACACGGAACAACGGTGTTTCTAAAATAAACACATGGTTCTGTTTTACAAGGTCAGGAAAAAATTGCAGGAAAAAAGTCATCATCAATAAACGGATGTGCAGGCCATCCACATCGGCATCAGTTGCAATCACAATGTTGTTATAACGAAGGCCCTCAAGTCCATCTTCAATATTCAAGGCATGCTGCAGCAAATTGAATTCCTCGTTTTCATACACCACTTTTTTTGTAAGGCCGAAACAATTCAGCGGTTTACCACGTAAGCTAAACACAGCCTGCGTTTCCACCTGCCTCGACTTGGTGATGGAGCCGCTTGCGCTGTCGCCTTCTGTAATAAAAACAGTAGTTTGTTTTTGTTTTTCAACCACAGCATTTTTATCTTTACCTGAAGCCTCATCATTGTAATGAAAACGGCAGTCGCGTAATTTTTTGTTGTGCAGGTTTGCTTTTTTCGCCCGTTCATTTGCAAGCTTGCGTATTCCGCTTAGTTCTTTTCTTTCTTTTTCACTTTGTTCGATTCTTTTCTTTAAAGCTTCTGCCGTTTGGGAATTGCGGTGCAAAAAATTATCTAATTCTTTCGCGAAAAAATCCGCAATAAAATTTTTCATGCTCGGCCCGTTCTCATACACATACTGCGAGCCTAATTTTGTTTTTGTCTGGCTTTCAAAAACCGGTTCCTGCACCCGCACTGAAATCGCTGCGACAATGCTCTGTCTTATATCCGCAGCTTCATAATCTTTTTTATAAAAATCACGAATCGTTTTTACATACGCTTCGCGGAAAGCCTGCTGATGCGTGCCTCCCTGCGTAGTATACTGCCCGTTTACAAAAGAAAAAATATCTTCACCATAATCCCTGTTGTGCGTAATAGCCACTTCAATATCTTCTGCTTTTAAATGAATAATCGGATAACATATTTCATCTTCATTCGTTTTGCGTTGCAGCAAATCAAGCAAACCATTTTTACTTACATAACGCTTGCCATTTAAGTTCATCACAAGCCCGGCATTCAAATAACAGTAATTCCATAATTGATTATCTAAATATTCGTTCCTGAAATGATAATTATGAAACATGCTTCCGTCAGCAATAAAAGTTATCAGCGTTCCATTTTCACCATCACTTTTTGCTTCTTTATGATCTTTTATTAAAATACCTTTTTCAAATTCTGCAATCTTCACTTTTCCTTCACGAAAACTTTCCACTTTAAAATAACTGCTCAGCGCATTCACCGCTTTTGTACCCACGCCGTTTAGCCCAACGCTCTTCTGAAACGCTTTGCTGTCGTACTTTGCGCCGGTATTTATTTTGCTCACTGCATCCACTACTTTTCCCAACGGGATGCCGCGGCCATAATCGCGAATAGTAACAGTTTTGTCTTCAATCTCAATATCAATATGCCGGCCAAAACCCATCGTGTGTTCATCCACGCAGTTATCAATCACTTCTTTCATCATCACATAAATGCCGTCATCAGGCGCAGAACCATCGCTTAATTTTCCAATATACATGCCCGGCCGCAGGCGAATATGCTCACGCCAGTCAAGGCTTTTAATACTGTCTTCGTTGTAATCAAATAAATTTTTATCTTCTCCCATAAAGATTTGTTATTTGGTCATTGGTCAATAAGTCATTAAAAAAAGGGATAATTATTGGCCAACCATTTGACCATTAATGATCGTCCCTTGCGTCGCACACTTGTTCTGAATAACTTTATGCAGCTTCAGTTTCAGGTGCGGCAACGTTTTCAGTTAATCTATTTTCTGCAAATTTAACTGTACAAATTAGCGCACCAGCACAACTTTTGTACACAACATGCGTTTATGTGGATAAAAGTTCTGCCGTATTTTTTTATTCACACGTATTATTTTAACAATACAAAAACACAGTATTGCAAAACTCAAAATAGTTTTATACTATGGCAGTCCTCCAGGCAGATAAAAGATATACTACAGCGCAGGAAATAGTAACTTATATTGCCGGCATCCTCATCATTATTCCCCTTGCCCCTTTTATCTGCAGGTTTATCCCCCCAATTATGGTCGGCGGTTTTAATATTGATCTGATCATTTCATTTATTATTACCATCATATTGATCCGGCTGCTTATATCGCTTGTAAGGCCAATGGTTATCCCCGCTTTAATTCTTGTAACCGGCATTTTAATTATGAATGAAATATCCGGCAGGTATGGCTTTACAAATGTTTATAACGATTACACAACACTTGCCTACAAAAACTGGAATGTGCGCGAAGAAAAGCAATCAGATGCGCTGAGTGTAAGCCCTTCGCTGTTTGAAGACGCAGCCAGCAAAGTAACAAGGCTGGTAAAAGAAAAAGTACAATACAGGGATTCCGTGGTGCGTAATTTTTCGGTGCAGCATTCATTAGATTATTTTAAAGGTTATGAAACAAAATACAATATGCTGCCGCGCTATTTATCATTGTTCAAATACATCAACAGCAATTTTAAATATGTGCCTGATGAACAGCGCGACGAATATTATGCCACGCCAAGGGAAACCATTTTAAACGGCATGGGCGGCGATTGTGATGACCACAGCATTTTAATGGCAAGCTGTTTAATGAGCATTGGCGCAAAATGCAGGCTGGTAATTGTTGAAGGCCACATGTACCCTGAAATGTATGCGGGCGACAAAAAAAATTTTGATGTGCTGCAGCAGGCCATCGTACAGTTGTTCAACGATGAAAAAATTGACCGCATTTATTATCATGAGAATAACGGTGAGTACTGGATAAACCTTGATTACACTGCATCTCATCCCGGTGGCTATTATATGAATGATAAAGTGAAACTGCTGATAAATTTGTAAATGTTTGCAGGTTTGGCTGTTCGTTTTTTGTTTCTTCCTTTTTCTCCCTGCTTCTTATCTTTTTGTTTCCTGTCTTTTGTTTCCTGGTTTTTAAAAAAATTACCTTGCACTAATGAATATCATCACTGACTTAAAAATTATTGCAGAAACCGCTTTAAAAAAAGAAGAAGAAAATTACCGTTTCCGCAGTTTTTTAAAAGGAAAAGATGATAAAAAAATTGATAAAAAAGTATTTCAGCTAAATGAAACGGTTGCTGCCCAAATTGATTGTACACAATGCGGCAATTGCTGCCGCGGCCTGATGATAAGCGTGGAGAAAGCAGATGCAGCAAGGCTTTCACAACACCTGGCTATTGATGAAGAGGCTTTTGAAAAAAACTACCTTGAGAAATCCGGCGAAAGTGACGAAGCCATTTTTAATGCAATACCCTGCCATTTTTTAAAGGGAAATAAGTGCTCGGTTTATGAAGCAAGGCCACAAGCCTGCCGCGATTTTCCGCACCTGCATAAACCGGGATTTATTTTTCGGCTATTCAGTGTTATTGCCAATTACGGGATTTGCCCGATTGTGTTTAATGTAGTGGAAGAATTGAAAAAAGAAACAGGGTTTGCCCGAAATCGTTGAGGAGATGTTGTGCATTTACATTTTCTATTCTGCATTTTACATTCTACATTTATTTTCTAAAATCATTTCATGCGTAAGAAATTCATTGCCGTACTTATTCTTCTTGGTTGCATTTATCAAAGCAATGGGCAGCAAAATATTATTAATGTACTTGACTCAGGAAGAAAAACTTCATTACGTGGTTTGTGCGTAGTGGATGATAATATTATTTGGGCAAGCGGCAGCAACGGCACGGTTGCACGTTCTGTTGACGGCGGTAAAACCTTTGAATGGCTTACGGTGCAAGGCTTTGAGCAGCGCGACTTTCGTGATGTGGAAGCTTTTGATGCGAACACAGCAATCATAATGGCTGTGGCCGAACCAGCAGTTATTTTAAAAACAAAAGATGGTGGGAAGAATTGGTATAAAGTTTTTGAAGACAGTACCAAAGGAATGTTTTTAGATGCGATGGATTTTCGGGATAGAAATTATGGCGTTGTAGTTGGCGATCCTATCTATCAAAGAATATTTTTAGCTACTACTGGAAATGGTGGTGAAACATGGAAAAAATCAGAAACAACTTCAGAGATGGAAGCCGTTTTTCCAGATGGGGAAGCCTTCTTTGCTTCAAGCGGAACCAATGTGAAATTTTACAATGGGAAGAAACCTTTTTTTTATATTGTTTCTGGAGGAAGTCACTCAAACTTATATGTTTCATACATTCAAGTAAACACATTGCCTATCAATCAAGGCAAAGAATCAAAAGGCGCAAATTCAATTGATATCAATAATAAATTACAAAAGGGAATAATTGTTGGCGGTGATTTTGCAAATGATAAAGACACAACAGGTAATTGTATTTTATTTGATTTCAAGAATCAATTCCAATTTTATCATCCCCAAACCCCGCCACACGGCTACCGCAGTTGCGTGGAATATATTTCAGAAAAAAAATTAATCACCTGCGGCACAAGCGGGGTGGACATTTCAAACGATGGCGGTATGAACTGGCAACTGATTTCTACGCAAAGTTTTCATGTATGCCAAAAAGCAAAAAAAGGAAGAGCAGTTTTTCTTGCAGGGGCGAATGGAAAAATTGCGAAACTGAAAACGCCTTAAAATATTCTTCTCAAAAAGATAATATTTATTTGCTCAATTATGCTCCGAACGCACAAGAGTGCGACGCAAGAGCCGATGCCATGAAAATATTTTGACCGGCCAAAAAAAATGTTTCCTCTTTTTTTAAACCTCCTGCAGGCAGTAGAGTCTGATATTTACAACTTTAAACTATTTATATACAGCAAGAATTTGCAGCAGGGTTAAAACAGGGCGTCATTGCGTAAGCGTGGCGCCTTTAGTTTTTAAATGCAAAATACACGGCGCCAGGTATGCAGGCAAAACTCATGAGGTATTTCCACTGAAACGGTTCTTTTAAATAAGGTATGGCGAATATGGTAAAGATGGCTGAATTTCCGGTTGGCAAAAGAATTTTCTTCAACAGGTTTATTTTCGAATTGTGAAAGAATGTTAAACGCTTGCATATAAAAAAAAGAATAGCCATAAATTGCGCATAATATTTTGCTATGGAAGTTAATTGTACACAGGTTTCTTATTCAGCAACCGATTATTTTTCAAAAATCATTATTGATTATCTTGAGGGAAATGAAAAGCTGCGCCCTTTTTATAAACATGCCGCAACTTTTGAAGGCATTGCATCTGCGGTGAATGAAAGAAAATTATTTCCGCAGCAGCGCAAGACGCTGGTGGATGAATTGGTGAACCAGTATAAAGGCATAGATATTTCTCCGAAACTACAGGAAAACATAGCTTCGCTTTTACAGCAAAATACTTTTACAGTAACTACCGCACACCAGCCGAATATTTTTACAGGCCCCGTTTTTTTTATTTATAAAATACTGCACACTATAAAACTTGCAGGTGAACTGAATAAACAGTTTCCGCAAAATTATTTTGTTCCTGTATATTATATGGGCAGCGAAGATGCTGATATTGAAGAGCTGGGGAACATTACCGTGGATGGTATAAAATATGAATGGCAGACAACTCAAACAGGTTCAGTGGGAAGAATGGAGGTGGATACGGCTTTCACAGGTTTACTGAATGCCATGGAAGGCCAGGTTTCTGTGCTGGATTATGGCTGCGAACTGGTAGAGATTTTCAGGGATGTTTATACAGAGGGCAAAACAATACAGCAGGCTACGCTTGAACTGGTAAATAAACTATTTGGTGAATATGGTTTGGTTACACTTATTCCGGATAATAGGAAACTTAAAAAAATATTTGCCCCTGTTATTGAAAAAGAATTAAAGGAAAAATTTTCGCATAAAGCGGTTGAGACAACTGTAAATGAACTGGAGAAAAATTACAAAGCGCAGGCCGCCGGAAGGGAACTGAATCTATTTTATTTGATTGATGACAGGCGGGAAAGGATTGAGGTATCAGGTATCAGGTATCAGGTGCCAGCGCTGGGATTGGGTTTCAGTTTAGATGAAATAGTAAGTGAGTTGGAAAAATACCCTGAGCGCTTCAGCCCGAATGTAATACTGCGCGGCGTATTGCAGGAAACAGTTTTGCCCAATATTGCTTTTATAGGTGGCGGCGGTGAAATTGCTTACTGGCTTGAATTGAAAAAAGTTTTTGAAGCAGCAGGTGTCCCTTACCCGGCGCTTGTATTGCGTAATTCATTTTTAATTGTGGAGGAAAAATGGAAACAGAAAATGGATGAGCTTTCATTAGCGGCGCAACATATTTTCTTTACAGAGCATGAACTGATGAACCATATTGTGGAAACAAAAAATGAAAAACCGGTTGGGCTGGATGGCCTGTTTGAAAAAACAGAATTATTGTATGCGGAAATAATGCAGCTTGCTGCTGAAGCTGATGCTACGTTGCGGAGCAATGCCGAAGCCATAAAAACCCGTGCTGTAAAGGATTTACAGGAACTGGAGAAGAAAATGATACGCGCGGCAAAAAGAAAATTTGAACTGGAACAAAAACAAATACAGAAAATTAAGGAAGCATTATTCCCCGGTGGCGACCTGCAGGAACGTGAAGAAAATATTACCTGGTTTTATGCAAAATACGGCAAAGAAATTATTCTTCAATTACTTAACAATTCGCCATCAATGGAACAGGTTTTTAGTGTTATAAGCATTACACAATAATTTTAATTTGCCAAAGCCACACTTACTTCTACCCTGTATTGGCGCAAGTATGCAGGGCTGGCATGTGTATGGCGTGTGCCTTGATATTTTAGTTATGTTTTACTACGGCACGAGTACGCTGCGCTGCAAAGGTATGGCTGCATACTTGCGCCAGAAGGGGAAGTTGCAAACTTCGCTGAGTATGGGTTATTGATGCTTCAGTTGGCGTCCCCGCCAACGGTTCAATAAATTTCACCTAATCTTTATAATGAGTAAGCCATCCATATGGTTCTATAATATTTAATTCATAAAATGCCGCTGATGACCATTTATAATCTTCAGATAAAGCAGCAAGGTTCCAACGTGGCGTGCAGGGATTAGAATGTATGTAGTTTAGCTTTTGCAACATAAATTCCTCACTCCAGCATTCTTTTACCATTGGCGTTCTTTGCCAGAACTGGTATCTTCTATCTGCGGCTGTGACGGAGTAATTCTCCAATTCGTTTGAATTGCTTTGCTTCAAATATTTTATAAATGCATGGGCTGTAAAACTGATCATTGCGCCCTGCACTTCTTCTCTTTCGTATCCATCGGCTATCTTCCATAATAAGTGAACATGGTTGGGCATAATTACAAATGCGTAAACAATGCACCGCTTTTGTGTTACAAGCCATTGTAAAGAGTCAACAGTAATCTGCTTACAATAATCATCCTGTAACAAGTGTTTTCAATCTAAAATTGTTGCGGTAAAAAATTCCGTATGATAAGATTTTAGGATCATTTAAAGATAAGCAATTGAGTTGCTGTTAGTATGTCTTGTAACTATAAAATGTACCAGGGAAATTTCAGGAATCGTTGGCGGGGACGCCAACGAAAGCGCAGTATGGGCGCCAACAGCGGCAGGAATGTGTAAACCTATTTTAGGGCGACATGGTTTCTACAACGAAAATAAATCTGGCTTTACCCTTTTAAAAAATGAACGTATAAGAAAATCCAAAGGCTTTGCGATGATAATTATTGGCAAACAAATTAATCTCATAATAAAAAGCCACCCGGCTTTTTCTAATCTCAAGTGCTGCATCTGGTACAACAGCATCAGTGGCCCTGTAACCAAGGCCAAACGAAAATACATTATCAGAAGTGTCATTGAAGTGATGAATATAGCGCGCTGCAATAAATTGTTCATTTATGCCCGCTTGCCATGCAAAGTTAGTATATCCACTGATGTAATTTAAAACACTTACACGCATTGTATAGCCAGCTTGAATTCCACTTTTTGAAGGCAACCGGGTTGAATGACTCCATTCTGTATATGGATGGTTGACATAGCGAACTGATCCTCCAATATACCATTGTCTTTGCTCCTCACTTTGAAAGATGGCAGCACCGATGCCGGCAGAGAAATATCCATGGTTTAAGCCTGACAAACCAGGGTCAATCATCATCGACCAACCAAGTGCTCCATATTTATCAAAATGATCCGGAAAAACATAAGTTGTGCCATTGCCAACCCGGTTGAACGAATAATTCCCTTGAAATCCTAAAGCCAGGTAAGTGTTATGATTATTCAACGGCAAAGAATAGGATAACGACATCATTGCTGTAGACGCATCCATGAACTGCTCACTTGAGTTATCTGTACTGATGCCGAGCGAGAAATTAACAAAAGGAATATTATTATAGTCAGTTGCATCCCTAGCAACAAAAGGCAGGTCAACAGTTAGTGCTTTACTGGCATAAGAAATTATATTGGGGTATGAAACACTGTGCATGTTTAAATGAACAAGCGGGAATTTGTCGATTTTTAATGCGGGATTATACCATATATTCATATCCTGCTGCCCGCCAAAATGTGGATCCTGTGCTTTGGCAAATTCGACCAACAGCATATATGCAAAAATGAAAAAGCATGTTGTAGGTTTTGGCATATTTACCAAACGAAAAAAGAATTTAGTTAGTGTTTAGGTAATTCATTGTTCACAGGTTATTTTTTAAATTGCATATGTAGTCCACCCCCGATACCTTTGTTGGTATTGTTACCAACAAACTGCAAAATGATAGAAAAAATATTTTAAGCTGCCGCAATTTGTTGTTCATTGTTACAACCGTACAAGAGGCGACGCAATGGCCCTCATTTGCGAGCACCGCGAAGCAATCTGTGCAAATGAATTTAACAAGCATATAAAGCAAGATATAGATTGCTTCGTGCCTCGCAATGACGTGAATGTACAAGTGTGCGACGCAACGAAGATGCCATGAAAACAAATGCCGGGTACATAAAAAATATTTACCCCGCCAACGCCACATTTACTTCTACATCAGGGTTATCCATTAAAAATTCCGCCATTTCTTCATTCATACTGAACCCTTTTTCCAGGGTGTATAAACTAAGTTTTAAATTTTCTTTTGGCTCATAAATATTAAACCGTACAGAAGATTTGCCGGGGTTGCTGCGTATATTTTTTTCAACAAATTCAACAAAGGAGGGAGTAATGGAAGCCGGTTCAATATTTATTTCAAGCTGCTTTGTTAAGGTTTGTTTAGCTGTTTCCAGCAATGTGATAGAAGTTACTTTAAATTCAAACTGGTCACTATTGTAACGCTGTTTAAAAAAACCATTCACTAATAAATTATTCCCTTTTTCAAGGTAATTATGCAGGCGGACATAATCATCGCTCCACAGCATCAGCTCTGTTTTACCGCTGAAGTCTTCAATGCTTAGTGAGCCAAAGTTGCGCCCGGTGCGGGTTACGCGGTGCTGCGCATCTGTCACCAAACCTGCAAGGCGAAAATTTTTACCGGCATTTGCAGTAATAAATGTTACTGATTCTTTTACTTCATTAAAATCAGCCAACTGCATAATGCCGTAATATTTCAGTTCAAATTTAAAATGGTCAAGCGGGTGCCCGCTCATAAACATCCCTGTAACTTCTTTTTCATGATCCAGCAGTTCGGTAAGCGTCCATGGCTCGCAGGCGGGAAGTTTAGGCACGGGGATTTCCGCCATTACCGCATCACCAAACAGGCTGTTGCTGCTTTGTGTTTTATTATTTTGAAACTGGTTGCCAAAATTCACGATACGTTCCAGGCCGTTGCGCGTATCACCCTGCGGGATATAAAAATATTGCGCACGGTGTATATCTTTAAAACAATCGAATGCACCGGAGTATGCAAGGCTTTCCAGTGATTTTTTATTTGCGCTTCTCTGGTTTACACGTTTTATAAAATCAAAAATATTTTTATACAACCCTTCTTTAATACGTTCACAAATTATACTCTCAATTGCAGCATCGCCCACGCCTTTTAATCCACCCAAACCAAAACGTATTTCCCCTTTTTTATTTACCGCAAACCCTTTCAGCGATTCGTTGATATCAGGGCCCAGCACTTTTATGCCCATGCGTTTACATTCCTCCATATAAAAAGTAACCTTGTCAATACTTCCCGCATGGTTAAGCACGGCTGACATGTATTCACCGGGATAATGCACTTTAAGATATGCCGTTTGATAAGCCACAAGCGCATAGCAGGTGGAGTGCGACTTATTAAAAGCATATTGTGCAAATGCTTCCCAGTCGGTCCATATTTTTTCCAGGGATGATAGCAGCAAACCCTTTGCTACAGCGCCTTCTATAAAACTGCTTTTCATTTTATCAAGCGTTTTACGGTCTTTTTTACCCATTGCTTTGCGCAGCATATCGGCCTGCCCTTTTGTAAAGCCTGCAAGTTTTTGTGAGAGCAGCATTACCTGTTCCTGGTAAACGGTAATGCCATAAGTTTCTTCCAGGTATTCTTTCATTTCGGGCAGGTCATATTCCACCGGTTCCTTTCTGTTTTTACGCGCAATATATTTAGGGATGTAAGCCATAGGCCCGGGGCGGTACAATGCATTCATAGCTATAAGGTCGCCAAATTTATCGGGCTTTAATTCGCGCAAATATTTTTGCATACCCACACTTTCAAACTGGAATGTGCCATTTGTTTCGCCGCGCTGGTATAAGTAAAAAGTTTGTTCATCATCCAGCGGAAGGTTATCTAGATCAATTTCAACAGCATGGTTTTGTTTAATAAGTTCAAGTGCTGTTTTTAAAATAGATAATGTTCTCAAACCAAGAAAATCCATTTTTAAAACACCGGCTTCTTCAATAGTTCCGCCTTCTATTTGTGTAACCCAAAGGGTGGAGTCCTTTGAAATAGCAACAGGGATTAAATCGGTAAGATCCTGCGGTGCTATGATGATGGCCGACGCATGTACGCCGGTATTGCGCACAGAACCTTCCAAACGTTCTGCTTCTTTTAAAACCTGCGCACGGAGATCGGAGCCTTTATAAATGTCACGCAGACGTTTAATATTTTCCAGTTCCTCACCACCATAACCTTCTTTTTCTTCCAGTGATTTTTCGCCGCCCTTTGATTCTCTTATGGTAAAGGGGGCTGTAAGTACGCGGCCTAAATCAGTTCCCGGCCTTTCAGGAACCATTTTTGCAAGTACATTGCTTTCTGCCAATGAAAGATCCATTACCCGCGCCACATCTTTTATACTCATTTTTGCGGCCATCGTGCCGTAAGTAATAATCTGAGCCACCTGGTTTTTCCCATATTTATCCACTACATAATCAATCACTTTTTGCCTGCCTTCATCGTCAAAATCAGTGTCAATATCAGGCATTGTTTTACGGTCGGGGTTTAAAAACCTTTCAAAAAGTAAATTGTATTTTATGGGGTCAATATTTGTGATGCCGATACAATACGCCACAACACTTCCGGCAGCAGAACCGCGGCCGGGGCCAACAAATACGCCCATTTCACGGCCTGCTTTTATAAAGTCGCTTACAATTAAAAAGTACCCGGCAAAGCCCATTGTTTTTATAGTAAATAATTCAAACTCCAGCCTTTCGCGTATCTCTTCCGTTATTTCATTATAGCGTTTTTTCGCGCCATCATAAGTAAGGTCTTTCAGATATTCCCATTGGTTGTTTACACCTGGTTTAATAATATTTTTACCAATGATTTCATCTTTCTCATGTACCTGAAATTTTTTGGGTACAGGGAAAGCGGGTAATAAAATATCCTTTTTTAAATTCAGTATTTCTATTTTATCCACGATGGCATTTGTGTTGTCAATGGCTTCGGGAATATCGCTGAAAAGTTGCTGCATTTCTTCAGGCGTTTTAAAATAAAACTGGTTATTGGGAAATTTAAACCGCCGGTTTTTTAGCTGCAGGTCATCATTCACAAAATCATCAAAACCAGGTGTAGCCTGCTTTTCGCCAGTATTGATGCAGAGTAAAATATCATGTGCATTGTAATCATCAACATCTGTATAATGGCTGTCATTTGTGGCTATTACCGGCACATTATATTTTTTTGCAAACTTTAGTAATGTCTGATTGATGATTTCCTGTTCTTTAATATTATGGCGCTGCAGTTCTATATAATAATCTTCTCCAAACATATCCAGCCACCATCTGAATTCTTTTTCTGCATCGGTTTCACTTTTGTGCAAAATGGTTTGCGGTACATAAGCACCGATACAACAGGTGGTGGCAATCAGCCCTTCGTGATATTGTTCTATGAGTTCTTTATCTATGCGCGGATATTTGCTGTACATGCCTTCAATAAAACCGAGTGAAGTAAGTTTTACAAGGTTTGCGTAACCTGTTTTATTTTTTGCAAGCAGCACCTGGTGATAGCGGTCGTCTTTTACTTCTTTTGTAAAAGTTTTGGCATGCCTGTCTTTCACTACATAAAATTCACAGCCTACAATGGGTTTTATAACCGGTTCAAGGATGCCGTTCCCTTTTTCATCTTTGCCCACAACCTTTGTGTTGTTCCATGCCTGTTTTACAAATTCAAAAACGCCGAACATATTACCATGATCTGTAATGGCAAGTGCAGGCATATTACCGGCTGCTGCTTTTTTGTATAAGCTTTCGATGGAAGCCGCCCCATCAAGCAAAGAATATTGTGTATGAACATGGAGGTGTGAAAATTGAGCCATAAGAAGGTTTCCTGTTTCCGGTTTGACGCTGAATAATTGAAATGCAAATTTCGTTATTTAAATGCAGCGTTGAGCGTAAATAAATTTACACAATCCACAATCGTGCATAAAAAAAGATAAGCATGATATTTGCTGAATTGAAATGCCCTGTTATATTGCATTGTATTTGCTGATGAAAAAAAATATCATACCATACATTGCCTTAGTTTTACTTCTCAGCAGTTGTAAAAGCCTTCAGCAACTTTCGTCTAAAGATAATTCCAATACCACAAATACCTCTCAGGCAAAGAATACAGGCCATGTTGAGTTTCTTGATAATATTGAAGTAACACCCGGCGCAAAATCAGCAACAGCAAGCACTCCTGCAAAGGCACCGGGCGAAATCATCAATAATCAACCCGATAACCCGCGTGTAAATACAAATATGGCCGATGCAGGGTTGCTGCAATTGAAATATGCGCAACTGCTTAACCTGCTGCCTGAACAAACCGTGAATATTACTCTGCTGCAAAATATTGATCACTGGTGGGGAACAAGATACTGCATGGGCGGCAGTACAGAAAACTGCATTGACTGTTCAGCTTTTACGCAGACGATGATGCGTGATGTATATGGTGTTAATGTTCCGCGCACTGCGCAGGAGCAGTATAATATTTCTGAAAAAGTTGATGATGCTGATATAAAGGAAGGAGACCTTGTATTTTTTCATACAGGCGGCAGAACAAGAGATATTACGCATGTGGGTATTTATTTAGCCAACAATAAATTTGCGCATGCCTCCACCAGCAGCGGTGTAACTATCAGTGACCTGAATGATACTTACTGGCTGCCGAGGTTCAGGGGCGCTGGGAGGGCACAATGATATTATAAAATCCGTGCAATTATTTAAAATTATTTCTTCAGATTATTTATATTATTAAAGCCATTGTCCGGATAATTGCCAGCATTCATCCCTGCGGGTCTGACTCTCCAATTCATCTAATATTACTATATCATGCAGTATCTATGAAGCTACAATCAGGCATTTGTGAAGCTACTATGGAGTATGGTCTCTGTAAGGTCTCTATAAAGTCTCTGTAATATCTCTGTAAAGTCTCTATAATATCCCTATCCCGGATATATGAAATGAGGTAAAGTGTATGTTTTGAAACGCAGTAACTGCGAATACGTGTACCATATAAAGTTAATAAAAAATCCCTGCAAGTGCAAAGAAATTTCCATTCTTTTTTTTAAAATTCCTTTACATAAATATTGATACAGGAACTCAGGGCACATTAATATATTTATGTATCTGCAGGCTCAGTTCCCATTTGGGATTTGCTTTGATATACTCAATAATAAGCGGTGTAACATCTTTCGCTTTGCCCCATTCCGGCTGCAGGTAAAGTTTGCAGGAGGGAGAAACTTTGGCGGCATATTCTTCAGCCCATTTAAAATCAGATTTATTAAACACTATTATTTTTAATTCACTTGCAAGTGGGATAATTCCGGGCAACGGGGCTTTAAATTTTTTAGGGGATAAACAAATCCAGTTCCATGTACCGCTTAACGGGTATGCGCCGGATGTTTCAATATGTGTTTTTAAACCCGCGGCCTGGAGTGAAGCAGTGAGTTCATCTAAATTATGCATCAATGGCTCGCCACCGGTTATAACTATTACAGGTTTGCAGTTGACGGTTGACAGTTGACAGTCAATGGTTGATAATGCATCAGCAGTAATTTCTTTAATGTTTTTTTGAGCATATTTTGCTGCATCCCAGCTTTCTTTTACATCACACCAGATACAGCCCACACCGCACCCGGCCAGGCGTATAAAATATGCCGCTTTTCCCTGGTGAAAGCCTTCTCCCTGCAAAGTATAAAAAGATTCCATTACAGGAAGCGGTTGCAATTGCTGAGCAGGGGGCATTAAGGAAGGCATAGTGAATGGTGAATGGTGATTTTAAAACTGGAAGTTAATTTATGTATGCCGGTTTAAGTAAGCGTGCATCGTATTTTTCAATAACCCCGCAACCGTCATTAACCCTACACCGCCGGGCACAGGCGTAATAGCAGACGCTTTTAGTGAAACTTCATCAAACAATACATCTCCTTTAATGCGGTACCCTTTTTTTGCAGCAGGGTCATCCACTCTGGTAATACCCACATCAATTACAACAGCGCCTTCTTTTACCATACCTGCTTTTACAAAACCCGGGCGGCCAAGCGCGGCCACCAGGATATCCGCCTGTAAACAGATTTCCTGTAAATCCTTTGTGTGTGAATGACACAATGTAACCGTGCAGTTACCGTATTTTAGATTTGAACTTAATAAAACACTCATTGGTCTCCCCACTATATTGCTCCTGCCAATTACCACAGCATGTTTTCCTTTTGTATCAATATTATAATACTCCAGCAGCAGCATAATGCCATAAGGAGTAGCGGGTATAAATGTCTGCATGCCCTGCATCAGCCTGCCTGCATTTAGCGGATGAAAGCCATCCACATCTTTTTCAGGGCTTATGGCTTCAATTATTTTTTGTTCATTTATATGTTCAGGCAACGGGAGCTGAACAAGGATGCCGTCAATTAATCCGTCATCATTGAATTCGCGAATTTTTGCGAGCAGTATATTTTCATCAGCATCTTCTCCGTACTGCACCAATGTGGATCTAAATCCAATTTCTTGGCAGCTTTTTACTTTACCGGCAACATAAGTTTCACTGGCGCCATTTTTACCTGCAAGGATTGCAGCAAGATGCGGTGGCCTTTTACCCATATTAATAAAGCCGGCTGTTTCCTTTTTAAGGATATTTTTTATGCTTTGGGCGGCTAATTTTCCATCTAATAATAACATGGTGCAAATGTATTGCCGGTGCATGAATTGCCATAAATAATTATTGAATCAAATTTTTGAGTTTACAGAATTGCACAGAACTTACTAACAAATGAAAGTTATTTTTCCACAAACAAATTTTCAACATCTTTATTTAAGAGCCTGTTCTAAAAAAAGGTTGATAAAGGAGAAACATACAATTAATTGATTTTTAATATTTTAAATATGATTTATTCTTTCATTTTACTTTTTTTTAGGTTTTAAGCAGCAATATTTTAAACGTTTCTGTCTGTTATTATCATAAAGTGAATTAACAGTACATTTAATTTTTTTTAACCATTTATTCATAAACCCCTACTTTTACACCCAAATTTTTAAAACCTATAGTCACATGAGAAAAATTGTAAGTCTATTTTTTGTGATGATGCTCACAACTGTTGTTGCGTGGTCACAAGCACGTAGCGTAAGTGGTAAGGTTTCCGACCAAAACGGGGAACCTGTTGCCAATGCTACAGTAAACATCAAAGGCACCACAACTGCAACTGCTGCCGGCGCCGATGGTATCTTTAAGATACAGGCTAAAACAGGTGATGTTTTAGTTGTTTCTGCTATTAATTTTCAGTCCGTAGAAGTTAAGGTTGGTTCTGAATCTTATTTCACTATCAGCATTACCAGAACGGCAAACGAATTAACAAGTGTAGTTGTAACTACTGCTTTAGGTATTCAGCGCCAGGCAAAAGAATTAGGTTATTCTACAACAAAGGTATCCGGTAAAGATCTTGTGCAGGCAAAACCTATCAGTGTGGTAAATGGTTTAACAGGGAAGGTTTCGGGCTTACAGATCAATACTGTGAATAATGGTTTATTTGCCCCTACCCGCGTTGTATTGCGCGGTAACAGGTCATTAACCGGAAATAACCAGCCGCTTTATGTAGTGGACGGCGCTATTTTTTATAATGATATCAGTACGCTAAACCCTGAAGATATAAGTGATATTACTGTACTAAAAGGATCAAGCGCTTCTGCCATTTATGGCTCAGATGCATCTAACGGAGTAATATTAATTACTACCAAACATGGTGTAAAAGGCAGGCCGGTGGTTACTTTTTCTTCTACAGTGCAGGTTGAGGCGGTTTCTTATATGCTCGACCTACAGAACCGTTTCGGTAGCAATGGCGGGGAAAAATTTGTAAATGATTTTACTGACCTTAACACTTATATCCCATACGAAAACCAAAGTTATGGCCCCGAGTATAATGGCAAATTGGTTCCGTTAGGCCGCCCGGTATTTGATGGAAGCCTTTTAGTGGTTCCTTATTCTTCTTTACCAAATGAGAAAAGGAATTTCTTTGATAAAGCTATTACTACCCAACAAAACTTTTCTTACCAGGCCGGTGATGATAACAGCCGTTTCTTTTTAAGCGGGCAGGATATAGTAAGTAACAGCGTTATGCCGGGAGATAAAGGCCGCAGGGATGTTTTCCGCGTAGGTGGTACAAAGACTTATGGAATTTTCTCTGCAAATTATTCCCTGGCTTACACTTATCTGCATACTGATGTAACAAATACAGGGAATGTGTATCAAAATGTGATGAACACTCCGGGTCATGTGCCTTTAACCAGTTTAAGCGACTGGCAGAATAATAAATTTGCAGATGTGAACGGCTTTTATAACGACTATTTTGATAACCCATATTGGGATATTGCCAACCAGAGAAACCTGAATACATCAAATAACCTTACAGGTAATGTGCAGTTAAGCCTGAAGCCATTAAAATGGTTAAACTTATCTTACAGGCTTGGGCTCAACAATACAACAGACAGGTATGAGTATAAAGGAGCGCCGAAAGATTTTTCTACATTTGCAAAAACAGATGCTACAGTTATTTACTCAAATTCTGCCGGCACTGGTTTTGATACAGTTCAGGAATCACCGAAATATGCTGCAGGCGTCCCTAACCAGGCTAATTATATTACATCCAATTTCAGTAATTTCCTTCTTACATCAGACATGCTTGCAACCGTAAATAAAGATATATCCAAAGATTTTAATGTGCAGGCAACTGTGGGAACTTCTTATATAGAAAACAAAATCACTTCTGAAAATATTGATGCCGGTTCCTTGTTTTTCCCGGTTTACAATGTAAACTCCCTTACCGGTATCCCAGGTACAGGTGGCGGAAACTATGTATTTGAAGCAAGGAAACTGGGCATATTTGGTGAAGCAACGGTTGGCTTCAGGAAATATGCTTTCCTCCACGGTTCATACAGGACAGATATTGATTCCAGGTTATCGCATGATAACAGGTGGATACCTTATTATGATGTGGATGCATCTTTAGTAATCAGCGATATGATCCCATCCATGAACAATAATAAAGTATTGAATTTTCTAAAAGTAAGGGCTGCCCACTCTAAAACGGGTAATGCCTCTGCACTTGCAGGCGGTTCGCAGTTTATAGCTTTTGGAGCTTATGCTTTACAGCCCACACTTTCTTCTGCAGGAGGGTTTCCATTTAACGGTTTAGGAGGATATGACTTAAATACAATTGTAGCGAACCCCAACCTAAAACCCGAGTCTGTAACAGAAAATGAAATAGGTATTGAATTTGGTTTCTGGAAAAACAGGATATCCCTAAGTACCGCAGTTTATGATTCAAAACTTACTGATGGTATCGTTTTTTCACAAATTTCACGTGCCAGCGGTGCTACTGTATCCCTCGTAAATGCCGCCAATACAGAGAACAAAGGTTTTGAGGCAGAGTTAAAGGGTACAATAATTAAATCAAAAACTGTAACCTGGACTGCGGGTGTTAACTACTCATACAATGACAACAAAGTAATTTCAATAAATGGCGGCCTTCAATCATTGGCAGTAGGTGGTAATAACGGAAACGCATTTGCAGTGGTAGGCCAGCCTTATCCTGTTATTGAAAGCCGCGATTGGGTAAGAGATCCAGCAGGTCATGTAATTGTTGATCCTGTAACCGGTAACCCAACCCGCAGTTCAAATCTTTCAGTACTTGGAGGCGCCACCCCAAAAGATATCTTAGGTATTACTACTCTTGTAACCTGGAAAAGTTTCTCATTTTCAGCAACAGTTGATTACCGTGGTGGTTACAAAATATTTAACTCTATTGGCCAGTATATTGACTTTACAGGCATAGCTGCAACAACTGCAGCTACAGGCCGTCAGCGTTTTGTATTCCCTAATTCAGTTTACCTGCAGGATGGAAAATATGTAAACAATACAAGCGTTACTGTTGATGATGCGAACTTTAATTTCTGGCCCGGTTTGTACCGCTCAGTAGGCGCCAACTATGTTACCAGCGCAGCAGCATGGAAATTAAGGGAAGTAGCCATAAGCTATGATATTCCAAGATCAGTATTCCAGGCGACAAAGATTGTGCAGAAAGCATCGCTCACTATATCCGGAAGAAACCTGATAATGCTGAGACCGAAGACAAATGTTTGGACCGATCCGGAATTTAATGAAGATACCGGTAATGACGTGGGCAGGAACGGAACCAGCCAGGCTCCGCCAACAAGGATTTTCAGCGCTACTTTATCCGTATCATTCTAAATTATATTAAAAATTTCAAAACGTTGTATTATGTATAACAGATTCAAATCATTCTTCTTCGTTTCGGCATCCCTGTTGCTGCTTGCAACCGCCGGGTGTAAAAAGGGGACTTTTGATATAAACAGTCCTAATCCGAACGTACCGGCCACAGTGCCTTCAAAATTTGTATTATCCGCTGCATTAAACAGCACTGCGGGTATAGTACTTGGAGGTAATGAACAATTTGCCCAATACTGGATGGGTTACTGGGCGCTTAGCGGCGATTATATCCCTAACGCAAATACTTTAACCTATACTCTTAACACGGATTATTTTTCAGGAAACTTTGATGGTTCATACCTCACACTTAAAAATTATAAGTATATCCAGGATGCATCCGCTGATCCATCACAGGCATATTATCTTGCCATGTCTGAGATAATGAGTTCATTTATTTACCAGCGCATGGTGGATATGTATAATAATATCCCTTACAGTGAAGCATTGCAGGCGGGAACCATTAACGCCCCAAAATATGATGATGCACAAACTGTATATAATAGTTTAGTAAAAAACCTGGAAGATGCTGTTGCTGCCATTAAAGGTGCAGATGCCAATATTGCGGAAAACCCGGGGACCTATGATATAATGTTTGGAGGAGATATGACTAAGTGGATCAAGTTTGCGAATACTGTAAAATTGAAGATACTTATGCGCCAGACACAAATGTCCGGCGGCCCGGCCTTTATTCAATCACACCTCAGTGGATTAAGCACCATTGATTTTCTTGGAGAAGATGAAGATGCTTCTGTAAACCCCGGTTATTCTGATGCCAGCCAGGCACAGCAGAGCCCTCTTTGGCAGGATATAGGTTTCTCTACAGGCCATACCGCCGAATATGTTAACCACCAGTATTACAGGGCATGTAGCTATGCTGTAAATTTTTACAGCAGTACAAACGACCCAAGGGAATCTTTAATTTATGCACCCAATTCCAGCGGAATGGTAAAAGGCCGTGCCTTTGGAAGTACCCAGCTTGAGCATAATAGTGATATTTCTGCCATAGGCACGGGGCTTTTACAATCTCCTTCTATGGGCGCGCCGATATTACCGGCTTTTGAAAGTTTGTTCCTGCAGTCAGAAGCTGTTCAACGTGGGTATCTTTCAGGTGATGCTGCCGATTTATTTAAGAAAGGTGTTACAGAATCTTTTAGAATATTAGGTGATGCAAACTATGACGCAGATGCCGCTACCTATTATTCACAGGCAAATGCTAAAGTTAATATTGATATATCTACCAATAAAATACAAACCATAATTTTGCAGAAATGGGCTGCATGCAATACTTTGGATCCTGTAGAATCATGGGGTGACTGGAGAAGGCTTGGTATCCCAACTGACCTGCCTATTTCCATTTACCCGGGCACTACTGCTTCTCATATTCCTTACAGGCTGCCTTACCCAACCAGTGAGTTCAGCTATAATACAGCCAATGTAAATGCAGAAGGTGCAATTGACCCACTGACAAATAAAATATTCTGGATGCCTTAATAAAAAACTTAAAACAATTTAGAATCATGAAAAAAATATCAATATCAGCGCTTCTTTTAACAACCCTATTTCTTGGCGGTTGCTTAAAAGATACGCCTAACAATGACTTCAGTACTGTGGGTACCATTGTGGAGATACCCTACAGCGGGCTTGAAAATTTTAATGCGTCGGCATTAAACCTGCCTGCTGACCCCACTACTTTAACATTCGTGGTAAATATTGCATCACCCTATCCATTAAGCACAGCCACTGATGTAACTATTGGCGTGGATGATACCAAACGCACAGCTTACAACGCTACGGGCGGCACCCAATACGAGGCAATGCCTGCTAATGCTTATGAACTGACTCAAACAAAAGCCACGATAGCTGCAGGTACAAGACAGGCCACTTTCAGCATCACTTTTCATAACACCAACATTGACCCGGCTAAAAACCTGATGCTGCCCATAAGCATTACGGATGCAAGCGGCAAAACCATCAGCGGTAATTTTGGCACGATTTATTACCACGCTATTGGCAACGCACTGGCTGGTACGTATGATGATGTAGGTACAAGAACCGGTTACGTTGGCGCAGCATCGGGAGGTGTAATTGCATACATTGTACCGGTGCCTTCACCAAAAGTATTAGGACCCGTGAGCCCTACCGAAGTAGTTGCTGATTATGCAGACCTTGGCACTTCGGGATGGCAATATGTAATAGACTATGATGGTACTACTTTAACAGTTTCAGACAATGCTACAATGGATGCCGGTATTGCCCCAAGTTCTTTTGTTGTTGACCCGCCATTAGGTGCAGGAACCACGCATTATGATGCAGGTACTAAAACGTTATACCTTTACACCGGTTATACCAATACATCCGGTAATGACAGGATTATAGCAGAAGTACTTACACATCAATAAGCTTCTTTAATATTATAAATAAAAACAGCCGACTTTTAGTCGGCTGTTTTTATTTATAAAGCAAGTAAGTTTTATTACTTATAAAGTTTTACAGCAAAAAAAAGTACAGTTTAGTAAAAATTATGCAGGTTATTATTTACCTGATGCAGCGCAATCACAGATGAGCAGAATTCATAATGAACTTATAATTCACAATCAGATGCTAAAATTATATTTCTTTATTTTTCCATTGCTGCTAACCTATATTTTTGTAATTATATACTAATTGCAGTTTGTTTTATATTTCTAAAAAACCGGTTGATGAAAAAACTACTAATCACCTTTCCAATTTTTGCTTTAATATTTGCTGCAGGCTGTAACAAAAACAGCAGCACGCCTGCTGTTCCCACTATTGTTGACTTACCTTCAGGCGGGCTGGCCAATTTTAATGCAGCCCTGCTGAATTTAACAACTGATACCGTTACTGTTTATTTTACCGCAGAAATTTCTTCCGGTTTTACTTTAAGCAATAATCTGATTGTAACAGTTGCGCCTGATGACAGCAAACGCACGGCATATAACAGTGACGGCTCCATCATACAGTATGATGCAATGCCGGCCGGCTCTTACACAATACCTGCAACATACGACACAATAAAACCAGGCTTCACCGCGGTAACGTTCTCAGTTTTATTTTACAGGAGTAAAATAGACCCTACTAAAAATTTTATGCTCCCGGTAAGCATTACAGGCGCCACCGGTGCAACAATTGATTCTACTTACACTTCTATTTATTATCATACCATCGGCAACCCCCTTTCAGGTCTTTACAGTAATACCGGTACAAGAACTTCTTATACCGGTCCTGTAACGGCTGGAATTGTTGCCTCTGTTGACTCCTGCCCTTCGCCAAAATTAATTTCACCTGAATCGGGTCTGCTTTCTGATTGTGATTATGCAGACCTTGGCCCATCGGGCTGGAAGTATAAAATTACGTGGGAAGGCGGGCCAACGGTTGTGGTTGCACCAAATGATATCATGGCCGCTTCCATCAGTGCATTTAAAGACCTGGGGTCCACTTATGATGAGGTAAATAAAATACTGCATTTAAAAACACAATACACCAATACGGTTGGCGACGACCGTGTGGTGGATGAATTACTGAAGCGGCAATAATTGCGGTACCAAATTTTTTTATCAAAATCACTAATACATAAGATTTTCTCCGGAAGGTTTTCTTAATTTTATTTATAAAAAATCCTACGTTATGAAAAAACAGGCTTTATCGTTATTTGTTTTTTTGTTTTCAGGTTTCCAGCTTCTAAATGCACAAACACATTCTGTTACGGGTATAGTGAAAGATGAAAAAGGAAAACCGCTTCATTCGGCAACGGTACAGGTAAAAGACACAAAACTGGGAACTATTACAGACAGCTCCGGCCTGTTCATCATTAATGCAAGTACAGATGCTTTTCTGCTTATCAGCCGGATTGGCTATGCAGATACCATGGTGAATGTAAATAATCAGTCTGATATTTCCATTGTTTTGAGATCAACCATAAATGCCCTAAGTGATGTTTCCGTAAAAGGCCGGGTAAAAACAGATCCTCAACAAACCGGCGCATCAAATGGAACCATTAATGATCAGGCAATTGCAAACGGATTAAGTGATGCAAAAAAATCATCTTATTCCGGCAGTACACCTCAACCAACCTACCAAACGGGTCCTGAAGGAGTTGGTTCAATTAACGCCCCGGACATACCAGCGGTTAATACTATTTACTTTGGAGGTTCAGTACCCATTTTTTCCGCCCCAAAAGAAACACGTGGCAGCCGCTATATGTTTGCAGACTGGGTAAAGGGCAAGGCTTATACACAAAGCGGTGATGCTGTAAACAATAATGACCTTGTGTTTAATTACGACAAGGTTGGAAGAAAACTGCTGGTGACAGCTGACCGAAAAATACTGGTTGAAGTTGATAAATCCAATCTTCAGTCTTTTTCACTTACCAACAGTGATGGAGAAGAATATCATTTTGAAAGGGTAGACCACCTCAACCCGGATCTCTTTTATCAAACACTAGTAAAAAACATATCTAAATACTCATTGTACAAGTTATTAAGTACCAATTTTGTAAAATCAGATTACCATAGTGACGGCCTTGTTGAAAGCGGCACCCCCTATGATGAATATGTGGATACTTATGAATACTATATTGTAATGCCTGACGGAAAATCATATCAGAAACTCACCGACCTGAAAGCAAAATCAATTAAAACCGCCCTGAGCAATGAAAGTGTAAAAGTAGATGCATATTTTTCGGACCACAAACATGAGGATGTAAATGAGTATTTTCTATCGGGGCTGATTGATTACCTGAATAAATAAAGAAAAAAAAATATACAGAAAATGGCGCCTTCATAAACAGGGCGCCATTTATATTATTACCGGTTTAGCTTATTGCAGCATTGTGCAGGCAAAAATTGTCTATTTTACCATACCTCTTTATTTTTAAAATAATACTTATGAAATCGCGGTACCTTTCTTTTATACTATTATTTATTATCCCTGCGGTTATTGCAAGCGGCCAGGTAAATACAAATTCTGTAATTGTAGAAAATGGACTGAATGATCTTTCAGCATCAGGAGGTTCCAAAATTTATAATGGTACCGCCATTCCTGAGTTTTCAACAAAAGAAGCTGTAAAAGGTTCCCGATACCTGTTTGAAGACTGGGTAAAAGGCATAATTGTTATGCAAAATGGGGGAGTTGTAAAAAATACTGATCTGCTGTATAATTATGATAAAATTTCAAATGCGCTGCTTGCTACAGCGGATAAGAAAATTATAATTGAATTAAATAAGGGTAATATCCAGTCATTTACGCTGCAAAATAATAACCAGCAACAGCAGTTTGAAAGAATAAACATTATTGACAGCGAATTTTTTTTTCAAGTAATTGTAAAGGATACACAGAGATATTCACTTTATAAAATGACATATACAAAATTTGAAAAAGCAGATTATAAAACCGATGGTATTTTTGAGCAGGGTCAAAAATATGACCGGTTCACAGATACTTACGAGTATTATATTGTAATGCCTGGTAATAAAACATTTCAGAAAATTACTGACCTGAAAAAAAAATCAATTAAAGCTGCTTTAGGCAATGAAAGTGCAAAAGTAAATGCTTATTTCTCTCAGCATAAAATTGATGCAGTAAATGAATATTTTCTTACAGAGCTTATCAATGCTTTAAATCAATAATCTTTTTTGAAATATTTATTAATAAAAAAGACTGGTAATAAACCAGTCTTTTTTATTAAACCCCAATGAATAAAAAGTTCCTTAATTATAAAAAGAGTTTTTAAGTGCTACCATATTTTTATCCTTTCGCTTTCCGGCTTATACATTTTATCGCCCGGCTGAACATTGAATGCAGCATACCATGCATCAATATTTGAAACAGGCCCATTACAGCGGTACCTGCCCGGGCTGTGCGGGTCAACTAAAATTAACTGAGCAGCGAATTCAGGAAGTATATTGGCCCTCCATACCTGCGCCCAGCTTAAAAAGAAACGCTGATCAGGTGTAAACCCATCAATCATTTTATTGCTTTTTCCTTCTTCTGTTTTTTTAAATGCTTCATAAGCAATATTCAGGCCGCCAAGGTCGGCCAGATTTTCGCCAAGCGTAAGTTCTCCATTTACATGAACAGAATCATTTACCGTAAAACCATTAAACTGTTCCACCACTTTATGTGCCCTTTCATTAAATTGTTTTGCATCATCAGCCGTCCACCAGTCTTTTAAATTTCCGTCAGCACCATATTGCCTTCCCTGGTCATCAAAGCCATGTGTAAGTTCATGCCCGATTACCCCGGCAATTCCACCATAGTTTACAGCATCATCGGCACCAAAATCAAAGAAGGGAAATTGCAGTATGCCTGCAGGAAAAGTAATATCATTATTTGTCGGGTCATATTGCGCATTGATGGTGGGTGGAGTCATTCCAAATTCTGTTTTGTCCACCGGCTTACCCATGTGGTTTACCATTTTATTATAAGAGAAGTTGCTGATGCTGCGCAAATTGGCAATTAAATTATCTTTTGTAATAACTACACCATCATAAGTTTCCCATTTGCCGGGGAAACCAATTTTGTTTACAATAGCATGCAGTTTTATGAGTGCCTGCTTTTTCGTGGAATCGCTCATCCAGTCTAACCGCAGGATACGGTCGCCGAGTGTGGCCTGAATGTTCTGTACCAGAACAAGCATCCTTTGCTTAGCGGCATCATTAAAATATTTTTCTACATATAGCTGACCAAGCAGTTCACCCAATGTACCATCTACGAGGCCACTCATACGTTGCCAGCGTGGTGTAATTTGCTTTTGCCCGCTTAATACTTTTGCAAACAAAAAATTTCTTTGCACAAATGCATCACTTAAATATGGAACGCTGCTTTTTATAAGCGCCCATTGCAAATATGCTTTCCATGTTTCAAGCGGCACGGCGCTGAAGATTGCGTCCGCCGTTTTAAAAAATGACGGATTGTTTACCAGCAGGCTGTCGGCAGTGGTTACTTTCATGGAAGCAAGCAAAACCTTCCAGTCGAGGCCTGGTGTAGTTTTGCTGAAATCAGCCACTGCAAATTTGTTATAAGTTTTTACAGGATCCCTTAACTCCACACGGCTCATCTGTGCTTTTGCCAATCCTGTTTCCAATCCTATGATTGCAGTTGCCTTTGTTTTGGCCGTCGTGGAATCATCTCCCACTAATTTAAACATATCTGTTACATAACTAAGATATGCAGCGCGAATAACCTGGCTGCGTGAATCGTTTTTTAAATAATAATCACGATCGGGCAATGAAGTGCCGCCCTGTGATAATTGCGGGATGTACTGGTTTACATTTTTATCATCCTGTCCCACTCCAAAACTAAAAAGCGGGTTACCCATACCTTTTGTACGTAACAGGGCAATTTCATTAAGCGCCTGTTCTTTAGTATTGATGGCGCCCAGCCTTTCCAAATCAGCTTTAATGGGTGCATAACCCAGTTTTTCAATAGAAGCGCTGTCCATAGCACTTGCATACAAATCGCCTACGCGCTGAGCAACAGAACTTTGCAAACTGTTTTTAGCTGCTTCCTCACACAAAGTTTTAATACGGTCAAGACTTGTCTGGCGTAATATATCAAAACTTCCCCAGCGTGTTTTGGATGCCGGCACAGGGTTATTTTTTATCCAGGTGCCGTTGGCATACAAATAAAAATTATCGCCCGGCTTCACACCCATGTCCATGTTTGCGGGATCAATATATTTTATGGCTGCGGGTTTTGTTTTGCCATTTTGCGCCTGTAAACCGGCAGATGCAGCAAAGCATAAGCCCGGCAATAAAGCATAGAGAAATATTTTTTTCATCTTCAGAGTTTAGCGCAAATGTATTATTTGCAAAGTTTACAGAAAACTTTATGTTCAGGAATTCTATAAACGGTTATAAAACTCATGAGGCTACTCAATATTGAACAACCCGTATCCCGATAATTACCGGAATGTAACGCAACAGTTTATTGGATGTACCGAAGAGAGGTAAAAAAATTAATGGGTAAGATGATAACAAAGTATAACCGAAATTGCTGCAACAGCGAGGATGATGGCATATACCCGCCAACGGTCTTTTTTTATTTGGTGTGAAAGCAGTTCTTTCATTTCCACGGAAGACTTCTCATCTTCCCCTACTTTAACGCTATGCTGTGCATTTTTGCGTATCACCCTTTCAGCACGAATATCCGGCAAATAAGACCGCAGCTGCGTTTCAGGGCTAAATGAGTAAGTATTGATGAATTGTTTGGTAAGCGTTCCGATACCGGGCAGCAAGACCTTTCCCGCAGAACTAAGATTGTTTTTAAAAGAGAATAAAAAGTCATTAAACTTTTGCACGGCCTGAACCTCGTCAGTATGCATCTCCCTGGAGAGAAACTGAAAAAAGTTTTTATCAGCGGGCTGGGTTTGTAAACTGAAACTTATATAAGGGACAGATGGATGCAGTAATTTTTCCGTAAAATTTATTTTTGCATTTTCATTTGCAACAGTAAAAATACCAATGCCGGGTAATGCTAATTTTTTATACAGGGCAAGATATTTATACAGCAGTTCGTACATGGTTATTTAGTGCCGCTAATTTGACCAAACGAATATACAACTCCTGCCAGAACATTAAAGCCAAGTACGGGATACTGGTTCCACCGCTGGTATTTATTGTTGAATAAATTATTAAACTGCACCCATGCATTTAATTTTGGAAGTATGGTAAATTCAACTCCCGCATTCATATCTACAGCGGGCTGCAGTTTCTGACTTTGCAAAGATTTGTTTTGATATTGTGCGCCATCCCAGAAATAAATATCGCTTTTTACTAAAAAATCTTTCATTACCTGCCATCTTAAAGCACCGTTTAATTCAATGGGCAACAGGCCCCAGGGTTTTAAATTATCTTTCAGGCTGCTGTACTGGTTAAAGGATGCTCCTGCAAGCAATGAAAATTTTTCCTGCATTGTATAGCCTATTTCACCATGTATGCGTATATCTTTCATTTCAGATTCATTTACCACAACAAATGATTTACCTGTAATGGTATCATTTACAAATAAGGGCTGGTTACTGAAGTTGAGATAAGAAATTTTTGCATTGTATGTAAAATGCCCGCCCGCAGAACCTTTAAAACCTGCATATTGTTCTTTAATACGTGTATTAAGTAAAAATTTTGGTTGCTGCAGCCAGGGGTTAACGGATGCAAGGGATTCATAAGTTGTTTTATTAAAATATCCAATCCATCCCGCCATAAGAATTAATTTTTCGCCTGTGATTTTTGCTTCAGCCGAAAAGTTTGGCAGTAATGAAAATACGCTGTTATCCCATGACGGGGTAAACCCGGCTACCAGTTTGAAGTTGGGCGTTTTAAATTGTATGGCAGGCGTAAGATAATATAAGTTATTGTTGATTGTTCCCGTACTGTCGGATTTATAACTGGTGATATTGCCTGTAAGCCCGAGATTAAATGCAAATATTTTTCCAAATGATTTTGACATCGGCGCATCAAAAACGAAATTATCTTCGCTGCCATGATGGGTATCATTAAAAATATCCAGCGCAATGGATGGATTGTAACTGATACCTGCGCTATTTTCTGATTTATTCCTCAAGCCAATTTTGCCGCCGAAGGTTGTAAAATTCTGCCGCAGGCCGTCTTTTGAAAACTGCAGTGTATCGGGCAAAAACCCATACATATACTGGTTACTGTTATCAAAAAACAATCTCGCATCCCACTCGTTCATATTGTTAAGCGTACTGAAAATACCGAGGCCTTCAATATTTGTTTTGCTGAACTGCTGAAGTGTATTTGCTGAATTTTTTGATGAAGTATATTTTGCATGAATGTTAAGCACTGATTTTTCTCCGTCACCAAATGAAAGCCCTGCCTGCAAAAATGGTGTTGTATAATTTCCATAACCGGCTTTAATAAAATTTTTATTTTCCCAGTGTAGAGCAGTATCAATATTTTCGGCCAATGGTTTTAATGCAGGCGACTGGTAAGAAAAGATAAGGTTTTGTGCAGGTACATTGTAAACCATTACGGGTTTTGTAGTATCCGGCAAAGGTGCTGCGGCACTGAAATTTACTTTTGAAGTTGTTTTTAAAACGGGCTTAAATGCAGATGTAACGACTACTGTACGGGGCTGCACAGTATCCTTTGTAACAGGCTTTTGTACAGGTTTTTTTTGCGCAATAATTGCAGGCGCAAACCCCAATAAGATTAATAAAAAAAATATTGCTCTTTTCATCCTTTGTTATTTTTACTGCTGCTCAACTTTGCTGCTGTTATTTTTCTCTGCGGTTATTAAATCTAATTTCTGCTGCGCCTCCCTTTTCAAATCAGGATTAGAAGCATTTTCCACCACGCTTTTTAAAGTGGCTTCTGCATTAAAATAATCTTTTTCTTTTTCATACACATCACCCAATAAAATATAAGCTTTGGTGATCCAGTAATCGTAAGATCCTGCTTTATTGATTACTTCAAAAGCCGCCTTTTCAGCCTGCGGATATTTATTTTGTGCAAGCAGGATTTCTGCAATCCTGTATCTTGCTTCTGCTGCATATTCTGATTTGCCAAGCGCTACCACAGATTCATAGGCATCGCTTGCGGCATCCGGCTGGCTGGTTAACTGGTAATTTTTTGCAACCACCATATCCGCCATCATTTTATCATCTGTTGCAATTCCTTTTTGAGTTAACAAATCCTGTGCATTGGGCACCGCATCAGCCCATTGTTCTAATTTATACTGGCAGCGCAGAAGCCCGCGCATACTTTCTAATTTATTTTCAGGTGAAACCGCAATATTTTTTAACTGCGTAAAATATTGCTCTGCTGCATTATAATCTTTAAGTTGAAAATAGTTAATACGTGCGGCCTGAAGGGTGCTCGCTTCGGCGTATTTGTTAGGCGCTTTTGCTGCAACGGCTGTATAATATTTAAGTGCGTTTTGAAAATCATTTTTATTGTTGAGGATTTCAGCGCTGAGATAGTTTGCATCAATTGAATATTGCCCGTCCGGAAATTTGCTGAGGTACTGGTTAAACCCGTTTAATGCAGCATCATACGATTTACTGTTATAAGGAATAGTGGCGGAAACATAAGTAAGCGAATCTTCTTCGGAGTAACTTACCTGTTTTCCATTTTGCCGCATAAATGCTACAAAGTCGCCGGGGCGCTGGTTTTGTATAAAAATGTTGCGCACATAATCAACAGCCTGATCGCTTTCATCAGAGTTGGGATATTTTGAAATAAGCGTTTTAAAATTATTCAGCGCATCATTATTATTATTAAGGTTGAAATAAGCGATACCCAGTTTTAAATAAGTTTGGGGCCTGAGCGCTTCCGCATTTTTATTTTTCAGAATGGCATTTAAAGGGTTGATAGCTTCCTCATATTTTTCATTCGCTAAATAAGTATTTGCAATTTCCATGTTTGCATCAGGGCCAAGCGGTGACGAGGGAAACCGCTGCTGTATGGACTGCAGCAATGCTACTTTTTGATCAAACTGGTTGGATGCGCCGGCAATAACAGCCTTTTGATACAATGCATAATCTGCTGCGGGAAGCAAGAGGTTTATTACCGCATCATACATCTGCAATGCCTTGCTGTATTGCTTTTGCATAAAATAACAATCCGCTTCTTTTACATAAGCATCCTGCTCTATGGAAGTTGACTGAACAGATATTACAGCAGTAATGTGTTCAAAATATTTTAATGCATCCGTATAATCTTCCTGCCGCAATGTGCTGTACCCTAAAGTATATCTTGCATTTACCGGATTTACTTCACCTAAACTCACAGGGTTTTTCAGGTAATTATTCAAATAATAAACTGCAGAATCGTATTGACCGGTGCGGAATGCAATTTCGCCTTTCCAGAAATTTGCAAAAGGCAGTTGCGCATCATTGTAATCAGCCGCAAAAATTTCATTTAATAAATTATCTGCCTGGTTAATTTGCTGATCATTTATCAATTCTACTGAACGCCCGTATAAAATACGCGGGTAAATTCTTTTTGTAGTTTCGGTTTGCGATGGCAATTTTTGAAGCAAATCCAGCGCCTCTTTAAAATTATTTGTATTTGCAAGCACATTTACCAGTAATTCCCTTGCCTCTGCCACATAGGCTGAACGCGGATAAGCGGCTACAAATCCTTTTAATTCATTCAGCGCCACATCAAAATAACCCAGTTCAAAAGAAAGTTTGGCATAATTAAATTTTGAAATTTCTTTTTGTGTGCTGTTACTGCTGTTAAGCGAACAAAAAAGAAAAGCGTTTCTTGCACTTGGTTTCTGCCCCAGGTTTAAGTAAGATTCAGCAAGCAGGTACATGCTGTTCTGTGCAAGCGAATCCTGTTTTCCGCCAAGTTCTTTAAAGCCTTCAACTGCATCCCGGTATTGCTTTGCGGCATAATAACAAAAAGATAATTCATACAAATCTTCCCTGCTTACTTTTTCTGTTTTGCTTACATAAGTTTCAAGATAAGGCAGGGCCTTTGTGTAATTTTTTTTCTCAAAATAAATATGCCCGATTATCTGGTTCAGTTGAAGGTCATAATACTGTCCGCCTTTCTGCAAAGCTTTTTCGCCATACTCCAGCGCCTTGTCTTTATCGCCTTTAAAATAATATATCTCTGTAATATAATAGGGCACTATGTTTTGATAAGCAGGTGCATCCGCCACAATCAAAAAACTTTTTACCGCTTCATTGTAATTTTTTTCTCCAAAAACAATAAAGCCGTAATAGTAATTGGCATCAATATAATTTGCATCGGAAGAAATCTGCCTGATATCATCAAACAGGGGTTTTGCATCACTAAAACGCTGCATGGTAAAATATGCATAGCCCTGGTGAAATTTCATGGTGGCAATTTCGCTGTTGCTTAAATTTTCATAACCCACCTGTTCGTAATACTGTACCGCATGCGCGAAATCTTTTTTACGGTAATAATATTCACCCAGGTGATAACACATCATTTCGATGCGCGGCGTGTGGTGTTCAAGGTTTATAAAATCAGTGGCAGCCTGTTCGTCTGTTGCATCATTTAACTGCAGGCCGCAAATGATGGAATAGTATTTTGATTCCAGTTGAATGGTAACGGGTATGCTGCTGTTTGCCTGGTCTTCAGCATACAGCATTTTAAAAAGCGGGTAGGCAAGGCTGAACTGCTCCTTCTGGTAAAGCTCCTTTGCTAATTTAAAATCTGCATCGGGGTCGTCATTTGCTTTTGTAAACTGCGCCTGCGCGGCAATAAAAAAAATAATGGATAAAAATAAAAGGATGGATTGCTTACAATAAAGATTCATACGCTGTTTGAACGGCATTGCTGTTTAATTATTTCAATTGCTTTCTTAATAAAAAGTAAAATTGGGCTAAAGGTAGCAACCTTACCATGTAATCAAACACCGTTCCATTATTTGTGGATAAACTTTACAAAGCGTTATTTTTGTTCAGTACCTGTGGATAGAAGATAATGTTTTTGTTGACGGCAGCAGCGTGTCACGGCATCAACTCTTGCGTCGCACACTTATACAAAAGGATGTAATGCAGCAGTACGAAGCATTTAATAAATATGACATATTTTTAAAATCGCCTATATGGGTAATTAACCCTTAAAAAAAATTATGAAATATCATCCGGTCATTCACCTGCTCATTATCCTTTTAGGGATTCTTTTTATATATAATGGCGCGAGTTATTTATTGACAAATGTTTATATCAGCATTTTTTCTTTAATAAATTCATCAGGGCGATATGGATGGGAGACCGTAGTTTTTTACATAATCCCTGCATTGTGCAGTTTAATTATTGGATACACTGCAATAAAAAATTCAAAAAATCCTGGCAATTGGATTGGCGAAAAATCAGGGTTGGGTGAAGGGCTGAAAGTAGTAAGCAATTCAAGAGAACTGCTTTCCGTTTTTATTCTATTTCTTGCCTTACAACATTTACTAAATTACCTTCCCGGTTTTATCAGTCATTTGTTTTCTTATGTCACAAATTTATTTCCACAAAAAATCAATTTATCTATAGTGATAAATCCAAACGAAAACTATAACCGGGGCGAAAATTTTCTTCATTTGTTACTCACGTGTCTTATGATTATTTTTTGCGGCAACCTTACAAGTTATTTTTATAAGAATCTTTCTCCCAACAACGAGTTTATACTTGCTGAGGAAAATGCTGATACTGAGGAGAACCCTGAAGTGAGTGACACAATGGAAGCTCGATAAAGATATAAAGCCGGTTTCATAAAAAAGAAAACCCATGTACGAATCAATAACACAAATGCGTGTGCGCTACGCAGAAACAGACCAGATGAATGTGGTGTATTACGGAAATTATGCGCAGTATTTTGAAGTAGGCCGCGTGGAATGTATAAGGCAACTTGGTTATACGTATAAGGACATGGAAGCATCGGGCGTAATAATGCCTGTAGTGGAACTGCATGTAAAATATTTGCGGCCCGCTACTTACGATGATTTGCTTACGGTAAAAACCATCCTGCGTGAAATGCCGCAGGGCCACCGCATAGAATTTTTCCAGGAAGTATATAACGAGCAGGGAAAAATGCTTACATCAGGAAAGGTAGTGCTCTATTTTTTAGATGCGACAACAAGAAAAAAAACAAATATGCCGGAAACCCTGCTTGAAAAACTGGCACCTTTTTTTAATTAGTTACTTCAGGTTATTAAGCAGGGTGTACATTTTTGCAACAATATCACCTGCGCTGCCATCAAAATTATTGATGATGATGGCAAATGTATATCCCACTCCCGCAGATGAGGTTTGATAACCCGCAAATGCTTTTGCCCCGCTGATAGTTCCACTTTTCATTTTTATATTATTGTACACCGGCAATGCATTGTAAAATGAATTATACCATGGCCTTGTTTTTGCATATTGTAATACTTTCACCAAAGCATCAGTGGTAACGCGGTTTTGCGGCGAAAGCCCGCTGCCGTCAATAATATTTATGGCTGAACTTTCAATGCCATGCTGCTGCCAGAAATCTTTTAAGACCTCCACTCCTTTTTCTGTTGAACCAATTCCATATTTTTCATACGCCATTGTTTTTATTAATGCCTCGCCGTAGAGATTGATGCTTTTTTGAAGGAAGAAATATGTAAGACTGTCAAGTGAAGGTGAAATAAGCTCGCCAATTTTTACAGAATATTTTGGCAGTATTTGTTTGTTTACTACATATTTTTCTGAAGGGGTAATTTCACCAAATGAAATATTATTTTCTGTCAGCTTATGCTCAAGCTCATTTTCAAATTGCAAAAAAGGCCATGGCATTGAGCCCGAAATGGTATAAGGGTTTGAAGAAGGTTCTTCAGTGCCTTCAACAAAACCAATTGGTGAATAAGGCGATAAATAAATATATCCATTATCGCCGCTGTTTGTTTTGCCTGTTTTTAAAAAATTTGAAAAAGTGTAAACCTGTAACTCAGGGTCTGTTTTTACGATTGACACAGTATCTCCTTCTTTTTCCCCCGGTTTTAAAACAAGATCGTATTGGTTTTCATTCCAATTAATTCCCCAGGTTCCAGCTCCATAATAATTTCCAATGTCTTCCCATATCCATCCGCCGGGCAAAGGCTGGTAACTGAATTTGGAATCATCTAAAATAATATTGCCGTTAATTTTTTTTATTCCTGCTGATTGTAAAATCGAAATAATTTTATTTAAAATAATTTCTCTTTTTGTTTGCTCAAATCTCCAGCTTCCAAAACTTGGATCTCCACTGCCAACTATAAAAAAATTACCATTCAAAATTCCATTTTCAATTTTTCCATCATACCCAACTTCTGTTTTATACCTGTATTCATTTCCCAGCAAATCAAATGCAGCGGCACTTGTAAATAATTTTTGTGTGCTTGCAGGGGCCAAACCGGTTTGTTCATTCAGGTTGTAAACAACTTTTCCTGTCTTTGTTTCCACAACATACAAACCCATGACAGCATGTTTCATTTGCACATCATCCAATAAAATTTTTACAGCTTTGTCTAATTGCTGTTGTACATTTTGTGCAAATAAAATTGCGGTGTACATTACAAAACCGATAGACAAAAAATATTTTTTCATAGCCATCATTTACCTTGCGCTAAAATTACGGAACGTTTGAACTTGTGAACTTTAAAAATATGGAAAAGATAACAGCTTCAATTATCACTATTGGCGATGAATTACTGATAGGGCAGGTAGTGGATACCAACAGCGCCTGGATGGCACAGGAACTGAATAAAATTGGCGTGTGGGTGCAGCACCGTGTGGCTGTGGGTGATGTATGGGATGATATATGGAACGCGCTGGATGCAGAAAGCAAACGGTCGCATATTATTTTAATCACCGGCGGTCTTGGGCCTACTGCAGATGATATTACAAAACCTTTGCTGTGCGCCTATTTTGAAGGAAAAATGATTATGGATGAAGCAACCCTGCAGCATGTAACATATTTGTTTGAACAGGTTTTCAAAAGGCCCCTGCCCTTGCTTGAAAGAAACCGCAAACAGGCAGAAGTACCTGATGTGTGCACAGTTTTAAAAAATGAAAGGGGAACTGCACCCGGAATGTTATTTGAAAAGAATGGGAAAAATTTTATCAGTATGCCGGGCGTACCGCACGAAATGAAAGGCATAATGACTGATTATGTATTGCCTTTTTTACAAACGCATTTTACTTTACCGCATATTGCCCACAGGACTTTATTAACTGCAGGTACAGGTGAATCTATACTGGCGGAAAAAATACAAGATTTTGAGGCAGCACTTCCGTCAAATATTAAACTGGCTTATTTACCAAATTACGGAATGGTACGCCTGCGTTTGACTGCTGCCGGCAATGATGAGTCTGCCATAAAAATTCGATTGGACAAAGAGTTTTCAGAATTAAAAATATTAGTGAATGAATTTTTGGTTGTGGATGAAGACCTGCCAATGGAAGCAGTTGCGGGAAGCATGCTGAAAGAAAGAAATAAAACCCTTGCTACAGCAGAAAGCTGCACCGGCGGTTATATTGCGCATTTGATAACTTCTGTTGCAGGGGCTTCAGGTTATTTTATGGGCAGTGTGGTGGCTTATAATAATACCATAAAGGAAAATACACTTCAGGTGCCGCTGAAAATACTTGAAACTTCAGGCGCTGTAAGTGAAGAAACGGTAATTGCCATGCTGAAAGGTGTTTTAAATGTTATGCAATCAGATTATGCCATTGCAGTTTCAGGCATCATGGGGCCTGAAGGCGGGAATGCAGAAAAACCTGTTGGCACGGTTTGGATAGCCATTGGAAATAATCAAAAGGTTGAAACAAAGAAATTGCATTTCAGGTTTGACAGAAGAAGGAACATTGAATTAACTTCAATAAATGCGCTTAACCTTTTGCGGTTGTTTATACTTGATAACAACTGATAGGTTAATTGCAAAGGATACTTTACTTTTGACGCGGAATAACGGTTGCGCCCCGCGTAATGAAAAGGAGCATGATTGATTTTGGATTGCCGGGATAAATTTCCGGGGTAGAAGAGTGCGACGCAACGATGCTGAAGAGTGACAGGAAGCGTGGTACATAATAAATATTAATTACATCAATTGCAAATCATAAACCTGAAATCTTAAATAATTATGGCTTTAGTAGATCTTGTAATGCCTAAACTGGGTGAAAGTATTATTGAAGCCACCATTTTAAAGTGGCTTAAAAAGCCGGGCGATACCGTAAGTGAAGATGAAACTGTACTTGAAATTGCCACTGATAAAGTGGATAGTGAGGTGCCTTCCATTGCCGCCGGAACCATTACTGCAATTCTATTTAAAGAAAATGATGTAGTATCTGTGGGCACAGTGATTGCAAAAATAGAGACCGGAGCAGGGGGCGTTGCTTCGTTACCGCAATCAACCGGCAGCACACCGTCAACAGAAAAAACGTCTGCCATACCTGAAACAACAGAAGTTCCGTATATACCTGTGCAAAATGCATCGCCTGCCTATTCAAATGGCAACCGTTTTTATTCCCCTCTTGTTTTAAATATTGCCAACAGTGAAGGAGTAAGTTTAACTGAGCTGGAAAAAATTACCGGCACAGGCAATGAAGGAAGGGTAACAAAGAAAGATATACTGCAGTATGTTGCTGATAAAAAAAGCGGGCAGGCCGTTGCTGAAATGCCGCCGCCGACTATATCAACTATTGCCCCGGCGCCGCCTGTTAGTAAACAGGAGCCTGCTCCTGTGGATTCAGAGGCAGAAAAACCAGAAACAGTTGCCAGTAAGCCTGCAACAGATTATTCCGGCAGTAATGTAGAGATAATTGAAATGGACCGCATGCGCAAAATGATTGCAAAACACATGGTGGAAAGCAAACATACCAGCCCGCATGTAACAAGTTTTGCCGAAGCAGATGTAACCAATATGGTTTTGTGGAGAGAAAAAGTGAAAAAAGAATTTGAAAAAAGAGAAGGCACAAAAATTACATACACGCCATTATTTATTGACTGCCTGGTAAAGGTGATGAAACGTTTTCCCATTATCAACAGTTCCGTAGATGCTGAGCGGATCATTATAAAAAAAGATATTAATATAGGAATGGCAACTGCATTGCCCAATGGAAATTTAATAGTGCCTGTTATACGCAATGCGGATTACCTGAATTTAGTTGGGTTAAGCAAAGCCGTAAACAACCTTGCAGAAAATGCACGCAACAATAAATTAAAACCCGATGATACACAGGGCGGCACATTTACTTTAACCAATGTGGGCACTTTTGGAAGCCTTATGGGTACGCCGATTATTAATCAACCGCAGGTTGCCATACTGGCGATCGGGGCTATAAAGAAAAGGCCTGTGGTTATTGAAACAGAACAGGGCGATACCATTGGCATCAGGCATATGATGTATCTTTCTTTAAGTTATGATCACCGGATAGTGGATGGAAGTATTGGCGCGTCTTTCTTATCAGCGGTGGCTAAAGAATTTGAAAACTGGGACAGTAACCGCTCCGCTTTTTAAATTACTGTTTTCATTACATTTAATGTATAAATACGCATCATTTATAAAATGGCTGTCATCCCGATAGCCATTTTTGTTATAAGTAAACCCAAACGGGAAATGGTACTCTTCTCCGCAGGATTGATTTTTTAACAGTGTGTGCGTAAATGTTTGCATACTTATACAGGTCAAACTTTGTAAATTGTTATAACAAAAAAAGACCTTAACATGAAATCACTTTCTGAAACCTGGTTTGCCGATGGTTACATTGACTTTGAATTAAAAAAATATACACTTCTCGCCTACCTGCAGGAAGTGCATATTTATTTTAATGAAAATAAACTATACCCCCAACTTGCAGATATGATTTTTCATTACAATAACCTTTTGGCTTTTCGTGAAAATAAAAAATACCTGCAGGAGCATTTCCCTAAAAAGCTTACCGGCATTCAGTTACAGAAGCTTCAGGTGTTGTATGAGCAAATGATTGAAGATGATGGACTGATGAATGAGCTTGAAGAAATTATTCAATATGCACAGAAAAAAATGAAACCAACCATTTCGCAGGGCACTGAAATTTATGAAATGGTGGAAGATAAAATGGTTATTGCGCCTGTTGGCATTATCCCGCTTGATTGGAATGAAGGATATTTTTTTTTGAAAACTGCAGGCACTAATACCAGCGTGTACCAATACAGGATGAGTATTTTTGAAAGGCACGACGAAAAATTCAGGAGCATAAAAACAGAATTTATTTATAAATGGCAGCAGGGTATTTCAAATACTTATCAATCAATAAAAGCAGACCTGATCAGGAACCGCAAAATATTACCCAATCCTGCGGTTTATTCTATCGAAATTGACGCCGTCATCCCGGTGGAAGAAACTCTATTACCAGTTGCAAAAAGAAGTTTTGTAAAATACATTTCCACTGCCGCGGCATAAAGTACCGGGTGTTTTCAAAATATTTTATGTATGATCTGGTTACCATACCGGGTATATTTATTCCAGTACAAAAAGCAGCAGGGCTATTTTTACAGTCCAATATCCAAATATCCGTACTGAAAAACTGTCTGATATCCAAACCTTTAAAAAATAAAAAATAAGGTACAAATAAAAAGCTCTATTGAGAGTTTTTTTTGTTTCAGGCATATTACGCAACAGAAAATTATTCAATACTCAATGTTGTAACACGCTGCTGTTTTATCAGCCGCCGCATTTGTATCAGCACTGCAAGCAGTATTAATGCGAAACCTATATAAAAATTATTACTGAGGCTTTTATTTTCGTGAAACACAAGAAAGGCAAGTATAATGCCATATACAGGTTCAAGCGTAAGCGTAAGGTTAATGGTAAAGGCGCTTACTTTTTTTAAAGCATTTATATATAAAACAAAAGTAAAAATGGTGCAGCACCAGCTTAAAATAAAAAGCCATAGCCAGTCCCATGTTTGAGGATAAAAATTTGACGCAGGAAATAAATAATTATACAGAGGCATTAATAAAGTAAGCCCCGCAAAACCACCGGTCAACTGGTAGAGGGTAATTGCCAGTGGTTTATATCCTGCAACAATTTTTTTGTTCATTACAGAAACTATTACGGTAAACAGTGCAGAAAGCAGCCCTATAAAAATACCTGTGGAAAACTGAAGGTTTGAAAAATAAATTATAGTAATACCTGCCAGCGCAAATAAGCCCAGTAATATTTCAAAAAAATCAATGCGCCTGCGGAAAAATAAAGGTTCAATTACCGCTGACATTAAACCTGTAGTGGAAAGGCAGGTTAGTGCAATGGAAACATTTGCATATTTTATGCTTCCATAAAAAAATAGCCAGTGAAATGCAAGCACAGTGCCAATTGCAGCAATTTTAAAAAAATCACGCAGTGCAATCTTCTCTATGCTTCCTTTTATCCAGAATAAAAGCCAAAGTGAAATCACGGTAATTAAAAGCCGCCACCAAACAAGCAGGCCTTCGTTCAGGCTTATCAATTTACCAAGTACACCCGTAAAGCCCCACAGAAAAACAGCAAGGTGCAGCCTTAGTAATGCAGGTTTCATAGTGGCAAAGAAAAGCCAAATTTTCAGGATTAACAGGGCAATAAATAAAGGCGGTAATAATAAAAGGAAAAATTATTTGCTTTCAGCAGCAACTTTATTTGTATATTTTTTTTCAGCAGTCATATCACCGGGGCCTACTTTTTTTCTGTAATTTTTAAACAGGCTCCGCCACTGTATTTTTAATACACCCAGTACACCTTCTTTTAAAATGCCCTTGCTCATTTTGCTTACCCCTTCTTTCCTGTCCACAAATATGATGGGCACTTCAACTATTTTAAAGCCCAGTTTCCACGCGGCGAATTTCATTTCTATCTGAAAAGCGTAACCCACAAATTTTATTTCACCGAAATTTATAGTCTGCAAAACATTTTTTTTATAACAGATAAAACCTGCTGTGGGGTCTTTTACCGGCATCCAGGTAATTATCCTTGTATAAAGTGCACCGCCCTTGGAATACAGGTGCCTGTCAAATGGCCAGTTTTCTATCTTGCCACCGGGAACATAGCGGCTGCCGATTGCCACATCAGCATTGCCGTGCCTGCAGGCATTATATAATTTTTCCAGGTCAGAGGGGTTGTGCGAAAAATCAGCATCCATCTCGAAAATGTATTCATAGCCTTTTTCTACAGCCCATTTAAAACCGTGGATATATGCAGTGCCCAGCCCTGATTTTTCTTTTCTTATTTCAAGAAATAATTGACCGGGATAAAAAGCAAATAAACTTTGTACAAGCGGGGCCGTACCATCCGGCGAGCTGTCATCAATCACTAATACATGATAACCCTGGTTAAAGGAAAATATTGCATTGAGGATACCGGAAATATTCTCTTTTTCATTGTATGTGGGTATAATAACTAATTTTTCCAAGCGGTTGCAGTTATGCTGAAAGCCGAAAATACAATTTTCTCAATGATGTTTCAGGTGATTTGACAGGCGGTATTCAACTTTCACTTTATTTTTTCAGAAATTTCCTGTTCAGCATTTCTGTAAGTTTTTGTTTTGTGTTCATCGCAAAGTCGCCTTTCATCATCCAGTCGTAATATTGCGGCTCGGTTTTTAAAACTTCGGCTACAGCCCTTCCCTTGTGTTTACCAAAATTAAAAACTTCTACCCCATTTACTTTTATAAACCTGCGTGCAAAATCAACCATATCATCTTCGCCTGTAAATTTTACAATTGTTTCCAAAGTATCGCCAAGGTTTTCATACCTTTCTATCTGCGCCTGCAGTATTTCCCATGTTGCTGTGGCATCAATCTCTGCACTGTGCGCACCTTCCAGCGTTTTACTGCAGTAAAATTTATAAGCGGCGCCAAGGGTGCGCTGCTCCTTCAGGTGAAAAATCTTCTGTACATCAATAAATTTTCTGCCGTCAGTTGAAAACTCAAGACCGGCACGCATAAATTCTTCAATCAGTAAAGGGATGTCAAAACGGTTACTGTTATATCCACCCAAATCGCAGTTCTCTAAAAACTGTTTTATTTCGTTGGCTACCTGTTTAAAAACCGGGGCGTCCTTAACCATTTCGTCTGTAATACCGTGTATCTCCGAAGAGCTTGCAGGTATGGGTATTTGCGGGTTTATGAGTTTGCGTTTTACCTGTTTATTACCATCAGGCAAAATTTTTACAACGGCAATTTCTACTATTTTGTCTGCACTGATATTTACACCTGTTGTTTCAAGATCAATAAAGGCAATGGGGCGCTGTAACTGAAGTTTCATTAGTAAAAAAGATTAGGGTATTATTTTTTATACCAGCTTATGTTCCTTATGCGGCTTTTGTTGTGTCACTCCCTTATACGCTCAGAACTTTATTCAGCAATCCGCAGCATTGCCCGTAAATTCCGGGCCCAAAAAAGTTATGTATCCTTTTGCTGCGTAATATTCTTTGCGAAGGTAAGCATATCAAGCCCATCATAGTTTCCGCTGCTCATTAATAATAAATTTGCCTGAAAAAAATTTCGCCGGCTCAGCCACTGCCATAATTCTTCTTTGCTGTTCATCAGATATAAATTTTCTTTTGCAAACCCGGCAATTACTTTTTCCGCAGGCAAAGCGGGCATACGTTTTAATTCCAGCGCATGGGCCGAATAGAACACTGCCGCTTCATCAGCTTTCTCCATTGCCCCTTTGTATTCAATCATAAACTGTTCGTTCAGGCTGCTGTAAGTATGCAGTTCAAGTACAGCTATTAATTTACGGGAAGGGTACTGCTGCTTTACCGCATCAATAGAAGCTTTTACTTTGCTGGGTGCATGTGCAAAATCCCTGTACACAATAGTTTCAGCGTTTGAAGCCAATACTTCGAGCCGTTTGGATGCGCCGGTAAAAGAGCTGATTGCCTGCAGAAAAAACTCATCATTTACACTAAGTTCTTTACAGGCATAATATGCCGCGTGCAGGTTCAGCAGGTTGTGGTTGCCAAACACTTTCAGTTCATTGCACTTATTATTAATCTCAACAACCGTTTTTCCGTCGCTGATGGAATGAACCGGGATATCATAAGGCTGATAACGGAGGTCTTTTCTTTTATGCCTTTCTATTAGGGTTTTTAAAACTGCATCTGTTTCATTATAAATCAATATTCCGCCAAGCTCAATTTTTTCAATAAAAATTTTAAACTGGTCGAGATAAAAATCAAAAGTGGGAAACACATTAATATGATCCCATGCAATGCCTGTAATGATTGCAATATGCGGAAACAAAAAATGAAATTTGGGCCTTTTTTCAATTATACTTGCAGGATATTCATCCGCTTCGCAAACGATTACCGGTGCGTTGGTAATATCTACACTTTGCGGAAAACCATCCAGTTTGGCGCCCACCAGGTAATCAAAATTTTTATCAGCCTTTTTCAGTACATGCATAATCATGCTTGTAGTGGTGGTTTTACCATGGCTGCCACCCACGGCAACCCTTATTTTGTCAATGCTTTCTTTATAAATATATTCCGGGAATGAATAAATTTTCAAACCCAGCTCTTTTGCTTTTAGCAGTTCCGGGTTATCGCCTTTGGCATGCATACCGAGTATAACAGCATCAATATCTGCCGTTATTTTTGAAACATCCCAGCCAATGTTTTCCGGCAACAACCCTTCATTGCGGAGGTTGGTGCTTGCAGGTTCAAATATTTCATCATCCGTACCTGTAACCGAATAGCCTTTATATTTTAAAGCAATGGCCAGCTGGTGCATTACGCTTCCGCCTATGGAAATGAAGTGGATTTTCATTATTTGTTAAAATGATTTATTAAAAAGATGCAGGTTTTGTATTTTGGATATTGTGATTATATTTACATACCGAAAGACAAAATAAAACGTTTTTATTTAAACATAATCTGTATGAAGAAAACTATTATGATATTTACCATGCTTGCTTTTGTGGCTGTGGCTTTTTCTTCATGTATGGCATCGCACAAAAGCAGCGGCAGCTGCCCTTCACATGATCCCAATTATTTCAGGAAAAACTAATGCTGTTCTGCCGGCATTTTTTTATTACGGCCAAAAGAAGTTGCCTCTTTACATTTATTCAACCTGTACAGGTATTACTATACTTAAATCATAGATTTTTATACTGCATCTTTGCAAAAAAAATCCTATGTCTTTTGCGGGATATATTGCTGCTGCTTTAATTGGTTTATCATTAGGATTGATTGGCGGCGGGGGTTCTATTCTTACCATCCCGGTATTGGTTTATCTTTTTGGCCTTCAGCCTGCTGTGGCCACGGGATATTCTTTGTTTATAGTGGGCTGTACAAGTTTGGTGGGCGCTGTAAAGAATTACAAAAACGGCCGGGTTGATATTTCAACAGCAATATATTTTGGCGGCGCATCTGTTGTTACTGTTTTTATTACACGCAAATATTTACTGCATCTGATTCCTGAACAACTTTTTACAATCGGCCATACTTCATTTACAAAATCACTTGTAATAATGATTTTATTTGCTGCGCTTATGATTATTACCGCCCTGAAAATGATATTTGATAAATATACTGAGCACCCAAATGAAGATATTCATTCCCCGAAATTACTTTCAATAATTGTTATAGGTATTGGTATTGGGTTATTAACGGGTTTGCTGGGCGCAGGTGGTGGTTTTTTAATCATCCCCGTTTTAATTTTCTTTTTTCACCTGCCCATGAAAAAAGCTATCGGCACATCACTGCTGATCATAGCACTCAACTCCCTTATTGGTTTTACAGGCGATTTAATGAATGAAAAAATGAACTGGCAATTATTGTTGAGTATTTCCGCCATTTCTATTGCAGGCGTACTTGCGGGTACAAAATTAAATGATAAAATGAATGGCGCTTCACTGCGCAAAGGTTTTGGCTGGTTTATTTTAATCCTGGGTGTTTTTATTATTGCAAAGGAGCTATTTTTTAATGTTTACTAAAGTATCTGATCAGAACAAACCGAAAAGCATACCATCTATTTTTGTGATTATTTCACCCAGGTCTTCTTCTTTTTCGGCAAAATTATTTTTGTCAACATCAATTACAAGCAGTGGCCCTTCTTTATATCCTGTAATCCACTTATTGTAAAGCTCATTTAATTTCTTTAAATAATCCAGGCGGATATTTTCTTCATATTCCCTGCCCCTTTTTTGGATTTGCCCAACAAGCGCGGGAACGGAAGCTTTTAAATAAATAAGCAGATCAGGCGGTTGAACCATTGACTGTAAAGTTTGAAAAAACTGGTAATAATTATCATAGTCCCTTTTGGCCATCAACCCCATATCATGGAGGTTTGGCGCAAAAATATTTGCATCCTCATATATTGTCCGGTCCTGTATCACGGTTTCTGTGCCCCGTTGAATCTCAAGCAAGTGGTTTAAACGGTTGTTAAGAAAATAAATTTGCAGGTTAAAACTCCATCGGGGCATATCTTCATAAAAATCCATCAGGTATGGATTATGGTCCACGTCTTCAAACTGGGGGATCCATTTATAATGCTTGCTCAGCAATTCTGTAAGGGTGGTTTTGCCTGCGCCGATGTTTCCGGCTACCGCTACATGTTTTGGTTTTTTTAATTTAGCCATGATATTAGTTCGAAATAAAATGATAAGGCTGCCAGATAGCAGTGGTACGAATGGTGAAAGTCCGAATTACGTTTCAATTGACCAAAAGTTCATTTTTGTTTTTAAGGTTGCTCATTATATATAATTCACACCCACAGCTTTTCTTACCATCTGAATGGTTTTATTTGCACTTGCCTTTGCTTTCTCAGCGCCATGTTGTATAATTTTTGCAAGATAATTTTTATCGTTTTGGATAGCAGCAGCTTTTTGTCTTATAGGAGAAATAAATGTTACCATGTCTTCGGCAAGCTGCTTTTTCATATCGCCGTAGCGTATAACACAATTATTAAAATCGCTTTCAAATTTTTCAACTGTATCTTTTGTGCTTACTAATTTTATCAGTGTAAAAAGGTTTTCAATATAATCCGGTTTTTGCGAATTATTTCCGGCGGGGCCGCTGTCTGTTTTTGCTTTCATAATTTTTTTACGGATCAGTTCATCGTCATCAGCAAGGTATAAAGTATTCATCTGGTTCTCACTTTTGCTCATTTTCCCATTTCCGTCAAGGCTCATTATTTTTTCAAGTTTTACGCCGTAATTAAATGCTTTGGGCAAAGGAAATACGTTACCATACCTGAAATTAAACCGTTCTGCAAAATTTCTCGCCATTTCAAGATGCTGTTCCTGATCTTTACCCACAGGCACATTTTGCGCACGGTGTATTAAAATATCAGCCGTTTGCAGTACAGGATATGTAAGCAGCCCCGCGTTTGCATTATCAGGCTGCCGGCGCACTTTATCTTTAAAGGTCGCTGTTTTTTCCAGCTCGCCTTTGTAAGCCATCATGTTTAAATACAAATACAGTTCTGCAATTTCCGGCACTTCACTCTGGGCGAAAAATGAGCACTTATCCGGGTCAACACCGGCGGCGATACATTCTGCAAAAACCCTGTGCACATTGCTTTTCAGCTCTTTGGTATCAGGATGGGTGGTTAATGAATGCCAGTCCACCACGGAATAATAACACTCATATTCATCCTGCATCAGCGCCCAGTTTCGCATAGCGCCAAAATAATTTCCAAGGTGTAAAAATCCGGTGGGCCTTATCCCACTCATCACTTTTTCTTTTTGCATAACGGCGAAGATAAAAATACTGCACGGTGAATAGCGTAGAAAAAAAATAAATTTTTTGTGCTGAAAAACTGCGCCGCTAAAAAAAAGATTTTAATTCCAGGCTTACAACGTTTTTTTAATACCCTGCAAAATTCTTTCGGCATTACATTGCTAACTTTACTTTTACCTGGTTTATTGATAATTTTTTAAAAGTCAGATATTTGTGTAAACCTCATGCCTAACAAGCCGCTTGTTACAATAGTAATTCCTGTGTATAACCGTATTTCACTTTTGTATAATGCAGTTGAGTCCATTGTTAAACAAACATACACTAACTGGGAACTGATTATAACGGATGATGGCTCAACAGACGGCACGGCAGAATGGGTAAGGTCAATACCCGATAGCAGGGTACGCCTGCTGCAATTAAGCCATTCAGGCCATATAGGTTCTGTGCGGAACATGGGTGTAAGGGCGGGCTCCGGCGAATGGGTTGCATTTCTTGATTCAGATGATGTGTGGATGCCCGAAAAATTAGCACTGCAGTTATATGCGCTTGAGAAAAGCGGGACAAGATGGTGTTACGGAAAATTTGAACTGATGAATGAATCGGGGCAAACAGTTCCTTCGAAATGGGGTGCATACAGAAGTATCTCAGGATGGATAATAAAACAGTTGCTTACTACAGCAGCATCCGTATTTATTGGCTCAGTAATGGTGCACAGAAGCCTGTTTGAAGAGGTAAACGGTTTCAGTGCCGATCCGCGTTTACTTTACCGGGGTGATTACGAACTGGCTCTGCGGCTGGCACTGAGAGCTGAAGTTATTTCATTACCTGACATCCTCGTCCGTGTACTTGAACATGGTGGCCGCAGTACAAATAAAATAAAAGACAGTTATGAACGCACAGCGCTGGTTTATACAATATTTCTTGATGGGGGCCCTGAAAAAGAATTAAAAAAAATTGCCAGAAAGCGCCGGGCTCATGAACTTGCACTTGCAGCTTCCTGGCGGCTGGGTTGTGGGCATGATGCACTTGCCTTAAAATATTTTGCACGTTCATTTGCCGGTGGTGCAGGGTGGAAACAATTGTTTTCCGGAATGTATAACGGCATAAAAACACGGATGCACATAAAAAAATAAACGAACACTAAATTTTTTACAATACCTGAAACAGTTTATAAAAAATATTTCGGCCATTCTTAACCGCAGTGAAAAAAAGAAATTCCTGAAGCTTATTTTTTGGGATGTAGGCATCAGCCTGCTCGATATTTCCTTCCTCGTAGCGCTGCTGTTTGTGATAAACTTTTACACGCAGCCTGCTGCTGCAGTAGTATCTCCCGGTTCGCTGCTCAGTTTTTTAAACAGGTACCCGTTACTGCTGATCATCATTTTTTTTATTTTGTTCAGCCTGAAAAATTTATATGGGTTCCTGGTAGCCCGCAACCAATACAGGTTTGTATATAGTGTTGCTTCCAGGCTTTCGGAAGATAACCTTCGGTATTATCTCAACAGCAGTTATAAAAATTATGTAAATGTTGATTCATCCGTACATATCCGCAAAATCAGTGATCAGCCAATACAGTTCGGGCACCATGTACTCTCCGGCCTTCAGCAGATCACAAGCCAGGTTATATTAATTTTATTTTCCATCACTGCTATCCTAGTGTTTAACCCGGTGTTATTCCCGTTGCTTTTTCTAATACTTACACCGCCAATTATTTTAACAGGGATATTACTGAAGAAAAAATTCAATTCAATCAGAGAAGCTGCAAAACCTGCCAACGAAAAAAGGCAGCAATACCTGCAGGAGGCATTATCAGGTTTTATTGAAAGTAATATATACGACAGCAGCGAATTCTTTATCCGCCGCTATTATGCTTTCCAGGCAAAGTTTAATAATTTTCTTTCAGAGCAGCTGGTACTGCAAAATTTACCATCACGTTTTATTGAAGTATTTGCCATATTCGGGTTGTTTGTCCTTATTCTTATAAAACGTTTTGATGAAAATGCAAATGCAGTTCAGTTAATTACAATCGGCGCTTTTATGGCTGCTGCCTATAAAATTATCCCGGGCATTGTAAAAATACTCAACAGTATTGGGCAAATAAAAACTTATGGATATACAGTAGGTGATCTGTTGCAGAATAATAACGAGCCATTAATAAGCAAAACAAAAAAAAATGAATCCATCCGTTCGGTTGAGTTTGCAAATGTTTCGTTCAGCTATAATGGTGAAAAGGTTTTGAGTGGTTTTTATTTGAAAACAGTCCCCGGGGATTTCGTTGGTTTATCGGGTGTTTCAGGAAAAGGAAAAACAACTGTAATAAATTTGCTGCTGGGTTTTTTACATCCGTCATCCGGTAATATTTTAATAAATGGTAATTCAACAAATACTGACGAACGACAAAGCTACTGGAGCAACATTGCGTATGTAAAACAGCAAACTTTTCTGATTCATGATTCTATCTGCAAGAATATTATTTTTAATGAGCGTGATGAAGATACTGAAAGGCTCAAAAAAACAGCGGCGGTTACCGGTATTGATAATATCCCCGGAGGTTTAAAAAAATTGATTGCAGAAAACGGGAAAAATATAAGCGGCGGTCAGCGGCAGCGCATTGCCATTGCAAGGGCCCTGTATAAAAATGCAGACTTAATCATTCTTGACGAACCTTTTAATGAACTGGATGAAGACTCAGAGCTAAAGCTGGTAAAGCATTTCAGGCAACTCACCGACAGCGGGAAAATAGTTATCCTGATTACCCATAATAAGGACAGCCTGTCTTATTGTGACAAAATAATTTCGCTTGATGAAGCCTGATAAACAAACTTTAATCATTCTTTCGCCCGGCTTCCCGCGGGATGAAGCAGATACATCCTGCCTGCCCGCACACCAGGCATTTATCAGGGCGCTTAATGAAAACTTTCCCTTATTAAACATTTGCATACTCAGTTTTACTTATCCTTTTTTTTCATCCTCCTACCATTGGTATGGAAATACTGTAACATCTTTTAATGGAACAAAAAAAGGAAAGGTTGCACGGCTAATTCTTTGGCGGCGTGTATGGAAAAGATTAAATACATTAAAAAAAGAAAATAATATAATTGGCCTGTTCAGTTTTTGGCTGGGGGAATGCGCCGTGGTTGGAAAATATTTTGGCAAAAAAAATGGTATTAAACATTATTGCTGGGTAACCGGCCAGGATGCAAAAAAGGGAAATAAATATGTAAAGCTCTTTCACCCGAAAAAAGAAGAACTTGTGGCAATGAGTGATTTTCTTACAAAAGAATTTTATAAAAATTATGGCATAGAACCGCTGAAAGTGATACCCAATGGCATTTACAGCACATCATTTCCAAAACAAACTGCAGAAAAGGATATTGATATTCTTGCCGCAGGTTCTTTAATTCCTTTAAAGCAATATGATATATTTATTGAAGTGATAGATGCACTTTCCAAAAAAATAAACCCATTGCGTACAATGCTCTGCGGCAAAGGCCCCGAAGAAATGCAGTTAAAAAAAATGATTGATGATTTTGGGTTACAAAATATTATTTCCCTTACCGGTGAAAAGCCTCATGCAGAAATTTTAAAACTTATGCTGCGCGCTAAAATATTTCTGCATACTTCGTGTTATGAAGGCTTCAGCACCGTTTGTCTTGAAGCGCTGTATGCAGGTTGCCGGGTTATAAGTTTTATACAGCCCATGCAGCATGATATTGCTCACTGGCATATTGTGCAAACAAAAGAAGATATGATTGAAAAAGCTGCGGGGCTTCTGCAAAATCTGAAAACTGAATACAGTTCTGTTTTAGTATATTCCATGGATGATACTGCAAAAGCTGTGATGCAGTTGTTTTATTAGTTGAGCCGGATACGGAAAAAAATAAGCCCTCATAAGAATATGACGGCTTACATTTTATACCCTTGTTATGAACCCGCTTAATAATTTTTGTCCCTGATTATCAAAGCGGAAAAAATTCAAGCTCACTCAAAAAAATTACATTTTATTTTCAATAGCAGCAATAGCTTTTATTGTTTTTATTACCGAATCGGGTGTTACTGAAATGCTGTCAATCCCTTTCTCCACAAGGAACTGGGCGAAATCAGGGAAATCAGAAGGGCCCTGCCCGCAAATGCCAACCTTTACTTTATTTTTCTTTGCCGTATCAATGAGGCTGCTGATCATTCTTTTCACAGCGGGGTTTCTTTCATCATATAAATGTGCTACAAGTGATGAATCACGGTCGAGCCCCAAAGTAAGTTGTGTAAGGTCATTTGATCCAATGGAGAAACCATCAATATGCTCCGAAAATTCTTCTGCCATAATAATGTTGGAAGGAAGTTCTGCCATCAGGAAAATTTCCAAACCATTTTCGCCGCGCTTTAACCCGAATCCTTCCATTACTGATTGCACTTTTAAAAGCTCTTCCACCGTTCTGCAGAAAGGGATCATTACTACCACATTACTCAAGCCCATTTCTTCCCTTACTTTTTTTATGGCTTTGCATTCCATACCAAAAGCGGGTTTATATTTTTCAGAATAATATCTTGATGCGCCGCGCCAGCCAATCATCGGGTTTTCTTCATGCGGTTCAAAATATTTCCCACCCAGCAAATTGAAATATTCATTGCTTTTAAAATCACTGAAACGTACAATCACTTTATTGGGGTAAAATGACGCAGCAATTTTTGCAATGCCATAAGAAAGCTTGTTGATAAAAAAATCTTCCTCGCTGTCGAAACCAATGATCTTCTTTTTAATTTCTTTTGAAAGCTCCTCATCGCCTAATTCTTTGTGCTGCATCAACGCAAGCGGATGTACCTGTATATAATTATTGATAATGAATTCTTCCCTTGCCAAACCCACACCTTTATTGGGTAAATGCGAAAACTGGAAACTCATGGATGGAGATGCTACGTTCAGCATCAAAGGTGTTTTAATGACGGGTAAATCTGCGAGGTTAAATTCTTCCTTTACAAAATCAACGGCACCATTGTACACCAGTCCACCTTCTCCTTCTGCACAGCTTACTGTTACCAACTGGCCGTCACTCAGGATTTCAGTGGCATTGCCGCAGCCGACAATAGCGGGTACGCCCAGTTCACGGGCAACAATTGCGGCATGGCAGGTACGGCCACCTTTATTTGTAACAATTGCGGAGGCTTTTTTCATTATGGGTTCCCAGTCGGGATCGGTCATATCGGTAACCAAAACATCACCGGCTTTAAACTCGTGGCCTTCAATTACACGTTTATCCATGGAGAAAAGTATGTTTACTTTTCCGCCAGCAATTTTATCGCCAACGGCAATGCCTTTCACCACAATTTTTTCTTCCCTTTTTTCATCATCAATCCTGTAACCGGTTATCTGCCCGTGATCTTTTTGTGAATGAATGGTTTCGGGCCTTGCCTGAACTATGAATAATTCTTTGCTCAGCCCGTCAATTGCCCATTCAACATCCATAGGTGTCCAACGGCCTTTTATTTTTGTATAATAATCTTCAATCTGCACAACCCATTGTGCAAGCTTTAGCGCTGTGGTATCTTTCAAACAAAAACGGTTCTGAAAGCCTTTTTCTGCAGGGATAATTTTGACGCGTTCATCAGAGCGGTCGCCATAAACCATCATCTTATCTTTTACACCCATCTTCTTTTCAATCAGGGCGGCAAACCCTTTTTTTAATGTGGGTTTAAAAACAATGTATTCATCAGGCGATACAGAGCCCTGTACAATCATTTCACCCAAACCATACGAGCCGTTTATCACTACGGCATCTTTAAACCCGCTTTCCGTATCAATGCTGAAAGCCACGCCGGATGCGCCCAAATCGCTGCGGACCATTTTCTGTATGCACACACTTAAACCAATGCTGAAATGATCATAACCAAAACTCTGGCGGTAACTGATTGCGCGGTCAGTAAACAAAGAAGCAAAACAATTACGTACACAATCAATTAATGTAGCAGGGCCGCGCACATTTAAAAAAGTTTCCTGCTGGCCTGCAAAAGATGCGTCCGGCAAATCTTCTGCTGTGGCTGAGGAGCGCACAGCCACATCTGTTGTCTCCTGCCCGTAATTAGCGGAAAGTTTTGTGTAGGCGTCAATAATCAGTTCACTCAGTTCCTTTGGAAACCGGCTGTTGTTGAGCAACTGTCTTACCTGTGAACCTCCGCGCCGCAATGATTCAATATTATTATAATCAATTGCATTGATCATTTGCTTAATGGTATCCTCCAGATTATTGTATTCTAAAAATCTTTTGTAAGCTGCCACTGTAATTACAAAGCCATTTGGAATATTAATGCCGAGTACGGTAAGGTTTTGCAGCATTTCGCCCAGTGATGCATTCTTACCGCCTACACGGTCAATATCATTGATGCCTACCTTATCAAGCGGAAGTATATACGGGTTTACGTTTTGTGCGTTCATACGGGGTATATTTTTTCAAAACGCAAAATTAAATACGCCGCAGAACTGGCCCGCCAAAAGAAATATTCCGTTTTATGCAGTCGCTGCAAACACGTAAATAATCTTCAAGAAATAGAAATGGATGATAGATAATTTCTAATACTAAGCAGGAATTGTAATGGAAAAATGAAAACCTGTAACCAATTTCAAATGAATGCGGGAGCAAAATTTAAAAGTTTGGCATGTGTGTTATATACACTTTAAATAGATACTGAAATAAAAAACCACATCCCGCACCAGCCTTATTTTTGCATAAAACCCTGCGCATGTATATAGTTTACGGTATTGCTAACTGCGATACAACAAAAAAAACTTTAAGCCGGTTAAAGCAGCATAAAGTTGAATTTTCATTTCATGATTATAAAACAGAAAATATTGATGCTTTAAAACTGAAAGAATGGTGCAGACAAAAAGGATGGGAAACCATCCTGAATAAAAGAAGCACAACCTGGCGCGGATTAACTGCGGCGGTACAGGCTGCAATCACAAATGAAAAAGCAGCGATAGGCCTGATGCAGCAGCACACAAGCATTATAAAGCGCCCGGTAATTGAATTGAATAAAACTGTTGTTGCTGTTGGATTTGATGAAGCGATAAAAATTTACCGGTAAAAAAGGGAAGCTGCGCCTCCATTATCTTTATAAAACTGCTGCAATGTTTTATATAGAAATATGCAGTGTGCCTTCATTTGTACCTTTTGAAACCAGGACGCCATTGTGCATTTGAAGTACATTTCCTTTTGAAACATAAGTAAGCGTATAATCTACTTCAAGATGTTCCCTGTTATCAAGTATATTGTTGATAATGATTTTTTGCGATAAAGCATTCCGGAGCGTGGGGTATTGTTTCAGTTGAAGAGCATTGAATGTTTTATCCCAGACAACCGTGCGAGTGTTGCCCCGTACTTTTGTAACTGTAACCCTCAGTTTCGCCGAGGCATCATTATAAACTGCGGATAAATAATCGCTTGCTTTATACACTGCAAGGCTTATACTTTTGCTTACAGGTTTTTCAGAAGTAACTAAATCTTTCAGTTGGGTATGAAATATTGCAATCCCTGCAAAAATCATTACTGCTGCTGCAACTGTTATATACTTTTTCATAACATTCATTTGCGTATATAACGCAAAGCCCGTGTGGAAAGCAGTTAAGAAAACCTAAACCGCTGATAAACGGCATGGAGCCGGTGTAACCGGTTTTAAAAAATGATACCTTTCTGAAACCCTTTAGCAACAAGTATTTCAGCGTTTTAAAACTGTACGATTTTGATACAGGCTTGTTTGGAAGTGATACAGAAACCGGTAAAAGTGTGACTGTGTCAGTTGTTCAGGAGTATTTATTGAATATTGCAAAAGATCAGATAAAAGAACCCGCTATTTCCTCCGCCAGGCCATAACTCAATGTCATTCCGGCACCGCCCAGAGCATTTACAATCGTTACGCCCTGTTAAGGCGAGTAAATAAAATCAGCCTCCCCGTTTGTGATTTTCGGGTAAATACCATGCCAGCTTTGCATTATACGCCAGTCTTTAAATACAGCAAACTGTTTCAGATAATCAATGATCAGCTGATTGATAAATACTCTGTCAAAAGGATCAAACACCAACCCATACTCATGGCTGTCGCCAATGGTTAATTCGCCTTCTGCATTTTGCGATGCCATTACATGAATGCCCCATTTTAAATAATCGGGCATATTCAATTCATAATAATTTTTCAGTTGCGGTAATGAAGCCGCTGCTTCAAAACCTCTGTAATGTATAAGTGATAAACCGCCGCAAAGAGAGGGGCCGGCACGCCAGTCACCGGGCTGCATAATCAGCCGCATCATCTGCAGTTTGCATTTGGTAAAATAATCCGCGGCAAATATTTCCGGGTACAGCGTTTCAAAATCAGCACCACTGCAAACGTATATGGCACCGGCACTCCAGGTCTTAAGCCCTGCTTTTACATCAGGATATTTAATTTCCGTGATAGCTGTATTAAAGTAAAATTTAACGCCGTATTTTTCACTGAGGTAAGCCGGTAATTTTTCAATCGCCACTCTTGCTTCCACAATCATTTCATCAGCGCTCCATAAAGCGCCTTTTAAGTTTTTTGAGTTTACCGCTTCTGATTTTTGCAATGCCGCCCGCAGAATAACCTCAATTGCTCCTACAGTTACCCCAAGTGCCAGGCTGACTTTTGTTTTGAAAGCTCCTGAGTGGAAAGTTATGGTCTGTAACTTTAAAAGAAAGGTATTTGGATTACAGATGGAGTATGGCTAACAGGTTATTGCTATAGGGTTACTATGAAGTTATTAGGGATGTACTATAAGGTTACTATGAAGTAAGGTCCCTATAAGGTCTCTATAACATCCCTATAAGGTCTCTATAATGTCTCTAAATGATTGGATGAAAATGATCTGACAGGGTATATTTTGAGAAATACCCATTAGTTACAAGTGTACAGCATCAAGTTAATAATAATTTCTGTAAGGGCAAAGAAATTTCATTCTTTATTTTTATTGTTTTTTTTGACCTGACCGGATATGGTTTCTTCGAAGAAATCTATTTTTAGACAGCTTCCTAAAGCTATCTGTTAAAAAGCAAGTGATGATTTTATTTTGAAAAAGACTGTTTTATAAATGATTACTGTTTATAAAATCTGCCACATCTTTTTTAAACTGTACTCCCTGCACGGGGTTTATATACATCATGTGCCCTGCTTCGTAGTATTTTAATGTAACATTCTGTTTAATGTTTTTTTCAAGCCCCATGTGGTCAAAAGTATATTCGGTGGCAAAGAATGGCGTAGCAAGGTCAAAATACCCGTTAAGCACAAGCACTTTTAAAGCAGGATTGTGGTTCATGGCCTGTGCAAGGTCAATTGCCGTATTGGGCATCACGTTGCCACCGCCACTTTTATTATGGTGCCAGTCCCAGTCAAAACCTTCCGTATTGTAGGCATTAGGTTTATATGTGTAACTTTTATCCATTTTCAGTTCGCCATAATAATAATTCATAAATACCGCAGTGAAAGCAGGGCTGATGGCATCGCTTTGCGGATCAGTGGCTGCATATTCACTCAGTAAATCCTCTGAAACGCTTTTGTATCTTGAATCTATCCTGCCCACAGTTAAATGCTCATCGCGCAGCAGTTCCTGGGTAAACTGCGCTTCATTTACACGCAGGTTGGCTTTTAAAAGGTATTCTTTGTTTAACCCCGTAAACAAAGAAAGTTTGTTGAGTACATTTTCTTTTTCGGCGCCGCTTAAAGCATCGCCCTTCATTAAAGCGGCTGCATAATCACCCGATGCAAATGCACGCGCATCTTTTAAAAATGCTGCAAACCCCATTGATTTATCCGCCACTTTATTATGATACCACGCAGTAGCCGCATAAGTGGGCATATACACCACATAAGAAATATCTTCATATTCCAGTTGATAGTCAAGTATGGAAGATACCAGTATCACACCATTCACCACCATTCCCATATTTTCCTGCAGGTAGTTTACCACACCCGCGCTGCGCATGGTGCCATAACTCTCGCCCAGCAGGTATTTTGGTGAATTCCACCTGTCATTTTCGGTAACATATTTTTTTATAAACCCACTCACAGATTTAATATCCTGATCTACGCCCCAGAAATCTTTATTGGCAGCTTTACCTATTGCATGGCTCAGCCCTGTACCAACGGGGTCAATCATTACAAGGTCGGTAACATCAAGGATGGAATTGTTATTATCTTCCATTTTATAAGGCGGCGGCGGATTTGTTTCCGGGTCATTCACCACTACCCTCTTTGGGCCGAGCACACCCATGTGCAGCCAGTAAGAGGAAGTGCCGGGGCCGCCGTTATACGCAAATGTGATGGGTCTTTTGGTTGCATCTGTTTCCCCATCTTTTGTATAAGACACATAACCTATTAAAGCAATGGGCTCATCCTTATCATTTTTTTGGATAAGGGCACCGGCTGTTGCAGTATAATTAATAAGCCTGCCATTAATCGTTACGCTGTGTTTTGTAACTGATTTAATTTCTTTGGCAATACCTGATGCAGATGAATCCTGGGGAGAAGGCTGCGCATAAGCATTTGAGCAGGTAATGGCAACAGCTAATGCAAAAACAAAAGAGGAATATTTCATAAACAGTTATTTGCTTTGCAATGTAAAATATATTTTATAACGGCAGAAAGAAATAAGACAGATGGTATTATCAGGGGCAAAGCGGGATGTATTGCCTTTATTCTTTGGGATGATTTAAAGAAGGCAGTAAATTTTTATTGCCGGGGACACGGTTGATTAAGTATCATACTTTAGTGTTCCTCCGGCGCGGAAGATAATGGATGCCAACCTGGCTATTTACCTGACTTGTGTTTAGGCTCTTTTATTTTTTTAGCAGCAGTTTTCTTTTCATCTGTCTTGCCGGAACCTGATTTTTTAACCCCTTTGGTTAATAATTTCCCTGCCTTTTGTATCCGTTTTTTAAAAAGCTGTTCGCCCAGTACAGGTTTTAAACCGGCAACGGCAGTTGACAATTGCTTTTCAATCTTTTCCCTGTTGGTTTTTTTGTCACTTACTTTATCTTTTTGGTCTTTTGCCATATTTTTTTGTTTACGCAAACTTAACAATAAGATAATACAGCCAATGTTAAGTTTTTAAAGCAGGGTGTCTGCGGCTTATCTTCCGCAATTTTTTTAAATCATAAGTTGATACATTTATATTGCTATATGGATGTACATACAAGCGAGCAGCGCAGTTACAATATGTCGCGGATACGCAGCAGTAATACAAAGCCGGAAATGCTGGTGCGGAAATTTCTACATGCAAACGGGTTCCGTTATAAACTGCACGGCCTCACCTCCAGCCCCTCTTCCCGTGGAGAGTGGAGAAAATACCATCCCGGCAAACCCGACATTGTATTATCAAAATATAAAACTGTAATTTTTATTCACGGTTGTTTCTGGCACGGTCATGCTAACTGCAAATATTATGCAGTGCCCAAAACAAGAACAGGCTGGTGGCTGAATAAAATAAATACCAACAAAGCCAATGATGCAAAAGCTGTAAAAGCCCTGAAGAAAGAGGGATGGAAAGTGGTTATTATGCGGGAATGCACACTGAAAAATGTAAAGATGGAAAAAACACTTTTTTCCCTGCTAAAAAAATTATATTGATTTTCCCCCTGTATATCAAATACAACTTCAGCACTGCTGAATTAATTTATTTATTAGCGGTTACATTGAAGGTTAAAATTTTGTACCCGCAAAGCCCTTCTGCTGTTAAACCTTCAATTATTACTGCAAATGTTCCAGTGATACCGGAGGTGTAAAAGGATACTTCTTTTGTACCATTATTACCTGTTTTTATTTCGGGCATCCAGGATAAAACATTCCTGAAATCCGGTAAATGATCATTGACTTTATTATCTTCTGTATAAACGGGAGAATAAAATTGCCTTTGAATCTGCAATCCGTTATACTCCAAAACAACCGCTTTGGGATCCAGTTCATACCCTGCCAGATCCCCGTTATAAGTAGCAAAACTCATAATTCCGTTGCTTATTAAATTGCCAGAATAATATTTATGCGGTACAATATCCAGCCTTTTAATTTTTAAGGGATTAATATTCATTACTTTATTATTATCAAAAACAGGTACTCCATCAACCAGTACCAAAGGATTGTCATCAAAATATTTTTTATAATCATCATCCCCTAAATTAAAATTATAATTACCGGGTTTCTTTTTTATAAGCAAATCTGCCACATACTCCCGTAAAACTTCTTCCATCGTTATAAATCTTGTATAATTATCCAGGTAATATTGCCAATCAGGCTTACCATAGAAGTTAAGTGTGTCATTGCTGATGTTTTGAATGTATTGCCGTTTTTCTTTTAAATTAAACGAGTTTTCAACCTGAACATTAATGCTTTTATCAATAAGAAGTGAAGCAAGATTTTTTGAAACAGAGAAATAAGGAAAAGTATAATCAGAAAACTTATCAGCATAAAAGTTGTTTACCTCAATACGGTAAATACTGTCTGTTTCATTATTGGTTTGGATTATTAATACTTTATTTCCGTATATTTTTTTTATATTAAATAAAATATCCCCGTTTTTATTGCTTATTGCAGTGGCAAAAGAGAAAACCTGTCCGGGTACACTAAGGTAGCCGGTTATATTATTTGCGGGAAGATTTGTGATTTTGTTTATGATCTTTCCCGTAATCAGGGGACCTTCCATTTCGGGTAAATAATTAAAATATGGGGTGGTATCTTTCAGGATATCATCCCAGTTAAATCTCCGCCAGCCCTGTGTAAGCATTAAATTATCTGCGGCATCTCCTGCATCCCTCCCGCTGTTTTCAAAGTAATATTCAGGTGATTCTATACTGCCTTTTAAATCAGAAACAAGCATAAAATAATCAGATATATTGAGCGATGGAATATGCTGCAGCGTATCCAGTTGAAAAACCGAAGCAGACAAATTTGCATTAACGCCGGTACCATTAATATCAGTTGTGTTTATTTGCAGGGTTACTTTGTTTCTTTCGGCGTATCCGGTTTTACCGGCAGTTGCGTTTATATGCAATATTTTTTGGGGCTTTTTAAAATATATCCTTTCGCATACAGGGCGTTTCCCGGCATCAAAAATTGTGAATTGAGATACGCCGTCTGCAAGTTTATTTTTGTCAATATAAAATTTTACTTCCCCGTTTTCCAGAGGCTTTACGCGGACATCATTTATAAGGTTATGTGATTGAACAAATAGATAAACAGGATTACCCGTTGATATATTTGAATGCACAGAAATTTCTATTTCTGCTGTATCCATTTCAAAAACCCTTATTACATACCCATTGTCATAAGCAGCGGGTATGCTTTTTATTATTTGCCTGCCGCCTGTTTTAATTACAGCACGGTATTGATTATTTTTTTGGGGGGTAAAAATAAAATTACCCATCCCGAATCTAAAGGTTTTAAAATTTGAAACAATGTTATTATCCCGGTCAATAATTACACCTGATGCATTTACTCCTTCATCATCAGCGTTTACTATTTTAAATCCAACTTTTGATTCAAGCCCGTTTACAAGGTTACCGCCTTCAGGAAAAAACTGTGCATCATAAAAAACAGAATCTTCACTGCGGGCATTAGTATATGATGTTTTATTCAGTGTATTTATCACAGACACCGGCTGTTGAAAATAAAAGCCCGGATCAAAGTTTTTCATCCAGTTTGTATAGCTCCTCAGCAGGTAATGCCCCGAAGGAAGAGAAGGCGGAATAATCACCGAACCGCTGCCGGTGCCGTTTTCCATATTTATTGCAGCCTGTAATACAGGGTGGTTAGCATTGTTTATTAATTCAATATATGAAATGGAGCTCAGTGTGCAGGGCTTATTAAAATATTCATCTGCGTCATAAATTTTAAACCACATTGTTTCACCTGCCAGGTAAAATGCTTTATCTGTGTGCACAAAAATTTTTTCCTGAAAATTGTGCAGTTGATAAGTATTAAACTGCTGCGCAAGATGGCCTGCTGAAACATCTGTTTGCGGGAATACATCAGAAGAGAACAATAAACATACAGCCGCCGTAACTATATTTTGGAAAATATTTCTTTTCATTATAATCATGTTTACCAAAATGAAGGCCTTACATTTACCCCTCCATATTCCCTGCAATCAATACATTCTTTTTTAGTAATCCTCAAAATCGGCGTGCTAAAATACCATGGGGCAAAGGAGGTATCCGGATAATTATAAATAAAGGGATTTAAGGGATTTTGCGGTAGGTCAATTACGTCACATTCATGCTGATGGTTTATTACAGTACTCCAGTTGGATACCTCGTTATGGCTGATAAACAATCTTTTTTGCTGTGTAACCGCAGCAGTTACGTAGCCGATAACAGGTTCCCCCGGGTTAGTGAGGGGATGGATGTTACCTGTTAACTGAGAAGGCTGCAGATCGAACAACGTTCCCAACTGCTGGGAGTTTTTCTGAATAATTAACCAATAATTGTAAGCTTCTGCCGTTAAAGGAATTTGTCTCACCAAAATGCTGTAACGGGCTTTAATTCTTATATCGTTTTGTAAAATGGTTGTAATGCGTGCCCTGCTGATTATATCCTGCGCTAAAGCAACAGATGTACCGGTAAGGATGTTTGCAGACTTTGCTGTAATCCAGCAGGAATCTATTTGATCAGTTGTATCTGCAAACGAAATCAGTCCGTTATTTTCAACCAGGAATGTTTGGAGGGGAGAATAAAGTTCCCATGTTTCTATAAAATCCCATTTATAATAAATGGTGCTGTTAGTTGGGTCATGTGTACTTAAATAAACAGTTAGACTGCTGTCCTGCTGCCAAGTGAGGCTATCAATTGGGGCACTCTTTTTTACAGGAACAAAATCTGATAAATACCGGTGTCCGTCTGAAGTAGTTATTTTTAACTGGTATTGATTAACTGTACTAAGATTTAACAATGCACTGGTGTAATTGCCTGTATTAGCAATATCTGCCAAAGCATAACTGTTTCCTGTATTGCTTACAATATATACCTGTGCATTTAATTCAGGAATATTGGAAACAGTATCATTTAAATTTCTTGTTCTGCTTAAAGTAATGGTGGTGGCTTCATTAGCATTTGCATTGATAAGTCCATCCACAACCAAATAATTATTTGCTGCCTGTATGGCGGGCGGGTCATATTTCTTTATGCAGGTAACACAAAGGGTAGTTAAAAACAATACTAAAAAATATTTTTCAATTCTTTTATTCATCAAAATTTTAAATTTAATGTAATGAAAGGAATAGCCGTTCCAAAAATAGACAACTGATAACCCTGAACTTTACCATTGACATTGGTGAAATAAACTGAATATGCATTTTGCCTTGCAGTTAAATTATATACTCCAAAAGACCATGAATTGTGAATGAGTTGCTTTACTTTATGATTGCCTTCAATATTCACTGACAAATCGCATCTGAAATAATCAGGCACCCTGTATTCGTTCCGCTGGGAATAATATAAAGCGGCAGCGCCTCCGTTATCAAATACTGCAAGTGGTAAAGTAATAGGCCTGCCTGTACTGTAAATTACATTTGCTGAAATACTATAACGGTGAGAGAAACGGTAATTTTCTATAAAATTTAAATTGTTCGGTTTATCAAAATTTGAAGGATAGTAACTTCCCTGATTAACGGTTTCTCCCGCTACCGGGTCATCAGATTTTAAAAACGTCCTGGAATAAGTATAGCTTAGCCAGCCATTTAATTTTCCCGCAGTTTTTTTAACTAAAAATTCCGCTCCGTACGCTTTTCCTTTACTGTTTATAACATCGGTTTCAATATGCGGGTTTAATAAAAGGCTGGCCCCGCTTTTATAATCAAGATAATTGTTTATCTGCCTGTAATAAATTTCTACAGATGTTTCAATGCTGTTTGTTTTAAAGTCTTTATAATAACCAAAAGATATTTGCCTGCCTTCCTGGGGCTTGATATTGGGATCGCTCAATTTCCATATATCCGTGGGTGAAATAACGGCGGTATTCGAAAGCATATGTATGTACTGCTCTAAATTATTATAACTTAATTTTATTGAAGCATTCTTTGATAAAAGATACCTTGCTGAAATCCTTATCTCCGGTTTTTGATAAGTTTTTATAATTCTCCCCCCGGGGTAAAAAGCAGAACCGATAATGGTGGCTGTATCTCTTGGCACACCCGGCGCATAATTATTTACACTATGCGGCCCAAGGTAATTGTAAACAGAATAATGTACACCTGCGTTTAAAGAAAATTTTGAATTTACGGTAAATTGATCTCCTGCATAAAGTGCGCTTTCCAAAGCCTGTTCAGGCGGAATAATTTTTTTTATAATTAATGATTGAGAACCCGATGGCTCAAATGAGCCCGGGCTTAATTTGTAATACGTGGAAGTAAAACCAAAATCTATTTTATTTTTATTATCAGGGTTATAATTAAAGTCTGTTCTTATGCTTGCCTGGTTAATATTAAATCCAAGATTAAACGCGCTCAGGGGGTTTTGGGTACTTGAAACAGAATATTTATAAGCATCAGATGCGGCTGTTACAATACTGAACAGCTTATTATTAAAATTATGTTTCCATTTAAAATTTACATTCCGGTTTGAGTATTTATAAGCAGTATCGTTGTTAAGGTTAAATTTATCACCACTCATATAACCGCTTATATAAAAGGTATTTTTTTCGTTTAAAATATGTGTGATATGCAGGCTGGCATCAAAAAAATCTGCAATGCTTTTGTTGTATTCATTATTTGGAAGAGCATGCAAAAGCCAGTCAGAATATGTAGTACGCACACTTGCAATTAATGAAGTTTTATCTTTTTTAATGGGCCCTTCAATGGTAAACTTACCTGTTAAAGGCCCTATCCCTGCATCGCCTGTCCATTTTTTATTATTCCCGTCGCGCAGGGAAATATCAAGCACAGATGATAAACGGCCTCCGTATTTTTCAGGAATTGTGCTTTTATATAATTCCACGTTGCTAACATCATCAGGATTAAATGCAGAAAAAAAGCCAAATAAATGCGAAGGGTTATAAATGGTAGCATCCCCAAAAAGAATAAGGTTTTGATCTGTTGAGCCGCCACGGACGTTAAAGCCTGTACTGGCTTCGCCAACAGATGTAACGCCGGGCAGCGCAAGCACTGCTTTCAGGATATCTGTTTCACCCAAAACGGCAGGAACCTGTTTGATGGTTTGAATGGTTAAATTATTAACCCCCATTTGCGTACTCAGAGTATTTGATTTTTTTTCAGAAGTAACCTTAACATCTTTTAATGTGGCAATATAATCTTCCAGCTCTATATTTAATTTGCCATTGGAATAAAGATCAACCAGCCGTTGGGTGGCTGTTTTTCCTGTGCTACTTATTTTAAGTATATAATATCCTTTGGGCAATGTAATGGAGTAATATCCATACTGATCGGTATTTACACCCGTGCCAAGCGTATCAGTATAAACAGAAGCTCCGGTAATTGCTTCGCCGGTTTTGCTGTCTTTTATATAACCTGCCAGTGTAACTTTATTATTCCCCGGGTTAGCCGTTTTTGTACCAAAAATGAATAATTTATTTTGAGCAGGTATATTAAGGTTCAGCGTGCCTGTATTTTCAATCAAGTTAAAAACGTCATTCGGGGTGGTGTCATTCCCGGAATAATTGTTTTCAAAAAAACCGGGGGGAAGCTTTGTTTTAACAGAAAGGTATTTATTAATAAATACCCGGTTTGCTGAATCAACTGCAAAATGTAAAGATGTATTTTTAAATATACTGTCAAGTAATTGCTCAAGAGGTATTTTTGAAACTTCCATATCCACTACTAAACTGTCTGCATCATTGGTGTCATAAAAGAAATGATAGTTGGTGCCGGATTCAATTTCATTTACAAATTGCGCGAAAGAATAATTTTTAAAACTCCCTGTTATTAAATTCTTCTGCTGACCGCTTGAAGTTAAACACGCCAGCAACAAAATAAAACAGGATAAAAACCGCAAATAACGCATTCGTTGTATTTTATTCTCAGTAATAAGCAATTGTTTTTATAAGAGAATTTTCAAAATCTTTTTTAAAGTCGAGTTTATTTTCCCTGATGAATTTTTTTAGCGCATCTTTTTTATCATTTAATAAATCAAGGAGGATGTGCTCATTCTCAATTTTATAAAATATCCCGTTTTTTTCAGCGTAATAAGTGCTGTACTCAAAGTATTTTAACCCTGAAATGCCTTCATCAATATTCTGGCTTTCAACTTTTTCTCTTTTAGCATATAAAACCAAGTGGCCATTGTACAATCTTTGGTAAAAGCCGGGGTTTATTAATATGCCGTTGCTGTCATTGTTGCTGAGGCGGATAAAAACAGCATTGGAAAATGAAAAAGAATCAACTTTTTCCGGAACTGGCTGGATATAAAAATTCTGATAATAATCTTTTATAAATATAACATCTTTTACAATATCATAATGAACCGGTACGCTGTAATAAAGAATATTATTATAGCTTATTGAAGCGACTACCGGGCTGTCTGTTTCAAAATAAGGGAAGCCCTTAACACCATGGCCAATAAAACTATACTGACTGCCATTATACAACTGCATTTTTTCATTCATCCTGTTTTGATATAAAGAAATTACACTATCGTGTGATGCTTTATAAATAGAAGTGTCTCCAGATTGCTGAGCATTTCCACGGAAAAAAAATAATATATTACAGGTAATAAAAAAAATAGAAGTGAATTTCATGGCAGTTTTGTCCCGTTACAATAATTTCTAAAAAATCCTCTCTCTTTGGTAAATATATAATTTTGAATCAACCAAAAGATATATCATTGAAATTAAATCCCTTCCTGCCTGGCACCTTTCCCTGGATGGTGAAGGAAATTGAACCCACCCAGCGGCTATCCACGCGAAATAAAAGGAAGATAAAATATTTTAAATACCAGAATAATTAGAATATAATTTAATATCAATAAATTTGAAAAGTTCTTTACCAAATAAACTAAATATGCCAGCTAAAACTTTCTTCAGTTATTCGCGTTCAGACAAGGAATTTACACGAAAACTTGCAACGGATTTAAGGAATGCAGGCGCCGATTTATGGATTGATCAACTGGATATTCAGCCGGGAACCAGGTGGGACGATGAGATTGAAACAGCTTTAAAATCGGCTGAATCAATTCTTGTGATACTTTCCCCCAATGCTGTTGCTTCAAACAACATAATGGATGAAATATCTTATGCGCTTGAGAACAATAAAAAAGTGATCCCTGTTATTTTTAAACAATGCGAGGTTCCCTTCCGTTTAAAAAGGTTGCAGTACATAGATTTTGTTGAAAGTTATGAGGAGGGTTTCGAAAGATTATGCGCTGTATTAAATCTGAACAGGCAATCTGCACCTCCCGTTATTCCTGTTATTCCTGAAGTAAAGCAAAATACAGATTACAGCATACATGAAACAAACGATATAAAACCAGCGGCCCCGTTTCAAAAGAAAACCAATCCGCCTTCTACTATTGTAACCACGGAAAAGGAAGAACCAACCGATAACATACAACCGCAGAACAAAAAACGCAAATGGTTATATATCGGGGCAGGTGCTGTTGTGGTTTTAATAATTCTTTTTTTCCTGTTTAATAAAAAACCTGATAATCAGCAATCAGCTATGCAGGATGCCACTGCCGATTCCTCAAATGCTGAACCACAGCAGGATGCCACTGCTGATTCTGTAAAAGCCCAATCACTGTTCGATCTTGCTGACAGTGCATACCATAATAAAGATTATGCTGGGGCTGTAGATCTTTTTCAGCAGTCGGCGGCGTTAGGAAACCCGGAATCGATGTATAACCTGGGCTATTTATATGAAGGTTATGATTCAACAGGCCTTGCTGATTTTGATAAAATGCTTTACTGGTTCAGGAAAGGAGCTGCCTCATATTGCCTTGATGCTATGTATTCCTATGGTATGGTACTGAATGGCAATAACCTCAGTGATTATTTTAAAATTCCGGATGAATATGTAAACAGGGATTCAGCAATGTATTACTGGCAATATGTAAACGACCGCACTCCCGGCGGTGTTATTGGATACAAAAAAACAAGCCCGTAAAACATCTATGCCATTAGCCCCGGAATAAATTTTATAAGTGAAATAATTATTTCGCCAAAACCATTTATTTGGCATCAATTAGTTTTCCGTCAACAAACAATGAATACCGGTATGCGCCGGAAACAAGCGTAGATGCATCAATACCATACTCCATTAATTTCTTATCAATACAAACTTGGTTTGGTTTACCTGGTTGTTATTATGCATCTCAAGCAGGTATGTTCCTGCTGAAAGGCCATGGAGATCTAGTTTATATTGATTATTTATTTTTTGGCTGCAACCATTGGTGCTTATATAGCCCAATCCATAACCCTGTTAGCCCATTCTTTTTTGTACGGAGCAGTAATGCGTATGTAATTGTCTGTGTACCCTTCCATCATCCCGTTTTTTTCATAGCTTTCAAACAATACTTTACGAACCTGCCCTGAATTCTGCCCGGTAAAAAACTGCATTTTATTATAGCTTAGGTTACGCAGGGTTTTATTTCGTGCATGCCTTATATGTACTGGCACAACAGGTTTTATTTCCAGCGCTTTTGTATTGTCCCTTTCTGAATAAGTAAATACATGCAGGTAAGAAATATCCAGTGAATGAATGAAATCAAATGTTTCCCGGAAATCGTCTGCTGTTTCGGAAGGGAAACCAACAATTACATCCACGCCAATACAACAATGCGGCATCAGTGATTTTATCAATCCGGCTTTTTCAGCATACAATTCTTTTTTATATCTCCTGCGCATAAGGCCGAGGATTTTATTGCTCCCGCTTTGCAGTGGTATATGAAAGTGCGGCATGAATTTATTGCTGTCTGCAACAAACTCAATTATTTCATGTGTGAGCAAATTTGGCTCAATAGATGAAATACGGAAACGCTCAATGCCTTCAACCGTATCAAGCATCTGAATAAGCTGAAAAAAGTTTTCACCGTTTTTACCAAAGTCGCCAATGTTTACACCCGTAAGAACAATTTCTTTCACACCATTTGCAGCAAGTTGTTTTGCATCGCGGATTACATTTTCTATACTGTAGCTGCGGCTTTTTCCACGCGCCATTGGAATGGTGCAAAAAGAGCAGTTGTAGTCACAGCCATCCTGCACTTTTAAAAAAGCCCTTGTCCTGTCATTCAGTGAAAACGAGGGATGAAAATCTTTTACATCGTCAATATCGCAACTGGAAATTTTTGCAGAATCACCTTTGACCAGTTCGCGTAAATGCCCGCCAATATTGAACTTTTCACCAGCGCCAAGCACCAAATCCACCCCGGGTATTTCTGCAATTTGTCTGGGTTTCAGTTGTGCGTAACAACCCGTAATCACCACTAAGCTTTCGGGTGATTTGCGTTGCAAACGCCGCACAATCTGCCTGCATTCTTTATCCGCATTGTCGGTAACGGAGCACGTGTTTATTACATATACGTCCGCCGTATCATCAAACTCCTTTTTTTCAAAACCATCATTTTCCAGCATGCGGCTGAGTGTGGTTGTTTCAGAAAAATTAAGTTTGCAGCCCAATGTATGAAATGCCACAGAACGCCTCTTTTCCATGTGTGCAAAGATAAAGGGTTTGCCGTTAGAAGTTTGGCGTGCAGTATTTACTCTTTTATCTTTAATTTTTTTATTTCTTATTTTTTCAGAATGAATATAAAAAAAGTGCTTCCGATTATTATATTGGTATTACTTGCTTTGGCAGCAATTGGCCTGAAGCAGTGCAACAACAAACCTCCTGTTGTACATACAACTGTTACTCCGGGGAAAGACAGCAGCAGCAATAACACAAACAATAATTATTCTGCACGCAGGTTAAACCGTAACCCTTCACATATAAATTATTCAAAACATGCACGCTGCCGCATGGACTGCCGGCATGTAACTGAAAGCGAAGTGCAGGAAATTTTAAAAGACGGAAAAATAAATTATGCCAAGAGCGAACTGCAGAGCGATGACTGCCATAAAAAATACGCAGTGGAAGGTCGATAACCAGGAACTGCGCATCATCTTTGCGCCGTGCAGTGATGAAGAAACGGTGGTAACGGTGATTGACCTCGGCCACGACTGGCCCTGCAACTGTGAATGAAGTCGCAACCATTATCAGCCATTTTAAATAAAAAGGATTTATAAAACTGCAGTGCAGTATTTACAAAGTGAACAATACCGTTGGTATAATTTTATCCGGATATTTTTGAAGGTCACAAAATTACTGTTTATTACCTGTACAACACCTGTACCGTTTCCTTTGTTTGTTGCTGCAAAACAATTTCTTTTCCTGCAATCATTTCATTGAGTAATTCATTTTTAAAGTGGCGGATGGTTAAAAGGCTCAGGCCTTTTTCTACCTGCACATCAAAGATACTCCCGGCTTCCTGCGCAAGCTGGTCAATCTTATCGCTTTTATCATCTAAGCAAATTTGCAAACTTATTGCCCCGGTTTGTATAAGGTTGGGTTTTATTTTTATGTGTGCAAATATTTCATATAAACGGCTCATGGGTTTTTCACCTACAAAAGAAAAATCCTGGCTGTGCAGGTGCATCAATGCCTGGTTTTGTTTAATTATAACAATGGGCGGTAAATGTTTTACTTGTTTTTTATAAATCACGGTTCCGGGCAAACCCGCATCCAGGAAGCATTTCACATGCAACGGGATCCCTTTGTTCTGTAAAGGTTTTATAGTTTTGGGGTGAATGACCTGCGCGCCGTAATAAGCCATTTCAATTACTTCATCAAAACTCAGTTCATTAATAAGCTGTGCATCGGGAAATTCCTTGGGGTCGGCGCTCATTACACCTTCCACATCTTTCCATATAGTCAGGCTTTCTGCATTCAGCAGATTGGCAAAAATAGCAGCGCTGAAATCACTTCCTTCGCGGCCAAGTGTAGTGCTTTCATTTTCATCGGTAGCGCCAATAAAACCCTGTGTAATGGATATATTTCCTGTTCCGGGTTCCGGGGTTTCAGCCAACTGCCAACTATCAACCAACAACTTTACTTTTTCTGCTGTAACTTCCCAGTCAACTATAGCATCACGAAAATTATCATCGGTTCTTAAGATGTCCCTTACATCCATCCATTTATTTGCAATGCCTGCTTCATTCAGGTAATGGCTTACGATGCAAGTACTTAATAATTCACCCGTGCACACCATTTGGTCATAGTAATAATCAAATTCACGCACCGGTTTATCATGCAGCAGCCATTCCGCTTCGGTAAAAAAATCATTTAACTGCGATAGGCATTCATTAAAATGTGTTACCAATAAATATTTTGCAGTATTAATATGTTGTTTTTTGATGCCTTCAAAAAGCTGCAGCGATTCTTCTTTACGACCTTCATAAAATGCTCCCACCACTTTTTCCAATGCATTTGTTGTTTTGCCCATTGCAGAAATAATGATTATCAAATCACCTGAAGAAAATTGTTTTATAATGTCACCTGTATTTTTAATTCTTTCCACACTATTTACACTTGCACCACCAAATTTGAAAACTTTCATAGCTTTTTTTTGAAATCTGTTAATATTTCCCCTTATCCGGTTGAACAAAGATAGGGGGAATGAAAAGCAAATTTTTTTGCCTGCCTTAGTTTTGCAGAACAAATTAAAGTTAGTATGAACGTAAACAGAAAAGTTTTAACCTTAGATGAATTTACTATTCAGCAGTTGAGGAATATCCCTGGCGCCACCGGTGAACTCAGCAGTTTATTGCGTGATATAGGCCTTGCGGCAAAACGCGTAAACGTTGAGGTAAACAAAGCAGGGCTGGTTGATATACTCGGGGACGTAGGGGAAACAAATGTGCAGGGCGAAGATGTAAAGAAGCTTGATGTATTCGCCAATAAACAATTTATGGGTGTACTGAAGCACGGCATAAGTAGTGCAGGCGTGGCCAGTGAGGAGATGGATGACGTGGTAATCTTTGATGATGAAATAAGTAACAACAGCAAGTATGTGGTGATGTTTGATCCCGTTGATGGCAGCAATAATATTGACGTGAATATTTCCATAGGTACTATTTTCGGGGTATATAAAAGAAAATCCCCGGTAGGCCAACCCTGTACCCGGGAAGATTTTCTTCAAACAGGTATTAATCAGGTAGCTGCGGGTTATGTTATTTACGGTTCATCCACCATGCTGGTTTATGCCACACGCCGCGGTGTAAATGGTTTTACGCTTGATCCTTCTATTGGTGAATTCTGTTTAAGCAACCCCGATATGAAATGCCCTGTTCATGGAAAAATATATTCTGTAAACCATGGTAATTTTTTCCAGTATGATGATTTTGTAAAAAAATATATAACAGCCTGCCAGAAAAAAACAAAAAAGGATGGCGGCCCTTATTCCCAGCGTTATTTTGGAAGCATGGTGGCCGACCTTCACCGCAATCTAATCAAGGGTGGCATATTCATGTATCCCACTACCGCAGACAACAGAAATGGAAAATTGCGTTTAATGTATGAATGTAACCCCTTTGCATTTATTATTGAAGTGGCCGGCGGGAAAGCAACCAATGGCAGCGAAAGGATTTTAGACCTGCAACCAACTGAACTGCACCAGCGTACACCTTTATTTATCGGCAGCAGTGCAATGGTGGAAGAACTGGAAAGTTATAAATCAAAAGAGGAAAAAACTGAGCCGGTACAAAAGCCTGAACTCATTGCGGAATAGTTTTTTTTCTGCATTAAAACAAAGATATTCCGGTATTGATTTTTATAAACACCTTCGGGTGTTTTTTTATGCTTCAGCATTCCGCTTTTAAACTTTAAATTTGAAACATCAGCGTAGCTTCGTCACCCTTAAAATAAATTTCTTAAATAAAATTAACTGCTATGAAAATTCGTTACATTTTTAAACAACTACCCGGTGTTATATTAGCTTTGGTATTTTTTTCACAGCTATCGTTTTCACAAACAAATACTTTCCCCGCTTCAGGAAGCGCAGGTATCGGCACAATTACCCCAAATGCTTCTTCCGCGCTGGATATAACTTCCATCACACAGGGTATTCTTGTGCCGCGCATGGCGCAATCAGATCGTGAGAATATTGCTGCACCTGCTACAGGTTTACTGATATTTCAAACAAATAATACACCAGGGTTTTATTATTACAACGGAGGTGCATGGACCGCTGTAAGTACAGAAACTGCGAACAGGCAACTTAGTAATTTATTATCATCTACAGCAGTAAACGTAATACTTCAGCCTTATGCAGACAGCACTGTTGATTTGGGTTCATCTTTTTTCTCCTGGAAAGATATTTACCTTGATGGCGCTGTTTTCCTGGATGGCAACAGGTTTCTCGCTTCTGCTGCCGGAACCGGTGCCGGCAATACTGCACTGGGAACAGCAGCATTACTGAATAACACAACAGGTTTTTTCAATACCGCAACAGGTTACCATTCCCTTTATTCAAACACCACCGGTGAACTGAACACCGCCAATGGATATAATGCTTTATACTTTAATACCAGCGGCATAAAAAACACTGCAACTGGTTACCAGTCGCTTTATACTAATATCACCGGCAAAAAAAATACAGCACTGGGATATAAAGCGCTTTACAGCAATATTACCGGCAATCATAATACGGCCTGCGGTTACCGCACTCTGAATTACAATACCACGGGTGGAGAAAATACAGCCTGCGGCTACCGGGCGCTTAATTCAAATGTTACAGGAAATGACAATATTGCTTTAGGGTATCATTCTCTTTTTAAAAATACTACAGGTACAGGAAATACATCAAGCGGGTACCGGTCCCTTAATTCAAATGTTACAGGAAATGGAAATACTGCCAGCGGATATCTTGCACTCTACAGAAACACCGGCAGCGGAAACACAGCTAACGGATACAATGCGCTTTTCTCCAATATCACCGGAAGCTTTAATACTGGTTTGGGTGAAAACGCTGATGCAGCAGTAGATAACCTTTCTAACGCCACTGCCTTAGGTTATGCAGCTATTGTTACTTCCAGCAATTCAATCATGCTGGGCAATACATCCGTTACATCTGTAAAAGCAGCAGGCGATATTGTAATTGTATCGGATAGCAGGTTTAAAAAGAATATCAAATCAAATGTTCCCGGCCTTGAATTTATTAATGCACTAAACCCGGTAACTTTCAATTATGACATTCGGAAGCTGAATGACTATATAAAACCTGGCAGCAAAAATATTGATGACTATCAGGGTGATAAAAATGATAACGAAGATCCTGAAGATGAAAATGATCATGAAGAAAATAAAATAAATACTTTCACTAAAAATACTGGTGATGCAGCTATCGCAAACAAAGAAAAAATCGTTTACAGCGGTTTTGTTGCGCAGGATGTGCAAAAAGCGGCTGGCAAACTTGGTTATGATTTCAGCGGAGTTTATAAGCCGCAAAATGATAAAGACGTTTATGGGTTAAGTTATGCTGAATTTGTAGTGCCACTGGTAAAAGCGGTGCAGGAACTTTCAAAAATGAATAATGATAAGGATACAAGAATTGATACACTTCAAAAACAACTGAATGATTTAAAAACCCTTGTATTATCCATTCAGCAAAAACAGGATGCTTGGAGCCCCTGCAGCACTGCAGGCGCAACAATGCATACATATACTGCAAATATTACAGATGGCGCATCGCTTGAACAAAATGCACCCAATCCATTTAATAACAGCACAAGCATCGGCTACACACTACTGCAAAAATTTACTGTTGCACAAATTATCATTACAGATAAAGCGGGCAAAACATTAAAAGCAGTAAATATTTCAGGAACCGGCAAAGGAAAATTAACTGTAGATGCATCCGTACTTGCATCAGGTGCTTATAATTATTCTTTGATTGTAGATGGAAAACTGATTGGAACTAAACAAATGATTTTGTCAAGATAAAATTTTCATCTGTTTTTTTCAAAAGGCAATTGTTTTAAAACAACTGCCTTTTATACATCTGCACAGCATTTTCATAACCAAGATAAATTGCATCGCAAATCAATGCGTGGCCGATGGATACTTCATCAAGCCAGGGGATATTTTGTCTAAAGAATTTTAAATTATGCAGGTCAAGGTCGTGCCCGGCATTTAAACCCAACCCCAATTCTTCTGCTTTTTCTGCTGCTGCAATGTAAGGTGTTATTGCTTTTTGTTTATCAGTCGAAAAATGTTTTGCATAACCTTCAGTATATAGTTCAATCCTGTCTGCACCTGTTTGTGCCGCGCCTTCCACCACTTCAATTTCGGGGTCAACAAAAATAGAAACACGTATGCCCGCATCTTTAAAAACTTTGATTATATCCGTAAGATAGTTTTTATGTGCAATTGTATCCCATCCATGGTTACTGGTTATTTGATTTAACGCATCTGGTACAAGCGTTACCTGCTCTGGTTTTGTCTCCAATACAAGGCCAACAAATTTTTGTTCAGTGCAGTTACCTTCAATATTAAATTCTGCGCGGGAAGCTACCTTGATGATTTTTTTTATTTCGCGTACATCATTGTAAGTTATGTGCCGTTCATCGGGCCGGGGATGCACCGTTACGCCATCTGCGCCAAAACGCAGCGCATCAATGGCAGCTTTCACCACATCAGGATTATTGCCACCGCGTGCATTGCGCAGCGTGGCGAACTTGTTTATGTTTACCGATAATTTTGTAATGTGATTGTTCATGCAAACAATATTAGAACCCCCTTGAATAATGCTCCGCAAAGTTGAAAAATATTATACAGCAGAAATGTGCGACGCAAGGGACGATGCTATGAAAAACTATCGCCGGGAACAAAAAATTTACTTTCCAGTTTACTTGCGCGAATAATTCGGTGCTTCCTTTGTAATCTCAATATCATGCGCATGGCTTTCACGCATCCCCGCATTGGTAATTTTTACAAAGGTTGCATTTTGCAAGGCGCTTATATCTTTTGCCCCGCAATAACCCATCCCTGCACGCAAACCGCCCACATACTGCGCCACCACTTCATTTAAATTTCCTTTGTATGCCACACGGCCTTCTATGCCCTCGGGCACTAATTTTTTTATATCATCTTCCACATCCTGAAAATAGCGGTCGCTGCTCCCCTGCTGCATGGCGCCAATGCTGCCCATGCCGCGGTATTCTTTAAACTTGCGGCCTTCGTAAATAATGGTTTCGCCGGGGCTTTCATCCACTCCTGCAAATATGCTGCCCATCATTACGGTATCCGCTCCTGCTGCAATGGCTTTTACCATATCACCTGTGTACCGGATGCCTCCATCTGCAATAATGGGTGTGCCCTTCTGTTTCAACGCCGACGCGGCTTCCATAATGGCTGTAAGCTGCGGGACACCAATGCCTGCAACAATTCTTGTAGTGCAGATAGAACCCGGGCCAATACCCACTTTTACTGCATCGGCGCCTGCATCCGCCAATGCTTTTGCTCCTGCTGCCGTGCCGATGTTGCCTGCAATTACCTGCAGGTTTTTAAAATTCTTTTTAAGTGATTTGAGTGCATTCATTACGCCTTTGCTATGACCGTGTGCGCTGTCAAGTGTTACTACGTCCACTCCCACTTTTTGCAGGGCTGCTGCGCGGTCATGCATATCTTTTGTAATACCCAATGCAGCACCCACAAGCAACCTTCCCATTGTGTCTTTTACAGCGTTGGGGAAATTTCTTATTTGTAAAATATCCCTGTAAGTAATAAGCCCGATAAGTTTCCCCTGTTTGTTTACCACAGGCAGTTTTTCAATTTTATAATTGCGCAGAATGTTTTCCGCTTTCTTCATATCCGTTCCTTCGGGTGCAGTGATGAGGTTGTCTTTAGTCATCACCTGTTTTACCTTAATGCGTTTATCTGTTTCAAAACGCAGGTCGCGGTTGGTGAGTATGCCAACAAGTTTATTATTGTTATCAACTATCGGTATCCCGCCTATCCTGTTTTCTTTCATCAGCCGCAACGCATCTCCAATGGTTGCATCATCATGCAGCGTTACAGGGTCAACTATTAACCCGCTTTCACTTCTTTTTACCTTGCGTACCTGTTCGGCCTGCTTGTCAATGCTCATGTTTTTATGCAAAATACCCAGGCCGCCTTCACGCGCCAGGGCAATGGCAAGGTTTGCTTCTGTAACCGTATCCATGGCTGCTGAAAGCATAGGAACATTAAGTGTAATTGATTTTGTAAGCCGTGACTGGATATTTACTTCACGCGGAAGGACGGTGCTGTAAGCGGGCATCAGCAGCACATCATCAAAGGTTAAGCCTTCACCAAAAAATCTTCTGCTGTCTAAGTTATTGAAGGAAGAATTATTTCTTGTTGCCATGTGCAAAGATAGGGTGCTGCGTAAATTGTTTCCAAAATATTTTTGTACCCGGCTGTAAACCCTTATGGGGCTTATGTTGCGTCGCGCTCTTGTGCTTTAAATCATTATGCATCTTTAAAAATTACGTAGCCTGCTAACTGAGTTTATACATTTTTCCGGGCAGGCTTATCACCGCATTTTTTAGTTCCAGATTCAGGATGGCACCTGCCACAGAACTGCTGCTCAACCCGCTATGCAGATAAATTTCATCAATATGCACGGCATCTTTTTGTTTTAAAATATCTGCGATAATTTTTTCATCTGCAGAAAGTTCAATAAATAATTCTTTCTGTATTTTTGGTTTTGTCTTTTTCTTTTCCCAACCCATCAGTTCCAGTAATTCCTGCACATCAGTTAATAAAAATGCCTTGTTGTTTTTAATAAGATAATTGCAGCCGGCGCTTTTGCTGTCGGTGGTTTTGCCTGGAAATGCAAACACATCGCGGTTATAATTATTCGCAAGTTCAGCAGTGATCATGCTGCCGCCTTTGATGGCTGTTTCCACCACAATCGTTGCATCAGCCATACCAGCCACAATCCGGTTGCGTTTCGGAAAATTATGTTTATCAGGCTTTGTTTTTTGCATGAATTCAGTAAGTAAACCACCGTTCAAAATCATATCTTTTGCTAGCGTTTTATGCTGCGCCGGGTAAATGGAGTCAAGGCCATGCGCAAGCACGGCAACTGTTTGCAGATTATTTTGCAGCGCTGATTTATGCGCAACCGCATCAATACCAAATGCAAGCCCGCTGAGGATTAAAACATTTTGTTCGTGTAAGTCTGCAACTAATTTTTCAGTACACTGTTTACCGTAATCTGTATTATTTCTGGTGCCGATGATAGCTGCAACTTTTGCAACATTCAAATCAGCACTGCCGCGGTAATACAAAAGCGTGGGTGCATCATAGCAGTGGAGTAAACGCTGCGGGTAATTTTTATCAGTAAGAAAAAGCATCTGTATCTTATACTTTTCAATAAATTGTATTTCTGTTTCGGCAACTGAAAAACTAGTAAAAGCTTTAATACTTTTGGCACGCACTTCACCAATATTTTCAATTGCGCCCAATTGTTTTTTTGAAGCTTTGAAAATATCTTCTGCATTACCAAAATGTTCAATCAGTATTCTTGCCTGAACCGGGCCGATATTTGAAATTTGGGTAAGGGAAATTTGATATAAGAGGTCAGCGTCCATTTGATGAAAAGTGAATAATAAAAAAAAATCTTATACCAGCAAGATACAATTTTAATGTATAAAAAAGATGCACATTGAACACAATGATGAAGTCCTGCCTGTCCGGTCAGGCAGGACTTGCGATGCAACGGAAATGTTATAAAAATTTAAGCCGGTATTATAAAATTAATGCGCCGACTGTGTGCTGTCGCTCATGTTCAAGCTATGGTTTTCTAAAGAATACCTGTAGCGCTTCAGTGCATTTACTATTGCATCCGCAGTTTCCTGCTGGCCTTTTTCGCTGTTGAGATAATCTTCTTCCACCGGATTGGAAATATAGCCTGTTTCTATAAGTATGCTGGGCATGGCGGTTGCCTGCAGCACCCAAATGCCTACCTGTCGCTGCAATGCATCCCGCGTGGCACGGCCTACGTTTTTAAATTCTTCTTCAACGGTAAGCGCAAGGTTGGCGCTGCGTGTAAAATACTGCTGGGTTTTTAAAGAGTAAAGAATCATTTTCTCTGGTGAATCAGGGTCAAAATCGCCCACCTGTTTTGCAAGCGTACTGTCAATATACAGTGATTCGTTTTCGCGCATGGCCAATTCCTTATCATCATTTTTATGTGCTGCCCAAATATAAGTGGATGCACCCTGCGCAGGATTGGGCGTGGTCCAGTAACGGTAAACGGGAACAGTGCGTGTATGCTTTTTTCTTTTTTTCCCTTTGCCGGTATAATAGATTTCTGTTTTATGGCCGGTTATTTCACGGTGGTGAATGGGGTCGCCGTAATCACAATGAATGGAAATAAAAAGATCGCCTTTGGCGGCATTGGCTTTTGTTGCTTTTACCGTAGGAGGATCAAAAACATCATTGGTGCGTGTCATCACTACATTTATATCCGGCATTGCATTATTAATGGCTTTCTGCAGTTTGAAAGCTATAGCAAGGGTAATATTTTTCTCGTAGGAATAACTTCCTGAAGCGCCAAAGTCTTTCCCACCATGACCTGCATCTATCACAATAGTTTTTAAAACAGGGCTTTGAAAAAAATAAGCCGGCGCAGCGAAGAATGGGTTAAGTATAAAAAAAAAGCCGGTATAAAAAATAATGGATAATTTTTTTTTTGCCCTCATTTAAAAAAAAATTTATGAAGATGGTTTTTAAAAGATAACATTCGGCTTACCGTTTTTGGAAGAAGATTTTAAAATATCTTCGATTCAGTTGCCGTTATTTTCAACGGCTGTTGAATCAGCGCCAATTTCAAGGTGCTGTTTATATTTCATCACAGCGTTCAATATACAGTTGCTCACTTCATCTTGCCCGTTTATGCTGTTTAAATAATCCTCTTCGGAAGGTGTACAGATAAAACCTGTTTCCACCAGTATGCTTGGCATTGCTGTAGCCTGCAGTACCCAGATGCCTTCCCAATCTCTTTGTTTTACGCCGTGGCTTACGCGGCCTGTTTTTGCAAATTCATCTTCCACATAGCCGGCAACAAGCAAACTATTTGAAAAATATTTTTGTGTGCGCAGAGAAGCTAAAATTTTTGCTTCCGGGCTATCGAAATACTGAAATGAGCTGTCTGTTTTTTCACCATACATTTCCTGTTCATTTGAACCCACAAAATCTTTTTTTGAATCATTTTTGCCAACAGCCCATACATAAGTTTCAGTTCCTGTAACAGTGCCCGGGAGTTTATAATATTTTATTATTGGGACAGACCGCGTTCTTGTAACCCTTTTCCTGCTTTTTCCTTTACCTACATATACATGGTAGGTTTCATCCCTGTAACCCTCAATTCTTTTCTCAACGGGATGCGGCGCATCATTAACATGAATGGCAATAAAAAGGTCACCATGGTTTTGATTGGCCATTTGTGCACGGTAACGGTTGGCTACGTTTTTATCTGTGAGGTCATTCGGAAGCTCACGCCCCGTTCTTGTGTAAATAATATTACAATCGGGTAGGTATTGCTGTAGTTTTTTTCCAAGGTTAAGTGCAATAGCCAGTGCTATGTCCGATTCATTGCTGTATGAGCCCTGGGCGCCGGGGTCGGGGAGGCCGTGGCCTGCATCAATAATAATTGTTTTTAACCTTTGCTGGCCGGCAAATAGCGGTGCTGACGCTTTGTAAGAGGACAGGGTTGTTACTAACAAAATAAAAAAAACAGTCAGTATATTTTTTTTAAACATAATTACCTTTCAGTTAAAATTATTCTTCACAATTCATTTATGCATTAAGGCCTATTTTTGTTTTACTACTTATGCCGAAACGTTGTAAAGTTAGCGCAAAAATTTTTTTTATGGCAGCAGGTATTATCCTGATGCTTTCTGTAACGTATAATATAGATGCAAGGAATAAATATTTTCCACAATTTCTCAAATCATTAACACCGGATGCTGATACAACTGTTCCTTCAAAAAAGAAAAAAAATAAGATTGCTATTGCTGATACAAATAGGGCAAAAATCAAAGACACTTCTGTTCACACGGTTGACAGTACAAAAGCTGAAACCATTGATACGCTTGATATTTCAAAAGATTCGCTTGATGCGCTGGTGAATTATGCCGCAGATGATTCGGGCGTGCTCATCATCCCTTCCAAGCAATTTATTTTATATGGCAAGGCAAATGTGACGCAGAAAGACCTTAAGCTGGTGGCAGGCACCATCCGCTATGATCAGCAAACGCAAATAATACAGGCTTACGGAGGAATTGACACCACCAAAAATGACCCGCTTAACAAAGCCACTTTTACCCAAAACGGATCCGAATCAAAAAATGATACTATCACCTATAACCTTAAAACACAAAAAGGGATAACTAAGAACACATTTTATAAAGAGCAGGAAATGTTCATTTATACCGAACGTTTTAAAAAAGTAGATTCAAATATAGCTTATGCTTATCGCGCAAGATTTACCACCTGTAATTTAGATACTCCGCATTTTGATTTCCGTGCAAAAAAATTAAAGATCATCAATAATAAAATTGCTGTATCCGGACCAGCTTATCCCGAATTTGAAGGTGTGCCCATTCCTATTTTTATCCCCTTCGGGATTTATCCATTGCAGCGGGGAAGACATTCCGGTTTATTGCCGCCGCAGTTTGCATCAAGCCAGGATTTTGGTTTGGGGCTGGAAGGATTGGGATATTACAAAGTTTTAAATGATAACTGGGATGTAACAGTGCGCACAAATTTATACAGCTATGGTGGCTGGAACCTGGATGTACACCCTGAATATTATAAACGCTACAAGTACCAGGGAAGTTTTGATATCTCCCTGCAGAAAACAAAATTTCTTAACAGCGAACCTCTATCAAAAACAGAGTTTACGCAAACAAAAGGTTTTTTTGTTACATGGTCACACTCCACTGATACACGTGCAAGGCCCGGAGTTACTTTTTCGGCCAATGTAAGGGCCGGAAGCACAAAATTTAATCAATACGTACCCAATAATGCTTTCCGCAATTACGAAAACCAGTTAAGCTCATCCATTACTTATAATAAAACATGGGCGCAGGGAAAATATAATTTATCTGTTGCCGCAAATCACGATCAGAATAATAATCTTGGCCTTGTAAATATACGTTTGCCAACAGTGAATTTTTCTGCAACCACCATTTACCCATTTCAGAAAAAAGACTTTGCAGGAACACCAAAATGGTACGAGAAACTCGGGCTTTCTTACACCGGTACTCTGCTTAACCAATTTTCGTTTTACGATTCAATATTCAACTTCCGTAAAATGCTGGATACCGCCCAGTGGGGTGCTGACCACCGCATCCCAATTTCTTTATCACTGCCGCCTCTCGGGCCTTTTATTATTGCGCCATCCATATCTTATGAAGAACGATGGTACGGTCAGTTAATAGAAAAAACATGGGACAATGTAAATGACACATTACGTACTTCCATCCATCGCGGGTTTTACGCGGCAAGGGAAATGAATTTTGGCTTCTCCGTTAATACGCGCATTTTCGGAACTTTTAATTTTCCTAAATCAAAAGGAATTACCGCAATACGGCATGAAATAGACCCTTTTATCGGAGTTAATTATAAACCGGATTTTGTAGCGAAGTATTATCATGATGTCCAGATAGATACTTTTAAAAACTATTCACGTTATTCGCAATTAGATGGCGGTGTTATAGGTTCCTTTGCTGAAGGACAGTTTGGCGGCATCAGTTTTGGGATAAACAACCTGCTTGAAATGAAGGTTCGCAATAAAAAAGACACTTCAGAAGGACTCACAAAAAAAGTAAGGCTGATAGACGGGCTGAGTATTACTAGTGGTTATAATTTTCTTGCAGACAGTTTGCAGTGGTCGCCAATCAGTATCAGTTTCCGCAGCACATTGTTAGAAAAAATAAATATTACAGGCTCTGCTTCCATCACGCCTTACGATGTAGATACACTCGGCCGCACTATCAATAAACTTTTATGGAAGGAGGGAAAAATAGGCAGGTTTACTAGCGGCAGCCTTGCTATTTCAACTTCATTGCAAAGTAAATCAAAAGATGATAAAAAAGACAACAACCAGTTACCCTATGACCCAACACTTACGCCGGATGAGCAACAACGGCAATTAGATTATGTGCGCCAGAACCCTGCAGAGTTCGTGGATTTTAATACTCCGTGGGATGTACAGCTTTCCCTGTCATTATCCTATTACAGGCAGTTGTCACCTGATTTAAGGACTTTTGTTTCCACCATCAATACCAACCTGAATGTAAACGGTAATTACAGTGTTACCCCAAAATGGAAAATAGGCGGCGGTACTTATTTTGATTTTAAAACGGCAAAAATACAAACACTCTCTATGTTCATCACCCGTGAGATGCATTGCTGGCAGCTTGCTATCAATATTACACCGGTAGGTTTATACCGCTCATTCAGTATTACACTCAATCCAAAATCAGGCATTCTGCGCGATTTAAAAATAAACCGTTCCAGGTTTTTTTATAACCAATAATACGGTTAATGTGTTCATTGTTAAATGCAGCATTACAAACACAAAATGTTCACTGGGTTTCTCCTTTTGGAATGGAACCGTTGTACAGTTTCCATTTCCATTGATTGTTTGTTTTTACAAAAACTGCCGTAAACCGGTACGGTGTAATAAATGTTGTGCCATTATTGCCCGTTACGCTCATATGCCCGTCGGTAAAGGCCCACGCAGTGTTGCCGTTGTATGAAATATCCACGCGCTTAAGATCCCAGGAAAAACTGTATTGTGAGAAAAGAAACTGTGTAAACTGTTTCACCCCCGCCTGTCCTTTAAAAATCTCGCCACTGTCTGAGCCCACAACCATAATATCTTCGCTTTTATCAAACATATCCGCGAGTGCAAGTGTATCCCTTTTTTGAGCAGCTTCATTCCATTTTTCCAGCACTTTTAATATCTCCTTTTCTGTGCCGCAACTTTGCGCATATATGCCGCAATGCATAAATAAAAACGCAGCGGAAGTTAACAGGAATAATTTTTTCATGCAATAGTTGTTTAGGTTACTCCTGCAAATATCTTTCACACAATATAATCTGATGATGCAGTAAATGGCCGAATATAATAAACCCGATTGCGTTTACTGTTTGGGGTTTATTATTTGCAGTTCCCGGAGTATTTAACTGTTCTTCATTCAATGCCTGCAGCATAATATCAGTTGATGCACGCAACGTGTTAAACTCTTCCTTTAGTGATGTTAATGTTCTTTCATTTGCAAAAGAGTTTTTTGCAAACCCATTTTCATCAAAGGAATGTAATGCCGTGGTGTCTTTTCTTGCAAAACGCAGGGCGCGGTAAGTAAATACACGTTCGGCATCAATTAAATGCTGCAAAGCCTCTTTCACCGTCCATTTACCTTCTGCATAAGAATAATCAGCTTTGCTTTCAGGGATGGCATTATAAAATTCTTTCAGCGCCTGGGAATGATGTGCAACGGCTTCTTCAACCGAATCTGCTTTTACTAAATTTATGTAGCGGAAGAAATATTCAGGAGCTTCAGTTTGTGTTGGTCTCATATTTTTTACAGTTTATTTATTTTGTGTTTTTAATGCGGGTTTTATTTCTTTTTCAACCGGCTTTTTTTTATTTTCAGCAATATCCGGTTTTAGCGCAGATGCAAGTTTTACAGCACTGTAAGCATTTACAAAACCGCAGCCATTGCAAAGATCATTCATGTGAACTTTTTTATTTGTTCCCGGTTCTGTTACGTAAGCTGTGGAGTCCAGCAGGTGAAGCGCTGAATAATCAATCGCATATTTTACCTGCTGTGCAGTTAATGCAGGAAAATATGAACGTATCAATGCAGCGATGCCTGTAACTACAGGCGCTGACATGCTTGTACCACTTTCAAAACCATACTGGTTGCCACCCGGGATTGTAGAATATATTTTTACGCCTGGTGCAAAAACATCAAGATTTTTTTTGCCGTAATTGCTAAAATCCGCAATAATGCTTCCATCACTCACATGTGCATCACCGCTGGCGCCTACTGAAATAAAATTGGTTGCTTCGCTATGATAAAAAATCAAATCCGGGTTGGGGAAATTATCAACAGAATCAATATCGTGCGATTCATTTCCGGCTGCATGCACCAGTAAAACATCTTTTGATTCCGCGTACCGCACAGCGTCATCCACCCATTTTTTTTCAGGTGAAAAACTTTTCCCAAAACTCATGTTAATTACTTTTGCCCCGTTGTCAACTGCATAGCAGATGGCAGCGGCAATGTCTTTATCATACTCATCACCATCGCCAAGTGCACGTATCATCATTATCCGTACATTACCGGCCACACCGTTTATACCAATATTATTATCCCTTTGCGCAGCAATAATGCCGCTCACATGTGTGCCATGCATGGGCGCGGGGCCCATTACATCACCATTGCCGTAGTATCTGTCATTAAAATTTGAGTAATCATCTTTAATAACCTGTGCGCGGTAATCGGGCGGCTCGGTCGTTTTTTCCGCAAGAGATATTTTTTTCCCGTCAATATATTCATCCAGTTCTGAAATAATTGCAGTGTTTTTATCATCTCCTTCCACACCAATCATTTTTAAACAGTTGAGATAACCCATTTTTGCCTGTTTCCCTTTTAATGTCTGCGGTTCAAATTTTTCAAGTTCATCACCTGTGTATTCAGTGCGGTTCATTTCCTGGCGCAGCACGGCATCATGTTTTTTTATAGCTTTACTTGTAATATCAAGCAGCATTATTTCCATTTGCTCATCGCTGCCGACAGCCATTTGTGCGGCCGCTTTTTTCCATTCATCATACTGCCATTTTTCTTCTTCGCTCAAACTATCTTCATTAATCTGCTTGCCGTCAAACTTTTGCTTAAACCGGTAGTACACACGTGATTTTTCGTCTGTGGTTTTTTTAAGATCGGTTCCATCTTTATTGCCCAGAAAATTCCATCCGTAAATATCATCTACGTAACCATTATGGTCATCATCGATGCCGTTTCCGGGTATTTCTCCGGAGTTATGCCACAAAATATTTTTCAGGTCTTCGTGCGTGGTATCAATGCCTGAATCAATTACCGCAACAATTACAGTTACGGGTTTCCTGTCTTTTAAAAAGTTATATGCATTATCTATGCTTACGCCATAAAAGCTGTCTTTTTGCGGGTCAAGCAGTTGCCAGCCTTTAATATCGTTTTGTGCAAAAGAAGATATTGAAAACAGCAACAGTATAACTTTAAAAATCAATTTCATTTTTTGCATGCGTCATATTTTTTCCTTAGATATTTTTTATGAACCCGGCAGCAAATCTTTTATAATCTTCAGTTGCGTCGCACTCTTGTACGTTTAGTCCTTTATTCAGCAAGATAAAATATTTAAGGGTTTAAAAGCTCCGCAAATTCAAACAGCCTTACAACTTTTAAACATTGTAAACTTGTGAAACTTTGGGACTATTGCTCAAAAATCTAAATGGTAAACGTAATGCCCTGTGCCAACGGCAGGCTGGTGCTGTAATTGATGGTATTGGTTTGCCTACGCATATATACCTTCCATGCATCAGAACCGCTTTCACGGCCACCGCCTGTTTCTTTTTCACCACCAAATGCACCGCCAATCTCGGCCCCGCTTGTACCTATGTTTACATTTGCAATACCGCAATCGCTTCCTGCCTGCGAAAGAAACTCCTCCATTTCGCGCATGTTGTTTGTAAAAATGGAAGAAGATAAACCCTGCGGCACACCATTTTGCATGTTAATAGCTTCTTCTATATCCAGGTATTTTAAAATATAAAGAATGGGGGCAAATGTTTCTTCCTGCACAATTTTATATTCATTCTTCGCTTCAATAATACATGGCTTTACATAACAGCCTGTTTCATATCCTGCGCCGCTGAGCACACCACCTTCCACAATTATTTTCCCGCCCTGCTTTTTTGCTTCTTCAATTGCATTCAAATAATCTTTTACTGCATTGGTATCAATCAGCGGGCCCACATGGTTATTCGAATCAAGCGGGTTACCAATTTTTAATTGCGCGTATGCACTTTTTAAAACTTCAATTGTTTTATCATATATACTCTCATGCACAATCAGCCTGCGTGTGGAAGTGCAGCGCTGACCTGCGGTTCCTACCGCGCCAAACACTGCGCCCACAAGCACCATATTCAAATCGGCATATTGTGAAACGATAATGGCATTGTTTCCACCAAGTTCTAAAATACTTTTTCCAAAACGTGATGCAACGGTTGTAGAAACATGGCGGCCAATACGCGTAGAACCGGTAAAGGAAACCAGCGGTATCCTTTTATCATTATTCATTAAATCGCCGGCTGCATTGCCCGCAATCAAACAGCTTACACCTTCGGGAACATTATTTTTCTTTAACACATCAGCAATAATATGCTGGCAGGCCAATGCGCATAAAGGAACTTTGGAGGAAGGCTTCCATACGCACACATCTCCGCAAACCCATGCCAGCGTGGCATTCCAGCTCCACACAGCTACAGGGAAATTAAATGCTGAAATAATACTAACGATCCCCAGCGGGTGCCATTGCTCATACATGCGGTGCATCGGCCGTTCGCTGTGCATGGTTAAGCCATACAATTGCCGCGATAAGCCAACTGCAAAATCGCAGATATCAATCATTTCCTGTACTTCGCCATAACCTTCCTGCAAACTTTTTCCCATTTCGTAGCTTACTAATTTTCCCAGGGGTTCTTTATTGGCGCGCAATGCATCACCAATTTGCCGTACAATTTCGCCGCGTTTTGGCGCGGGCCATGTGCGCCATATTTTAAAGGCTTCTTCTGCTTTGGCCATCATCTGCTGATAAGCTGCTTCATCTCCGGTGGTAACGGTACCTATTAATTTCCCGTCAACCGGGGAAAAGGAATCAATTGTTTTGCCTGCACTTTCTATCCAGTTTAAACCGGTTGATACACCGGCATTCTGTGCTTTGATATTTAATGATTGTAAAAAATCCATATTTTAATATTTAAAGATGCAAAGATAAGTTCTCTCCACCCCTTCTGTGAAAGGCTGAGAAAAATTATCTTTTTGTTGTTTGTGATGAATAAGTGCTTTCAAAAATTTTATCGGCGTTGTTTGCTTCAAATCCTTCGCGCCTGTGTTTGCGTTTGACTTCACCTGCGGCAAGGTTTGTAAATTCAGTTAAGACTTTTCTTTCTGCAAACTCAACATAAGAGCCGGAAATGCTGTGTTTCTTTCCTTCTGCAAATTCAGCTTCTATCATTTCTGCCACTGTTGAACTTTGGCGCAAGGCTCCGTCGGCGCTCGTTTTCATTTTGCCGCCTGCATCGTTCAGTTTAAAACCATTGCGCTCAAGAAAGCTATTGAATAAAGGAATAGTGTTGTATCCTTCCTTTAAATTATGCACGCTTACCGTAAAATGATTGAGATAATAACGGTTGTAAATTACCCAGGCAGCATATTCGCTCTCTGCTGCGAGTGCAAGATAATCTTCCAAAGCAGGAAGCCGCCATAATGAGCTATGGAGAAAATTATCAACTGCTGTTGCATCATTTAAATCAATTGCAGAAACAGGATCTACAGCTACTTCATCCGTATAAGAATGAATTATTTCTTGTGCATGTTGCGAAAGATCATTTACACGTAATTCACTGATGAAAATACGCGGATAATTTTCTGCGGGCGGCGCATACCAATAGGCATCTAATTTTTTTTCAGGAAAAGAATAGACATCTTTTCTTGTATAACCGTAATGCAAAAATATTTTTTCGAGTGATTGTATGCCGAGATGCGGAACTCCAATGGTGCGGAATGCAATATGGTCGTTCTCAATTTCTGATGCATCATTAATTACATTTTCTTTTATCATGGCGTTTATTGCAGAAGCCACATCGGGAACACGCTGTTTGTAACGTGTCATTAAACCTGATAATATTTCATCAGACGTGGTGAATTTATTTTCTGACATGAAGAATAATTTATGATGAATATTTTATTTGTGCATCGTACTGCTGACATATGTTATTCAGTTCAAGTCTGCGACGCAACAGAAGTTTAATAGCATTACTTCAGTTTGGCTCAAAATAAATTTTCGCCAAACTGAAAAAAAATTCATGGCACAAAAGAGCAGGTGCTGCGCAGGTAAGCGAGGCGTGAGCGTTGTATGTTTAATAAAATATTCATGAGGCGCAAAGATAAAAAATTATTTTGTAAAAAAAAGGCACCTAATACTGCTCGGTTTCGTTTGGAAATGAATGGTCTTTTACATCGCTGATATACTGCTGCACTGCGCCTGTAATTTGCTCGTGCATGTTCAGGTATTGCCGCAAAAAACGGGGCTTAAATTCTGTGTTAATGCCAAGCATATCGTGCATTACAAGCACCTGCCCATCGCAATATTTTCCAGCGCCAATACCAATTGTTGGTATAGAAATACTTTCACTTACTTCCTTTGCAAGCAATGCGGGAATTTTTTCAAGCACTATGCCAAAGCAACCAACTTCTTCGAGCAGCAGTGCATCTTTTTTTAATTTATTCGCTTCGCCTTCTTCTTTTGCACGCACATTGTAAGTGCCGAATTTATAAATGCTTTGCGGTGTTAAACCCAAATGCCCCATCACCGGAATGCCCGCAGACACAATTCTTTTAATGCTTTCAATTACTTCTTCGCCACCTTCTAATTTTATTGCATGCGCACCGGTTTCTTTCATGATGCGGATGGCAGACGCCAATGCGATTTCAGAATTGGATTGATATGAACCGAACGGCAGATCAACCACAACAAGGCTTCTGCTGATTGCACGAATAACAGACGATGCATGATAAATCATCTGGTCAAGTGTAATGGGCAGCGTGGTTTCGTGGCCCGCCATTACATTACTTGCACTGTCGCCCACGAGAATTACATCCACACCCGCAGCATCAATAATTTTTCCAAAAGAAAAATCGTAAGCAGTAAGCATGGAAATTTTTTCTCCCGTTGCTTTCATTTTCTGCAATGTGTTGGTGGTGATTTTTTTTATTTCTTTTTGAACAGACATGGCGGGCAGGTTTTATGTAGTGAAGAAATTATCGAATATGCCCCTGCGTTAGAATAAAACATATTCAATAGTAATGATGCAAGATAAGCAGATTAAAAATAACAGGAAATAAAAAGCAGGGAACAAATAACAGGAAGCAAATGAGTGCCAAATCTTAATTCTCAATTTCTGATTACTGGCTTACTTCTGCTGCAGTTCTTCGTAAAGGCTTTGAATAAGCCCGTCTGCAAGGCCAATTTTGGGAACATAGATTTCTGAAATATCAGCCCAGCGCATTACGTTTACATAAATCTGCAGGGCCGGAACAATTACGTCTGCCCGGTCATCGCGAAGTTTATAAATGCGGATGCGTTCTTCCAGGCTTACACTGGATAATTCTTTATAATAATCTTTCAGTAATTCAAGCTGGAGGGGTTTTCCTTCTTTCTTTTTACTGATTGAAAAAATTTTATTGATATTACCACCAGAACCGATTGCGATCATAGGCCATTTGCTTTTGGTGTTGTTTTTAAGATGGTCGCGCATCTCATCCCAATGCTTTTCATCCACCATATTTTTTAAAAGGCGTATGGTGCCAATGTTGAAAGACTCTTTGTAACGGAGTTTACCTTCTGCAAAAAAAGTAAGTTCGGTACTGCCGCCGCCCACATCAATATACAGATAGGAATGTTCTTTGTCGAGGTTTTCGGCAATATGGTTTTCGTAAATATAGGAGGCTTCTTCATCACCGCTGATGATTTTTATTTCAATGCCAGTCTCTAATTTTACTTTCCTTATAATATCGCTGCTGTTGCGCGCATCACGCATGGCGCTGGTAGCACAGGCTTTTATGTGCTGTATGCCGTACACATTCATCAGGTGGCTGTAAGCTTTCATGGTCTGCAGAATCATGCCCAGCCGCTGCTTGCTTATTTCTCCTTTATCAAATACATCAAAGCCCAGGCGCAGCGGAACACGCACTAAATTTATTTTATTAAGCTGAACAGTACCGTCAGGGTTATTGATGGCTTCTGAAATCAATAACCGCGCGGCATTACTTCCAATATCAATTGCTGCTAATTTCAAATGAACAAATAATTTAAAATACCGGTACAATCATCATACCCAACACAAGCAAAATTTATTTCTGAACCATTATTTCAGCCTGCTTTGGTATTTTTTGATGCAAATAATTATACGTTTCTATCTGTGAACGCATTTTCTTTTTACGGTCGGAAGATACATAGTTATTTGAAAGTTCATTATCAAGCACCCGGGCTTTTACATTATCTTTTAATTGTATGTGGATAATATCTTTCAATTCTGCTATTATAGCCTCGTTGTTGACGGGCACAGCAGCTTCCACCCGGTGATCCAGGTTGCGTACCATCCAGTCTGCCGATGAAATATATACTTTCTCTTCGCCGCCATTATGAAAAATTAATACACGGGCATGTTCCAGGTATTCATCTACAATGCTTACAGCTTGCAGGTTGTTTTTTAGTTTTTTCTGGTCGGTCATCGCGCAAAAAATACCGCGCACAATTAATTTTATATCCACTCCTGCATTTGCGGCTTCATACAATTTAAAAATAAGCTGTGCATCACTGAGTGAATTTATTTTTATGATAATGGATGCCTCTTTTCCTGCCTTTGCATTCTTTATTTCCTGGTTAACGTGGCGCACAAGAAATTTCCGCATATTAACGGGGCATACGATCAGAGTTTTGCAGGATGAAAGGTGCTGTGCCCCGCTTTTCGGGTTTTCAAGAAATTTAAAAATGCGGTTGATGTCGGCCATTATATTCCGGTTTGAAGTAAGCAGGCAGTGATCGCCGTAAAGCTTGGCTGTTTTTTCATTCAGGTTTCCCGTGCTTACAAAACCATACTGTATTGTTTTCTTCCCCACACGTTTTTTTATGACGCACAGCTTTGCGTGAATTTTCATATTATCCAGTCCCAGCAATACTTTCACACCTTCTTCTTCCAGCAGGTCTTTCCACTCCAGGTTTGCCTCTTCATCAAACCTCGCCCTTAATTCAAGCATTACAATTACCTCTTTTCCATTACGCACGGCATTGATAAGTGCATTTACAATTTTTGAGTTTGATGCCAAACGGTAAGCGGTTATTTTTATCGTGGTAACATCCGGGTCCATTGCAGCTTCGCGCAGCAAATCAATGAGCGCATTAAAAGAGTGGTATGGAAAATGGAGCATTACATCTTTGCCCACAATTACATCTGTTACACGCAGGGAGTTTTGCAAAGCCGGGTGCCTGAAAGCTGCGCGCCGCGTACTTTTTTGGGTAAATACATCCGGAAAGTTCATAAAATGTCGGAAGTTGTGAATGCGGCCGCCGGGAATAATATTGTCTTTGCGGGTAAGGTTGAGGCGTTTCATTAAATACTCCAGCAGGCCTGCATCCATTTCTTTATCATATACAAAACGAACGGGTTTTCCTTTGCGCCTGTTTTTTAACCCGCTTTGTATTTTTTGCACAAAGGAAGTTGAAATGTCATTGTCAATATCCAGCTCTGCATCTTTAGTAACTTTAAAAATATGTGCATCAAAATAATCGTAACCAAAATAAGAAAATATATAAGGAAGGTTGAACCGGATTACATTTTCAAGCAAAATGATATTGAATTCATTTTCTTTTGACGGCAGTTTTACAAAGCGGCCCACAATCCTGCTGGGTACTTCTATTAATGCGTATTTTTGATCATACGCTGAATTCTTTTTGCGCATAACAATCCCGAGATATATGCTTTTTTCACGCAGGTAAGGCAGTTGCGGCAGGCTTTGCACAAGCAGTGGGATAATGTTTGACCGCACTTCTTCATCAAAGAATGTTTTTACAAAATCCTTTTGCTCGCGGGTGAGGTGTTTTTCATCAACAAGGAAGATATTTTCATTTTTCAGTTCTTCCAGCATGCCCTGCCAGATGCGGTTAAATTCATTTTGCTGCTGCAGTACAATGGTTTGGATTTGATCAAGTATCTGCTGCGGGTTTTCTTCCAGGTGCATATTTGCTTTTTTTGCCCCCAGTTCTATCATGCGTTTTAGCGTAGCCACCCGCACCCGGAAAAATTCATCAAGGTTATTGGAATGTATGCCCAAAAAACGGATCCTTTCTTTCAACGGTACACGGGGGTCATTTGCTTCCTGCAATACCCGTGCATTAAAACTAAGCCAGCTTATATCTCTTGGTATAATATGTTTCATAAAAACGTTACTGTGATCTTTTGCTTCAAAAATAAGGAAGCAGTTTGTGAATGAATATTAAGTTTAGCAGCTGCAGATAACATGATAATTTTATAATCCGGGGTATTTTATTTCTTTTATAAAAAATAATCGGAAACACAAGTTATTGATAATCAAATTTATTTAACATTTATAGGATTAGGTAGAATAAGGATGAAGTCTTTTTAATACATTATAAGGATGCGGTATTTGCATCATCATCTTATCTACCACCTTGTGAAAAATCATCTTTCTATTGTTTCTTCTGTTATATCTAAAAACGTATTCATCTGC
>JBBRAD010000009.1:0-165462 GCA_038207175.1 Chitinophagales bacterium
CAGGCATTTTTAAATTTATAGGAATCGAGAAAGCACCAGTCGTTGAATGATTTTATTTTTGAAAGTTAGTAATACAAGATTGAAAACATTTGCTGAAAGAAGATCAAAGATTTTCGTCAGCCGGATTTCATGGGACAGACGAAGACAGAATCTAAGATGCTGATCCACGAAATGAATAAATTAGGATTGAAGAATGTCGGGTGAGACACCCGCCAGGAAGACGGGCGCAAATGATTTTAATTAACATGCCCTACCGTATAAATAACCCTCACACCATACAGGTTCGTAAGTGGTGTAGCATCATTACCGAGAATCACTCTTATACTATTGGTTTTTGTTGTATTGTCAACGGTATAAGGAACTGAAAGAGATAATGTAGTAATGGCCGGTGAATCACCGGGGGTAATAGCGCTGGCTACCTGCGTATTCGTGCCTGTTGTTACATCGGTTGCATACAATCCCAGGTTTACTGCTACCGCAGGCGAATTATCAATCACATACCCGGTTACGTTGATAATATGCGCACCGTTGGGCAATGAAAGCGGGGCAACACAATACCCTATTACTGCCGAGGGGGCGCCATCAAAATGTAGCTCCGTCCCCTTCACGTCGTAAATGATATACCCGCTGGTAGTGCCTCCCCGCTGAAATGCTGCAGGGCCCAGCATGATGGTATCAGTCTTGGGAGTCGCATACATGTAGTAATGCGTGGCGGGTATAAGAATGCTATCGGTTTTGATAGTGCCATTCACATCAAGCGTGGCATTGGGAGTAGTAGTATTGATACCCACTCTCTGTTGCGCAATAGAACAAAGGGGAACGGCAGTGATGCTGCAAATGATAACGACACATAAAATTAATCGCTTCATAAAAAATGTTTTTATAGTTGATGATGCAGGAGCATGAGCAATCGGTTTGATGTTTTGGAAGATTAGCTATAGCCTGTAAAACCCCGGCGCTTTATTTCAAATCTTCTTCCAAATTAAAAAAATATGCTAAGAATAACGAGTGATTGCAGGAATATCCGTAACGATACTTTATCACTTTGTGCAGGTATGCCAATTGCGCGGCACAGGCTTAACTAAAATAACAAAGGCCGCTCCATAAGGAACAGCCTTAATTATTTCAACATAAAATCTCTATTATACGTGGAGGCTAAGCAACGGATAACGTTGATTGTTTTCATGTCCCGTCGGGGTTTTCACCACATTCCTATTCATCCCCTGCCGTGTCTCCTTAAGAGCATTGTGCCTTGCAGGACACGGCTACTTAGAGTAATTGATCTGTAATTAAGTATATGCATTGCTCCCTGGGATAGAAGGTAAATGTAATAAAATAAATACCTTCCGTATAATCAATCGGAGTTTTGACAGCAATAAATGTAAGATAAATAAATCCTCTTTTAGATTGCCGCCGTGTCCTGCTTTGCTTCTGGCGTTGAGTAGAGACACGGCTTGATCCTGAGTTACAAAACTCAGGATAGCGCCACTTTTTGATTTGTAGCAAACAAAAGGTAGCCGGGGTTCGTTGCTTATTTTTTATGTCTTCCTGATTTAATATGAGCAAAATCTTCCTGTTTGGTAAAATACTCAAGCCCTAAAATTAATAATGTTGAATTGATAAAATTTACTCTCTGCATTATTGGTAATAAACCCCAATCGTTTGTGCCCCATAAGTATAAACTGTAGTAAAAAATTAAAAGACAAACTACACAGAAGAATTTAAATAAATGAAGCCTTGTCTTTAGAATAAAAAGCGTGATAACAACTATACATGTCCAAAATAAAGTGATTGAGATGTTTAGCATTAAGTCATGCAAAGGTGTTACGATTAAAAACATACATAGAATATTGGCTACACCTCCATATTTTATAATATTTCCAGCATTTTTATCAGGTAATTTTTTTGACATATTAATGAAAAATATTGCATAGCTAAATGGAAGGATAATCATTGCCAGGCATGCCCAAATCCTGGAAGAGTTTTCAGAGCCATTTAACGCTTTTGTTGCAAACAGGTTGCTTATAAAATTTTTTGTCCAGTCAAAGCCAACAGAATTCTTGTCAAACATGGAGCCGCCTGGATAAACTGAAATTGCTATCATCATTAAAATCAAAGAAATTACTACTCCTGTTAAAACTGAATATTTCTTAATCATTTGCCTAATGGTGGGTTTGTAAACTGCCAATGTAATTAAATCATTTGTGATATTGTTACTAATTGCTTTGCGTCTTGAAACAAAACTTTTCAAAAGTTCACCTACACTTTAGCCTGCGAAACTTAGTTGCGTTCCGAGCAACTTTATTTCTATTGGGTTTTCAATCTTTGGCTTCTTTACGTCGCAGCATGGTTTTCATTAAATGGCTTTTGTGTATGAGCATGAAAACCCGGGTTGTATTCGATTTTCTATCAAAATATAAGCAGGGTCTCGCCTTCGCACTATCTCTGAGTGAGGACCCTGCTGCGACAGAAATAAACAAAGCTCAAAAAATGATTGATTAAAAGTTTAACTGCACGAAACTGTCAACGGCACAAGTGAATGTAATAAAATACACTCCTTCCTTTTCCGGCATGTTTTTACGTACCGGCATAATTATCATACTTAACCCGGAAGTTATAAATAAATTTGATTTTAAAATTGAATATCGTTGAGGGAACCGCACAGTCCCTTGCTCAGTACATATTGCTGTTAAAAGGAGACTGTGCGGAAAAGGAAGGCTGATAAAGGCATCAAAATTTTCCTCCCCCATCATTGTGTTTTGCAGGAACATAAAAACAGACGCTCTGTAATAGCTTCTGAATGCTTGTAAGAAGAAATTACAAACAGATATTTTTAAACATTAAATTGTGCAACAATGACCAAAAGTTGTGTGCAGTTATATCTTAGTACTCACTTTTAAAATAGACATTAAAAGTTGAGCCGATGCCATGGGTGCTATTTACTTCAATTTTACCGTCATTATTTTCAAGCATACTTTTTATAATGGTGGCATTTTTGTCTTATAACTCTTACTCCGATTTAATTGATATATTTTTTTGTTTAACTCCATAAGAAAAATATAACGATAAGATGTAAAGCAATAAAAAGCATGTTGCCGGAATAACAAATATTGGATAATGCAAAAGCCGCGATTGTTCAAATTTTAGTACATTAATGATGGGCAATGTCAGTAAGAGATATATAAGTGCTTCAATAAAAAATGTCCAATTATTTTTTTTAAACATCGTTAGTAAAACAAGACTAATAAGTCCGAGGAAAACTAAAGCAATTAATATTTGCGTCACTGTATCTGTATTAAATAATGCAAAAAACATAAGGATTATCATAGGGCCACCTATAAATTCACTATTGACAAATATCAATAAGTAAGATAAAATTGAAAGTCCTTTTAGAATTTTATGAAGTGTCATGATAATCGCGGCTAACTCTTGTATTTTCTCATTTAAATATAAAAAACTTTCGCAAGTACAACCGTTTTTTTGATAATCGCCGAAGCCTGTAAAAGTTGTATAAATCTTCAGTTTAAAAATATCTTTTACTTAAAAACTCAAAGCTTTGTATTATGAACCCCAATGATGCAGTTTCCAACCCCAAAGATGTGGTTTCCAACCCCATACATGCGGTCTTTAACCCCAAACATGGGGGTGTCTTTCCCATTAGGCTTTAAATAACAGGCTTAATTAATAAAAAATCCACACTAATGCCGTCAAACAAAAAATGCCCACTTATCAGCAGGGCATTTTATATTAAAGCTGTTTTAGAATTTCCCCGGCAATACTTTATCCAATAATTTTTTATATCCTTCCAGATCCTTTGTTTCCTGCAGCAGGGCAAGGTTGCTCTGGCTTATCATGGAATAAGTGTACTTGTCTGATGCTAACCAGGGAATGATGCGGCTGCCTGTAATGGGCCGTGTTTTTTCAACATAAGATAATGCTTCAGACGCACCGGGAAAGGGGCCTATCAGCACAATATTGTAACGGTCGTCAAGTTTTTGAGAAGTAACCGCCATCTGCTGGGTGTAATAACTTGTTTTATTGTACCTGCTGAATGCATTTCTTGCTTCATTTGCATAAACGGGGTCCACCTTATCCAGCAATATGCTTACATATTGAGGGTCGCTGGCATTGAACACAAACTGTTTTAAAATTACAGGTGCGGCTTTGCTGGTATCCACCCTGTTTACAGCAAGCTGTGAAGCAGGTTTTGATACAGTGGAATCTGGTTTTACATTTGGTTTATAAATGGTGGGTTCTACAGGTGTAAGGTTTACTACCGGCATTTCATCATCCTTATACCTGGTGATCTGCAACTGGGTTAAATAGTCTTCAATTTCTTTGCGCCTGCCCAAAACATCAATCATGGTTTTGGCCCTTTCCGCCAAAGGCGTTTGCGGGTAAAGGTTTGACAGGTTGGTAAGCCGGTTTACCGCCACGCTGTCTTCTCTTTTTGATACATAATAAATGGCTTCTATAAACAGCAGTTGAGGGGTCCAGTAACTGTTTCCATACAGGCTGTCCGCCGCCGCTTTTGCTGCTTTAGCTTCTTCAAATTTACCTTCTATAAACAGGTTATAAATATCCTGGTATTTTTTTGTAGCCGGGTCTTCAGTTTTTGCAGTTGATGATGAAGGGTTATTTAAAACAGCAGCCCATTTGCCGGCAGAAAATTTAGTATTGAGCGCGGAGCTCGAAGAATCCGCTGAAAATTTAAGGCCCAGTTTATTGTAGCAATAATAAAGATTGAATAATGATTGCTCCAGATAACTGTTATCCGGAAATTTATGGTTTAATGAATCATAAGAATTTACTGCGGAAAGATAATCCTCCAGGCTGTTTTGAAAGGTTTCCCCGTTTGTAAAGAATGCTTTTTCAATTTTTTCGTTTGATGCTTTCAGTTTATCGGGTGTAAGCGGAAGCATACCCAGCAGACCTTCAAAGGTTAAATCCTGCGGTACTGCGGCACCACCATCATTCATGCCAATCGCAGTAACAGCCGTTCCGTTTGGTGGGGGGGTGCTGCCGTCCGAAATATTATTACTTTTGTTGCTGCTTAATGCAGTTTGTTTGGTAATCTCTGACTGTCTGCGCCAGTCGTCAACATTTGGGCGGGCTCCCCATTTTGACCTGAATTGGGTAAAGCCGCTGCTTTTTAATGGCTGGTTGTTGAAATACCAGTCAGTAATCTTTGCGCCTGTACTGCTTGTATTAAAGAGGTCAGGTGCATTGGTTATATTAACCGCCGGGTTTGCGGTGGCCCCGCTGTCTGCATCTTTTAATCCCTGCGCCCTGCGCAGTTGGCGCAATATTTTTTTCACGAGTGCATCCCTTGAGGCGGCAGGCATGGCGGCAATGGTTTGCAAACTGTCTTCAACGTGAATAGCCGCATAATCATCCACAATAATTTTTAAAGCAGGCAGCCGTTCACTTATTCTCGCACGGTCATTTTCATCTTTTAAACTGCTTACTTCTACACTGTCATAAGCGTTTTCAGCGGCGGCATATTCACGGCTATCATAATGAATATCGCCCAGCAGTAAAAAAGATTTGCTTTTCTGAACCGTATTGGGGTTCGGGTTGGTGGTACTTACAGATTGCACACTTTTGTGCAGCAATTGTTCTGCAAGCGTTTTATTCTTCATATCCAGCGCCACTTTTGCCGCGGCATAATAAATAATATCGCGGTTATCCATATATTTTTCCCGGTGCGCCATTTTAATGAGGTTATCCATTTTTTGCTGCAGCACATTTTCTACGTTTCCGCTGTAAGCGCCGATACTGTTCAGGTTTGCATACACTTCCATAATGGGGTCAATGGTATGCTCCGCTGCTTTATTATAATAGCTGATAGCTTTATTGCTGCTGTCTGCAAGCTGGTACATTTGTGCGGTTAAAAATTCCCATCTTGCTTTTTCGGGTTTGTTTTCCGCAGCATCCAGCGCTTTGCTTAAATGAAATGCAGCGCTGTCATACACCTGCTGTTTATAAAACCAGTAAGCAATGGTTTCATGCAGGTCAGGCTGCAGCCTTTCGGGAAAATCAGGATCAATGCGCAATATTTCCAAAAGGGCCTTGGCTTCATTATCCATGTTTAACTGAATAAGGTTTTTGGCCTGCCACAAAAGCGCTTCATTTCGTTCAGGCGGTTTGGTAGTGATCCTTTTCCATAATGTATTGTCTTCTTTGGTAGATACGCTGAATATACCGTTTGTATTACTGGCATTGCTTCCTATAGGAATATCATACCCATCATCTTTGGGTGCAAAAGCATAATTGATGTAGCTGAAAACATAAGATGCCGAATCAAAATTTTTCCTGAAAAAATATGCTTTGCCCATCAGCATATACATATCATCAATCCAGTCGTTGCGCAGATCATGAAGCAATATGCCGCAGGTGCATTTATAAAGAACGGAATCAATGTCTCCATCGGCGGCGGTAACATCTAAACTGTAATTATAAAAAGGAAGGAGTTTTGTATAATCATCTTTAAATGATCCCCTGGCACGCTCAATAATATCATTCAGCCTGTTAGTTGCATTAAAATAATAATTGTAATGCGTAACCGTATTTTGATAAACATGTTTTGGATAAGTGAATTTTTTAAGGCCTGTTTTTTCAGCGCCCAGGGTGCGTTTTTCGTATTTCTGAGGTTTATCTAACTGAATAGTGGTGCCCGGCTGGGTGTAAGCCTGTACAGCATACATCCCAATCATCAGTATGAGGCAACATTTTACAACAGCAATTCTCATGCAGCAAATATTCAAAATTAATAACTCAAATACACTAAAAATATTTTTTAAAAATACGGTTATTTTTTATTTCAGCTTATAAACTATCTGTTAAGTACTACCTTTATACGCAATTGTTTGTATATGGCGGAAAAAGAAAATAATTCCACATTCAGGCGGCTGCGCAACCGCTACCGCTTAGTAGTAATGAACGATGACACTTACGAAGAAGTGATTACTTTTAAATTATCAAGGTTAAGCGTGTATATTGGTTTAAGCACGGTTTTTGTTTTGCTGGTAGGGCTTACCGTGGCATTACTTGTTTTAACGCCGTTGAAATATTATATCCCGGGATATGGAAACAGGGAAAGCAGAACTGAACTGCAGGTATTGAAAATAAGGACGGATTCATTAGAGCAGGCCATTCTTTATAAAGACCAGTACCTGAACAGCATAAAAAAAGTGCTTACCGGGGATATACAGCCAAGGGATACCGCTAAAATAGCAGTGCCCAAACCATTACTATCCAACGATTAAAAACCAATATATGTTCACACCTTCAAAAAAACCAACAGAAACAATGCCTTCTTATTCACCACCCCCTGCACCGGTACCTGTAGCCACAGGCAAAACCAGCATCATTGGCTTCGGCCTGCTTATTAAAGGAGAGATCATTACGGAGGATGATTTAAGGATTGACGGAAAACTTATCGGCAATATTACCGCTTCATCAAAAGTAGTGATTGGCGAAACCGGTATAGTGGAAGGAAATATTGATGCCAGGGTTGCAGATATAACCGGGAAAGTTACCGGCAACCTGATGATAAAAGATTTGCTGGACATGCGGCAGAATGCAGTAATAAACGGTGATATTTTTGCCGCCAAAATTTCCATGGAGCCTACAGTAAGTTTTAACGGAAAGTGCACTATGAATGTTTCTGCATCAAACGTTGTTGAAATGCGCAAAGAGAACGATGAAAGAAGAACAGCAGCAGAATAATAATTTACTGATGCAGTATGCAGGCATGGGCGCTCAAATGCTTGTAAGCCTTGGTATAGCTGCATTTGCCGGTTTTGAACTGGATAAGTGGATAAAACTCACTTTTCCTGTATTTATCTGGTTATTACCTTTGACTGTTCTTATTGTAATTATTTTAAAAGCAATAAAGGACACTTCAAAGAAGTAATATGGTCAATAAAATTTTTCAGAAAGCCTTTATTCCACTTTTTTTTCTCTTTATCATTCTTAATCCAGCATTTTTAGTATTGCAGTCATGGCTGGATGCGAAAAATATCAATCATTTTGTTTTAATGGGCGCTAACGCACTGCTTTTTATTTTATCGGCGTTAAGCATCTTAATTTATGCGAAAGCCATTCAAAATAAAAACCCGCAGGTATTTGCGCGCGCTGTAATGGCTGCTGCTTTTATAAAGCTGTTGCTGCTTGCATTTGCCACTATTATTTATTTTCTGCTCGCCGGGCAGGATAAAAGTGTGTATGCCATTATTGTATCAATGGGTTTGTATATTCTTTATACAATCATAGAAGTAAAAGCTGCATTCAGGATAAACAAAAAAGGACATGGCTAAAGTTGAACATCCCATGCATGCGCTGTCCGCTTACCTGCCTGCTGACACATTTGACAGGGTGGTTTATTACCTTCATCACTACAAAGTTCACCTTACCGTTACAAAGGAAAGAAAAAGCATACTGGGTGATTACCGCAATGCATTTAATGGTAAAAACCACCGTATTACTGTAAACGGCAACCTGAATAAATACGCTTTTTTAATTACATTGCTGCATGAGCTTGCGCATTTGCTCACCCATGAAAAATTCGGACATAAAGTTTTGGCGCATGGAAAAGAATGGAAGAAAATTTATGGTAGTTTACTTGCGGCATTTGTTGGGCATAAAATTTTTCCGCCTGATATTGAAATGTCTTTACAGCAATCACTTTCAAATCCTGCTGCCAGCAGTTGTGCGGAAGATGGCCTTATGCGCGTATTAAGAAATTATGATAATGTGAATGGCAAATATTTTTTATTAGAAGAATTAATGCCGGGCACAAAATTTAAAACAAAAGAAGGAAAGGCTTTTGTAAAAGGGGAAAAACTGCGGAAGCGCTACAAGTGCACAGAGGCTGCCACCGGGCTGGTATATTTGTTCAGCCCCATATATGAAGTGGTTGTTATTGAAAATTAAACTGAACTTTTTGGTATTTCCTTTATTCATTTTACTGCCATGTTTCAAGGATATTTTTATTCCATAAATCCGTTGCATACTTTTTAAACAGCGTGTTGCCGTTTTGAAAGGCGGGATCTAAATTCATTTCACCTCCTTCAAAACTGTGCTCATTTATTTCAATCCTGTTTCTTCCCCTTATGGAATATTTATTTTTTCCTTCGTACATAATTATTTTCATGTTTGCGGGGCTTACATCGCCATGGCAGATTGTTTTATACATTATCCAGGTTTCTGAAATGCCGTTATTATCAAGGTCGGTAACGGAGGTGGAGTTTTTTATAAACCGGGCTTCAATATCTGTATTGCAGGCATGTATATAATCTGCAATTTTCCACACAAGCTGAAATGTATCTTTCACCAGCATATACCTGTAGGCATACAACTCCGCATCACGGTAAGTTTCATCCTGCCCCTGCGGGCTTTTAAATTCACCTGTTTCTGTCTGTATCAGCAGGTTGTTGCCCAGGGTATCGTGCCAGCTGATGGCATTCACTACATGACCTTTGTAACTGATGCCTTTTGGTAATTGAATGGGTGTAAGATGTGTTATATTTATTTGCGCACAAGCCGGGCGTGTTGCTGCCAGTGAAAAAACAATAATGCAGAAATATTTTTTATTCATGCGTAAATTTATGTTTCATTGAAATATAAATTACCAATAAAATTATAAATTAACAGGATGCGCCTGATTCTTAAAACATAATCAAAACATAAATGTTACACCAGTAAATATTACCATGCCCACAGTACTTATTACCGGCGGATCAGGAACAATTGGCAAACGCCTTTCGCAAATGCTTGCTGATAAAGGATATGGAGTAATTGTGCTTACGCGGCAACCAATAACGGCCAACAATATTGTCAGCGAAAAAATTTCCTTTGCGCGATGGGATGTAAGTAATAATATAATTGATAAGGACGCTGTTTTAAAAGCAGACTATATTATTCATCTTGCAGGAGCGGGTGTTGCGGATAAACGATGGACAAAAAGCAGGAAGGAAGAAATACAGCAAAGCCGTACAAAAAGCAGTGCATTAATTGTAACTGTTTTAAAGGAAAACAGCAATAAAGTAAAGGCTGTTATCAGCGCATCTGCAATCGGATGGTACGGCGGAGATCTTAAGGAAAAGCCGGAAGCTTTCACTGAAACGGATATGGCTGCAGATAATTTTTTAGGTGAAACATGCCGCCTTTGGGAAGAAAGCATACAGCCTGTTGCTGCATTGGGAAAGCGGCTGGTGATATTACGCACAGGCATTGTATTAAGCAACAGCGGGGGCGCCTTCACTGAATTTAAAAAACCGCTGAAAGCAGGTGTGGCGGCCATTTTGGGTAATGGTGAACAAATAATAAGCTGGATACATACTGATGACATTTGCCGCATGTATATTTATGCAATAGAAAACGAAAACATTGCAGGCGTGTACAATGCGGTTGCGCCTAAACCAATCAGCAACAAAATATTGGTACTGCTGATGGCAAAATTATTGCGCGGTAAATTTTTTATTTCAATTCACATTCCTTCATTTGTATTAAAGCTTATGCTGGGCCAAATGAGTATAGAAATTTTGAAAAGCGCCACTGTTAGCAGTACAAAAATTAAAGAAACAGAGTTCCAGTTTTTATATCCTTCTGCTGAAGCTGCAGTGAAGGGATTGATTAAATAATTTAAGCAAACTGAATTGATTATTGCATGCAACTGTTGAAAAGGAACCAGGTAATAATAAAAACCCCTTATACCTGTAAAAAAAGAGCAGCCATTTTAATATTCAATGGCTGCCCTTTTTAAGAATCCATTCGCTATCAGATTAGTGCTGCTTCCAAAGTAATATTTGTGTTCAGCGATTTGCTGATGGGGCAGTTTGCTTTTGCATCTGCTGCACATTCATCAAACTTTTCTTTTGTAATGCCGGGTACTTTTGCTTTCAGGTCAAGATGGGATTCTGTAATCACACCATCGCCCAAAGTCACGGTGCCGGTTACTTCCAGCGATTCCGGGGTAAACCCGGCAGCGCCCAGCACAAAGCTTAATTTCATGGCAAAGCAGCCTGCATGCGCTGCAGCCACCAGTTCTTCGGGGTTGGTGCCCACGCCATCTGCAAACCGCGAATTGTAAGAATACTGTGTGTGGTTCAGCACAGTGCTTTGCGTGGTTAAATTGCCATTGCCTTCTTTGCCTGAGCCGTTCCATACGGCAGTTGCGTGTCTTTTCATAATTTTATTTTAGAGGTGAAATATATGAAGGAAATAAATTCTGATCAATATTTTCAAATTAAGAATTAAATTGACATCTTAAAATTAACACCAAAACTACAATGATAACATGGAATGATTTTGAAAAAATTGACATCCGCTGCGGAACGGTAATTGCGGCAAATGATTTTCTACAGGCCCGTAAACCTGCTTATAAACTTACTATTGATTTTGGTGATGGAGGTATCAAACATTCTTCAGCCCAGGTTATTGATCATTATTCAAAAGAATCGCTGGTTGGCAAACAGGTAATTGCCATTGTAAACTTTCCGCCAAAACAAATTGCCAATTTTTTCAGTGAATGTTTGGTGCTGGGCGTATATGATGAAAATAATCAGGTAATTTTATTGCAGCCAGAACGGCCTGTGCGCAATGGTTTTAAAATAGGATGAAAAAACCTGTAAGTTTTTTTGAAACCTTACAGGCTTAAATTAAAGGTGCAAACCAAAATGGATTTAGTACACTATACATATTATCAAAGCCCCGTGGGGCTAATAAAAATGGGCGGTACCGATCACTACATTACCGAGCTTACTTTTATTGACAACAAAGACCAGGTGAGTTACGGTGAGCCAGGCATAAGTGATATAATGCACCAGTGCACCGAAGAGCTAATTGAATTTTTCAACGGCAACCGCAGGTTATTTGATATCCCTGTTTATCAAAACGGTACCGAATTTCAGCAAAAAGTGTGGGGTGAATTATTAAATATCCCATTTGGAAAAACCATCAGTTACCTTGAGCTGGCCAAGCGTATTGGCGACGTAAAAGCCATACGGGCAGCGGCTTCTACCAATGGTAAAAATAAAATCTGCATTATTGTTCCCTGCCACCGCGTAATTGGCAGCGATAAAAGTTTAGTGGGCTATGCCGGCGGCCTTTGGCGAAAAAAATGGCTGCTGCAGCATGAACTGAAAATTGCACATGGCGTGCAGACCCTGTTTTAAAATTTTGTGCCCGCTATTTTGCAAGACTAATAAGCTGATAATCTATTTTAAAACTCTTTAAAGCATTATCTAATCTTTCTTTATGTGTATCGGTAATAAATACCTGCCCCTGTTCTTCCATGCAAACTTTTTGTAAAAGGTTGTGCATCCGTTGTGCGTCTAATTTTTCGAACACATCATCCAGTAATAAAACCGGTGTAAAACTTTTTTTATCCTTAAGTGTCATGTACTCTGCCAGCTTTAACGCAAAGAGCAAACTTTTTCTTTGTCCCTGCGATGCTGCAGTTTTAAACGGAAGGCTATGCATGAAAATTTCCAGATCGTCTTTATGTATGCCGCAACCCGTGCGCTGCATAAACAAATCACGCGGTCTGTTTTGCTGGAGTAATTCTTTTAATGAAAGGTTGAGCAACTGGCTGAAGTACCGCAGTGCAATACCGTCCTCTTTTTCTGCGATGGATGCATACTGCTGTTTCACCACAGGGAGAAATTGTGAAAGGAATTTTTTCCGTTGTTCAAAAACCTCCTGTCCTTTTTCTGCCAACTGTCCATCCAGTATATTAAGCAGGTCTTCATCAGTATAATTCCGCTCTGCCGCTGCTTTTAAGAAACCGTTTCTTTGCAGTAAAATTTTATTATAATCAATCAACTGGTGCAGATACTGCGGGTAAAGTTGCGAAAGAACCGTATCAATAAACTTTCTGCGCTCTTCACTGCCATCTGTTATAAGGGCAACATCATCCGGAGCAACCATTACACAGGGAAACCTGCCTATATGTTCTGAAAATTTTTTATACGCTTCACCGTTTGTATAAAATTCTTTACGGTTGTTTTCCCGCAATATGCAAATAAGCTTTGTTTCCTTGTTATCATTCATTGCTGTTCCTTCTATACGGTAGCCCTGCATTGCTCCCTCCATATTCAAATTCCCGTTTCCTGAAAAATAGCTTTTAGTAAAACACAGGTAATGGATGGCATCCAGCAAATTGGTTTTGCCGCTGCCGTTTGGGCCGCAAATGCCGATAACCCTTTCATTAAAATCAAAAGACTTAAAACTGTAATTACGGAATTGTGTGAGTGATATTTTTTTAAAACGGAACATGAAGATGCAAGATAAGGAACTCAGTTTGCGCATAGAAAAGGATAAACTTCATTAGCAAGTTTTTTGTATTTTTAACTTTCCGCCGGAAACCAAAATGAAAAATTTAATTGTTTTCTTCTGCTTTATGTTTTGTTTGAAGAATATTCTTCATGCACAGGCGGTATGCCAGGGAAGTTTGGGCGATCCAACAGTGACGATCACTTTTGGAAGCGGTACCAATCCGGGCCCGCTTCCGGCAAGTAAAACTACTTATACATACACACCTGCAGGTTGTCCAAATGCGGGTGAATATACTTTTGGCAGCCTTGTTTTTGGTTGCATGGGAAATACATGGCATACTATTGTGGCAGACCATACACCCAATGATGTAAACGGGTATTATATGCTTGTAAATGCAAACTCGCAAAGGGGTACTTTATATAAGGATACGGTACGGGGGCTTTGCCCGCTCACCACTTATGAAATGAGTGTTTGGGTTGCAAACATTTTAAAACCGGGAGGTTGTTTTTCCACTGTTCCTTTAAAACCAAATCTTACTTTACAGGTTACAACATTAGCAGGTGCTGTGCTCGGCAGCTATATTACCGGCGATCTTGGACAGGATAATTTTCTTACCTGGAAACCTTACGGGGTTTTATTTAAGACACCGGCTGTACTTACAGACATTATTATCAGTATTGTAAATAATGTAAACCCTCTGAGTGATTGCGGCGATGTAATTGCACTTGATGATATAGGTTTCCGGCCCTGCGGCCCTTCCATTTCTGCTGTTGTTGGCTCTACCGGAAACAACGTTGCAGATGTATGTGAAGGAGACACCACAAATTTTACACTTTCAGGAAGTTATTCCTCAGGTTTCAATAACCCGGTTTTTCAATGGCAGTTCAGCAGTAATTTTGGCAATGCCTGGACAGATATTGCCGGTGCAACAGGTGCAGATTATTCAACAAGACCAATTGCTTCAGGAATATATTATTACCGTTTGGGAATTGCAGAAAGTGGAAATATTTCTTCTCTTACATGCAGGATTTATTCAAAACCGGTTGTTATTTCAATCAACCCAATCCCGTTTGTGCAGGTTACAAATTATATATTCGGATGTTATGGCTCACCTGTACAATTATTTGCATCCGGCGGAGCAACCTATCACTGGACAGGCCCCAATAATTTTGTTTCTGAGGAAGAGGGGCCAATAATACCAATTGCACTTTTTACTAACCAGGGTGTTTATCATGTTACAGTTACTTCTGCACAGGGATGCTCTGACAGCGGAATGGTTAATCTTGTAATATACCCCGCTGCACATGCAACCATCGGACCGGACGTAAGTATTTGTGAAGGACAGGGCACCAACCTGATTGCAGGCGGGGGCATAAAGTACAAATGGACTACAGATTTTGTTTTGGCCAATCAATCCATAACCAATGACAGCATTGCAAACCCGCTTGTGCTGCCTGCTGACACTACAAGATACCGCGTTACCGTTTTCAATCAATACGGTTGCAGCGATACGGCATTTGTAACTGTAAATGTTTGGAAGAAACCTGTGGCAAGTGCCGGCCCGGATAAAAAAACACGGCTGGGTTTACCGGTAACTTTTTCCGCATTTGCAACCGGTACAGATCTTAGTTATTACTGGACCCCCTCCACATATATGACAAATGCTAACAGTTTAACACCAGTTGTAAATGCGCCCGCATCGGGCTATTTTACTTTACATGTTCAATCAAGCCACGGTTGCGGAGAGCAAACTGATATCATGTATCTAAAAGTGTATGATAAAATAATTATACCCAATGCCTTTTCCCCGAATGGCGACGGTATCAATGATACCTGGTTTATTGATCCGCTGGATCTTTTTACAGACGCAGTGCTGGAAGTATTTGACCGCAGCGGACAGGTAGTTTTTAAAAACCAGGGGGCCTATAAACCATGGAACGGAACCCGCAATGGTATTGCATTACCCACCGGAACGTACTACTATATACTTGATTTGAAAATAAAGAATGAAAAACCTTTAGCCGGCTCTGTTACAATTCTCAGGTGATTTTTTTGCAGGGTTTTGTAAATAAAATGATATCCCTTTACGCATACCTTAAAATCTGCTTTATTAAAAGTGCTCAGCAATTATTTATAAAAACGCTATTCAGTTTACACATCATTAATTATGAATGTGGCCTGTGCTTTTTATAATAACGGATAGGATAAACATTTGGGTTTTGGCGCAGCTTATTCATAAAATCTTTCAGTAACTGAAGCAATGGGTGAGCATGATTGCGTGGATTTGGGTGATTCATAATATAAGGATTTAGATAATTACTAACGGTTCAAAAATCCAATTATTGTATCCCCTGCATATATAAATTTTTTTAAATGAAATGTTTTTTTGGTAAGCTGTAACATTTCAGGCGTATATCCGTATAACCAAAAAAACATTTTATGAAAAAGTTGACATCCCTGCTTTTATTTTCCTCAATCATTGCTGGTGTTTCTGCGCAAACACCGTCAGTTATTAATGATAAAAATGCGCAGGCAAGAAATGTAAATGGCTTCCATGCTATAAAAATTTCTTCAGGTATTGACCTTTATCTTACTCAAAGCAATGAGGAAGGTGTTGCCGTATCGGCAAATGAAGAAAAATACCGCGACAATATAAAAACTGTGGTGGAGAACGGTGTACTGAAAATTTACTATGATGCGGGGACAAACCTGCATATCAATTGGGATAATAGAAAAATGAAAGCTTACGTATCAGTAAAAAATATTGATAACCTTGAAGCCTCCGGAGGTTCTGATATTTATGTGCAGGGAACTTTGCAGGTTGCAGATTTTAAACTGCAGGTATCCGGCGGCAGCGATTTTTACGGCGCGCTGGAGGCAGCAAATTTTTCTGTTTCTCAAAGCGGGGGTTCTGATGTAAAGGCAAGCGGCAAAGCAGCTATGCTTTCTGTAGAAGCCAGCGGTGGCAGTGATTTTCATGGTTATGACCTGAATGCAGATAATTGTACGCTCGATGCCAGCGGCGGCAGTGATATGTATATAACCGTAAATAAAGAATTAACTATAAAAGCCAGCGGTGGCAGCGATGTATCTTACAAAGGCAGCCCGGTTATTAAAGATATGAACGTAAGCGGAAGCAGTGATGTAAGTAAAAAAAGTTAGGGGCACTTTAATTTTTTTTTAAAACCTGCTGCAATTTGACGGCAGGTTTTTTATTTCATAACCAGGCTTTTTGTCCTGTTTACAAGTCTTCCCCAACATTTCCACTTTGCAGTTCTTCTAATTGCTACATTGTACTATATTTGCTCCTCAAATTTATGAACGTGCCAACAAGGTTCTCCAAAGAAACATATATGTACTGGTATGAGCTGATGCAGCTCATCCGGCAGTTTGAACTGAAAGCCGAAGAAATGTATAAAATGGCCGGAAAAATACGTGGCTTCTTTCACGCATATATCGGCCAGGAAGCGATTGCAGCAGGATGTATGACAGCCACCCGTTCTGAAGACCCGTTTATCACCGCTTACCGCGATCACGGTTTGGCGCTTGCAAAAGGCGCCAATCCGAATGCATGCATGGCTGAATTATATGGAAAAGCAACTGGTCTTGCAAAAGGTAAAGGGGGGAGCATGCACTTTTTCAGTAAGGAAAATCATTTTTATGGAGGGCATGGAATTGTGGGCGCCCAGATTGGAACAGGAGCGGGGCTTGCATTTGCAGAGCAATACAAAGGAACAGATAATGCCGTGCTTTGTTTTTTTGGCGATGGTGCGGCAAGGCAGGGTATTTTGCATGAAACTTTTAATCTTGCTATGCTATGGAAGCTGCCGGTGGTTTTTATTTGCGAGAACAACAACTACGCAATGGGTACATCAGTAGAAAGAACTTCTAATGTGATTGATATTTATAAACTGGCAGATGCGTATGATATGCCGGGTGATAAAGCTGATGGCATGAGTGCTGAAGCAGTTCATGATGCTGTTTCGCGTGCGGTAAAAAGAGCAAGAGAAGGTGGCGGCCCTACGCTGCTGGAGATGAAGACTTACCGTTATAAGGGACATTCTATTTCTGACCCGCAAAAATACCGTACAAAAGAAGAAGTGGAGGAATATAAAGAAAAGGACCCCATTACACTTGTGCTGAATACAATTAAGGAAAATAATTTTGCAACGGAGGAAGACATTTCCGCAATAGATAACCGTATTGCTGCCGTGGTGGAAGAAAGTGTAAAATTTGCGGAAGAAAGCCCGTGGCCGGATGACAGTGAGGTACTCAGGGATGTATATATTGACCAGGGTTATCCTTTTATTGTGGATTGATTTTTTTTAAAGTAAAACAGGTTGTGAAATAAAAGAGGAAAATTATTTCAATAATTTATATCAGTAAATTTTCAAAATACAAAATATGAGTGAGCAGAAAGTACATGATGCAGAAGTGCATGATCCATTGTTAAAGGCGAAAAATTTCTGGCAGAAATTTCAAAAACCGATTATTATTACTGTTGCCGCCATTGTTATAATTATCGGCGGATGGTTTGCTTACCAGTCATATATTGTGCAGCCAAAAGAAGACCAGGCTTCGGATGCCATTTTTAAAGCCGAACAATATTTTGCAAAGGATTCTTTTAACCTCGCCCTCAATGGTGACGGCACCAACAAAGGGTTTCTTTCCGTAATAAATAATTACAGCGGCTCAAAGCAGGCCAACCTTGCAAAATACTATGCGGGTATCTGCTATTTAAGAACAGGTAATTTTAATAAAGCGGTTGATTATTTAAAAGATTTCAGCACAGATGCAAAACAGGTGCAGATGATGGCTTACGGCTGCCTGGGTGATGCATACAGTGAGCTTGGCAAAAATGACGATGCAGTTAACTATTATAAAAAAGCTGCGGAAACTTTTGATGCCGATGAAACCAATTCATCAGAATATTTATTCCGGGCTGCGCTGAAGCTGGAAACAATGGGTAAAAACAGCGATGCACTTGCTTTATACAAAGAATTAAAAGAAAAATATCCGCAAAGTGAAAGGGGCTACCAGGCCGATAAATATATTTACCGACTGAGCATTGAACCAAACGATTTCAGTGCAAAATAAAAGAATGTCCACAAAAGGAAATACATCTTTACACAAAGGCATCCCGCAAACAAAGGGTGCCTTTGTTGTTATTGTGAAAACGGAATGGAATGCGCATATTGTAAAAAAACTGGAAACCGGTTGCAAAAAAATACTGAAGCAAAATGGTATTCAATATAAAATAATTACTGTTCCCGGCTCTTTTGAAATCCCTTTTGCAGTAAGGGCTTACGCAGAAAGTAATGCGCAAAAAGCAGATGCATTTATTACACTTGCAACTGTAATTCGCGGCGGTACGCCGCATTTTGATTATGTATCAAAAGCCATAACAGATGGTGTATTATCGTTAAATATGCTGCTGGATGTTCCGGTAATTTTTGGTGTGCTTACGGTGGACAATGAAGAGCAGGCAATAGAAAGGGCAGGAGGAAAGCACGGACATAAAGGCGAAGAGGCTGCCGTAACAGCGATAAAAATGATTTCATTGAATAAGAAATTTAAAAAATAATTATCTAAATTTCCTTTGAGGGTTAGGGCATGCAAGTACAAATTTTTATACCCTGTTTTATTGATCAACTGTACCCGTCCGTTGCCTTCAATATGGTGAAAGTGCTGGAGAAAGCAGGATGTAAAGTAGTGTACAATACCAATCAAACCTGCTGCGGCCAGCCTGCATTTAACGCTGGTTTTTGGGGCGAAGCAAAAGAAGTATGCAGCAAATTCATTAAAGATTTCAGCGGTGAAGAATATATTGTTTCCCCAAGCGCAAGCTGTACCGGGTTTGTAAAAAACTATTATGGTAAACTGTTTGATAATTCTTCTGCCCATAATGATGTGAAACAATTGGGCATGCGCATATACGAGTTCTCAGATTTTATGATCAATGTTCTGCAAATTGATGATGTAGGTGCAGCGCTTGATGGAAAAGCTACTTACCATGACAGTTGCGCAGCTTTGCGCGAATGCAAAATAAAAGATGAGCCGCGGCAATTGCTGAGCAAAGTAAAAGGGCTGGAACTTATTGAGATGAATGATGTGGAAACCTGCTGCGGTTTCGGCGGCAGCTTTGCTGTAAAGTTTGAGCCTATAAGTATTGCCATGGCTGATCAGAAAATTACACATGCTTTGCACACACATGCACAATATTTAATCAGCACGGATATGAGTTGCCTGATGCACCTTGACGGATATATAAAATACAAAAACATTGACATGCAGGTGCTGCATGTAGCTGATGTGCTTGCAGGCGGCTGGTAAAAAATAAGCTCCCCCGGTTTTATATTTACCGGGAGTTGATTTATCCTCAATAATCCTTTAGAAATATTATTGCTTTGTAAAATTGGCTGAAGCATCAGATTGGTTTCCGTGCAAATGACATATATATACCCCTTTTGCGAGGCTGCCCGCAGGTATAATAGTTTGCTTCGCACCTTCCTGTACAGGCCATGATATAATTTTTTGCCCCTGTATATTGTACACTTCAATTATCATCCCTTTTTGATTTGCAGCGTTATTAAAATAAATGACCAGTTTATCTGCAACGGGGTTGGGGTAAATCATCGGCTTTATCTTATCCTGTGCAGGTGCGGATGTATTTACCAGATTTTTTGCTGTAAATGAAGATGAGCCATATTTTATTTTGGTAACATGAAAATTGCTGTCAGTGTTATCAGTTATAAATAAACCGTTTACATAATAAATGAAATTGTTTTTCGTGTCAGTAATCATGGAAGCCGATTGCCAGTAATGGGCAGTATCCGCATAGCTCCATATTACAGATCCATCAGCAGGTGAAAAATTATATATTCCCATGCCTGTAAAATAAATAATTCCATCTTTATTAATATTAAAGGAAATAATTTTTGGTACAACCTTGCTCCAGGCAGGTTTACCCGCCGGATTAAATTTTTGCAGACGGGTGCTGTCATAAATATCAGAAACATTCATTGTATTGGACAAATATACTTCGCCATTATTGTGGTTTACACCTATTTTGCTGTCCCAAAAAAAGTTACTGCAGCAATCGTGGCCCACGCTGTCTGCATACGCAAGATGGCCAGCGGGATCCAGCTTTATCACCATTTCTTTATAGCCCTGTGCTTTTACTGCTTTGCCATAGGCCGTAAAATAAATATTGCCATTATTGTCAACGTCAAAAGATTGTCCTTCATTATGAGTGTTAGAAGGATATACATGCAGATTGCTGTCCGGCGCATTCAGCAACAGCCTTCCTGCGCTGTTCATTTTTTTATAATTAACAGCACCATTCTTTACACCCAATAAATGAATATCCCCGTTATCTGTTATAAGCAGATCAGCGTTGGTTTGTTTATAATACTGCCTGCTCCATACCAGGTTTCCTGCAGGATTTATTCTTTGTACATACATAATGCTGTCATAAGTATTATTAATTTTTCCGCTCCCTGCGGTAAACACTATATCTCCTGATTGTGCATCGAGTGCAAGCTGATGAACAGCTCCATATTCACCGGGAAGATCCAGGTTATAACTCCATAACCGGTTACCCTCTGCATCGTAGCGTGCAAGAAAGGCAAGATAATAGCCGCCACCGTCATCTATCTGGCCAAGCAGTGATGTATTGCCCGCTGCATCTGTAACCATGCCGGTATAGCCGCAGGGCCCTTCACTTTCTATATGCTGTTTATTCCAGAGATTGTTTCCGTTTTTGTCAATTTTCCATAGCCATACTCCATGGCCCTGGTTATTGTGATAGGATTCATTTAAGGCAAAGTAGGTATTGCCCGAACTGTCAACACCGATTTTTCCCTGAAAGCCAAGAAACCTTTTTTCGGGTGGTACTGATGCCCTCCATAACCTCAGGGGTGTTTGCGCATTGCAATAAAAGGACAGCAGCATACATGCAAGAAGCTGCAGAAGTGTATTTTTTTTCATGATTTTTTTTGGGTTAGTTGTAAAATATAAAATTAAAAATGATGTCGCCGGTGCTTTTCAAAACTAAGATTATTTTCTGCGTTGTCATCTGTATGGTGGTTTTTATTTCGCCTGTCTGAAGTGTAACCGGGCGGCATAATGCAGCCTGATTTTATTCCACAGGCGAAAAGCCAAAAATCTGGCATAATTCTTTCAGCATATTTTTAAACCAATATTTTATGAGAAAAATACTTTTTATTTCATCTTCATTTTTTTTCATACTTTTTTCCTGCAGTAAAGAAAAGCCTGTAACGAATACGGCACAGGAATTAACGATTGCTGATAAATGCACCGCTACAAAAGCCGACCTGGAAAATATAGAAATATTCCCCGCAAATAATGCATGGAACGAAGATATTTCCACGATGCCCGTAGATACTTACAGCAGCAATATCATCAGGCATTTCAGGACATCGCCTGTAAAAGCAGATTTTGGAAGCGGCAAATACCAGGGCGCGCCAATAGGAATACCGTTTGTTGCTGTGTGCGGACAGCAGCAGAAATATATGGTAAAATTCAGGGCAAACGGGTACGACGGAAACTATGGAAATGAAAGTGATAAAGGCCCTTATGCCATTCCGCTGGATGCGCCCATAGAAGGCAATGGTAAGGGGGACAGCCATGTGATTGCTGTGGATAAAGACAGCGGTATTTTGTATGAACTTTATAATGCAAGCGTGGCTGTTGATCATTGGGAAGCATCATCCGGAGCTATCTTTCACTTAAACAGCAATAAGCTGCGGCATATTGGCTGGACATCAGCAGATGCAGCCGGGCTGCCTATTTTTGCAGGTCTTGTACGCTATGATGAATTAGACAAAGGAGTGATTGACCATGCCATACGTTTTACACTGGAAAGTTCAAATGTATATCCCGGTTTTATTTCGCCGGCAAGGCATAAAGTAAACAGCAGCGGGCAATTGCACCAGTCGCTGCCCTTTGGTGCACGCATAAGGCTGAAAGCCAACTATGATATCAGTTCTTTTTCGCCGCATAACCAGATCATATTAACAGCCATGAAAAAATATGGTTTAATGCTTGCCGATATTGGCAGCAATATGTTTATAAGCGGCGCGCCTGATCCCCGCTGGAACAATGATGAACTGCGTGAACTGCTGCGTGTAACGGGGAGCGATTTTGAAGTGGTGAAATTTAACTGAGAGATAAACACTGATCTGCCGCAGCGGAATAGATAAAAGGGTGCGGAAGCTATACCTGCCGCTTCAGCTAATGACTCCGCCGCAGCATCCCACTCTTTAACCGCAGCACCGCACCAGGCTACCGCCGCAACCAATATCAGAGCTGATACATAATATATGCTGTTTTGAATTATTGCATTAAAAGTTAACGACTGAAATTTCAAAGTTTTTTAGAAGCTGTTTAAAATGATTCTATAAATTGCTTATTGCATGAAAAAGTTCGCGGCGGCAACAGCCACCGGCATAATAACTACAATTCCTCCTATAGCTACTGCACAGTGCCAGGCTGAAGCGCCTGAGTGGAAAGTTATGGTCTATACTTTAAAAGAAAGGCATTTGGATTACAGATGGAGTATGGCTAACAGGTTATTGCTATAGGGTTACTATGAAGTTATTAGGGATGTACTATAAGATTACTATGGAGCAACGTCCCTGTAAGGTCTCTATAACATCCCTATAAGGTCTCTATAATGTCTCTAAGTGATTGGATGAAAATGAACTGACAGGGTATATTTTGAGAAATACCCATTGGTTACAAATGTACAGTATCAAGTTAATAATAATTTCTGTAAAGGCAAAGGAATTTCATGCTTTATTTTTATTGTTCAACATTGAACAGAAAGCTGAAGTGAGTGACACAACGAAGTTGCCATGAAATAAAAAAGCCGGGTACAAAAGAAAAAATTACTGCCCAACTAAAAACACTGCATTAGTGAAAAGCATTTTCCCGTTTTGCCAGAACAGGCGGAAAAGCACATCATCTGAAAGTACTACTACATTTCCATTTCCATAATCAGTTACTCCAAAAAGCAAACCATCTTCCAGTTTCGGTTTTAATTTGCTGCCTACAAAACCGGAGATATAATCCGATTGTTTTACCACGCCCACATTCCACCCGTCTTTTAAAAATTCGTACAACCTTCCATCCTGTTTAAGTGTATAATAAAAACCGGGATAACCAAATGCAAGCGGGTGCGTACTGTCAAGTTCCATTTTGTAAATAGCGCCGGGAATGCTGTTGGGCAAGGCATTCCGCTCACGGTCGGCATATTTTTTTAAAGAAGAATAATCTGCTTTTGATTTTGTTTTGCTGCTGTCATCATCATTGTCTTTATCATCATTATCTTTTAATTTAAAACCAAAATCCAATGTTGCCAGTTGCGCAGCGCCGTTTTCAAGCGCTACAATTTTGCCACCTTTTTTCACAAAATTCTGCAAAGCATCCGTGGTTGATTTATCATTGAATGAATAATAACCATTAGGAATTACAAGTACGTTGTAATCATTCAAATTAAAATCAGCAAGGTTTTCCGCATTCAACTGCGTGATGGGATAATGCAAAGTTTGATCAAACAAATTCCACACTTCACCGGCGGCTTCTGCGGAAACATTTTTTCCGGTGAGCAATGCAACTTTTGGCGCGTGTATATAATGCACATAATCAGAGCCAAAGTCTGCACCTTTTTCTACAAAACCACTTTCCACATCATCGGGTTGTATATTGAACTGTTTGCAGGCATCATTTGTAATTTGGTTCCAGCCGGGTATATTGTTTCCTTTTAAAATAATCAGTGTGCCGCTGCCGTAATTTTTTCCATTATAGGTAAATGGTTTTTCTGAATATCTTACACGTACATTTTGCTGCAGCAGGTAACACAAAAGTTTGGATGCATTGAATGAATTATAAGGAATTAATAAACCATAATTTGACTGAACTGTATTTACAGGCGGAACTGTTTTGTAAGCGCCAACATCTAATTTATCTTTTACTGCATAAGCCTTAATGCCATAAGCATAAGGGATGCTCCATGCAGTAATATCGTAAGTTGCGGAGTCACTTAAAAAACTCCTGGGCTCAAACAAAACCTTTACCAGCCTGCTTTTGGGCTGATAGGCCGAGATAGCAAGCTGGTAACCTTCATCTGTATAATTTTCTTCTTTGCCTGAAAAATAATTATAGCCTTTAAATGCAGTGGATGAAACAGAGCCAAATTCAATCCCGTTATTTGTAAGCAAATCCGCAACTGCCTGTAATTTGTTTGCATCTTTTGCCGTGAGCACATAAGTTTTATAATCACTCCCAACTGCATTTCTTGTATCATCAAAATATTTTTTAAATTCCCCCACTACTTTCGCAGCATTTTTTGAAGTGACTTCAATGGTTGACATGCTTGTGGTAAAATGATGCATGACGCGGTCAACGAGGGTAAGTGTATCGCCCGTATTTGTTTTTATGCCAAGCCCCGCATCAATGCCGCCCTGTTCATACGTCATGCCAATGGCTCCGTTGTAAGTAGGATAAGTGTCGCCATAAGAAGGGTAGAGAAGGTCAAATATTTCTTTGGTAAAATACAGCCAGCCGTTTGCATCAAAATATTTTGCATTGTTCTTTCCTATCTGTACTTGAAAGTCCCGCTGCCACTGCGTTACCACTTCATGATAGGGCTCTGCGGCAGGCGCAAAATAATAAGGTGCATTTGGTCCCTGTTCATGAAAATCCACGTGTACTTCGGGTAACCAGTGATTGTACATTTTTAAACGCGCCTGTGTTTCTTTTTGCGTTTGCCAGGCCCAGTCGCGGTTAAGATCAAAATTATAATGATTGGTTCTTCCGTAAGGCCAGGGTTCATTGTGTTCCCTTGCTTGGGGATCGGCATTGAAAATATTTCCTGCAGAAATATTATAGGAGTTTACATAACGGTCCCTGCCATCGGGGTTTAAACAGGGATCAATAATTACAATGGTATTTTTCAGCCATTCTTTTGTTTGTGCATTGTTGGGATCAACTAATGCAAACAGTGTAAGCATTGCAGCTTCAGAAGATGCCGGTTCATTGCCATGCACATTATAACTCAGCCATACGATGGCTGGTGCGCCATCCATAACCGGCGCCATTTTATCTTTTGTTATGCCGGCCATACGCAGGTTATTAAGGCGTATGGCATCAAGCTTCTGCATGTTTTCCGGGGAAGCGATATATGCGAGGATCAAATCTCTGCCTTCATTGGTTTCGCCATATTTTTCAACTTTTACCATATCAGGTTTTGCCTGGGCCACTGCATTAAAATAATTAAGTATTTTATAGTGGAGTGTGTAATGTGTACCGATTTTATAACCGAGAAACTGTTCGGGCGACTGCAGGGATTGTGCATTTACAAGACAGGCAACCGTAAGAAATAAAAAAGCAAAATATATTTTTTTCATGGCATTTGTATAAAGCGGTGAAAGTATTGAAAGAAATAATCGCCGCCAAAAAATACAGCATCAATGGCAGTCATGGCATAATTAAGTTATCTTTATAACCATGGAAACACAAAAAGATTTACGCCTTGCTGTTTTAATTGATGCGGATAATATCCCTTACAGCAATATAAAAGGAATGATGGAAGAGATTGCCAAATATGGCACGCCTACGTTTAAAAGAATTTACGGCGACTGGACCAAACCCACTTTGTCCGGCTGGAAGAAAGTTTTACTGGAGAATGCTATTACGCCTACGCAGCAATACAGTTATACTACAGGCAAAAACTCTTCTGACTCTGCCATGATTATAGATGCGATGGATATTCTGTATTCAGGAAAAGCAGACGGCTTCTGCATTGTAAGCAGTGACAGTGATTTTACAAGGCTTGCTACAAGACTCCGCGAAGCGGGTATGAAAGTGATTGGCATTGGCCAGAAAAAAACGCCGCAGCCTTTTATTGTGGCCTGCGATAAATTTATTTATATAGAAATTATTGCATCTGCTGCTGAAGAGGAAGAACAAACATCACTGGCTGGCGATACTTCAAAAATAAAAAAAGAAGCACCAAAAGAAACTGTGCAGAAAGTTGGGAAAGATATGATCCATCTTATCCGTTCAACAATAGTGGATCTTGCTGATGAGGATGGATGGGCATTCCTAGGTGAAGTGGGCAGTTTGCTGATGAAGAAGAAACCCGATTTTGACCCGCGCAATTACGGGTTTTCAAAACTTACACCATTGATAAAATCGCTTCAACAGTTTGAGATTGATGAAAGGGGTACGGATAAACGGAGTATAAAACTGATTTATATCAGGAATAAACAATAATAAACCGCATGTTTATTTTCCACGGCAAGAAAATATTTGCAAATCCGCGCAAAAGGATTATTGCCGGCTGACCGCAGGGAACAATAATCTTAATAGCCCCACTGTTTCATGATTTTTAAATTTTCATCAGCGCAATCGAGTGCAGCTTTACCGTTGTAAGCTTTTTCTTCTACAATAAAATATTTTGTTCCGGACGTACGGGCAAAATCTATTGCATTTTTTACCCCAACTAAACCCGTACCCAATGGTGTGCTTCCATAACCTTCACCTGAAGATTTTTTTATCACATCTTTTACGTGCATTAAAGCAAACCTTCCCCGGTAACGGGTTAAATAATCCAGTGCCCTGCCACCCGGTGCATACATATTACCAATATCTATTTGCTGTGCAACCAGCGATGGGTCTGTAAGCTTAAGAAGCAGGTCATAAAGCAACGTATTATCAATGCTGTGGCTGAACTCATAAGCTTCATTATGATAGGCAAATGTAATTCCTGATTTTTTACTTAATTCACCCGTTTTATTAAACAGTTCCATGTACCATTTAAAATCATCCGGTTTTTTGCAGAGATCTTCATCAAGTCCCGGGCTGATTACATATTTCATCCCAACTTTTGCTGCGTCATCCATAGTATATTTCCATTCATCTGTAAAATCATTTATTGTTTTATTCCATTGACCGGCCCCAAGAAAACTGTGCCCGCTTTCCATTTTCAACCCGGTATCACTTAAGATAGTTTTAAATTCATCCGGTGAATAACCGTAGAATTTACGGTTTTCATAGCCGGCATGTTCTACATGCGTATAACCCATCAATTTTAATTTCCTAAGCGTACCTGCCGGATCATTTTTCATGTCGTCGCTAACAATATATAATTGAATTCCCGTAACAGCATCAGTGTTAACAGGTGCAGCAAATAGTATTTTTGGAAGCAATACAGAACTTGCCAGTGTTATGGAACTGTTCTTTATAAATAAGCGCCGTGAAGTTTTCATAAATAAAAATTTTCAGGTGAAACACTAAAATACTTAATTGTTTTTACTGCAGGTTACAAATAAGATAAATAAGGATAATGTTTTTAATTATCAGGCATGTATTTATTTATAAATTAAACCACTTACTGTTATGTGCAAGCTTTATGATCTGGGCTTTAGACTGCACATGCAGCTTTTCATAAATATTTGCAATATGCTTGCGAACGGTGAATACACTGATGTTTAAAATGTCTGCAATGCGTTTTGCATCCAGGCCGCTTACAGTATGCTGTAAAATTTCTTTTTCCCTTTCACTGATAGTTTCAGGAAATGAAGATACTTCTTTTGCATTTTTTTCATTTACAGATTTACTGAGTATCTGCAAAGCCTTGCGTGCAATGGCCGGGCTCATGGGTGCTCCGCCAAATTCCAAAACACTTTTTACAGCATCTTTTAATGATTCAGCAGTTTCATGCTTTAATAAATAACCTGATGCACCGGCTTTTATGGCTTCAAATATTTTTTCATCATCATCAAAAACAGTAAGCACAATAAAATGGATTTGCGGGTATAGAGTTTTGCCTGAGGCAATTGCTTGAATGCCATTGAGCTTTGGCATTTCAATATCCATAAAAATAACCTGGGGCATTATGTTTGGCGGTAATCCTTTTAATTCCTCTAGGCATTCTTCCCCGTTTGTTGCAACAAAAATAATTTTCCAGTCTGCATGCTGCTGCACTTTCTGCTGAAAAGTATTCCTGTTAACAGCATTATCTTCAACTAAAGCTATGCGTGTAAAATCGTGTGGAAGCATGGTTGCGAAGTTTGTTTGTAATTATAAGTTTTACAATAATCAATTTGTAGTAGGGAAACTCGTTTCTGGTTTGCCGTTTCCCATTTTTCGTTTTCACGATTCTTGAATGCAGCTTATCATTAACTCAGTTCCTTTTGGGGTGCCATCTTTCCAGTTTATTTTCCATCCTGCTTCTTCACCCCGCAATTGAATATTTTTTAAACCGTTGCCTTTGATGATCTTTTCATTTAAATCTAAAAACCCCTTTCCATCATCTTTTATTACAACACTCCAGGTATTGCTGCTGTTTATCCGAATATTGATATTTGAACAATTGCTGTGGCGCAAAGCATTGTTCACCGCTTCCTGCATAATCCGGAATAAATGCAATGCATTGGTTGGTGACAGCTTTTCATCATTCAAAATATTTTCTTCAATGTCAATATGTATGTTTGGATAATTTGGTTGGATCTTTTGCAGAAATATCTTAAAGCGGTCACTGACAGCAGTTAGTGAAATAGCTTCTTTGTTAAGCGCCCAGATAGTATCATTCAACTGATTAATGATGGATTGAGAGTTGGTTTTCAACTGGTGCAAAACATTTTTATCACCTTCGGTTTGCTCAGTTTGCATGATTGAAACATTCGATGCTATAGCCGCTGCATAAGCCCCAAGGTTATCATGCAGATCGCGGCTTATTCTTTCTCGTTCATGTTGAATTTCATAACTTAATTTTAATGCATTTAATTTTTTCTGGTAACGCCTTTTCAAATACTGCTGTACAATAAGTGCAATGATTGCAATACCAATTAATACAACTAAAGTTTTGAACCACCATGTTTGCCATACAGGTGGAGAAATAATTATTACAATTGATCTTTTGAAAATTTCTTTGGAAGAGAATATGGGCGAACAGGTTATTTCAAAAGAATAGTTGCCCGGTTGCAAAACATATTTTATATCCCGTGGTTCGCGCGTTGATTGCCAGTTTGTTTCAAAATTGGTTAAACGGTATTCATATACATATTCATTTGTGTTTAAAAGGCCAAGCGCTGCAAAATCAAGCTGGATATGGTTTTGCGAATAATTTAGTTTTAGTGAATCGCCTTTTAAAAAACCCGGTGAACAATTATAAGACACATCATTAATAACAAGCTTGGTAATATTTAAAACCAGTGTATCTTTTATGTATAATAATGATGAAGGATAAAATGATGTAATGCCGTTTACGCCACCGAAATAATATTTTCCTGATCCTGTTTTTATCGCAGATTGTGTATTGAATTCATTTTCCTGCAAGCCAGATTCTTTGGTATAGTTAATAATATTTTTATTTAAAGAAATATAGGAAAGGCCGAGATTGCTGCTTGCGAAAACTGCAGTTTTGTTTTTAACAGGCGATATAGCATAAATACAATCGTTAAGCAAGCCTGATTGTGTTGTAAAAGTTTTTATCAGCTTGCCGGAATTGTTATAAACATACAAGCCTTTATCAGTGCCTGCCCAAATATTATGCTTTGCATCTTCAGCCAAACTTCTCACAAGGTAATTTTCAGGAATTTGAGCGGTAAAAAAATTCCCTGCTGAATCCATTCTAAAAATTTTACCGGTGGCTGTTCCTGTCCATATAGTTTTATTGCTTGCAGATAAAAAACAATAAAGCTGATCAAAGATATTTTTGTTTAAAGGCAGTAATGGCGTGGCAGAGATAAGTTCATCTTTTTTAAAAATGCAATTATAAATATTTGATGAGGTGGCTATAAAAATAGCGCTGTCGTTTATGCGCTGAATATTATTGCAAAAATTAATGTTACCTGCATCGATCATATTAATATTAAGCTGTGCAAGCGGTTTTAATTTTTTTGATGGAAGATTTAAAACATATAAGCCGCTGGCAATTGTCACAATCAGATAATCATTATCAGTTAATTTTTCAATGCCGGTTATATTTTTTATAATTTTTGAAGAAACTGCAGTTTGCCATAATGCATTATCTGAAGCATCATATAATTGGATGCCGCCGTTATAACAACCTGCGAGCAGGATATGTTTCTTTTCATCATAATACATTGTTCTGATAAAATTATTTTTCTCACCGTCATACATTAAATGTTCAAAAGGAATATTAAAATTCTGAACACGCTTAATATCATCATTGGTAAGCAGCCAGATACGCTTAAATGCATCAGCATAAATAGTTTTTATAAAGCCAACCGACACTATAACATTGCGGTTAAGATTGGTAAACTCCTGCATATAATTACAGGCTGAATCGAACTGGAACAAATGGTTATTTAAGCCTACAAGCAGTTGATTTTTTTCAGTTGAAAAGCATGCTTCGTAAATTATATTTTCACCTGTAATTGTTTTTAAAGGAATAGATTTTTCAATTTTTCCATCCCCAATATTAATGCTTGTAATTGCGTCTGAAACTATATAAAGCTTGGTATTAGTGCAGGCAAAGCAATTAACATTTTCTGCTTTTATGTAATTTATTTCATTTGTTTTTATATTAACCTGCTGCATTAAATCTTTACCATTATAAATAAAAACAGCACTATCATTAGCAGTAAAATTTGAGTTGGTGTGTATATCAGGGTTGTTAAATGCATGTTGTATAAAAGCATTATCAGCGGTTATTTTTTTCAGCATTTTACCGTTTTGCGGAGAATAAAGAACAAGCCCTTTTTTGTATTGCAAACACAAGATACCTTCGCTTGCTTCTTTTACAGGAATGATAGAAAAATTAAGATTGTCCAAATTGGTTGATTCAATTATTTCTTTAAATAAATTTGTTTGCGGATTATAAATTAAAACACCTTGTTTACAACTCATCCAGATTAACCCGTTTTGTAACGTAAAAAAAATTACGGAGGTATTTATACTGATTGTTCTCCCATTAATAACCGGGTTTATTGTTTCTAAAGTGTATCCATTGTAACGCTGCATGCCGGTTTTTGTGGAAATCCATGTAAATCCTAAAGCATCTGTAACAACGCTTGTAGTACCATTATTAGCAAGCCCCTGCTCAAAATTTATTGTTTTAACCGGGCATCTTTTAAAAACCGGAACAATATGGTTTTGACCAAATGAAACTATACGCGTAAAAGCAAACAAAACAAAAAATAAATACGGCTTAAGATGTAAATCAATTTTAATCACTAATACAAATTAAGTATTGTTTGCTGCATTTTAATAGTAAAATTTTACAGATTAATTTTTAGAGTTAAAAAAAAATACTATTATGAAAACGAAATTTCTACTTACACTTTTTACAATTTCAACTTTATGCTTTTTTCAAAAAGCAAATGCCCAGGGAGGTGTATTACCATTAAATGGCAGCGTTAATGGCAACTTAACAAGCAGTACTCCTGATGTATACAGCATTACAACTACTGCCGACGGGCTGCTACGGCTTACATTTCACACCGTAAGCCCTGCTGACCTGTATGTGACTTTGTATGATAATAACGAAACAACGGCATTAGGCTCGCTTGAATCTTACAACAGTTCCACGGTTGTGCTTAGCACAGATGGTCTTGCTGCGGGCAATTATGTTGTAAAAATTACGCCATTCAGCTCGGATTACGGTTCATATACACTTGCTGATAGTTTGTTTACTTCGCCAATTGCAAATGATCAGGAGCCAAACGGTTCAAAAGCAATAGCTAAAGTATTGCCTTTAAATGGCAGTAAAACCGGGCATGTTGGTTTTTACTATAATAACCAGCGCGATACTTCAGACTGGTATAAAGTTACAACCAATGCTGATGGGCTTTTACGTCTCACATTTACAAATGCACACAGTAATATTTATGGCACTAATTTACTTGATGTTATTGTAACGCTTTATGACAATGACGGAATTACGCAGTTAGGATCACTTGAGCCATATGGCGGCGCAAGCCCTGCAACAGGTTCCTTACTTACTGATGGGCTTGCAGCAGGCACTTATTATATAAAAGTGCAGCCTTATAGTAATACAGAATTTGCGGATTATACTTTTGCTGATAGTTTGTTTACATCAAGCATCGCAAATGATGCTGAGCCAAACGGTTCAAAAGCATTAGCTAAAGTATTGCCTTTGAATAGCAGTAAAACAGGGCATGTTGGTTTTTACTATAATAACCAGCGCGACACTTCAGACTGGTATAAAGTGACAACTAATGCTGATGGACTTTTACGTCTTACATTTACAAATGCACACAGTAATATTTATGGCACTAATTTACTTGATGTTATTGTAACGCTTTATGACAATGACGGAATTACGCAGTTAGGATCATTTGAGCCATATAATGGGACAAACCCTGTAACAGGTTCCTTATTAACAGACCGATTTGCAGCAGGCACTTATTATGTAAAAGTACAGCCTTATAGTATTACAGAATTTGCGGATTATATTCTTGCTGATAGCTTGTTCACCTACAATGCAAATGATAATGAACCGGATGATTTTGCTTACCAGGCATCAACCATTCCTGCAAACGGCACTGCCACAGGGCATATAAGTTTTTATTATAACGGTGGTGTAAAAACAGATTACAGTGACTGGTTTAAAGTAAATTATACAGGAAGCGGCAATCTGCAATTTGCATTTGATCTTTTACCGCATTTGCTTGGTGGTGGCATTGGTGATGTATATTTTCAGGTTTACAAAGACACGTCTGCCAGTCCTATATTTAACCAGGAATACTACGGAGGCGGTGCTACACATAATGTTATTAACTTAACATCGCTTACGCAGGGATATTATTATATACACATCATACCTTATAATTCCAACCCGAGTTATTTCACTGCATATTCCATCACACCAACCTTTACACAGGTAAACAAAGCTAAAATACAAATCACATCTTACGATACTGCAGGAAGTTGCACTAATAATACAATAAGCTATAAATTAACCAAGAGTCATTCTCCTTATAGTGTACAGTTATTCAGGTTTGGTACACCTTACGCCAACGGTACTGCTAAAAACAGTACTATAACATTTGATAGTTTACCCGATGGTGTTTACTACGCAACTGTTTATGGTGATGGCGCAACAGGTACAGCAAAAGGCAAGAGTGATACCATTACTTTAATGCCTGCACCTGCGGCTCCGAAGACTACAGCTATTCAAAGCACACAGGCAAAACTTAACTGGACTTTAGTATCGTGCGCAGATTATGATACAATTTTATTTCGTGTTCATGGTGCAAAAAATTGGCGCGGAAAAGTTACAAAAGGTAATGTGGCAAGCTATATATTAAGAGGACTTGTTCCTTCTACTTCTTACGACTGGCAGGTTGCAGCTATTGATTCCGAAAATAACATATCTGCAATAAGCGCATATACAGATAGCGTAACTTTCACAACAACTGATACAGGTTTAATCGCTAACGCAAATAATAATGAAAATAATTTAAGCGCTAAAGGAAATGCAAACAATTTCCTTTTAGTATCTCCGAATCCGGCACGCAGCTACTTTATCATACATTATAATAGCAATGCACAGCAAAAAGCAAATGCAACATTATATGATGTAAATGGTAAAGCAGTTTGGGTTTCAGGTTCAATAAATGCAAATACATTAAATGGTAAACAGGTAATGGTTGGCCAATTTGCAAAAGGAATTTTTTACCTGAAAATAATTGATGAAAACGGGCAACTGGTTACAACAGCAAAAGTTATAATATCAGAATAACAGTATAATCAATAAGAAGGTTACCGGCATGGTAACCTTTTATTGATTAAAATTAAAAACACGCTAGTTATAACGCGCATAAGCTTTTGCGCTGATAAAACCATGGAAATAATTACAAATAGAGTTAGCCGTATACAGCTTATGTTGTGCATCATATTCACTAATACAAATTAAGCATTGTTTACGTAAAGCTTATAGCGAAATTTTACAGCGTCAATCAAAACATTTTTAAAAAGTACATTATGAAAACTCTTTTACTCATTTTTTTATGCTTTTCAGTTTTAAGCATAACAGCAAAAGCACAAGCCGTAACTCAATGGCAAAAACTGCAGGGAGGCTCTGGTGACGACAGGGGCTCTGGCTTTAATATTCAGCAAACATCAGACGGAGGCTATATCACAGCCGGTTATTCCTATTCCTCTAACACTTCTACTCTTACCGGTATAACAAACAATGGAGGCAAAGATGGATGGGTTAAAAAACTGGATGCTAATGGTAACACGCAATGGCATCACTCCTGGGCGGCAATGATGATGATGGATTCTTTAGTGTTAATCAAAGTTCTGATGGAGGATTTATTATAGGAGGCTATTCGCAATCCTCTAATAACGGAACACTTACAGGTATTACCGGAAACGGCAGTTATAATGCGTGGACTGTAAAACTTGAAATACCAAAGATTACTGTAACATCTTATGATACATTGGCAAGCTGCTCATCCACAAACTCAATTTCATTTAAAGTAATTAACGGTACAGCGCCATATTCTGGAATTATACCGCTTTGGAATTGCTTATGGAAGTGCCAAAAACACAAATAGAATGTAACGTTTAATAATCTGCCGGATGGTTCTTATTACGCAATAGCAAACAGTGGCGGAGTGCTTGGTACCAGTAAAACAGTAAATATTATTCCCACGCCATCCAATCCAAACACAACAAATATTACTTCAACAAAGGCAAAGCTTAACTGGACAATCGTTTCCTGTGCAGATTATTATTCTATTGAATACCGTGTGCAAGGCACAACTGCATGGATAAAGAAAAAAACAACAACAGGTAATGTTAGCAGCTATACTTTAAAAAGCCTTAGCGCTTCTACTACCTACGTTTGGAAAGTAGCGGCAGTTGATTCTTTAAATGGTATAAATGCAACAAGCCCATATTCAGACAGTGTTGTATTTACAACCGCTTCATCGTTTGCAGCATTTAATGAAAATGAACAGGAACAATCGGGTACAACTAAAAATAATCTTTCAGGAAGTGATGTAGCATTATTTCCAAATCCCGCATCATCACAAGTCCATATTCAGTTGGGTAATTCAATTGCAAAAACAAGTGCGCAGGTAAACCTTATATTGAAAGATGCAAATGGAAAAATTGTTTGGACTGCTACAAATATAAATGTCGGTTCACTCAGCAGCATGAATATTGATGTAAGCAAATTGCCAAACGGGATTTATTTGTTGCAGATTATTATTGGTTCTGATAATTCAATCATCACCAAAAAAATAATCGTTTCAAAATAGTTTTTATGAGAATTTAATTTTAAGCCCTGTTGCTGAATGCAGCAGGGCTTTTATTTTAACTGGAGCAGATTAAGTAAACTTGTACGCCCACCAGATAAGAAGGAATTGAACAGGCAGCCTCAATATTGTCAGCCATAAGTACCGGTTTTGTTCATGAAAATAATTAAGCATCATTTGAATATTGGCAGGAAAGACCAATACAAGTAATACGATGATGCACCAGGCCGCAATGCGCCTCACTGGATTAACTAATAGTAAAACACCTGCAATAATTTCGATATACCCGCTTATGTTGACGAGTGCTGAATGCCAGGGTAAATAAGAAGGCATTATCTGCATGTACCATTGCGGATGAAGAAAATGGTTGATGCCTGCCGCTATATACAATAATGACATTGCATAAAGAGAAATTTTACCTGCTGATATTAAAACTTCTCTTTTCAGATCTGCTTATTCATTTTTATGCTGCTGATAATTTTGTACAGTGACGCAAGAATAAAAATGCCGCCAAGCACGGCCACGATGGATGAACCTGCGGGAAAATCGTAATGAAAAGAAAAGTTCAATCCAAAAAAACTGCCGAGCAAACTAATGATCAGGACGATTACAATAACGGAAATATTTTTTTTCGAAATCATGATGGCAGAAACGGCGGGAATGATAAGGTAAGAAAAAACAGGGATCACACCGTTGATCTTTACTGCAAACACAATAGCGAGCCCGATAGAAATATAGAATAAAAAATTCCAGATATTGAAAATACCCACGTGGTGGAAATTGCCGCTTTCAAAGGATTCTGTTAATGTAAAAAATTTCCGGAAAAAGATGAGATGCATTAAAGCAATGGCTCCAAAAACGATACCTATCAGCGATATTTGGTCCCAGCCTACTGATAAAATATTTCCAAACAGCACTTCCTGGATATCGGAATCGCCATGCGGTGTTTTTGAAATAAGCAGCACCGTAAGCGCCGAAGTAAATGCATATAATATTCCAATGATGGCTTCCTGTTTTAATCTTTTGTCGCGGATATTTATGAACGACATAAGGAGCGCACCGGATAACGTAAAAATAAGCGGGATAGAGGTTAATCCCGTACCGATAAACATAGCAAAGGCAACCCCCAATGATGATATCTGGCCCAGTGCAAGATCTACAAAAACAATTCCCCTCCCCACTACATGCACACCTAAATATGATAATAAAATGCCGGTAACAGCAGTTGCTGCAAAGGCCTGCACCATAAATGGTAATTGAAACATCTCAAACATGCGCTAAAGGTTTAGAATTTTTACCGAATAAAAAATAGTTTTATTTAATATAAGATTATTTCAGTGCTGCGGTCAGTTGAGTAATATCATAGTCAAACAGATCGAAATAGCTTTTTATGGAATCAAATGCCCCTGTTGAAGTAGCAAGTGTTAATTCTTTTGCCCCTGTTTGTTTTGATACTACATCAGATGAAGAAGTAGTGAAATAGGGAGAAGATATAATTACTTTTATACCGTTTGCTTTAATTTCATTTATTACTTTCACCATTTGTGATGGAGTAGGAGGGATACCCGGCTTTGGCTCCATAAAATCAACCACCTGCAGCCCAAACCTTTTTTCAAAATATACCCATTCGTTGTGGTATGCAATGATCTTTGCGCCCCTGTACGGAGCCATCTTTGTAAACCATTCTTTCATTTTTGCATCAATCTTATCATCGAAGGTTTTTAAATTGGTTTCGTATATTGATTTATTTGCAGGATCAACACGCTCTAATCCATTTGTAATGTTTCGTGCGATTATTTTTCCGTTCATTGGATCGAGCCAGTAATGCGGGTTGCCATAAATATGGATGTCACCCTCGCCGCGGTTGGCAGCCGTTGGAACCTGGTATAAGCCAATTCCTTCTGAAGCATCCACATATCCCGGCGCTCCTTTTTGAATTTTATTATTGCGTGAACTGGTAAGTAATTGCGGCGACCATCCTGTTTCCAGGTCAAGCCCCACAGTTACAAACATGTCTGCTTTTGATAAACCGATAATATAACTTGGTTTCGGATCTACAAAGTGCGGGTTCTGGTAGCCTGTTGCAATGGAAGTAACGGAAACTTTATCACCACCAATCATTTCGGTAATGCTTTTCATATCTGTAGTTGTGGTAACTACTTTTATTGTTGCATTGGCCTGGTTAAAAAAGGGAAAGGCAAGTGCAGCAAGAACTAAGATTCGTTTCATAAAACTGATTTTATTTTTTTCTTTCATTTTAAAATATTCAAATTAATACTGGTGAGCACCGTGTGCACCCATAACAAATATCCAGCGGAACCATAGTTGGTAAAAACGATCTTCAACATTATTATCAGTTGTTTTCCCTTCTAACTCTATCTTTTGAAATTCAGTAGCATCCCATCCGGCTGTAAGTGAGTATGCCTGGTCTGCAATTGATTTGTCATAGGGTTTTTGAGCATAATCATATCTTGCTGTTAAGAACCAGCGCTTCGCGATTTGGTATTGCAGGAAAGAATAAAGCCCGAATGTATTTTGGGCTGCAACAGTATGATTTTTTGCATTGCTGTAAAAAAATTCACTCTGCCATGTAAACGAATGATAGGTGTTTAACTCCACCGGTTTGTATTTGTAGGTAAGGTCAGCTGCAGCCATATTGGTAACGTAAGCAGAATCGTTGGGGCCGGTAATTCCGGTTAACCCCAGTTCAAGTGTTGCATTATCATTTAATGTAAAAAAGTTTTTTAAATGCGCCAGATAAATGAGGCGGTTATCTTTGCTTCTTGTAAAAGCCGCGGCTTGAGTTAACCCCGCAGTGGTTTGAAATATCAGTTCCTGGTAAAATGCTTTGGTGGGCATCAGCCAGCTTAATGAAAGGCCTTCATCATTCAATCCTTCTTCCCCAAAATAATTTACATAAGCATTGGGAAGATCAATGAAAGGGAGTGCATGTGCATGTACCGGATTAATCCTGCCAACAGCCTCTTTAAATTTCCCCGCTTTCAACTGCAGCCCCGCAGGCAGGGAAAGCGTGGTTAAATATCCTTCTTCAACGTTCACACCATATTTCCCCGTTTCAGCATTCCTGCCAAATGAAATAAAAAAATCTCCGCGGATATAAGGATCTATTACAGACTGGAGGGATAGTTCCGCTTCGTTGAGATAAAAATCGAAATTTTTTGCACCGGTGCTGATATATGATCCCTGAAAATCTCCTATAAGCCCAATATCAGGGTTGAATGAAAGGCTTGAACGTGTTTGCTGCGGTGCTGGCTGGGTACTCTCCTGCATTTGGGCTTCAACCTGTTTAAGCAATGCTGAATCTGCTGCAGTGCTGTCTGCAGGGGTTTGCGCGATTATTTCATTACTGGTAAAAGGCAGTATAAAAAGCAGGGTTTTCAAAACAGTATTTAAATTCATGTATATTTTTTTTGCCTGGATAAACTGAGAAGAAAAAATGCCATGGGGTTTTGGGAATTATCTTTTCATTCTGCAAACAGAATTGAAAATGATTTTATGTTGATTGGAATGATTTTTCATAAGACGCACCTGACGCTTTATAAAGCGCTAAAAGTAGGGCAAAAAAGCAATCAAAATAATATACGAATGTTAGAACAAAGATAATTTTTCATTTTTTGCCCATGCAGGGATGCTATTGAAAATTTATTGATAGTTTATCGCCGTATTAAAATTAAAATGTACAACTTTAGCAATATTGACGGAGTGAAAACAGAGTAAAGAATTTTCTCACACTATTTAGCCGATATAATAATGATATTGCGGTAGTCAACAGGCCCGTGATCACCCTGTATCAGTAAAGGCCCCGGTTCACCTTCGTTGCTGTTGATTGCACCACCGGTAATACCTGGTATTTCCTGATTACAGATAACCGTTTTACCATTGGCTACTACTGATACCATTCTGCCCACCAGGGTAATATCGTATGATTGCCATTCCCCCGCAGCTTTTGCCGCCATTTCACTGGGCGCCAGGAATCCATAAATAGCTCCCAACAAATTATTCTTAGGCTGCATTCCTTCATTGTCTTCTATCTGTACTTCGTAACGCCCGCGCAGGTAAACACCGCTGTTGCTTTCTTTTGGATAGCGGAATTCAATATGCAGTTTAAAGTCGGTAAAGGTTGCATCAGTTAGCAGGTTGGAACCAGAATGGAGGCTTCTTAAAATACCGTTTTCGGCCTTCCATTGGTTATCGCCTGTGGCGTGCCATCCCTCCATATTATTACCATTAAAAAGAATAATGGGTTTACCCCAAACAGGCTGGGTTTGTCTAACAAGAGATGGCGCACGAACTGCAGTCCAGTTATAATTTTTACCGTTGGCGGATAGCATAGTACCTTTTAAACTATCGTCCTGCAGCAGGGCTTCAAAAGAAAGATCGTTTTTTCCTTCTTCCCATTGAGGCGGAATAGTAAAGCTCATTTTTCCCTCACTGAAGTTAATACGTGAGATGGGCCGGGCACTTCCCACTATGCCTACAAACCTGCCGACAAAAGTATTAGACCCGGAAAGCCATACCTCGAGCCAGGAAGGGTAAACTTCTCCTGATACATAAACAGTAATATCCCACTTCCCTTCAATGGTAGGCCCACCGGTTTTTTTGAAAGCGGTATAACCTGCATGGGTTATAGATGCCGTAAGCATTAAAAAAGCAACCGGCATTATCATGTAAAGGGATATATTTTGTATGCGGGTTCCTGGTTTTTGTGTCATATTTTTCTTTTTATGGGTATTTATTTATAATAGTTACCGGGTAAAAATATTTTTTTTTATTTTATTATTTCTGCCTTATGGCGCAATTATATACGACCTGATTACTTTGAATCCAAAATGCCCTTCATCAGGTAACATTTGATATTGTATTACCCGTTTGCCCCCGTTTGGTTTATTATCCGCATCACCGGGCTTGTACAAAGGGAAACTGCGTACCAGCATGCCGTCGCGCACAGAAAATTCATCATTGCCTTTATAACCCTCACGCAGCATAGGGTCACTATAAATGTCCGGGAAAAAAACCGTGACCAAAGATTTATTTTCAACTGATATACAGATAACAGTTCCTGTTTCGGGATTTGGCACACCATAAATATATACTAAAAGCTCAGGGAGGCCATCATCGTTTAAATCACCAATTTCTGCTTTAGCCACTCTTCCTTTTACATCAAAAAATACCGATCTGGATCCGGCATCAAGGCTAACAGGGTTTACAGTAACTGTATTACGATCAGCGTTTTTATTATTACAGGATATATAGTAACCCCTGCCATCAATTTTCAAGGTGGTATCAATTTTTTTAACCTGTGCCTGTATGTTAATGCTGCAAAAAAGAAATAATGCTAAAAAGAATAAAAGGTGTTTACTGTGCATCATGTAAAAATAATATTGAAAAATGGTTTTTTCAAAGATACACTATAAGTAAATATTTACTTTTAGATGGTTTCTTATAAAAACTGAAAATGTTTTTTCCTGCTTTTCCATGAATAAACTTACATATAACCGGCACCTGAGTTAATAAAAAAAACCTCGTGTAGAAACAAAAGGTTTTTATATAAACTGCCTGTAATTATTTTTTTTTTGATTGCTTGCTGATAATATTTTGTTTATCTGTTTTTTTTGTTCAATTAAGTTCTGAACGTACAAGTGTGCGACGCAACAGGCTTTGGCCAAAGAGATAGTGCCCGGTACAAAAAAATTACTCTTTTTTCATGTGCAGTTTTTCAACTACCAGGTCGCCCACTTTTTTTCCATACTCTGTACTTATAATGCAGGAGTTGTGATAATGGATACCGCCATAGAATCTTGCCCAGTTGTTTTCTTCGGCTGCATCGCGGAATGATTTAAAAGAGCGGTTGGCAATACCAAACTCAAGTTCCGTTGTGTCGGTATAAGAGAAATTATCGCCAAACACACTTGTAAGTGCTTCGGCAGCTGCGGCTGAAATAGTTGAATGTCCACAGGTATATTCAGGAAAGGCAGGCGTTTGCAAATAAGGATGCCAGTCGAGATTAAAATATTTATTGATCACGGTTTCTGGTCTTACGGTATTATAAGTAAACTTTACATCCCAGCATTCTATAAATGCATCGAACATTGCAATAGAAGTTTTTGCAAAAGCATACACAGTGGATGCATAATCTGCTTTTGCTTTTTCTGCAGCAATTCCAACAATACTCATCCAGTGGCCGGTAGGAGAGAATTTTTTTGTACCAAACATCACATGACCTATCACATTTGTTTTAAAAGGATTATCATCCCAAAAATCCGCAATATGTTTTTGTTCAGACGTTAAACTGTCCACTGCATCTTCAATCATCTTCACATTTACATAATATTCACTGTGTTTATTTTTTATATCAAATGGAGGAGGTGCGGGCACTTTAAACTCTTTGGCACTGTCTATTATCATAGGCCTTATTTCATTCCAATGCGGTTCTACTGCCTGGGAATATGCCGGTGGTGTAGGAACCCATCTGCCCGGTGAATCAATAACCGTAAATTTTGATGCGCTTCTTGTTTGCAGGTAATTGTCTTTTTTGCTCCACGCAAGAATAGCGTTTCCCACGTGCTGAGCGAAAGTGTCGGAATTCATCATCACTTCTTTTGACATACCATGATCAAGGGCAAGCTGTTTTAAACTGTCCACATAATCTTTCATGCTGCCTTCAGGAAATGTAACTGCCTCGCCCACTTTGCAGTAAGCCATTAAAGCGGCATAATCGAAATCAATTTTTTTTGTTGAGTCAGGCTGCGGAATATTCTTCAACCCATTTAACTGCCCGGCGAGTGATTGATATTGAGTGGGATTGCCCGCGGCTATTACTTCATAGCCAGCAATGGCGGCATACGCATAATTGCGGGAAGCAACAACAGGTGTGAAATTATTGCCCATTACCACATCATTCAACTGGTGCACGGTTTTACAATATAACAAGGGATCGTGAAATATAGTTTCATAATCGCTTTTTGTATTGCAGGAATACATGAGCCACGCCAAAAAGCCTGCACATAAGATTTTTTTCATAAAATGGGAATTAAGCAAAGCATGAACAACATTGATTGGCAATGCAGTTAAAAAATAAAAGACAATAAATTATTATACTGTGCCTGTTTCGGGAGGCTGTTCAGGTGTGGAACCCGTAACTGAAGGGAGAAGATAAATATCCTGCGGGTTTAACCAGGTTTTCTTTGTATTTTGAGAAGCTGATAATGATTCCTCATTTTGCTTATCATAATCGCTTAATACATTTTTAAAAGTAACCGTATTTGTGCTGCCGGATTTTTTTTGGGAAGTATTTTGCTGCAGATCATTTGCCAGCTTAAAAAAGTCGTCTTTGGCAGATTGCAGGCGCATTTTATTCTCATCCGGAAAGCAAAGCAGTACTAACTGCCCATCACATATTTTACGTTTTACGTATTTGTATATCTTTCCGTTAAGCGTTACTTCGCCATCTACGCGTTCAAAATCTTTCCAGTCGGACTGATAAGGAATAGAAACAGGGATTTTTATAGTAATGAGATCATTTTCATTATAATCATTGTTATCCAGCGATGACCTTACCTGTTTATCAGACTGCTGTTGTTCAAAATAAAACCACGCCCTGTATCCAACAATGTTGAAAAGGAACAATAAAAGAAGTAATATAGCAGCCAGTTTTTTCAAACTTTTATGGTCGGTTTTTGCAAGAATAAGAAAATAATCTGATACCGCTGATTTTTTTGATTTAAAAAAGGGAAATATTTTAGAAAGCAGCAATTTATTTTTCCTGCAGTTGAACCGGACTGTAAATTACAATCTGGGGCTTGCCTTTAAATTCGTCTATCCTGCCATTGATGCAAACTGTTTTATCTTTTAATTCTTCTTCAGGTTTATAAGGAAATAATTTTCTGGTATCGCCCCATATTACAATGGTGAGCAACTGGTTTGGATAAGCAGCACCTATGTTTAAAAATGTGGGTTGGTTTTTTGCATTTTCCAGAAATTTGCCACCATATATTTTGCCGCATACTGTTACACTGTCGCCAAGGTATTTTGCTGCATCTTCGGGTTTTATATTTTGCTGTGCAGAGCAGGTAAAACAGAGCAGGCAGATAAACAATATGAGTAAAAAATCCCTGCGCATAAAAGGTTTTGTACAAGATACTAATATTGTAAATAATGATAAGTAAAATTTTACAGTGTTTGAAAGAATGTTTAGCACATAAAAAAATTATATGTGAGAGTTGACAAAAAAAAGGAACTTAGCAATGGTGATACAATACCTGTTACTATGGGAATGAATATCTGTCAACAAAAAAAACTAACATCAATTTTATGAAACTGATCAGTATTATTTTTTACCTGTTTATGCTTGCGCCGGCAATTGCACAAAATACTGCAGCCGGAATTTTTGAAAACCATTGTGATGTAGGTAACCCAAAGATTAAAGGGTCAACAACGTACGACAAAAAAACAAAGGTTTATACTTTAACCGGAGGTGGATATAATATCTGGTTCAACCGCGATGAATTTCAATTTGCATATAAGAAACTAAAAGGCGATTTTACATTAACTGCAAATTTTGAATTTATTGGTGAAGGAAAGGAAGCACACAGAAAAATAGGGTGGATGGTGAGAGAATCTCTTGCAGATTCTGCGGTTCATATAAGCGCCGTGGCGCATGGTGACAGCCTTACTGTTTTACAATGGCGTGTACAACACGGAATGAATATGAGGGACCCTGAAGATGAAATCCGTGCTTCAGGTAAAAACTATGGTGTGGTTCAATTGCAGCGTTCCGGTAAAAAATTTATCATGCGTGTTGCCGAACGGGAAGGTGCACCTTTTGAAACAGTTGGTGAACATGAAATGGAAAATATGCCGGATGAAGCACTGGCCGGAATTTTTATCTGCTCGCATAACCCGGATGTATCAGAGCAGGCAAAAGTGTGGAACGTGCGAATCGCGAATTGAAAAAGTATTTTATATCAATTTATCAAAAAACCTGCCATGAAAATATTTTCTGCTATAATAAGCTGCATGTTTATTGTAATTATTGTTTACGCACAACCTGATTTGTCAAAAACAAAAATCTATTCATTAAAAAATTATCAGTTAGAGATTTCACCTGACATTTCCCCAAAACTTTCGTGGGATTTCCTCTCCAGGTCTGTACTTGAAAATGCCAAAGTGAAAAACTATCTCGCACATTCAAAATACATGGTACTCTCGCAGCAGGTTTTACCGGTTGATAACGGGTATAACCAGTATCTTGTTACAATATATGATTATACAAATAATATTTGCCTGCTTATAAAAGCAAACACAAATACAGTAACGGAAGTAACACAAACATCTGTTCAACCCGATCCTTCCGAAGAAGAATTTGAAATGGCTTTAAAACTGGCATTACAGTCTGACGAAAAAATAAATGCGGCTTATATACAAAAAACAATTGCCATATACAAACCCATGCCACCGCTTGATATGACACAGGTAGCCGATGGAAAAGTGCAAAGAACAGTTACCATCGGCCTTGAGTCAGGTAACGGTGCAACAAAAAATGAAATAGTGGGTGTAAACATGATTACAGGTCGGGTAATCCATTACCCTGCAGGTGCGCCACCCACATCAAGGGCTAATGATAAAACATGCGGTATAGATAATGCAAATCAAAAAACAACTCACCGTATGCCCGATGGATCCATGTGGTTTTCTGTAAAAAGCCATGGCATAGAAATATGGAAATTCATGGTTACCAGGCCGGCAGCTTCTTCAGGCTTAAATGCTTCAGGCGTTGAATTGCAGTACGTTTCCTATATGGGAAAATCTGTATTACGCCGTGCACATGTTCCGGTTTTAAATGTAAAATATGATAATGATGCCTGCGGCCCTTACCGTGACTGGCTATACCAGGAAGGCGCCTTTCATGCCAAGGGAGATTCTGTGGCGCCTGGCTTTGTAATCTGTAAAAAACCACCCACCACTTTGCTTGAATCTCTCAGTGATACAGGAAATTTCCGTGGTGTGGCCATTTACGCTACAGACTCTGATTTTGCACTTACCTCTGAAATGAATGCAGGCTGGTACCGGTATATTATGGAATGGCATTTTCACCCGGATGGAACCATTGAACCAAAATTTGAATTTTCTGCTGTAAAAAATTCATGCGTGTGTAACATACACCATCACCATGTTTACTGGCGTTTTGATTTTGACATTGAAACGCCCGGCAAAAACCAGATGGCGGAATATAACAAACGCTCAGGCTGGAGAGATATTGATACGGAACAAACGAGATTGAAAGACAGTGCTGAGCAGCGGGAATGGCGTATTTCAAATACGGAAACAGGCGCCGCATATATCATTCAACCAGGGCCAAATGATGGCGTGGCCGATAAAGAATTTGGCATAGCTGATTTATGGGTTTTGCATGACAACGGGAAGACAGAAATTGATGATGGTATAAAACAATCACAAGGGCCAAAAAAAGCTCAGTTAAATAAATACCTTAACGGCGAAAATACGCACAGCACAAATATAGTAGTATGGTATGGCGCACATTTTACACATGATGTATCTGAAACAGTTGATCATGAAGTGGGTCCGAGGTTAATTTGCACAAACTGGACTGGTGCGACTATCGCTACCAATCAGTCTCTAAAAAAATATGTTGCGGGCAGCATTAAGTAAAAGGATTTATATTCACATACCAAAAAACACAATGAAGGCTGCAGTTCTGATATTTTTTGATTAGCAACTGCATTGCAGTACATTTAAAAATGGCAAAAAAAATTTTATTAGTAACTGCCCTGTTTTTTTTTAGTTGTTCAAAGCATGAAAGTTTTGTTCCTGTTTATAGTGTGCCACCTGAATTTCAGGGTATTATTGAAACATTTATTAAAGAGGCGGCTAAAAGAGGGCATACCATTGTTATTAATAACCTGATTGTAAAATATGATTCTACTCTCAGTATCCCTTTTTGCGGCGAAGCTAATACCAGTTCGCCTGATAATAATATCCAAAAAGTGATTACCCTTAACCCGCAGCTTCATTGCTGGAATAATGATTTGGAACTTGAAACGCTTATATTTCATGAATTGGGCCATTGCACTTTGGGCAGAAGCCACACAAGCGAACTGTTGCCAAACGGCGACCCCAAAAGCATAATGATACCTGATAACATAAGCCTGTATTCCCCCTGTGTTTATGCCATTAACGATTCATGTATTGATGTCAGTTTCAAAAGAACCTATTATATAGATGAACTGTTTGATACTAAGACACCGATACCTGAATGGGCAAAATAAATTTTCGCTTATTTAAATTATGATGCACAATCAAAACCAAATTACCGGCTGAATATTTTTTCTCTTTAGTTTGTTACCATAAAATTTAATTATCATGTTGTCAGTAAAAAAAAGATACTTATACTTCCTGTTTGTTTTTTCCGCACTGGCGTTGAACTCAACTGCACAAAAAAAAGAATGGTACGAAATAAAACTGTATCACTGCTCCGGTAACGTGCAGGTTCAGCAAGTGGATGCATTTCTGCAAACTGCTTACCTGCCTGCCCTGCACAGGGCCGGTATAAAAAATGTGGGCGTTTTTAAACCCATAGAAAATGATACAATAGCAGATAAACGCATCTATATATTAATCCCCTTTCAGTCGTTTAAACAAACAGCGGAACTCCCCGAAAAACTGCAAAAAGATATGCAGTATGCAACTGATGGGAAAGATTATTTTAATGCGCCTTACAATAATCCGCCATATACCCGCATGGAATCTGTATTGCTGCAGGCATTTGACAGTATGCCTTTGCTGCAGAGCCCTCACTTCAGTACACCTGCTTCAGAAAGAATTTATGAACTGCGCAGCTATGAGGGTGCTACGGAAAATATCCATGCCAATAAAATGGAGATGTTTAATAAGGGAAACGAATTCAGCATTTTTAAACACCTGGGTTTTAATACTATTTTCTGCGGTGAAGTTTTTGCAGGCAGCCACATGCCCAATTTGATGTACATGACAAGTTTTGAAAATATGCTTTCACACGATGAACATTGGAAAAATTTTGTTGCCGATACTGAATGGAAAAAACTTTCCGCTATGCCGCAGTATCAAAATAATGTTTCTCATATTGATATTATTTTGATGCACCCAACGGTTTATTCAGATTTTTAATTTATGGGATAATTTTCACAGAGAGATAGCAGAAAATAAAACCGGAAAAAAACCTGAATGGTTTTTATTCCTCAATTTCATACATGCGTAGCTTATTTTTCAATACAATCATTTCATCCTGCATGGTTTTTACACGTTGCAATAAATGCGTAATGGCTTCAATACCCTGCATATTAATTTCAAATTCGTAATGCAGGCGTATAAATTTTTCCAGTTCAGCAAGCTGGCTTATGTGAATAAATTCCGCGCCTGAAATATTTTCCATTGTTAGCAGCCCGGTTTCCTGTAAAGAATGGATGAATGAAAATTCAATATCGTAATGCATGCAAAACTCACCGGCCGGTATTAAATTTTCCTTTTGCATAAAAATGGTTTTTACGATGATGATTTTGATAATTCAGTAAAAAGTTCTTTTTGCTTTTCTGTCAGGTTTGCAGGTGTTTTTATGGAAAAGGTTAGATACAAATCTCCAAATTTCCCTTCCTCTTTATAAACAGGAAAGCCTTTTTCTTTCAGCCTTATTTTAGTCCCGTTCTGCGTTTCAGGTTTTACTTTTAATTTTATTTTTCCGCCAAGCGTGTCAACGGTTATTTCACCACCCAAAACAGCGGTATATAAATACAGTTCTGCCGTTGTATAAAGATCGCTTCCGGCACGTTTAAACTTTGCATCTGCGGCTATTTTAAACGTAATATACAAATCACCGGAAGGCCCGCCATTTACACCTTCACTTCCATGACCCTTCAGCTTTATTACCTGGCCGTTTTCAACTCCTGCCGGAACAGTGATACGTATTTTTTTTTCATTGATGGTGAATGTTTGCTGATGTGTGTGATAAGCTTCATTTAAATTTAAATTCAGTTCAGCATTATAGTCCTGCCCCCTGAATTTTACACGGCTGCTGCGGCCTCCTTCTTCCTGTTTACCAAACATAGATGCAAAAAAATCAGAAAAATCTTCATTGCCGCCCCTGCCTGAGAATGAACCTGCACCTGTGCCTGCATAGGCATGTGAACCCTGCGACTGGCGGGCTTTTTCAAATTCTTCCGCGTGTTGCCAATCCTTTCCATACTGGTCATATTTTTTTCTTTTTTCAGGATCGCTCAATACTTCATTGGCTTCGTTAATCTGCTGAAATGTACTGTGTGCCTTTTTATCACCGGGGTTTAAATCAGGGTGATGTTTCCTGGCTAATTTCCGGTAAGTTTTTTTTATCTCTTCCGGCGAAGCATTTTTATCTATCCCTAATATTTTATAATAATCAATAAATTCCATGAAAATGGTTTTAAAAAATTAAATGCATAAAAATGTATCAAAAATAAACCAAACAAAATTATACGGACACATAATTTTGACCAGTAAAACCGGGAAAAAACTTTCCTGCCACCTTTAGAAAATTGCAATAATTTTTATAAAAAATCAGAAATATGACGACATAGCAAATTGCCACCCGTCTTGTGGAACTTTGTAAAAAAGGTTAGTTTGAAAATGCGCAAAAAGAATTATATGCTGATGATGTAAAGAGTATAGAACCCTTTGCCACACCTGAATTTGAGAGAGAAACAAAAGGCCTTCAGGCAGTGATTGAAAAAGGAGGCAAATTTGAATTTATGGTGGAAGAAATGCACGGATGCACGGTATCCGAACCTTTGGTTGCCACTAATTCAATAACATTTATTTTGAATATGGATGTTACCATGAAAAGCCGGGGGCGCAGAAATATGAGCAAGCATTGTTTGTACCAGACAAAGGATGGAAAGATAATTTCAGAGCAATTTTTTACGTAAGGCCATTTTCTGTTAACACCACAGTAAATATTAAAGCAGCGGTATTTTTAAAATTAAAATTGATCGCTCCGCCATTTTACCAATACCAATATAAGTTGCGTACATTTACAAAAACATCAAAATGAACATTTTTGTAGCAGGGCTTCCGTACGACCTTGATGATGCGGAACTGGAAGAAATATTTGAAAAATTCGGGACCGTTGCTTCCGCTAAAGTAGCAATGGATAAAGAAACCGGAAAAAGCCGTGGCTTTGGGTTTGTGGAAATGCCTGATAGTACGGAAGCAAAAGATGCGATTGAAAACCTGAACGATATTTCACTCGGCAAAAAACCCCTTGTGGTAAAAGAAGCTACTGAACGGCCTGGCGGAAATCGCGGCGGCAGTAACAGCGGAGGTTTCAATAAATTTGGTAATAACAGGGACCGGAACCGCTATTAGCATTTGACTGCACATCAGTTATTTTTATTTTCTGCCCTGCATTTGCCCTGTTTGCTGTTGAGATTTTATTTTCTGTTGCTCGCTCTGCCTGAAGAGTGAGGCACACTTCAGCACAGGTATATTAAACCAATGCAGAGCCTGTAAACTTTTATATTGGAGCACCAATATGCAAAAAATCACTTCTGTCAATTATTGTCCAGGTAACCGGTTTTACAGAATATTGAAGCAACCATTGCCCTTTGATTAAATAATTTAGACTCACACCCTGGAGTTTCCGCTATTGAAAAAACTTTTCTTAAAAAAATTCTTCATCCTTTTTTATGGATTGGGCGCCAGTGATATCCTGATCTGCACACCTGCCATTGTATTAGTTACCGGTGCCGATGTAGAGATATAAGGAATTATTTTTTGCTGATTAAAATAGAATTTCATATCTACCCGATTGCTCATTACATAATCAATTGCGGGTTGTATAGTAATTACCTTTTGTCCGCCTGTACTGTATGCAGTTGATTGGTCAAGCTGGCTGTTGCTCTGTGTATCATCGCGCATAGAAAGGTCAAGTGAGAAACTTAAATCATTATCCAATTGCTTGCCTTTCATAAACGGCAGCCTGAAAGGAAGGTTCACGCCTTTTTTGCGGAAACTTCCGCCAAATATCCATTCAGTGCTTCTTTGCTCACTTAGCTGGTAATCGAGCAAACTCAAACTAAGGGTTCTGCTTTTATTAAACTGGAAACGCAGGTTTGCCTGGCTTGTAGTTGTAACATCAATACCAATCAGCGGCGCAAACTGCTCCTGTATGGTAAGGTTTGGTATAAGAAAGAATGGAATGTAATTACCTGAAACAGTATCCCGGAAATAAGGCACGCTATAATGAAAAGGATCAGCATATAACAATGCACTTGTAAAACTGTTCATGCTGAGGCTGGCAGTATAACCATGGGTAATGGAAATATTACTGAAACTGTTTGCCAGCGCCGGTATCTTGGTTAACCCGGTAAATGTTACCTGCCAGTTGGGTAACGGTTTGATACCGCTGAACGGATTTGATTTTATATTTGGGTTAGCCTGTTTGATCAGTGCAATATTATTTGGATCCTTGCCTGTATATGCGGCAATAAATGCGGGTATCAGCACATCCTGTGCATAACGGCCATAACCTAATGGAAAGCCATCCAGTGTGGTTTGTGATCCTGCCTGCTTCCAGTAAGGATTTGACTGGGCAAGTTTGTTAGCAATAGTAAGCCTGTAATCCTGAAATTTTGTAAATAACCCGGATACTTCTGTGGGTTTATATTTTGTAAACAGCGTTTTAAAACTGATGTACGAAACATTAAAACCACCGTTTGCCAGGGGGCTGAGGTGCTGAAAACCTATGGTAGTATCTACTATCTTATACAGTTCGGAATATTGTTTTGAAAAAGTTTTCTGCAGGTTAACATTTACAGTAAACTCCCTGATCGGTTCCAACTGGGCTGTAATGCTGAAGCGTTGTTCGAAGTCCTGTGTAAAAAGCAAATTGAATAGCGTATCTCTTGATATTACACCCTGCGCCGCTTTTTTATTAAGCCATGATGTATCGGGCTGCCTTCCAAACACATAATCAAGACCGGGCTGCATGCTGTTAAAATTCTGCCCGATAAGTTTTGTGCTGTCTTTATAGCCCGGCACGCGGCTGTTGTAAGTTTCGCTGTAATCAACGGAAACATTTTTAACCATAGTGAGCAGCTGCCCGGCTGCTTTTACAGCTCCGTTAATGTGCCCGGGTGTTTTATTTTTTCTTGCAGCAATACGGGCATCTCTTTTTTGCTGCCGCCATTTGCGCAGTGCAAGTTTTTTGGCGTGGCCTTTTAAATCTTTCACTACATCTGCCCTTGCGGGAATAGTAATAACTGAATCAGAGCCATTTTGATCTTTCAGGGTAATAGTATTTTCATCGTCTGTTTCAGGAGGTGTGTTTACAGCAGTTAAAAACTTTGATTTGCTGTACAGGCGTGTAAAATCGAGTTGCGTATTTAAATTATTTTGCTGGCTGTTTTCAATAGTATTTCCAAGCTCCACTGCAAGCAGGCTTGCGCCTATCCAGTTGTAAGTAGTAGTATAATTATAATGCGCGGTAATCCAGTCTGTGAGCGGTAATTTACTAAAAGGAAAATTATAACTTAGTGTTGCCTGCTGCTGGTACAATGTATTTCTTCCACCCTTTAAAAAATTTTTCCAAACTGTATCTTTTTTTGCAGGGGTATTTTCCTGTCCAAAAGGTTCATCCACACGTGCAAAATTAGTGGCATTAAAATCCAGGTTCAGGCTATGGGTAAGATCCCATCTGAAATTGTAATACCTGTCAAACGTAAAATATTTATCATAGGTGGTATCCACGCTTTCTACTTTATTATCAAAACTGTTTATTATTCTTGGAGTAAACATGCCAAACTGTTTGTTGATATCAACTCGGTAGCCAATTAAAGAAGGCACAGGATTAATATTGAGGTCCCGGATAGCAGAAAACCATGCACTCTTATTATGAATGGCATTTTTAAAAGGTTCTATGTATTTGGCTGTTCCATTATAGGTGTATCCAAACCCTGCCATTTGTTTTACAACTGTATTTTGTGTAATAAGGGAATTGCTTTGTTCAAACCTTGTATAAGAATAACTGAAATCAAAGTTACTCAGGCTCCACAGGCGTATTTTTTTACCTGTTTGTGCAAACCGGACGTTGGTGAAATTAAAGGTTTTAATAGTGGTTTGATCAATGGCTGCATTGCGCACAGAATCCTTGTTTATGCCGGGTGTATTGAGCTTGTATTTATATAATATGTCCTGATCATAAGGATCATATTGCGGCGTGAGCACAGTACGGTTAATACTGGCATAAAAAGGAATAGTTATGCCTGCTTTGCGCGGCAATAATTTTCCGGCGTCAATAGTTAAGGCTGCGTCAAACTGCACCATATTATCACGGGCACGCTCATTTACACCCTGCTCAATTGTTCCAAATCCCTGGGTATAAGTATTTGCCGAAACTGAAAATGTACCCAGGTCAGCGAGTTGTATATCTGCCCTGCCCAATGCAGCCCAGCCGCCTTTTTCATCAAGTTTTGATAATCTCAGTTCATCTACCCATACCTCAGTGTTTAAAGGAACGGTAGTTAAAGTACTTGCATTTTCAATACCGATTAAAAAGCCCTGTACTTCTGCAAGATTAGGGTTGCCCATTACAGAGTAGGTTTTTCCCCCAATCGTTTCCCTGTATATTTTATTTAAGGCTGCACCCGCTGTGCCGTTTCTACGTATTTTTAACTGTACAAGGTCATTTAAAATAAAATCAAGGTTATTTTCCAGTGGCCATACTTCTTCAGCTGTAACACTTCCAAAAGCAGATACTTTCAGCGGTATTTTTATTTCATAATAATTGTTCAGGAAATCCTGGCCAATCCTTATCACTGCATTTAATTCCCCATCGTGCAGTGTTGTAGGGTCGTTTACCGCTTCAGCATGAATAAACATAGATAATTCGCCATATTGCCTCAGATCAAGACTAAGTGTTTTGAATACAGCCCTTGAATCATTATGCGCAAGGTTAAGTATTTTTAAACTCATGGATTGCTCATTCTGCAAAAGGTTTATGCCATTATTGCTTAGTAACTGCACCCGCTCAATTCCGGGAGGTATTATATAATGAATTGGGGAGCGGCTGCTGTTTTCTTCGATATTTACAGCCGTAACATTTATATTGGTATTTGAACCGGCTGGAATGGGAGTGTAAGAACCTGTAGTATCGACTAAAAATGTAAATGTTCTCCACTGGTTGCGCACAAGGTTAAGGCTGGCAAAACGCATTACTACTGAATCTTCAAAACCGGTCATATACATCCGCATAAAACGGATAGATTTAAAATCCGGGATATTGCCTATTTTATTTGTAAAATCTTTTATGGGTACGCGGAACAAAAACCAATTTTCCTGGGTTGAGCTTCCATCTGCAAGACGCGGGGTTATTACGCGTTTATCAGTAATATATTTTGTAAGACCTACATCCATTCCGGGCTTAAGGTCAATCTGGTATTCATAATATTCTTCTGATTCATTTAAAGTATTGTCGTGGTTGAGGTCTTCATTATCAGGATACAATGTAGCTGCTGGTGAAAATTGTGAATTGCCGGTAGATACAGGTGAATTACCCTGCGGGTTATTATAATTTTTATACCTGCCCAGAATGCCGGTTCCGGCAGCATCATAAGAAGCATCCCGGTACCATTTATAGTCATCATTTGATGGGTCAGCAAATGCTTTTTGATAAATTGGGGAGCCTGATCCAAAAGTTGAGACCAGTTCAGTAAGGTATTCCCTGCGCTTCACCCTTTCGCTGTCATCATCCAGTCCGTCAAAACCTACGTCCTGATAAGGCCGGTCATTGGGGTCATTACTGAAAGCCTGCGTGATCTGTATAGGGTTTACGGGTGTTTTACCCCAGGTGCCGGTATTATCAACCGCTGCAGGCTGTGTAGGCGTGTTAAGGCCATTTTCATAAAAACGCCTTCCGTCTTTTAATATATCCTCGCTTATATTGCCCAGGTTGATGTATAATTTTCCACCAGTACTTGACGGGTTTTTTATAAAGGGATCCTGTACCCAAAATTCAACAAATTCAATATTGCCTGTTTCAAAATCTGTTTGATCAATACTGCGCATAATACCACCCCAGCGTTTTGGACGGGTCGCAGGTATAAATTTCCCCGTTCCGTCAATATCTGCCGCATCGGAAGTATAATTATAAGGGCCAGGCTCTGAAGGGTAATAAGCCAGGTCAAATGTTGATGTAAGTACATCTGTAATATTGGTTGTGCGCTGCGGAAATAATTCATTGGTAAAAACTGCCCTTACCCGCGGATCGCTTAATGCGGCAAGGTTGCTTTTAAGCGGGTTGCTGGGGCTGTTTTTATCCTGCAAAATCGGCTCAATATTATACCAGGCAATTTTTGCGCGGTTTTTTCCGTAACCAATACTGTCGTTCAGTGCAGATTCAGGAAAAACCGCCGGTGTAGAAGCCAATGCCCATGATATAAAAGGAAAACGCAGATCAATGCTGCTTGTGGAGCCTTCAAAATCATCAATATAAATAAGGCCTGCCCCGCCTGCTCCTATTTGCGGGGGATGGCCCGGTTTAAGTACAGCGCCTTCGCCATAAGCATTTATTGTACTTACCGCATTTGAGTTATAAAATGGAAGTTTATTCAGCAGCCTTGTAATGCCGGGAGCATTGGAATGGTAATTAAAATCAACACCATACATGGTATTGCGTATCGGGTCTTCACCATAACTTATTTTTGTAAAGTAAGGCCGCTCACTTAACCTTTCCATTGTAGCGCCAAGCGATAATTTTTTATTTACCAGATAATCCAAACGCAGCCCCAGGAAACTTCGCTGCTGTATGCCAAAACTGGCATTATTTTCATAAGAGACATCTACGGGTACACCGGAGTTAGTAATGGCGCTATTAATAATTTTTAATGTGCCAAGGTTATAATCAATTATATAGTCCACATTCTCCTGCAATATTTGCCCACCGGCTGTAACAGTTACTGAGCCTGGCGGAATATTTAGACCGCCAAGAGAAATTTCAGATGACGAACTTCCTTTTATAGTCCCTTCCAGCAAAAACCGGTTCAGGTTTGCATAGGTTTGGGCAATGGCTTTAATTGAATCATATAGTTGGTAATAAATAAATGAATCTTTGGTGGCCTGCGGCAATCCATGAAATGCCGTATCGAGATCATGACCAAAGGGCTCAAGCACAGGAAAAATAATTTTCCCTTGCTGGGACAATACGGTAAAACTGTCCACAAAATCATATTCTCCGTCAGGCAGAGGATCATTCCTGTTGTTCAGGCGGTCAACGTTAAGGATGGTCAAAAGAGGCTTACCCAAAAAATCAGGGGCAGCTTCGGGCAGGTATCTTTTTACGCCTGCACTGGGATCCTGGTAAACAACATTCAGATTAAAATCCGGCTGCTGCAAACCAGTAACATCTAATGAATACACATTCTTCATCATCAAATCCCAGATTGGTAAACGTGGATTGGTACGCTGTGAAGTAGCTTTTAATAATTTGAGAAACAATACTTTTTGTACGCCCTGCGTAGAATCAACTGTTACATCCTGTGAAAATTCACCTACCTGGTAAATTCTGCCATTGTATGAATATTGATATGCAACACCTAAAACATCATCAGGCTGCAATTGCTGGCTAAGTGATAAAAAACCTACCTGTGGATTGAAGAAATATTCACTTGGATCCAATTTTCGGGCAAAAGTTTTTTCAAAATCATTTACCGGGGTTAGCCCTTTTGAAACGAGGATATTATTAATGAGCGCAGGGTTCCGGTTGTTTGTGGCATCTGATGCCAGGAAAGGATAGAGATCATTGGAACCGTTTTCAGGTAAAGGGTTTGTGGTTAATGAATGTACATTGGGATTGTAGGGCGAGCTTTCAGCAAGATCCATTAAGCCTACAATAGAACGTGTATCTGTGGTACTGCCGGTTCTGTCTGTTACCCAAACTTCTATTCTTAAAACCTGCACCTGGCTGTTTACAACAGGCAGATTGCTCATGGCTTTATTGTAATTATTTTTAAAATATTGTGCTAAAAGAAAATGTTTGTTTTCTTCATAATCGTCAAGGGTTTTCTTTATGGTTTGAGATAAGCCACCACCCTGCAAAGCAAGCGACTGGCGCTGCGATTTCTGGCTGGCTATTGCTGCTGTAATAAAAAATTTTCCAAACTGCAACTGTGTGGATATGCCAAACAGGCTCTGTACGCTTGCCATTAAAGTACCCTTGGTTTCAAAAGACAAATTTCCTGCTTCAACCGATTTAATTATTTCATCATCCTTTCCTTTGTAGTCAAGTTTTAATTGATTTTCGTAATCAAAATTTGCAAGCGTATTATAATTTATGGGCAGTTTAAGTTTATCACCTATATTACCCACTACGCTTATATTGGCATCCATGTTAAAATCAAACCCCCCGTTCTTTCTTGCATTTTCAGGTAAGGTGGGGTTTTTTACATTTTGCCCCTGGTAGCCTGCGGTAAGATCAACAGTACCCTGTGGTTTAATTTCCACTTTTAAACCCGTTGGGCTTACGCCAAAAATCCGGTCAAAAAGCTGGTCATACACCCTGGGTTTTGGCCTTTGAGCTTTCCTGTTTAAATCAAAAAGTGTTTGGGAGCGCTGGTTAAAGTAATCGTTTTCCTGTTGGTGCTCCTGTATCTGCAAAAACTCATCAAAGGTTAAATATGTGGGCTTGCGGAAATAAGTATTACCAATCTTTTCAATAATATAATACTGCTTTGTTTTTGGGTCGTATTCAATATCCTGCTTTATAAAAGAAGTGTCATTAAGGTAAAAGGGGTTATGGTTTTGCCAGGTAAAACGGTCACCTCTCCTGTCCTGTAAAGGGTAATGCAAAGAATCCAGCGGACTTTTTTGCGCAAGCAACCTGTTGCCGGCAAGGCATAAAATAGCCGTAGCCAAAATAACAGTGATAAAACGGAAAGAGTGATTCAATTTACAGTAAGCTGTGGTTAGGTAGCAGTGTATTCAATATGCTTACAGGTTTTTGAGTGTTTTTTTAATAATTTCTTCAACAGGAAGGGCCGCCCCTTCATTTGCTAAAACTTTTTTTACTGCCGCTTCAGCCGCAGGTTTTGCAATGCCCAGTGACAGTAACGCATTCACTGCATCGGCTCCTTTATTATTACCATACGGATATACGGAAGAAAACTGTTCCGCAGATATTTTGCCTAATTTGTCTTTAAGCTCCACAATCAGCCGCTCTGCAGTTTTGTGCCCAATGCCTTTAACGCTTTCCAGCTGTTTCACATTGCCCTGCACAATGGCTTTAATAATTTCCTCCGGTTTCATGCCTGACAGCATCATCCTTGCAGTAGCTGCACCAACACCCGAAACACTTATCAACTGCAGGAAAAGGTCTTTTTCATCCTGCTGGTAAAATCCAAAGAGCGTTTGGCCGTTATCTGTTATATGAAGATAAGTAAATAACTGCCCCGATTCCATATTGCTTATAAAAGAATAAGTATGCAGGCTTATCTGCAACTCATACCCGACCCCGTTCACGTCAACTATTACCTGTGCCGGTCCTTTGAGTATCAACTTTCCCCTAACCCATGCAATCATGCTGCAAGAAACCAAAAATATAGTATCCTGCGAAATTTTGTATTAAAATAAAATGATATTTCTTTTCGAAAGGATACAAGCTTCCCGGCTGTTTAGTTGAAACCCAAAATTTCTTTTATATATTTCAATACTTTTGCCACTTCAATCTTTGTAAAACCATGACTAAAATTACAGCGGCAATTACAGCAGTGGGCGGATATGTTCCTGAATACAGACTTACCAACAAAGAACTGGAAATAATGGTGGATACCAATGACGAATGGATTAAAACCCGCACCGGCATTGAAGAAAGAAGGATATTAAAGGAACCCGGCAAAGCCAGCAGCGATATGGCAGTACCCGCAATACAAGAAATACTCCGCAAAAAAAATATTGACGCGAAAGAAATTGACTGCATCATTTGTGCCACTGTAACGCCTGATATGGTTTTTCCTGCAACCGCAAATATCATCAGTGATAAAATAGACGCCACCAATGCTTTTGGGTTCGATCTCAGCGCCGCATGCAGTGGTTTTTTATATGCCCTTACCACCGGCGCGGCATTTATAGAAAGCGGACGCTATAAAAAAGTAATTGTGGTGGGTGTAGATAAAATGAGCGCCATTATTGATTATACCGACCGCGCCACCTGTATTATTTTTGGCGATGGGGCAGGGGCTGTTTTGCTGGAACCGGGAGAAAACGGTTACGGCATTATGGACAGTATTTTAAAAAGCGATGGCAGCGGGCGCACTTACCTGCACATGAAAGCAGGCGGGTCTTTAAAACCTGCCAGCATTGAAACCGTTACCTCCAAAGAACACTTTGCCTACCAGGAAGGAAAAGCTGTTTTTAAATTCGCCGTAGTAGGCATGGCCGATGTAAGCGCAGAAATTATGGAGCGCAATCACTTAACCGCAGATGATGTGGCCTGGTTAGTGCCGCACCAGGCTAACCTCAGGATTATTGATGCCACTGCCAACCGCATGGGGCTTTCAAAAGAAAAGGTAATGATCAATATTCAGAAATTCGGAAACACAACTGCCGCAACTATCCCGCTTTGTTTATGGGAATGGGAAAACCAACTGAAAAAAGGGGACAATCTCATTCTGTCTGCATTTGGCGGAGGTTTTACCTGGGGCGCCATCTGGGTAAAATGGGCGTATTGATATAAAAATTTTCAAATTTAATTTTTGATACCGGCTATTGTTTTTCATAGCACCGTTCCTTGCGTTGCAAGCACTTCAACAGTATATCACCGCGCAACTGTAACAGTCCCGGACGCGCTATTTTTTTGAATCGGGCAATCTTACATACGCAATAAAATCTGTTACCGGAATCTTCTCCACTTTTAATTGATGTAAAATATTTACCACCTGCCCGCGATGATAAGTACCATGATTAAACACATGCTGTAAGGTTTGCCAGATTGTATTTTTAAAATATTCCCTTTTTGTGTTGTAATATTTGAATTCATGATGCAGCATGTTCTCCTTTACATTTTCCACCCACTCTTTCCATTCCTTTGATTGGTTCAGCAATCCTGTTGCAGTTTCTTTCATGGAAGGGTTAAATGCTGTGCTCGGGCTGATAATATTTTCATGCAGTTTTATTCTTTGCCACCACATACTTTCGGCATCCCACAAATGCAAAAAAGTTTTGTGCAGGCTGTTGAAACTGCTTTCAACCAATTGCTGCTGCTGTTCATCAGTAAGGGACAATGCAACATTCAGTAATCTTTCGTTGGCCCATAAATTATAAGCGGCGTATTGATTCAAAAGTTCCTTCATTGTTTTCATTTACATTTGAAACGAAATTACTCACTTCATTTTTTTTATCCCGAAAGATTTGTTCACATGAATAAAAAAAACTTTCCTTTAAGCGGCATCAGTTCTGTTGCCATGCATACCGGCACAGATGCATTCCCTGATTCATCTCACCTCGTTCCCATTTACGCAACATCCACTTTTACTTTTGATACTGCGGACCAGGGCATGCACCGTTTTGCAGGTACAGAACCCGGCTATATTTACAGCCGCTGGGGCAACCCTACTTTTACAGTGGCAGAAGAAATAATAGCAGCACTCGAGGCTTTCAATATTAAAGATGAAAATGAAAAGCCTTTAAAGCTGAAAGCCTTGCTGCACGCAAGCGGGCAGGCTGCCATGACAACAATGTTCATGAGTAATTTAAATTCAGGCGACACTATTCTTTCTCATTTTTCTTTGTATGGCGGCACATATGAACTGTTGCACAAAGTGCTTGCACAAAATGGAATCAACACAATTATTGCAGACCTTCGCGATTTGAATATTGCAGAAGAAATCATCAAACAAAACCCATCCATAAAACTTTTGCATATTGAAACCCCTGCAAACCCAACCATTCAATGCGTGGATATTGAAGCAGTGAGTAAGATCGCAAAACAACACAACTTAATTGTTTCTGTTGATAACACATTTGCCACTCCATATTTGCAGCAACCTTTTAAATACAATGTTGATTTTGTTTTTCATTCCACCACAAAATTTTTAAACGGTCATGGCTCTGCAATCGGCGGCGTGCTGCTCGGAAGGGACATTGAATTCATGCATACCAAAGCAACCAAATGGCACCGCCTGCTTGGCGGCAACAGCAATCCCTTTGATGCATACTTATTGATACAGGGAATGAAAACGCTGGAAGTGAGGATGGACAGGCATTGCAGCAATGCGGTGGAGGCTGCAAATTTTTTGCAGCAACACAAAGCAATATCAAATGTAAATTATACAGGGCTTGCATCGCACCCCGATCATGCCACGGCATTAAAACAAATGCGGCATCCCGGCGCCATGCTGAGCTTTGAACTCAAAAGCGGTTTGGAAGCAGGCAAAAAGTTTATTGATGCATTGCAAATGTGTGTGCGGGCTGTATCTTTAGGAACGGTTGATACGCTTATCTGCCATCCTGCATCTATGACGCATTATGGCGTGCCGCGTAAGCAGCGCATTGAATATGGCATCACTGATGGGTTAATTAGGATGAGTGTGGGCATGGAAAATATCGCAGATATTTTGAATGACCTGGAACAGGCGATGAACGGGCTTTAATAAAAGTGTATTTATTATTTTTGTACCGGGCTGAAGAATATGAATTGAACTTCAATTGCGTCGCATCCCGAAAGCTTTCGGGATACAATTAGATATTTATTCAGCAAATAAAATCACAAGAAACAAAAATAATCAAACCTTAAATCCGGAGAAATCACAACCGATAATAAAAATCAATAACAAAAAATATATGCCCCGCTTTAAAAAAAATAAATTATCGTTTTCTGTATTTGCTTTTTTTCTTTTTATTACAATAACCAGTTGCGGTGTAAAACCACCACACGAAGAAGGTAATTTCCGCGAAGCAGATTTGGTGGAATTGATAAAATTAGATTCTTCCATTCACCTTGATATACGATATGCAACAAGCAATAATTTAGTGGGCCGGCCTGTTTATTCTGAAGCGCGTGCTTTTCTGCAACGCCCCGCAGCAGAGGCTTTGGTGCGGGTGAACCAAAAACTAAAACCGCTTGGGTATGGTTTGCTTGTATTTGATGGATACCGCCCATGGAGCGTTACAAAATTATTCTGGGACATAACACCCGACTCAAGCAAACAATTTGTTGCCGACCCGAAAAAAGGTTCAAAACATAACCGAGGCTGCGCTGCGGATTTAACTTTGTATGATTTAAAAACAGGAAAGGAAATTGAAATGACAGGTGTGTATGATGAAATGAGTGAACGCTCTTATCCAAATTACGCAGGCGGTACAGAACAGCAAAGAAAAATGCGCGATCTTTTGCGCAGCAATATGGAAAGCGAAGGCTTTACAGTTTATGATTATGAGTGGTGGCATTTTGATTATAAAGACTGGCAATTGTATGGTATTGGAAATATTCCATTTGAGAAAATAAAATAATCAAAAAGCTAATGTATCTTTTGCCCAATAAAAGACAAAGCGTTGAAGAGTGCGACGCAACGAAGCATCATAGTAATTCCCCGCCTGAGTACAAAAGAAAAACTTACTGTCAGTCGGGTAGGAAAAGCCTGTAACATAAAAAAATAAAACATGAAAAAAATTCTGTTCCTCTTGTTATGTATTACAACATTTGCATCCTTTGCACAAAAGGAAAAATCATCATCCGATAAACGTTTCGATGGCCTTGACACTGCTTTTGCCCGTGTGCTGAAAGACTGGCATGCTGCGGGTTTCGCGGTTGCTGTTGTAGAAAAAAGCAAAGTGGTGTATTCAAAAGGTTTTGGTTACCGCGATTATGAAAATAAAATCCCGGCTACACCCAATACATTGTTTGCAATTGGCAGTTGTACAAAAGCTTTTACAGCATCATTGCTTGGCATGCTGAACAAAGACGGGCTTGTTGATTTTGACAAACCCGTAAATACTTATTTACCCACGTTGAAATTTTATAATGAATATATGACCGAGCATGTAACGCTGCGTGATATGATGTGCCACCGCACAGGCCTGCCGCGGCATGATGAGTCATGGTATTTTTTTAATACTGAAAGCCGTGACAGTTTTTTGTTGCGCATCCCTTATATGGAGCCCACTGCGGAGCTGCGGCAAAAATGGCAATACAATAATTTTATGTTCATGCTGCAGGGCATGGTTACGGAAAAGCTTACCGGCAAAAGCTGGGAAGACAATGTGCATGAAAAAATATTCACGCCGCTTGGCATGAACCGTTCTGATTTTTCTGTAATTGATATGCAAAAAGATACCAATGCTGCAAAAGGTTATGATATTAGCAAGGACAGTATGATACACAGGATGGGTTACTACAATATAGCAGCAATGGGCCCTGCGGGCAGCATCAACAGCAGCGTAAATGAAATGGCCAAATGGGTAACTACCTGGATAAATGCAGGGAAATTTGAAAGTAAAGAAATTGTGCCAGCACAATATATAAGCGAAGCCACCACTCCGCAAATGGTAATGGGCGGGGGTGCACCCACAAAAGAAATACCCGATGTATTTTTTTCAACTTATGGTTTCGGCTGGATGATGGCATCATATAAGGGCCATTACCGTGTGGAGCATGGAGGCAATATTGATGGCTTTAGTGCGAGTACCTGTTTTTTTCCCAGCGACAGTGTGGGTATTATTGTATTGTGCAACCAGAATGGTTCTGCTGTTCCATCTGTTGTAAGAAACCTTATTGCAGACAGGATGCTGGGTTTAAAATATTTTGACTGGGAAACATATTTGCATGGTGTGCGTAAAAAAGCAGATTCTACTGCAAAGGCAACGCAGGCTGCATCTTCATCAAACAGAAAACTGAATACAAAACCTTCGCATGATTTAAAAGATTACACAGGGCTTTACACCAATAAGGGTTATGGTACATTTGAAGTGGTGTTAAAAGATGATTCACTGTTTGCATTATTGCCAACCCATACCTGGTGGCTGAACCATTATCATTATGATTTTTTTGAGCCGTTTGAGAAAGACAAGGACGGCATTGATACTTCCAATCACAGTGATCCCGTTCAGTTTAATATTAATGCTGCCGGAGATGTGGAAAGCGCTTCAATGATTTTTGATGCAGGCATCAAGCCTGTAATTTTTATGCGTGCAGATAAGGCAAAAGAAATATCAAAGGACAGTTTAAAAAAATATGAAGGTGAATACGAGCTGGGCGGCGCTGCTGCCAGAGTGTATACAAAAGGAAATGCTTTGTATTTATTTGTGCCCGGCCAGCCGGAATATGAACTGGTACCCATTGATAAAAATCTTTTCAGTATTAAATCTCTTTCCGGTTTTAAAATAAAATTCAATACCGATGAAAGCGGCAATGTAACTGAATTGCAGAGCATGCAGCCGAATGGTACTTTTACTGCGAAAAAGAAAAAATAAATCAAGACCCAATCCTCATGCTTATGAAACAAATATTTTTTGCATGGATTGCATGCACAGCAATTTCTGCATGCAATAACAAGCCCGTGTATGATACCATCATCCGCAACGGAACCATTTATGACGGCAATGGTGGCGAACCTTACAATACAGATATAGCAATTAATGCAGACACCATTGCATTTATTGGTGACCTGAAAAATGCAACTGCAAAAAATGAAATTGATGCAAAAGGAAAAGCAGTTGCACCTGGTTTTATAAATATGATGGGGCATTCAGAAGAAACATTATTCCAGGATGGAAGGGCTCAAAGCGATATACGCCAGGGCGTAACTACAGAAATTTTTGGCGAGAGCAGTATGGCTCCGCTGAATGCAAAAATGAAACAGCAACTGCAAGACGGTCAGGGGGATATAAAATATAAAGTGGACTGGAATACGTTGAGTGAATATATGAATGAACTGGAGAAAAAAGGTATCTCTATTAACATTGCCTCTTTTGTGGGAACCGGTACTGTACGCCAGTATGTAATAGGAGAAGATAATAAAGCGCCAACTCCTGCTCAGCTTGACAGTATGAAATTATTGGTTGATGAAGCCATGCAGCAGGGCGCATTGGGAGTTACCAATGCATTAATTTATCCCCCCGATTTTTTTGCAAAGACAGATGAATTAATTGCATTATCAAAAGAAGCATCAAAATATGGCGGCACTTATACAAGCCACATGCGCAGTGAAGGAAATAAATTACTCGAAGCTGTTGAAGAACTCATTACTATTTCAAAAGAGGCAAATATACCTGCAGAAATTTATCATTTAAAAGCAGCAGGAAAAAATAACTGGGATAAAATGGACAGTCTTATCCGCCGTGTGGAAAGGGCGAGAAAAGAAGGCCAGGATATTACTGCTGATATGTACACATATCTTGCCGGCGCAACAGGCATGACCTCTGCATTTCCACCCACACTGCAGGATGGTGGTTTTGGAAAACTTTGGCAGCGCTTACACGATCCTTCCGTAAGAGCACAAATGATAAAAGCAATGAACACCAATGCAACGGACTGGGAAAATTTATATTACGGTGCAGGTGGTGCAGAGCATGTGTTGCTACTGGGTTTTAAACAGGATTCATTAAAAAAATTCACAGGCAAAACATTGGCTGAAGTAGCGAAGATACGCGGCACAACTCCCGAAAAAACTGCAATGGATTTAATTATACAAGACAGCACAAGAGTAAGCGTTGCCTATTTTCTCATGAATGAAGACAATGTAAAAAAACAAGTGGCTTTACCCTGGGTAAGTTTTGGAAGCGATGAAGGCTCATACACGAATGAAGGTATTTTTTTAAAGTTCAATGCGCATCCGCGTGCCTATGGAAATTTCGCAAGGGTACTGGGCAATTATTCACGTGATGAAAAAGTTGTTTCGCTGCAGCAGGCAATTTATAAACTCGCAAAACTTCCCGCCACGCATTTAAAACTGCAGAAACGCGGCGAATTAAAAGTGGGCAATTATGCTGATGTGGTTTTGTTTGACCCCGCCACGGTGCAGGACCACGCAACCTACGAAAAGCCGCACCAATATGCAACCGGTATTACAGATGTTTTTGTAAACGGTGTGCAGATTTTAAAAAATGGTGAGCATACAAATGCAACAGCAGGCAGATTTTTAAAAGGGCCTGGATATAAACAACAATAAAAATTTGTGTGAAATATTTTGGGGTCAGGCTTTTATTTTTCATGGTATCAGCTGTTGCGTCGCAGACTTGTACTGTCTGTTTTGACACAGTAAATTTTACCGGATCGGAATTGGGAACTCTTTATAAACAAAAAATAAATATAAATGAATATTCTTCAGAAGTTATTTTATTGACAGATGCGTCACAATCAATTTACCAAATTCTTTTCGGGGACTCAACTTTTGTCACAAAAATTACTGCGATTTTCCCGGCTAACGACTGCATAAATGGAAATGAAATAAAGACCTCTTTGCAAACCATTTACTATGACAAGTCATACGCCATAGACCCATTCGCAACAAGCGCTTTTATAATTGACGACTCTAAATCTATTTTCAAATTTGCGTTTTCATCTGGTTCAACCTGGATATATTCAATTGGGGGAGTTAAAAAAGAATCTTATGATAATGAACCTAATGTTGAGGTAATTCAATTACCGGATGAAGATGAAATTAATAAGGAATTTGCAGATGATTGCTTTAATTCATTTACAAGCAGTGAAAGATTAACCGAATACAAAGTATTGCATGAAGTAAATGAAAAAATCAATGGTTTCAAAGCTTTCGGAAGAAGCATTGTGGGAAAGATGGACGGTAAGGAGGCTTTGATTTTTCAGTCATTAATAAAAATAAGCGGCAACTTAATTTTAATCCAGGGCTTTACTTATGATGAATATGAAAAATATTCGAAAGAATTTAAAAATCTCGTGTCAACAATAACGAAGAGATAAAACTATAGCATCAACTTCTTTTGATGCCTTTATTGACCGCCTTATTAAAAGGGTAAGAGATGTTGCAAGCCTTTTGCAACAGCCTTACTCGACGAAGTTTTCAAGTTCGCCTCATTTATTTTAAAGTTTGCAACTTTATTTATACTGCTGTAATTTGTTGCTCATTGTTCTTAATGTACAAGTGTGCAGTGGAGATGGCGTCATTGCGAGCACTGTGAAGCAATCTGTGCAAATGAAATTAAACATGTTTTTGAAGCTAAATACAGATTGCTTCGTGCCCGCAATGACGGGAATCATACTTCGTATTTATTTAAAAGTTTGCAACTATATTTTACTGCTATAATTTGTTGCTTATTGTTCTGAACGCACAAGTGTGTGGTACAACGCAGGTCTTATGCCCGTTCCAAAGCACAGCAGATAAAAATATTTTTTTATTGGAGGGTAAAACCCGGTGGCTATTTGTTAATTTTTTAAAAAATGTACAAAAGCTGTGTAACAAAATACGAATTTAATCGTACATTTATACGAATAAATTCGTAAATTAATTCCCCACACAAAAAATCAAAACAATGAAAAATGCATTCAAAACACGGAAGCCCTTTCTGGTGGCTGGTTTGTTTATGCTTGTTACCCTTGCTTCCGCCTGGCAGTTTAAAGACAAAAAACAAGACAGCACAGCCAACCACAACAATTACCGGTCAGGGGACACTACTAACCCCAAACAGCCTTCCGCTGACAAAGATGAATTTAGAATAAATGGCCTGGACGAGGGGCTGAAGGATCTTGATATACAGATGAAAGACCTTGATGTACAGTTGAAAGACCTTGATATTAATATTGAAAAGCAGGTGTATGATGCTGTTGCTAATATTGATTTTGATAAGATCAGCAAAGAAGTGGAAGAAAACCTGCAAAAGATTGACTGGGATAAAATACAGGCGGATGTAGATAAATCAATAAAAGATGCACAGGTGCAATTAAAAAATATTGATATGAAAAAAATTACGGATGAAGTAAAAGAAATGCAGGAAAAATTCAACAGTAAAGAATTTCAGGACCAGTTTAACAGTGAAAAAATAAACCAGCAAATTAATAATGCGATGAAGCAGGCAAGAGAAGGTATTGATAAAGCAAAACAGCAAGTGCAGCAGCTAAAAGATTTTACCGAAGCACTGCAGAAAGACGGGCTTATTGATAAAAGCAAAGGATATACAATTGAATGGAAAGATAACGGGGACTTATATATAAACGGAGAAAAACAAAGCAAACAGGTTTCTGATAAATACAGCCCGTATTACAAACCCGGCGGCTATACCATTAAGAATGGTCCTGAAAATTGAAATAATACTTAACTGAATTTAAGCCGCAGAATACGCAGCTTTTAAAGCTGTTTCTGCGGCTTATTATTTTAGAATTTCACAACCGGGCATTTTATATCTTTTCCTGGAGAAGTGAACAGGCCTGTTTTTACGAGTGATAATTCATAAGCGCCATTTCTCTGGTTGTATGAACTTAATGCAGATGTAGTGGCGTCATAATTTACAGTAAGGCTAAAGGTATTCCACACATAACCCACCATGGGAATGAAGGCATCCTTAAGCCTGTAATATACGCCGCCAACCAATTGCGTGCTGCCATCACCACTAAGGTTGTAATGCGCATTTACCCCGAATACAGTTTCATAGGCAGTGCCCATTTTGCTGAAGTATGCATTGGGGTTTACGATCCATTGGTTATTCATTTTAAAACTTCCGTTGAGAAAAAACGTATAACGCACATCAAGTTTTGCATCAACCGTTTCGGAGGAAAAAAAAGATTCCCTTGGTCTGTTAATATGCTGTGCGCTGAAGCCTGCATTAAAATAGGCATTATCGGAAGGGAAGTAAGCATAATTCAAGCCTGCCTGAAGATCAAAATAATTTACTGAGTTGAATGCAAATGTTTCACCGCTTGGTGCATTTATATCAAAGAATTTTCCATTCCACTGGTTATCGAAAGTGAGTTTTGAAAAATCAATGCGTTTATTTACCCATCCAAAACCAAAACCGGCGCTCAAAAGACTATTGAAACCCAAAAGCTGGTGATAAGCAACAGAGCCTGTAACCCTTGTAGCCGTGAGGCCGCCGCTGCCTGCCACATCGCGCAAAATATTTCCTCCCACGCCCACCCATCCATCCTGGAAGCGGTTATTGAATAACTGCATGTCGCCCCAGATGCTCATTGTTTTATAGGGATTGGGTGTAATGCTTGCCCATTGGTTGCGGTAATTGGCGCCGATCCTCCAGTCAGCATCCGGCGCAAACCCTGTATTGGCTGGGTTTACAAGCAATGGAGCATTAAAATATTGTGAGAAATGAAGATCCTGGGAATAAAGTTTTGAAGCGGCTGTAAATAGGAGTATCACTGTCGCACACGTTTTGAAAAAATATTGAATGGTTTGCTTCATAAAAAATTCCCTGTTCTATCTCAGTAATGTAATATCGCCTTTTTTCTGGTATTTTGTATTATCCGAATAAGTTACATCCAGTACATATACATAAACTTCCTGAGGCTGCAATATACCACGGTAATAACCATTCCAGCCCTGGTTAGGGTTTGATGACTGGAAAACGAGAATGCCCCAGCGGTTGTAAATACGCCAGTTCATCTGGGTAATGCCAAAACCCCTTACAAGTACCTCATCATTTATGCCATCGCCGTTTGGCGTAAATGCATTGGGTATGTCAAGCAGCGGGGAAATGATTGACTGCACAAACTGGCAGGAAGTATCGGTACACCCAAAATCGTTATAAGCCACCAAACAAACTTTAAAAATGCCTGAAATATCATAAATGTGTTTTACAATTGTGTCTCTTTGAATTGTTACTAATGTATCGCCCGGGCCAAAAATCCATTTATAATGCGTACCGCCAATAGAGGTATTAAAAAATGTAGTGAAAGTATTTTCCTGCGCCGGTATGGGACTGAAAGTAAACCCTGCTATGGGTTTTGGACTTACAATAACCGTGTCTGAAGTGCTGTCTGTTTTATTGCAGGTGGTATTATCTATCACTAAAAGTTTTACGGTAAATATTCCGGGATTGGGGTAGAGGTGTGTGGGGTTTATAGAATTATCTATCGGGCTGCCATCACCAAAGTCCCAAAAGAATTGCTGTCCGCCAAGCGACGTATTATTGAATACAGCAGTGTAAGGTGCACAGCCAAAAGGCGGGGTTTCAAACTGGGCTTTTACATTTGTGGCAATGCGTATTGTCTGCACTGCTGAATCAGGCGAATTACAGTAAGATGTATCAATTAACCTCAACACGATATTGTAGGTACCCGGCGCGGCATAACTGTGCGTAACTGCCGGTGCGTTTGAAATTAAAGTACTGCCATCACCAAAGACCCACTGGAAAGACTGACTGTTAAACGGTTTGCCTACGGGTGCAACAGATGTATTGGTGAACTGGTATTTGAGTGAATCACAGGGAGGGAGTTTTATATAAGTAAAACCAATAAGCGCTTTATCATTTCTTGCATGAATATGCAGGTAGGAAGTGTCTGCAATATTGCAGGTGGAAGAATCCACAGCGATAAGCATTACTGTATAAATACCCACATTATTGTAAGTATAACTTACTGATGGAACCAGTGTAGTAACACGCGGACTGCCATCACCAAAATCCCAGATATATTTTTGTGCATTGCCAACAAGATCTTTAAAATCAACTGTAAGCGGAACGCAGCCGGATGTATCCCCGGCTACACCGTTTATAGAAGATTGCAAATTTGCGCCTACTCCGGCAAGTTCGAGCGCAATTTTTACCGCAGCCTCATTGCATCCTGCACCTGTATTTGAAGGATTTGAGCCTGACCAGACGCCGGGTGTAGTTGGAAAAAAACCAACATGCCCGCAATTGGCACATATCGCCTCGTATATCACTCCCTGTTTATCAAAACGCGAAGTGCCGCCGTCCACATGGTCACCTAAACCCCCGGTACGATCATCATTGCCCCAGAAACCCCCAAACAACTGGGCGGACGCATCTTTTTTTAAAACAAAAAAATAAAAATCCTTACTGTCTGTTGTGGTTCTGATAATACCTGAGGCATTTGCAGTAACAGAAAGCCCGGTTGTTGTTGCATTTGGGTATCCATCACCTACATCTATTCCGCCGCCCCACCCTGCTACATATACGTTTTCGCACCTGTCAACCAGGAAAGCTGTAGGTGATAAATCAGGTGTAACAGATCCTTTGCCAAAATTTGTTGAATAAACAACACCACTTAAATCAGCTTTCATTTTTGTAATAAACTGTTTGCCGTTTGCCTGTGTATTAAAACCAACATTTCCGGTAAGCGGAAGGGCAACAGTAGTAGTTCCTGTCATATAAGGAAAACCAAATTTATCATATTGCACTCCATATACAAGATCATTACCTCCTCCGCCTGCATAACAGGTTTTTCTTTGTGTGCTTCCATCATTGGAAATTAATGTAACAAAGCCATCGCAAATACCACCCTGGTAGTTGCTGAATAAGATTGGGCCGGCATTACCTCCTGTTTTGTTCAGGTTATTACTAGTTGTAGCCCCACCTACTAAAATATCATTGCTGGCTGGGTTTAATGCAAGTACAAATGCGGCATCATCGCCGCTGCCACCTAAAAAAGAACTGAATAATACATTGCTTACATCACTGTTTGTTTTTATTAAAACGCCGTCTTGAAGACCTCCACCAAAAGTTGTTTGAAAAGCGCCGGCGGTTGCTGGAAAACCAGCGGATTGTGTACAGGATGCCAGGTAAATATTATCGCTTCCGTCAAGTATCACTTCACTTCTTGAATCATCCCCGTAATTTCGGCGAATGCTTTCGGCCCCAGGCGGGGCTACATATTTTGGCCGTATGTTTACACCATCGGACCCGCTGCCCCCAAATCTCCCTGAACCCATAAGTACCGTTCCTGTGGAGTTTAGTTTAGCAATAAAAATATCAAAGCCCCCACCTGCGCCAAAAACTGGTGCAGTAGTAGGAAAATCAATACCCGATGATGTTCTTCCTGCAATGATTAAATCGCCCTGTTCATCAGCCACTAAACTGTGTGGCTGTTCATCACCGCCACCGCCAAGGTAGGTAGCGTATATGCGGTTAACCCCATTCGGGCTTAGTTTAATAATACCAATATCATAACCGGCACCTGTTCCTTCATCGTTATTACCGCCACCGTATCCTGTTTGAAAAGCCCCGATACTTGTGGGGTAACCTGTACCAAACACAATTCCTCCCGCATAAAAATTACCTGCATTATCATAAGTGGCTGTATATCCCCAGTTATCTGCAATGCTTCCCACAAAAGTTGAAAAAATAAGTGCGGGATCAATAACAAGGGTGGATGTTTTTGAATAATTGCTTAGCTGGAAACGAACTGTATTTCCGTTGATGATATATTTTGCATTTACGGTTGATTTACCTGCTGAATTGAGTTGATAAGCAACCGGTGCAAGCTCTGTAATATCGCCTAAAGATGTTTTTACAATGAGGTTCCCGTTTTTTATGCTCAGGCCATCCACCCCATCAAACTGCAGGGCAATTTTATTTACATCACCGCCAGGCCGCACTATCAAATCGTATTTCAATTTACCTTCATCAGTATAATATCTTGCATCAATATTGGAATAAATATTTTTATACGTAACAGCATAATATATTTTGCAGCTGGCCGCCCATTTGGCAGAATCTTTTCCAATAAAATAATTATTATAACTATTTAAAGGTTTATCGGGAACAACCATTGCATTAGGTGAGGAGCCTGCAAAAGTTACTTCGTAAGCATGTGAATGGATGATGAACTTTTTGCCGGTGCTTCCATTACCACCAGAACCTGATCCGTCTCCATTATTTAATAATTTTGAAGTATTGCCTGAAAGGTTGTGACCGCCGACATAATCAGCAATTGCTGTAAGATCCTGCGGACTGTTCAGCAAAACTTTATACCCCTGCTTCTGAAGAAAAAAAGAAGCTGCACCTATATTGCCAGTGTATTTTACCCTGCTGTCCCACTGGCCCTTGTTTTCAACAAATTCAAGATTTTGTGCTCCCAGGTTTTTTACGGCAAACAATAAGATAGAGAATATGCAAAGCTTTGTAAGAAGTTTCAAGCTGATTTTTTTTAAAAGTTACAAATAAAAACGTTTACAAAAGCATAAATGTTGTTTAAGAAATGCGGCTCCACAATGTTTTTCCTTTTTGCGACAGAAGATAATTTTTTAAGGATGCATTTTCCGGCGCGGCCAATTGTTCATCTTTATTTAAAATATTTTCTGCGATATTTTTTGCAAGTTCAAGTAATTCCCTGTCATTTATGATACTTGCCAGTTTAAAGTTCAGTACACCACTTTGCCGGGTTCCTTCAATATCTCCGGGGCCGCGCAGTTCCAGGTCTTTTTCGGCAATTACAAAACCATCGATGGTGCTGCACAGGATCCTTATACGTTCTCTCGCTTCGCGGCTTGCTTTGGTTCCCGTTAAAAGGATGCAAAAACTTTTTTCGGCACCCCGGCCTACCCGCCCCCTTAACTGGTGCAGTTGCGACAACCCGAATTTTTCAGCGCTTTCAATTACCATCACCGATGCATTGGGTACATCCACACCCACTTCAATTACGGTGGTGCTTACCATAATCTGTGTTTCACCTTTTACAAAACGCTGCATATTGGCTTCCTTTTGCGTGGCAGGCATGCGGCCATGCACCATGCTTATACTGTATTTTGGTTCCGGAAAAAAACCTTTTACCTGTTCATAGCCCTGCATTAAATCTTCATAGTTCAGTTTCCCGCTCTCTTCTATTAAAGGATAAATGATATAAACCTGTCTGCGTTTCTCAATTTCTGTGCGGATAAAATCCATCACTTTTGCACGATGTGTTTCATTGCGGTGAACAGTGATGATGGGTATGCGGCCCGGTGGCATTTCATCCATCACACTATAATCCAAATCGCCGTAAGCCGTCATGGCCAATGTACGTGGAATGGGTGTGGCAGTCATTACTAATATATGTGGTGGCACAACAGCTTTTTTCCATAATTCAGCACGCTGTGCGACACCAAAACGGTGCTGTTCATCTACAATGGCGAGACCTAAATTTTTAAACTGCACAGCGTCTTCAATTACTGCATGGGTGCCTACAATAAAGTGGATGGTTCCATCCAGTAAACCTGCCGCAATTTTTTTTCTTTCTATGGTTTTGGTGCTGCCTGTAAGTAAACAGATTTTTACGGGTATATCCTTCAATAATTCAGATAAGCCCGCATAGTGCTGCTGTGCAAGGATTTCAGTGGGCGCCATCAGGCAGCTTTGATAACCGTTATCAGCAGCAAGCAGCATGCAAAGCAGCGCCACAATGGTTTTTCCGCTTCCTACATCGCCTTGCAGCAAACGGTTCATCTGATGGCCGCGGGCAGTGTCTGTCCGTATTTCTTTTATTACCCTTTTTTGTGCGCCGGTTAATTCGAATGGCAAATATTTATTGTAAAAATCATTAAAAAGATTGCCTACTTTTTCAAATACAACACCTTTGCTGTGCCTGTGGCGGTTGAGTTTGGTAATATTCAGCCGCAGTTGCGCAAAAAGGAATTCTTCAAATTTTAAACGCTTTAAAGCGGCGTCATATTCTGCCTGCGATTTTGGGAAATGGATATTACAAAATGCATCGAACCGGTTTGTAAATTTTAATCCCCTTAAAATTGTTTCAGGTAAATTTTCAGGAATATCTTTTTCTGAAACCTGGGCAAGCAGGGCGCTGGTGAGTTTACCAATTTGTTTTCCATTCAAACCCTTTGCTTTTAATTTTTCGGTGGTGGGATAAACAGGTTCCAAAAATGGCTTTCCGGCTGCGATGGTTTCTGTAAGCATTTCCATTTCAGGGTGTGTTACCTGGGGCCTTCCGTTAAAAAAGCTAACCCGTCCATATATAAGGTAATTTTGTCCGGGGGTTAAATTTTTTTGCACCCAGTTTATTCCGCGGAACCATGCCAGCTCAAGTGAACCGGTTTTATCGTCCAGGTGCGCCACGAGGCGTTTTGCTGTTCTTTCGCCAAGCAATTCAATATCTGAAATGTCTCCGGCTACCTGTATATATTCGGTTAATGGCGTTATTTCATTAATAAAATTTATTTTGCTTTTATCTACATGCCTGATGGGAAAATGTTCCAGCAGATCGCAGAAAGTAAAAATACCCAGTTCTTTTTTCAGCATATCGCCGCGCAAAGGGCCCACACCTTTCAGGTATTCAATGGGTGAATCTAATATGGATGGCCTTGTGCTGATAAAAAATATTCAGGTACAAATATCACACTATGCGGGGCAAATGAATTTTATATATGCATATAAAATTAATAACAAAATAATTCCATTTTGATGTTTGGCTTCAATTAAAAACAGCAGAAATATGCTTAGTTGGCTGCATCTTTTATCACCGGTCTTGCATCATTGGGATCACGCTTTTCATAAGTAATATTGAATTTGCTTAAGCCGGGTTTATATTTTCTCATGCGTTGCAATTCGTATGTATATATGGCCTGTCCCAATTCATAAAGAAAAGGCCAGCCCGTACTTTCGTAATCATATTTATCATCATTCAATATGCCGTCACTGTTTACGTATAAAGTTGTACTGAGCATAAATTCAACTTTATTTTTAAAGTCGGCAACATAAGATACATCGGTTAAAAAACCATAGGCCCAGCCTACTTTATTAAATACACGAACATAAGAAGGCATTTGATGGCTTTCATTTCTGAAATAAAATTTTACATAATTGTCATAATATTTGGCTGTGTCGTATTTTGGATAATTTGTTTCCGATGGATATTGGGAAAGAAATTGACAGAGAAATTTATAATCATCCTGTGATAAACCGAATCTTTGTTTTGGCGGAACCGATAAGGGGAATAATACGGATTGCAGCATTTGCTGCAGGTCTTTTAGCGAAAGGTTATTGGCCATGGTAAAATCAACCGGTTCATTTATCAGGCTGTCGTTTTGGTCATAATGCGCATTACCAATTTTAATGACGGATGGAAAATAAAATGAATCGGTATTATAAGCAGCCGGCTGCGTGTAAATTAAACTGCCATCTTCCTGTATAAAACGAATGGCATTAGTGTGGCGATTTTCTTCAGGCGTAAAACCCATGAACTGCCTGGTAATGCGGGCATCGGTATATCCTTTTGCATGCAATGCCCTGTTGATGGTTTGCTGACCAACAAACTGGTACAACCTGTTATATGCATCGTTATCACTTATTAAAAAAGCTTTTTTAATATAGTGTGCAATGGAAGGTAAACCGTTTTGCGAACTGCTGTCTTTATAAGCTACAACCTGTTTTGGGTAACTGCTGTCGAATTGCAGGGGCATATATTTATTTACACCTTCCGCATGTATGCTATTCAACTTTTCAAGAGCTAATAACGCAAGCGGCAATTTTACTGTAGAAGCAGGATTAAAGTAAGGGTTGCTGTCTGTATTAAAATAATAATTTTTAAAAGATGGCTGATTGTTTTTATCCCTGTTGATTTGTGTATAGATAACCTGCAGGCGGTAAATATCTTTTTGCTGCAATACCTGCTGCAACAAAGAATTTTTGCTGCCGGCTAAAATTGTTTGTAATAAAGTATCTGTTTTTGGTTGTGCAACAGCAATCATATTACTGCACAGACAAATAATTATCAGGGAATGATAATACCGCATAAGCATTGAAGTTAAGGATAACTTCTATATTTTTTTGCGTTGACGGGCAACGGCGAAACAAAATATACAGTGTGTTGAATATCCTTTGCTGAATGATGAACCTTAACGCAGAAGTGTGCGACGCAACAATGCTGCGCAGGGTTACTGAAGCCGGGTTCAAAAAAAATTACAACGTTTCTTTTGCGGCCTCCGCTTCTTTTGCGGCCCGTTTATCTGCGGCTGCTTTTAAATAAGTGATGCTGATGTTCAGTTCATAACCAACAAGCAATACCAATGAATTGATAAATACCACCAGCATAAGCATGAGCATGGTGCCGATGGAGCCGTAAAATTTACTGTAGTTGGAAAAATTTTGCGCCCATATTGAGAAAAGCCATGTGGCAAGAATGATAAGAAAGGTGGCGAAAATGGCACCAGGTGATAACAGCCTCCAGCGTTTGTGCACCGAGGGGGCATATTTATAAATGAATGCGATGGAATATAATGTGAGCGCTATGATTACAATCCACCGCAAGTTTTGGATCCATATTTTGGTTTCAGTGTTTTCTATGTTCATCCATTTCATGAGCAGCGGGAATAATGCGCCCTGCCCTGCAGAAATCAACGTAGTGGCTATGATGAGCAGCATCAGAATGATGGTGAGTTTTAATGCACGCAACCTTTTGTGTATAAAGTTTGCTTTGTGTTTTGCAAGCAGTGAACTGTCGAAGGTTCTTATTACACCCATCATGGCATTGGATGAATAAAAGATGGCGAGCACAAAACCTATGGAGAGTAAACCTGTTTTTGGGTTATTAAAAAAATCGTCAATAAAACCTGTGATTAGTTTTTGTGTATCGGTGTTTGGCGTAATATCCCTCGCAATGCGCAGCAGTTCGTTGTGGATGTCTTTTGAGATGGGCAGGTAAGGGATAAGTGTGCATAAAAAAATGGTGGCCGCGGGAATGGCCATTATAAAGTTGAATGAGATGGCTGCGGCCCTTACATTCAGGTCTTCTTTTTTTAATTGCAGTAAAAAAAAACGGTACACATCATACAATGGCAAACCATGCAGCCCGGGAATAAAAATTTTTTTGCTTTTATTCCGTATAAATGAAATGGGCCTTGAAGCTGATATTATCCGGTCAATTTTGGTCAAAATACTTATTGGTTTTGCTCTTGTTTTTTAATGATTAAATTATCTAATGCCTGCTGGTATTGTTTTGCATACTGCACATGCTCCGCATAATTATTGCTGAAATGATGATAACCGCTGAAATCGCTTTTTGCCACAAAAAACAAATAGTCTGTTTTGGGCGCATCCAGCACCGCATCAATTGTGGCGGGTGACGGAGTGCATATTGGCCCCGGCGGCAGGCCTTTATTACGGTATGTATTATATGGTGATTCTATGCTAAGGTGCACAAATAAAATTCTTTTTAAATTAAAGTCGCGGAGTGCAAATTTAATGGTTGGATCGGCAGCGAGCTGCATTCCTTTATTTAAACGGTTTATATACACGCTTGCAACATTTCCTTTTTCCTCTTTTTTGTTTGTTTCTTCTTCCACAATGGAAGCTATAATGTAAACCTGTAAAGGTGCAAGCCCTGCGCTTTCTGCTTTCTGCAGCCGGTTATTTTTACTCCAGAAATTATTTTCTTCCTTCTGCAGGCGCATCAAAATATTTTTAGGTGATGTGTTCCAGTTAAAAAGATAAGTATCAGGAATAATGAGGGAAGTGAGCGTACTGCTGTCAACACCAAAAGCCTGCAAGGAATCATTATTCTTAAAAAATAAAATAGCTTTTGAAGAATCAACTGAGAAATTTTTTGCAACCAGTCTTGCAAAATCTTCATTTGTCCTTATTTTTTTTATCACGAGTTTTACAGGGCTTTGTGAATTGCTGCGCAGTGTCCCTGCAATATTAAAAATGCTTTCGCCTTTTTTTATTTCAAACCGCCCGGGTTTCAGCCTTTGCCAGATGTTTAACTGCGATGCGATAAAATTGAATAAAACTGTATTACGGATAAGGTTGTCTTTACTGAGCTGATCAAGCACCTGCTGCTTTGCATCAGCACCTTCTCTTACATAAATATATTTTGATTTTTCATTAAACTTTGTGGCTGCACCAAATATCAGCCACGCCATGATGATTATAAAAAGCAGCGGCGCTGCCAGCATATAAAATTTTTTCCTTTTCATTCCATATCAAAATAACAAAAAACCCCGCCTCAAAAATGCGGCGGGGCAATAAATATGGTTAAACTTATTTAATGTTTTGTTGTATCCTGTGATACCGGCGGCAGTGTTACAGTATTGGAAGGGTTTGCTGCAGGCTGGTTGTTTGAGGGTGCGGTGGTATTCATTTGCTGCAGCAGTTTAGTATCACTGTTTGTGTCTGCCCCTTTAAAAAACAGGATAGATATAATGCAGAGCACGCCAACAATAGACGCAAAAACCCAAGTGCCTTTTTCAAGCACATCTGTTGTTTGCTTTACACCCATAAACTGGTTGCTGAAACCTGCAATAGAACCGGACAACCCGCCACCTTTTGGGTTTTGTATTAATACAATTAACCCTAAAACTATACAGGCAATGATAAGGAGGATAAAGAATAAAATAGTCATTTCAGATACCTTTTAATGCTTCAATTTTGGCCGCAAAGTAAGTTGATTTGTCGGGATTCAAAAAACTTAATTTTATATACAACTGAATAGCCTTGTTCATTTTTCCCTGTTTTATAAGAACTTCAGCCATGGCTTCGGTTACAATTTCCCTGGTTTCATTTGATGAGGCAGCGATGTTTTCTATAATCTGCTCTGTTTCCGGATCGGTACCCAGATCGCTTGGGTGCGGGTTTACGCGTTTCATTTGTTTCAGCCAGTCAGTAAAGCGTTTTACTTTTGTTTCAAACTGGTCATGCGCCTGTTTTATTTCTTCCAATTTTATTCCCTGTGAAGCAAAATAATCAATGGTGTAATAAGGCTCTTCCGTATTGTGAACGGTTTCATTTTCTTCAACCGGCTTTTTATATGCTGCTGCCTGTTCTTTTAAAATTTCCGCAATCCTTGGATTAACTGCCTGCGGTTCATTATTCATTGCTGCAAGCTCTGTATTTTCAGTGTTATCCGCATCTTTTTCACTTAGTTCAAAATCAGTTTCATCTTTTTTCTTCAGTACTTCAAGATCAATTATATTTTGTTCCGCGGTTTCAGGTTCTTCTGTATTTTTTTTATCCGGAGGCAGTTTACTGAGTTCATTTTTTGTACCGGAAACTTTTTCTGCGGTTACCTGCTGCACTTCTTCAATTATTAGTGCAATATTTTCAACCACCGGTTCTGCCTCATCCGGTACAGCGGTTAAAACAGGCTCCTGCTCTTCGTCTGAAACTGTTTGCCCGTTTATGTTTAATTGAAGTGTTGCGGTTACAGCTATCCTTTCTTCTTCAGCGCCAAGGTACCCTTTTATTTCATCATGTATTAAAAGATAATGCAGCCAGTATGTATTGGTAAAGTGCAGGGCTGTTTTCTGCGCCTGTTTTTCAAAATCAGTATTCCCTGCAAGCTTTAATTTTTTTGCATATAAATATTGCGCAGGGCCAAAATACGGATATTTGGCAGCAAGCTGCTGAATGGTATCCATACCTATTTCGTCTATTGAACCGCTGCCTGTAAGCTGACTGATGATTTTGTTTTCAGGATAATTCATATTTAAAAATGGTACAGGACTGCAAGATATATTTTTATTTTTTGGGAATAATTTTCCTTCTGCCGCTTCTTGTATGCTGAACAAAGTTATGGGGCACAAGAGTGCGACGCAAGGATACTGCATAGGGAACCAAAGCCGGGCTCAAAAAAATAATTACCAGTTTGAAAATATTTTATTAAAAATTTCATCGGTAACATTTTTAATAATATCATCGAGCAACTGGCCTTCGGCCTGTGGTAAAGTAAGCCCGGCAGAGAAATCGAAATCGCGGCTTATATCATAATGCTCTGTTTTGTTTTCCAGTGATTTGAATAAATCAATATGTACGCCCACAGTTAAACGGTCTGTAGCGGCCTGCTGGCTTGTAATGCCTGATGTGGTAACATCGTAGTGGCTGATGTACCCGCTGATCTGGTAATGCGCATCATCGCTGTTTACGCGTATAAGCCTGGTTTGGTTGCTTATTTTTTGCTGCAGCGCATCTGATAAACGCGGGCTTAACTGGGGGTTTATATACCGCGCCCTGTTTTCAATATAACCTATTTTTACTGTTTTTACATCGGGAGGAATGGTTACATCTTTAAATGTATAAACATGACAGGATGAAAAAATTAAAAGGCAAAAGGCAAAAGATAAAAGGTGTGTACACCTGAAACCTGAAACCTGAAACCTGAAACCTTTCTTATCATTCCTGTATATCATATTCTTTTAGTTTTCTGTACAATGTTCTTTCGCTGATACCGAGGTCAAGTGCAGCATCCCTTCTTTTGCCACGGTGTTTTTTTAATGCTTTTTCTATCAGCTCTTTTTCTTTGTCCATAATGTTCAGTGACTCTTCCACCTCTTCATGATGATGTATTTCATCATCCTGGTGCAGGAACACAGGTTGCTGGACTGAGTTTTGGTTTGCTGCCTGTGTATAGTTTCCCTGTGTAATTGACGCAGGTGATAAAGCTGATTTCTGGTTTTCACCATCAGGCCTGTACTCATTCAGCAAAGACTCTTTTGCAAGATGCGCTGCATTGCCAGCCAGTGAAGGGTTCTGAAGTATTTCAAGGAACATTTTTTTTAACTCTGTTACATCCTTTTTCATATCAAAAAAAAGCTTGTATAAAATTTCCCTTTCATTGGCAAACTCGCCGGAATGCTGTGCGGCGTTTGAAGCCAGTACGGGCAAGCGGTTTATGTTTCTTTCCGGCAAAAATTTTATCAGTTCAGCTGTGCTGATGATGGGCTGATCAGTTAAAACAGAAACCTGCTCTGCAATATTCTTTAATTCCCTCACATTGCCGGGCCATGAATAATTAATTAACAGGTTTTTTGCTTCCTCGCTTAACTGCACCGGGTTTGTTTTATAGCGTTCTGCAAAATCTATTACAAATTTCCTGAAGAGCAGCGGTATGTCTTCCTTCCTGTCGCGCAGCGACGGCACGCGGATAGGTACTGTGCTTAAGCGGTAATAAAGATCCTGCCTGAATTTGCCGGTTTGTGTGAATTCAAGTAATTCGCGGTTGGTAGCGGCAATTACACGCACATCGGTCTTTTGCACTTTTGATGAACCCACGCGGATGAACTCACCGGTCTCCAGCACACGCAGCAGCCTGGCCTGTGTGCCGATGGGCATTTCACCTATTTCATCCAGAAAAATTGTGCCACCGCTCACGGTTTCAAAATAACCTTTGCGGCTGTCAACCGCGCCGGTGAAGGAACCTTTTTCATGGCCGAATAATTCTGAGTCTATCGTGCCTTCAGGGATGGCACCGCAATTGACAGCTATAAAAGAATTGTGCTTGCGTGCGGAGAGTGCATGGATAATTTGTGAGAAAGCCTCTTTGCCCACGCCGCTTTCGCCTACAATCAGGACACTTAAATCTGTTGCAGCCACCTGCACGGCCACATTCAACGCATGATTAAGCGCAGGAGAATTGCCTATGATTCCAAAACGGTTTTTTATTGATTGAAGATCCATCAGGGAAAATTTAAAATATAAAATGAAAAAACCGGTTAGAAGTTATTTCATTTTACAATAATATTTTAGTTTAAAATAAGGGTACCTAAAAGTGTTGCCTGTGTACAGCCATTTACTTTTACCATTACGTAATCACCTTTTTTGCAGTTAAAATTTTCTTTCGGAAAAACAATCACTTTGTTCTGCGTATTCCTTCCCATCCAGTCTTTATCACTGCGTTTGCTTTCCCCTTCAATCAATACTTTGAATGTTTTTCCAATATCATTTTTATTGCTCTGTAATGATAAACAGTTTTGAACTGCTACAATTTCCTGCAGTCTTTTCTTTTTTAATTCATCAGGAATATCATCCGCAAAGCGCCGTGCAGCAAGCGTTCCGGGTCTTTCGCTGTAGACGAACATGTAGCTCATATCATATTTCGCAAATTCCATGATGGATAAAGTATCCTGATGGTCTTCCTCAGTTTCAGTACAAAAACCGGAAATAATATCACTGCTGATGCCACAGCCCGGAATGATTTTTTTTATCTGCTCCACTTTAGCCATATACCATTCACGCGTATAAGTACGGTTCATCAGTTGCAGGATCCTTGTGCTTCCGCTTTGTACAGGCAGATGTATATATTTACAAATGTTTTCATACTTCGTCATCACGTGAAGCACTTCTTCTGTAATATCTTTGGGATGAGATGTGCTGAAACGTACACGCATCTGAGGGTTTATCAGTGCCACTTTTTCAAGAAGCGCCGCGAAAGTTACGGCCTCATCCCAACCTCCTCCAAAAGAGGAGGGGTTAAAGCCTTCCCCGTTGGGGTCCCGATAGCTATCGGGATGGATAGAGCTCCAGTAATAACTGTCCACATTCTGCCCCAGCAATGTAACTTCCTTAAAACCTTTACTGAATAAATCCTGCGCTTCTGCCACTATGGAAGCCGCATCGCGGCTGCGTTCGCGGCCACGGGTAAAAGGTACCACGCAAAAGCTGCACATATTGTTGCATCCGCGCATGATGGAAATAAATGCTGAAATGCCATTACTGTTTAGCCGCACCGGCGAAATATCTGCATAAGTTTCATCACGGCTTAATAATACATTCACGCTTTTTTGCCCGCTTTCTGCTTCATCTATCAGTGCGGGTAAACTTCTGTATGCATCCGGCCCTGCAACTATATCAACCAACTTTTCCTCTTCGAGAAATTTTGTTTTTAAACGTTCTGCCATGCAGCCCAATACGCCAATGAGCATGCCCGGTTTTGATTCTTTTATTTTCCTGAATTCTGTTAAGCGTTTACGTACCGTTTGTTCTGCTTTTTCGCGGATAGAGCATGTATTGAGCAAAACCAAATCGGCATCTTCAAAATTTTTAACTGCACCAAAACCTTCATCCTGTAAAATGGAAGCCACAATTTCACTGTCGCTGAAATTCATCTGGCAACCGTAGCTTTCTATATAAAATTTCTTTTTGTAGTTATTTGCACCAAACTCAAACGGGGCAAAGGCTTCGCCCTGCCTGCTTTCATCATGCACCTTTGTATTTAATTCCATCAACTCCATTACCTCAAAAAATTTAAGTGGCAAAAATAGTCAAAAATATGTGTACTGCGATACAAGCCCTGTGGGGGAATTAAAGAGTTTGAGGGTATTGGGCTGATAGCGTCCTTTTAAACAGCTGCACATTAAACCAGAAATGATTTTAACCTGCAACTTTTGCAAACTGTTTTAATTTGGCAAACAGCCAGCTTTCTTTTACAGGCACAATCCATTTATGCAGCAATTCTTCTTTTGTGGCAACAAGGTTATTGAAATAAAGTGTTTCGGCAGAAATAAAATTATTTTCAGCGGCGTAATTTATTTGGGATAAAGGAAGCAGTTCAATTTTATCTTTCACCACAAATGCCAGCGCTTGCCGGTCAAATAAATTTACACTGAACAGCTGCTCAATTTGTTTTATCATACGGACAGAACTGTCGGTGCTGCACCCGCTTACACCTGTTGCAGTTTCATCAGCCATAATAATAATAAATTGCCCAAAAAGCAAACTGGCAAAGCCTTTCACAGGCGTACCGTGACTTTTCCAGTTGATAGCAAATTCTTCAAATAAAGGTTCAAGCTGCAGCGCTTCACTGATGGAAAACAGCCTGCTGCTTTGATAAATCCATACCCTTGACGAGGGATCAAAACCTGCAGGAATATATTGCTGATAAGATAAGTTCATACTGCAAAGTTATGCAACAAACTGTGAAGGATTAAAAGTGTATGCTGAAGAAAAAGTTAAGGAAGTATTACATGTTCATTGCAATCAACTCCGCTACATCCATCACCATTACTTCATTTTCTTTTTCTTTATTTTTCACCCCGTCTGTAAGCATGGTATTACAAAAAGGGCAGGCTGAGGCAATAATGTTTGCACCTGTTTCCAATGCTTCATCTGTTCTTTCAAAATTTATTCTTGCGGTTCCTTTTTCCTCTTCTTTAAACATTTGTGCACCACCGGCGCCACAGCACAAACCCTTACTGCGGCAGCGTTTCATCTCCACCAACTCTGCATCCAGTATTTCCAAAATTTTTCTCGGCGCTTCGTAAATATTATTGGCCCTGCCCAAATAACAACTGTCGTGATAAGTAATTCGTTTGCCTTTAAAAGTACCACCCTCTTTCATTTTTATTTTTCCATCATCAATCAATTGCTGCAGAAAAACGGTGTGGTGAATTACTTCATAGTTGCCGCCAAGCTCAGGGTATTCATTTTTTAAAATATTAAAACAATGCGGGCAGGCGGTAACAATTTTTTTTATTCCGTAACCATTTAAAACCTGGATATTATTATAAGCCATCATCTGAAATAAAAACTCATTGCCGGCGCGGCGCGCAGGGTCGCCGGTGCATGCTTCTTCTTTGCCGAGTATGGCGAACTTAATCCCAACTTTGTCCAGTATGGTTGCAAATGCTTTTGTAATTTTTTGTGCGCGTGCATCAAAACTACCTGCACAACCCACCCAAAAAAGCACATCCGGTGTTTCACCCTTCATCATCATTTCAGCCATGCTGTTGATTTTCATTCTGCAAACATTTTTTCAAAATTAGGGCAAAATATTTTCTAAAGAGATGGGCTAAGCTTTTTCGTGTTTTACAGGATGCAGTGCTGCCCATTGCTTTAACTGTACAAGTGAGTGACACAACAGAAGATGAGAAAAGATACAGAGCCTGTAACAAAAAGATCTTCTCAAACCTGTAATATGAAATTTTCAATTTGAAAATTATTACTGCGCCGGTACATCCATTCCGCCACCCTGGTCGGCCTGTGTATTTTTGCGTTTGAATAAACTCATATCAATTTTTCCAAAACGGTAGCTGAAATTTATGCGCAGTACCTGCGGATCCCTTCTGCGCTCAACTGTTTGTGTAAAGAAGGGTGAAGTGGAATATGTTTTATTTACTGCAGTTCTGAAAATATCATTCATGCTTAATGTAATGGATGCGCTGTTACCGCCTTTCCATTGCCAGTCTTTTTTAACAGCAAAATCAAAGCTGTAATTGGGATAAATATATCCCTGCGCTGTTCCAATATTTCCGCCGCCAAAAAAGCCACCCCCTCCCCGCCCGCCACTGCCGCCAACGGGGAGGACAGTTTTACTTTGATAATTTCCGGAAAACTGTACAGAGAATTTTTTCGGCAGTTTAATGTTGTTATTCCATTTTGCAAACCAGCTTACACGCTGGCTGCTAAGGCCGCTTTCAAGGTTTGTACCGTTTATTTTTGAATTGTAGAGATTAAAATTCAAAGTCATGTCCCATATTTTTTTTATGGTAGTGCGGTTGGTAAGTTCAAGCCCGTAGGATGTACTGCTGGTGGCATTTCTGTACGTATTGAATACAACAGTATCGGCGGGGTTAAACGGCAGCGGGGCAGGGGCAAGATACTGGAAACGTGTAATTAGATCGGTGGTGTATTTAAAATATACCGTAGCTAAAAAATTTGAATTGTGCTTATAACTTTTATCATAGGACAGTTCGAAGGAATTTGTGAATTCAGGTTTTAATGCAGGGTTGCCGATGCTTGGGTTTTGCGGATCTGTTACATCAACAAAAGGAAGCAACTGAAAAAAATTAGGCCGGTTTATTCTCCTGGAATAATTCAACTGTATGTCTTCCTTGTCATTCAGCCGGTGGGTGATAAATGCACTTGGAAAAAGACTAACGGGAAAACTTGTTTTATATGTTGAATCTGTTTCAATAAGGCTGCCGTTATAATCAGAACTTTCTGCCCTTAAGCCCAACTGGTAACTCCATTTTTTTGTTTTGAGCGTATAGGTAGCATAAGCAGCAAATACTTCATCCCTGAATTTATAATTACTGCTGATGGAAGGGATAAGGATGTATTTACCCAGTGAATCATTGTAAAAAGACTGCAGGCTTTGACTTTTATAATTTCTGATAGCCGCTCTTAAGCCTGCTTCTATTTTATGAAAACTGTCAATGGGGTTTTCATAATCGGATTGGATGGTAAGAAAATGATTGTACCCGTTACCGGTTGTTTGCTGAAGTACCGGAAGACCTTTTGGGTTATTGTCAGGAAAAAAAGTATTGGTGATAAAATTTCCGCTGCTGTTGTTGTTGCTGCTGTTGTAATTTACATCAGCTGTTAAATTATGCCCGTCTTTTTCAAAGTTGTGTTTATAACTTAATTGCGAACCTGCATTTTTAAAATTAAAAGTTGAATTTGTTGAGCGGTTGCTGTATGAAATAAACGCGTTGTCAATAGTGGAATCTATCAACTGGTTATCAATTGTGGTAAACATGCCCTGATTAAAATTACCGGCAAAAGAAATTGTGTTCCTGTTGTCCGCAAAGTAATCCACACCTCCGCGAATAAAGGCAAAGTAGCCGGTATTGGTTCCTTTATCATTTACATAAACGTAGCTTGGTGTATCAGAAATATTTTGCCGGTTTGTGACGGATGTGAAGATAGATTTGCGCTGGTTGCAGGTACCGCTTAAAAAGAAATTAAGTTTATTTTGCCTGAAGTTAAAATCGGCCCCGGCATTTATCTTTCCTCTTGAATCAACACCGGCCCTTATACCACCGTTGTATCCTTTTTTTATATTTTTTTTAAGAACAATATTTAATATGCTGCCGCTCCCACCCGATGCATCATATTTTGCTGAAGGGTTGGTAATAAGTTCCACCCTGTCAATTACATCAGCCGGTATCTGATCAAGTGTTAATGTGGTGGGGCGCCCGTCAATAAATATTTGTGGTGTTGCATTGCGCAGTGTTACGTTCCCGTCAATATCCACATTCAGTGTTGGTATTTGCTTCATTACTTCGGTGGCGGTTTGGCCGGTGGTAACAAGGTTTTTATCAACATTAAATATTTTTCTGTCCACACCCATTTCAAAAAAAGGTTTTGCGGAAGAGATAACTGTTACATTGGCCAGTGTGGTATTGTTTTGTGCAAGTTTGATATTACCCAGGTCTTTATCAACCATGCCAAGCATTTGCTGCATACGGTCCTGCTGGCCTGCAGTATTGTTTTGCTGAAATTTTATTCCAAATGAAACCTGTTTAATTAAACCGGCATAACCCACTACAGAAATATGCAATTTAAAATTGCCCGTTATGGGCAGGTTTTCTAAACTGAAATCTCCATTTGGTTGCGTAAATATGGTTGCAAAAATTACCTGTTTTAATTTTTTAGCTGTTGTGTCAAATTTATTTCCGGTAAGCTGAATGGTGGCTGCTTCAATACCTTTATTGGTAGCGCTGTCAACAATTTTTCCATAGAAATGACCGATGTTCATATTCTGACTCGCGGCACGCTGCTGGCCGCCTGGAGGTATTTGTGCTGAAGCATAAAATGAAAAGCATAAAATAAAAAAGGGAAAAAGAAGTGTTTTCATTTAATGTGTTGTTTCTGAATATACAAATATCAATATGTTTTAGCAAAAAAGTATGCTAAAATGACGGGCGGTTTAATCAATTAAAATGTTAATCAATTATGATACCATGGTGCATTTTCCTTTGCATGCGATAGGTAATAAAGAAACCCGCGGAATTTAATCTGCAATGGCTTGCCCGCTAAAAATCAGGCAAGCAAAATTATCAGTAATTGAATAATGCCGGCTGTAAAACCAACTGCGGCTGCAAAAATCTGCACAGTCTTTAACTGAGGCGAAAGATTTTTCCGGAATAAAGTTTCAATATTTCTCAAATCAACGGATGAAATTTTTGTAAAGATAATTTTTTCAATATCAAGGCTTGTTTTTAGTTCCTGTACATAATTTTTCATAAGCAGAGGAAACAGTGATTGCAGTTCATCCATAAAAGCAGTTTTTAACTGTATAATCGTTTTATCTCCAATGAACATGCTGATAACCGGCATAGACGACTTTAATTTATTTTTGAGAAAGTCATCAATATGTGCATCTACAAACGGTAAAATTTTTTGCAGGGTTGCCGGGTCTGTTATTTTTTCTTCAATAATGGTGGAAGATAAAAAATATCCGGCGGCAATTTTACCTACGCGTTGCGCAATTTGCAATTGATTTTTTGGCAAAATACCCTGGAATGAAAACCAGAGAATTTTTACAGGTTTCAGTGGGTGAAAAAGCAGGTTTAGTAAAAGCCAGATTGTAAACCAGCCAATAAATGCAGCAATAACAGGGATTAAAAAAAGTACTGGATTCATGAAATAATTTATTTTTTAAAGAAAAACCCTGTAAACTTTTTGGTTTACAAGGTTTCAAACAGGGAGGATGAGGGGGCTTGAACCCCCGGCCTCCAGATCCACAATCTGGCGCTCTAACCAACTGAGCTACAACCTCCGGTTTTAATTTTTTTTATTGTCAGGGGAGGCAAAAGTAAAAAAATACAGCTATCCTGCAAAAACATTCACTCATTTATTACGTATTATAAAAAATACGCTGGTTTTTTTGCCGAAAACGTTTGTTAATAAGGCTAATTGGTAAAATCGGGAAATATTTTTGACTTATTTTTGGTGCAATGATCACAAAAAATTCAAAATTCATGATGAAAAAGACCATAATTCCCGTTGTTTGTGTAATAATTCTTTGCGCTTTTATCTGGGCATTTAAAGTGCAGGGAGGCGGCAATTCAGGTGTTGATTCAAATCAGCAACAACTGTTAACTGCAATCGCTGCTATACTTGAGCAAAAACATTTCAGCCCCAAACCCATTGACGATGCTTTTTCAAAAGTAATTTTCAACAAGTATCTTGAAAATCTTGACCCGGATAAAGATATTTTTCTTCAGTCAGATATTGGTGATTTAAAAAAATATGAAACAACCATTGATGATGAAATCCATGGTGCACCCATTCAGTTTTTTCCTTCAGCCGGTGAAATTTACCTGAAGAGGCTGAATGAAGTCATGGCTATTTATAAGGACTACCTTTCAAAGCCCTTTGATTTTTCTGTAAATGAAACCGCGCAGATGGATGGTGACAAACTTGATTACCCCGCAAATGAATCAGCACTGAAGGACGCCTGGCGCAAACGCGTAAAGTTTATGACAATGGAAAGATATGTGGATCTTCAGCAACAAAAGGCCGCTGCAAACGATACTACAGCTATTGCAAAAAAAACCAATGCACAGCTTGAGAAAGAAGCAAGAGATAAAACACTTGCAGCACTGGACAGAAATTATAACAGGATGAAGCTTTTATTTACAGAAGAATTTCAGTTCAACAATTTTGTAAATACAATTACAGATGAAATGGATCCTCATACTGAATATTTTCCGCCTGTTGAAAAAAGAGGTTTTGATGAAGAAATGAGCGGCCATTTTTTTGGTATTGGCGCCCAGCTTACTGAAGCGGATGGCAATATAAAAATCGCAAGCCTAATTACGGGCAGCCCGGCCTGGAAAAGCGGGCAAATACAGGTGAACGATGAAATATTAAAAGTAGCGCAAGGCAGCCTGGAACCCGTGGATGTATCCGGCTATGGAGTAACTGATGTTGTAAAACTTATACGTGGCACAAAGGGTACAGAAGTGAGGATTACTTTTAAAAAAGCAGATGGCACTACTAAGGTAGTTTCATTGATAAGGGATGAAATTGTGCAGGATGAAACCACCTTTGCCAGAAGCACCATAATAAACAGCGGGGGGAAAAAAATAGGCTATATTTATCTGCCTGAGTTTTACGCGGATTTTGAAAATCCTGACGGCGCCAGGTGCTCTGTGGATGTAGCCAATGAGGTAAAGAAACTCAAAAATGAACATGTGGAAGGAATTGTGCTGGATCTCAGGAACAATGGCGGGGGCTCATTGTACGAAGTGGTGCAAATGGTAGGGCTGTTTATTAAAACAGGGCCCGTAGTGCAAGTAAAAGACCGAGATGGCAAGCCTTCTACACTAAGCGATAATGAAGAATCGGTATTGTATGATGGCCCGCTTACAGTAATGGTAAATGAACTCAGCGCCTCGGCTTCGGAAATTTTTGCCGCCGCCATACAGGATTATAAAAGAGGGGTTATAATTGGCAGCACTTCTACTTATGGTAAAGGCACGGTACAGAAAAATTTACCATTGGGCAAACCAATAGATATGTATGGCCAAACAGAATATGGAGCATTAAAACTTACATTTGAAAAATTCTACCGAATTAACGGCGGCTCTACACAAATAAAAGGTGTATCATCGGATATTGTGTTGCCGGATACTTATGAATACCTTAAGCTACGCGAAAGGGATAATACCTCTGCTTTGCAATGGGACCAGATTCAAAAGGCAAATTATGTTTTTGCCGGAAATACTAACTGGGCCGATATAGAACAGAAAGCTGAAGCACGTATTGAGCACAATCCTGCATTTACAACCATCAAAAGCAATACTGACTGGTTAAGTAAAAATGTTGATAAAGAATATAACCTGAATATTGACAAATACAAGCAGGAACAGAACCTGATTAAAAACACTGTTCAGTTAAACGACAGCCTGAGCCATTTAACAAAGCCAATGGACATGCAGCCTGTGGCTGTTGATAAAGACAAATTCTTCAACAATCCTGATAAAGCAAAAGGTGAACGTTACCGGCAATGGCTTAAAGCTTCACAAACTGATATTTATATTAATGAAGCCGTTAATATTATTAATGATATTGCCGAAGAACCGGTATCAGATACAGTGCAGAAATAACGGATAAGTATTTTTTAAAAGCTGTACCACTTTATCATTGGTGCAGTTTTTTTTATTTCAACAGTTTAACGCAATATGTGAATAACAAGTGCAGTGCCGGTTCGTAATAAAAATTAACTTGCATTTAAATATTGAAGTTTAAATACTTCCATGGATAAATTCGCAAACCCCTGCCCCTCATTGAATTAATGACATAAAGCAATATGAGAAAATTTTTTCCTGGCTTTTCCTGGTTTACCGCATTTTTCATTGTGTCAGCATCCTTATCTTCCTGTATAAACACAAAGAATATAACCTATTTTAATAATCTTCCTGACTCGGCAAATATTGCATTAAATACAATTGTACCACCACAGCCATTAATACAGATAAACGACGTACTTGAAATACGCATTGGCGGCGAAAATGAAAAAACCGTGCAGTACATCAACCAGTATTTTGGCAGTGCCGGAGGTAGTACTTCCGGAAGTGCACTTCAAAGCATTGTGGATATTGACGGAAATATTGAGCTGCCTAAAATCGGTAAATTGAAAGTAGCAGGCCTTACCCGCGATGCAGCGAGGGACACCATCACCCATGCGTACGCAGAATATTTAAAAGACCCTATTGTATCAATAAAATTTGGCAACTTCCGCTTTTCGGTGTTGGGGGAAGTAAAATCACCCGGCACTTATAGTGTTTCAAATGAAAAGGTAAACCTGTTTGAAGCCGTGGCACAGGCAGGGGATATGACAGAATATTCAGCACGCAACAATGTAAAAATCATCAGGGAAGATAATGGCCAGCGCCGTATAATTACAGTTGATTTTAATGACAGGAGCATCCTTAATTCGCCGTATTATTATTTAAACCGGTACGATATTATTTATGTGCAGGCCGGTAAAACAAAATCTGTCACTGATAATGTGGCCCGCACGGCCACCTATGTAGCCACTATTACAAGCATACTTGCACTTTTTTTGGTAATATTTAAAAAGTAATATGAGTTACCCTGTTGCCGATAATGAAATGAATGAAGCAGTTGCTGTATCAGGCGGTACCACGTTTGACATTAAAAAATTTATATTTAAGCTTCTCCGTTTTCTCCCCTGGATAATTTTATCCCTACTGCTCTCTTATTTTATTGTAACTATTTATTTACGTTATACGCCGCAGGTGCATAAAATATCAGCGCATGTACTTATAAAAGATAATGAAGAGTCTTCACCCGATTATAATGTATTGCGCGAACTTGGCGTAATGCCCGGGAGCAAGGAAGTGCAGAACCAGATTGATATAATTGAATCTTATGCCCTCATTTCAGGTATCGTGGATTCACTTGACCTACAGCTAAAACTCATTTCCGTGGGCCGTATTGGTTCCACATCCCTTTACGGAAGTAAAAGCCCTGTATATATTCATACCGTTAAAACTGCGGGTACCAAATCTTCTCCTGCTTCTTGCAACCTTATCTTATATGACAACCGGTTTTCTCTATCGCAAAATAATAAAACAAATTATTACCATTACGGTGATACCTTTCTTTTGTCAGGATTGAAATTATATTTTTTAAGAAACCCGCTTGTAAAGATTGACCCTAAGGGTTATACATTTCTGATACAGGATACTGCTTCGGTTGCCAGTGCAATGAGGTCGTCTGTTGATGTGGAAAAACTGCATGAGATGGGGGGCATTGTAGAAATATCCATGCTGGATGAGGTTCCTGAAAGGGCTATTAATATTATAAACAAATTAGTGGAAGCGTACAATACTGCAGGCGTTACCGATAAAAATGTAGTAGGAAATAAAACAAGTAATTTTCTTAAAGAAAGGGTGGATACGGTGGCTAAGGAACTGGACAACTTAGAAATACAGGCAGAAACATTTAAGCGCACCAATAAAATATCTGATATTACTGCTGCGGGCAACCAGTACATAGCGCAATCCACTGTTTACGATAACCAGCGAGTAGCGCAGCTTGGCGAGATTAAGTTACTGGAATCGCTGCAGGAGTATATCAATAATGCCGGTGGCTTTGCTGATATCATCCCTTCGGACAATGGTTTAAAAGAGCAAACATTGCAAACGCTGATTACTCAATATAACTCTGCTGTGCTTAATTACCAGGACCAGTCAAAAATAAGCACTGAAAAAGACCCAGTAGTGGCAAGGTTAAAAAACGATATTACCCAACTGAAAACAAACATCCTTAAAAATATTGAAAGCATCCGCAACGGATATCAAACCAATTTAAACCAGGTGGAATCACAGTATGACAATTTTGAAGGCCTCCTCAGCAGCCTTCCGGAAAAAGAGCGTGAACTACTGAAACTAAAAAGGCAGATAAGTGTGAAAGAACAATTGTATTTATACCTGCTGCAGAAAAAAGAGGAAACGGAATTGTCACTTGTGTCAAATATAAATAACACAAGGGTAGTAGATTCTGCTTTTGATCAGGGAATTGTGTTACCCAAGGCATCGCAAATAAAAACCCTGGCATTGCTTCTGGGTATTTTAATTCCGGTTGCATTGATGCTTCTGCTTGATTTTTTTAATAATAAAATCACTGATAAAAAAGAAATTGAAGAAGGCACTTCTGTGCCTATTGCCGGCGAGCTTTCTTATAATAAAAAAATGAAGAAAGTGATTGTGAATGCAAGAAGCAGGAGCGTGGTGGCCGAACAGTTTCGCTTAATAAGGACAAACCTTCAATATATTGCCGGGGATGCAAAGTCAAAAACCATTCTTGTAACTTCTTTTATGAGCGGCGAGGGCAAAAGCTTTGTTTCCATAAACCTTGCAGGCAGTTTATCTGTTGGCGAGGCAAAGGTATTATTGATTGAGATGGATCTGCGCAAACCAAAATTGTCAGATTATTTGGAAATAAAAAATGAATACGGCCTTACAGATTATATAGTGAAGGATATCCCTTTTGCCCAGATAATAAAAAAGATCAACGCACTTCAAAATGTGGATCTCATTACATCCGGGCCCATACCACCCAATCCTACAGAACTGATGATGCACCCACGCATGGGTAAATTGCTGGCGTATGCAAAAGAAAATTATGATTACGTGGTTATTGACTCATCTCCCGTGGGGCTTGTTGCAGACACATTTACCATTGGCAGGTCGGTGGATTTAACTTTGTTTATCCTGCGTCATAAATATTCTTACAAAACAACATTGAAATATATCAGCGATTTATACGTACAAAAGAAATTAAACCGGTTAAATATTATTGTAAACGGTATTAAAGAATCAAGAGGGCTGGGTTATGCATATGGCTATGGTTATGGATACAGTTATGGTTATGGATATGGGTACAGATCCAGTGCGGATTATTATAGTGGAGATGACGGGAAAAATTAAGAAAAGAAGCTTAAATAATAATATTTTAATCAGGCAGCGGGTTATTATCCTGTTGTAACTGAAAGGGCAGAGCTTTATATAAACCATGTGAATAAAAAAATAAAATATTGGTATGCAGTATATACCAGATCCCGCTGCGAAAAAAAAGTGGATGGCATTTTATTGCGTAAAGGTATTGAAAGCTGGTGCCCTTTGCAGAAAGTGGAGCGGCAATGGAGCGACAGGAAAAAGATAATTGAAGACCCGGTGTTTAAATCCTATGTATTCGTACATATAAATGAAGATGAGCGCCTTTCTGTTTTGCAAACTGACGGAGTGATAAACTTTGTACACTTTTTGAGTAAGCCCGCAATAATCAGGGATGAAGAAATAGAACTAGTAAAATCTTACATGCTTACAAAAGATGCAAAGATTTCCGTTCAGCCAATCGGGTCAGTACAGGAAAATATGAAGGTGATTGTGAAGCATGGTGTTTTTATGGATAACACGGGAACGGTAATCCGTGCAGGTAATAAAAAAGTTTATGTAAAATTAGAAAGCCTGGGACAGGTAATGGTAGTGGAATTTCCGGTGTCATACGTATCACCCGTTAATTATTAATTTATTTTGCGGATACTTTTAATTGGTCTGGGCTCTGTTGGTAAACGCCACCTGCGGAATATTTTGTCATTGGGATACACTGATGTATCAGTAATAAGCCGTTCCGGTAAATTGCCCGTAGAATTTTTATCGTTAAAAGTTTATTCAATTGTTGAAGATGCTTTGCAGAATAATTCTTATGATACAGTTTTTATTTGCACTCCAAGTTCGCAGCATATAACAGATTTACTTCAATTGCTGAATGATAAGGTGCAGAATATTTACATAGAAAAACCGGTAAGCCATAATTATAAAAATATAAACGATGTGCTGGGGAAAACAGGTGACTATACAAACAAAATAATTGTTGGTTTTGATTTACACTTTCATCCCGCAGTTCAAAAGGCTAAAGAGTTAATTGATGAAAAAAAAATTGGCGAAATTATTTCTGTAAATGCTTTTGTTGGCCAGCATCTTTCCCAATGGCGGCCTTACGAAGATTACAAAAAAGGCATGAGTGCAAAAAAAGAAACCGGCGGCGGTGTGCTGCTTGATTTGATACATGAATTTGATTATTTATACTGGCTGCTTGGTGATGTGGAAACAGTTGCCTGTAACAAAATAAATTCCGGCACTCTTGAAATAAAAACAGAAGAAGCCGCTGATGTATTATTAAAATTTTCAAACGGTGCAATTGGTTCGGTACATCTTGATTATTTGCAGCCTTTACTTATACGAAACTGTATTTTTACCGGTTCAAAGGGTACAATTATTTTAGACCTCGCAAACAACAACCTTAAGATTGCAGGCACCAATAATGAAAATAGTTTTTTTGATTACACCAGTGTTGAAAGAAATGACCGATTTGTTTCAATAGTGAAACCTTTTCTTGAAAATAAAAGTGACCCGCGGCATACAAATTTATCTGAAGGATTAAAAAGTTTAGAGATTGTACTTGCAGCAAAATATTCATCTGAAAATAATTGCTTTGTGGATATGAAAAATTTCAACCCGGCAAACTGATGTTTATACTTGGTACTGTCTGTTGCCGCGGCGGTTCAAAAGGTGTAAGGGGTAAAAACCTGAAACAATTACTGGGTAAGCCTTTGATAGCTTATACCATTGAAGCGGCTTTACAAAGTTCTTTGCTTAATGATATAATTGTTTCAACTGATGATAATGAAATTGCCACTACTGCAAAACAATTTGGAATAAGCAATATTATTATGCGCCCCTCAGAACTTGCAACTGACACTGCATCCAAATGGCCGGTATTTATTCATGCGGTTGAGGAATACGAAAAACTTTCAGGCAATGCAGTTGATTATATTGTAGACATGGATGTAACCGTTCCTTTAAAAACTACTGAAGATATTGAAGGCGCCATCCAGCTTGCATTGAGTGATGCTTCTGCTGATGTGGTAATAACAGCTTATGAACCCGAACGCAATCCTTATTTTAACATGATGGAAATTGACGCAGATGGTTTTGCCCATATTGTAAAACAAACTGCAACACCTGTTGTGCGCAGACAGGATGCACCAAAGGTTTTCAGTCTTACACCCGCTGCTTATGTTATTAAAAAAGATGCGTTGTATAAATATGAACACTGGAGCAAAGCCCAATGTAAAATATTCCCCATTCCCCGCAAAAGAGCTGTGGATATAGATACAGAAACAGATTTTAAATTTGCAGAATTTTTAATGAACAACCATGCCTGAAAATAATTTATTTGATCTCTCCGACAGGGTTGCTGTGATCACAGGTGGTGCGGGCTTGCTTGCATCCGAGCACGCCATTGCATTAAGCAGCAACGGTGCAAAAATTACTCTCGCAGATTTTAACTTGCAGAAATGCATGGATGCAGTTGCAGCACTAAAAGAAAATAATGTTGATGCCGTTGCAAAATATTGCGATGTTACCTCAAAAGAAAGCTGGCAAAAATTGTGCGATGAAGTTTTAAATGAATTTGGAAAAATAGACATTCTCATCAATAATGCAGGCTTTACCAATCAAAGCAAGAGCGCAAATTTTGATAACGCATTTGAAGATTTTCCGCTCAATGACTGGAACGCCATTATGAATGTAAACCTCACCGGAACATTTCTTGGTTGCCAGGTTATCGGCAAACAAATGCTCGCACAGCAAAAGGGCGCCATCATTAATATGGCTTCTTTGTATGGCGTAGTAAGCCCCAATCACAATATGTATCCCGGCACCGGAATTTCGCAACCCGTTGCATACAGCGTAAGCAAGCATGGCGTGGTTGGTCTCACAAAATATCTTGCTGCGCTGTGGGCCGGTAAAGGTGTGCGTGTAAATGCAATTACGCCCGGAGGCATTTACAATAACCACAATAAATTATTTACAGAGCGGTTTGCGCAACTCAATCCGATTGGCCGCATGAGCGATAAAACAGAATTGCGTGGCGCGGTAGTGTATCTCGCAAGCGATGCAGCAAGCCATGTGGTTGGCCACAATTTAATTGTAGATGGCGGCTGGACGGTATGGTAAAGAAAAGATAAAGAATAATTATGTGTATCTGGCTGCAAACTCTTGTGCAGCTTGGGTTGCGTAGCACTCTTGTACAATTGGAACTTTTTTCGTCATTGCGATCACGCCTCTGGCGGAAGAAGCAATCTGATGACTGATTATTTAGCTACTGAATTTTTATAGAACAGATTGCTTCGTGCAATGACGAGGCAGTACAAGAGTGCGACGCAACGAAGATGCCCAAAGAACAAAAGCACGGCCAATAAAAAATAAAAATGCAACATCCTTTTTTTGAAATAGCAGGAAGAAAAATTGGTTACGATTTTGAACCATTTGTGATTGCTGAAATCGGCATCAATCACGAAGGCTCATTGCAAACAGCGATGGAAATGGTTGATGCCGCTGCATCTGCTGGTGTGGAAGTGGTGAAACACCAAACGCATATTGTGGAAGATGAAATGAGCAGCGCTGCAAAAAATACCATTCCCGGAAATGCGGATGTAAGTATTTATGAGATCATGCGCCGCTGCGCTTTGAGTGAAGAAGATGAACTTACATTGAAAAATTATGCAGAAAGCAAAGGCATGATTTTTATTTCTACACCATTCAGCCGCGCTGCTGCAAACCGTCTGCACAAATGGAATGTACCTGCTTATAAAATTGGCTCGGGTGAGTGTAACAATTATCCGTTGCTGGAACATATTGCATCGTTTGGCAAACCAATTATTTTAAGTACAGGAATGAACACGATTGAAAGTGTTTCAAAAGCAGTGAATATTTTTCGTAAAAAAAATATTCTTTTTGCATTGCTGCATACAACAAATTTATATCCTACACCGAATCATCTGGTGCGGCTTGGAGCGATGGAAGAGCTGCAAAAAAATTTTCCTGATGCAATAGTTGGTTTAAGTGATCATACACTCAGCAACCATGCATGTTTTGGCGCAGTTGCTTTGGGAGCGTCAATTCTTGAAAGACATTTTACAGACAGCATGCAACGGACAGGCCCGGATATTATTTGTTCAATGGATACAGCGGCATGTTCAGCATTAATTGAAGGCAGTAAAATTATTGCGCAGCAGCGTGGCGGCCTCAAAGGGCCTGCTGTTGAAGAACAGGTAACAATAGATTTTGCATTTGCAACAATTTGCACCATTCAGCCCATTGCAAAAGGAGAAGTATTTACCAAAGAAAATATTTGGGTAAAGCGGCCGGGCAAAGGCGGAATATTAGCAGAAGAATATGATAAAGTACTTGGCAAAATTGCTTTGAATGATATTGATGAAGATATTCAGATGCAGTGGAGCGATCTTACTGAATAAAAACACGAAGCAAAAGACAAGAAACAAAAAAACAGCCCCGAATACATGCCTCCAACAATAAACGATAATCCTTGAAACGTAAAATAGTTTTTCTCACCGGTACCCGCGCAGATTTTGGCAAACTAAAATCACTGATAGAAATATTAATACTGCATGAGGGGTTTGACGTACACATTTTTGCCACCGGTATGCACATGGATACAAAGTATGGTTTTACCGTAAATGAAATTGAAAAATACAATTACAAAAATATTTTTAAATATATTAACCACGACAGTGAATCGCTGATGGATATGACTTTGGGGAGGACTATTTACGGTTTCTCCAATTTTGTGCGTATTGTGCAGCCTGATTTAATTGTTGTGCACGGCGACAGGATTGAAGCCCTTGCCGGAGCCTCCGTTGGCGCACTCAATAATATCCTTGTGGCGCATATTGAAGGCGGCGAATTGTCAGGCACCATTGATGAACTGATACGCCATGCCGTTACCAAGCTCAGCCACACACATTTTGTGGCCAATGAAGAAGCGGCAAAAAGGATTTTGCAAATGGGTGAAACGGCACAAAGTATTTTCATCATTGGTTCGCCTGACATGGACATGATGCTCTCACAAAATTTACCCGAACTGGGAGAAGTAAAAAAGCATTATGAAATCCCCTTTGATAATTATGCCATCTCCTTATTTCACCCCGTAACAACCGAGCTTGATGATTTATACAAGTATGCAGAAAATTATTTTACTGCATTAAAAAAATCAGGTATCAATTATATTTTAATTTACCCGAATAATGACGTTGGGTCTGAACTTATCATGTACTATGTACGTGCAATGCAGGAGCAGAAAGGCTTTAAAGTGTTCCCCTCCATAAGGTTTGAAGCGTTTCTTACCCTGCTGAAACACGCGCAATTTTTAGCGGGCAACTCAAGCGCGGGCATACGCGAAGCGCCATACTACGGCGTGCCTACGGTAAATGTGGGTACAAGGCAGCATAAAAGGACATCCAACCCTGATATTATTCACGCGGATTATTCTTTTGAAAATATCAGCATCGCCATTCAGGAAGCGACGGAAAAAAAAATTGAGCCACGGCAATTATTTGGCACCGGCAACAGTAATAAAAAATTTCTTGAAATACTGTGCAGCACAAGTTTCTGGAAAATACCAAAACAAAAAATATTTGCTGATCAAAATGATGAAGGATAATTTTTTGCATATTTTTTTTCTCACACTATCATGACTGAACAGGGAAAAGATCAAAACTGGACAGAAGTAATTTCACCCAAAAACAACCTTTTTGATATACGCTTAAGGGAAGTGTGGCGTTACCGCGACCTGCTTTTTTTATTTGTAAAAAGGGATATTGCAGCGCAATACAAACAAACAATCCTTGGCCCTTTGTGGTTTGTAATCCAGCCGGTATTTACCACGATTGTTTTTTTCCTGCTTTTCAGTAAATTAGCAGGGATACCCACCGATGGCGTGCCACAACCCATATTTTATATGTGCAGTATTTCCGCGTGGAATTATTTTTCAATGTGTTTTATATCCACTTCAACCACTTTTACCGCCAATGCAGGCATTTTTGGGAAAGTATATTTTCCAAGGCTTGTAATGCCTTTATCCATCATTGTTTCAAACATTTTAAAATTCGGCATCCAGTTACTGCTGCTGTTTGCCATAATACTGTATTATGTTTTTACCGGCGGTTACAGTTTTCATATTGGCGCCAATACACTGCTGTTTCCTTTTATTATAATAATCATGGCTGCTATGGGTTTGGGGTTTGGTATTATTATTTCATCGCTTACCACAAAATACCGCGACCTGAGCATACTTATAACCTTTGGTGTGCAACTGCTGATGTATATAACACCGGTAGCCTATTCACTGGGTTTTGTGGTACAAAAACATCCGCAGTACCAAACACTCATACAGCTAAACCCTTTGTCTTCCCTAATTGAAGCATTCAGGTATTCGGTACTGGGTGTTGGGTATATAAATTACGGCTGGCTTGCATACAGTTGTATTTGCGCAGTGGTGGCGCTGTTTGCGGGCATACTTGTTTTTAATAAGGTTGAACGCAGTTTTATGGATACTGTATAATAAAAGTAACGGCAGGGTTTATTGCTGAAACACCGGTTCTCCTTACAGGGTGAGCAATGTAACAGCAGCCTGCGGCTAACGGGAAAGACTGATATGAGAAGACTATTCAATAAGGTTACTATGGAGTTACTACGGATGTAATAGGGAGTTACTATAAGGTTGCATCCCTATAATGTCTCTGTAATGTCCCTATAAGCTCTCTATAATGTCCCTGTAAAATTGTGTTTGCCGGACAGATTTTATGAAGTTTAGCGCGGCGGGAATAAATTGCAGGCCGAAAATTTACATTGAATAAAGTTAATTTATTTTTTACCATTTTACAAAAGAACATAAGATATTTTTACCTGTACCGGTGCGGATATTTTTACATATACCGCAGGGATTTATTAAATATTCCTGATGAGCGAAACAGTAATAAAAGTTGAAAATATTTCCAAACTCTACAGGCTGGGGCAGGTGGGCAGGAAAACCCTGCATGATGATATAAACCGGTGGTTGTATAAAATAACGGGGAAGGAAGATCCTTATTTAAAAATAGGGCAGGAGAATGACCGCGCCAAAAAAGGCGACTCCGAATATGTGTGGGCACTGCGGGATATAAACTTTGAAATGCAGCGCGGCGAAGTGCTGGGTATTATCGGCCGCAACGGTGCAGGCAAATCTACCCTGCTTAAAATATTATCAAGGGTTACTGCACCTACATCGGGGAATGTAAAAATAAAAGGAAGGATTGCTTCGCTTCTTGAAGTGGGCACCGGTTTTCACCCTGATCTTTCCGGGCGTGATAATATTTTTTTAAACGGCGCTATACTGGGCATGACCAAAAAAGAAATCAGGAATAAGTTTGATGCCATTGTAGATTTTGCAGGCGTGGAAAGATATATTGATACGCCGGTAAAGCGCTACAGCAGTGGAATGTATGTGCGGCTTGCCTTTGCAGTGGCGGCGCACCTGGAACCTGATATTTTAATTGTGGATGAAGTGCTTGCCGTGGGTGACGCAGAGTTTCAAAAAAAATGTTTGGGTAAAATGAAAGATGCAAGTGTGCAGGATGGAAGAACTGTTTTATTTGTAAGCCATAATATGACTGCAGTGAAAAGTTTATGCTCTAGGGCAATTATGCTAGATAATGGTTTTTTAAGAATTAATGCAAATGTGGATGGCGCTGTTTCATCTTATTTAAAAGCCGGGTCGGAAATTGCCAATCATAAAATTTTTGCAAAGGAATTAAGCCTGGTGGATATAGAAATACATGAATTAAAAATTTATCCTGCCGGAAAACAAATTACAGATGCAATCATTGAAGGGGAGGAAATTGAATTTCTTACCAGGTTAACAGTGCATAATAATGCAAGCGAAAAGTATCATATTACTTACCAGATGTATAATGAAACAGGCGATGTTATATTTTCTTTTTCACATGTGAGGGATGGAATAAATTTAAAAAACGGGACAAACGAACTCACCTGCAGGTTTCCCGGTAAGTTTTTTAATACAGGGAGTTTTTATATTACCATGCTGATAGTAAGAAACGACACCGAAGTTATTTTGCGTGAAAAAGATATTATTTCATTTACAATTATTGATGCAGCAAAAGAACCGGGTTCCTGGTTTGGAAAATCTGTTGGCTCTTTAAAGCCTTCCTTTACCTGGGTTAATGATTAAATAAATACAGGCATTTCAAATAATGGCTTCAATAAAAAAGATAATTAAAACAATTGTGGGTTACACAGCAAAAGAATATAGAAAGCTCAAACTCAGGAATAAAAAAAAAATATTTTGCATAGGCATGAATAAAACCGGTACAACCTCCCTTGAAAAAGCCTTTAAAGACCTTGGCTTTATTACCGGCAACCAGCGTAGGGCCGAATTGCTGCTTACTGATTATATAAATGGAAATTTCAACAAAATTATTGACTATTGCAAAACGGCAGAGGTATTTCAGGATTTTCCTTTTAGTTTTCCTGAAACATATAAATACCTGGACGAGGCTTTTCCAGGAAGTAAATTTATTTTAAGTCTAAGAGGTAATGCGGAAGAATGGTACGCTTCTCTTACAGGTTTTCACGCCAGAATGTTTGGCAATGGGAAAATTCCCTCTGCCAATGATTTAAAAAATGCAAACTACATAAATAAAGGCTGGGCGTGGAAGGCTGTAAATATTTTATTTCACAGCCCCGATGATGATCCATATAACAAAGAAATGCTTATAAAAAAATATAATGATTACAATACAGAAGTAATAAATTATTTTTCAGGAAGGTCTGAGGATCTTCTTGTTTTAAACCTTGCCGATAAAACTGCTTATAAAAAATTCTGTATATTTTTAAAAATTGATTCGCCCTTTTACGATTTTCCTTGGCAAAACAAAACAGAAAATATAAACCGGTGAATTATTAGTTTAAAATATGATCCAGGTTACTAAAACATATCTCCCGCCTTTTGATGAATATTCAGCTATACTGAAACGTGCATGGAGTAAAGGATGGATAACAAATAATGGCGAACTGGTGGTGGAACTGGAGCAGAAGCTGAAAGAATATTTGGGTGTCAAAAACTTTTTATTCTGTGCAAATGGTACGGTAGTGCTACAGATGGCGTTAAAAGCTTTGAATATTACAAAAGAAGTTATTACCACGCCTTTTTCCTATGCAGCAACTGCCAATGCAATAGTGTGGGAGGGGAGCAAACCGGTTTTTGTAGACATTCGCCCGGATACCTTTTGCATTAACGAAGAAAAAATTGAAGCAGCGATAACAGAAAATACTGAAGCTATCCTTGCCACGCATGTATATGGATTTCCATGTAATGTGGAGAGGATAGAACAGCTTGCTTTAAAATATGACCTGAAAGTAATTTACGATGCGGCACATGCATTTGGCTGTACATACAAAGGCAAATCATTGCTGAACTTCGGGGATATCAGCACATGCAGTTTTCATGCAACCAAAATTTTTCACAGCGTGGAAGGTGGTGGCATTATTTGCAATGATGACACCCTGTTTGGAAAGTTGTTTCATTTCCGGCAGTTTGGACATATATACGACGATTATTTTTCCATCGGTATCAATGCAAAAAATTCTGAACTGCATGCAGCAATGGGTTTATGTGTGCTGCCCCAATTAAAAAATATTATTTACAGGCGGAAAATATTGTTTGATTTGTACAATGCATCACTGCAAAAGGATCCGGTACAAAAACCTTTTCCTCAATTTGATTTTGGGTTCAACTATGGGTATTATCCTGTTGTTTTTGAAAGCGAAAATATTTTATTGAATGTAAAGCAGTCCCTTTTGCAAAACGGTATCAGTGCAAGGCGTTATTTTTTTCCTTCTTTAAATGAGCTGCCTTTTTTTGATTATTATCCATGCGAAATATCTGAATCTGTAAGCAGGCGGGTACTTTGCCTGCCATTATATTACGAGCTTGAAGCAGCAGATGTGCTGCGTGTTGCCCATATTATCAATGCCCTTATATAAATTATGAAGCTAGCAATCATGCAGCCCTACCTTTTCCCTTACCCCGGGTATTTTCAATTGATTAATGCAGCGGATAAATTTATTGTTTACGATGATGTGGCTTATATAAAACAGGGTTGGATAAACAGGAATAAGATATTACTGAATGAAAAAGAATATGTATTTACTGTTCCATTAAAAAATGCAAGCTCCTATAAATTAATTATGGAAACAGAAATTAATACAAAACTGTATGATGTGTGGAAACGGAAGTTTATCCAAACACTGGTACTGGCTTATAAAAATGCCCCTTTCTTTTCTGCGGTTATCTCCCTTGTTGAAAACGTATTTGCACCTGACACAGCTATCATAGGCAGTCTTGCCTGCAAAAGCTTACAGGCTGTATGCGACTATACAGGCATTGAAACCGCCATTGTACATACATCATGTGAATATCAAAATAAAAACTTAAAAGGCCATGAAAGGATTATTGATATATGCAGGCAGGAATCTGCATCCACATATATTAATATGATTGGGGGCATCGGCTTGTATTTTAAAGAAGATTTTTCAGCAGCAGGACTGCAATTAGAATTCATTAAGCCGCGGATACCTTTGTATAATTACAACGGCATTGACAGGATTGCCAATCTTTCCATAATTGATGTACTCATGTTCAACTCTGCTGACAGGATTAGAAATATGCTGTGTGAATACGATTTAATCAGCGCGTAATTTATAAAGCAATGAAAGACAGTTATTGGAAAAAATATTGGAAAGACAACCCTTCGTTCAAAAGCAACAACCCCCATGTAAAAGTGGCCCGCACAAGGTTTGGTGTCCCGGTGCCTGAAAATGAGTGGAAAAAAACTTTGAACTTTCTAAAGCAAAAAATTCAGTTATCAAAGAATAAAACAGTTCTTGATTTGTGCTGTGGCAACGGGTTGCTAAGCATTGAATTTGCTAAAACTGCAAAAGATGTTTTTGCAATTGATTATTCCGCCACCTTAATTTACGAACTGAAGTCGTACGAAATTAAAAATATCCATACAAAAGTAGCCGATGCCCATACACTTGAGTTGCCGGAAAACAGTTATGATATTATCATCATTTATTTTGCAATACAGCATTTCAGCAAATCAGAAACAGTTAAATTAATAGCAAAAGCAAAAAAGTGGTTAAAAAAAGGCGGGTTGATTTATATAGGCGATATACCTGATGAAGAAAGGCTATGGGATTTTTTTTATAACAAAGAATTCAGGTCCAAATATTATGATGCACTTGTTCATGCCAAACCTATTATCGGCACATGGTTTACAAAATTATTTTTTAAATACTTAGGTGAATATTTGAATTTTAAGGAAACGGAAATAATAAAACAAAAAAAATATATGATCAATAATCATTCCCGTTTCGATGCTGTGTTAAAAAAATAATCCTCCCGTTCATCTGCAAATATCAAAATTAATGAAACTCAGCATTTGCTGTATTACATATAATCATGAAAAATTTATTGCACAGGCAATAGAAAGTTTCTTACTTCAGAAAACAAACTTTGATGTAGAAATTATAATTGCAGATGATTGCAGTACCGATGCAACAGGCAGCATTTGTGTCGGTTATAAAAAGAAATACCCCGATAAAATAAACCTGATATTGCGCCGGAAAAATATCGGCATGATGGACAATTTTATCGGCGCCTTAATAAACTGTGCAGGTGAATATATTGCTATTTGTGAAGGCGATGATTATTGGTGCGATGAAAATAAATTGCAAAAGCAGGTAGATTTTCTCGAAGCCAAGCCCGGTTATTCAATTTGTTACCATCAATGTATTACATTAACAGATAGTGGTATTCAGCATATTGAAAATAACAGAAAAAAAAATCATGAATTTAATTTTTTAGACTCTTTGTATGGTAAAAACGGAGCCACTCTTTCAATAGTATATAGAAGCGAATGCCTCAACATTCCACAATACAGTATGATTACAAAAGATTCGCTTATTGGGGATTGGCCTACAGAGTTATTGCTTTTATCGCAGGGCTGCAAAGGGTTTTATATGGCTGAAACAATGGGTGTGTACAGGAACCATGCGGGCGGAATAACAAAGTACAGAAAAATATCAAAAGATAAATTTTTAGAAGACAGGTTAATGATATGTATGCGGTTGAAAAAAATTGCCAAGGACAAAAGGTACCTTAATTTTTTTATTGGTGAACTTTTTCTCCATTTATCTTTTTATAAAAAGCCAAAAGCAACCTTTTTCTTTAAAGGTTTTGGCTTGGTGTTATGTAATATGCACTTCAAAAGAAACAGGAATATAAATAAAAGCCTCACCCTTCAATCTTATGCTTCACTTTTGTTTAAAAGAATAAAAGTAAGGTCAGGTTTTTAATATAAGAGTAATAGATATAATTACAAATGATAAAAAAAACTTTGCAAGCAGTAAAAAATTTTAGTTGACGCATACACCATTTGCAAGTATTTTTAAAATTAACCCATACCAGTCTGTATGACAAGGGGCACCGGGATTAAAAAACGTATTTTAATTCCTATTGTAGGCCAGGGCTCTGTAATTCATTTAATACGCACGGGAATAGCTGAGCAAATGAAAGATTTTTGCGAACCCGTAATTTGTATTTTATGGAATCAGCAGGATTTGATTGCGGAACTGAGGTCAAAAGGATTTGAAGTACATATATTGCCACCCTATTCTGTAACTAAAAGTTATTATCTATTAAGGCTTAAGATAAATTTATGGTATCAGCGGAAAGTTTTAAAAACCCGGAGCTACTTTATTCAAAAAAAATATTTGCATCAATACTGGACCCCCAAAAAACAAATAAAAAACCGCATAAAAGATATTTACGATATGGCAAATATTTTTTTAAGGCCGGGTTATTATGTACAGCTTGGACATGAAGAAGAAGAATGGATAAAGCGTGAAAAAGTTTATGAATTATACAGCGTATGGCTTTCACATTTAAATATAAATGGTTTATTTACAGTAACGCCATTTTTACAGGAAATAGAATTACTTGCTAGGATTTGCCGGAACAGCAACTCCCCTGTTTTTGCCTCCATCCATTCATTTGATAATGTAACAAAACGAAGCTGGCCTGCTGTTTTTTTTGATCACTATTTTGTATGGAACACGTATAACAAAAATGAGCTGCAAAGAATAAACCCCGCATTCAGAGATACTGATATTACAATTGCCGGCGCCCCGCAATTTGATTTTCATTTTGATAAAAATTTCGGGCAAAGGAAATTCGAGTGGTTAAAAAAAATGGGGTTACCGCCGGGCAAAAAAATAATTTTGTATGGCGGCGGCCCTGCAAGCCTTTTTCCACATGAGCCGCAATACCTGAAACATTTAGTTGAAGCATTTGAAAATGGGTTGATAAAAACAGAAGCGGTAATATTGTTTCGTTCACATCCATTAGATAAGCTGGAAAGATGGAAAAAATATGTCGGGAATTCACCTTTTATACTTTATGACAGTGCACCAAACGGCGTGCAGAAGTTAGATTATGCAAATGTTACACCCGCTGATATTGATAAATTAGTTTCCACTTTGAAATACACTGATGTGCATATTAACCTTTGTTCAACCATGGCTGTTGACGGCAGCGTATTCGATAAACCGCAGATAGCGCCTTATTATGATGCAATAAACCCGCACGGAGAGCAATTATTGCGGCAGATGTATTACCAGGAACATTTTTTACCCATCATCCGTTCAAAAGCAATTCATTTTGCTGCTTCAAAAGAGAAGTTAATTGAATTGGTATACAATGCCCTTGAATCTCCTGCTCAATATGCAGTTAACTGCAAAAACTGTGTAAAAGAAATTATTACATATACTGACGGGCTTTCTGCTCAAAGAGTTGTGGCTAAATTAAAAGAATTACTGGATACATGAAAATTCTTCATGTTTGTTCAAATTATTTTCCGGCGCATGGCGGCCCGCAATACACCATGAAGAACCTATCGGAAAAACTGGTTGAATATTATGATGACAATGTGGAAGTTGCTACAACCAATTCTTTGTACGGCCCCGAAATGACAGTACATAAAATTATTGAACCTGCTGTTGAAACAATTAACCATGTACATGTACACAGGTTCCCTTTCAGAAGGTGGCATTATCCATTACTTACATTAGCCAATAAAGTTTCGGGCAAACTCAGAAAAAAAGCATTGCCTTATTCCGTCATGAAACGCAGATGGGCGCTGGATTGCCCGGGCATTGATAAAATGATGAAGGACACTTCTGCAGATGTTATTATGGCCGCTACGGCGCATTACAATTTTTGCGACTATCCATCCTGGCGTTTTAAAACTGCTAATCCAAAACCTTTTATTTTGTATGGCTCACTTCACCTTAATATAAATTTCAGCAATGATTCACCTTATATAAAAAGAGCAAAAGAATGCGATTGCTATATTGCAAATACACATTTTGAAAAGGAGGCTTTGCTTTCATTTGGAGTTGATCCCTGTAAAATTGTTATCATTGGTACAGGAATTAAAGTTAATGAATACCGGTGCAAACCGGATGATGTATTGTCTTTCAGGCGCAAATATGGAGTTGGCGAAAATGAAATATTAATTGGCCATGTAGGGCGCCTATCACAAAATAAAGGAGCTGAAGTTTTATTAAATGCCTTCAAAAAAATTTATAAAACAAACAGGAATACGAAACTGCTGCTTGCCGGAACTTATACTGGCTATGTTCCTCAAATAAAAGATATAATTAAGCGTGAAAATTTGCCTGTCATATTAATAGAAAATTTTGATGCTGATGTAAAACCGCTAATATTTAATGCGCTCGATATTTTTGTTTTAGCATCAGGGGGAGAATCATTCGGCGTTGTTTTTCTTGAAGCATGGGCCTGCAAAAAACCGGTAATTGGCCCTACGCTTGGCGCGGTTGCATCCTTAGTGGATGATAATGAAAATGGTTTATTGTTTGAAACCGGTAAAAACGACAGCCTGATTAAAAAACTCGGCCTGTTAATAAATAATAAAGCCCTGAGGGAAACACTGGGAAGCAATGGTTTTCAAAAAGCTGTTACTAAATATAACTGGAAATCTGTAACTGAAAAATACCGCAATGCGTATTTTTTAGCGCTGGAAAATTTTAAAAAATAAAGACTAATCGCTTTGTATGTATGAAAAAATTGGTTCGTTTCATAAAATCTTATTTTACGGCATTCATAAGAATATTTTACTATTTTATTTTTGGCTGGAGCTACAAAAGTGGCAGAAAAATGCTTTCAAAAATTATGGCTTCTTTAAACACAGCATTACAAAATAAACTTAAACTGGGTTCCATAAATTTTAAAGACCTTGTACCGGAAGATATCAGTATCAACCTGTCTCAAATATTTGGCGTTAATGGAAATACATCTTTATACGAATCAATGGTAATAAGTGCAATTGCTGCAAATCATAAACCTTTAACTATACTTGAAATAGGAACGTTTGACGGAAGAACTACTTTGAATTTAGCTTTAAATACCTCTGATGATTGCGTTATTTATACGCTCGATTTGCCTGTTTCACACAAAGACAACACTTCCTTTACTATTGAAGAAAATGAAAAACAATATATTAACAAACCTGAACCGGGTTTACGGTTTAAAAACTTTTCCCAATCAGGCAAAATTGTTCAGCTTTTTGGAGATTCTGCTGCATTTGATTTTTCTAACCTCCCGAAACCAAATTTTATTTTTATAGATGGTTCTCATGCTTACGAATATGTAATCAATGATTCATTAAAGTGTATAGATATGTTGAACAATAACGGGATAATCCTCTGGCATGACTATGGCGTTTGGCAAGGCGTTACAAAAGCCTTGGAATATTTAAAAGAAACAAACCCTGCATTCAAAGCTTTATTAACTATTAGTGAAACATCCCTGGCATACATTGTAAAACGATGAAAATTTTATTTGTTGTATTTAATTATTACCCGTCAGTTGGGGGCACACAAATTTTTTTCCAAAAAATTGCAGAAACATTCTCAAATTGTTATCATGACCAGGTAGAAGTTTTTACTACTAACTCGTATTATGGGCCCAATAAAACTTTGTTCAAAAAAATTAAGTATAAAACTGAAATTATAAACGGTGTAAAAGTTGTAAGGTTCCCTTTCAGGCGCTGGCACAAAAAGCCTTTCATTTTAATTAAAAAAATACTGGGCAGGGTTTTGAATATACAAAGCGGATTTATTAATCAGCGACTGGCCGGCCCCTGGTCATCCCGTTTGAGCAAAGCAATAGCAAATACTGATGCTGATGTTATTATTGCTGCATCGGCGTCGTTTATGTACATGAAATATCCTTTGTACCGGCATAAATTGAAACATCCAAAGCCATTTATTTTCCAGGGTGCTTTTCATTTCAGCAATGGCTCTATGCCCGGTTTTTTTTCTTCTGCAATTCATAAGGCTATGAAGAAGTCTGAAATTTACTGGTCAAATACTTTATTTGAAACTGACATAATAAGCAATATTGGGATAAGCAGAAAAAAAATAAAAATTGTAGGAACGGGGGTTGATGCTGAAAAATTTAAAATCGCCGACCCGTCTTGTTTTAAAAATAAATTTCATATAAAGGAAAATGAAATTATTATTGTTTGTCTCGGAAGGATTGATGCTTTTAAAGGCATAGATGTTTTTATGCTATCGCTTGCAGAATTGTACAAAATATCTCAAAACTTCAGGGCAATTATTGCGGGCAATAATACGGGGTACCTCAATAGTTTAAAAGAAATTAATTCAGGTTTTCCTGTCGGCCTGCGGGATAAAATTTTGTTTCTCGAAAACATAAGTGAAGAGGAAAAAATACGCCTTTGCGCTGCAATGGATATACTGGTTTTACCATCTGTTAATGAATCTTTTGGTATGGTATTTCTAGAAGCCTGGGCATGCAGGAAGCCGGTCATTGGCGCAAACATAGGCGCTGTTGCATCAGTAATTTCTGATGGGATAGATGGCCTGCTGTTTGAGCCCGGGAACCCGGAAAGCCTTTCCCTGCAAGTGCTGCGGCTTATGACGGACAAAGGTTTGAGGGAGAACATGGGGTTGCATGGTTATGAAAAAGTGATCACTAATTATACATGGCAAAAAGTAGCTGCTCTGTGCAGGCAAACCTGTTTCGGGGCCATTGAGGAGTTTAAAAAAGATTCAGGTAATTAATTTTTTAAAAGCAAATGTTTATTTTAAAGCTCCGGAGAAAAATTATAAGGATAAAAAATGCCTGTAGCATAAAGTATTTAGAAATACTTTATGGCAAAAAATTTTATTTGAGCAATGCAAATCTTGGAAAACGATTTGAGTTTGACATAGCGGCAAAAAATTACCAGATGAATTTTGGAAAAAATATTTCTTTTAAACGTTACGGGCTTATATGCATACGGGAAAATGGACAACTTTCGATAGGTAACAATGTATTCTTCAACAGTTTTATTTCTATTAATTGTCATTATAAAATTTCAATCGGCGATGATTGCATATTTGGGGAAAGTGTAAAAATTTATGATCACAATCATAATTATAAAAACAAATTTGCACCTGTGGCAAAGCAAGGGTACAACTATGGAGAAATAGTAATTGGGAAAAATTGCTGGATTGGTTCTAATGTAATAATACTAAAGGGTGCGCATATTGGTGATAATGCAGTCATCGGGGCAAACTGTATTGTTTTTAAGGATATACTTCCCGGTACAGTTTTAAAAGCCGGTAATTCTGCAGCATATTAATACTTGAAAACGCAGGCAGTTCCATTATGGGGTTACCGTGAAGGGGTAAAATATTTTTTGGGTGTGAAACATAAAGTGTTGGGTGTATTGCTGCGGGTAGTGAGAAAATAATTTTTAAAATTTATACTAAATGAATTGCGGTTTTTTATATATAGCCATCGGCAAACGATATTTGATAGAAGCGGAAATTTCTGTACGTTCCTTAAAAAGGTTTACAAAATATCCCGCCTGTTTAATCACCGGTGATGAGGAATATAAAAATGAACTTTTTGATATTATCATCCGGGAAAAAATGCCCGGAGATTTTGTGGCAAAAATTATAGGCGTGGCAAAAACACCTTTTGAACGTACCGTATATCTTGATAACGACACTTTTATTTGCGCACCCATTGATGAAATGTTTGATGTGCTTGATTTTTTTGATATGTGCATGATGCCTTTCCACTTTTTGCACAGTTATAATTTTTTTTCAACATATAACCCGGAGTTTAAACTGAAGTATGAAAAAATTATCCCGGAATATCATTTTGGGGTAATGGTTTACAGGATGAATGACGCGGTAAAAAATTTGATGGCCGACTGGCTGGTCAAACATGAAGAAATGCATATTAAAGCTGACTGCTCTTCTTTCCGCGAAGCATACTTTGATCATATACCTTTTGTTCGCATTGCCCCATTGCCTTTTGAATACAATTATCACGGCACATTTTCAATCGGCGTTGCATACAACGAAATAAAAATCATCCACGAGCGTCTGGGTGAAAGGTGGAACACGCTTACCACGGTGATGCTCCCTTACGAAAAAATGGAAAAGAAAGCAACGCGGATCAATAAATATCACTGCAAAAGGTTTATCATTCCATACGTAGGCGTGATACCTTATACCTGGAGCCCATATAATATAAAGAAAAAAATAAAACAGTTTTTTGGAGTGAAAAAAACAAAAAAATCAGAAACGTTTTAGCATGTGCGGCATAGCAGGTATTTATTCTTTTAAAAATAAAACAGAAAGCTATCATGCTTACTTAGATAAATGTACTTTGTCCATGAAGCACCGGGGCCCCGATGACAAAGGGTTCTGGACAAATGGCGAAAATTATTCCGCTGCTTTTGTAAGGCTTTCCATCCGCGATACATCCATAAATGGCCACCAGCCCATGGTTTCAGCATGCGGTAATTATGTGCTTAGCTTTAATGGCGAAATTTATAACAGCGATAATTACATCACAGCTTTAAAAAATAAAGGGGTTGAATTCAAATCCCATTCAGACACTGAAGTCTTATTGTATGCGCTTATACATTTTGGTTTGCAAAAAGTGCTGAAGGAGTTTGATGGCATGTTTGCTTTTGCCTTTTATGATATAAATAAAAATGAATTGATACTGGCAAGGGACAGGGCCGGCATAAAACCCCTGTACATTGGCTTCAGCAGTGATTATTTAATATACAGTTCGCAGTACGATCATATTATTAATGCTGATTTTATAAAAAACAACCCGGTTAATTATGATGCCATCACCGCTTACCTGCAGTATGGGTACATGGTTGCCGGCGAAGCAGTAATTGAAAATACTTTTGTTGTGCCGCAGGGGCATTACATCAGCATTAACAGCGAGGGATATAATATAAAAAAATTTTATGACTTTTCCTGCACGAAGACCTTTTTAAATAACAACGGCACCGAAAATATTTTTAAAACATCGGTGCAATCGCAAATGGTAAGCGACGTACCGGTGGGTACATTTTTATCCGGCGGGGTTGACAGTGCACTGATAAATTTCTGGGCGCGGGAATTAAAGCTTGTTCAGGCTTTTACCATTGGCAATGAAACCGCTGAATATGACGAAAGTTTTTATGCAAAGCAATATGCGCAAAAAATTGGCGTGCAGCATCATTTTAAAACAATTACTGAAGTGGATTTCCTTGCTTTGATCAACGACAACTTTAAAGCGTTTACAGAACCCTTTGCCGATTTTTCTTCTATACCCACCATGCTTGTGGCAAAAATGGCGAAGGAATATGTAACAGTAATATTGAGCGGCGACGGGCCGGATGAATTGTTTTGGGGTTATGGCAGAAATGTGCAGTTTCCCCGCAAGGCGCAACTCTTTCACCAGCCACAATGGAAACTGCTGCTGCAAAAATTAACATCAGAAAAAAACATTGCGAAAAAATATTTTTCCGCACCAAACCTTTCTTCCTTTTATTCAAAATCATTAGAGTTGTATGGGGCGGAATACTGGCTGGGCAAAGTATGCAGGCAACCGTCAAACCATAATAACCTTTACCAGCAATTGCCCGAAGAATACGTCGATCCTGAAAATATATATACAGCAATGCAAATGGTACGCTGGCTGGAAATGAATATACACCTGCAGCGCATTTTATTAAAGGTTGACCGCTCCACCATGTATTACAGCCTGGAAGCAAGGGTTCCCTATCTTTCAAACGCTGTACTGGATTACGCTTTATCATTAAACTATACCGATTGTGTTGCTGACGGGCAGGGCAAAACAAATATGAAAATAATGCTGAAAGAAAAAGTGCCTGCTGCATGGGTAGAGAAAACGAAGCAGGGTTTTTTGGTACCGATGGGGGAGTGGATAAACAAAGAAATAAAGAATGAGCTATATGATACGCTGTTAAATATGCCCGATGAACTGGCGGTTGCATTTGATAAAACGCAATTGAAAAAAATGCTTGACGCCCATGTAAATGGTACCAAACATAAAGACAGCAACGGTTTTATATGGGGTGTATACGCACTGGTAAAATGGCATAGCCTTCACAGAAATTCAATTTCGCTGCAATGAGGATAGCCATTGTTACAAATAATTTTCCCGCAACAAGTGAAACCTTTATAAGTAATAAAGTATTGCGGCTTGCAGCCAAAGGGCATGAAATGATTGTTTTCTGCAGTTTGTTTAATAAGCAGTTATGGGCTGATATAAACCCCGCAAATTATACCATCAATGTTGTGGAAATCAGCCGCAGGAAGCTTTCACAATACCTTTTGCAGCATCCGGCTTTATGGGTAACTTTTATAAACAGGGCTGAAGCAAACATTATTTCAAATAAATTTTTTATTAATGAGATGAATAAAAAGAAACCCGGTATTATCCATTTCGAATTTTCAGGTATCGGGATAACTTATATTGATTCGCTAAAAAAAATAAAATATAAAAAAGTAGTGAGTTGCCGCGGTTCCGCGGAGAAAGTAAAATTGCTTTCAGATGATTTGCGCAAAGAAAAAGCAAAGCAATTATTCGATACAGTGGATGCCATTCACTGCGTAAGCGCTGATATGCAAAAAACCATTCTTCCTTATTGCAGCCAGCCGGAGAAAATTTTTATAAACTTCCCGGCCGTTGATACTGGTGTATTTCAGCGCAGCAGGCCCTGCCCGCTGAACCGCCCGGTTAATATTTTAAGCATCGGAAGGCTTACATTCCAAAAAGGATATTTAACCGGGTTGCTTGCCATAAAAAAATTAAAAGGAGCATTTGAAAATTTTACATGGACGATTGTTGGCGATGGCCCGCAGAAAGAAGAAATTATTTTTCATATAAATGAGATGGGCCTGCAGCAACAGGTAAAGCTGGCGGGTACAAAATCGCGGTCAGAAATTACAGGGTTATATAATGGATGTGATATTTTCTTTTTGCCAAGCATGTATGAAGGCATTGCTAATGCGGCACTTGAAGCGATGAGCATGGAATTGCCGGTGGTATGTACGCGCAGTGGCGGTATGGATGAAGTGATAACAGATGGTGAGAACGGCCTGCTTGCGGATGTGTATGATCATGAAACTTTGGCTGCGCATTTACTGCAGCTTATAAATGATGATACATTGCGTATTTCGCTTGGCATGAATGCCCGTAAACATGTGCTGGCGGGTTTTTCCATTGAAAAGCAGATTGAAAAATTTGAATCGGTTTATTACCGTATGCTAAATTCAACGGCACATGATCAGCAAAATAAATAAAATAAAAAAACTGTACGACAGGTTTGGGAGCAAAGGATTATTGCTATATTCCAGTATGCGGAGTAAAGAAAAGAAGATAGTTTCTTTTTCTTTTGTAAAAGAATTTGCGCAGCCGGTTTATTTACGTACCTGCACTTCGGATTTTCCGGCGTTTATGGATGTGATTGTAGGAAAGCCTTACGGTTTCTCTTTTTCATTCACGCCTGCTGTAATTATAGATTGCGGCGCAAACATAGGGCTGACAAGCATTTTCTTTAAAAACAAATACCCCGCCGCTAAAATAATTGCAGTGGAACCTGAGAAAAATAATTTTGAAATTTTATCAAAAAATTTATGCGGCTACACTGATACTGTTTTATACAATAACGGGATATGGAATAAATCTGCGCGCCTGAAAATTGAAGATACCGGCCAGGGCAACTGGGGTTTTACGGTGCATGAAACAGAAGAAAACGGAGAAAATACAATAGCGGCTGTTTCCATCAGGGATATTATGCTTGCTAATAATATTGATTCGATAGACATTTTGAAAATAGATATAGAAGGTTCGGAAAAAGAATTGTTTGAAAGCGGTTATGAATTCTGGATGCAGCGCACAAAAGTAATTATTATTGAACTGCACGACCGCATGCGTAAAGGAGCCTCCCAGTCATTTTTCAGGGCGCTGGCAAAATACAATTTCGAAACAGTTGTTAAGGGCCTTAATATATTTTGTTTTTTGGAGCATTAATGTTTTGTAAGCTGAAACCCAATCCCGGTAATGATTTTCAAGTTTATTAAATATACCCAACCCGCCTGGCAATTTAATCTTTCACCAAAATCAACCGGTAGTTTTGCATCCTGCTATGTGGATGAAAAAAAAATCCCCACCGGATTTTTGGATGAGCGGTATAAAACAAAATCTGCACAGCTTGCAGATGCGGGTTACCGTTTATGGAATAAAGGCGTTTTGCTTCAATCAACTTCAGCGGAAATAAATCAACTAGACCAACTGCAGCCACCCGCTTTAAAAGATGAATATACATTTTTAAGAAAATACTGGGGAACAGCATGGACGGTATTTGCGCTGATGCTGCGCATCTTTACTTTTAAAAATATGTTCAGGGAATTGCAGGCTTTTTTTTCTACAGCAAAAGTCAGGCGTATCAATCCTTACAGTGAACCGGTTGCTGTGGGCGGCTATGAAAATTTTCAGGCGGCGCTTATTCAGTTAAATCCTTTGGTGGCGGTCATTATACCCACACTCAACCGTTACCGGTATCTGCAGAATGTGCTCGATGACCTGGAAAAGCAAACGTATAAAAATTTTGAAGTGCTTGTTTTTGACCAGTCGGATGATTTTGAAGAGGTGTTTTATGAACAGTTTTCATTGAATTTAAAAGTGCATGTACAAAAAGAGAAACTGCTGTGGACTGCAAGAAACAATGCAGTAAAGGCAACAGCAGCGGAATATCTTTTATTTTTTGATGATGATTCGCGTGTACAGCCTGACTGGATTGCGCAACACTTAAAGTGTATTGATTTTTTTAAGGCTGATATTTCCGCGGGGGTGTCTCTTGCCACTTCGGGCCAAAAAATCCCTGAAAGCTATAATTATTTCCGGTGGGCCGATCAGTTTGATTCTGGTAATGCGATGGTAAAACGGGATGTATTTAAAAAAACAGGTTTGTTTGATGAACAGTTTAACGGGCAGCGCATGGGCGATGGCGAGTTTGGTTTCCGTGCATACATAAATGGTTTCAAAAGTATTTCAAACCCCCTGGCTGCGCGTGTGCATTTAAAAGCGGGCAGCGGCGGCCTGCGCGAATTGGGCAGTTGGGATGGCTTCCGCCCCAAAAAATGGTTTGCCCCCAAACCCATACCCAGCGTGGTTTACATGTACCGGAAATATTTTCCATCAGGGTTGTACCGCAATGCAATGTTTATTGGGATTATGCTTTCAAATGTTTCGTATAAACAAAAACGCAGCAGTGCCATGCTGTTGTTTAGTATAATGCTGACAATTATAAAATCACCCATACTCTTTGTGCAATACCTGAAATCAAAAATCATTGCAGAAAAAATGCTTTCAAACAATTATATGCCTGAAATATTAACTGACAGTAAAACTGTGCAGGTTACTTTGCAGTGAAAATTTTTAACAGGATAATTATACTTTAATTTTTTTTGTGCAAAACAAATTTAAACGGCTGGCCATTATTTCTGATTGCGTACATAAGTTTGACACTGATGGCGCCGCGGTTACCGAAAACCATATTTACTGTAAACAAATGCAGGCGCTTGCTTCTGCTTTTCAGCATACCACAGTGTGCTGTCCGTTTGAAAAAAATATTGCAAACGATGTTACTTCAAAATATACGCTTGGCAGCATGGAGTTTATACCGCTTCCAAATGTAGGGGGTAATTCGATTAAAGATAAGCTTGCAGTGTTGCGCGCAATTCCCTCATGGATAAGGGCTTTCCGGAAAGCAAATGCATCTTCGGATATTGTGTACATGCGCTTTCCCAACAATTTAAGCATCCCCGGGTTTTTTTATTTTTATTTTAAAAAAGCAAAAACCTTTGCGCAATATACCGGTACCTGGGAGGATTATAAAACCGAACCGCATACTTACCGTTTTCAGAAATGGCTTTTAAAAAAATATTTTAAAGGCCCTGTATGGGTTTATGCTTACGAATTAAAAAATGACGGGCATTTGTTTATGGGTATCAGCCCGTCCTATACTTCACAGGAATGGGATGATGAAACCGGAAACGTGCAGCAAAGAATTGAACTCTATCAAAATAGAAAAATTGAAAAGCCTGTTTTCATTACCGTAGGTGCATTGGTGGCCAATAAAAACCAGCGATTTATTTTGGAAGCGTTTAAACTGCTGTATGAAAAATCTTTTTCTTTTTGTTTATATATTGTGGGAGCGGGGCCATTAATGAAAGAGTACAATGAATTTATAAAAAAAAATAATTTAAATAAATGTGTAATACTTGCCGGGAAAAAGACTTCTGCCGAATTGCAGGCGTTATACAGGCAATCGCATTTTATTGTACAAGCCCCGCTGGCAGAGGGTTTTGGCAAAGTACCTATTGAAGGTTTTTTTCACGGCCTGCTTCCTTTTTTAAACAATGTGGCGCTGGCAAAAAATATGACAGGCAATAATGAAAGGGGATTTATTTTTTCAGCAGGCGACCCGGCAAAGCTTGCCGGGCTTATTCATGAAGTAATGAATGATCAGAGCATATTACCGGCTATGGTTGCAAATGGCAGGCAGTATGCAAAACTGTTTACCATTGAAAATTGGGTAAACAATTATCTTGGAATCATCAATTACTATTTTGACTAAACGTTTATTATACCGTATAACAAGTAACACAATTTTTACTTACGGGCTTGCACTTATTGCAGGCCTTGCCATTGGCTTTGGATATTTTCCGGTAAGCCTGGCTGCTATAGTGTATGTATGCCTGGCCGGCGTGGCAATATTTTTTGCATTTCAAAATGACCTGCCAAGCGTTTTTTCTGTGCTGCCCTATATGGTTTATTCAGAAATATTTATCAGGTCAAAGGCACTTTTTATTCCGTACCTTTTTATGCCGTATGTGCTTATTGCTGTATTTTCAATACTAATGATCAAACAGGGCACAAAAGTAAAAATCCATTCAAGAGCGTTTGTGCTGCTTATTTTATTCTGCATTATAGAAATTGGGAACAGCATAAGAGCGGATGATGCGGTGTATGCAAGGGTACTGATTGTAAATACCCTTTTGCTTACCATTGTATCTGTATGGGGTTCGGTTAATATTTTGCGCCCGGCGCTTATCAATACGTTTTTCAACCATATAAAAACTGCATCTTTTTTTTTATGCGGATACGCACTGGTAAGACAGATTACCGGTGGCAATACTTATGTGCTTACCGCCAGTTCCGAAGCTATAAACGGGCTGGCACCTGACCAGATAAGCGGCTACCTCGGGGTTTCCTGTTCCATTATTTTTTTTTCACTCATGAACGATGGGCAAAAATCTTTGCTGCTCAATCTTTGCGTGCTTACACTTACTTCACTGGTAATGGTAATCAGCTTATCAAGGGGGGGTGTTTATTTTTTGGGCGCAGTAATGGCTTTGTATTTTATTTTTAATGCACGCAAAGCAAAAAGTTATTATTTATTCCTGCTGCTGATACCTGCTGCGTTAATAGTTTATTCTTATGTGTCTGATGAAACCAATGGGATACTTGAACAGCGTTACCAGATGGAAGGCGCTTCAGGCCGCGATTTGCTGGTAGAAGCCGGAATTGATTTGTTTTTTCAGGAACCTTTTACCGGCGTGGGAACCGCAAACTTTAATTCTGAAATTGTAAAACGGCATCTCTATCAGGAAGAGTCAGGTGCGCATAACGAATTTATACGTGTGGCCGCCGAACATGGGATTATTGGCATAATTACTTATTGGGGTTTTTATCTGTTTTTAGCGGTAGAAGTTTTACGGCGCAGAAAAATTCAAAGGGAATACGCTGTTTATTTTTTTGTTTTATTCTGTATGATCCTTGTACACAATGGGCTTAAAATTTCTATTCAGCCATTAATACTTATGCTGGTTGTGGCTACACCTTCTTATACCATCATAAAAAGAAAAAAGAATGTACAGCCTGTTGCAGAGCCGGCATAGTGATATGGCGTGTATAGCAGCCTGCCACCGTTTATGTTTTCAGGATTCGCCTTCCACAAAAATTGGTTTTGCATATTGCTGCAAAACAATGGAATGGTTTCTTGCAGGCAGTAACAGGTTTTTATTTCATGTGGTGGATGAGCAGAATAAAGTAATTGGATATTGCGGCGGTTTTTGCCCGGAATATACAGGCGATGGCTCTGCAAGCGGAATAATGCAGTATGCAATGAGTGAAGCCGTGAAAGGGGTGATAAAAAACCCCTGGCTTATTTTTAATAAAGAAGTGATGGCCATGTACCCGCTTATTTTTAAAAATATTTACAGCAAAATACTTTCACGCAAAAAAAAATATCCTGCCGCTGAAAATAAAACGGTTTCAGATACAAGGGTTGGTCTTGTTGTAATTGGTGTGCACCCTGCTTTCAGGGGCGAAGGCGTTTTTGAAATGCTGATGGGGCAATTTGAAAAAGAAGCGGTGCAGAGGCGTATTTCAAAAATGATATTATCAGTGAAGAAAGAAAATACAAGGGCCGTAAATGCGTATAAAAAACTGAGGTGGCAGGTAGTTAAGGAACATGAGTCGTCTTTTGAAATGATAAAATATATAACCCTGCATGATTAAGGATACCATATTAATCGTGGGTTCGTTCCGCCACCCGAAAAATAAAAAGCATACCACTACTGCGGCAGAGCAACTTGCCGCGCTGCTTGAAACAAATAAGATTACTGTTATTAAAACTTCGGCGCAGTACAAAAGATTTCTGAAAATTACAGATACCCTAAAGACAATCATTTACCGCAGAAAAGATTTTGATATTGCGGTTGTCCCCCTGTACGGCACAAGGCTTAGTTTTATATGGCAGGAAACTGCTGCACGGCTGCTTAAATCATTGGGCAAGAAAATCATCCTTATTGTTCATGGCGGCTCTATACCTGAACAGGTAACACGGGGAAAAACAAAATTCCTGAAAGCCATGCAGCGTGCGGATTTAGTGGTTTGCCCTTCTGCCTACTTTAAAGAATTTCTTGCCACCCGGCATATAAAATGCGTTGTGATTGAAAATGTGCTCGACCTTTCTGCCTATACTTATCACACAAAAAAAAAATTACGGCCGCATATTATGTGGATGCGCTCATTTGAAAACGTTTATAATCCGGCTATGGCTGTGCGGGTGGCAAAAATTTTAGCTGAAAAATATCCCGGGTTTAAAATGGTAATGGCGGGTAATGATAACGGGTTGCTTGATAAAATAAAGGAAATGGCTGCACAATATCACCTGCAGGACAGCATAAATTTCCCCGGCTATATAAATATAGATGATAAAAATAACCTGGCAGATGAATATGATATTTATATTTCAACAAATACCATTGACAATGCACCGGTTTCCCTTGTTGAATTTATGGCACTGGGCCTGCCCGTAATTTCAGTAAACTGCGGAGGGGTACCTTTTATAATTGATGAAGGCGTGAATGGCTTGCTGGTAACCCTAAATGATGATGAAGCAATGGCTGATAAAATTGAAATGCTTTTAAATACCCCGGGATTTGGTGAAAGCATCGGCAGCAAAGCCCGTGAATATGCGAAGCAGTACGGTTATGAATTGATTTTGCAGAAATGGCTGAATGCATTTGAAGGATTAAACTGAAGCTATAGAAACAAGGTTGCTGCGTATTGCGGAAAAGAGATAAGAACGCAGAAGGGTGCGACGCAACGGGTGTTTAATGGATGCAGCAAAGTTTGGCATATAAAAAATATTTCCATTTTTATTTGTAATATTATTTATAAATGAATATCCCTTTTTCACCACCGTATATTGATGATGATGTAATTGATGAAGTGGTACGTACACTTAAAAGTGGGTGGATCACTACCGGCCCTAAAACAATTGAACTCGAAAATGAAACGGCTGCTTATTGCAATGTGGAAAAAGCGCTGGCTGTAAACTCTGCCACATCGGCTATCATGCTTGTGCTGCATTGGTTTGGTGTTACAAAAGGAGATGAAGTGATAGTGCCCGCATACACTTATTGCGCCACCGCACTTGCAGTAATGCATGTGGGCGCCATTCCTGTAATGGCGGATGCGGGCGAAGATTTTAATATTGATCCTGAAAAAATCAGGTTAGCCATTACGCAAAAAACAAAAGCAATTATTACTGTTGACATTGGGGGCTGGCCCTGTAATTATAATGCAGTGTACAATATTGTAAATGATGCTGAAGTTAAAAAAGTTTTTAATCCGGCTAACGTGCAGCAAAAAAATTTAGGCAGGATTTTAATACTTGATGATGCAGCGCATGCATTTGGCGCAGTTTATAATAATAAAGTGGCGGGCAGTTATGCTGACATGACTGTTTTTTCTTTTCATGCTGTAAAGAATATTACAACTGCTGAAGGCGGCATTATTTGTTTTAACCTGCCTGCGCCTTTTAATAACGCTCAACTTTATGCCACTTTGCGGCTGTGGAGCCTGAACGGCCAAACAAAGGATGCGCTTTCAAAATCAAAAGGCGGCGGATGGAAATATGATATTGTATATCCGGGCTTTAAAATGAATATGCCTGATGTGCTTGCTGCTGTTGGCTTAGTGCAGATGCGCAAATATAAAACTACGCTCCTAAAGGAAAGGAAAAGGGTATTTGATTTTTATACAGAAAGGCTGCAGCCATTTTCATGGGCGCTTTGCCCTGTGGGTAAAAATGATACAGCTGAATCATCATATCATTTATATGCTTTGCGCATAAAAAATATTACAGAGCAGCAGCGTGATGAAATAATAACAGCAATAGCTTTAAAAGGTGTTGCTGTAAATGTGCATTTTATCCCTCTCCCATTGTTGTCTGTATTTAAAGAAATGGGTTTTGAAACAGGGCAATATCCGCAATCGTACAGTTTGTATGCAAATGAAATTTCATTGCCTGTATATCCGCAGCTTAGCAATGCACAATGTAAAATTGTGGCTGATGCGGTTATTAGTGAAGTTGAAAAAATTTTGAAACGCTGATGTTAATGCGTTTCTTTGATGTGGTTATTTCAATATTTGTGCTGGTTGTTTTATTGCCTTTTTTTATTGTAGTTGCTTTGCTTATAAAGCTTACTTCAAAAGGATCGGCTATTTTTATACAGCAGCGGGTGGGTAAAAACGGGAGGGATTTTGATTTGTATAAATTCAGGACAATGTGCGAAAATGCTGAACTGGAAAGCTCTTTAACAGTGGGGGAAAAAGATTTACGCATCACAGGTATTGGATTTTTTTTGCGTAAATACAAACTGGATGAACTGCCGCAGCTTGTAAATGTTTTAAAAAATGATATGAGCTTAGTGGGACCGCGGCCCGAATTGAGAAAATTTGTAGACATGTACAGTGAGGAACAAAAAATTGTATTGAGTGTAAAACCAGGCATTACTGATTATGCTTCTGTAAAATACAGGAACGAAAATATGCTTCTTGCACTTCAAAAGAACCCGGAAGAATATTATATTAAGGAGATAATGCCGGTTAAAATTCAATTAAATAAATGGTATATCCACAATAAAAGAATAAAGAATTACTTTTATATCATATTATCCACATTGGCATCTGTATTTAAAAAAGGAGCTTAATTTTAGAAATACATTTACCAATGAAGAATAAGTGTATAAACTACCCTTAAAATCCGTCCTATGAACCAGTTCAGAAACTTTCTGCTTAAAAACCGTATTACCCCTAAATGGGTAATATTTGTCCTGGATCTTTCCATTTGTACCGGAGCCATTATACTTGCGAACCTTATTTTATTAAATTCAGGTATTCATTCACAGCCGGATCAAAGCCGTTGGGCTGATATACTTATTACTCTGCTGTGCAGCGGGTTTTTTATTTCCGTATTTAAAACCTATGATGGCATTATCCGGTATTCGGATTTTCATGAAGCATTGCGGAGCCTTACTGCTGTTATGTCTTCATTTACCGGAATGTTGATGCTGAATATGCTTTTCTCCTTTTTGGGCTATGAAGCCCTGATACCAACAGCTTCGCTGGTCATTTATTTTTTTATTGCTTCATTTTTTATGGTTGGCTACAGGGTTGTAGTAAAAATATTATATAACCAAAGTATAAAAGAAGAAGCCAGGGTGAATGTAATTATATACGGAGCGGGTTTAAATGCATCGCCGCTGATGAAAACAATTGAACAGATATCCGGCAACAGGTACCATGTTGCTGCATTGATTGACAATGATGAAAAAATAATCGGGAAAACCATTGATCACATAAGGGTGTACCCGGTAAGCCAATTAACAGAAGTAATAAAAATTTTTAATATACATATCTTTTTTTTAGCCACCAATAACTTTGATATAAGTATTAAAAACAAAATGGTTGATGAATGTCTTGCGTATCATGTAAAGGTGATGAATATACCGCCCGTAAAAAGCTGGATACACGGCCATCTGAACCTGGGTCAACTGCAGGAAGTAAAAATTGAAGAATTGCTGGGCAGGCCTCCCATACAGTTATGCAACTCCGAAGTGGTAAATTTTCTTTTCGGCAAAAGGATACTGATTACTGGTGCAGCCGGCTCTATCGGAAGTGAACTTGCCAGGCAAATATCAGCCATGAGCCCTGGATCATTGATTATCTGTGACCAAGTGGAAACAGGTCTTCATAACCTTGAATATGATCTTCAAAAAAAATACAGCCTGGGGAACCGGTTAAAATTTTATCTTGGAGATGTGAAGGATGAGTATGCAATGGATCAGATGTTCAGTACATACCTGCCCAACATTGTTTTTCATGCCGCTGCTTACAAACATGTGCCCATGATGGAAAACCATCCGTCTGAAGCTATCCGCAACAATGTGCTGGGTACAAAAGTAATTGCAGATCTTTCCGAGATATATGGTGTGGACCGGTTTCTTTTTATATCCACTGACAAGGCTATTAACCCAACAAATATAATGGGTGCTTCAAAAAGGATTGCAGAAATGTACTGTCACTCACTGCACCACTTTGACCACAACACAAAACCTGCTGACACTCTTCCTTTTTATCAGTTAGCGACATCACAAAGGCGTACCCGCTTTATTACCACCCGTTTTGGAAATGTGCTTGCGTCAAACGGTTCAGTTATCCCGCGTTTTCATGAACAAATAAAAAATGGCGGGCCGGTTACGGTTACCCACCCCGATGTAATGCGCTATTTTATGACTATTCATGAAGCCTGCTCACTGGTTCTTGAAGCTGTAACAATGGGGCATGGCGGGGAAGTGTATATGTTTGATATGGGTGAACCGGTAAAAATACTGGACCTCGCAAAAAAAATGATCTTGCTGGCAGGTTATGAACCCGGTACCGACATTGAAATTACCTTCAGCGGTTTAAGGCCGGGGGAAAAGCTTTACGAAGAGCTTTTGAACAAAGAAGAAAAAGTAATGCCCACGCATCACAAAAAAATATTAATCGCAAAAGTGACTGAAGAGAATTATTCAAAAATTTCAGAGGAGATCAACAGCCTGCTGCAAATGGCAAATGAATGCAAAGATGATACTGTAGTTAAACAAATGAAATATATTGTACCTGAATATATCAGTAACAATTCTGTTTATGAATTATATGATATGCCTTCATCAAATAATAAACTGCCCCTGAAGGTATCCGGCGAATAGTTCACACGGTTAATGTATTTTTGCATAATGTTTTCAATTTTTAAATCAAGCCGTGTAAAACCGGATCTTTCTTTTATTGGGGCAGACATGCATTCCCATTTACTTCCCGGGCTGGATGACGGCCTGCAGGCAATTGAAGAATCAGTTGCTTACATTCAGCAACTGCATGAACTTGGCTACGATAAACTGATATGCACACCGCATATTATTTCAGATCTTTACCCAAACGGACCCGAAACAATATTACCAAAACTTGATCTTTTACGTAAAGAACTGCATAAAAAAAATATCCCCGTTAAAATAGAAGCTGCTGCGGAATACATGGTGGATACAGAAATGGAAAAATATGTGGAGTCGGGAAAGCCATTGCTCACCTTTGGGAAGAATCTTATACTTATTGAAATGTCTTACATAGCTGCTTCGCGCAATATTGAAAAAGTAATATTTGATTTGCGGATGAAAGGCCTCCAACCCGTGCTTGCTCATCCTGAACGGTATAATTATTTACACACAGAATTTGAGAAATATGAACGGTTTATTGAACTTGGATGCATACTGCAGGTAAACCTGCTTTCATTATTCGGCTATTACGGCAGACCCTGTAAAACAATTGCAGAAAAATTATTGAAAAACAATATGATTGATTTACTGGGAACAGATATGCATCACCAAAACCACATGGATGCGCTGCAAAATCTGGCAGTGCAAAAAGATTTTTATAAACTTCTTGAAGATGTTGTTATTAAAAACAAAACAATGCTCTCCTGATTTTTTAAATTTCATTACCAGGCAATATATCTTTTATCATCTCCTGTTGCGTCGCACACTTCTGCTTACTGTTCATTTTTTGATCCATTATAATCCGCATTGTATCCGGTCCGAAAAAAAGCCCTGCAGTTTTACAGGGCTTTTTTTATAAGGTTCAGTTTTATACGCTTGCTTCTTCTTCTTTTTTCTTCAGGCTGAAAATTATTTTGCCGTTTTCCTTGTCAAGCCCCGCAATCATTACGTCGCCATTTTTTATGTTCAGGCTTAATATTTCTTCCGCCAGCGGGTCTTCAAGGTATTTTTGAATTGCCCTGTGCAAAGGCCTTGCACCGAATTGTATATCATAGCCTTTTTCTGCAATAAATTCTTTTGCTTCAGGAGCAAGTTCCAATGAAAAACCCAGTGACTGAAGGCGCTTCATCACCCCCTTCATAAGAATATCTATTATTTCAAAAATATTCTCTTTGCTGAGCGAATTAAAGATCATCACATCGTCCACACGGTTTAAAAATTCAGGGGAAAAGGTACGTTTCAGCGCTTTTTCAATTACAGCTTTATTATTTTCATCTGCATTCTGCAAACGGTTAGCTGTGGCAAAACCTACTCCATCGCCAAAATCCTTTAACTGCCTCACGCCGATATTAGATGTCATGATAATAACAGTGTTTTTGAAATTCACTTTACGGCCCAGGCCATCTGTTAACTGGCCATCATCCAGCACTTGCAGTAAAATATTGTAAATATCAGGATGCGCTTTTTCAATTTCATCAAGCAGGATTACACAGTAAGGTTTGCGCCGCACTTTCTCTGTAAGCTGCCCGCCTTCTTCATAACCTACATACCCCGGAGGCGCACCAATTAAACGGCTTACCGTAAATTTTTCCATGTACTCACTCATATCAATACGTATCAGCGCATCTTCACTGTCAAACATATATCTTGATAAAGCCCTTGCCATTTCTGTTTTCCCCACTCCGGTTGGCCCAAGAAAAATAAATGTGCCAATAGGTTTTTTGGGATCCTTCAAACCCACACGGTTACGCTGTATCGCTTTTACTACTTTGCTTATGGCTTCTTCCTGGCCCACCACCATCAGCTTCATATCATCAGCCATTTTGCGCAGCTTTTCTGTTTCGGCCTGTACCATCCGTTTTACAGGGATGCCCGTCATCATGCTTACCACTTCCGCAATCTGTTCTTCACCTATCGGGTAGCGCTTATGTTTGCTTTCTTCTTCCCAGATATTTTTTGCCCTGTCCAGTTCCTCCCCTAAACGTTTTTCTGTGTCGCGTAAAGCTGCTGCTTCTTCAAAACGCTGGCTTTTTACTACCTTATTTTTTTCCAGTTTAATATCTTCAATCTTTTTTTCAAGGTCTAAAATATCCTGTGGTACATTTATATTTTTCAAATGTACTCTTGCGCCTACTTCATCAAGCACATCAATTGCTTTATCCGGCAGCAAGCGGTCGGTCATGTACCTGTCACTTAATTTTACACAGGCATCAATAGCATCTTCACTATAAATTACGTTATGATAATCTTCATATTTTGATTTGATATTTGTAAGTATCTGTATGGTTTCATCAACGGTAGGGGGATCCACCATTACCTTTTGAAAGCGGCGGTCCAGCGCTCCGTCTTTTTCAATATACATCCTGTATTCATCAAGTGTGGAAGCACCGATGCACTGCAGCTCGCCGCGTGACAATGCAGGTTTAAAAATATTTGAAGCATCTAATGAGCCGCTGGCGCCACCGGCGCCTACAATGGTATGGATTTCATCAATAAACAAAATCACATCGCGGTTTTTTTCAAGTTCATTCATAATGGCTTTCATCCTTTCTTCAAACTGGCCGCGGTATTTTGTACCGGCAACTAATGCCGCAAGATCAAGTGAGATAACCCTTTTATCAAACAATACACGGCTTACTTTGCGCTGCACAATGCGCAGCGCCAAACCTTCTACTATTGCGGTTTTACCCACGCCAGGCTCACCGATTAAAATAGGATTATTTTTTTTACGGCGCGAAAGGATTTGCGAAACCCTTTCAATTTCTTTTTCACGCCCGATGATGGGATCCAGCGAGCCTGTTTCCGCAAGCTTTGTAATATCCCTGCCAAAATTATCCAGTACAGGCGTTTTGCTTTTGGCAGCCGGGCTCTGTTTGCTACGCTGCTGCTGCGAGTAACTTTTTCTTTCTTCATCAAAATCATCATCGTTTTCTTCTGTGTATTCGCTGCGGGGTTCATTGCTGCGCACCATGCCTAATTCGTTTCTGAAAATGTCGTAATCCACGTCAAACTGATTTAAAATTTGTGTTGCTATGTTTTCTTTGTTTTTTAATATGGATAACATTAAGTGTTCTGTTTCCACCAGCGGGCTTTTCAGCGCTTTTGCTTCCAGAACTGTCACCCTTATTACTTTTTCTGCCTGTTTTGTAAGCGGCAGGCTGTTTATATTGGCAATATTTTTCCCTGTTTTATCTTTTACTGCCAGTTCCACTTCCTTGCGCAATTCATATAAGTCAACATTTAACTGCTTCAATATTTTAATGGCCGTGTTTTCACCCTCACGTATTAATCCCAGTAATAAATGTTCCGTTCCTATAAAATCATTTCCCAATCTTAATGCTTCTTCCCTGCTGAAAGAAATGATTTCTTTTACCTGTGCTGAAAAGTTATTATCCATTTTTAGTGTTTATACAATGATAACAAATATTTTTGAGCCCTGTAATAGTGCATTTATGCACATCCTGTTAATGAAAAACAATAAGTCCTTATGCAGTTCAAAATTGATACCAGAGAGAAATTTACGGTTATTACGCCGAATGAGGAAAATTTGAATGACATTTTAACAGCAGAAATTTTCCAAACGGCAATTTCTTACCTCAAAAAAGACATAAAGAACATTGTGCTGAATTTAAAAAATGTTTTAACTGTTGATGAAGCGGGGGCTGATGAACTTGCAAAAATCCAGCAAATTTTTTATGAAAATAATGTATCTTTTGTAATCTGCGAAATCCAATCTTCGGCAGAAAAAAAATTTGAAGAAATGGAGTTACTTGAATTAATGAATATTACACCCACAGAAAGCGAGGCCTGGGATATTGTGCAGATGGAAGAAATTGAAAGGGAATTAATGGATGATGATAACCCTTTGTTTAATAACCATCATGAAGGTGAAGAACGGACCTGAGTGCATACCCCTTTGAATAATACTTTCTGCGCTACCGCCATGTAGTTTTAAAAAATTATTCCACAACAATTTTCTTCACGGTGCTTCCGTTTTGCGAAACTAATTTTAAGAAATAAACACCCGCTGTTAATCCCTTTGGTAAAATAAGGCTTACCTTCTGTGTGCCTGCATTAGCATTTTGCTCCAGCAAATTATAACTAGCTTTTGTATCAACCGGAATCAATTCAAGTTTTATTTTTTCCGCCCGCGGAAGTGTATAGCTTATATTTAAAAAGCCATGCGCGGGATTGGGTGATACATTCATTGCGAAATTAGTTACCGGGGATGCAGTTTTTGCAAAATTGCTGCTATTCCTCTTTATTATTTTTGCAAGCATAAAATCGCTGTTGGTACCATTACTGGCTTTTCCGGCAATATATATAACCGTGTTTGCAGGGTCACTGTTATCAGCTAATGTTGAAAAGCCACCTTCGTATTCATCCCCGAAAAGTGTTGTATCCAAATAGGCTTTAGCAGAATTAAAAAAACTGCTGTCAATTGTTCCATCATTTTTATAGACAACTACAACTACATCAGATTTTTCATCCGCATCGTTTTGTTTAATGCCCGTGGTTACTACTCCGCAATTATTTCCTGTACAGAAAGAAGTGATGCCTTCATTGTATGTATCATAATAACTGTTACTTGTTTCATCGGTAATAACCAGTCCTTTTTTTCCGAATGATGAATCGGGAAAGCCATTCTTTAAAAACCTGCTGACTGAAAATTTATAAGCAAAATTATCATATACCTGTACACCCCCGCTTACAAGATATTTTCCTGATGCATCCGTGGTGAGCAGGTACTTAAAAAACACTTCTGCGCTGCCATTTGGAATTTTTATTTCACCAAGCCCGTTTGTACCGAATGTGCTGTCTGTTGCCCCATTATTTTTTAGTTTAAAAATACCTATTGCCCCATCAAACTGAAGCGGTGCCCTGCCCGATAAAAGGATTGAATTATTTTTATTATTGGCATAAATTGAATTTACAGTTAACGGCAGGTTTTGAACTTCACCGTTTGAGCCAAATGACGAATCAACCGAGCCATCCATATTCAAGCGCGCAATAAAATCATATCCGCTGGTAGAAAATTGGCGTACACCGGCAATTAATACTTTATGATTTGCCTGTACGCCAAGCCCGCCATAATAAATAGTTCCGGGGTAATTAACCACACCATTTTTGCCAAATGCTGTATCGGTGCTTCCGTCTTCATTAAACCGCAGTATGGTAAAACTGCCTGTATATCCACTGATATAAATTTTGTGCAAAGCAGAATCAATGGCAATGTCAGGTTCGGCAGATGGATTGCCCGGGTCTTTGTGAAGCACACTTATCTTTCCATTTATACCAAAAGATGGATCAGTTTTAAGGCTCCCGTTTGCTTTATATTTTATCATGGTCCAATAGCCATTGGCAGTTCCGCAAAGGAGTATTGAATTATCCCAGGGAAGCTTCAGCATTTTGTAAGCAATATCTTCGCTGGAGCCGATTGCCAGTAACCTTGTTCCCCTGTTTCCAAAACTCTTGTCCGGTGTTGCTGAAGAAGTATATCGTGCAAGGCCGAAATAATTACTGGCGCCAAAACCTGATTGCCCTGCGAGAATAAATTTGCCATTACCCTGCAAAACCATTCCATTACATATATCGCCCTGGTGGTTTGCAGAGAAAGTAAGGATGCCTTTTGAACCAAATGTGCTGTCAAAAAAACCACTCGGTAAAATTCTTGCGGCAAAAAAATTATCAGTTGAATTTATTTTTGCGGTACCGCCAATCAATATTTTATTATCCGGCTGTACAATTATTGAGTTCCCCTCATCAGACTGCCCCGCTACATTAATAATCAGTTTGCCAAAATATCCAAACGAGCTGTCAACAGTGCCTTTTGCAGAGTACCGCAATACAAGCACATCAGTTGGTTGCGGGTATAAAAACTGTGTGCTGCCGGTAACAACAATTTTTCCGTCTTTCTGAAAAGCTATTTTTTTAGCAACATCACCTCCATCACCAATCCGTGTGGTTACAATTCCATTTGTACCAAAAGCATTGTCCAGTGTACCATTGTGTGTAAGCCTTACCAATGCCACATCGTAGCTGTGGTTGCTTATATATGTTTCACCCGCTGCAACAATTTTGCCGCCAGGCTGTATGGCTACATTAAAAGCTTTATCATCCAGGTGGTTAATGTCGAGCAAAACAACCCCGCCAATCCCAAAACTGTTGTCTATTGCCCCATCATTATCATATCTTATAAACACCATCCTGTTTTGCTGGTAATCATAAGTTGTTCCGGCAATTACTATTTTACTGCTGTCCTGCATTGCAACACTGTAAGCATCATCAACAGACAAACCCGTTGATGAATTTATATTTGTTCTTACTGTACCGTTCTGTCCAAAAGTAGAATCAATTTTTCCATCTGCATTAAAGCGCATCAGTAAAATATTGCTTAGATAAAATGACCCCGAATAATACCATGCAGTGCCCGCAGCAACAATTTTTCCATCGGGCTGCAATGCGATTGCCCTTAGTGAACCACCATCATATCCCGCAGGTAAAAAGTTAGAAAAGGTATCAATTCCGTTTTTTCCAAAAGATGCATCCAATGACCCTGATGAATCAAAACGCAGTAATGCTGTTTTATACTTTTTGCCTTCAAGTACAGAGCCGAGTACAACTGTCTTTCCATCTGGCTGCAAAACAATACTGATGGCTGCATTACTAACCACACCGGCATCTGTGATTGTTTTTTGGTTGAGGTTTACCTGTGCTTGTGACAACAATGAAATAGAAAAAAAAATAAGGACCGTGCAGATCTTTTTCATAAACTGATGGTTAGTTAGTGTTTATATAAGAAGGGAATAATAATTTATTCCGAAATGAAATTAATAAAAAGCAATCAATGTGGTTTAATTTTTTAAAATAAAAATTTTGCGGTGGTTGCTCCCGGAAGAAACTCTTTTAAAATTTTACATAGTGCTTCTCTTAAAAAATCCTGTTGCCATGCAAACCCATCCGGCAATAAAACACAGGCCACCAACCGGTGTAAATGCGCCAATCCATTTCATAGCATCATTACCTGTTGCAAGAAAATAAGTTAACACATACAGCGAGCCGCTGAAAAAAATTATACCTGCAATAAACAACCTTCCGCTCCATAGTATCCATTTGTTATTAAATGTTTGAAATAAAACACCTGAAGCAAGCAGCGCAAACACATGATAAAACTGGTATCTTACAGCGGTTTCAAAAACCTGGAAAGTATCAGCGTTTAATAAACCTTTTAATGCATGTGCGCCAAATGCACCCAGCACCACTGAAAACGCACCCAGGCATGCCGCGGTTATTAAAAATGTTTTATTCATTCCTGTTAAGTATTTCTGCAAATTTTTGTTCAGAAATATTTTCACGAAAATGGTATTGCGCCCGTGAATAATAATGAAAACGTTCTGTAAATTTTTGCGTGAGAAAATTATGCAGTTCTACATCAGATAAATTTTTGATTAAAGGGCGGTGGGCTTTTTCCGGCCTTAATCTTTCTGCTAAAACTTCAACCGGCTCATCAATCCAGATGGTGGTTCCCTGTTCATTCATCCATTTCATATTTTCGTGAAAACAGGATGTGCCCCCACCTGTGGCAAGAATAAAATTTTCTTCGTCTGCAAATTTGCGCAGGCAGTCCCTTTCCAGTTCCCTGAAATATTTTTCACCCAGATGCCTGAATATGTCACTGATAGTTTTTCTTTCCTCAGTTTCTATTACGTCATCAAGATCGTAAAAAGCGCATTGGTTGTTTACTGCCAGCAATTTACCCCAAAAACTTTTGCCGCTGCCCATCATCCCAATTAAAAAAATGCGCCCCCCTGCCCTTGAATGGGAACTATAACATGTGGTAGAAGATTGTTGCATATTTTTTTCTTTACTCCCTTTCGGGGACGGGGGCTTATTACTTAAACGCATTAAACCCCGTTACATCCATTCCTGTTATCAGTAAATGCACATCATGTGTGCCTTCATAAGTAATCACGCTTTCAAGATTCATCATGTGGCGCATAATGCTGTATTCGCCTGTGATACCCATTCCGCCAAGCATCTGGCGTGCATCACGTGCAATGTTTGCAGCAATTTCGCAACTGTTTCTTTTAGCCATGCTTACCTGTTGCGGTGTAGCCCTGCCTTCATTCATTAAAGTTCCAAGCCTCCACACAAGCAGTTGGCTTTTGGTGATTTCAGTTATCATTTCGGCCAGTTTTTTCTGCTGCAACTGAAATGCACCAATCGGTTTATCAAACTGGATCCTTTCTTTGCTGTAACGCAATGCAGTATCATAACAATCCATTGCGGCACCCAAAGCGCCCCACGCAATACCATAACGTGCTTTGGTTAAACAACCGAGCGGCCCTTTCAATCCTTTCACATTTGGAAAAATATTTTCTTTCGGCACTTTTACATTATCAAAAACAAGCTCGCCTGTTGCACTTGCACGCAGGCTCCATTTGCCATGCGTGGTGGGGGTGGAGAAGCCTTCCATCCCTCTTTCGAGAATCAGGCCTTGTATTTCTCCTGCTTCATTCTTTGCCCACACAACAGCTACCTGTGAGAAAGGTGCATTGCTGATCCACATTTTTGCACCATTAAGTATTACATGGTCACCGGCGTCTTTAAAGTTGCTGAGCATACTTGATGGATCGCTGCCGTGGTTGGGTTCTGTTAACCCAAAACAACCCAGCCATTCGCCGCTTGCCAGTTTGGGCAAATATTTTTTTCGTTGTTCTTCACTGCCGTATTGATAAATAGGGAACATTACTAAACTGCCCTGTACGCTTGCAGTTGAGCGTACGCCGCTGTCGCCGCGTTCCAGTTCCTGCATCATCAACCCATAAGAAATATAATCCAGTCCGCCGCCGCCATACTCATGCGGAATAGTGGGGCCAAAGCAACCGAGTTCACCCATTTGTTTTACAATCTGTTCAGGAAATTCTGCACGCTGCGCATAATCTTCAATAATGGGTGAAATTTCTTTTTTTACATAATTGCGCACCGCTTCGCGTATGTGTTTGTGTTCTTCAGTTAATAATTCATCAACCAAAAAATAGTCGGGGGACTGAAATAAATCTGTTCTGGCAGCCATGTGTAAAGTTTATTGGTTTGATTATTTAATTGGTTTTTTGGGGTTCCGCTTTTTCTCTTTTATATTCTTCGTTGCTTCGCATCCCGATGGTTATGGGGATACAGTTGTATCATTATTCACTCCTTACGGCAAATCATGCTTTTCTTCAAGCTGCAAAATTAGCAGGATAGCTTTAGCCAGCAATCTTTTGCAGTAATTTTATTTCACGAAGCAGCAGCCCGTGAAGAAAAATTATTTGCAATTCTGTTGTTTCCTGTGCCCCGGCTAATGTATTTTATGCACATTTATTTACTTGCACTTGCAAATACCAAAAAAGCGTTGTAACTTTTAATGATTAAAATCAAAAGCTATGAAACAGAAAACCATGTCGCGTATTTCTATTTCGCTGCTTGCCATTGTTATGATGATTTTTGGCATCTATCATTTTATGAAACCAGAAAACATGGCAAATTATATTCCCGCATTTTTGCCTGGCGGAAATATATGGGTATATATTGTAGGCGCTGCATTCATCCTTGCAGCCATTGCATTTATTACCAACAGGATGGTAAGGCTTACGGGCTACCTGCTTGCCATACTGCTGATCATTTTTGTATTAACTATTCACCTTCCTAATTATATAAACGGCAGCAATGATATGGACAGGCAGGCCGCATTAATGAACCTTTTGAAAGATACTGCGCTGGCGGCTTTTGCACTGCATATTGCTGCTAATGCCGAAAATTAAATGCGTATAAAAAATGCCGTAAACCATACCCTGCACAGGTTTGGGGGTTTTCTTTTTTTTGACCCGGATATTTTTTAAACAAAACCTGGCCGTTTTGTATTTTATTTTTATATGAAGCTGTCGCTAATATTTTTTCACCCGGGGTCATGTTGCTGTTTATTGAACCAAAACTTTTCTTTTACATAAAACAACTTGTTTTATCTTTACCAATGTGCAGGTTTCTACACAAACCTCACGGTTTTTTTGCATTAGCAACAGTTCCCAACATTTATTAAATTCATTCAACCATGGGGTTCATCAAAGAAAGATTCAGGGCAAAGGCAGATGCCGAAACTGCTGAAATTAAAGAGTTACTTAAAGACCACGGCAATAAAAAAATTGGTGAAGTTACCCTTGTACAGATTTACCAAGGCATGCGCGGCATCACCGGTTTAGTTACCGAAACCAGTTTGCTGGATGCACAGGAAGGCATCCGTTTCCGCGGTTATTCTATCCCCGAACTCCGTGAAAAGCTACCCAAGGCGCCCGGTGGCGACGAGCCGCTGCCTGAAGGTTTGTTTTATTTAATGCTGCTTGGCCAACTTCCTTCTGAAGAAGATGTAAACCATATTACCAGCACCTGGCAGCGCCGCAGCCATGTGCCCAACCATGTATTTGATACCATTGATGCATTGCCGCTGAACACGCACCCTATGACCATGTTTGTAGTGGGCGTAATGGCATTGCAAACCGAAAGTAATTTTGCAAAAGAATATGCAAAAGGCATCAGTAAAAAAGATTACTGGAGCCCCATGTATGATGATGCGATGGATTTAATTGCACGTCTGCCTCGCATTGCAGCATATATCTACCGCAGGAAGTATAAAAATAATGAACATATCCATCCAAACGGCCTGCTCGACTGGGCAGGAAATTTTGCACACATGATGGGTTTTGAAGATGAAAGTTTTAAAGACCTGATGCGCCTGTACATGACTATACATGCAGATCATGAAGGCGGCAATGTATCCGCGCATACCACGCATCTCGTTGGCTCCGCATTAAGCGATCCTTTTTTAAGTTATGCCGCCGGCATGAACGGTTTAGCCGGCCCTTTGCATGGGCTTGCCAACCAGGAAGTGATAAAATGGATCTATGAAATGCAAAAAGAAATTGGCAGCGATTCGCCCACTAAAGAACAGATTGCAGACTATGTGCAAAAAACGATAACGTCCGGCAAAGTGGTACCGGGTTATGGCCACGCAGTGCTGCGCAAAACTGATCCGCGGTTTACTGCGCAGATGGAATTCGGCAAAAAACATTTGCCGGATGATAAATTGGTAAATACTGTCTGGAATATTTATGATACTGTTCCGCCCATACTTCAATCGCTTGGAAAAATAAAAAACCCCTGGCCAAATGTAGATGCGCACAGCGGCGCACTATTAGTCCATTACGGCATGGTGGAATATGAATTTTATACGGTGCTCTTTGCCGTAAGCCGCGCATTGGGTGTGCTCGCCAGCCTTTGCTGGGACAGGGCTTTAGGCTTCCCGCTTGAAAGGCCAAAGAGTGTAACTACTGAATCAGTTAAGTTGTGGCTGGAAGGAAAAGAAGAAATTTGGGAGTGATTTTTTTATACCGACGTTCAGGTCAATGGGCATCGCCCCTTGTGTCACTCACTTGTACATTTTGTTTTCATGGCAGCATAAATTCCATTTATGTTTTTTTTGCATGTTTCTTATGGGCAGACAAAGCCTGCTGACACTTTAAATTATTCAAATACAATTAAAGAACAAGCCCAGATGATGAGGTAACTATTACTTAAAAAAGATTATAAATCATTTGCAAAATACGCGTATCCGAAAGTACTTGAGATGGTGGGTGGAGAACAAAAAATGAAAGAAGTATTAGACACAACGTTAAGAGAAATGGAATCGCAAGGAGTAGTTTTATTAAAGATAACGTTTGGGGAGCCCTCCTCGGCGATTATTATGGGTAATGAACTTCAATGTACATTGCCTGAGGCACTTGAAATGCAAGTCCAAGGCGGTAAACTAATTGATATATCAACTATGATTGCTATTTCAACTGACGCAGGAAAAAATTGGTATTTTATTGACATTTCAGGAAAGGATATACAGACAATGAAAAAGCATTGCCTAATTTAAGTGGCGACCTAATAATTCCTCAAAAGCAACAACCAACATTTTATCCAACTAATTAAAAATCTTTGACAAGATATTTCTAAAATGCAATCCCTAAAACTCCTTCCCATGCGTAGCCTTTATCACCTGTTTTGCAACCCAGGGTATTGCATGCATCGTTTTTAAGAATGCAGAAGTTGTTTTGTTATTTCCAAAGAGGCGCTGTACAGTTCTGCCTGTCCATAACCTTCGCTTAAACTCTTTCTGCCACTGATTTGTATAAGATTGCTCCATCTGCAACCGGGTTGTCTTCTGCTGTAAAAAAGGATGAATATTTTCAAAAGCAAGTTTGGCCGCATGCATGGCCATGCTCATTCCGTTACCACACAAAGGGGTAATCATTCCGGCGGCATCACCTATCATCAGTATATTATTTTCTACCTGCTTTTTTTTATTAAAACTTATTTGTGAAATGGCAAACGGCGCTGCATACAAAAATTCAGCAGAAGAAAATATTTCTTTCAGCTTTGGGTTTTGCCATAAAATATTTTCTTCCATTTGCCGGATAGAGTTATTGTTCTGCTGCAAATTATTTGCGGTGGTTAGATAACACAAACAGCATTTTCTATCCTCAATATTTGATATGCCGCAATAACCATTGTAAAAATTATGCAGCGCAATTTTTTCTTTTGGCTGCGGGTAGCGGATATGATATTTTACACCAATATAATTATTCAGTTTATCCGTTTTCTCCAAAATAAAACCCCTTTTCCATTTTATATCTAAGTTGCTCCGTTTGCCAAAAGCCGCTGCAGCAACAGTTGATACAAATGCTCCTTTATTTGTTTGTATGCGGAACTGGTCATTATCAAAAACTATATCATTCACTTTTGTATCTGTAAAAACATCAACGCCTTTTGCTTTTGCAATTTCATACAGTAAATTATCAATTGTATAACGGCTGATACCAAAACCACCCATCGGTAAATTAAATTCGTATAGTTTTCCCTTTACATCACTTAACTGTAATTTTTTAATCAGCGGAAGATTCAGTTGTTTTAATGGCAACCCCAGTCTTTCTAAAAAATTATAACTTTCCATACTTATATATTCACCGCAAACTTTATGAAAAGGGTAGCTTTCTTTTTCCAGAAGCAGGGTTTTATAACCGGCATTTGCGCATTGAATGGAAAGCGTTAACCCGGCCAGGCCACCACCAATAATGGCTGCATCATGTTGTAAAACCTCATCCATTCCTGAAGATAATTAAGTAACGGAATACCCACTGCCATTGAATTGTATAATGTTCAATCCCGGCTTTACTAAAAATATTTTTCCATTCTTTTTTAGTAAACCCCCTTGCCACGCTAAGGGGCGCATCATTCTTTACAAGATAAGAAGAAGAAAATATTTTGGTGAGTGTTTTTATTAAGCGGTAAGCTAACCAATGCCTTTCTAAATCATTTATAAAAAAACCAAGAGCGGCATTTTCTTTCATCCATTGCAGTTGTGCTATCAACTGCTCATCTTTAAAGTGGTGACAAAATAAACTTGAAAAAATAATTGTTGGTTTTTTTTCAAACTGAACCACTGCATAATCATTGCATATCCATTCTGCATTTTTTAATAAATTATTTTTCTGCTGCGCAAATTCAATACATTCTTTTTTTATATCAATACCAATGCAGTGTGCATAGATGTTTTTTTTATTGCACCACTTTACAAGAGCAGCAAGGTTATCGCCGCCGCCGCAACCAATTTCGCAAATGGTAATTTCTTTTTTTTTCTGAAGAAGTTCCTGAAACCCTTTCACAGTAATGTTATGGCCGCCCAACCACGTATTGATGAAATCCAGTTCCTGCATATTCCTTTTTATATCTTCAAAAGGAATAGTTTCACCATCTAATAATTCTTTTTTGTATGAACGGATGCAGAAGTTCATGCTTTGGATGCAATAAATGTTTCCATTGTTAGCCCCGGCCCAAAAGCAACACCAAAAATATTTGACTGAGGAGCAAGGCCCTTCATCATTTCTTTTAATACAAATAAAATAGTGGGGGAGGACATATTGCCATATTTTGCCAGCACAGTTTTTGACCAGCACAGGTCATCATCAGTCAAACGAAGCTGCTGCTGAATGGCGGAAAGAATTTTTTTACCGCCCGGATGAATGCACCAGCGTGAAATATTTTCTTTTTTAAGCTGGTGATGTGCCAGTGCATTTTCAACCAGCGCAGTAATATCTTCTTCTATCAACTGCGGTACATAGCCGCTCAAAGTCATTAAAAAACCTTTACTGCTCAGTTCCCAGCTCATATCTTTTTTTCCTTTATAAGCCACCAGCGAATAAAAACCTTTTAATGAAATTGCATTATCAGATTTCAGGTGATTGGATACAAGCACTGCCGCGCTTCCATCAGCAAACAATAAGCTGCTCGCTGCATTATCATGCGTATATGTTTCCTGGAAATGAAGCGTACACAACTCCGTATCAGCTATTACAACATTTGCATTTGGGGTTGTATCGCAAATCATCTTTGCTATTTTTAATGCATGAACCGCTGCATAGCAGCCCATAAAATTTACTGAAGTTCTGAAAATATTTACAGGCAACTGCATGGCTTCTGCAATCTGGAGATCTAATCCCGGTGCACTCATTCCTGTACAGCTTACAGTAATTAAATGTGTTATTGCTTGTGGCGCAATAAAACCATCAATACATTTTTCAACAGCCTCAATTGATAAAGGCAATGCTTCCTTGTCAAATATTTTCATGCGTTCATCAAGACACGGGAATTTCTTTTCCGAAAGCCGGGGAATAAATTCCCATGCCGGTTCCGGTAAACTGTAATCGTTAATCACCGAATATCTTGTATCTATTCCGCTGTGGCGGTATAAAAAAGTTAATTTTCTTTTTTCACTTTCATCGAGCCCATAAACTTTTGACATGAATTGCACAATATCATCCTGCCTGTGGCAAAATTTTGGGACTGCTGTTGCTATTGAAATTATTTCAGCCAATGTAATGAAGTATGATTAAGGTGATAAAAGCTAAGCTGGTACAGGTTCCGGCGAGCCAGTTCATGCGCATCGTATGTTTAAAATCTGCGAACGACCCATCTTTCCACACCTGTATCAGCCATCTTAAAAAATAAACGGCAACCGGAACAAAAAAGATCTGTAGTATAAAAAAGGAACGCATTTCATTTTGCTGATTGTAATATATAAAGAGCAAACCAAATGCCACAGCGTACATTAATGCGCAAAAAACAAACGTGCCGCGTTTTCCCAGCAGCATGCTGATGGTATGCACATTATCTTTTGCATCTGCTTTGTGCTGGTACACCTGCGTGATGGGATAAAAGCCGCCAATCAAAAAACTCGCTGCCATCATTCCCTGCCAGGGCACATGCAGTGATAAATTTTTATCCGCCCCATGATATACCATAAAAAAAATAGCGCCGCCCTGGTTTAGTATTACTGTAAGATAACCCAATACAGCAAAGCGTTTCAGCCTTATGCCGCGGTAACTGTACAGCCTTGAGCATGCAATATAAAAAATATATGCCCCGGCAAACCAGTAAGAAATAATGAAGGAAAGGCAAATGCCAAGCATATCCATTACAACCGTTACAACAAATAATTGCCTGCTTGGTTGCATAGGGTTTGCAAGCCCGCCGATGCTTTCGGTATCGCGGTCCATATAACTGTTATAGCCGTTGCTGGACGGATAAAGTAAAACATGTATCAGCAAAAAAATAATTATTGCCCTGCCCCATTCAATATGCTGTACAAAACTGAGTGCGAAAAAAAATACCGGCATCAAAAAATAAGAAAACGGGAACCGCAATAATTGTATGGTAGATCGCCTTATCAAAAAAATATTTCAAATGAAGATAGCACAGTTATCACGAAGCTGCATCAATTACCCACCCTGAAAAATAATTTGTGTTATTTTTTTGTACCAGGCTTTTGTTCTTTGTTCACCGCCTGTTGCGTCGCACTCTTCAACATTCTGTCCTTTATCCAACAAAAACAAGGGAACAAATTTTTCCTTTTTTATGTAATCTTCAAAACCGCTGCATCTTATACCAAATCAATTGTTATGAAACCAAAATTATATGTACATATTCCGCAGCCCTGTCATGAAGACTGGACTAAAATGACGCCTGTTGATAAAGGCAAATTCTGCGGCAGTTGCAGCAAACAGGTAGTGGATTTCAGCAATATGACCGACCATGAAGTGCTCAGTTATTTTTCAAAAAGTACAGGTAAAGTTTGCGGCCGTTTCGCCGTTGACCAACTGCAGCGGCCATTACAGCCTCTCGCCATTGAAAAAAAGAAAGCCTGGTGGATTGCAATGCTGATGCCGCTTTTGCTGCTTTTTGGAAAAGTGAATGCACAAAAAAAGAACCCCCGTATGACAGGAACATCGGTGATTACAAAAAATCCGCAACCGGAAATTATGGGAAAAGTTATGCTGCCGAAAATTACCCCTGTTGTTGATACAGCTCCGGCCATTACTAAACGCGAAATATTGGTTGGGGATGTTGCAGTGATGAAGCGGAGTGGAAATTTTATCAAAGGGCAAATAATAAATACGGAAGGCAAACCGGTAGAATGGGCAACAATAGAAAATATAACAGATAATATTTCAGGTGCTGCTGATTCTGCAGGCAATTTTTCAATAATAGAGAGAACTCTTTCAGACAGCATCTCAATAAGGGTTTCCGCAATTGGGTATGAAGTAAAAGAAATAAAGGTTAATTCAGAGGATGCCCAATCAATAATTATAACATTGCAACAAAAAGAAGCACCTCTTTCTGATATTATCATCAATTCATATTCAAATCGATATTTAAAGGGAACAGCAGGCGGGATTTCAATTTGCCGCCACGTAACAAAAATACAAATCATTAATACTGCCATCCGCAAAACCTTTCACAGTGCGGCTTTCAAAATATATCCCAACCCTGTACAGCGGGGAACCAAAATGACGGTTGATGTAAAACAGCCGGGGGATTATTCCATTCAAATCTTTGATAACACTTCAAAACTGTTGCAGGTGCAGGATTTCACTGCATCAAAAAGCGCTACAAGCACAAGTGTTATCATACCATCAGGTTTTTCGGCAGGCATTTATTATATCCGCCTGGTGGATAATAAAACAAAAAAGCAGTACACCGATAAATTCATCATTCAGTAAAGTTCAATTCATTTACAAAAAACCTGACACCTGCGGCTTTAATATAATTTCCGTTTTTAGAAAACCAACTTTACAAAAAATTCCTGTATATACCGGAACTTGCAGCAGGTAAAAAATTTACCTGTAAAAAATTTAAGAATGTCGGGAATACTTAACCTTGTTGGCAATACGCCAATGGTGGAACTGAAAAAAGTTACCTCAAATAATAATGTAAAAATCTACGCAAAATTAGAAGGCAATAACCCCGGCAGCAGTGTAAAAGACCGTGCTGCGCTGGGCATGATACAGGGTGCCTATGACCGTGGAGAATTAAAACCCGGGATAAAATTAATTGAAGCAACCAGTGGCAATACAGGCATCGCATTGGCCATGATAGCCGGTTTGTTTGGCTTGGAAATAGAATTAGTGATGCCCGAAGATGCAACCAGGGAAAGGGTTTTAACGATGGAAGCTTTTGGCGCAAAAGTTATACTTACACCAAAAGAACAATCAATGGAAGGGGCAATTGATTATGCCGGTGCACAGGTTGAAAAAGGCGGCTACTTAATGCTTAACCAGTTTGCCAATCCTGATAACTGGAAAATGCATTATAAAACCACCGGCCCTGAAATATGGAAAGATACCGGTGGCACTCTTACACATTTTGTTTCAGCGATGGGCACTACAGGAACCATCATGGGGGTATCAACTTTTTTAAAAGAGCAAAATTCAAACATACAGATTGTGGGTTGCCAGCCCACCGATGGCTCGCATATCCCCGGCATACGCAAATGGCCCGAAGCATATTTACCAAAAATTTTTGACCGCAAAAAAATTGACCGTGTAACAGAGGTGAATGAAAAAGATGCACGCATTATGGCAAAGCGGCTTGCCCGTGAAGAAGCAGTTTTCAGCGGTATGAGCAGTGGCGGCGCAGTTTATGCGGCTGTTGAATTATCAAAAGAGTTAGAAAGCGGCGTGATCGTTTGTATCATCTGCGACCGCGGCGACCGTTATTTATCTTCTGATTTGTTTGATTAATTTTTTCAATGCATTGTTATCATTTTCTTTCAATCAATATATTTGAATGATGAATACCTTGAGTATATCCGGCGCTTTGACCTGTGATGTGCCTGCACTTGTTATTTTGGTAAACAGCGCCTACCGTGGTGAGCAATCTAAAAAAGGCTGGACAACAGAGGCTGATCTTTTAGGCGGGATAAGAACAGACGAAACTGCATTAACTGAAATGATGAAAAAGCCAGGTGCTGTTATTTTAAAATGTTATAACGGTGCAGATAATATAAACGGTTGTGTTTACCTGCAAAAACAGGAAACGAAAATGTACCTGGGCATGCTTACTGTTTCCCCTGAAATACAGGCGCAGGGTATTGGCAGGCAATTATTACATGCTTCTGAAAAATATGCAAAAGAAAATAATTGCACTTCAATAATTATGACGGTTATTTCAGTTCGGCATGAATTGATTGCATGGTATGAGCGGCATGGGTATAAAAATACCGGGGAGACAAAACCTTTTCCTGCAGATGAAAAATTTAATGTGCAAAAACAAGCGCTTGAATTTATTGTGATGGAGAAAATTATATAATGAATTTATGTTGCGGTTTGCTGGCGGTGAAGCCATCATCAGAATCATGCGCTGAACAACAATAGTGTGAATGTTCATTGTTGATTCTATTGCCTGATGTTTACGTCGCAGCAGGGTTTTCATAAATAGCTTTTGTGCATGAGCATGAAACTGCCTTGTATTCGATTAATTATTAAAGTTATACGCATGGTCTCCCCCGGGCACTATCTTAGAGTGAAGACCCGGCTGCGAAACAAAGTGGCGAATTTGTTACGATTTTTTTTCGCCTCTTTTAGCCTTCTTTGCCAATAGCATTATGTTCTTATTAATAAATCAAAGAAAGCTAATGTCTGCCAACATTTTTCACTAATTTACCTCCTTTAATCATCAACTGTACCATGAAAAAGATATTTATTATTACAGTATGCATACTTTTAAGTAAAAGTTTACTTGCTCAGCTTCAGCCGCAACCAATCGTAAAAGAATATAAAATTCAACCATCGCAATGTATAATGCCCGGGGAAAGAAAATTGATTGAAAAAAGAATCAAACAAAATATTGAACAATTAAAAGCTTCTCACCAATGGCTTTTTGCTATTGGTGCACCTTCGGCGCCCCTGAAGTTTAGCTGGCCTTTAAAGGCTTCATCTAACTTTACAGATTCAGCGTTTGCATCAGAAGTTAATTATGTGGATCATGATTTAACAAGTGGATTATCAGACTGGAATTGTGGCATCAGGACCTATGATGGTCATTCAGGAACAGATATTGCCTTATGGCCTTTCCCGTGGTATATGATGGATAATAAGATGGTAAAAATTATTGCGGCGGCAGATGGAGTAATTGTTGACAAACATGATGGTGAATATGACCGTAATTGTTCTACGCAAGGTCAGGCTGCTAATTATATAGTACTTCAACATGCTGATGGCACGCAAAGCTGGTATTATCACTGCAAACAAGGAAGTGTTACAAGTAAAGCTATCGGTGCTTCTGTCACAAGGGGAGAACTGCTTGGCTATGTGGGCAGCTCGGGAAATTCGACCACTCCTCATTTGCATTTTGAAGTACATGATTCAACCGGTGCTCTTGTTGATCCTTATAAGGGTAGCTGCAATACGATAAATAAAAGCTTATGGAAAAACCAGCCTGTATACTGGGGCAGAATAGTGCATAAAATAATGGTAACAAATACACCGACTGTTTATCCTGATTGCCCTAATCCTGAACAAATAAATGAATATCCAAACATAACAAAAGGAAGTTTTGGTTATTTCTATGTTTTTTTAAGTCAGGTAAAAATGGGAGATACTTTATTTCTGAAAATATTAAAACCAAATGGTCATACATGGCAAAACTGGAATTATGTTTATCCCAACGATTATGTATTTGCATACTTCTATTGGCTTTACAATATAAGTACAAATTTGCCTGCCGGAACATGGAAGTGGCAGGTTACACTAAATAGAAAAACCACTTCTTACGATTTCACAGTTTCTGCTTCTTCACCACGAAACACAATTACAAATAATCAACCGGTAATAAAACAGGCAGGTAATACATCAAACATTGTCATTTTTCCAAACCCTGCAAAGAATGCAGTTCAGGTAAAGATTAATGGCGAAGCTGATAATTATGAAATGGTGCTAACTGATATTACAGGCAAGATTCTGCTGCATAAAAATGTAAATATTGCAGATAGCAAAAACATAATAAGTTTAAATATCAGCGCAATTACAGCAGGCGTTTATCAATTAAAAGTATATAACAATCGCAGCAACTTTCATACAGAATTAATAATACAATAACTTACATTTTCCTATCGGGTGGTGTTGAGTGAATGGTTTTATGTTTTCCTTTCCCGCAATGTTTTCTTTGGCCAGAATTTGTGTGAGGGAAAGAAGATTGCGGCAGCATATGACGATGCATTATTATCAGCGCACCGTCCTTTTCAGGAGACGGTGCTGGACACTAATTTTTAAAAGCTCCATGTCAGGAGCTTCATACATAGTTTTTGTAAAATAAAAGCCAATAGCCGATTTGCAGCTGAGTGTTTAATGTCCAGTTATGCTATTGCAATGTTAGTTATAGGCTTTTCTATTTTTTACTTGTCCACTTAGCTTTAGATGCAGCAATCATGTAATAAATCTTTTTTGTTTTTGATACTAAAGGTCCAAATAGTAAATACTTACTTCGATAGTATTTTCTTGAACTTTTAGGAATTGCCCAGTCGGGTTGAAATTTTTCAGTTCGATCAACAACTTTACCGTTTTTAATTTCATAGAGTTTATCACCTTTGAAATAAAGTTCTTTTGGTCGCCTGCTTATTGTGTCACTTTTTACCAATGGCATTATTTGCTCGGTATTGCATAATGTCTCATTAATCCCAGACGTATAAGTCAAATAAATAGTGTCACCTTTTGTCTTATATTGTCCACAATTAATGTCAAGAAATAAATCAAATGAATACCTGTACTTAAACGTTGAGTCAGCATTGAAGATGATGTACGTGTTTTCGTTTATACCATCATCAACAAACTTGCCTATTAATTAAGTTTGCCCGAAAGTAATTGCCGAAAGAAAAAGTGATATGATTATTAAATGAACTGTCATTTAAGCTTACAGATAGCTTCTGTATTTCTGCAGTTAATAAAAAAAACTTTCGCAAATGAAACCATTTTGGAATGATAGAGGCTGCTGTCGCAACAAGTTTTTTCAACTTTATTTACAAAAAATTAAAGCTCAAGTTTTCTTCCGCCCCTGTATTCCCTTTTTACAAACTGGTTGGCAGGTTCAAAATTGGTGACCTTCATATTTTCACCATCCCATAATAATTTTTTACGGCCGGGGAAAATTTTATCGCCCTTTGCATTTGTTTCGCTGTAGTTATAACTGCGCACCGCAAGGTTGCCCATGATAACGGTTTCAGTAAGCGGCCCGCTTTTATCAAATGATGAACTGGTGTAAGTGCCATAACCTTTTTTGCAGGCCTGCACCCATTGTTTCTGGTGGCCTTCGGAACCGCCGTCCACAAAAGGAAATTTTGATTTAGGAAGGTTTGCTGCCTGCATCAGTTTTGTAGGAAGCAGGGTTGCATTTTTTCCAAAAAGCCCTGCCATCATTTTTCCTTTTGTGCCTTCAAAAATAATCCCGCCATCAATTTGTTCCATGTTTTCATCGGGCAATAATTCATCCGGTCTTCTTGGTTTTATCCCGCCATCATACCAAACCAATTCCACCGGCGGCATATTTTCACGCGCAGGAAATTGTATATAAGTTTTTGCGGAAGGAGGGTAACTGTCTATATAAACCGCTTCTTCAAAAAAGCCCGTATATACACTGCCCACGCTGGTTTCAACGGAAATAGGATAACCTAATTTTAATGCGCGGAAAGGAACATCCATAAAATGACAACCCATATCACCAAGAGAACCTGTTCCAAAATCAACCCAGCCGCGCCAGATAGCGGGCAGATAAGTTGGGTTAAAATCACGGTAAGGTGCGGTGCCCAACCATAAATCCCAATCTACTTCTTTGGGTATATCAAATTTTCCTGTTGGCGTAGGAATGCCCTGAGGCCACACCGGCCTGTTTGTCCACACATGCACGGTATGTACATGGCCTATTACTCCGGCCTGTATCCATGTTTCCACATTGCGCGTATCATCACCGCTGCTTCCCTGGTTGCCCATTTGTGTAACCACTTTATATTTAACGGCAGCCTGTGTTAAAATCCTTGCTTCATAAATATCATGCGTTAAAGGTTTCTCGCAATACACATGTTTGTGAAGCTGCATGGATGCAAGCGCAATGGGTGCATGCATGTGATCCGGTGTGGTAACAATCACCGCGTCAATATTATTTTTTTCTTTATCAAGCAGTTCGCGGTAGTCTTTATAGTAAGGTGCATTGGGCCATTTTTTTCTTGCATTCACACTCATGCGGTCGTCCACATCGCAGAGCGCTGCAATATTTACTTCGCCTGTGTTAAATGCATAGGGCAAATTCACTTCTGCTTTGCCGCCGCAGCCCACACCTGCAATATTCAATTTGTCGCTTGGTGCTGTAAAACCTTTGCCCAGCACATGTCTTGGAACAATATAAAACCCTGCTGTGGCTAAAGCCGCATTGCGGATAAAATTTCTGCGGCCTTTGTTGTTTTCATTTTGATTGCTCATAAAAAGATTGTTGGTGTAAAAGAATAAGTGGGTATAAAATGATGCATCAAGTTAGGTTTTTTTTGTAAGCGCCGTATAAAAATTGCCGGGTGTATTTTTAAATTTTGATTTGTACAAAAATTTTGTAATGCTGTCAGCTTGCTTCCAAACGGATTAAGCCCGGTACAAAAAAATAAAACCCGCTGCTTTTACAGCGGGTTTACTATTATAAAACAATTCTTAAAACTTCCCTTTAGAGGATGGGGGATTAATACCTGTAATGTTCAGCTTTAAAAGGGCCGTTCTTTGGTATGCCGAGATAATCAGATTGTGCATCGGTTAATTCATCTAATACCACGCTGATTTTTGCGAGATGAAGGCGTGCTACTTTTTCATCTAAATGTTTTGGCAGCACATACACTTTGTTTTCATATTTGCTGTGATTGAGCCACAACTCAATCTGGGCAAGCACCTGGTTGGTGAATGAATTACTCATTACAAATGAAGGATGGCCTGTGGCGCAACCTAAATTCACCAAACGGCCTTCTGCAAGCAAAAGGATTTCTTTGCCGTCAATATTGTATAAATCAACCTGTGGTTTAATGGTATCTTTTGTATTTCCGTAATTGCTGTTCAGCCATGCCACATCTATTTCAATATCAAAGTGGCCGATATTGCAAACGATGGCTTTGTCTTTCATGGCGCGGAAATGTTTTTCGGTGATCAGATCGCGGCAACCGCTTGCAGTTACAATGATGTCAGCTTCCTTTACCGCATCAATCATTTTCTTTACTTCAAAACCATCCATTGCAGCCTGCAGTGCGCAGATAGGATCAATCTCTGTAACAATCACGCGGCAACCCGCGCCTTTTAATGATGCCGCAGAACCTTTACCCACATCGCCATAACCACCCACTACTGCAACCTTACCGGCAAGCATCACATCTGTTGCGCGGCGTATGGCATCCACTAAACTTTCTTTGCAACCATACTTGTTATCAAATTTTGATTTGGTTACAGAGTCATTTACATTAAATGCAGGAACAGGCAGCGTACCTTTTTCCATACGCTCATACAAGCGGTGGACGCCTGTTGTTGTTTCTTCACTCAAACCTTTTATATGCTGTATCAGCTCAGGATATTTATCAAACACCATATTAGTTAAATCACCCCCATCATCCAGTATCATATTCAAAGGGCGCTCTGAACTGCCAAAGAATAATGTTTGCTCTATGCACCAGTCAGCATCTTCAGTGCTCTGCCCTTTCCATGCAAATACACCGATGCCTGTGGCGGCAATGGCGGCAGCGGCATGGTCCTGCGTGGAGAAAATATTACAACTGCTCCAGCGAACTTCTGCACCAAGCGCCACTAATGTTTCAATCAATACGGCTGTTTGAATGGTCATGTGTAGGCAGCCTGCCACACGTGCGCCTTTCAAAGGCTGTGATGCGCCGTATTCACTGCGCAGCGCCATAAGGCCGGGCATTTCGGCTTCTGCTAATTTTATTTCTTTGCGGCCCCAGGCGGCGAGGCTCATATCCTTTACTTTGTAAGAAAGGCTTAAATCAATTTTTTGTGCAACGGTAGACATGGTATTTATTTTAGGATGCGAAGATAACCATGAAGAATAAAATAACAACTATTTGTAAAATTTTAGAATATAATAAACTTTTTACTGAACTTAGCAGGATAAATGAATATTTACACATGACAAGGATACCTAAAAAAGTACAATCCACTGCTACGGGTTTTTCAACGGATGAAAAAGATATGGCCATACTGAAGCTGCTGCAGCAGAATGCACGGATCACTGTAAAAGAAATTTCTGAAAAAATCCATCTCAGCACCACGCCCGTACATGAGCGCATCAAGCGGATGGAAGCTTCCGGCGTTATAAAACAATACGCCACATTAGTTGACCATTCAAAAGTAAAAAAAGGGTTGATGGTAATTTGCTATGTATCGCTGAAGCAGCACAATAAAAGCGCCGGTGCAAAATTCATCAAAACAATCCACGCGCTGAATGAGGTGGTGGAGTGTTATAATATTTCAGGCGAATTTGATTTTATGCTGAAAGTGGTTGCCGAAAATATGGATGCCTATTACGACTTTCACGTAAACAAACTGAGCCAGAGTGAAAACATCGGCCATGTGCAGAGTGTTTTTGTAATGGGCATCATCAAGCAAACACATGTACTGGTCCATTGAGAAAAAAATTATTTCATCAATATCATTTGTTTTGTACCAATCAGCTTATCATCTGCATATAACGAGTATTGGTAAGCTCCTGATGAAAGCATTGAAGCATCAACTTTTATACTTCCTTTTCCGTTACCTGAAATATTTATTTCTTTTAAAATATTTCCGTTTTTATCAGTGATTACAATTTTTGCTGAAGCATATTGCTGCGGTAAATTGTAATTAATAATTGTTGTGTTTGAAAAAGGATTGGGGATATTCTGTGAAAGCAATGCATTGGTAAGGTTTATATTTTGTTGTATATAACCAGCAGATGGCTGCTGTGCATTCATTATCGCTTCAAGCTTTGCAACCCGTTGTTCAAGGTTTTCATTTTGTTTCTTTAATGAATCATTCATGTTCGACAACTCCTGCACCGCCTTTACAAGCGGCACCACAAAATCACCATAACGTAAACCGTAAAAAGATTTATTATCATCTTTTGGCTTATCTACCCCGCTGAAATTGTAGCCAATGGATTGCGCAGCTTTTTCCACATCCTGTGCCACGAAACCAGTATAAACAATTTTTGATTTTTCTTCCATCGCCTGCTGCATAACCGGGTTATCCATCGGATTGGCAACTCCGGTGCCATCGGGTAACTTTACCTGTTTTTCACCGGCGTGCAATTTTGTTTCTATACCGGTTACATCAAGCGTATAAGTTACAGGCTTCAGCTGATTAATAAATTCCAGCCCCGGCACATTAGTTTTAATATTCTTCTTGTACCTGCCGTCGCTGAAATTTGTCCAGTTGGCATAACCGCCTATTGAATTAGTGGCCGTATTGCCCACGCTCACCTGGTGAGAGGCGGTGGAGATAGCTCCATGCCCAAGGGCAACACAGTTATTGTAGCCCGTGTCATTCACATCCGCCTGCGAACCGATAAAGCAATTGTAATTACCGTTATCGTATGTAAAACCAGCCGTATAACCTAAAGCAGTATTATCCGATGAATAGCTGGTTGTTTCTAAAACGCCGAATCCCACACCAGTATTATGATTGCCCGAAAAGTTAGAATAAAGCGCAATACTGCCAATAGCAGTATTCATGCTGCCTTTTGCATTGTAAGCAAGCGCCTGCTGGCCCATTGCAGTGTTATCGCCGCCGGTGGTGTTGTATTCAAGTGCGTTTAATCCTGTGGCAGTGTTATAATCTCCCGTGGTGTTGGAATAAAGTGACCGGCTGCCTGTGGCAGTGTTTGCATTTCCGAAGGTGTTGGCATAAAGCGCGACACTGCCATTGGCGGTATTATACCTGCCAAAGCTGTTTGAATAAAGCGCTTTATCACCAACAGCCGTATTTGAAGAACCGGTATTTGCGTTTAGCGCCTGCATTCCTACAGCAGTATTACCTTTTTTAATGTTAGCATCCAGGAAGCGGTACCCATCAATATATAATGCAGTATCCAGGTACAGGTTTTTCCATGATTTATTTGCTGATCCTAAATTGTGCTCATTCTTTTTATCGGGCAGCAGGCTCACGTTTACCGAAGTGTGCGAAGTGAGATTGGATAAAGTTGTATTGGCATTTTGCGCATTTGCTCTGCTGTAAATTGCCAATGCTAAAATAGCGGTGATATAAAATTTTGTTTTCATGATATTTTTTTTATTTTGATAAAACCATTTGTTTTGTGTCAATCAGTCTTTCATTTACATACAAAGAATATTGGTAGGCGCCTGATGAAAGAGTTGCGGCATCAAACTTTAAACCTCCTTTTCCGGTGCCTGAAACATTTATTTCTTTTAAAATTTTTCCGTTCTTATCGGTGATAATAATTTTTGCTGAAGAATAATTTTGCGGCAAAGTGTAATGAATGGTTGTAGCATTTGAAAACGGGTTTGGAGCGTTTTGCTGAAGTGAAGCAGGAAAAACATTTATAGTTTGCTGTTGAATATTGGATAATGGTAATTGTATATGCATGATTGCTTCAAGGTTTGTCAGCCTGCTTTCCAGGGTACTTATTTTATCATCCTGTTGTTGAATGATGCTGTCCTTATCATTATTCAGTTTAATCAACTGCTGCATTCCTAAAAACAAAACCCCTGTTTTATCCATGTCTGAAGTTGAGCTGTCATCACCTACAGAAAATAACCTGTGAAAATCATCGGCCATCGGTCCATAATGGTATTCATTCCCGGTTCCTTTATATTTCCATTTTGTTACTTCAAGCCGGTTAATTTTTTCAAGAATTGAATTTATGTCCTGGATTTGAAAATCTTCTTTTTTGCTTCTGGCAGAAGTATTTGTCCATGTGCCGCCTGCAGTTAAATAGGCTCCATTTCCATTTGCTGCCGTTGTACCGACTTTTACAGCTCTCGTACCCGCAGCAACACCAAATCCCCATGATGTTATATCAGCACTCCCTAAAACAAAACTGTTATTTGCAGTTATGGTTACATCGTTTCCAATGGCCGTTGAATTGGTAATAGCGCCACCGGTTCCGCAGTTGGTATTGTAACCAATAAATATATTGCCGGAACCTGTTTTTATATTACTGCCTGCATTATAACCAAGTGATGTATTGTTTTGCCCTGTGGTAGATGAATGCAATGAATAATAACCAACACCTGTATTGTTCTGGCTGTATGAACTGAAATATAAAGCGTAAGCACCTACTGCTACATTATTATTGCCCGATATATTTCCACTCAATGCTGCTGACCCGATACCTGTATTATAACTGCCTGTTTCATTTTTATACATTGCAGCATTGCCCGCAGCAGCATTCTCATTTCCGGATACATTATTTGCAAGTGATAAAACACCAAGTGCTGCATTATAAGAACCTAAAGAATCTGTTTGCATAGCATCCCATCCTACGGCAGCGTTGGAATAACCGCCATAAAGCAAAGCGTTTGTTCCTATACCTGTATTACGCTGGCCATATAAATATGCCAGGTTGCTCCCTGCATTTGGGCCGGCAAAAAAATCATTGCTGCTGACTACATAAATATTGGGCACACCTCCAATATATATTTTCCCTTTTAAATACAGGCTCTTCCAACTGCTGTCTGCGCTGCCTAAATTTACCGAACTGTCAGTCATCGGCAATAAATTATCATTCACAGCCGTGGGTGAAGCAAGATTGGATAAAGTATTGTTTGCACTATTAGGCGATACTGACGTCCATGCAGAACCGTTGTAGTAGTAAAAACCGGGCGTACTGTTGTTTTGATAGATCAGTAAACCTTCAGCGGGGGATACAATTGCATCCCGTTTTGTTTTAGTCATGCGCGGAATCAATATTCCCTGTGAAGTTGATTTTATTTCCAGCAGGGATGAGGCATTGGGTGACACAGTGCCTATGCCTGCTGCACCCGTGGAAGGGAAAATGTTCTGGCCCTTTGCAGTTTGCAGAAACAAAATCGTCAGCAGTAAAACTGTATATACAAAACCGGTAAAGTATTGCTTTTTCATAATAAAAATTTTGCAGTTAAGAAATTGCTCCGGGGAAGAGTGAGGTTTGCTGTATCAAATTTAATATTTGCAGCGCACAAATGCTAATGGAATCTTACAAAATAAAGTAAAGGTAATTTTTCCGCGCAAAACTTTTTGAAAAGCAAACTGTGTGCGGCAGGGGCTTTGCTGCATCCGTATTTTCTTACCTGTATAAATTTGAGTAGAAGAGGGTAAATTAATACAGTGAATAAAAGAAAAAGAATATTTGATAAAGGGAAAGATATTCTTCACCCCGCCAGTGCGGATATTATAAAAAAAGTATAATTTTCCTTATGAAGAAAAAATTTTTCCGGGCAGTAATTGAAATGTTTTTTATTATTTTTTTGTTTTATTCAAATCTTTTTATTGGTGAGTTTGAAAAGTTTGGTATGGGCCAACAGCACGGATATGTATGGGCATTTGAAGATATATTTACAGCTTCCAATTTTGTTATTGCATTAGTAACTTCATTTATCGGCTATATTGTTTTGAATTTCTCCGCAAAAAATTTTGAGTTGACTCACGCGCCTTTGTAGGAAAGGGAGCAAGATTGGCGCTTAATTTCATTTACCCAAAAAAGGGTTTATTACATTTGGCAGTGCGGCTGTTGTATGGAAGTGTCAAATTAAAGGAGCATTTGCGGCGTTGAGGGATGAATAACCATTTGTAAGGCCATAAAATAATTCTCCCCTTTAAAAAAATTAATTATCTTAACGCATCAAAATTAAATCAATGAAAAAATTTTGCACCAGGGCTGCTGCTGCTCTTATACTGGCAATTCCAGCTAACAGAATATATGCGCAGAGTATTGCGGATATAACACCCGTAACCGCATCCGGAACAATAAACTTTAAATCCCTTGCGGATAAGGAACTGCTCAATCCCCCGCCCTTTAAAAAGCAAAAAGATAATGAAGAAAAAGAAAATGACCAGAAGGGCATCCCGCATAACATGCCCATACCAAAAGATGCAAAGCTTTTCCATATAGCAGGTAATTTTACAACCGGCTTGCGCGGGGGTACCCAAATGAAACTGTCATCGCCTGCACCTGATACCACTTTTGACGGGATATTGGATAATAACGCTGTTATACCGCCCGATATAAATGGGGCAGCAGGCCCCGCGCAATTATTTGAAACCCTTAATTCTGAGTATAAAATATTCAGTAAAACCGGGGGTGTGATAAGCAGCCTCAGCCTTGACGGGTTTTGGTCAGGTCTCAGCAGTACCGGCTCACCTTATTCTGATCCGCATATTGTATATGACGCAAACAGCGGCAGGTGGTATTCATGCATTATCGCCCAGTTAAATAATGGCCACTATGGTATTTTTGTAGCAGCTTCCCTTACCAATGACCCTACGGGAAACTGGTATGAATTTTCCTTTGATACAGGCCCTTCCAGCATTTTACCGGATTATCCCCTGCTGGGCTATAACAAAAGATGGGTGGTAATTACCACCAATGATTTTCAAAATTTTGTATTCAGCCGCTCAAGGATAACTGTATTGAACAGGATTAAATTAACCGATGGCACACTCACCGCCGCGAGTACTTTTTATGATGCCGGGCAGTTTACCATTTCCCCCGCAGAAACTATGGATGCCGCTGAAAATACAGAATACATGATGAGCAATTATAACGGCAATTCCGGTGGCTCAGGCTACTTAGATATCAGCAAAATTACCGGCCCCCCAAGCACCCCGGTGTATAGATCAGGCGCTGTTGTTGGCATAAACCAACCCTGGAGCGACGTGACAATGGATGCCCCGCAAAAAAACAGCAGCAGGCTTATTAATACCGGCGGAACAAAAATGCGTGCTATTATCCTGCGCAATGGTTTTATATGGGCCACGCATACTATTTACCTGCCCGCATCAGGCGCTACACATTCGGCCTCCGATTTCTGGCAAATAGACCCGGTAAATGATTCAGTGTATCAGTATGGGCGCATCAATGACCCCAGCGGCGTATTATGGGTGTCTTACCCAAGTTTGGCGGTTACACCCGGCAATGATGTTTTACTCGGCTCTACCATCGTTGGGTCAACAATTTACGCAAGTGCAGCATACCTGTACCGAAATGCATCCGATAACCTTAATGTTTTCCGCTTCTCTTATACATATAAAACCGGCCTGGCCCCGTATTTTAAAGATTTTGGAAGCGGCCGTAACCGATGGGGCGATTATTCCGCAACCTCTATTGACCCAGCAAATGGCAGTTTCTGGACATTACAGGAATATGCTAAAAAACCGGCCAATACCTGGGGCTCCTCCTGGGCGCGTGTAAGTGCTGCGGCTTTTCCCGTGGTTAGCAAAGCGGACAATCTTTTGGCCGTGGATGATAAAAGTTTAACGGTATCTCCCAATCCTGCCGCCGGAGATTTTACCATCAATTATTCGTCTGCTAAAAGCGGCAGCGCAGCTATTAATGTTTTTAATATAAACGGCATGCTTGTTTACGCTAAAACGGTTTTAGTGGTGCAGGGCATTAACCATATAAATGTAAACCTTGCAGGTGCAATAAATGGTAATTACCGTGTTGCAGTGCAAAATGGTAATGATATAAAACAGGTGGAACTGGTAATTTCAAAATAATCTTTTCGCCGCAAAACTCCCCAAAAGCAAAGTGGGCAAAGGGTTTTGCGGCGTTTTGATGTTAGCGGTAGTTTTTCTTTTCGGGTTGTTGCGCCATTTTTAAAGTATGTTTTAATGATTCTGTACTACTCCAGTCGCCATGACCGGGAATAACAAACTTTGGCTTTTTACATTTTTCCTGAACGTTTTTTACAGTCGTTGCATAATCTTTTACATTAGCATCTGAAAGATTACCTAAATCATCAGTTTCTGTACTTTTTATTAAGCAGCCACCGTAAAGGATTTTTTCTTTCTCAAACCAAATTACAATGTTGTCCGGTGTATGACCCTGCCCGGGGAAATAAGTTTGAAACGAATATTGCCCTGCTGTAAAAACAGTGTCTCTGTCAATTAAAAATTCAGCTCTTTTCTCGCCTCTTTTTTTACTAAGTTCATCAGTTTGTTTTGTAGTATAAGTTTTAATGCCTTGCTGCCTGTAATATTCAAGCCCCCCGGTTCTGTCTTCGTGAAAATGTGTCGCAATACACAGGATCACATTTTTATTGTGTTTTACTTTTATACTATCGAGCAATGGTTGAAATTGTGTTGTGTCCCACGGAGTATCAAACATAACAACGCCGTTGTTTGTTACCAGATACATTCCGTTTGCCGGTATCCGAGTTCCCTTATATAAATTAAATGTTGTAAAAACATAAAAGTCACCGGTTAAATGAGAAATTTTTAAACTGCTGTCTGTCGTTTGTCCAAAGATATTTGTTAAGAAAAATAAGGAAATTATTGTCGTTGTTATTGTCCGCATAATGTTGTCCATAAAATTACTGCAAACGGTTCATGTATTGGCATTATGCGGGGTCACGATAGCCATCAGGAATGATTAATTCATTGAAAAGATATTGGTAACTATAGCGCATCGTCCGCTCAGGCGAGGCGATGCCGGACAAAAAATATTGAAACGCTGCTTCCGTGTGCCCCATTTTGAGGTCTCCATGTTAGCAGTTTGTTGTTTTCGCCCATCGTGTTATTTTATTTTGGTCATATACATATACCAATTCCATTCCCAGGACTTTCCATTGTCGTCAGAAAATGCCTGGCTCCAAACAGGGTTGTTTTTATCTCGGGCGTCCCAGCGAAACGCAACTATAATTTTTTTGTTGTTAAATATGTCTTTGGTAAAAAAATGCCCAACATTATTTTCAAATGAACCAACAACAGGCGGGTCTAATTTCCCTTCGTTAGAGTCTGCCCAATAAATACTCCACAATTTTGTTTTTGGGTTAAAAAGCCTGAGGGTCATACCTTCAAATGGCTCACCGTCAAATGTTGCAAGAAAATTGTCAATATTTCCTATGCCATTAAGAACCCGGTACATTTCCTGTGTTGATTCAAATTCTATCCATTCCGCACAATTGTTTAAACGGGTTTCTAATTTTTTATTATGAAGTTTCCATTTGCCTTCAAAAAAATCAAAGTCGTGTTTTGATGATGTTGAAGATGGTGTAATTATTAATTCGCTATTTTCATCAAACTTTAATTCTGGTATTTTCAAATCTCCGGTATTGCTCATTTAATTGCAGCTTTTATTCAAAAGTAATAAATTACTTAGCGTTATTATTAACTCTTGCATTGATTTTTTTAAGTCAGCATTCATTTCATTAATCTGCTTTTGCTTTGCCTGATAGTCAGCTTCATCCTTAAAATTTGTAATTGCAACTAAAAGGTTTTTGTCCTGGAATACAGGAAGCCGCGGAAAATCATTTTCCTGCATTTCGCTTACCCAAAGTGTTGTATTATTTATCCCTAAAGTTTTTAGGAATGGAGTGTAAGCAGTGTTAAAAAGGTCAATTACTTTATCAAGGGTGCTGTTGCAAATATAAAAATCAGCAACAGTAATTCCTTTGCTGCAGATTAATGAGCTGCAGCTTATGCTTTTTGTTAACGGTCGCAACAAATAAACATTATCAGAGTTTACTATCATATTATTTGCTCCTTTGCTAAATTCCTTCCAGGTTGAACTGTTGATGTAAAAATCATTTAAGAATTTTACTCTTGTTTTCATATCAGTAAACCCACGAAACCAAACAAACCTGTCATTTACGCCACTAATAGTAAATTGCCCCGGCGTATAACCACCCAATTGGTTCATCGGGCTTACAAAATGCCTGTTGAAATATTTACCAAACTCATCTGAAGTATTTGGGTTAAGCAAATAATTACGAAGTTCTCAAACATTAATTTCCTGGTTTTTCTGTTGTGTATTTGCGATATTTTTTTGCGGAGTTTGAGAAAATGATTTGTATAAAACCAATATCAGGATACCCGAAAACAGAAAGTAAACCCCCGGTTTATGAAACACTTCGTTTGATTTTTAGCAAACAAACTAATATAATACCTTTACCGCAAGTACATACATTATTGTGCCCTGCACACTAAAACTATACATTGATGATTCTCAATGTTTTTATTGGGTTGTGTTAATCCTGGCAGGCTCATTCATATTGCTGATATGTCAATACAGCAAGCGCCTTATGATATTTTTTTCTGTATTTGCCAATAATGCCCAAACGGGTCTTTAATTTTTCCTTGCCTGTAACCGTATTCATAATCTTGGGCGGTGCTTATTTCAATTGCACCTGCTTTAATTGCTTTGTTCATTACTTCATCCACGTTAGAAACAAACAAGCCAATACAGATTGTAGTGCCGTTGTTTTTGTCCGGCGAAAAGAAATACTGTTTTGCTGTTATTTCGTGTATATGAAATATAGCTCCGTCAATAGAAAGCTCTGCAACGTGAATACTGCCATCATCGTTAGAAAACCGCATCTGCTCTGATGCTCCAAAAGCATTTTCATAAAACGAAATGTCTTTTACTCCATTATTGATGAAAAGTTCAGGAGCAAAAAATGTTTTACTGTCCTTTGTTGTCATATTTTAGTCTTTAATTGATTGAAATGGTTTGTTGTGATTGTCTGCCGTCTAACGACAGTGCTTGCCGAATTGGGGGTAATAAAATTCGTCCGCCCCGGCCGGCTGAAGCCAAATTTATATTAACCCGTCCTGAAAAAAGTTGAGGCTTATTCCGTCTGCTCCATTTACACAAAACCCAATGTCAGCGGGAGTGCTATTTTTTCCGTTTGCTTGATTTTGCTTTTTGGTTAAAGTCCAACGCAAGGTCAAGCCAATAGTCAAAGTCTTGTTGAGTTTTCATTCCATTGTCGTTTATCATAACATAACCTTTCATTGGTCGCTTGGTAAAGTCCATTGTCCGGCAACCAATTTTTTCAACCGCTATGTCGTGCAATGTTGGGTCAATGCGGCACATAAGTTCGTCTTTAATTATGCCAATACACATTTTCTCGTTGTACATAAATGTCAAACCGCCCATCATTTCTTTTTCTTCGATGTTGGGCAGTTCGGCAAGCCGTTCTCTAACTCTGTCAGCCAATGTTTCATTGTAAGCCATTTTGAAGAATTATGTTTTATTTCATTGAGTGTAATGCAACTCTATTTCCTTCTGTGTCTATGAAATGTGCCATAAATCCATTTTGTCCAATGGAAGTTTTTGACATTACAATTTTTCCACCGGCTGTCTCTACTTTTGATAATGGTACATTTAAATCTTCACCACCATTTAGATAAACCACAGTACCATCCATTGAAGGATTAAAACCTTCTGATTGCATCAGTCCGCCACCAACTGAACCGTTTTGCATATCGGCAGGGAACATTCCATATTTCCCATGTGGGATAGGCATTTCCATTATTTCTACACCTAAAATAGTTTCGTAAAAGCTTTTTGCTCTTGTGAAATCAGTTGCCGGGATTTCAAACCAGTTAATTGCATTTGCCATTTTGTATTGTTTTTAGTTTACATGATTTGGTTAAATATAGGACATAACGATTCTGCATTGGCGTTTATGCTCGGCAATTGCAATCCGTCAGCCAATGCCAATGCTTAATAAATGTACAAATGTTTAATGATAATTTCTATCGCTCAATTATTAATGTTCCGCTGCAACTAAAGATGATTTTTTTGCTGATGCCGGGAACTTAACTGTCCGCCGGCATAACGCCAGGCATCAATGTTAGCGGCAGTATTATTGTCTTTGTCGAAATTTAAGAGTTTGAAATGTTTTAAGAACTGCTATCTCATTTTCTTTTTTTAAATTCTGTCCAATCAAATTGAATTTGACAATATCTTGACCGTCTTTCCAAAGACTGTCAAAATAAATACCTGTCATGCCGCTACCATATTTTTTTGGAGTCAATATTTTTACTTTGCGTCCATTAATTATTGTCCAGGCAATTTTGCTTTTAAAAAATTTACTCGAGTTATTGCCATAATAATCCTCTGGCTCATCATGTTGCTCCAAAGAGTTTGCGAAAAAGCCAAGATTAAATTCTAATGTGTCCTGCATGTCAATTGCAATCTTGCCAACAAAATCATCAACGCCTTGTAATTTTATTTTTGTCCAGCCATTTGGTGTGTCAATTGTGAATGAGCCAAAGTCTAGAGTTTGTTTGCTAACTGTCTGCTTGGTAGTTGTGCAGGAAATGAAGGTGAGAAACAAAGCTAAGGTTGATATACGCATAGTCTGTCAAATATTGCTACTAACGATTCTGGATTGGCGTTTATGCTCGGCAGTTGCAATCCGTCAGCCGATGCAATACTTAATAAATATACAAATGTTTAATGATAATTTCTATCGCTCAATTATTAATATCCTGCTGTAACCAAAGATGATTTTTTTGCTGATGCCGGGAACTTAATTACCCGCCGGCATAACGCCAGGCAATATTGTGTGGAGTCATTTTTTGTTTATCAAAAAAATAATCTGTCCGGGAGCAATGGCTGTCAACAAAGTTTACTTTAATGAGATCAGCAATTCTGTTTCTAATTTAGCTTCGTCATTTGTCCAATGCCCGTAGATTTCAACGTATGGAAAGCCCGTCTCTAAACCTCTGTTCATCAATTCATGTCTCATATTTTGTCCCGCCTGTCTTAATAGGTTATAAGGGCCAATGTGTTTGTAACAGGCATATTTTATTAAGTTAATACTTTTTTGTTCCAGTCCCGTGCCATGTTCAGGAGTGTTGTCAAGTTCAACGCCTGCAAACATTTTTTCATCAGGCTCATAAACCCAAATATTAAGCCCTTTGTTTTTTAATCCGTTTGCTTTAACTGTCTGCCACATTTTGTCCATTAACCGAAAGGCTGTTCCTGCATAGTCCTTATTTATAGCATTTCCAGAAAAGCCGTAAATGTCTAACGTAAGACTTTTATTGATTATTTCTATATCCATTGTCAATGAATATTAGCGAATAAAAAGCTGAGGATATATTCGTCGCCCCGCCATATTGCCAACCCGATATTAGTGGTTAGGCATTCTTTTCTGTCCGTTGTTTAAATTCTTATTTTGCTGTCTTGCTACTTAGTCGTTAGGCTCCCATAGTTGAATTTTGTTTCCTTCCATGTCAATAATATGAACAAACTTTCCGTAATCAGAATCTTCTATTTTGTCAACAATTGTTACACCTTCTTTTTTTAGTTCTTCAACAAGTGCTTTCAAATCAGCCACTCTGTAGTTAATCATAAAGTCTTTTGTTGAAGGCTCAAAATATTTTGTTGTCTCGGCAAATGTACTCCATGTTGTAGAACCTTTTTTGGTTGAGTCGGATGCTTCGCTCCATTCAAAAGTTGTCCCGTATTCGGTTGTGTCAAAACCTAAATGCGTTTTGTACCATTCGTTCATTTTATTGGGGTCTTTGCATTTGAAAAAAATGCCACCAATGCCTGTTACTTTTTTCATTTTGTTATTGTTATTTGATTGGTTAATTCTTTGCTGTTTTTCTTTTTAAAATAAATGAACTGATAAGCGTTACAACCAACCCGACAGGTAAAATTTCTACATAAGTCATCATCGCATTAAATAATGGATTTTTATACATCTTAGCCAGGTTTGCCATTTCTATTGTTTGTTTATTTATTTCTGTTTGGCTTGCTCCGCCTGCTTTCATCTGGGCAAGCATATGAGCTGAATATTTTTCTAAATAATCGGGATTGAAAAAAAAGTAATCAATAAGCCATGAGATAACATAAATAGTTGAAGCGATTAAAACAATCATAATCCCTATTTTAAATGCTTTGCCAAAACTGATAACTCCCGCATTATATTTATCCCTGAAATTACGAATGCCAACAAACACAAAGGAAAATGCAATAAGCATAGAAGCATACCCGATGAATAAACTAATGTTAAGATCATCTATGTTAAAGCTGATAGAAAACAGCATTAGAAAAGAAACCACAATGCCAGCAATTAGTCCGTAGATGATAATATTCTTTTTCATTGTTTCATTTTTTTAAGGTGCAAATATGACAATTGCCCAACTCTTTCCTCTCATACTTTCGGCTATTTTTTTGTTTTGCAGCTTACTTTCATACTAAAGTAGGATGCTTTTAAGGAATAAGATCTAACTTTTTTGCTTTTTCAACTGCCTGTGTCCGTCTTTTCACATCTAACTTTTCAAAAAGATTTTGATTGTGTGTTTTCACGGTGCTTAATGAAACGAAAAGATGATTGGCAATTTCCTGGTTACTGTTCCCCTCTGCCATTAAACCCAATATTTCCAATTCCCTGGTGCTCAATTCAAGTTTGGTAACAAGTGATTCATTTAGCACAAAATTTTCATTTCTGCTTATGTACACTTCTTTTTCTACTACTACGGTTTCAATTTTGGGTTTTGAAAGCTTTAATGCAAGCCATATTCCTAAAGCCGTAAAAATAAAAGCAATAGCTCCTATGTAAATTTCAAGTGAGTAATCAAATATTATAAAACTAAGTTCTAACCATTTCAGAAGAAACAGCAGCAAAGCCATACAGATGCTATAAACTATAGTCGTCTTATGAATTTTTAAAAAACTTTTAATGTTTGTCATACAATTAAATGTTCATGTTTTGCAGTCAGTTTCATGCAAGCAATGTTCCAATAAGGTTGCAGATAACGAACATGGCGTTGTAGCGGTATTTGAAATACGTCAGCCTACAACTGAAGCCGAATAAAGAACTAAAGTACAAAACATATTCAATTGCCCAGCGATGCTAGTCAAGCTTGGACTGATGATTAATAATGAACAAATGCTGATGGCTTCTTCGTCGCCCGCCATAACGCCAAACCGCGTGTTGTGCGTAGTTTCGTCTAAATGTCAAGAGTCAGCTGGAGTATTTTTTCAGATATGCGATGATTGCATTCAACTGTTTATCCGAAAAGTCAAAGTTGTGACTATTATCTAAATTCCCGAATGTCTTTTTTTGTTCTAAAGTATACTTGTCCTTCGCTTTGACAAGAGAGTCCTGTCTTGTCAGATAGAGTTTTATGTAATTCTCTCCAACTCTTTGAACCACACCTTGCAAATAATTGTCTGTCTTAAAAATTGCATGACAAGAGCTGCAATTCGCCATGAACAATATTTTTCCCTGGTTAATTATGATTGTGTCGCCTGTGTTCCTAAGCTCAGTTGATTGTATTGTTTTTGAAGAGTCTATATTTTGTGTTGAATTGTCAGGCTGAACATGGCAGCCAGCAAAGAATAAGTTTGTACTTAATAAAATGACAATAATCAAGCACTGCCGAAGTGTCCTTTGCATATAAATTTCCAGTTAAGCGGTAGGTCAAAAGATTCTGACTAACGTTTTTTAATTGCAATGATTATTAAGTTATTACAAAACCAACGTCTTCAGGTTTGAGTTCCAATTTAGCAATGTTTCTTTTGATTTTATCTATCACTCTGATCTTTCTTTTCTGGTCGAGGAATAAATA
>JBBRAD010000010.1:0-155398 GCA_038207175.1 Chitinophagales bacterium
TCTGGCAACAGACAGTTTTCCTGATTATATTGATACCGCGCCGCTGCCCGCCACAGGCGTAAGCGCAGTTTGGAAATACCGCTGCATTTACCGCAGCAGTGATGAACAGGTGGGTCAGTGGAGTGATACTTCGTCGGTAGCTGTATCGGGTGTGGTGTGAATATAATAATGAAGGTTAATAAAAAGCCTCCCTGGAAAATGGGGGGCTTTTTTGTTTTAAGAAAGACGGATAGTAAAAGAATCCGCAGATAGCCGGACAAGCACACCTAAATAGTTTTTCAAAAGTTGGTATAAAAAATTACTCTAATAATATAAACCCCGCCCGGTACCGGGGTGCATAAGTTTCTTTCATTTTAAGTTGCGTATTGCGCAGCCCTGTGCAGCAGGTTGGTTATTAAAGAGGTTGCAGTAAAATAATAACATCAGCTCAAATAAATTATGCAGAATTCCTTCCGGCATTAATTATTCCGAATGAACAGCGCATGGCTAATTTTTCATAAACAGGTTTCAGGGGCGTGTTTACAAGCTGCTCATCCAATACCCGCATTTTGCTGAGTGCATACTGCTGTATGGTAACCAATGGTAATACAATTCTTTCACGCATAAGGATGGAAAGCTGGTCAACGGGATAATCGGCCATCAGTTCAGTATTTCCTGAAAGCTTGAGCATGTATTTTTCTGAAAGCAGGTATTCCTCATAAATCATATTCCATATTTCACCATATTTGGGATGTTTGGAAAGGTATTCGGTTAATGGAAAAAAACTTTTCTTCATCGCCATTTCACAGTTGTCCATTAATGTTTTAAAAAAGAGCGATTCTTTATACAGTTTTTTTACTTCTTTCCATTTACCCGCGGCTTCCATTTTTTTCAGCGCGGTTCCCACGCCGTAATAGCCCGTAACATTTTGTTTTAACTGGCTCCATGCACCCACATAAGGAATGGCACGCAGATCTTTAAGTGTAAGCTTTGATGAGCCGCCGCGTTTGGCCGGCCTGCTGCCAATATTTGTTTCGGCATAAAATAATAAAGGGCTTGTATTAGAAAGATAATCTACAAAATAAGGGTGGTCTTTCAATGCAGTGTATGTGCTGTAGCTCATATCTGCTAAGGATTGCAGCAGGGCCGCCTCTTCACGGTTAAGCGTCACTTCCTTCGTTGAGAAAAGATCATTGGAAATGCCTGCATGTATCAGTTGCTCAATATTAAATTTTGCGGCATCAACCGTTCCAAAGTTAGAGCTTACCGTTTGCCCCTGCACAGTCAGTTGTATTTCTTTGTTTGAAATCTCTTTTCCCATGGAAGCATAAAACTTATGTGTTTTACCACCGCCCCTTGCGGGAGGGCCGCCACGACCATCAAAGAAAATCACACTCACGCCATAGTCTTTTGAAATTTGAGTGAGCTCTTCTTTAGCTTTGTAAATACCCCAGTTGGCCATCAGGTAACCACCGTCTTTTGTGCCATCAGAAAAACCGAGCATGATGGTTTGCGTGTGATGCCTTTTTGATAAGTGCTTTTTATACACTTTGTTTTCGTACAATGTTTTCATTATATGCGCAGCCCTCTGCAAATCGTCAATCGTTTCAAACAACGGGATGATATCAATATTTAATTTTTCTTTTTCCCATCCGCCCAGGATAAACAAAGCATATACTTCCATTACATTCAGCGCGCTGTTGCACTGGCTGATGATATAACGGTTACAGCCTGCTTCGCCGTTGTATTGCTGGATTGTTTTTATGGCAGCGGCGGATTGCAGTGTGTCTGCATACAGCGGGTTTTGCAATAAGGAAAAATCAATGCTTCCGGTTATATGCGAAAGCGCATCAATTCTTTCTTCTTCATGCATAAAATTATAATCAGCAGGGAGCGCCATATTTTTTTGGCAGATTGTTTCCAGCACTTTTCCATGTACGGAGCTGTCCTGTCTTATATCCAGCGAAGCGAAATGCAAACCGAATACTTCCACTTTGCTTATCAGGTTTTCTACCAGGTGCAGGAACAATCCATTATGCTGCACAATAATTGTTTCGCGCACCTGCTGCAGCATACTGAGTATTTCCTGCTGCGTAATATTTGTTTTTTGCCCCGGTACAAACAGGTTGTTGTAGAGCTTTTTTTCCAGCTCCGCGATTATATGGTCCACTCCTTTAAAAGTAAGGCGGCGTTTGAGTTTGCGCACGTCTAAGTAGTAGCATTTTATAATCCCGCCGCGTAAAGCGTCAGCTACTTTTAATGTAATATCCGATGTTACATAAGGGTTCCCGTCGCGGTCACCACCCGGCCAGAAGCCCATACATATAAGAGGGTTTTTTTTGGTAATCACATCCGGGTATTCATTTTTAAGCGTGGTAATTATTTTGCCTGCTGCCTGGTAAAAAACATTTTCCAAAAACCATAATAAACTCACTGCTTCATCATAAGGCGTTGGTTTTTGTTTTTTAAGAAAAGGTGTTTTGCCTAATTGCTGCAGGTACATATTTATTACCGGAACGTTATTATCTCCCAGCGCCCTTGAAAGGTCATTGATGATGCCCAGCACTTCACCGGGGTAAAATTGTGTGGGGTGCGCTGTAAGCACAAGACGCACTGAAAAATCTTTCAGTTTTTCTGCAAGCTGTTCCTGTTTTTGCGTTTCATATATCTCGCTTTGCAGGTGTTTAAGCGTACCTGTGCCGTTTAAATCATTTACATTTTTAAAAGCGGCATCCTCCAGCGAATCAAATAAAACTACCTGCCGTTCCGCATACTGTACAAAACGGAATAAAAGATCCGCAGCTTCCTGTTCTTTTTTATAACCGGTATATTGCCGCAGGAAGGAATCTACAATTTCCACAGGGCTTTGTTTTTTACGGAAACCTTCTTCACAATGAATAAGGAACATGGAAAGAAGCACACCCGTTTTTTCAATACGGTGAAAAGGAAGGGAGGTAAATAAACTGTTGTATAACTGAAAGCGTATGCCTACCAGGTTTTTAAACTGCTGCAATGCATTATTTGCTGAAACATCCATACTGAAAAATTTGATAAGTGTTTACCGGCAGGCCATCGTTATTTTTCAGAGCGATGAAGTTACAGCAAATGACTGTAATTAAAAGTGATCGTTTTAATAAATTTGAATAACAATCATTTGTAATTGTTTGTAATAAAGAAAAACAGGTTTTATTGCCCCCCGCTGCCGTTTCCATTGTTCATATGATTGCGCATCTCTTCTCTTATACGCTGATCATGATCTTCAATTTCTTTAATTTGGTTATCGTTTAAACCAACAGCTTTATACCTTGTTTCCATCTGTGTTTTTAACTCCTGCATTTTTGACTTTTTTTCATCAGCGCTCAATGATTGATCCTTAGATATGGTTTTCATTTGCGGCTGAAACTCCACGCGGAGGGTCATCACAGAATCTGCTATTACATCTGATAACTGAACAGTATCTTTTAAATACTGTTTCATCATTTGCTGCCTCTGTTCCTTTTGGTTTGTCTTTCCGGTTTGCTGCGCAAAAACAGATGTGGCACAGAGTGATAATGTAATCACCAGGCATAAAAGAATTTTTTTCATGGTTTTAATTTTTAAATTAGAATGTAAAATGATATTACACAAAAAATATGCAGAATCCTTTTTATTTTAAAAAAGGATTTTGGTTAGGATACCAATACCTGTAAAAGGTTTAAAAGCAGCCCGCTGGTAATTGCTGGTTGTAACTCCGCTGCTTAGTTGCATTTTATGATTTTTTCTGTTACCGAACGCCGGATCCCGCAAATGGTTGCATTGATTTGCTGCAGAAAATACAAACAACAGATCATGAAATAATAATGCTACAATAAAATGCCGTGTAAAAACATATACGCCACACTGAAGTAAATAATAATACCGGTTACATCTACCAATGTGGCTACAAACGGCGCGGATGATGCCGCGGGGTCAGCGCCTAATTTTTTAAGAACGATAGGTAACATGGAACCTGCAAGCGTGCCCCACAGCACAATGCCGATTAAGGAAACGCCTACGGTAAAGGCAACTAATAACCAGTGCGGGCCATAAAGGTCTTGAATTACATTGTGGCTCATTAATACATGCCATATACAAATGCGTATAAAACCAATAATGCCGAGGATGCTGCCCAGCGTAAGCCCGCTGAAAACTTCGCGGCGCATTACCCGCCACCAATCCTCCAGCGACACATCGCCTACAGCCATCGCCTGTATTATAAGCGTGGATGCCTGCGAGCCGCTGTTTCCACCGCTTGACATAATAAGCGGAATGAACATGGCAAGCATTGTGGCTTTTGTAATTTCATCATTGAAATAAGCCATGGCAGTAGCGGTGAGCAGTTCGCTTAAAAAAAGAATAATGAGCCAGCCTGCCCTTTTTTGCATGAGTTTAAAAAAAGGCGTATCAAGATAAGGTTCATCCAGTGCTTCTGTACCGCCTATCTTTTGCATATCCTCGCTGAATTCTTCATTGGCCACCCACAGCATATCATCAATGGTTACTATGCCCAGCAAAATATTATTATCATCTGTTACCGGGAGTGCCACGCGGTTATTCATTTTAAAAACCTGGCTGGCATGTTCCTGGTCATCATTTACATTCAGCGCCACTACACGTTCATCCACAATTTCCTCAACTTTTTTTTCAGGAGCTGCGAGGATTATGTCACGTATTTTTACATCATCCACCAGTTCGCCCTTTTCATTTATCACGTAGATAACATCAATGGTCTCACTGTTTTTTGCAAATTTGCGGATGGTGGCAAACACTTCATCAACCGTATTGTGCGCATATACATATACGTAGTCGGGTGTCATAAGCCTGCCTACACTGTCTTCAGGATAACCGAGCAGTGCAAGTGTAACTTTTCTTTCTTCGGGGTCTAATAATTTTATCAGGTCGCGTATTACTTCCACCGGCAGCTCTTCCAAAAAATCCGTTCTGTCATCGGCTGGAAGTTCGTTCAGCAGTTCGGCTGTTTTAAAAGAGGGAAGTTCTTTTACAATGCGCCGCTGTGCGGCAATATCCAATATTTTAAACACACTGGCAGCGCGGTGCACGGCCATGTTGGCAATAATCTGCGCTTCATAATCGGGATATTCATCAATCAGTTCAGCTACATCGCTGATGTTTAGATCGTTGAGAAAATCCCGTATTTCCAGTTTATCATCTTTAGTGATAAGCTGCTCAAACTGCTGGCGTAAGTCCTGTTCTTCCAGAATAAAGCTCATGATGCCGCAATTTAAAGGTTGATGATTTAAAATTCCGCGGCGAAGATAATTCTATCTGCTTACTTTTTTAAAATGAGTTACATTCACCGCATGATGATGCCTTATTTATTTATTGCCCCTTCATTAAAACGGGGGCGTGGTGTTTTTACATCAAAAAATATCCCTGCAAATACAGTAATAGAAATTTCACCGGTAATCGTGCTCAGCAGCACAGAACGCACGCAGGTTGAAAACACCAAATTGTTCAATTATATTTTTGAATGGGGTGAAACAAAAAAAATGGGTTGCATTGCACTTGGTTATATTTCATTGTACAACCATAATTATTCTTCCAACTGCGATTATGAAATGGATTACAAAAAACAACTGTTAACCATACGCACCGTAAAGGCCGTAAAGAAAGGGGAGGAACTGTGCATTAATTACAATGCATCACCCGATGACAAAACAAAAATATGGTTTAACGGGAAGTAGATTTTTGTTCTGTAGTTTGGCAAATTACATTTAAAATAATTTTTTGTACCCGGCTTTGCAGCGCAATTCAGGATCGTTGCGCTTTGCCCCGTTAACTGCGCTGGTCGCACACTTTTACTTTTGCTCTTTATGCGGCTTCTCCTCTTACCAGTATTGATAACCCATCAGCCTTGCCAGTTCAAGTTTTGCAAGGCAGAGCTGATACTGGTACTGGAGTTTTGTAAATGCTGCACGCTGAACGTTTGTGCCTGCGTTGGTAATTTCAAGATTGGTGCCCACGCCATTTTTAAAACGGCTGGCTGCAAGCGCTGCGGTTGCATTGGCTTCATCAATCTGGCCTTTAGTATTTTTTATCCTTTCAATATTGGTTTGTACATCGGTTAATGCCTGCGCAATATCTTTTTTGTAAGTGCTGCTGAGCGTTTGCGCGTACAGTTCATTTTGCTTTACAATATTTTCCTGCAGTTTTACCTGCTGCTTTGTTCTGCCGCCGGTATATAAAGGAACTGATAATGAAATACCGCCCAGGTAATTAAATTTAAAATCGTAAATCTGCGGTACATAACCATTCCTGAAACCTAAGCCTGCATTCAGGCTTACACTGGGCTTGTCCTGCAGTTTGGTAATGCTTACATCGCTCTGCGCCTGCGAAATTTTGTCTTTCGCAATTTTAAAATCAAGGTTATTGTTTGCGGCTTCAGTAAGTGCATCATCAGCGGTTTTAATATTTATATCAAAATCAAAATCAGTTCCCCCGGCTGAAGTGATACCTGTTGTGTATTCTAATAAATTAATTTGTTTTTGCAAACTGTTCTTTAAATCTTCCTCCCTGTTTTGTTCATTATCTTTTGAAGCCTGTATATTGAGTAAATCAATTTTTATGGCATCACCGTTTTTTAATTTTGACTCTGTTATGCGTTGCTGCTCGTTTAAATAAGCAATCACGCTGTCTTCAATGGTGATGGCTTTTTGAAAATAAACGATATTGTAATAAATGATTGCTACCTGGTTTGCAAGTTGCGATTTTAAATACAGTGCGTTGTCTTTGGCAAATTCAATATCTGTTTTTGCTTTTTCAATATTGGCCTGCTGCCTGCCAAAATCAAACAGCATATAGTTTGCATTGGCTGCAATGTCATAATTGTGGTTGGGCTGAAACTGGAGTTCTTTATCAACACCGTTTACAGGAAAAGTTACTTTTGCTACAGGCCATACATAACTGTATCCTGCAGATGCCGAAGCAAAAGGCTGATCGTTTAATTTCACTAAATCCATTTTTGCTTCTGCTGTAAGAACAGTGTTTTCCACTTCTTTTACTTTCGGAAAATAATCAAATGATTTATTGATGAGGTTTTTTAACTCTGCGTTTGAGTTTACCTGCGCATATAATGATGCCGCAAAAAAAGATGCAAGTGATACAAAAAATATTTTTTTCATGAGTCTTAAATTATTTTACTGATATGGAGCAACATTTTTATAAGGTATATTTTTTATGAGCCAAACTTTATTACTACTATTAAACTTTGCTTGCGTCGCACTCTTGTACTGTAGATTCATTATTCAGCACAATGCAAAAAGTATTACCAAATGATGCATTATACAATGGAGCACAAGTGTGCGACGCAACGATAACGCTATGAAAAACTATTGCCCGGTACATAAATATTTTTACCTTTTATTTTTAATGTGATTCTGCAATTGCCGCTGCTGCTGCTTTACCAAGCGGCGCTTTTTTCTTTGTTCTTAAAAATACCACCAATGGAATTACCAGTATAAAAAAAATGGCTATTAACCGGAACGTATCAAGGTATGCGAGAAAATAAGATTGCCTGTCCACCGAACTGCTGATGATGGCATAAGCTTTTGTTGTTGCAGCTCCGGCATCAATTCCTGTTTTTGCAATAATTCCCTGCGAAATCGTATTTACTTGATTTGTAAATGCTGCGCTGCCTGTTGTAAGGTTTGAAACCAAATCAGAGCGGTGCTGCGCATATTGTGTGGCGATATAATTGTTGCTCATTGCGATTCCGAATGCCCCGCCCAATTGCCGTATCATATTATTGAGTGCGATGCCTGAAGGATAATCTTTTGGCTGTAACCCAACCACAGCTTGGTTTATAAGCGGCAACTGCACCATTGCAATTCCCATTGCACGTATGGCAAGCGGAAAAAAGAAATCCCATTTGCTTACATCCGGACTTACGGATGCGCTTAACCATGCATACGATGCGAATAAAATAAAACCGACTATTACAAAAGGGATTGCAGTTACGCCCTTGCTCATAGTTTTACCTATGATGGGCATCATTATCACCGCTATTAAGGTAGGTGGTAATAATGATACGCCTGTTTCATAAGCACTATATCCTAACACACGCTGTGCAAGTACGGGATAAACAAATACGGAAGTGAATAAACCAAGCCCCGCCACAAAAGTGAAGATTGTCGTGAAGGCAAGGTTGCGGTTGCCGAGTACCCTTAAATTTACCGCGGGTTGCTTGATGCTTAATTCATAAAAGATAAAACCAATGAGCCCAACTGAAGCGATTACTGTACATATTCTTATTGCATTACTGCTGAACCAGTCTTCTGCTTCACCTCGTTCTAATACAAATTGTAAACAACCGATGCCTGCTGCCAATAGTATTATGCCGTTATAATCAATGTGTATCTTTTTTTTGTTTGTTCCTTCGCCAGGTTTTTTGTCAACGAAAGTATAAGTGAGTAAAGTGGCGATAATGCCAATTGGGATATTGATCATAAATATCATTGACCAGCTATCGAAATGTTCAATGATATATCCGCCCAGCGTGGGCCCCAATGTGGGTCCGAGTACTATACCCATTCCGAATAAACCTGCTGCAATGGGTCTGTCTTTTGGTTCAAATGCATCAAATAAAATTGCCTGTGAAGTAGAGAGCAATGCACCGCCGCCTACGCCCTGAACAAACCTCCAGATAATTAATTCTACAAGCCCGGTTGACTGGCCGCAGAAATAAGAAGCGGCAGTAAAAATAATCATGGACACGAGATAGTAATTCTTGCGGCCAAAATATTCTGCCAGGAAACCGGTAAGGGGGATGATGATTACATTGGCAATAGCGTAGGAAGTAATTACCCAGCTGATGTCCTCAATGCTTACACCAAGGCTGCCTGACATATTGGTGAGCGCCACGTTTACTATGGATGTATCCACCAGTTCCATTACCGCAGCGGAAACAGTAGTAATTACAATAATAAATTTCGCTATTCCTTTTGCAGACATTGCAAATTATTTTGTATTGATGATGATGTTTACACTAAGGCCGTCACGCAGTATGTCTTTGTATTTATTTACATTATCAATGTTTATTTTTACTGGTACACGCTGTGTAACTTTTACAAAGTTGCCGCTTGAATTGTCAGGTGGAAGCAATGAAAACCTTGCGCCGGTTGCATCACTCAGGCTTTCAATGGTGCCTGTTAATTTTAAATCAGGATAAGCGTCAAGCTCAATATCCACGGGCATTCCAGGATGGAATTTTTTTATCTGTGTTTCTTTAAAGTTGGCCGTAATCCAGTAAGTGCTGTCGTTTACAATGGAAAATAAAGGTGTGCCCGCCTGTACAAACTGCCCGGATGTTACATTTTTTTTGCCGATTTTACCTGCCTGTGGCGCATAAATTTTTGTGTAGGATATTTTTAATTTCTGCTGTTCTATAGCGGCTTTTTTTACATCAAGCATTGCCTCGTTTTTCTGGATGGATGATTGTAATACACCCACCCGGCTGTCAGCAGAAGTGTAATCCGTTTTGCTGTTATTAAATTGCTGCATGGCCTGCTCTAAATTATAACGGCTGTCATCCAATTGTTTTTTTGTGATGGCCTGGTCTGCAAATAAATTCTGGTTACGCTGGTAATCATCTTCCGCCTGCTGTTTTTTTAAAGCGCTTAAACTTATTGTTCCTTTATTGCTTCCTAAGGAAACCACTGTGTTGTTTAATGCCGCTTTTGCATTTTGCACATCCGCTTCGGCGGCTTTTTCATCTGCTTCCATCTGCATCAGCTGGGTCTGCAGTTCATCATCATCTAACTGTACAAGTAACTGCCCTGTTTTTACTGAATCGTAGTCGCCTACCGCAATTGTTTTTACATAGCCTGAAACACGCGGCAGCACTGGTGTTATCTGTGTTTCCACCTGGGCATTGTCAGTTGTTTCGTGAGTTATTGCAAATGAAATTTTGTTGTAGGCAAAAATACCCGCAACAATAAGCACTATTCCTAAAATTATAAAACGCAGCGGCGATTTTTTCTTTTGTTCTTTTGGTTCCTGCTGTTCCATGGTTGTGTAATTATGATTTTTGTTTATGATTTTTTTTGTGAAATGTGCGCCGGCAGAGGTGAGTATATCCACGCACATTATTTACTTATCACTCATTTAATAAATATGCGTGTGTCATCAGCTTCAGGTGCGTGATTAAACGCTTCCTGAATTTTTCATCGGTATAGGGATCGAAATCATTTCCCTTTTGCAAAAGCATATTGCACATACTGCGCGAAAGCAATACCTGGTCGATAGTGCCGATAAGCGAGGCCATCATCAATTCAGGATCCACTTTGCGGAAAACTTTTTTGCGTATGCCCTGCTCAATAATGCTTTTAATAATATTTGTGTTTTTAACAAAAATGCTTACAATATGTTCACTCAAATCTTTCCTGTGCTGGACGAGCAACTCCTGGTGGAGTACGCGGTGAAAACTTGGATTGGACAATAAGCGGTTTACATAGCTTTCTATAATGGCATCCATTTTTTCCGTTTCTGTTTTGTTTTTATCTTTCGCCAGTTCCTCCAGGATGCCCTTCATATAACTGGCTTTATATTCCACAACGGCTTCAAAAAGTTTGTCTTTGGAGCCGAAGTAGTAGCTGATCATGGCCACATTTACATCTGCCTTTGCAGCCAGTTCACGGATGGAAGTCCCTTCAAAACCCTTTTGGGCAAAGAGTTCTATGGCAATACTGATGATATGTTCTTTCTTGTCCATGCTCTGCATTTACGGGTTGAAACCGCAAAGTTTAAACAAATGTTTGAATTAAACAAACGTTTAATTAATATTTTATATTAAATTTTTATTACGGCATTGCAGGGGATTGAGGGAGCAGGAAATTTTGGGTATTGAAATAACTAACCAGGTTACAGTGCCGCATGCTTTTGCTGATGCAAAACGGTTTTAGGGGATATTTTTGAGAAGAGTTGTGTTTCTGTCCAGCATCATCTCGCCTCCGCAGACGATGCGCTATAATTGCCAATACCTTTTCCTTCTTCTCGTTCTCCTTTAAAAGCCATATGCGACAGACAAGTGACTGTGCGTTCCGGTAAAATTGAAACACACTGTAAAATTAAAACAGCTTCTCATACAAACAGGTTCATCACTTTACTGCCATCACAGATTGATTTACAATTGCAAAAGCAAATTCATTTTTTTTTGGTTTCACCAGTGCAAGGCCGGTAAACCTGCTGTATGCAGGCAGCACCGCATAAGTTTCACCAAAATAAAAACAGGGAAAACAAAGGCTTTGCCTGCCGTTGCTTTTTATACTTATACCCGGGTGTATATGCCCTGAAAAGGTATAATTTGAAACTCGCGTTTCACCGCTGTTTATTTTAAGCTCTTTGTCAAATGTATCTATATCATGAATAAAGCTAAAGCCTGCAACATGTAACCTGAAACCTGAAACACTTATCCCCGCTGCATTGTACCATTCATTTTTTAAAATATCATGGTTACCTTTTATAAGTTGCACGGGTATATGCGCAATATCATTCCGCCAGCGCAAAAATAAATCCATCTCTTTGTTTTCTTCGCTGTGGAAAAGGTCGCCGGCAATAATCAACTGCTTTGGCTGATAGAATTGTATTTGTGCAAAAAGCCTTTGCAAATCTTCTTTAAAAACATTTTGCGGCACGGCAATACCCGATTTCCTGAAATGCCCTGTTTTACCAAAATGCAAATCAGATAAAATCAGCGCTTTTTCTTCTTCCCAGAAAATGCACCGGCTGTGTGAAAGCCAGAAAGAATTATTTTGAACAGTATGGAGAATGGCTGCGCTCATAAGAAATATGCAAAGATAAGCGGCGCTGTTTTGCTTAACAGAAAAGAAAGCAGAAAAGATGAAGTGTACAAAACAAAAAAGCCCTGCAATTATGCAGGGCTTTTTTGTTTTGTGACTGTACAGTTATGGGAAAATTCCAAGTTCTGCGTACGAAGTGCCCACTTTATCAATAGCCACTACATAAGCTGCAGTGCGCATATCGGGTATGGCTGGGTTTGCTTTCCAGCAATTCATTATTTCATGTGTGGCTTCAATCATTGTTTCTTCAAGACCGCTGTGTACCAGGTCCACTTCACTTGGTCCATGTTCAATATAAAGTTTATCTTTTTCGTTAACAGTTTTTCCCGACAGTTCTTCCATCGTTCCAAGAATATGTTTGTTCATATTTTCGGTAAAGCGTTTTTCCATTCTGCCATAACGCACATGGCTAAGGTTTTTTAACCATTCAAAATAAGAAACTGTTACTCCACCGGCATTCAAATACATATCAGGGATTACAAGTACCCCTTTCTCTGATAATATATCATCCGCATCCGGTGTTAGCGGGCCATTTGCGGCCTCACCAATAATTTTTGCTTTTACATTAGCCGCATTATTTTTATTGATCACATTTTCCAGTGCGGCGGGGATTAATATATCGCAGGCTAATTCTAATGCATCACCGCTTTTTGCAAGGTTGGTTGCGCCCGGGAAATTTAATATAGAGCCTGTTTTTTTGCGGTGCTGAAAAATTTCTTCTTCATTTAAACCATCTTCATTGTAAATAGCTCCTTCATATTCGGCAATGGCAATCACTTTAGCTCCATGCTCACGAAAAAATTTCGCTGAGTGATAACCCACATTTCCCAAACCCTGCACCACCACTTTTTTATTTTCAACACCAACAGTTAACCCTAATTTCCCCATCACATCAGGCATATTGCATACTTCGCGCACACCAAAAAAAACACCAAGACCGGTTGCTTCTTTTCTGCCACGAACGCCACCCTGTGTTATTGGTTTGCCAGTTACGCAGGCAAGGCCGTCAATTTCGCCGGGGCGCATGCTTTCATAAGTATCCACTATCCATGCCATTTCTCTTTCACCTGTTCCATAATCGGGTGCCGGAACATCAACACCAGGCCCAATAAAACCTTTTCTTATTAACTCTGCAGTGTAACGGCGTGTGATTTTCTGCAATTCAAATTCGCTGTATTGGCGCGGATTGATTTTTATTCCTCCTTTTGCACCACCAAATGGAACATTTACAATGGCGCATTTATAAGTCATCAGCGATGCAAGCGCCATCACTTCGTCCTGGTTTACTGCTTCACTAAACCTAATGCCGCCTTTGCAGGGTGTTTTGTGCTGGCTATGCTGTACACGGTAGGCTTCAATTACTTCAATGGAGCCATCATCCCTTTTGATAGGGAACCTCATTTGATAAACAGCATTACACGCTTTGATTTGTTCAAGCAGGCCGTTTTCCCATTTGGTAAATTTTGATGCTTTGTCGAAACTTCTTACGACGCTTTCAAAAAAACTATACTGTTGGTCTGACATAATAGGTGATTTAAATTTTTTTGCAAATTAAAAGTATGTGATTTTACTAATAAACAGTTGTTATTTGATGATGTTAATTGCATTGCCGCTTGTTTTCAATATCATCCATAAAAAAATCATTTATACTGATCTTTCTCTAACTTTTTTATCTTTCTGTCAAGATTTATCAGATAAATAAAAATGCCTGTAACAATGGTTACCACTACTGCCACTACTACATATATTTTTCCATCACTGCGCATAAAATCAGTAGGCTCCTCTGTTTTTGGATCCATATTCTGGCACCGGGCGAAAATATGCATGGTGCAGAAGAAAATAATAAATGCAATTGCTTTCAGTTTATTCATATCCCAGTTTCTTGTCAATTAAAATACGCAGCCTTATACGCAGCGTGGTTATCCATACGCCCAATAAAATCCAGCCAATGATTGCCGGTAAAAAAACCATTTCCATTTGTGGCGAAGTATCATTGGGATTTAAACCGGGGTTGCCTTCACTACCCAGCCCGCCGGGATGAAGTGATTCGGTCAATCTTGGCAAAATCCAGATAGTAGGAAACAGCATGGCGTAAGCAAAAATATTATATACTGCACTTATCCTTGCACGCTTGTCAGTATCGGTAACAGAGCCGCGGAGCACAAAGTAAGCAAAGTAAATAAGCAGCGCAATAGCGGCGCCGTTTTGCTTTGGGTCGCCGCTCCAGGGTTTGCCCCATTGATAATTTGCCCATATAGCGCCGGTGATAAGGCCAAGCACGCCAAACACTATTCCTGTCCGCGCAAATTCAAGCGCATAATGATCGTGCAGTGGTTTTTGTGAACGCAGGTACAAGATTGCATAAATAACCGAAACGGTAAATAATGTTTGCATGCAAAACCACATGGGCACATGAAAAAATAAATTGCGTACAGACTGCTGCATCCTGCCATCCAGCACAGGTATTTGTACAAGAAAACCCATAATGCAGGTATATATAAGCAATACGAAGGATAATATCTTCCACCAGGATTTACGGAGCATATTGTTTTTTTGCATCTGCAACCAGGCGGGTATGGCAGGCATCCTGGTTTGTAAATTCATTGCAGCGCAAAATTAGGGTTTGCAAACCAAGAAATGAATGGTTGCAAAAAATTATTTAAGCTTCATGCGGTTACGCATATATTATAAAGTAATCATTAATTTCAACCGAAATCTATTTGTATGTTTTTTCGGGAAGCAACAACAGCAGATATACCGCAAATACAGGTTGTAAGAAATTCAGTAAAAGAAAACGCGCTGTCTCACCCCGGCCTTGTGCCTGATAGTGATGTTGAGGATTATATTACCCGGTGTGGAAAAGGATGGGTATGTGAAATGGATAACATAATCATTGGTTTTGCCATAATTTCTGTAATGGACAATAATGTTTGGGCCTTATTTATCCGGCTGGGACATGATAAAAAAGGAATTGGCCGCAGGCTGCATGATGAAATGATGGAGTGGTATTTTTCTCAAACCAATGATACTGTATGGTTAAGCACCGCGCCGGGCACAAGGGCTGAAACCTTTTACCATAAAGCCGGCTGGCGTAAAACCGGCATAACCAAAAGCGGTGAAATAAAATTTGAAATGCGTTTCGGTGACTGGAAGAATGAAATAAAACACATTTAAAACCCGGTTTCCGTTAAAGATTAATTTTTTACTTTTTTCTGGCATACATAAAGAGACGGCACGGTTTTATCACTTAATAATGTTAATCAAAAATTATTTTATGAAAGCATGTTTCATTAAACTCGATTCGGTTGAAAATACTGAAAACGGAACCGTAATTATTAATGCAAATAATATTTCTTCTGTACGGCGTTTAAATTACAATGATACAGTTCAAACCTTTATATTGATGACAGGTGGTGAACGTTTTGGTGTGCATCAAACACCTGAGGAAATTATTGAAATGCTGCAGGCCGAAAATGCAGAAATTGCAGTTTTTTGATCTTAAAAAAAATACAAAAAGGGCGCATATTTTGCGCCCTTTTTTTGTGGCATACCACCATACTTTTTTACTGTTTAATAAATTTTTTTATATCTACTGCATCCAGGCCGCTTAAAAGCTTTGCAAAATATATCCCCGGCTTCAGGCTGGTGATATTTATATCTGTGTTTTGACCAATTATTTTTTGTCTTATTAAATCATCGCCTGCGGCATTTAAAATACACAGCGTGTTTTCATTTCCTGCTGCCGGTATTTCAATATTTATTTTGTTGCCTGCCGGGTTTGGATAAATTTTAATGGAAGAAATACTTTTCTCAGTAATGCTGTTACCGGCAACCGCTGCATTTTTTGTAAATACAAAATGATATACGCTGTATGCAGGAATAGTACAGGTAAATACATTATTGTTTATAGAACCTGCGGCAAAGCTTTTATGTTTTATGTTTTTACCCGATGCATCAAAATAATAAGCCCGCACCTTATCATATAGCACATTGCCCTGTATCTGAACAGTTGCATTAATTTCCTTCGATGAATTTTTATTGATGATTATTGTATGCAGTTCATCATTTGAATTATCATTTACAGATGAATAGATACTTGTGCTGGTAACATTATTGTCAGTTGCTTTTACATTTATCAACCCATAAACTGAACGGTTGCCGTCATAATTAAGATAAAGGTCAAAAGCGGTCTTTACATAACCATCAATATTGCCCCAGCTTGCCGCATAATCTAATCCGTATTTACCAAAAATCCCCAGCACATCCGCCTGTGCAATGCCGCCTGAAATATCATTGTGTGCCCCATAATCATATTCCGTTATCCCGAATTTTGTTTTGGGATAAAATGTATTGATTGATTTTTGAATATGCTGTATCAATGGAAATTCTGCACCAAACCCCGAATTGATTATCCAGCTGTTTTCTTTATAACCTGAATCCCACAAAGTGCGCGGGCACTGTATCCTGCCGCTGCGCACCGCAGCAGAAGTATCATCTGAATAAACGCCGTTTACCTGCGGGTACCAGTGAATTGAAAATACATCCAGCAACCTTTTGCCGGTGCTGTCCTGTGCATGTTTCATCGTTTTTAAATAAGTATCAATAAACCAGTGGTCGGTTGAATAATTTCCTGCATCCGGCGCATTCTGTAAATTCCAGTATTCGCTGAAACCCCATGCCTCCGACCCCAAAACCAGTGCATCCGCATCCATCTTTTTGATGGTTGCTGCAAGTGAAATGGATTTTGTAAACAGTTCATTATAAGTGGTAGCATAGGTGCGCATATGCGAAAACTGGTAAACCCATAAGCCCGGTTCATTATCCATTACATAAGCTTTTACACCGGTTGCAGTTTTTGCAGTACCAAATTTTTTCAGCAAAAAATTTATTTCTTCATCCACATATATTTTGCTGTCCGTAGTATCAGGATGAAGTGTAAATGCACTGCCTTTCTGGTTGATGATTTTCCCCCATCTTGGCGAAGGTGCAATTTCATTTTGCTGAACAATGCCGTTACCGTCATTTGCAACATAACCCACCATGGGCAGCGTAAGTGCTGCAATGCCATTGTGCGCAAGCACGCTGTCATTAAATGCCTGCAGGCAAATACCAGTTTTTAAATAATCTGCAGGATGGATGCCCATTACCCATGGCAGGTAATTATCATTTTCGTTGTAATAATCAGCCCCTGCATTTGAAAAATTATTTTCCCAGTTATAGGCCGATGTGCGGTTGCCCCCAAAACGTATAAAAGTAGCCAGCGGGTAATTGGTATTATTGGCGCCGTAGATGTATTTGCTGATGGTATCCCTTTCCTGCGCGGTATTTATATGATAAGTAACTGAAATTTGGGCGTCAGTTTTTGCGGCATACATTAAACATGCAAACACAAATAAGCAGCAGATTTCTTTCATGGATATTAAGTTTGGAAGTAATGGGAACAATTAGTTTGCTGTTTACCGTACCAAAATCTGTACCAGTAAAATTTGTTTTGGCTTGAATTTCTCACAATAAAAAACTTGAATTGAAGAAAACCTTGCGTAAAATGAGTACCGTTTTGCACAAAACCTGTTTAAATTTATTCGGTTGATTTATTAAAAACCGCAAAAATTAATGTATATGAAAAACTCACTGTTCTTTACAAGCCTATTTTTCTGTTCTGCAATATACATCCTCGCTGTTGCAGGCTGCAGCAAGCAAACAAATTTACACACGCCGCAAAATCCTTCCGATGCAATAACTTCAACAACCATGGGCAATGGTATTTGTAATTACGATGTTAATGAATCAGCCCTCGCAGCACAGGGTTATACCAAAGTTTTTGAAGATAATTTCACCTCCGGCTTAAACAACTGGAACACATGGGTTGGTGGCGCTTATAATAAAGAACTGGAATATTACCAACAGCCAAATTTGCAGATAACAAATGGCAACCTTGTTATCACTACAAAAAAAGAAACAGTTACGGGTGTGCGCACACCTTATGATCCTCATTTAAAAACATTTGATTATACATCGGGCAGGATTGAATCAAAAACTTATTTTACGCCCTCTGCATCTGCACCCAAAGTGCGGATCAGTGCACGCATTAAATTACCACCAGGCTATGGCATGTGGCCTGCATTCTGGACGTACAATGACCCCTGGCCTACAAAAGGCGAAATGGATATTATAGAATCCCGCGGCCAGGAGCCTTTTAAATATACCACCAATTATTACTACGGCGTAAAACCCGATAAACCGCTTACAAAAGAAAATAAAACCACCGGATATATTACTTCTGACGTGAGTCTCACAGACTGTTATCACGTGTATGAAGTGATATGGACAAAAGATACCCTGAGTTATTTGCTGGATGGAAATGTGGTGGATATAAAAACGGGCGGCTATGTATCAAGCCTTTTTGGAAAGCTTGAACGCATCACTTTAAATGTAGCCGTGGGTGGTAATTATTTTGTAAATTTTGATCCCTCAAAAATACAAACAGGCACTATGTATGTGGACTGGATAAAAGTGTTTACTGCCCAATAAACCAAACCTCTTCTTCAATTATTATATGTAATTTTTCACTTCATTTCCTGTGAAAAATCACATGCTTTTTTGTGACAAAATCAGCAATAACCCAGTAACCCCACACTTCAACAGTTGTCCCATAAACCAAAAAAGAAATAAGCGAAGCACCCTCTCGTCATTGCGGGGCACGAAGCAATCTGTTTCAAAAAAAATCAAACAAGTTACAGCTTCTGCAAATTCCCGAATCTTATAATATCAACCACCCCGCTCCACACTTTCAACAGTTGCCCCATAAGCCACCTCTTTCTTTGTCGGCTTTATACAAAAGATGCATAAAGGAATTAATGATAAAAGATATAAAGCTGATATAGCTCCTCAAAAAAGAAAGCAGTGGCGTTGGGGCAAAGAGGCCATGCGGCCATGAGCAAAAAAACTTCTGATCTATCAAGAACCCACCCCGATGTATCAAAAATACACCCCGAAGTATCAAAATCACACGCCCAAGTATCAAAATCATACCCAGAAGTATCAAGAACGCACCCTGAAGTATCAAAAATCTACCCCGAAGTATCAAAAATGCATCCCTAAGTATCAAAAATCTACCCCGAAGTATCAAAAATGCATCCCTAAGTATCAAAAACGCGCCCCGAAGTATCAAAATAACACCCCGAAGTATCAAAAATACATCCCTAAGTATCAGGAATGCACTCCGAAGCATCAGGAACAAACCCCCAGGCTTTACTTATCAGGTACACAAAAAAATTCCATCTTCAAATAAATGAAGATGGAATCAGTAAAGTGGTTTGCATAGATCATTTACCCGCTATCATCAATTTTTTTACATCTTCAGTGCCATCGGTCATTTTTATTTTTACAAAATAAACACCAGCTTTAAATGAAGAGCAGTCAATTGATTCGTTTAAAGTAATATTAGCGTTCTTTATAAAAACATTTTTGCCTGTTACATCATTTATTTCAATGCTGGTAACGGATTTCTCAACTGTTCCGGTTACTTGTATGGTAAATCTTGAAACAGCAGGATTAGGATAAATACTGAAACCTGTATTGGCAGTTGCACTAAATTTATTTTCAATTTCCGGTTCAGGGTTCCCTGCCGAAGGAACTGCATTTACTGAATACGCAACATCAAAAATATTGTTCCCCTGGTTTAATGAAATAGATAATAACGCATCATGATAGTCTGCCACATAATAAGCAATATTTGAAGAGCGGCTGGTATAAGTAGTGCCACCTATTTTAAAAGAAACTTTTGTAACTGTTCTTACCCTCAGCACATTTGTAAAAGTACGGCCGGGTAATTTTAAAGCGCCATACCCTTCCACGTGTACGGAATCCCTGTACGGTTCTTTAAATACAGTATGGCCGGTATCTGCAATTACAAGCGATCCTGTGTCTGTAAACATATTTCCATAAGTGAGCGGGTACTGGGCTAACCGGTATTTTGGGTTGTATGTACCTGTATCAGCAGCACTGGCAAAACCATTTACTGAAAGCGAAGTTTTTTTGGCAGTATAATAAGAATATTGGCCCGGTGATTTGCTGCTTGTACCGGCAATATTGGCGCCAGGGAATGCAGCTGCATAAGGCGTACCTGAAGCTTTAAAAATATTCAATGTGTCGGGTAATGCTACACTGTCTTTTAAAGTGCTGTAATCCCAGGTCATGTTGGCCCCGCCATTGCCGGCAGTAACTCCTTTTACCTTTGCATTTTTATAAGTATAAATATCACCGGCTTTGGGGTTGGTTGTTTTGGCTGTTAATACCGGCTGGGCATTTGCGCAAATACCTGTAAGTAATGCAGAAGAAATGAATAGTACAATTGTTTTCATGGCTGTATTTTTTTATGATGAAATTCCGTGGGAATTTATTCTAAAGCAAATTAAATAAAATCAGAATTTTCCATTTCTTTATTTGGCAAATGAACCAAACTGGTTTGTAAGTGGCATAAACAGGGAAATAAGTGGAGTGTATATGTTTTGGGTTATGATAACAAAAGTTATTTTACCTCAATTAAATTTAATTTTATGCCGTAACTGTCATCCTGGTATTTTGCCGGCGGGGGAGTGGGCTGCCAGGTCCAGTGCAGGAATTCTTTATAAATAAGCCCAACGCCTTTTGCATATACTTCTACTGAATAATTTCTTTGCTGGTAATTATTGGGGTCAAAAGGTGCATCGGGTGAAGTTTCATCGCGTTGAAAAACAGTGATGGTACTGTCTAATGTTCCCATTATAACAGTATATGGCTGGTTTACATTCTGATATGTATAATTCCATCCATCAAGATATTGGTACGGCGAACCGGCAGACCTTGTATCAATATACGTATTGCCGCTCCAGCTAAAATCATTTCTTACGGGTTCTGCAAGTTTTAAAAAGCGCAGGTTATTATCGTCAATTACTTCCACGCTCTGGCTGGTAGGTGTAATATAATATGTAGAAATATATTGCCAGGGCTGAGCAGCAAGTGTATCAGTAATAAAGCGGTAAACGCGGAAAGATGGCCTGCCCAGGTTATCGCTGAAACCATCAGCAATACTGTCTTTTGCAAGCAGGCTGTGCACATCGAGTGAAGTACCAAATGCCGGCGTAACAGTAGAATCAAGCCGGTAAATAAAAACCCTTCCTGATTGCAGCGGATAGTAATCGTTTACAGAAGGCAGGTTTAAATGAGCAGTTTCTTTTTTGCAACTGAACAAAATAAAAAACCCAAAACATAAAAAGCAAACCTGTAAAACTTTGCGCCTCATACCTGCAAGTTAAGTAATGAAAATTTTATAAAAACCTGGTGCAGTTTATAAAACGGTAAGAACAGGTGATTTGATATGTAATGCTTATTCTTAATTATTTAACAGTGTATTTTGCGCAGCCATTAAAATAAAAAACCCCCGAAGAATCAGGGGTTACGGATTAAATAACAGAACTGCCTGTACTATCCTTTTACAAAATTTTGCACTTCTTCCATGTCTCCATCACAAATCCTGAGTGTTTTCATGTTTTTTGCATCTTCCAGGTGCACGATGTAAATGGTTTGTTCATTAACCTGCACTTCTTCCACATGGGTGATGTTAAAATCATAATAGGTGCTTTTCACTTCTGTCCTGACATCTTTGGACAATTTGCTTTCATCATAGCGTTTGATGTTGTAAAGCCAGTTGCCTTTTTTGTCGTAACCAACTGAATTACTGATATTATCTTCAGTAAAGCTGGCAACAAAACCGCCATCTTCAGTAAGGTACCAGGATGCATCAGCATTTTTAAATGATTTCTGGAAATCCTTTAATGCACGCATATTAATGCTTGCAGATGTGGTGGCGGTACCTGTGTTGTGCAAAGAAGCCGGTTCTGCAAACGCAAGTGAAAGTTTTACATCATTGGTTGATACGCTTTGCGCATTTGCTGTGTGGATGGATGCAATTGCCAATAAGGCTGAGGCTGCAACGGCCAAAAAAATCTTTTTCATTTTGTGGTGTTTTAAATTGGTTAAAAAAGTTTTGTTTTTCATTTTTGTTTTTGCAACAATTTTTGTTACAAATAATTAATCGCCGCAAAAACAAAAAGGGAAACAACTCATTTTAATTTTTTTTAGATTGTTTTCGATAACCCCCCGCGGCAATATCAGGTTTCTTAATTGAAATATCCGCCTCCTTTACAATTGGTTTTAACTTTCGGCTATATTATTTATATTGCTTTTTATTTTTGGTTATCAAATAAAAACGATTATGCCTATACACCCGAAAAGAACTGTAAAAACACCTGCGCTGCGCCAGTTGCAAAAAGCATTTTATGCTGCTGTTCATGGAAATGAAAAACAAACAGATGATACAGTGGCTTTGATTGAAGAAGAGAGCATCAATAGAGTAACCCGCAGAAAATTTTCTGGCGACATATTGAAAGCCTCTGCAGCATTGGGTTTGGCCGGTATGTATCAATCATGCAGCACTGTGGCTAAAAAAACGCAGCCGGCGATTGCAATCGTAGGTGCAGGAATTGCAGGGCTTCATTCTGCATATATTTTAAAACAGGCAGGTATTACTGCTCAGGTATATGAAGGCAGCGGCCGTGCCGGGGGGCGTATCTTTACTGTTCCTGAAATGCTGGGGCCGGGATTATGGACAGAAATGGGCGGCGAATTTATTGACAGTGACCATGCAGATATGTTTGCACTTACCAAACATTTTAATTTGCCTTTGCTCGATCGTGAAGCTGCAGGCGAAGAGGGTTTAAAAGAATTTGCCTATTATTTTGACGGGAAACATTATGAACTGAAAGACGTGCTGGAAGCTGTTAAACCCGCTGCAGCGCAAATACAAAAAGACAGGGCATTGCTTTCTGATGAAATTACTTATACAAAATATTCTGCCGATGATGCACGACTGGATAAAATAAGTACGCTGGAATATATTGAGCAAACCGGTATCAGCGGATGGTTCAAAAATTTTATTGATGCTGCATTTACTGCTGAATATGGAATGGACATCGCGGAACAGTCATGCATCAGTTTTCTTTCCCTGTTTGACCCCGGGGACAGTAAATCATATAAACTTTTAGGCGACAGCGACGAACGCTATTCCATTATTGGCGGGGGGCAAAAATTAATGGATGCCCTGGCACATGAAATAAAAGATCAGTTGATGAAAGAATACCTGCTTACTGCCATTTCGCAAAACAACGATAAAAAATATATGCTCAGTTTTAACGCCGGGACTTCAAAAAAAGAGGATGTGATTGCCGATATTGTTTTACTTACTATTCCTTTTGCCACCCTTAGAAATGTGGATATAAAACTTCCTTTGCCTTCCTGGAAAACCAATGTAATTAACAATCTTGGATATGGCACTAATTCAAAATTCTTTGTGGGTGTAAATGACCGTGTCTGGCGGAAACAGGGTTATAAAGGTTATGCATTCTCAGACAATGGAATGACAAACGGTTACGATAACACAGCTTTTCAAAATAATAATACCGGATCCGGCGGGTACACTGTTTTTCTCGGTGGCAAAAACGGTTTGGATGTTTGCACTGCTGATGCCGGCCTTATGCAAAAAAAATATATAGCGGCACTGGATGCTATTTTTCCCGGCGTAAGCAGCCAGTTCAACGGGAAATTTTTCTCTTGGTTCTGGCCCACTTATGCATTTTCAAAATGTAGTTATACCAGTTATAAAGTTGGCCAGTACACTGCTATGAGTGGTGCAGAGTTTCAGCCGGTAGATAATTTATATTTCGCCGGTGAGCATTGCAGCTATGCATTCCAGGGTTTTATGAATGGTGGCGCACAAACCGGCAGGCAGGCTGCAGAAAATATAATTAAAAAAATAAAGGGATAAGGTTTTACTGCCTGCTATCAAATTATTTGGGCATCATTCCCTGCATTGCATACCTGTACTATTCATTTTAGGATCAGCTTTTAAGTAACACAAGATTTCTCACTCTCTTAAATTTCATTCAATTTTTAAACTGGTTTTCTTATACTCAAATAAGACTCAGTTGTCAATATTATTTTGTCACTTTAATTTTCTGTTATATTTTTCCATACCAACCCCAAACCCTTAAAATTAATATCCATGCGAAAATCTTTATTGCAAATGGTATTGGCGATTTTTATAGTTTGTTTTTTTGCATCCTGTTCAGAAGCAAGGCATGCTACCAATTGCCCTTCACACAATCCAAATTATTTTCAAAAATATCCGCTGAAAAGCAAGCGGAGTCAGAGAATAATAATTTAGCAGGATACCATGGAAATAACAATTATCCAAAGTAATATTTTACTTTGAAAACCCCTTTTTTCACGGGTTTAGAAATTGATTTGGGAGAGTATTTGAGGAGGAAGACGCGGCAATTAATAAAAAAGGAAAGCATCAAGTTTTGCACCTGCACTTGCCGAAGCCTGTACATTTACTAACCCGATGCTTCCGTGAGTTGCGTTCATCTTGTTAAAGGAATCCCACTCCTCAATGAGTTGCTTCCATTTTGATTTCCGACTTTAGTTTTTTTCCAGTTGCTTCTTTCTGTTTAAGGACTTCGGCTTCCGTAAAACCAACCATCATCTTTCACCTCATTTCCGCCCCTCAATTGTAAGATAAAGGTACATTGTGCGCTTAGTGAAATCCAAATTTTTAAGGCCTTTGTTTCTCACCTGTTTCCCACGATGTTATGCACATAAAATTCCTGCTTCTTCACACTGCTTTTACAAGATAAAAATTTCTTTTTCCCTTTTGTACAAGTAGGTATTTTTTATGCAGTAAAAGAGATGCATTAATTGTCATTTGTAAACTTTCAACTTTTTTCCGGTTAATGCTTATACCCCCGCTCTGAATAAGTTTTTTTGCATCCCCCTTGCTTGCCGTGATACCGCAATCAGCTAAAAAGCTTACCACGTCTGAATCCTGATGAAATTTATCTGCAGCTAATTCAAATACTTTAATTCCTTCCATTTTCTCCAAGTCGCTTATGCTGAGCATTTCAGCAGGTAATTTGCCTTTGTCGAAAGCCTGCTCTGTTGTTATAAACGCTTTTTTGTATTCATCTTCCCCGTGTACAAAAACTGTTATTTCCTGTGCAAGTTTTTTCTGTAATACCCTTTTTGAAGCATCTGTTTCATGCGCGGTTATTAACATTTCAATTTCATTTTCAGGCAGAAATGTAAAAATCTTAATCCATTTTTTTGCATCCGCATCGGCTGCATTGAGCCAGAACTGGTAAAAAAGATAGGGTGATGTTTTTTCCGCATCAAGCCATATATTTCCTTCTTCTGTTTTGCCAAATTTTCCGCCATCAGTTTTTGTAAGCAACGGGCAGGTAAATGCGAAGGCTTCCCCATTTGCTTTTCTTCTTATTAATTCTGTGCCCGAAGTAATATTTCCCCATTGGTCGCTGCCGCCCATCTGAAGTTTACAGTTGTAATGAGTGTACAACCAGTAAAAATCATACCCCTGCATTAACTGGTAAGTAAACTCAGTAAAACTTATCCCATTTTTCCCTTCAATTCTTTTCTTCACACTTTCTTTAGCTATCATATAATTTACGGTAATGTGTTTGCCCACCTCGCGGATAAAAGAAAGAAAGCGCATATTTTTAAACCATTCATAATTGTCTAATATTACTGCGGCATTCTGTTTTGATGTATCAAAATCAAGGAATCTTTCTAATTGTTTTTTTACCCCATCTTTATTTTTCTTTAATATTTTTTGCGTTAATAAATTCCTTTCTTCGCTTTTTCCGCTGGGGTCGCCTACCATACCCGTTGCTCCGCCTACAAGTGCAAAGGGCTTATGCCCTTTTTTTTGCAAATGCACCAGCAGCAGAATGGGTACAAGGCTTCCAATATGCAGGGTGTCGGCGGTAGGGTCAAAGCCAATATACCCTGATGTCATTTCCTTATTTAATTGATCTTCCGTTCCAGGCATTATATCCTGTATCAGTCCGCGCCATCTTAATTCTTCTGTGAGTGTCATTTTTGAAAAAGTTTGAGCAAAAATAAAGGTTACTAAATTCTGTCTTTATTAAATTTCCTGTACAGATTTAATTGCGAATTAATATATTATTTGACTGGTAAAATACAATAATTAAAAAATTTGTACGATATTAGTGTAGTCAAAATCCTGTATCTTATTAGCAGCAACGTTTTTTTCAGACTGTTTTAACGCTGGCAAAGGTTATCTGAGGATATTTTTTGTTGTAATTTTCAGCCTGATTTAAGATTTAGCCGCATTTAAAAACCCAAAAAATGCCCAGAAAACTGCTTTCATTACTGCTGTTTTGTTTTGTTTTAAAATTTTCTTACGCACAGTCTTATCCCAACAATTGGATTGATTACAGCAAATCTTATTATAAATTCAGGCTGGGGCCATTTGGCTATGATATTGTGGGCGCACCGGTAACAAAAGGTGTTGTCCGTATTTCGCAAACAGCTTTAAACATAGCCGGCTTAGGCTCCGTGCCCTCAGAGAATTTTCAGCTTTGGCATGATGGAAAAGAAGTGACTCTTTATATTTCAAAACCATCAGGAATTTTATCTCCCGATGATTTTATTGAATTTTGGGGTGAAACAGAAGATGGAAAGGCAGATAAAAGTTTATATAGTGATTCAACCTTTCAATTATCTGATCACTGGAACCTGGAAACGGATTCGTCCTCCTGGTTCCTGACTATAAATGCAGGCGGCAATAATAAAAAGTTTAACAGTGTAAACAATAATGTTTCTTCAACTACACTTCAACCGGAAAAAAATTTCATGTTTACGGCTGGCAGATATTTCAGATATGGAATTAATGAAGGCTATGGTATTTTTTCTGGAAAGAATTTGTATTCATCTTCTTACGAGAGGGGTGAAGGATGGAGCAGCAGACCCGTTCACCCGGTAGAATGTGATTGCGGGCAGCTTACATTACCGCAAACTTTCCCCCAACTCTTCCTTGATATAGACGGAGATGACATTACAGCCAGCGTAAATATGGTAGGTAATGCACCCAATGACAGAAATGTTCAGGTTTACCTGAATGATGCACTGCTTGCCCAAATTAATATGGGCTATTTTCTGTCTGAAAAACTACAGTTGCCGGGGATTGCGGCAAATACAATTATAAATGATACCGCTACAATTTCTGTGCAGGATATTTCAGATGCGCCCGATGATGAATTGCGTGTTGCGCAAATAGAATTTACTTACCCCCGTAAATTTAATTTTGGCGATGCTTCTGATTTTGAATTTTATATTGCTCCTTCCGCTAATGGCCGTTATCTCAAAATTTCAAACTTCAGTACAAATGGTGTTGCGCCAATACTTTATGACGTTGCCAATAATAAACGTTATGTGGGGGATATTTCAATAACAGATACCGTTCAGTTTGTGCTGAGACCATCTTCAAAAAGATATCACCTTGTGCTGATAAGAGGTGATGGCTCAACTGCAACATTTATTACAAATTTTCAGCCGCGCAGCTTTACAGATTTTTCAAAAACAGAAGACCAGGGCAATTATCTTATAATTTCCAATCCTATTATTTATGGCACTGCCCCTGCTAACTATGTTGAGCACTACAGGAGGTATAGGAGTTCTGAAAAAGGTGGCAGCTACAATGCAAAAATTATTGATATTCATGAACTGGAAGACCAGTTTGCTTATGGCATAAAAATGCACCCGCTTGCTATAAAAGATTTTTTGAAATATGCAAGAAATACATTTGTTGTTCCTCCTGCTTTTGTTTTTATTATCGGTAAAGGGGTTTCTTACAGTGCCTACAGGCCTTATGATCAGGACCCCATAATTGATCAATTAAACCTGGTGCCTGTTTTTGGCAGTCCTGGTTCAGATAATTTACTCAGCTCAAAAAACTTTGATGCGGTACCGGCAACTCCTATCGGCCGCCTGTCCGTGGTTTCCCCGGAGGAAGTAAGGGATTATCTTGCCAAAGTGAAACGGTATGAAGCTGCACAGCAGGACAGCACGCAAACTATTGAAAACAAAGGATGGATGAAGAATGTGCTTCAGCTTACCGGTGCAAATGACCCTGGCATTGGCACCATCCTAGATACCATTGCATCGAAATACAAAAGAATAATCAGTGATACTTTATTTGGCGCCAATGTAATTAATTACAGCAAAACCGCTGACCCCGCCGGCTACCCGCAGGCTCTTGTAAATTTTGGAAATACATTCAACAATGGCTGCTCCCTGCTGGAATATTTTGGGCACTCATCTTCCACCGGCCTCGACTTCAGTCTTGAAGACCCATCTAATTATGATAACAAAGGAAAGTATCCTTTCTTTATCGTAAACGGATGTTTGGCAGGCAATATTTTTGATTTTGATGCAACGCGTTTGACCAACCGTACCACCATTTCTGAAAGATTTGTACTGGAACCCCAGAAAGGAGCTATCGCTTATCTTTCCACAAGCAGTTACGGGGTACTCAGTTATCTTGATATTTTTACAAGGCAGTTTTACAAATCAATGTCAGAAACACAGTATGGCAAGGGTCTTGGCGAAATTGTACAGGAGGGTATTGATAAAGGCCTGCGCATAACCGGAGCTTCAGATTTTTATGGCCGGATACATGCTGAACAATATACGCTTCATGGCGACCCTGCTTTGAGGATGAACTCGTTTGATAAACCTGATTTTGCAATTGAAACGGATAAATGTGAAGTGTTGCCGTCTTTTATTTCCACAGCCGATAGTTCTTTTACTGTAAAAATCCGCATATACAATATAGGGCGCTCCACCAATGATTCTGTTCATTTTTCACTTTTCAAACAGAACGGCCGTGGTGACAGCCTGCTGGTATTTGCAAAAGAATTCCCTTTTATAAAAACAGTTGATTCCGTTATAGTGAGATTACCCATCATTCCTGATAAGGATAAAGGAGTTATAAAACTTTTTGCAACAATAGATGATAATAAAAGTATGACTGAACTAAGTGAAAATAATAACAGCGCCAATATAGTGTTCACTATTTCAACCAATGAAACACGCCCTATATTTCCATACAATTATTCAATTGTAAATACACCTGCTGTTAATCTTTCTGCTTCTACTGCAAACCCGCTTGATACAGTAAAACAGTATTTGTTTGAAATGGATACAACTGCGCTTTTCAATTCCCCTGCAAAAGTCGTGCTTTCTCAGTCATCCGGGGGCGGTCTACTACAGTTTATGAATGTGCCGCTTACGGAAGATAACAGGGTGTATTACTGGCGTGTGGCAGCGCAGGATGCTAAACCGCACTGGAATATGTTTTCATTCATTCATAAAAATGGCAACCCTGACGGTTTTGAACAGGCGCATTATTTTCAGCAAACGGCGTCCTCTTTCAATAATATGATGCTGGATTCATCCAGGCAATTCAGCTTTGCAAAAAAACTCACAAACCTTTTTGTATTGCAATCCATTTACCCAACAAGCGGTCTTGAGGATAACGATTTCAGTGTCAGCGTAAACGGCAGTTATGTAGCTGCAAGCGCCTGTGTGGGGCATTCAGTTATTTTCAATATTTTCGATCCGCTTACTTTTAAACCTGTTGCCAATACTACAGACCCTTATGGCGCAGCAGATGCCTGCAAACCCCTGACTGTAAATGATTTTGAATTCTCCGTTACAGAGCCTGAGTCACGGAAAAATGCCATGGACTTCCTCGACCATTTTGTGCCCGATGGTTATTATGTAGTGGTAAGAAAAATTTATGATGACTGGGCTGACAACGGTATATGGGCGCCAACCGTATGGGCATCGGATAGTGCACTCTACGGACCAAATAATTCTTTGTATCACCGGTTTAAAGACCAGGGACTGGCAATAGACTCTTTTTATTTCCCAAGAACTTTTGTGTTTGTTTTCAAAAAAAATGATTCAACAAATTATAAACCCATATCTGTTTTTTCGGAAGGCTTTTATGACAAAATAACCCTTTCAGAAAATATAAGCACAACCAACATGGGCGGTTTCTTTACTTCACCTGCTTTTGGTCCGGCAAACGCATGGGGCAAAGTAACATGGAACGGATATGATATTAACAGCAATAACACTGCAAGCCTTGATGTGATTGGCATAAATAACAAAGGCAAAGACTCTGTTTTTTATACATTGGATAAGTCGCAGTCGCAAGTTGATATTTCGGGTATCCAGGCGAGCCGTTTTTCTTTTATAAAATTGCGGATGAACAGTACCGACAGCACTACTGCAATCCCTCACCAGTTGCAGGATTGGTCTGTGGAATATACGCCTGTTCCTGAAGGCGCCGTTGCACCAAACCTTGGCATCAGCATACCGCACAAAATAAGTTTTAGTCATGATGTAAATGTTGCGTTTGATACATTGCAGGGATACGTGGTATTTAAAAACATAAGCACCCGGAGTTTTAAACCATTAAAATTGAAGCTGGTTTTATACGATGATAATAATATTCCCTACGAGTTTCGTTTGCCAAGGACAGGTATTTTACTTCCGGGCGATACACTGCATGTTTCTTTTCTGATAAATGTAACAGCCATGCCTGCAGGTAAATACAATTTATTTATAGCGGTAAATGCGGATAATGCGCAGCCGGAACAGTTTTATTTTAATAACCTGCTGTATAAATTTTTGCAGATAGAACGCACATCTTTTGCTGCACCTGTTTTTACCGCACAGCCTTCCGGTAAAAATGTATTGCTTAAATGGAACGTGAATGATGAAACAATTTTTGATCATTATGAAGTGGAATTCAGTGAGGACGGCAGCCTGTTTATCCATACAGAAAATGTTGGCGTTTCATTTACTGATAAAAGAAATGCAGATCATTCTTTTGTACATACCTCACCTGTTATGGGCAGAAATTATTACCGTTTAAAAACAGTATATAACGATGGCCGGTTTATTTATTCACCTGTGCGGATCATAAATTTTGATGATGCTGCAGTAAAAATTTATCCCAACCCGTTTTTTAACACCTTCAATATAATTTCCGGGAAAACGGGAGGGCTAAAAACTACAGTGCGCATTTTTGATCCAGCCGGCAAACAACTGATGCAGCAAAGCTTTGAAGGTAGCGTCAGTTTAAATGTAAGCACATTTGCAGCAGGAACATATCTTGTACAGGTGGATGATGGAAAAAATATACAGTCATTTAAAGTGCAGAAACAAAAATAAAAAGCATAATTGACAAAGTCTCGCACATTTTGTGGGGTTTGTTTTTTATAAAACATGATTGTTGGTAAAATTGTGTGGAAAAGTAGGAGAAGGCGGTTTGGGTATTTCCTGTACTTCATATTCAGTAAGCGCTTTTCTGCGAAGCAGCTCCAGTTTTAAACTCTCTTCTCCTTTCTTCATTGCCCAGCGGTGGTTTTTTGCGAAAACAGGTTTCATAACAAAGGAGAATTTTTTCAGCAAAGGTTTCTCAGCCTCTAATTTCCAGTCGAAAGTAACAATACAGTTTTTACCTTTCTGTTCAAATACCCATATTCCCCTTCCCACAAAATCACCGTTTGCTTTTATAGTAAAGCCAAAAGGCCTGTGTGTTTCTGTAACGGTAAAATTCCAGCGCAGAGTATAGGGCAGCCAGCCTTTTGTATAAAGCGCCACTTCCTTACCCACATTTTTTTCATCACCTTCCTTTAAAACTTTTGTGTCAAGATAAACGCTTGGCCACCAGGTTTTCAGGGCATCCGCATCGCCAAGAATATTATATACTTCTTCACAGGTTGCTTGAACTGTCCACTGCGTAATAAAATGATATTCGTTTGTTGCCATATATTTTGGGTATTATTTTATACGTGCCAGGGCTTGTTTGGTTTGATGAAAGAAATATTTTTATGCCGTACAGTTTTTTTAAACTGTCTGAACGGATAAGGATAATATTATTTCATGCAAAAAAAGCATAATTTCTTTTTATAAAATCTTAATTTACTGCTGCATTTAAAAATCTTTGTTCATTTATTTATAAAACTTAAATATATCTTCCGATTCAGTTTTTCAGATTTGCAGCAGCATTGCCATTACCGGCTGGCTATTGCTGATTGTGGTATCCCTTTGTGGAACAGGGTAGATGCCTTTATTATAGGAATAATTATTACCCTTTTTACCATTGTATATGCATGGCTTATCCTTACACATTTTCATTTAAGCGATATTCAGAAATTTAATTCACTTGACGGTGTAATGAATTTGTTTACAGACAGGACCACCGTAACTGCAGGCTGGGTGCATTACCTTGCCTTTGATCTTTTCACAGGGCTCTGGATAAAAAATAATTCAGTGAAACATGGCATCAGTCACTGGATAATTATTCCCTGCCTCCTGCTTACTTTTATGTTTGGGCCGATGGGTTTACTGCTGTACTATCTTGCCAGTGAAAAGAAAATAAAAATATTTTCCTGGTTTATTGCAGTTACCATGTTCATTGAAAATTTTATCATCACCATGCAGTCTGTAATGGGTGCCACTTCTCATTTTAATAACACCTCACCGCTTAATATCGCACTGGTTGCCATAATGGGTGTCATTATACTCATATTCACCATCACACGCATATTTATTATCATTGCATTCTTCAGGCAAAAGATATCTGCCATTTCCGGCACCTATCTTCTTGCCATCAGGCTGGGGCTTATTTTATTTGTATTCTTCGCAATGGAAGGCGGTGCTATGCTTGCCAATCTTGGTCATACAGTAGGTGCACCGGATGGTGGGCCGGGTCTGCCATTGGTTAACTGAAGTACGAAGTATGGCGACCTGCGCATTACACATTTTTTTGGTATGCATGCATTGCAACTGCTTCCATTGTTCGGATGCTATATTGCCAAATCTAAAAAGCAGGTTTGGTTTGCAGGCATTATTTATTTTGCAATTGTTTCACTGTTATTTGTACGGGCTGCCCTTGGGCATCCCCTCATCTCATTATAGCATAAAATTTTTTGTAAACAGGAAGTTTAAACATATTGATGGAGAAGAGACAGAGTGTTACACCGGAAGCATATTATTCCACAGTCTTCCCAAAAGGCATTAAAGATATTTCCACCAGTTTAAAATGCTGGCGAGCAAATGGGATGCCGATAATAGTAATAAAAAGCAGGATACCAAACACGACATGGATAAATGCGGTATAGAGGCCTCCGCATAGTAACCAGATAATATTGCAAAAAATATTCAGGCAACCCAGGCTGTTTGCATGGCTGGTTACTTTTCGGCCAAAAGGCCATAATACTAAACCCGCTATTTTAAAACATTGCAAACCCCATGGCATGCCCACAATGGTAATGCACAATACAAAGCCGCCCACCATGTAGCCAAGGGTAGCCAGCAATCCGCCAAATACAAGCCAGATAATATTGCCAATAAAATTCATACTCATTTATTTAAAGTGCAGTGCAAGTATAAACATTTGATGTTATCCGCAATAAAATTAATCCGTACCTTTTACTTAAGTTATAATTCTGCTCAAATAATATTTACATAAAGTACCCGAAGATGGGTTTATAAAATTTTACCGGAATGATAAAATATTTTTTCAAAAAGATGTTTCAAAAATGAAGCTAAACAAATAACATTTCCCGCAATCAAAAACAATCTGTAAAATCATGGCGCGTATAAAAGTTGACCTGCACGATATTTACAACAACAGCGCAGCTATTGACAAAGCGCTTCAGCAGGCTTTCAACCATGCAATAGATAAAAAAATACGCGAGGTGGAAATCATACCCGGCAAGGGCAGCGGGCAATTGCGCAAAAAAGTAGAACGGTTTTTACAGCAGCCGCATATAAAACCACTTTATCACCGCATAGAAAATGACAGTAAAAATTTTGGACGGCTGTTTGTATATTTTAAGTTTTAAAATGTGGTTTATGCTAAAGCTTTATTTTAGCCACAAAGGCACTAAAATTGAAAAGAAAACAGCATGTAACTTTAAGATTTCACAATAATGCATTATTATTATTTATGCAAAAAACCTTTTTGTTATTTTTTCTAACTGCGGTAACAGGCGCATGTGCACAAAGAGGAACGATTTTTTTTACATCAAAAGAAATAACCCGTGTTGATGTAAACGCAAAATATCATTATTCGTTTGATGCGTATGATTCTGCCGGCGGTAAAATTTTTTATTCAACAAAAAATTTACCTGCATGGTTATCTTATAATAAATCTTCACACAGTATTTCGGGCACATCAAAAAAAACAGGGCAATATGCAATTGATATTATGGCGGCCACAAAAACAGGTACCACGCACCAGCATTTTATGCTTACTGTTTGCAATAATCAAACAGCAAATATTTTATGTTTGGGTAATTCAATAACCAATGGCGTAGATACTTTCAACAGTTACCGCCGTGCTCTGTGGCAAATGCTGCATGCCGCAAATTATAATTTCGATTTTATTGGTTCATGGAGCAAACATCATATGGGAATGGATGTTCCTGACCCTGATTTTGATATGGATCATGAAGGTCATTCAGGCTGGACTGCCGGTGATATATTCAATCCCCCTTCATGGGACAGCGCGAAGGGAAATATCCGGGCCTGGCTTGGAATGTACACACCGGATATTGTTCTGATAGAACTTGGTACCAATGATGTTTTCCAATGCCGGAAACCTGCAGAAATTTTAAATGATTTTAAAGATGCGGTTGATTTGCTGCGCAGGAAAAATAATCATATAAAAATATTTATTGCACAGATACCTCCGTTTGGTGCACAATGGAGCAGCAAAAAATTATGCGGCAATGATACTTCGTATGCGCTGGCCATCACAAATCTGAATAAAAATATTGCTGCATTTACTGCTGAATATTCAACTGATCAATCCCCGGTTATTGCCGTGGATCAGTTTACGGGCGTAAACCCGGCAACAGATATGTTTGACGATATTCATCCGAATACAAAAGGCGAAAAAGTAATGGCTGAAAGATGGTTTGCAGCTATAAAACCTTACCTGGGAAAATTATAACTTTTATGTACAGTGAAAAAAATAGCTGATTTTTCCCGCAATAATATTTTTCAAAGGCTTCTGAGAGTTTTATTTACGGCAACTTAAAAAGAATACCCTGCTGATCAGTGTTTATCATTTCTTTAAGCGTTTTTATTTTCAACGGAATTTTTATTTCACTTTCTTTCTTTTAGGAAGGATTTAAAGTTTTCAACATTTGTATTTGATGATTCCTGCTTCATGATTACTCTTTTAAAATGAAAATGAATTTTGCAATTTAAAAAGATTACATAATACAGACAAAAAAATTACAAGAGCAACCTGAAGCTTTTCTTTTTGGAAATTACAATCTCTGTTACAATACCATTAGACTAAAAAGCACCTAAAACGGATTTCGTTCTAAGTGCTTGATTTTAATGTGACCGCGCCAGGATTCAAACCTGGAACCTCCTGATCCGTAGTCAGACGCTCTATTCAATTGAGCTACGCAGCCGTTCAATTTACAATTTACGATTTCATAAATCTTAAACCGGGCTGCAAATATAAGTGCGATTTTTTATAATCTGAAATCTCTCACCCATAATCTGCAATCAATAATCCCATTTTACAAATGCTTCAATGGCTGCATATTTTGTCATGCCAAGCGCTGCATAAATATTTGCTGTGGCTGCATTGCGTTCCTCAGCGCGTTGCCAGAATTCACGGTTATCACTGCCCTGGAACGGAACTGAATCTTTCTGGCTTTGATGAATAAAAATACCGTAACGTTTTTTCATCACCTGGTCAGGGCTCATGGGTATGGCCATTTCAATGTCTTCGATATTCCATTCCTGCCATGCGCCTTTGTACAGCCATAACCAGCAATCTTTTACCCAATCGTCACCCTGTGCTTTGCAATATTTTAAAGCAGATACTACTACATTAAAACAAACAATATGTGTACCATGCGGATCAGCAAAATCACCTGCACAAAAAACCTGGTTTGGTTTTAATTCGCGCAAAAATCCCACTGTAATATCAACATCCGCCTGGCTCATCGGTTTTTTTTCAATGGTGCCTGTTTCATAAAAAGGAAGGTTTTGAAAGTGCCAGTTTCCATGAGGTAGGCCCACATATTTACAGGTAGCTTTTGCTTCGCATCTTCTTATCAAACCCTTGATGGCCCTTATTTCCGGCGTATCCATACCATTAGGTTTTTTTGCTGAAAGAAATTGTTGCGCGTCTGCCAGTATTTTGCTGCTCTTTTCATTATCCATACCAAACATATCTTCAAAACCTACTGCAAAATCTATAAAGCGTGTAACAAATTCATCCGTTACAGCAATGTTTCCGCTTGTTTGATAAGCCACATGTACATCATGCCCCTGGTCATGCAGGCGCATGAATGTTCCCCCCATACTTATAATATCATCATCGGGGTGGGGGGAGAAGATCACACAGGTTTTTGGATAAGGCTCACTGCGTTCAGGATGTGCAGGTATCACTGAGTCCGGCTTGCCGCCCGGCCAGCCTGTAATAGTATCGCGCAGCATATAAAATACCTGCAGGTTTATTTCATAAGCATCACCCTTTTCTACCAACAAGTCACCAAGGCCATTCTCATTATAATCAATGGTGGTAAGGCTTAATACCGGTTTGTTTAATTTAAGCGCCATATTTATAACAGCGCGTTTTATCATTTTTGACGCCCACTCAGTATCGCCGGTAAGCCAGGGAGATTTAAAACGTGTAAGCTCTGATGCTGCAAGCTGATCAAGAATAAAAGTACAGTTATTGTGCTGCTGTAAAATGCTTGCGGGGATTTGTTCTGTTACATGCCCTTCCACTGATTTTGCAACTACAGGCGCTTTGTTTCCCCATGCCATCAGTAAAATGCGTTTTGATTTCATAATAGTGCTGATGCCCATTGTAATGGCAAGCCTTGGTACACGTGTTATATTCTGAAACTCTTTTGCATTGGCGTTACGGGTATTATTGTCAAGGTTGGTTAACCTTGTTTTTGAAAAGATGCTGGAGCCGGGTTCATTAAAGCCAATATGCCCGTTGTTTCCTATACCGAGTACCTGCAGATCAATCCCGCCTGCATCTTCAATCATTTGCTCATACGCAAGGCAATGATCTTTTATTTCCTCTTTTGGAAGTTCACCGTTTGGTAAATGAATATTGGATGGATCAATGTCCACATGGCTGAATAAATGACGGTGCATAAAACTCCAGTAGCTCTGGTATGCATCCCTTGCAATAGGAAAATATTCATCCAGGTTAAACGTAATTACATTTTTAAAACTAAGGTCTTCTTCTTTGTGAAGTCTTACAAGCTCAGCGTACAGACTGATGGGAGTGGAGCCTGTGGCCAATCCCAGCACGCATTTTTCACCGGCAGCCTGTTTTTCCTTTACCAGTTTTGCAATTTCTGATGCGGCAAAAACGGATCCTTCTTTTGTGTTTGCAAAAATTTCTACCGGGATTTTTTCAAATGAATCTACCATACTCATGTTTAATCGGGTTTGGTTTTTTAAAGACAAAGATTCGGCAAAAATAAAGCAGCGCAGGCGGTTGAATGAATTTTATTTTTTATAAATAAACACATTTGACAGTGTTTATTAATTCAGTTTCTATTTGTACCGTTCTTCTTTTATAATGCCGGGTTCCCTTAAAATATTTATTGGAGAAATAAACCTGCTATGTTATCTTTTAAAAAACAGTAAAAGTAATATTATCTTATTGTTAATTTTTGGTAATTTTATATCTCATATTCTAATGAAAAATTGAAAGCGAATTTTTATATAAGAATTTTTATAGTAGTATTATCAGGCATTTCATTTAAAATTTCCTACAGCCAAAATGATGCGCTGCACCTGCGTTTTGATTTTTGCGGAGATACACTAAACATAAAAACGGATAATTCTGTAATAGCAGGTTTTACGGAGCCTTTATCAGAACAGTCAATAGAAAACTTTTATAATACCATTAATGCAGGTAACTACAAACCTATTATTGATTCCCTTTCTTCATACAAAGAAAAACATAAGTTAAATGACTGGCTTTATTACCAGCTTATCCGTAAAACTGCGCAGCAGATAGCCCCAAAAGCAGATAACTATCAGCGCTATACACTCTACAAATGGTTCTTCTTATGCAAATCGGGTTACGATGCCACCCTGGGCATTGGCAGCAATGAATTATTATTTTATGTGCGCAGTGAAGACAGTATTTATGATATACCCTTTTATATGCGCAACGGCAGGCAGTATGTATGCCTGAATATTCATGATTACGGAAAAATGGATTTTGCAAAGGAAACTGTTTATGAGATAAAAATTCATATTCCTGAAGCGCAAAAAGCGTTTTCATACCGTGTAACGCAAATGCCTGATTTTAAACCTGGCGAATATGCTGAAAAAGATTTACAGTTTAATTACCACGACAGTGTGTATCATTTTAATGTGATGCTTAACCCGCAGGTACAGGCTATTTTTAAAAATTACCCGGTAGTTGATTTTGAAACGTATTTTAATATACCGCTGAGCAGCGAAACTTACCATTCCCTTATTCCAATACTAAAAAAAAATGTAGAAAGCATGAGCGTGAAAAAAGGTGTTGATTACCTGATGTGTTTTACACGCTACGCATTTCTATATGAAAATGACCAGGAAAATTTTGGTAAGGAAAAACGTTTATGCCCTGAAGAAACCCTGTTGTATGAATACAGCGATTGCGATGACAGGGCAGCATTATTTTTTTATTTGATAAAAGAAATTTATAACCTGCCGATGATTGCATTATTGTATCCCACACATATTACTGTTGCAGTAAAATTTGATAAACCTGTTGGCAACTCTGTTGTATATAATGGCAATAAATATTCTGTTTGCGAACCCACCGCGCAGGTGGAAGAATTGCGTTTGGGGCAAATAGCTACTAACCTGCGCCACAGCGCTTACCAGGTAGTATATGCATACGATCCCCAAAAAAAATAACCTTGCTTAACCCCGGAATAAAACCTGCGGAATCGTATTTTATTATTAATTTCATTTCAAATATTTAAACCTGTATCCTTGTACCGTTTCCTTCTTATCATTTTATTGAGCGCAGCATCAAACCTTATTTATGCCCAGCAGGCAAGTTGGTTTATTGGTGAATGGAAAGGTGGCCCGCTTAAGCATGAGAAAACATACACCCGCCAATTGCAAGCCACGCTGTATATTACTTTTGTTTCAGAAAATAATTTTGAAGGCACGGTAAAAGTTGTGGTGCTTACTGATACCTCAATACAGCTTATTTCAAAAGTTGCAGGTTACTTTAACCACAATTCGCTTGTAGCAACACTTGGCGAAAGTATCTACAAAAAAGACCCTCCGCATGGCAAGTGGGATTTGCGCTGCAACAAATGCGGCCCCATAACTTTTGATTATTCCATACAGCAGGGAAGGCTTGTACTTACAGGTGTAACCAAAGGATGTGATCAGTGTAATGGCATTTCAATGTATTCGCGCAGCCTTGATGAATTTGACCCGGTTGTAAAAGCATCATTAGATACGCTCATCAATAACCGGAAAGAGTTTGCAAAAGTTGAATTAACTCCTCCGACGGTTATACCGCCACCCATTCCGCAACCCGACACAACTACCATACACACGCAAACAATCAGCCAGGATACCGTAAAACAAGAACCGCAAATCCCTTTCACAAAACAGGCAGACACATTAGTTGAAAAAAAAGAAATAATTGCAAATACCATTGTAAAACCAGTTGCTGCTGCGCCGCCGGATACTTTACCAATTGCTCGCAGAACAAATATCAACGGGCAAATAACCGATGTCTCCACTCCGCAAATACTGAACAATAAACCTTCACCAAAACCTTTGCCTGCTGCTAAACCGCAGGAAGAATTTGAAAAAAGGAACATGAACTTTATGCAAACATTTGTTGTGAGCACTGACTCTGTTACGCTGAAATTATATGACAATGGAATTGTGGACGGCGATATTGTTTCAGTGTTTTTAAATGATAACGTGGTGGTAAACCGGTTGACATTAGATTCAAAAGCCTTTGAAATAAAAATCGCGCTGGATAAAAACAGCGATAATAAAATTGTGCTTTATGCGCACAACCTGGGCACCATCAGTCCAAACACTTCATTGCTGCAGATCTACAGCGGCAAAACTATGTATAGCCTTACCATATCATCCGACTTGCAGACAAGCAGCGGCATCATTCTTAAATATCAAAAAAATTAAATTGAAATAATTATTTTTTTTTGGCCCATCACCAGTTTTTTATGGCAACACCGTTGCGTCGCACTCTTGTACAGATGAATGGTGAATGGGCAATGATGAATTTATAAAGAGTTTAAAATTTACAACCACCCGCTTTGCAAAGCCCTGGTTTTTTATTGTTGATTAAAGAACAAAGTGTACAGGTGAGTGACACAACGAAGATGCAAAAAGTGCAAAAGCGGGCTTCATAAAATATTTCTTACGCGCTTTAAAATTGAAACGTATTTTTATACTTCATAATTTAATAATTGCCATGAGAAAATTATTTGTATTGCTGCTGCTTGCCGCATCGTATGCGCAGGCGCAAAACGCTGATTCCACCTGGATTGTAAATAACTATACAAAAAAAGAAGTGTACATCCCCATGCGCGACGGCGTAAAACTTTTTACTTCCATTTACATTCCAAAAGATAATTCTGAAAAACATCCGGTACTTATGACAAGAACGCCGTACAGTTGCGCTCCATACGGAAATGAATTCAGGCCCTACTGGTATTCGTTTGATAAGAATTATTTTAAGGAAGGGTACATCATGGTAACCCAGGATGTACGTGGCAGATGGATGAGCGAAGGAAATTTTATGGATGTACGGCCTTTTAATGCAAATAAAAAAGGAACTGAAATTGATGAAGCCAGTGATACTTATGATGCGATTGACTGGCTTGTAAAAAATATTGATGGCAACAATGGAAAGGTAGGTGTAAAAGGAATTTCATATCCGGGTTTTTACTCAACAATGGCTGCGGCAAGCAACCATCCCGCATTAAAAGCCGTGAGCCCGCAGGCGCCTGTTACCAATTGGTTTATTGGTGATGATTTTCATCACAACGGAGCTTTTTTTCAAATGGATGCATTTGATTTTTATGCTGCTTTAGGTTTTGATTTTGGTGCGCCACACCCCGCACCAACAAATGTTCCGGCACGCTCAACTGGTTATGCTGATCATGATAATTATAAATTTTACTTAGAAACAGGCAATTTAAATAACCTTACAAAATATGCTGGTGATACCATTGCATTTTGGAAAGATTTAATGGCGCATCCAAACTATGATGCATGGTGGCACGCACGTGATGCACGCAACGCTACAAAAAATTTACAACCTGCCATGCTTTGGGTGGGCGGTTTGTTTGATGCGGAAGATTGCTGGGGCGCATGGAATGCATATAAGGCAGCAGAACAAAATAATCCTGGTAAAGCTTTTAATAAAATTGTGGAAGGTCCATGGTATCATGGGCAATGGGCAAGCAACGATGGAACGCATTTAGGAAATATAAAATTTGGAAGCAATACCAGTGATTGGTACCAGCAGAATATTGAAATACCTTTTTTCAATTATTTTCTGAAAGGCGAAGGTGATATTTCAAAAATTGCCGAAGCAAATATTTTTATTTCCGGCGCCAATGAATGGAAAACATTTTCGCAATGGCCGCCTGCGGGTAAAGAAGATAAAGACATGTATTTGCAGCCTGATGGAAAACTTGACTGGAGCAAACCATCAACAGCAAACGGTTTCAGCGAGTATGTGAGCGATCCCGCGCATCCTGTGCCTTATGAAGAGTTTGTTCATTTCGACAGAACAAGAACCTATATGACCGATGACCAGCGTTTTGCCGAACGCAGACCGGACGTGATTTCATTTAAGACTGATGTGCTTACAGATGATGTAACAGTTACAGGAAATATAATTGCAGATTTAATGACAAGTATTTCTACAACTGATGCTGATTTTGTTGTAAAAGTGATTGATGTATTTCCTGATAATTTATCTTATAATGATGTAAACATTTATGCAGAAGAAGACCCGGAAAAAAACTACCCGATGGGTGGATATGAAATGCTGGTGCATGCAGAAATTTTCCGTGGCCGTTTCAGGAACAGTTATGAAAACCCCTCTGCATTTACTCCCGGTAAAATAGAAGAAGTAAAATATGAATTGCCATCTATTGCACACACTTTTAAAAAAGGCCACCGCATCATGGTGCAGGTGCAAAGCAGTTGGTTCCCGCTTGTTGACAGGAACCCGCAGCAGTTTATAGATATCTATCATGCAAAACCGGAGGATTTTATAAAAAGCGATATAAAAATTTATCACAATGCGCAGTATGCATCAAAGATTATTTTACCGGTTTTAAAATAAACATTTATGAAAAAAATACTGCTTTCATTTTGCTTATTAACAGCAACATTTTCATTTTCACAACCGCTCAATATTATTCCTGCGCCGGCAAAAGCAGAAATAACAACGGGTACTTTTACCATTACGCCCCAAACAAAAATTGTATATGCAGCTTCCGGTGTAGAAAAAAGCGCAGCTTTTTTTAATACTTACCTGAAAAAATATTATGGGTTTGAATTAGCCATCGCGAAACATAGCGATAAATCAAAAAATGTAATTGAACTGAATTTCGACAGGCTTGATAATTCCATTCCGGGTGCGTATGAAATGAATGTTGGTAAAGATGAAGTTTATATTGGTGGTGATAATGAGCAGGGCGTTTTTTACGGCATACAAACATTGATACAACTGCTGCCCGCACAGGCATCCCAATCATTAACCATTCCTCAATGCAATATTCTTGATTCTCCCCGCTTTGCTTACCGCGGAATGCACTTAGACTGTGGACGGCATTTTTTCCCTGTTGATTTCATCAAACAATACATTGATTTTCTTGCATTGCATAAGATGAATACTTTTCAATGGCACCTTACTGAAGACCAGGGCTGGCGCATTGAAATAAAAAAGTATCCGCTGCTTACAAAAGTTGGCGGTTGCAGAAACGGCACCATCATTGGCCACAATCCCGGCACAGGAAATACAAACCAGCAGGATTGCGGTTATTACACACAGGCACAAATAAAAGACATCGTAAAATATGCAGCAGACCGTTACATAACCATTATTCCCGAAATTGAAATGCCAGGCCATGCATCTGCGGCTATTGCTGCGTATCCGCAATTGAGTTGCTTCCCGGATTCATCAACTGTAATCAATCCAAAAATTACATGGGCTGGCCCGCGAAATGGAAAACAGGTGCAGCAATCATGGGGTGTTTTTCCTGATGTGTTTGCGCCTACAGATTATACTTTCAATTTTTTGCAAAATGTATTGGATGAAGTAATGGCACTGTTCCCTTCTCACTACATACATATCGGCGGCGATGAATGTCCCAAAGATTATTGGAAAAAATCTCCCTTCTGCCAGCAGCTTATAACACAAAATAATTTAAAGGATGAGCATGGCCTGCAGAGTTATTTTATTGGCCGTATAGAAAAATATCTCAACAGCAAGGGCCGCAGCATTATTGGCTGGGATGAAATTCTGGAAGGTGGTGTAGCGCCAAACGCAACGGTAATGAGCTGGCGCGGCGAAGCTGGCGGCATTGAAGCCGCAAAGCAGCACCACGATGTGATAATGACGCCCACAACTTATGTGTATTTCGATTATACCCAATCAAAACATGACGACAGTTTAACCATTGGCGGTTACCTTCCTGTGGAAACCATTTATAACTACGAGCCAATACCGGCGCAGCTTTCAGCCGATGAAGCAAAATATGTTTTAGGTGGGCAGGCAAACGTATGGAGCGAATACATGAGCAATCCTGCAAAAGTTGAGTACATGATTTTCCCGCGGCTTACCGCATTAAGCGAAGTACTGTGGAGCTCAAAAGAAAATAAAAACTGGGGCGATTTTAAACAGCGCCTGCAAACACAATACAAGCGCTACGATCTCTGGGGCGTGCTTTACAACACAAAGGGCATTAATAAGGGCGAGTAATTTTTTTGTGAGCCAGCCTTTTGTATTTCATGGCATCGCATGTTGCGTCGCACGCTTGTACGTTTAGTTCAATGAGCAACAGAACGTTTAAATTTAAATTCCTTTTTATTCGCAATTATATATTATTAATTCTATTTGTCTTTTTGCTTAGGCAAAATGTATATGCGCAAACCAATTTGGTTGGGCACTACCAGGCCTATTATGGATATTCTTTGGCAATAAATGAAGATTCCACTTTTGAGTATGAATGGCATTTTGATTTGCTTTCAAGCTGGGTACGGGGAAAATGGCGAATGAATAAGGATACAATTAATTTAATTATCATTCCTGTATACGATACGCTCGTTTACAAAAACGACAGCAATTTGGTAATTCGGGATTTGCAATTATCAGATGATGAACTTCCTGATTTATTTTATGATCACGTCACCTTAAATACAGTTTCATTATATGATAGTAGTGGTATACGTTTTGGTGCTTTCGTAAAGCAACATATTGCTCCGTTTACTTCGCATAGGCAGGATATAGAACAGTTTCCTACCAAACTTGTAAACAAGCGCGGCAAACTTTTCAGTATTATACAGGGAAAAGTCAACAGAAAAAAGGTTCGTGGTATTTGGCTTTCAAAAAAACGTCCACCGTATTTCTTTAAAATAAACTTTGAAGCCGAATAACCCACCCACTGCACAAGAGTGCGGTTGTAGCGCAGCCCGTCTTGCCGAACTTGTTTCGGCATCTCCTGGAGAATATTAATGTATTACCCAAGAGACACTTGAAACAAGTTCAGGGTGACGGCAGCATCTGCTCAATAAACTCACCCACTGCACAAGAGTGCGGTTGTAGCGCAGCTCGTCTTGCCGAACTTGTTTCGGCATCTCCTGGAAAATATTAATGTATTATCCAAGAGACCCCTTGAAACAGGTTCAGGGTGACGGCAGCATCTGCTCAATAAACCCACCCACTGCACAAGTGTGCGACGCAACAGGCGATGCCCAAAGAGTTACAGCCCGGTAGATAACCTTCTTCACCACTTACAATGTTTATTGTATAAACATACAAACATTAATATATCTTTATACAATTATATTTATAAGCACATACAAAAATATATGTAATACAATACACTAATATGTATATTTACATACAATTTAATATGTAAGTACTTAGATGTATATATACAGTAACATATAAATATACAAGTATTATATTACAAGTATATTAGTAATAAACTACAATTATATTTAAAATTACATACAGATATTATTGTAAGTAAATACAAGTATATTTGTATTACCAAAATACAATTATGAAACATCCATTCATACCCCGAAACGATACCGAAAAAGACCAGTGGCTGCGCAATTTCAGCAACAAACTGCCATCGTATGCCGCCAAATACAATATTACCGCCGCCGAAATCACCGACATGCAAAACAGCAGCTTATGGTTTAGCTATTTGCTCAAATACCTTAACCTTTACAATGCACACCTCAGCGGCGTTACCGCTCTCAAGAACCAGGTGCGAGACAAGTTTGGCCCCTCTACATCCACCCCCACCATTCCCCCAATACCCGCCGCCGGCACACTGCCCACCGCCGTACCGCCCGGCATTTTTGTGCGTGCAAATAAGCTGTCGCTCGGCATAAAAAAGCGCATCAGTTACACCGTTGCCGACGGCAAAGACCTTGGCATAGAAGGCGCCGAAATTACCCCCGGCGACCTCAACCAACTAAAGCCAAAACTAAAAATCTACCTGGTGCAGGGCGGCCATCCCACCATAAAATGGGTAAAAAAGAAAACCGACGGCATAGAAATTTGCACTGACCGCGGCAGCGGCGAGTGGCAGTTCCTCGCAGTAGATACAAAGCCCGATTTCACAGACATGCACCCGCTGCCCGGCACACCGCAGCTCTGGAAATACAAAGCCATCTACCTCCTCACCGACGAAAGAGCAGGTCAGTGGAGCGATGTAGTAAGCATAGCTGTTTACAGCGGTGGGTAAATTCTGTCTCGCAGCGGTCTGCCACGGATTTGTGCGTGAGCTGTGGACTCCGGCGCACTCATTGTTCAACAAAAAAAATTACTGTAACTCTTTATAGTGCACAGGTTCATAATGCATAGTTGTATTTAACTCATAAAATGAAGCACTGCTATGTTGGTACATTCTCCAGTCTCCAACAAGTTGCCATTTTCCCCGTATGGGATTAAGATGAATATATTCAAGTTTTTTGAAAAAAGAATTTCTTATTGTCAATGCTCTTTGCATCAAAACTGTCTTCAAACAATTTGCAATTGACTTTTTTTCTTTCATTTATTGGGCTTCAACATACAATAAAGATACTAAGCATTGGTTACCGCTTCTGAAATACAAGAATGTTTTGCTTTATTAGGTGCATCTAAACTATCTAATGAATGTTTTTCTATTACTGATAAAGTAGGTACTATTATAACGTTCTTCTTTGATGAAGAAGGGTCTACTATTCAGGCTCAATATAATATAAATGAAAACATGTTAACTCTATTCGGAGGCATGTAACTAACAACCACAAATGATTTAAAATATCTCTTTAGTAATAATGTTTATATCAAAGCCGTCGCATCCCTTAAAAAATAAATCCACTGCATTTTGCACTCCCTTTTTAATACTAATTACTTCTTTGTCAATATATTTTTTATCTATAGTTATAATATTCTGTGCTTTTGTAACTTCTTCTTTTAAGAATTGTAGTGAATGTTGCGATAAATAGATGAACAATTCTTCATTATGCAACGAATATCTTGAAATGTAGCTCAATTTTTTAAGATGTTTAGTTAAGTCTCTTTTTATTTGTCCAACATCTTCAAATTTGAAATTCTGTATTTCATCATTTAATTTGGTTATGTGGGCATCTATAGTCATTTTAGGTCGTTTTAATACAACCAATATACAACAAAAAAAGATTACTTTTTAGCAGATTTTATAGGTTGTGCAAGTAATTTTTTATTTTCCGCAATGTCTCATAAATAGCTTTGTGGCTTAGCCATAGACATTGCGGTATTGCAAGTACAAAGTTTTATTGCAAACATAATCTGCTCCTTATAATTCAGAAAGTACAAGAGTGCGACGCAACCAAAGCCTCATTCATATTCTGTAGCACGCTCCATAAAAAATAAAACCCCTCAACCGTTTGCACTTTTTTATTTTCTGTTTATATCTTTTGCAGTTAACAGACCCGCTTTTAAAAACAATAAATCAATATTAATATCCCCCGCAGGCAATAACCAGGCTTTAAATAAGTTTTAGCAACAGGTTATCCTGCATTTTCAGGACCTTTATACGCATGAAAAATATTTTTTTAGTACTTGCATTATTATTCTCTTCTGTTTTAAACGCCCAGTCGTACAATGCGGATAATATAAACAAGAAAGCGGTAAAAGCTTATGATGATGCCATGCTGCAGTTAAATGATGGCTTAATAAAAGATGCCATCCCGCTTTTGGGCAAAGCACTGGAATATGATCCCGGTTATGTGGATGCCTGGTTGTCGCTTGCAGGTGTTTATGGCCAACTGAAACAATATGAAAAATGTATAAACTATTATGAAAAAGCGAGGGGCTTAGATACCGGTTATTTTAAATATTATAACCTTCCTTATTCCATAAACCTTGCGGCTGCGGGAAGGTTTGATGATGCATTAAATGCTATAAACAATTTTTTGCTTATCCCCGGTTTGAGTGATAAAAGCATTAAAAGCGCGCAGTATAGGAAACAATGTTATGAGTTTGCCATTGGTTATGCGGCCACTCACCCCACCGCGGATTATGTTTTTGCACCGATGAATTTGGGGGACAGCATTAATTCCGTTAACGCAGAATATTATCCTTCCTTTACTATTGACGACAGCATATTTGTTTTTACCCGCAGGGGAGAAGGCATACGCGAAGATTTTATGATGAGCAGGCTTAACAAAAACGGTTATAGCCAGGCAGAATTAATTGGTGGTACACTGAATGAAGAACCATCAAAGGGTGCAATGAATATTTCCCAGGATGGTGAGTGGCTTATTTTTGCAGGAAATTTTCCTGGAAAAGGAGATGGTGATTTTGACCTGTATATTTCATACAATACACCTACAGGATGGAGCGAACCGATGAATATGGGGTACAATATTAACACTGAATTTTGGGAAAGCTCACCCAGTTTAAGCCCGGATAAAAATGCACTTTATTTCAGCAGCAACAGGCCGGGTGGTTATGGAGGCAGGGATTTATATGTTAGTTACCGCCAGCCCAATGGCAAATGGTCGCCTGCACAAAATATGGGTCCGCTTATTAATACAAAAGGCGATGAACTGGCGCCTTTTATTCATGCAGATAATCAAACTTTATATTATACCTCCAATGGTTTAATTGGTTATGGGGGAACAGATATTTATGTAACAAGAAAAACACCAACGGGTGAATGGGCCCCGCCGGAAAACCTGGGTTATCCAATAAACACCATTGAAAATGAAGGAAGCCTGTTTGTTGCTTCAGATGGCATTACTGCATATTATGCAAGTGACAGGGCAGATACAAGGGGTGAACTTGATTTGTACAAATTTCAGTTGCGCAACGATATAAGGCCTGTAAAAACTTTATATGTACAGGGCATTATTACAGATGCTGTAAATAAAAAAGGCATTCCATGCAGTGTAGAGTTAACGGATGACAGTACCCGTCAGCTTATAACAAAAGTGCAGACAGATGAAACGGGCTTTTATTTCATTACATTACCTGTTGGAAAGAATTATACATTTACGGTAAACCGGAAAGGTTATTTATTTTACAGTGATTTGTTTGAATTAAAATCAAAACAGGCAGATAGTACTTATACAAAAGATATTTCCCTGCAACCGGTTACAATAAACGCATCGGTTACACTAAAAAATATACAGTTTGAATTAAACTCTTATCAACTGCAGCCGGTAAGTATTATTGAACTGGACAAACTGCTTCAGTTGATGAATGATAACCCCACTATAAAAATCCTTATCAGCGGGCATACAGACAATATTGGCAATGATGCGGATAATTTAAAGCTGTCCGCAAGCAGGGCAAAAGCCGTTACGGATTATCTTATCAGCAAAGGCATTGATGCAAAACGCTTAAGCTGGAAGGGTTTTGGCGAATTAAAACCTGTTGCGGATAATGCAACCGAAGAAGGCCGCGCAAAAAACCGAAGAACAGAATTTACTGTTGTAAGTATGGAATAGTTTTTGGGTCTTTGTGAAAAGCGAAAAGTAAAAGACAACACGTGATTCTCACGTTTCACTTCTAACGAAAGATTTATTTCTTTATAAACGTGTAAGCGTCGTATTCAATAAAATCATTCACTTTAATATCAACAGAAACAATCTTTCCGTTTTCTGTTTTAAATTTTAATGGAAATATTCCAAATGCCGGGTTGCTGAAAGTTATCAGCCATTCATCATTATCCATATATTGCAATGTTGCCGTAAGGTTATTATGACCATTGAATTTAACGGCAAGATTATTCCTGTCAGCAGTGATATTTATATTTCCATACAATTCATTTTCATAATCACCGGTGAAAGCGTTTAGCGGGAGAGAAGGCGTATTTCCTTTCAGCCTTGCTTTTAATGCATTTATTTTATCAACAGTTTCAGTATGCTGTTTAATAAAATCACTTAAAAACATTTTACTCCTGTTTATATAAGGCACACCCAGATAAGCATCTAATATCTGATAACGCAGCAGTTCAAAAAAATTCTGGTCGTCATTATTGGTAAGTATGGTGATGCCAAGTTTTTCAGCGGGCACAAAACAGGTATTGGTTACAAAACCATCAGCCCCGCCGGTATGCCAGAAAACCTGGCGGCCATTATAGTCACGCTGAAAAATCCCCAAACCATAACCTGTATAATTTGACGGATAGACAGAAGATTTGCGGCTGTTTATGATCGTATTCATTTCCCTGGTACGCTGCAGTACGGCCCAGGGTAAAATTTGTTTGCCATTGTATCGCCCGCTGTCAAGTTGCATCAGCAGCCAGTGTGTAATATCTTTTACACAGCTAACCATGCTTCCGGCGGGGGCAAGGTTGTCAACATTATCATAAGGCAGTTCAGTTAAACCCGCTGAAAACGTGTTGGAGTATGGCTTTGCAGCATCTGGCATCTGTGGCATCCCATAACCCAGCGTATGTGTATTACTCATGGCAAGCGGCGTAATTATACTGTCATATACATATACTTCCCATGGTTTGCCGGTAACAAGAGGGATAATTTCACCTGCGGTTAAAAAGCAACTGTTGCAGTAACCGTAGCTTTGCCTGAAGTTTTGGGATGGCTGCAGCAGGCGCATTTTATATATGATTTGCTGACGCGAAAGAGCGGAATTCCAGAATGTAAAATCGCCCTGGAAAGTTTTTGTGCCAAGATGGTGTGAAAGCATATCGCGGATGGTAACCAGTTGCAGTGTGGTTGGGTCTTTGAGCGAATATTCCGGAAAATATTTTGTGATCTTATCATCCAGCGATAATTTTTTATCGTACTCTAATTGTGCAAGTGAAGAAGCAGTAAATAATTTACTGTTGCTTGCAATCATAAACAATGTATTCTCATCTACGGGGTCATTTGTTTGTATATCACGCAAGCCGTAGCCTTTCATTAAAACCACTTTGCCATCTTTTACAATAGCTATGGCCAGGCCGGGAATATCCCAATCTTTCATTCCCTGGCGAATATAATTGTCAAGGCTGTCCGTAATAAATGATGGTTGTGCAAAAGATGCAAAAGACAGGAAACAAAACACGAAAAAGAAAAAAGAGAATATTTTTTTCATGGCTTGAAAAATTAGAAAGGGAAGTTAGGATTTATATTTTCATTGTTTGAAAAATGAAAATCCGGTTTTATTCAACTGCATAATATTACCTGGTGGTTTATTTGCTGAATAAAGAAGATAAAGCACAAGAGTGCTGCGATGTCCGCCCGGCCCTCCATTAGGACGGGCAAGAAAAGCCCAGCAGTATTTCAAAAGCGGGGAACAAAAAAAATTAAGCCACCTTCAAACGCTGTACCACGGCAAGTACCGGGCCTTTGGTTACTTTTACATCGTGATGAGTAAACATGGGAATTTCAAAAAAGCCGCCGGGGCCAAGCTCAATTATATCATCGCCAATATAACATTTGCATTCACCTTCAAGAATAATAAAAGATTCTTTTACATCATTATGCACTTCATCCGGGTAATCTACCTTTGACCAGATGAGCATTTGCAAAACTTTTTCATCATCTCTTAAAACATGTACAAAAATTTCTTCACCCAAAATTTTGGGCAGCAGTGGTTTTACGGCTTTTAACCAATTTGTATGATCTGTATATTTATTTAAAAGTGGCAGGTTATTGAGTTCTGCTTTTTCTTCTTTTATAATATTGTCAATGCCTGTAAATATTTTTAATTTTGCATTTGCAGGTAATGATTTACCCGATTTTATGGCATACCATTCAAGCGCCTGGAAATTTGCTGCAATTTCTTCCTGTACTTCAGTATAATTTTTTGCATGCATATCCACCTGCTGCATTTCTTCTTCAGAAAGCATCCCCAGGCAATAATCCTGCAGTACCCCTGATTCTATGTAGTCCTGTACATTCATTTTAACTGGTTTCTTAATATTTGCAATCCCGTGCGGGCACGGGTTTTTACCGTGCCCAACGGAAGGTTAAGCATTTGCGAAACTTCGTCCTGCGTATAACCCCAAAAGTAAACCAGGTCTATAACATGGCGGTATTTTGGTTCAAGTTTCATAACAAACGTTCGCATATATCCTCTGCCTGTTTCAGCTTCAGCATACAAATTGTTTTCTATATATTCGAAGCCATTGGTGTTTTGGATTGCTGACTTTTGTTTATACCCCCGGCTGCGCAAATAATCTATTGCTGTATTACGGGTAATGCTCAGCAGCCAGGTAAAGATCTTTCCTTTTTCTTCGTTGTACTGCCCAATATTTTTCCACACTTTTACAAATACTTCCTGCAGAATATCTTCAGCAGTTACAGCATCTTTTACAGTGCGGCATATTATTCCATACAAAGCTGGTGCATAATTATCATACAATACATTAAAGCCTTCTTTAGTTTTAAGTTTCAGAAGTTCTACGGATGGCTGATTTTGTATGGGTGCAACCACAGGCATTTAAAAAATTTATGACCTGAAAATTTAATGCCGCAAATATAAGAAGAGATTGGGAAAATGCAATACGTAAAGCATTATAGAAAATATACAGCGCAGATTAACTTTTTGTTTTACAGTATAGGGAAAAACAAATTCATAACCCGCAAGCCAGAGCCGCATAACAGCAAAAACGGGCAAATAATTGTATTTTAGTATCATTGCACAGGAAACAAACACAATGCTTCAGAAAACCTTTAGTATTTATAACGACGATTTGCAGGGCTGCCGCCTGTTTATTGAAACAGGTACCGGCTATATTGCCTGCTGGTGCAGGAACACAGAAACCAGCATGGTAAAGGCTTTTGAGCTTTTCAGGTTTCAGCAGCCGGATGAAGGCAGCTTTGAAAACATGCTCCGCGAAGCAAAACTGAATTCAAAATTATTCGATACCCATTTCGAAAAGGTTTACCTGGTATGGGGAAATGAAGAATGTATCCCGGTTCCTTCTGTTTACTGCAGTAGTGATACAGCAGAAGATTATTTTTCACTCATGTATGGAGCTGAAACCTGCGGTGCTTATATAAATACCGTGAATGATATTACTTTGGTTTCGGGGCGGCTTTCAAAACAGCAGGATGCTTTTAAAAAATATTTTCCTTCTGCCGGCGATGAACACAAATTTTCACTGCTTCTGAAAAAATATTTCAGTGATGCATACAATGCCACTGCCGGCCGTGTACATTTATTGTTTTACTCCGGGCATTTTATTATAACTGTGATAAAAGAAAACCTGCTGCAGCTAATGCAAAGCAGGCAATATGAAACTGCGGAAGATGTGCTGTATATGATTTTAAATGCCTGTGCGCAAAACGGTTTGAACCCTGAGGAAACAAAGATAACTGCCGGCGGCATGATTGATGTAAAGTCAAGCTTATATACTGCACTGTACATGTATCTTGAAGGTTTTGAAATAGAAACAGCGGATAAAAATATGATGGATGCAGAAGGTTTTGGAGAATACCCTGCTCATTATTTCGCTCCTTTTTTTAATTATGATGTATGAGGATCATTTCTGGTAAGTGGGGCGGCAGAAGGATAAACCCGCCTGCAGATATGCCGTTCACAAGGCCTACTACGGATATTGCAAAAGAAGGGTTGTTTAATATCCTCCAAAACAGGATAGATTTTGAAGGTATCAAAGCGCTTGATTTGTTTGGCGGCACGGGCAGCATCAGTTATGAACTTGCTTCACGTGGCGCAGCGGACTTAACCATTGTGGAAAAGGACGCAAAAATGTATGATTTTATCAAAAAAAATATTGATTTGCTTGGAATAGAAAACGCCAAACTGTTTAAGATGGAAGTGTTTAATTTTTTAAACAATTGCAGCGAAATGTTTGATTTTATTTTTGCAGGGCCGCCTTATGCACTCGCCACCATTGATGAATTGCCAAAAATTATTATGGAAAAAAAAATAATTGCAGCGGGTGGTTTTTTTGTGCTGGAGCATATGCCGCGGAATAATTATGAGAACTTTGAAGGATTTAATTTTCAGCGTAATTACGGTACCACCATTTTTTCTTTTTTCACAAATGAAGAATGACAAAGAGCCCCATTTTCATTTCAGGCACCGGCACAGGCGCAGGTAAAACAATTGTGTCGGCTATTATTACAGAAGCATTGCATGCTGATTACTGGAAGCCCGTACAGTGCGGCTTTGAAGATGGAACGGATAGCCTGCACGTAAAAAATATCATCAGTAATTCAGAAAGCAAAATTTATGATGAAGTATATAAACTTAAGCTTGCTTCATCACCGCATATTGCCGCAAGGGAAGAAAATATTACAATCAGCATTGAAAATATTTATGCGCATTACCTTCACCTGTCAATTGCCAATCCACAACTTATTATAGAAGGGGCCGGCGGCATCATGGTTCCCTTAAATGAAAACGAATTTGTAATTGATTTGATTGAAAAATTAAACGCAGGGGTAATACTGGTAAGCCGGAATTATCTTGGAAGCATAAATCATTCTTTATTAACTGCGCATGTTTGCAGGCAAAGAAAAATAAATGTTTTGGGCTGGATATTCAATGACCTGTTTATGCAGTATGAAGATGAGATTGTACAATGGAGCGGGTTTAAAAAAATAGCTTCCGTTCCTTATACGGCAAATGTTTCAAAAGAATTTATTTGCGAACAGGCGATGTTTATAAAAGAAAAATTAGTGCACAGCATCAAGGCAGCAGTCAGTCAAAACAATACTGCAAAAGCATTTGATGTACCTTTGATTTTTGAAACCGCAGGAAAACAGTTATGAATTTTAATACGCTTTTTTTAAAGTCGTTCCGCATTTTATTACTACCCTTTGCTTTGCTGTATGGATTAATTATTATAACCCGCAACTGGCTGTACGATAAAAATTATTTCAAATCAGCAGAATTTAATTTCCCGCTTATATGCGTGGGGAACCTTGCTGTAGGCGGTACGGGCAAATCTCCAATGACGGAATACTTAGTTGCGTTGCTGCACACCCGTTTTAAAATTGCCACATTAAGCCGCGGTTATAAACGCAAAACAAAAGGTTATGCACTGGCGGGTGAAAATTCTACGGCGCTTGAAATTGGTGATGAGCCCATGCAGTTTCATATAAAATTTCCGGGTGTTGCTGTTGCGGTGGGAGAAGAAAGAATTGTGGCTATCCCGCAATTACTGCACGACAGGCAGGATACCCAATGCATTATTTTAGATGATGCATTTCAGCACCGTGCAGTGAAAGCGGGATTGAATATTTTACTTACGGAGTGCGGTGACCTTTTTACCGATGATTTTTTTTTACCAACAGGAGATTTAAGGGACCAGCACAGCTCGTATAAAAGGGCAGAGGTTGTAGTAGTTACTAAATGCCCGCCGGATATGGGTTTGGCGGAAAAAGAATCTGTAATAAAAAAAATAAACCCTCCATATGGACAACTTTTATTTTTTACTGCTATTGAATATGGTGTGCCTTATCATATCACTACCGGGCAAACCCGTTTTATAACACAGCAGGATGAAATTTTATTGGTGTGCGGCATTGCAAACCCCAAACCTCTTAAAAATTACCTGACCGAAACGGCATCTACTTATTACCAGATGGATTACAGTGACCACCATGTTTTCAGGATAGATGATTTGAATGATATTAATAAAAGATTTGAAAAAATACAGGCCGCTCAGAAGTTTATCCTTACTACTGAAAAAGATGCAGTACGTCTTATAAAATTTAATGAAGTGCTGCAGCAAATGCCTTTGTATGCATTGCCAATAAAACATAAATTCTTATTTAACGAAGGTGTGCTGTTTGATAAAATGGTGATTGATTTTATTCAAAATTTTTATTTGCTGAAGGAAGATAAACCGCAGGCTGAATAAAGAAACAAACGTACAAGAGTGCGACGCAACAAAAGCTTAAAAGAATTACTGTTGCCGGGTACAAAATATTATTATAATGAAAAGAAAAAAAGACAAACAAAAACATAAAACCCAGCAGGCTGTGGCAAAAGGCACACTTGAAATTACACGCTCAGGAATTGGATACGTGGTAGTGGCCGATGAAAGCGGTGATGTGCTAGTGCGCCCAGGCGATTTTAATACTGCACTTAATGGTGACACTGTGCGTGTGAAAGTAGTAAGGGAAAATTTAGGCACCGGAAGAAAAGAAGGAAGGATAACAGAAGTGCTGCAGCGCAAGCAAACTGAATTTGTGGGTACCCTGCAGCTTGCAACAAATTTTGCATTTTTTATTCCTGATACCGACAAACCTATGCCCGATTTATTTATCCCGCTGGAAAGTATAAACGGCGCAAAGAACAAAGACAAGGTTGTGGCAAGGCTTGTGAAATGGGAGAAGGGTGATAAGAAACCTGTTGGTGAAGTGGCGAGTATTATGAAACCGGAAGATGTAAATGATATGGCGATGAAGGAGCTGCTTATTGAAAATGGCTTTCCTTTATCTTTCAGCGGTGATGTAATGGAGGAAGCCGAAAGGCTGCCGGATGTAATAAGTAAAACAGAAATAAAAAGCAGGAAAGATTTTCGTGATACGCTTACGTTTACCATTGATCCTGTTGATGCAAAAGATTTTGATGATGCAGTTTCCCTGCGTTATTTAGAAAATGGCTTGTATGAAATTGGTGTGCATATTGCTGATGTAGGCCATTACTTAGAACCCTCATCAGTACTGGATGATGAGGCTTACAGGCGCGCTACATCAGTGTATTTGCCCGACCGTGTAAACCCCATGTTACCTGAAAGGATTTCAAATGAATTATGTTCGCTGAGGCCAAAAGAAGATAAGCTTACTTTCTCTGCTGTTTTTACAATTAATCATAAAGCAGAAGTAAAAGGATATTGGCTGGGCAAAACGGTAATCCACTCAAACCACCGTTTTACTTATGAAGATGTGCAGGAAATAATAGAAACAAAAAAAGGCGTATATGCGGAAGAAATTTTATTGCTTAACCAGCTTGCGCAAAAATTCCGTAAGAAACGTTTTGCAAAAGGTGCTATTAATTTTTCATCACAGGAAGTGAGGTTTAAGCTGGATGAAAATGGAAAACCGGTCGGTATAGTAATAAAAGAAAGCAAAGAAGCACACCAGTTGATTGAAGAGTTTATGCTGCTTGCCAACCGCACCGTTGCGGAACATGTGTGGAAAATAAAAGTGAATAAAAAAGAACTCCCTTTTCCATACCGTGTGCACGATCAGCCGGATGAACAAAAGCTGGCGCCGTTTATTCAGTTTGCAAAAAAATTCGGGCATGTGTTTGATACAGGCACACCAGAAAAAATTGCCCATAGTTTTAACCTGATGCTTGCAGATGTGCAAGGAAAACCTGAACAGCATGTGCTGGAGCAATTGGGCATTCGCACAATGGCAAAAGCAATTTATACTTCTGAAAATATTGGCCATTACGGTTTGCGTTTTGAACATTATTGCCATTTTACTTCTCCCATTCGCCGCTATCCTGATGTGATGATGCACCGCATATTAGAAAGCTGTTTGAATGAAAAACCTGCAGTTGATAAAAAGATGGAAGAGAAGTGCAGGCACTGCAGTGAACGCGAACGCGCAGCAATGGAGTGTGAACGCGCAGGTAACAAATACAAACAGGTGGAATTTTTAAAAGATTATATCGGTGATGTATTTGAGGGTGTGGTAAGCGGTGTGGCATCTTTTGGTTTTTGGGTAGAAACAGTGGCACATAAATGCGAAGGCTTGGTTAGTTTAACAGGTCTTAGCGAATATGATGATTTCCGTTTGATAGAAAGCGAATATGCATTGGTGGGGCGCAAAAGTGGCAGAAGTTTTCGTATAGGTGACAAAGTTTGGATACGTGTTGTTTCAGGCAATTTGGCAAAACGGCAACTGGATTACGAGTGGGTGATTAATAGTGGGAATGAAAATGAAACGCGGAATGAAAAAAAACAAAAGAAACAGCCAGGATCAAAGAAGAGAATAGGATAGAAGGTGGTTTTAAAAATCTAACCTGCGCTAATATGTGAACTAAAATATTAAATCTCTCTTATTTTTTCAATAAGGGCTGTTGTAGAAAAATCAGGCAGTATTGGATTGATGATTACTTTGCCGCCATTTTCAATTGTTTCTTTTGCGCCTACAATTTGTTCAATGGTGTAGTCGCCGCCTTTTACAAGTACATCCGGGTTTATAAAATTGATAAGCTCAAGCGGTGTATCCTCATTAAAAATTACCACAGCATCTACAATAAGAAGTGAAGCGAGAAGCAATGAACGGGAATGTTGGTTATTCACAGGCCTGTGACCGCCTTTTAATTTCCTTACACTTGCATCAGCATTTACACCCACAATAAGACAGTCTGCTTCTGCTGCTGCCTGCGATAAAGAATAGATATGGCCTTCGTGCAGTATATCAAAACATCCATTGGTAAATGCAATAGTCTTGCCTGTAAGCCTTGCAGCGCTTATAAACTGCTTCAACTGCGGCATTGAGAGTATTTTATGCGGAACAGCTGTTGCGTTTTTCATGGAACTGATTTATGCGTTTTATAATTTATTTCCTTCTTTTGGAAAAATAACCGCTGGGCGGAATTTTTTTGCCTCTTCAAAATCAATAAGCGCGTAAGAAATAATGATGATAACGTCCCCAACCACTCCTTTGCGGGCTGCAGGCCCGTTTAAGCATACTGTTCCGCTGCCGCGTTTTCCATTAATGAGATAGGTTTCCAGCCTTGAGCCATTGTTTACATTTACAACCTGTATTTTTTCATGCTCCACCAGGTTTGCTGCATCCATCAGGTCTTCATCAAGCGTTAAGCTGCCTACATAATTAAGGTTTGCTTCTGTGATAACTACGCGGTGCACTTTTGATTTTAAAACTTGTATTTGCATAGCTGCAAAAATATATTTAAAACAGTTATGCTTTTAATTAATAAGCAGGTTATCAATCAATCTTACCCCGTCAATAAAAGCGGCGGCTAAAACTATTGATGGAGTTGCCGGGTCATACTGCAAAACAGGCTGCAATGTTTCCGCATGGCAAACTTCTGTATAATCAGTTTTTTCAAAACCGGCATCCAGCATCATTGCCTGCGCATTTTTTTTAAGTATCAAAATTTCTTTATCAGTAATATTATTTTTGATGTAGTTAAGCGCTTTATAAAGTGCAGGCGCTTTTTTTCTTGCTTCGGTGTTAATACGCCGGTTTCTGCTGCTCAGTGCCAGCCCGTCCGGTTCGCGAAGGGTGGGGCAGGTTATTATTTTCGTATTGATATAAAATAATTCTGTAACCTTTTTTATTATCAAGCATTGCTGGTAATCTTTCTGCCCGAGAAATAACTCAGTTGGTTTTATTATTTCAAGCAGCCTGTGTACCACCTGGCATACACCCTGAAAATGACCGGGCCGGTAAAAACCTTCAAGAATATTTTCTAAATAACCAAGATTGTAATGAATCGAAGGTTTTAACCCGTGAGGGTATATTTCTTCTACTGAAGGCAGAAACAATATATCTGTATTATGCAGCTCCAGCAGCAGGATGTCGTTTTCAACGCTTAAAGGATATTTCTCAAAATCTTTTATATCATTGAATTGGGTGGGGTTTACAAAAATGCTGCAAACGGTAATATCATTTATGGAAGCACAATCATTTATTAATGACAAATGCCCATCGTGTAAAGCCCCCATTGTAGGTACAAAGCCAATGGTTTTGCCCGTTTTATTTAACTGCCGCAATTTATTCTGTAATGGCGCTATCGTTTTATAAAGGATCATTTTTAGTGTTTAAGGGTTATATAAAAGCCTCACTGTTCCTATTTAAAAGCATTTTTATACCTTTGCAGCCTTAATTTATTTTTTAAGGTTTAGCCTAAACAAAAGATACGAATGTCAACAAAGAAAAGAATTTTATTTATAGCCACCGAAATGTCGCCTTATCTGGAGTTGACAGAATTTGCAGAAATAGTGAACAAACTGGCTATAAAAAGTAATGATAGCGGGCTGGAAGTGAGATGTATAATGCCCAGGTTTGGGGTTATTAACGAAAGAAGGCACCGGCTGCATGAAGTGGTAAGATTATCGGGTATAAATGTATCAGTTGACAATGATGATTACCCCCTGCAGATAAAAGTAGCTTCGCTGCCCAATGCAAGGCTGCAGGTTTATTTCCTGGATAACGAAGATTTTTTCAAACGTAAATTTATTTTTCATGATGAACATGAAAAATGGTTTGATGATAACGATTTGCGCACCATTTTTTTCTGCAAAGGCGCTTTGGAAACTGTAAAAAAATTTGGATGGCCGCCGGATATTATTCACTGCAGCGGATGGATGACAGGTTTAATTCCTATATATATAAAAACCGCTTACAGGCGCGAGCCTGTGTTTACGCACAGTAAAATTATATATACTATTGGTGAAAATACTTTTAAAGAAAAATTAGGCGCTTCATTTAAAGACAAAGCCAATATACATGTAAATATCAAAGAAAAAGATCTTGATATTTTTGGTGATGGCACCAATGCAGCAATGTTCAGGGGTGGCGCTGCAAATGCTGATGCCATTACATTTGGCGCTGAGAAGCCCGATAAAAAATTACTGGAGGAATTCTCGAAAGTAAAAGGAAAAAAAGTAATTTCCTTTAAAGGCTGGGATACTGATTTAACAGAGTATTTAGAATTGTATAACGAGCTTGCGGCCAAGTAACTAATCCATGAATGTATTTATTGTGAAAAGAAATTTTTTATTCCTCCTTATTGCTTTTTCAGCCCTTGTTTCAGCCTGTACAAAAATAGCAACTACTGATATCGGAAGCGGGCTTCTTCCTTCTGTTGACGGTGTAAACACTTTTGACACTTTTATAGATGTTACCACTAAAAATTTGGCAGATAGTTTTATACGCGTTAATATACTCAATGATCATTCGCTTGGTTATGTAAATGACCCCTTGTTTGGTAATACTACTGCAACAGTAAATGTACAGTTGAAGCCTGACCATTATCCATACAAATTTGAAAATACTAATAAGGACAGTCTCTATTTAGATTCTGTGGTACTTGTTTTAGGATATAAAGGCGTATGGGGCGATTCTACACAACCCATTGGCCTGCGAGTGTATGAAATTGAACCTGAAAATAATTTTGTTCACGATACTGCTTATCCCAACACTTATAATTTATCAAGGGGCGCGGAACTTACTGCAAATCAGACGGCCAAAAGTATAGATGTAAGGACGCTGGGGCAATATATTCATCCATTTAAGGAAGATTCACTTACAAATAACCAGGTAAGGATAAAACTCGACAGTTCTTTTGGGCTCAAACTTCTTAAAGTATTTGATACGCTTACAGCTTATAAAAACGATACGCTTTTTAATGCTTATTTACATGGTTTCCAAATTGCTCCGGACCTTACGGGGTCCCCTATGATGAATGCATTGATGAGGGTTAATTTGCTTGACACCAATACAAAGCTGGCTTTGTACTATCGTTTTACCCTGAATGGAAAATTGGATACAACCGTAAAATATTTTAAGGCCAACCAATATACTTCTGCTAATTGCAATACTATTACCAGAAACACATCTGGCGCCCAGATTGCAAATTATATCCCCAAAAACAGCAACCCCTATGATACACTTTTATTTATGGCGGCAGGGCCGGGGGCGTATGCAAGAATTCAAATTCCAAACCTTAACCTGCTTCCAAACATGATTATCCACCGAGCTGAATTATTAATGGACCAAGTGCCGGATGCAACAAACCCAAGTGAACATTTTTTAACAGCACCTAATTTATTCCTTGCGGCATACAGTACGGATTCCATGCGCAGGTTTACAGTGCCAAATGATGTTACATTTTCTTCGGGTTATATTTCAAATTTACCCTCGTTTGGCTCGTTGCCTGTTCCTAAAAGCAACGGTACAGAAACTTATTATACTTACAGTTTTGATTTATCAAGGTATCTTCAGGGTGTTGTTACACGAAAAGAAAAAACCTATGATATGATATTGTGGGCACCATATAATGATGGTGTATATTACGCTGAAAATGCACTCCTGCAGGTTGGTATTTCACAAAGCCCTTTAAATGCGCCTGCTTGCGGACGTGTACGCCTCGGTGGCGGCAGCAAAGTGCCGGGTTTACCGCATAAAATGAGGTTTCATATTGTTTATTCCAAAATTTAATTGATTGTTTGCAGGCAAAGCTGCTATTTGATTTGCAGATGAAGTGCTTGCGACGCAACGAAGCTGCCATAAAAGTATACAGCTGGAACCCACATTTTTTTTCATATTTCCACCAAGTGTTTTCAAACAACAGCATACCCTTATCTTTGCAGCCTCAAAAAAATTATTATGTCTTATTTATTTACTTCTGAAAGTGTATCAGAGGGCCATCCTGATAAAGTTGCCGACCAGATATCTGATGCATTAATTGATAATTTTTTGGCTTTTGACCCCAACAGCAAAGTAGCTTGTGAAACACTTGTAACTACAGGCCAGGTGGTGCTTGCAGGCGAAGTAAAGAGTAAAGCCTATCTTGATGTACAGGAAATTACACGGGGTGTAATACGTAAAATTGGTTATACCAGAAGTGAATATATGTTTGAAGCCAACAGTTGCGGTATCCTATCCGCCATTCACGAGCAATCGGCTGATATTAACCAGGGTGTGGACAGGAAAAAGAAAGAAGATCAGGGCGCCGGCGACCAGGGAATGATGTTTGGATATGCCACAAATGAAACGGATGACTATATGCCGCTGGCATTGGATCTTGCACATAAAATACTAATTGAACTTTCAGCATTGCGCAGGGAAAATAAACAGATAAAATACCTGAGGCCCGATGCAAAAAGCCAGGTTACACTTGAATATGATGACAACAACCAGCCTGCGCGCATTGATACCATTGTTATATCTACACAGCACGATGAATTTGACGGGGAAGAAAAAATGCTTGCAAAAATTAATAAGGATATCATCACTATTTTAATACCAAGAGTAAAAGCAAAGTATAAAAAATATGCAGGCTTGTTTAATGATAAAATTAAATACCATATAAACCCCACAGGGAAATTTGTAATTGGCGGACCGCATGGCGATACGGGCCTTACCGGCCGTAAAATTATTGTGGATACTTATGGCGGAAAAGGCGCGCATGGCGGTGGTGCCTTCAGCGGAAAAGACCCCAGTAAAGTTGACCGCAGTGCAGCATACGCCACGCGCCATATTGCAAAAAACCTTGTGGCTGCAGGTATTTGCGATGAAGTGCTGGTGCAGGTTTCTTATGCTATAGGTAAGGCAGAGCCAACCAGTATTAATGTAAAAACTTTTGGTACGGCCAAAGTAAATTTAACTGATGGGGAAATCGAAAAAAAAGTAAGCCAGTTGTTTGATATGCGACCTTATTTTATTGAGCAACGCTTAAAACTGCGGAACCCCATTTACAGTGAAACGGCAGCTTACGGGCATATGGGCCGCAAACCTGAAACAGTTACAAAAGAATTCAAATCTCCGGAAGGGAAAATAATAAAAAGGAAAGTAGAATTATTCACATGGGAGAAATTAGATTACGTGAGTAAATTAAAAAAAGTATTCGCGTTAAAGTAATAGCCTTAGCATCAATTTTAGATTTTTTTTTGATATTGTATTAACCTGCCTGCTTATAGTTATTATTTGCTTTCACAAAATACTTTTTGCGCACAAAAATTATCTACGCATTTTTTTATAAGCATTTATCAAAGCATTTGTAGAGCTGTCATGTGAAGAAATTGTTTTATCATTTTCAAGTTCGGGTAAAATTTTTCCTGCAAGCTGTTTTCCCAGTTCGACGCCCCATTGGTCAAAACTGAAAATATTCCAGAGAACGCCCTGCACAAAAATTTTGTGCTCATAAAATGCAATAAGGCTGCCAAGGGTATAAGGCGTAATTTTTTTAATTAAAAACGAATTGGTTGGCCTGTTGCCTTTGAAAACTTTAAAAGGCAATAATTTTTTTATTTCTTCCTCGGTTTTCCCTGACTTTATCAGTTCCTCACATACTTCTTTTTCTGTTTTTCCTGTCATCAGTGCTTCCGTTTGGGCAAAGAAATTACTTAGTAATTTATCATGATGATCACCAATTGGATTATGGCTAATAGCAGGTGCAATAAAATCACAAGGGATTATTATGGTACCCTGATGTACCAGTTGATAGAAGGCGTGCTGGCCATTTGTACCGGGCTCACCCCAAATAACAGGTCCGCTTGCGTAGCTAACTTCATCACCATTACGGTCAACATATTTTCCATTACTTTCCATATTGCCCTGCTGAAAATATGCAGGGAAACGGTGCATGTATTGATCATAAGGTAGGATGGCTTCTGTTTGTACACCATAAAAATTTGTGTACCACAGGCCTATCAAAGCCATCAGCACAGGAATGTTTTTTTCAAAAGGGGTTGCTTTAAAATAGTCGTCAACCGCGTAAGCGCCTTTAAGTAATTGCTCAAAATTATCATAGCCAATAGTTAGAGCAATGGATAAACCAATAGCACTCCATAAAGAATATCTTCCGCCCACCCAATCCCAGAACACAAACATATTGTTTGGATTGATGCCAAATTTTGTTACTTCTTTTTCATTGGTGCTTAAAGCGGCAAAATGCCCGGCAATATATTTTTCATCTTTTGCAGACTGCAGGAACCATTCCCTTGCAGTATGGGCATTGGTCATGGTTTCCTGTGTGGTAAAAGTTTTGGATGCAATAAGAAACAAGGTTTCTTCAGGGTTTACCTTTTTCAAAGTTTCAGCAATATGTGTCCCGTCCACATTGCTTACAAACCAAGCTTGAATTTCTTTCAGCCAATAAGGCTTCAGGGCTTCTGTTACCATCAGCGGTCCAAGGTCGCTTCCCCCAATACCAATGTTTACAATATTTTTTATTTTCTTTCCGGTGTATCCTCTCCACTCACCGCTATGGATGGATGTGCAGAAATTTTTCATCTGCGCCTGTACTTTTTGCACGTCAGGCATTACGTCTCTGCCATCAGAAGTAACAGGGTTGCCGGAAAAATTTCGCAATGCAGTGTGTAAAACAGAGCGGTCTTCGGTTTCATTAATCTTTTCACCCCTGAACATTGCTTCAACAGATTCTTTCACTTTACATTCTTCAGCCAAAAGCAAAAGCAACTGTATTGTTTTGGGGTTGATAATATTTTTTGAATAATCAAACAGGATACCTTCAAATGAAAGAGAGAATTTTTTGAACCGATCAGCATCATTTTCAAAAAGTGTTTTCATTTGTGTGCGCTGCATTTCTTCTTCAAAATGTTTTTTTAATAATAACCAGGCCTGTGTAGTGGTGGGGTTAATTTTGGGAAACATAATCTTTTAAACTATTTTTTTGGGATAATAATTTTATACGTTCAGATTCCTTTTTAAAGATGACGGATTACTTTTATTGCCTGCTGAATCATTTCATTTGTAATATCAAGATGCAAAACCATTCTTATTTGTGTTGAAGAAATGGCAATCGCAAGAATATTTTGCTTTTTTAATTCCGCAGCTAAAGATGCTGCAGTATATTTTCCTTTTACTTCAAAAATGATAATATTTGTTTCTACAGGAAAGATTTCTGCAATAAATCCTTTTTCTTTTAATTCATTTGCAATCAGCCCGGTATGATGATGATCCTCCACTAACCTTTGAACATGGTTTTCTAAAGCATATATTCCGGCTGCGGCTAAAATCCCTGCCTGCCTCATACCGCCGCCAAAAACTTTGCGCATTCTTCTTGCCTGTTTAATAAAATCTTTTTTGCCAATCAAAATGCTGCCAACCGGCGCACCTAATCCTTTACTCAGGCATACAGAAATACTGTCAAATATTTTTCCATATTCTTCCGGCTTTTCTTTTTTGGCAACAAGGGCGTTAAACAACCTTGCACCATCTAAATGAAACATGAGGTTATTTTGCAAACAAACATGCTTAATGCTTTCAATTTCACTAAATTCATAGCAGGAACCTCCGCCACGATTGGCGGTGTTTTCCAAAACTACCAAATTTGTTTTTGCTTTGTGTACATCATCAGCATTGACAGCGGCTTTTACCTGTTGGCTGTTAATCCGCCCATGGTTGCCTTCAAGCGCTTTTACCTGGCAGCCTGAATTAAAAGCAATACCGCCACCTTCATAAATGTACACATGTGAAAGTTTATCACAGATAACTTCGTCACCAGGCTGTGTATGGCATTTAATAGCAACCTGGTTAGTCATGGTTCCGCTGGGACAAAAAATAGCTGCTTCCATATCAAACATTTCTGCTATCATCTTTTCCAGTTTATTTACTGTTGGGTCTTCCTCAAAAACATCATCGCCCAAAGGTGCTTTCATCATAGCAGCGATCATTCCTTTGGTGGGAAGTGTAACAGTATCGGAACGCAAATCTATCATGCAGCGAAGATAGGAGAAGCTGTTGAAAAACCGCGTAATGAACAGGAAGCAGAAGTCCGCCCGCGTGACTGCCGTTCGGTCGGGTGTGTGACCACTGCCTTTTACGGGGGATGGATACGACCCCACAAAAGACGGGCCTAAAAATCTTTCGGGCATGTTTTCACCATCAGCCCCGTTTTTTCCACAAAAGCTGGTAAAATTCATCATTCTGACGTACCTTTGCAGACTATTTTTTAATGACAGGTTAAAACCAATGTTTTGCCAGCAACGTTTGTGGCATTATAAGTGTCATTCATACGTTATTAATTCAGTAATTACCCACTATGAGGCAACTCAAAATTGCAACCCAGATCACCAATCGTGATTCACAAGCCGTAGAAAAGTATCTGCAGGAAATCTCAAAGATTCCGATGATCACTCCCGAAGAGGAAACAACACTGGCACAAAGAATCAAGATGTATGCGCAGGATCCAAGGGGTTCACAAAGGGCATTGGACAAATTGGTGCAGGCCAACCTTCGTTTTGTGGTATCTGTGGCTAAGCAGTACCAGCACCAGGGCCTTAGCCTTAGCGACCTCATCAATGAGGGAAATCTCGGCCTTATAAAGGCGGCACAGCGCTTTGATGAAACAAAGGGTTTTAAATTTATTTCTTATGCGGTATGGTGGATCCGCCAGTCCATTTTACAGGCGTTGGCAGAGCAGGGCAGATTGGTTCGCCTGCCTCAAAACAAAATTGGCACTTACAACAAAGCCAATAAAGCTTACATGGCTTTTGAACAGGAACATGAACGTGAACCTTCTACCGAAGAGCTGGCTGACATACTGGAAATGAGCGAAACAGAGATCAACAACATTTTCCAGAGCAATACCCGTCACACATCATTAGATGCCCCGGTACACGAAGCAGAAGATGTGGCTATGGGTGATTTGCTTGAAGGTGGTGATGATACAGATGATGATGTGATGAAAGATTCACTGCGCGAAGAAATACGCAGGGTTTTAAAATCACTGAGCCCGCGTGAAGCTGAGATTGTAAATGCATACTTTGGCCTGGATGGTGAAAATGGTGTTACCATTGAACAGATTGGAATGAAATACGATCTTACAAAAGAACGTATCCGCCAGATTAAAGAAAGGGCCATTAAGCGGTTACAGAAAGCTAGGTACAGCAATGCATTAAAAGCATATTTGGGTTAAAGTACTTTCTTAAAAAATAAACCTCCTGTTTTTTTGCGGGAGGTTTATTTTTTATGTACCTGCTGAAAATATTTATTGGTCATTTGTTGCGTCGCACTCTTCTGCTAAAAAACTTTATTCAGCATAATGTGGCATCATACTCTTCTGCATTTGCTGTTGCAAGATGCCAGGGAATTTTTTTTGATAAAGTAAATGCCTAACTGTTTTTACCTTGCTGCCGGATTGTAATTTTATAAAGAATATTTTATGCACAACATTGAACCATTTTATAACTGGAGGCATCTGTACACTGCCGAAGAAGATAAGCGGTCGCCCTTTTATGGCCGCATTTACAGCGAATTTGAATTTTCACAAACGGTGTACAATTATTATATACATCCGCAATGGGATGAATTTGGCAGCCGAACACTATACATGAAAATAATTTATGTGGAATATGAACTGAGTTTTGCTGTAATAGAATTAATAGGGGAGTGGAATGATGCAATTGAAAACGATATTATGATTTTAAAAAGAGACGTAATAGATAAAATGGAAGAGGAAGGTATTACAAAATTTATTCTCATTGCAGAAAATGTGCTTAATTTTCACAGTGGTGATAAAGATTATTATGAGGAATGGTTTGATGAAACAAATGAAAAAAACGGCTGGGTGGTTGCACTTAACATGCCTGAAGCCACGCAGCATGATTTTAGAAAAAGAAAGCTTAATTATTATATAGAATTGATGGAAATCCCCGGATGGCGCGTGTTTAAGCCGGAGCATTTATTTGCCCGTATTAATGAGGAATTAAGCAGGCGTTTATCTATTTAAATTGCTTCTGTTTTTGTAACATTTTTTATTAATATACCACAAGGAAAATAAAATGAGCAGGGTAAAAAACACTTTTTCGGGTTGCAACAGAAAGTAAGATTTGATGCCTGCTAAATCATGCAACTTCAAAAATTTGTTTTGCCTTTGCATAATAAGCCAGCCTGTCGCTCATGTTCTCATACCCACCATTTATAAGTTTGGTTACTTTATAAAAATTTCCCGTATCTGCAACATCATTCAATTTTAATGAATCCCATTCTTTACAGGCTCCCAAAACAGCATATTCCGGCTCCGCCATTAATGCAGGTTGATTTATAAAATCAATTCCTGCGAAAGTTGCCATCTTCTGATAAAATTCCCTTCCGGTTCCGTTAAACCAACCCCGTCCCCTGAATGCGAAACCATCACCAGGCTGTGTATTACCTAATTCTGCGGCAAGGTGGCCTGTACCATAAATATAATTTCCTAACTTCTCGGGATCTCTTATGTATTGAGCTGCAAAGTCAGTACTGGGAAAATGTGCCGGCCAAACCTTCATTAAACGTGCTGGAGTTGTATAATATAAATTTTCTTCCAGTTCGCAGAGCTCGCCTGATTCTTCAGCGCCTGTTGCTAAAAAGCAGGCTAACCTTAATGGCATTGTAATATAAAATTGGGGTAAATACTTATTAAACATAGGGAGGAAATTATTTAATTTCCCGTTATCAGCATTGGGCATAAGAGCCTGCAATTGCTCTATGCTTATTGTACTGATTAAATGATCAGTCGAAATCCCTGTAATTGAAGAAAGTGCCATAATATATGAGTTTTAAAATAAACAATGTATTCCTGATAGAAGTACTTCAAAAAAGTGGTATAATCCATATCAAATTGAGCGCTTAGGTCAAAGTCAATGATCAATAGTTCTTATCATAAGGTTTAAAGCATTTCAAATACTCCAGAAAATCTTTTCCCGTATAATAAAATTTTCAGAAGCAATCTTTACTTTCTTGTAGAGTAGTAAAGATTGCCCTGAAATTGTCTTACATTATTTTTTATACATTACATAAACACGGTCCAAGCCACCGGATTTAGACCAATCGGTTTGATCCCAAAAACCCAATTGTTCCATCATGCTCATTAAAGTTGTAAAGGATACATTTTGTGCCGCCCCTGTTCCAACCGGGGATGGATTCATTGTTTCTACAGTTGTTCCATCGGGGGTTCCATCGCCATTCATACCAATTACAGCAATTGCATGTGCCCCTTTACCGCCCAATGATGCCCGGACAAATACCAAAGGACCTTTCTCCTTTAAGAGGGAAGCAAACCCATCTACCCCATAACACATAGGATAGTCAAAACTGAGCCCCAAAATATCCCCGACAGGTTTTGTATCTTCAGGTTTCAACCCGCAACTGATATCATATTGAGATGCTCCATTTGTAACCATATCTTTTATTTCCTGAACGGTGTAAGAAGGATTTGAAGATGAGCTTGAAGCATCGCGCCAGTACGTAAGTACCATGGCACTTGAAGCGGCCCAGCATGTACAATTATCTGGTTGGGCAACAAGAAATACATTATAATGCATATTGACTGCTGATGAGCCTGCTGATGAATCGGACGAAGTATTTGATGAACTATTGCCGCTGCTGTCAGAAGAAGTATCTGAAGAGCTGTTACCGCTGTCAGAAGATAAAGAACCAGTATCAGCAGATGAAGATGTATCACCTGAACTGCCTGATGAGTTTTCAGAACTGTTATCTGTATTGCTTTCACCAGAAGAAGAATCGTTGCCCGTATCATCAGGATCGGGGCTGTAATTGAACCATTGCGTTTTCATTGTTTATGTTTTAATTTTTAATTGGATGAAGTATCTTAAGAACTACCGCTGTCATCTATTGAACTGCTATCATCGGGTGATGAATTATTACTAGCATCAGAAGAAGATGGAATGTTGCCTGTATCAAAATAATATAATTGAGAAGTAAGATCTTTCACACCAAGACTATTTTCGTAAGCAACTACAGATTCAAATTTGTTTAAAAAATCTGTAAATGAAATGGAATACGTGTGGCCAGAATTAAGAGGCAATGGATCATTTATCTGCAAAGTAGTTCCATTGAATGTTTTATCGCCGCTTATACCAGTAATTACAACCATGTGTGCAATGGTTGAATTTGCTGAAAACATGATTACTGCCATAATAGGGCTTTCAGCCAGTAAAGAAAAAAAATAACCTATCGTATAACTTGCTGGCGGTAAAGCAGTGAGACCTAATATTTCAACAATTTTTTTATTGTCATTAAAAGAAAGGCCTTTGTCTGCATTGTATGTTTGAGAAAAGTTGCCACCAGATCCATCCAACACCATTAATGTATCTGAAAGCGGGTAAGAAGCCTGATCTTTCCATGAACGCATCATGGTAGAGCTTGCAAGCCAGCACGCATTTGATTTGTCCTGTGGTATTAATTCAACATTATTCATAAATTTTATTTATTTTGAAAAGGGTAATTGATAATATTTTAAGAACCGATACCAAGCCTTTCTTTAAGTTTATCAAATGAAGGTTTGTTTTTACCTTCCACATAAACACTTATATCAGTATTGCCAAAGTTGGGTATTGATCTTGGAAATTTATTTTGATCGGCAAGTGCGGCCTGTCCATCACCACAATATTGCCAAAGTACAACATCATCCAGTGTCCACGCCTCAAGGCCATGCATTACAATAGTGGATGTATAACATGGATTCCAAACTATGTCGCATCCCATTTTGCTGTTAATTCCTTTGTCACGCATGGCACCACGACCGTATAACATTACACTGCGTCCTGTAACTTCTTTCAAACGCTCAGCACATACTGATGTGCAATCAATGATCTGCTGCCGGGGGACATCCTGGTTACGGTTTCTCGGCTTTCCGTTTGAACCATCATTCCCCAATTCAACATCAACTATTGGTATCATATCGCCTGAGTCCCATCCACCTGCATCGTTTATAATTTCCAAATAATAATCTGCCTGTGCTGCACCATCCTGCCATAAGTTAAGAAATACATAGGCCCCGCGAAACCATGTGGAACCGTATCTGTCACCTGCAACACTTTTTACGAGTGGCCAGTTTCTTTGAAACCAGCCCCTATCGTTTAAATATCCCTTAATACCCTGCGAAGCTTTAAGAATACCACCATAAAAATTGGATGTGTTCAATAAAGCTTGCCAACCTGGATTCGCTTCCCAGGGAGATACATCAACAAAAAGAAATTCTGTTGATGTTATACCTGATGCTGATGATGCTCCACCGCTTGATGCCTGGTCATCAGCATTGCTTGGGTCGTCATTTGCAGTATCATCTGCAGCGGATGCTTCAGAAGAATCAGTATTGGTATCAGATGAATTGCCGGTGTTGCTTTCATCTGTGTTTGATGTATCATCACTTGTGTTTGAGGAAGTGTTTGCACTATCATTGCTGCTAACATCAGAAGTTGCACCGGAGTTTTTATTATCCGGATCGGGGCTGTAATTGAACCATTGCGTTTTCATGATTATTAATTTTTTAATGAAAGAATTAAGATTTCCTTTATGGCATAATTATTTTAATTGATGATCACTGGAGGTTTAATTATTGGCGGGTTAATGAACATCCCCTGCGGACCGAAAGCGCCTGTAAGCACATTGCTTTTGACAGTACCAACCGGGTCGTTATCAATTTTAAATACTCTTAATCTTACATAAACACTTTCGTTTACTATATCTTTACCACTGCGGCTTACGCCTTTATTTACGTCAAGAATATCATCCTGCAAACTGATTGAAAAATTAAGTTTGATATCAGGGCTATTAATTTGTGAAATGTTAAGTTCATCTGCGCCGAGATGTTTAATCAATGAATCATCTGCGGCATTGTGCAGAGAGAAAAGCGTTAGAAACCTATTTCCATCCTCCTGTTTTAAAGCTTTTTTATCAAGTTCATAATCTACATTGATTACTTGATTGTTTCCGTTTCGCTGAATGCTCATCGCAGAGCTTACTTCAATTGACATATTTTTTTTTAATTGTTTTATAAATATTTGTTTTTAAGATTTATTGCCTGAAGCATCTGTGCTTTCATTAACATCAGAAGTTTGTTCATCTGATGAACTATCACTGCTGCCGGAGTCATCAGAACTTCCTGAGTTATCTGTTGATGAAGATGAATCGCTGGTATCAGATGATGATCCGCCATCTGTATCATCCGGATCTGGAATATAATAAAACCATTGTGTTTTCATTGCTTTATATTTTTATTTTTTTGTTTGATTAATTATCTGAGCTGCTGCCGGAATCATCAGAGCTGCCTGATGATGAATCAGAACTATCTGATGAGCCGGATGAAGAATCATCAGAACCTGAACCAGAGCTGTCTGATGAATCAGAGGATGTATCGTCAGAGCCTGAAGAACCGGATGATGAGTCATTAGCACCACCACCAGTGTTTCCTGAATCTCCTGAACTTGAACTGCTGGAATTCAAATGCGGATTAAATCCAAACGTACCCGCACAATTGATAGGAGTTTGCGGAGCAGAAGGTGAATAAATGCAAGCTGAAAGAGTATATTCGGTATCATCATCATTGGCAAACTGACCAAAATGAACAACAGCTTTTACAGATTGATTTGGATCAAGCCCGGCATCCTGCTGGAAATCGAAATTTTGATTTCCGCTCCCTCCTGTGCCATTGTCTAAAACAAAACGTACAAAAAAAGGTCCGGAAGGAAGGTTGCCTGTATTGGTGACATCTATACAAAAATCATATTCCACATTGGGTTTTGGAAAAGGCTCGTCGGTAGTGCCGCCATCAGGACTCACATAAACAGTAGGGCCAGTAACCAATTTAGTATTATCGGTCTTCGATGCATTGCTGCCTGAATTAGCCGGATCAGAATTGTAGAAAAATAAATGTTTCATTTGTTTGTTTTATGGTTTAAAAAATCGAGTTATAATTCGTTATGATTTGGATAAATTTAGATTTGAAACAGTAAGGTTAATAACATTGCCAATACTGTTTAAATCTTCAATAATCTGCACATTATTTTGTGGATTTCTGCCATCGGTAAATATCACAGTTGTAGAATAATGAACTGACCATTTTCTGCTATATTGGTCTACGGGCAAAACAAAAGGCACATAATTAATGGCTCCATCTTTATCTGCATTAATAGATTTAGATACTGTACGAATCGCTTTTGAGATATCAGTCTCACCTGTCGGAAGAATATATATTACAATATCTACCTCCGCAATTTTGTACATGTTAAACAAGCCGGTATTATTTGTTACAATTATGATGTCGCTTACATTTTGTACATCAACCCTCATTTCTGCCAAAACACTGTTATTATAATCCTGATTTAAGCTATAAGTATATATAGGGATTATCAATGAAAAATTATCAACAGTTACGGGGATTGGAGCCTCCATTGAATTATTTTTACTAACAGTTAGGGCAGGATCAATAATTTTTTCAGTATCTGATGTAATACCAGTTACTGAAACATCGTAAAAAGTTCGATTAAGAAAATATACTTTATTGTCTGCTTCATTTTTCTGCAACAACAAACCATTGCCTGAGATTTTATTTAAAGAAATTTCAATAACAGCCTTCGGATGCGGAGTGTCTGAGCAATCTATATCAAAAGAAATAGTGGCTGCCATTGGAGCACCGCCCATTTGCCCTTTTATAATATCTCCAACCAGCCCTGCGCTGCCATCTCCAAAACTTACATCCTGAAACTCTAACTGAAAATATCTGCTGCCTCTAACACCATATTCGTTAGACCCTAAACCCGTTATTATTTGCAACTTTTTTACTTTATCAAAAGCAATTGTGTCGGGTTGATAAATATTTTCAGGAAATTCAATATGAATATCATCAATCCTATTGCTACTAAAAGGTGTTTTCGTTTTATCAAAAATTAATTTTTTAATTAGCCATAGCTGATATGCTGATATATCAGGTGCAATATGAAATTGGAAGGTAGCCATACAATTAGCAGTATCGCTATCATCTATCACAGTAGTTAAATATGCAGCCGGAACCAGTTGATCTTCCATGTTGCTATGGCTGGCACGTTCCAGCATAATTGTATACTTTTGGGGTATTATTAAGTAATTGAAGTTGTACTCGTTTCTATAAATATAGTTGATGCCATATTCTGATAGTAAAACATTTTGCGGTCTAAACAAGGTAAAAGTATGCGGATCAGCCGCAGGGATACCAAAAGGTGGAAGACATCCAAACGAAACCGGAGGAGTGGAGTTATCTTTTATAAAGTAGTTGTTAGGATATGCAGCACAAGGATAATTTACCTTATTGAAAACTTTCGTAAAGAGTAAAGAAGCGTTGGTAATACAATCATTTTGCCCAGGCTTGGGTGTATACCCAAAATAAGAACCGGTAACTGACACGGTACACCAATCTGCATTATTAATGTTGGAAATAAAATTGAATAATGTTAATAAGTATGACTCCTGCTCTTTGGAAGTTGACAGCTTATTTGATTCTAAAGAAAGTGTATAGTCATTATCAGTTTGTGTAACTGTCCCGGAATAAGTAACCGGCTGCTTGTCTTTAAAAGCAAGTACAAAATTTATACAAAGGTTATTCAATAATATTTCAGTATAAGTAACTTCGGCATTATTTGCAGCAAGTGAATCTATTGCGGGAGGGGTATTTTTACTAAGCGTAAAGCTTACTTCCCCGTTATAATGTAGTTTGCCATCCTCTATATTAGGCTCTGCATTTTTATAACAGGAAAACGTAAAATTATCTCCCAATGGCTGTTTCAGTTCAAAATCGGGCAAGTACCATTTTGTATTTACATCATACCTGTCATTAAAAAATGCAGGAGTATCATTGGTAATAATGGGGCCTGGTATTTTAACCGCTACCTGTCCCATTTCTATGCGGGGATTTATCCATGCTGCCCAGTCCTGCACCGATGATGCACCAGCATCTACCCGCAGCTCAATTGAAATTTCCTGGTTTGCCCATTTGGAGAGGTCTACTGAAATTTCCTGTAACTGCCTGGTGTATAATTTTTGCTGATGCAAAACACTTTCCCATTGCTCCACCCCATTTACGTGATAATGCACCCATACCTGAAAAGTAACTCCATCGGTGCCTGTAGCGCCATTAAGAAAACCTACCTGTGCTCTAAAAATACCCGTGCCCATTTGTTGCACCCAAGGGAGCCATCCTTTAATGGTGCCATTATTCACCCATTTGGGATGTGTCCGAAGTACCTTATAGGTTTGATTGTCTTCCATTACAACTCCATCATCAAGTCTTACAAAACCATTGCTGTCGCCAGGACTGCCCATCCAAGGGAGACTGGTATCATTAGTGGTGTTATCAGCATCAATCAACTGCCCGGAAGCCCAACGAGCCTTATCTGTATAATTGAAAAGATAAATATTTTTGTCAAAAAACAGGGGTATAAAATTCATTAACTGAACTTGCTGAATTATGCCCGTCTGCGGATGAAATACAGTGGTTTTCTGCTTAATTACAGTTGGCTGCTCCGGAATTGGATCTGGCTGCTGAATGGGGATTGGGTGCTCCATAATTACAGCTGGCTGCTCGGGAATTTCAGCTTTCAGAATCACCCTTTTAGAAAAAGACTTCGCCATGGTTAGATATTTTTTAAACAATTGATATTTTAACTGAATAATCGGAAGAAGGATTTACTGTATCAATCGCTAAAGTTTGCCGTCCTGTGTAAAGATCCTGCAGTTCTCTTGGCAAATCGCTATTCAATTTAAATGCTGCACTATAGCTTAACTCAAGAGTTAAAGACTGAGAAGCGCTATAAGCAGTATGATAAACATTTTGACTGTTTTCTTTTACCCAAATCATTGGGGCCAAAGATTGTTTCGGTTGATTGGCAATAATTGCTGAGTTTTTATAGGTCACTTCCCCAATATCATTTGCATATCCAACCTCCACTGTTATTTTATCCAGCAATAATTGTTTGCCTTTATACATCATTTGCCAATTAGCATCTAAGGATGTTTCTATTTCAATCTTTGCAAAAAAGTCAGACTTTTTTTTTACCTTACAATGAATAACGGCAAGGTTGTTTTCAGCAGACTGAATAAAGTCCGTACTATTTTCATTAGCCAAATTTGCTAAAAATGAAGCCATAGTTTTTATTTTAAAAATCTTCACTTAATGCAGCGTCGAGCTCTTTTAATTTAGCAATTTGCTCTTTTAAATTATCAGGTGGCAAGGGCACTTCTGCGATTAAAGGCATACTTCCTGACATGTGCTTTTCTTCTCCTGAATAAGTAATGGAAGGTATTCCGGGGTGCGTGCTTTCCAGAAACATAGTTACCTGGTAACTCCAGTTCAGGACATCTTCTGGTTTCATAGCCCATGCTTCGAAATATTGCGGCTCTTTTATATTATCAACTGTAAAACGCAGAGTTTCAGGATTGCGGTTATCTTTTTTTAAGGTAATCATTGCTACTACTTTATCACTTAATTTTGTATCCAGCACAATGGGTCCCACAATCAATCTGCCAGGTGCTTCTGCTTTCACTTCAATGCTATGCGCAGTTGTTTTTTCTTCTTCAAATTCCAAAGTTTGATTAGGTATCTCCACACTTGGCGTTATCTTAAACCTGACTGTCCGTTTTACATAAATAATGTTTTGTTGTTCTGCCGGCAAATTATCCTCGCGGGTAAAATCAAATATCATTACCATGTCCTTATTACCTTCTTTCCAGATAGCGTTTGTAGGTGAGGTTGATTTCGGCGAAGAAATGTCTTTCATAAACAAGCCGGATGCTTTGTATTGTATAGCGCCTTTAGAATCAGGGTAACCTACCTGAAGGACTAAACTATCAATTGGATCGCCACCCTTTCCGTTGGCATCAGGCCAAAAAGCCCTTGCAGTCGCTATTACATGAATTTTCCGGAAACCTTCATCAAGGTGTACTGTATCAAAATATTTTTTTTCTTCTTTCGGGTTATTTTGAAATTGATCATAAAAGCCCATCAGATGTGCAGATATTGTATTGTCTTTTATGTATGTCTCATCAATAGTCTCATTAAAATCTAACGTAAGATGATTTTCATCATGCTGATATTTCATTGCAAAACTTACACCTATCGCACCGGTATCAGCCGCCTTTGCATTGTCAATTTTTGCGGGCTGAACATCTAAAATTGACTTTTGTGCTGCATCTAAAAACTTATCAAACACTTTATCTACTTGCGCCTCATACATTTTTTCCCGTTCAGGAGTCAGCACTTCCGTATCAATAGTCATTGCTTTAGTAATTACTCCTGCTTTTACTGCGTTGTTGAATGCAACTGCTACATCAGCTTTTACAAATAGATACGATGCTTTTAGATCTGCCGAAAAATGGTTAAAAATAGCGCTCCACTCTCCATGAATGGAAGCCATAAAAGAACCGGTATAGAATTTATGCTTTAATGTATTGTGAACAAATATGGGACTGGATGCACCATGAAAAGCCTGCTCTACAATTTGAGCGGGATATTGCCCTACCATAGCGGTGAATGCATTATTTCCTACAGGATTAATAGTGCCTTTACCTTCACCCTGCATCTTCCATTCCCAGGGATTATCAGGCTGTTGGGTTTTAGGGTCAGCAACGTTTTCGGGCGATAAATTTGATACTGTAACGTCATTATCCACAATCGGCACTACGCCCAGCATTACTTGCTGGGCCGTATCTTCTCCCAACATAAAAAGTTTATCCTGGTTATACTTCGCATTATTCTTTATTTCCTGTTTTAACTGCTCAATCGCATTAGTTATTACCTGGTCCGGAATTTTTAAAGTAGAGGTAAATGCCACCACTCCCCCTGCCACTTCCACCTGACCTGGGCCTGCTGTGGCTATATTATCATCTGCTGTCAGTACACCTTCAAATTTTGTAAAGTGAAACATATAATCACCGTTATCGTTCTTAGCCATACGTGGCGAGTCCGGTAGGTAATAAAATTGTAATGGCTTTCCATCTTTGCGTAGTTGCTCATTGAACAGATCGGCAAAAATATTTAACTGATAGGTATTACCGTCATCATCTTTTTGAACTACCAATATCCGGTTAGGTCCGTAGTAAGGGCCTATTGGAGACCCATCATAAGTATAAGGCATAATTTTATTATTATTATTGGTGCATAAATAGTTGTTTGAAAATCTATTATTATAAATCCAGTGCGTCTAATTGTTTAGCTTGGGCTTTATAATCTGTAAGCTTCTGTATAAAATTATCCGGTATTTTGGGAAGATTAATCGAAATACCATTTGGAAAACTTCCTGTCATGGAAATATCTTCACCTTCATATTCAATAGCCTCTAATGGGCCATAGCTTTTGTAAGTAACCTTTACTTTATAACTCCATTTAATTTCTCCTGTTTCATTTGTCCACAGTTGGTACCGCTGTTTCTGAGAAATATTATCCAACGTAAACATCATGGTATAATCATCAAACCCATCTTTTGTAAATTTTACTTCTACCAGCATGTGTTTATTCAAATCAGCGCCTAACAAAACAGGGCCTACATCCAGGTGACCTACTAAATTTGCAGACACTTCAGGAGTAAAATTAACGTCAGTTATTTCGGTTGTTACTTTAACAATATTGTCAGCATTTATTTTTACACGGGGGTCTTGTTTGTAGCTGATAGTCCTGTTGATGGTTACTTTTTTTCGTTTATCAGCAGGTACATTGTCATCAATTGCAAAATCAAATACAAACTGTATGTCTTTATTTTCCGCGGTCCAGATGGCTGCGCCAGTATGTGCAGAGTAATTAAGCGTTTTCGGATCTAAAGAACGCGCCATCAGGTTCCTTGGGGTGCCATCTGCATCAAACGCAGCAACTGACATTTGAAGTTTATCTATCGGGTCACCTCCTGTGCCGTCTGCATTTGGCCAGTTAGCCCTTGCAGTGGCAATTATCCTTATCATTTTAAATGCATCACCTAAGTTTACATTACTAAAATATTCTTTTTCTGCATCCTTGTTATTTTTTATGTCCTGAAAAAAACCATGCATATTGCTTGATACAACTGTGGTTAATAAATATGGCTTGGTAATACTTGTAAAATCCTGCAGGTGCATGCTTGATAAATCAAAACTTGAGTTTTGTGCATAGCTGTCTCCATGGTCACTTTGGCTTGTCCAGTTAATTAATCCCCAAAAAATAGAATGATGTTGAGTTGATTGTGTATCAGCAGCCTTTGCCTGCTCAACCGGCTTTGGCAAAACGGTAAACATATTTTTAGTGATAACATCCATAATACCTTTTTTGGCTTCATTGGCCATATCTAAGTACAGTTGGGTGTTTTTGTCGGTGACTTCTGCATCACCCATTATGATTTTTATTGTACATGCACCGTTTGTTATATTAATATCAAGGTTCCTTTTAATATCGTCCTGGTTCCAGTCATCTTTATGTTTTGACTCGGATGAAAATGAATCAAATATTCTTTGATAATTAGCCTCTACAGTGATAGTAGTTGGAGGTGCCCAAAATTGAAGTTGTATTGCATCATGAATAAATATTGGTCCCGAATCACCATGAAAACCTGCTTCAACCAATGCTGCTGGAAATTGCCCTAACATTGCTGTAAAAGCATTCGTTCCATTAGGGTCTAAATTGCCGTCACCCTGCCCTTGTGAGCGCCAAAGCCATTTATCATCATTCGTCTGTTTTGAAGGGTCTGTCAAATCATTCAAAGTAAGGCTGGACATTGCAATTTCATTTTTCACCATTGGCACAAAACCCAATTTGATATTGGGTGATACATCCTGCCCGGCATCATTATGTAACCTGTACAAAGCATGTTCCTTAAATTTGGCATCGGCCTTAATTCCTTCAATTAATTTTTCTTTCAGACTATCAATAACTCCGTCGGGTAGTGCTAATGTTGCTGACAAAGAGAGTACGCCTCCCGCAACCTGTTCTTCACCAGTTACGCCAATATTGCTACCCTCATCCAGCACTCCTTCAAACTTGGTAAAGCTGAACATATATTTCCCCTGTGCGTCTTTTGCCATCCGCACTGTGCTTGGCATGATGTAAAAAGACATGGGATTGCCAGTGTTTCTTAAATCGTCGTTGCAGATATCCGCATAAATCTGAACGGTTTGTGAAGCGCCTTCCGTATCGTAGGCCACCTGAACAAAATTTGGCCCGAATACTGGGCCGCGGGCAGCACCATTGAACATGTCGTACATAACATTAAGGTTTTTAAAAAATAAATTAAAAAAAATTACCTGCTCTTTTACAGGATTTTCAGCTTACTCCTTTATTTGTCTAAATTATTTCCCGACCATTCTCGCAGGCCGGTTTTGTGTCCATTACTTTATAAGGCATTATGGAGTTACCTTTTATTTTTAATAATGCATCATTTGTAAATTCCAACCATTTGCTTCGCTCATGCATTCATATTTTTACTGCTGAGTAGCGTTTCCGTCCTTATTAGTGCACCCTTTACCTAATCAAAATTTATTCTGAGTCATGTTCTTTATTTCTTCTCACCCCCTGCCCCCGCCCCTCTCATCTTTACAAATTTGTTCAGCAGGTCAAACCAAAATGGTGCCCCTAAAGAAATTGCCAGTGCTGTAATTAACCAACCAACAACTGCTACTAAATATTGAATAAAAGAATTATTGCTTTTTGCCGGAAAGAGATAAGAATGCCCAAGGCCGAGCACATTATTCGCATCCTTTATTTCACCATTAATTTCTTTATTGGCAATGCTTATATATTTATCGGCATTTGCAGTTGTATCATTACCCGGTATTGATTGGTTTGTCTTCACGTAATTTGATGCCATAATAGCGAGCGTGTTGGCCGCATCTTTATCATGGGAAAGTTTCTGAACAATGCCCATGGTGTTTATATTAAAGACGATTGCAAGGGTAGAGCCAATAATCAATAACCAAAGCTGGGTCTTTCGTTTATACCAGCCACTTACCCGGTCCATCATATCATCATACCATTGTTCTATTGAAGCGCGGAATTTAGTGATGTCGTTACCAGCTTCTGCCGCATAAGATTGAATGATCTTCATTGTTTCAGGGGCCAAGGTTCTGTTTGCAGTCTGCTCATTAAAGAAGCTGCTTATTTGTTCAGTAAGAGCAATTCCTTCTTTACCCGTTTGTATCATATCAATCAAAACCTTTGAAAAATTTGTTGCAGTGAGATACGAAGGGCCACTTCCGGATTTTTGATTAATACTGTTTTCCCTGCCAAAATATTTGATCAGGGGGTGATCGAAAAATTGATTAGATAAAATCTTTTGCCCATTATCATCCAGCATTCTGCGAATGCCTTCTTCCAGCATTTTTGCACGCCACTTTAATACAGAGGCAATCAACTCCTGTATAGTAGTAGCAAGCAGGCTGTAAAGCAGGTAAATGAATACCAGGCCGATGACTACTGTAAATGCTACTGAATTAAACATGAATTTTTTTATTTTTAACTGTGCCTGCTATTTTCATTATTCTTTCCATTTATTTCAAGAGGATTTATATTTGTCGCAATTATTCGAAAAAGAGAAACATTTCTTTTAAGAATTCTAAAAAAACCTACGGCACCCTGCACGTAGCGGGGTCGCTCATATCGCCTTCACCCGCGCTGTTTATGGCTATTATGCAAAACCACATTTTTGCCCCGCTGGTTAACCCTGTAATCTCTAATTTGCTGTCGGTACTTGTATTATTTGCAAATTCTTTCCAGGCTTTTGGTGTGGTGTCATCGCTCATCATTACTTTATAGCTTGCAGCTTTCGAAACTTTTTTCCAGGTTAGTTTTATGCTGCCTTCAGCATCCGCCGGCCTGGCTATTACATTTTGCGGAGCTGGTAATTTACCCACACGGGTTGGTGTTTTTTTAAGGTCAATTGCCGCGCTTAGTATAATGGCAGAATCTCCGTTAGCCATATTTCCTATATACTTTGCAAGCTGAGACATTAACCTGTCTAATTCTTTTTCGGCTGTACCACGTATATTCGTCCATTTTTTACCACCACCATTTTGTTCCACATCATTTGCCGCGCTTTCAAGTGCATTTATTGCTGTTGCAACAGTTGCAAGCGAAGGGTTAGGAATGGTAAAATTTGCATTGCCTGTCATTGCTTTTATAATTGATCTTGCTTTTACAATTTTTTGCGGTACTGATAGATCTCTCCAGTTTAAAGCAGCTTCTGCCATAGTTGCAGGTTTTATTATTTTTAATATTTAAAATCAATTAGCCAAGAGTAATATTTGCCGGGAAACCATTTTAATTCTTCTGGAAATCATTTTAGTTTCCGGGAAAATCATTTTAATTTCCATGGCAATTATTTTAATTTCCTGCGCAATCGTTTTAATCTCCATAAAAATTATTTTAATTTTATAGAAATTTTTTCTTATTCTTCAGGTAATTATTTTAATCTACTGTGAAATCGTTTTAATTTCCCGGAGATTAACTTTTTTCAAGAGGGGGATTATATTAGTTGCTGACGAAACCTTTTTACTTTAACCCGCTGTTATTTTATTGTCATTTCAAAAAAAATATCATTTGTAATGAAATTTCTTTTATAACTTTCTATAAAATTTTAAATCTGATAGCCGAATGATTAGCACAGTGTTTTAAAAAGATTAACTGATGTAAAATTATCATGGCATGTACGAAATAACAATAGGTATAATCATTCATTTTTAAGTAGGTGTTTCCCTTCATAATCCGTACCCCGACTAAATCAATATCCTGCTGATTTCTTTTCAGCTAAATAATTTATTTGTTCATTCATAAAAATGCTTCCTATGCTGTCCCAAAACTGTTTAACCTTTATGGTGGCCGATGACCATCCTTTGTTCCGCAAAGGGCTTGTTGATTTTTTGCACACCCATTACTACGGCTGCTCTGTACATGAAACTGCTAATGGAAAAGAATTGTGTGAAGCATGCTTGCAGCACAGCTATGATATAATTTTGGTTGATGTAAAAATGCCCGAAATGAATGGCCCTTCTGCAGCAAGGCTGATTACACATCAAAACCCGCGTGCAAAAATTATTGCCATTTCTATGTATGATGATGAAACCCACATGATTGATATGTTTGAAAACGGCGCAACAGGCTACCTTGCTAAAACCTCCGGCGAAAAAGAAATAACTGAAACAATAGAAAACGTTTTGCAGGGCTGTTGCTATGTGGCTGGAAAAAAAATGGATGAATTATTAAACCGTAAAATACTGGAATGGCGCAAAAGAGGCGCTAATGCAATTACAGGTCGCGAAAAAGAAGTATTGTTGCTTCTTTGTGAAGGCTTTTCCAGTAAAGAGATAGCCACCAGGTTATATTTATCTATAAAAACGGTAGAAAACCACCGCAGCCACCTGCTTGAAAAAACACATGTACGCAATACAGCAGGACTGATAGTATATGCTATGCGCAAGGGATGGATTTAATTTCCCTGTTTCATATTTATATCAATACCAGTATCAGTTTTCATGGCATCTATGTTGCGTCGCAATCCCTGCCCGTCCGGTCAGGCGCGCTTTCACCGTTCACAACTTTGTGGAACAATAGTTCTAAAGTTCCCGGGTTCACAAGTCTGGGAGCAGCAAAGAACTTGCGAACTGCTGAGCTTTATGGTTAAGTATAAGTGTCCCGCCGGTGGCGGGAACTAAGCCGCCCAATGATAAAAAGCCCGGTACATAAAAATCCGAATCGTTACTTTTGCCGCCGTTATGAAATTTGAAAAAGAAATAAACCGGCGCAAAACATTTGCCATCATATCCCACCCCGATGCGGGTAAAACCACACTCACTGAAAAATTTCTTTTATTTGGAGGTGCTATACAGGTTGCCGGCGCAGTAAAAAGCAATAAAATAAAAAAGCACGCTACCAGCGACTTTATGGAAATTGAACGGCAGCGTGGTATCTCTGTTGCAACAAGTGTAATGACTTTTGAGTATAAAAATTTTCTCATCAACCTGTTGGATACGCCCGGTCATAAAGACTTTGCGGAAGATACGTACCGCACATTGACTGCCGTGGACAGCGTGGTGCTTGTAATAGACAGCGTGAACGGCGTGGAAGAACAAACACGTCGCCTGGTAGAAGTTTGCCGGATGCGTGATACACCTGTAATTGTTTTTATAAACAAAATGGACCGCGATGGAAAAAACCGTTTTGATCTTTTGGAAGAAATAGAGAAAGAATTAAAAATAAATCTTCACCCCATGACATGGCCCATTAACAGCGGTAAAGATTTTAAAGGCGTTTATAACCTGCATGACAAAAGTTTGCTGCTGTTTACTGCTAATCAAAAAGCAACGGATGAAGATGTAATTGCAATGAATGATTTATCTGTTCCAAAACTTGATGAATTGATTGGGGAAAAAGATGCTGCACAACTGCGTGAAGATGTGGAACTGATTGATGGCGTTTACAGAGAACTGAAAGTGGATGACTATTTGCACGGAAAAGTGGCACCTGTTTTCTTTGGCAGTGCTATTAATAATTTTGGGGTAAAGGAATTGCTGGATACATTTATAAGCATTGCACCTGTGCCACGAAGCCGCGAAACAAATATGCGCAAAGTGGCGGTGGATGAAGAAAAATTCAGCGGGTTTATTTTTAAGATACACGCCAACCTTGACCCCAAACACCGCGACAGGATTGCATTCCTGCGGGTGTGTAGCGGCGAATTTGAGCGCAATACCTATTACCACCATGTGCGGCTTGATAAAGATGTGCGGTTCAGCAACCCATACAGTTTTATGGCACGTAGCAAAGATATAATTGATGATGCATACCCCGGCGATGTGGTGGGGTTATTTGATACAGGTAATTTTAAAATTGGTGACACACTTACTGAAGGTGAAAATTTTTATTTTACCGGCATCCCTTCTTTTTCACCTGAAATATTTAAAGAATTAGTCAATAAAGATCCGATGAAAACAAAACAATTAGAGAAAGGAATAAGCCAGTTAACTGATGAAGGTGTGGCGCAGTTGTTCACGCAGTTTGGCGGCAACAAAAAAATAATTGGCTGTGTAGGTGAACTGCAGTTTGAAGTAATTCAATACCGCTTACTCCATGAATATGGAGCATCCTGCGAGTTCCGCACATTACCTTTTTACAAAGCCTGTTGGCTTACCGGCAATGATGCAAAAAAGCTGGAAGATTTTCTTCGGTTTAAACAGCAAAACTCTGCCGAAGACAAAGACGGCCATCCTGTTTATCTTGCGCAGAGCGAATGGTTTTTAAATACGGAAATAAATAATAACTCGGAGATTGAATTTCATTTTACAAGCGAGATACATAAATAGGTTGAAGGCTACAGGTTGCATGGTTTTTTAAGTCATGATTTTTTTTATTGACCAAACTTTAGAATATGTGTAATGTTTCGTTGCGTCGCACACTTGTGCATTTTTAAACCTTGCTGAGCAGATGGATAAAAACCAAAATATTTATATCAACAAAATTGATGCAACGCATGTTGAACTCCTCAGCAAAGTAGCTTTAAAAGCATATTCCGATCATTATCTTCATTTCTGGCATGATGGCGGCAAATGGTATATGGGAAAATGTTTTTCCGTACAGGCTTTGCAAAAAGAACTGAAGGATGAAAATGCTTTGTTCTTTATAGCTTATGAAAATGATGAAGCACTTGGTTACCTGAAGATTAATATTGATGCGGCTTTAGAAGGGCAGGAAGAAAAAAATGCTTTAGAACTGGAACGCATTTATCTCACAAAAGCTGCAACAGGGAAAGGCGTTGGGGGAAAAATTATGCAACTCGTTTTTAAAATTGCAAAAGAAAAACACAAAGACATCATCTGGTTAAAGGTAATGGACAGCAGCACAGGCCCCATTGCTTTTTACAAAAAAATGGGTTTTGAAATCTGCGGCACTTACAACCTGGATTTCACAGTTATGAAAGAGGAATTGAGAGGAATGTATGTTATGAAAAAAGTAGTAAAATAAAATCAATACTCAGCATTCACTCCCGTATAATTATGCGGGGTTATAGCTTTCAATTCTTTTTTAACTGCTGCAGGCACTTTGAGTGAATTTATAAAATCATGAATAATTTTTTTATCAATTGCTTCTTTTCCCCTTGTTAAGGTTTTTAATGCTTCATAAGGATTTGGATAATTTTCCCTTCTTAAAATCGTTTGTATGGCTTCCGCTACCACCGCCCAGTTATTTTCTAAATCTGTTTTTAATTTTGGTTCATTCAGTACTAATTTATTCAAACCTTTTTCAAGGGATTTTATGGCAATCAGTGTGTGTGCAACAGGTACACCCAGGTTTCTTAACGCCGTGGAATCAGTTAAATCCCTTTGTAAACGGCTGATGGGTAGTTTTGCTGAAAGGTGTTCCAGCATTGCGTTTGCAATACCCAGGTTCCCTTCCGCATTCTCAAAATCAATGGGGTTTACTTTATGCGGCATGGCGCTTGAGCCAACTTCGCCTTTCTTTGTTTTTTGTTTAAAATAATCTATGCTGATATATGTCCACACATCGCGGCACAAATCAATCAGTATGGTATTGATTCGTTTAATCGCATCAAAATGCGCGGCAATGTTATCATAATGTTCTATCTGCGTGGTAAACTGCAGGCGCTGCAACCCTAAAATATTTTCAACAAATTCATTTGCCAGTACAACCCAGTCTTTTTTGGGAAATGCAGCAGCATGTGCATTAAAATTTCCGGTGGCGCCGCCAAATTTTGCTGAATATGGAATATATGAAAACAGTTGAACCTGGTTATCTAATCTTTCAACATACACCATTATTTCCTTTCCTAATTTTGTGGGAGATGCCGGCTGACCGTGCGTTCTTGCAAGCATGGAAATATTTCTCCATTGTGCTGCCAACTGGCATAAATTACTCTGCAGATTAATCACGGATGGCAGATATTCATGCTCCATGCAATGTTTCCAGCTTAGCGGGATGGATGTGTTGTTGATGTCCTGCGAAGTCAATCCAAAATGTATCCATTCTTTTATATTGCCGCTCCCTGCTTTTTCAAGTTGCTGTTTTAAAAAATACTCCACGGCCTTTACATCGTGGTTGGTGGTGGCTTCAATATGTTTTATCTGCTGTGCATCATCAAGGCTGAAATTCTCAGCAAGGGTTTTTAATTGCCGGCCTGCGTTTACCGGAAGTTTAAAAAATCTTTTTTCAGCAAGGAATAAAAAATATTCCACTTCAATAATTACGCGGTATTTCATTAATGCGTATTCTGAAAAATATTCATCAAGATGTGCCACCTGTTTGCGGTAGCGGCCGTCAATGGGGGAGAGGGCGGTTAAATTGTTTAATTCCATTTAATTTTTGTTTCTGTTTCCTGTTCCTGGTTTGGCATTTCGCATTTGCCGGTAAATGCTCAGAATGTACAAGAGTGCGACGCAACCGGCGATGCTATGAGCTTTGTTGCCGGGTTCACCAAAAAAATCCCTTTTCTTTGCACGCAAAAGTAATTGAATTGGAGAAGATAAAAGTTGGCGCGGTAAGTTATTTAAATACAAAACCCCTGCTGTATGGGATAAAGCGCTCAGAACCTTTGCTGAAGATAATGGAATTGGTAGAAAGCTATCCGTCAAAAATTGCAGCAATGCTTATTGATGGAAGTATTGACATGGGGCTGGTGCCGGTTGCAGTATTGCCGCAATTAAAAGAAGGGTATATTGTTTCTGATTATTGTATTGGCGCGGATGGAGATGTAGCAAGTGTTTGCCTGTTTAGCCAGGTACCGCTTGAAAAAATACAGAAAGTTTTACTTGATTATCAAAGCAGCAGTTCGGTGCAATTATGCAAATTGCTGTTGAAAAATTTCTGGAAGATTGAACCATTGCTGGAAGATGCAGCAGAAAATTTTGAGAATAATATTGGCGGCACCACCGCTGCAGTTATTATTGGCGACAGGGCGCTGGCGCAGAGAAAAATTTCCCCATTCATTTACGACCTGGCAGGTGCATGGAAAGCTTTTACAGGATTGCCGTTTGTATTTGCGGCATGGGTTGCTAACAAAAAATTGCCGGATGATTTTATTGCATTGTTTAACGGGGCAAATACAGTTGGGCTTAATAATATGGATACAGTGATTGCCGAAAATGCTTCTGATATGTATGATTTAAAAAAATATTACACAAAAAATATCAGTTATACCTTTGATGAAAGGAAAAAAAAAGGTATGGCAAAATTTTTGCAGATAATGAATGAAATATAATTTTTTCTGATAGTTCGGCGTTTTCAGATAAATCAGTATCCTGCATCTTATAAGAATGATCCACCAAAACAAAACCATTATCCTGCTTATCTCATCCATTTTATGCGGATGCACCTGTAGTTTCAGCCAATCCGGAACAGCAGTATCAAAATGCATCCATTACCCGGAAGATTTTGTTGCTTCTTTTAATGCCTGCGTCCCCCTTCAGGTTAATTTTTCAAACAACTCGCTTCATGCACGCAGTTTTATGTGGAATTTTGGTGATGGCAGCGCAGGGCTCGGGCCCAATATTGCTCATGTATATAAAACAATAGGCGTTTATACTGTAACGCTTATTTCAAGAAACACGGCAGGCTGCTTAGATACCATTATAAAACAGGTTGACCTGAAAATAAATACCGGAAATATTTTCACTTCCAACGATACAAATTACTGCGCAGGCGGCACTTTGCGGCTGCTGGGCGATTCAAATGCCGTTTCCAACTGCTGGTCGCCTGCAAGGTATCTTGATTCCACCGGTATTTTTAACCCTCTCTGCACCCCTAAAAGTAATGTCACTTATAAATATAACATTGTAAAGAAAGCAGGGAATTTAATTTCAAACGGCAACTTCAGTGATGGTGATGTAAACTTTCAAAGTGATTATACTTATAGTAATGTACTTAGTACCTCAGGGTATTATTTTATTACTGACAAACCCAGGCAGTGGAACCCCGCTTTTGTCAACTGTGGCGATACTTCTTTTCATGATACTGTGATGGTTGTAACCGGATCTGTTATCCCCAATACAATTATCTGGAGGAATGATATTGCAGTAAAACCACAAACAGATTATGAGTTTTCTTTTGCTGCGGAATCATTAACACCCAATGATTCTGTTTTATTAGAAATATCTCTTAATAACGGAAAGGTAACAGGGGAATTGCTGGTGCCCGATTCAACCTGCATACGCAAAAAATTTTTAACCACATGGTATTCCGGCCAATCTTCCATACTAAGCATAAAAATTATTGACCTGGATACCTCGGCCAGCCTGAATAATTTTGCCCTGGATAAATTTTCTTTAAAACCTGTTTATATTAAAACTGATTCTTTAACAGTGCATCTCAAAAGCCCCTCGGCTATTACCATAAACAATGATACTACTATCTGCAACGGCGATTCCACAATGCTTGCAGCAACTGAGCCGGGTGCTGTTTCTTTTCACTGGAAACCTGCAAATGGCCTGCTGCACCCTTTTGGACAGCATACTTTAGCGGTGCCCTCTGTTACTACTGCCTACACTGTTACTATCACTGATTCCAATCATTGCATAAACTCTGATTCTGCTACAATAAATATCCTGGCAAGACCGGTTGTTTCCACTATTGCTGATACTTTTGTATGCAAAGGATCATCCCTGTTGCTGCAAACCACCATTACTGGTGCCAATATTCATTCATGGTCGCCCGCTGCAGGTTTAAATGATTCATCGCTTATAAGCCCTGTTACAACTGCTTTAACCGCCACAAATTATGTATGTACCGCCGGCAATGGATACTGCATTGCAGCAGATACTGTGGCGGTAAATGTAATGGCCTTGCCCGTTGTATCAGCTACACCGGACACTTCTGCTTGCAAAAACGGGCAACTGCAGTTAACCGCATCCGGAGGTATTTTGTATAAATGGAACCCTGCTGCGGGATTGTCAAACGCCGGCATTTCAAACCCCGTAGCTTCTCCATTGGGCAACACAAAATATTTTGTAATCGTAACTGACAGTAACGGTTGCAGCAATGTTGATTCTGTAACCATCATAGTTACCAGTGCGCCCCCTGTGTCTGTACTGCCTGTAAGCGCAACTATATGCCCGGGTGATTCTGTATTGCTTACTGCATCCGGTGGTGACAGCTATTCATGGATACCTGTAGCATCAGTATCGCAGCCAGATATGGCTTCAACACAGGTTTCACCGTTAGCAACTGCAAACTATAAAGTTGTAGTTACAAATAATAATTGCAGATCCACCGATTCTGCGTTTGCACTTATAACGGTAAAGCCAAAACCAGTCACTGTTGTAAGTAAATCCAATGATGTTGATTGTATGCTTGGGCAGGCCAATTTAAGCGCATCAGGCGGCGTACGTTATTTATGGCAGCCTGCGGCCACTTTATCAAATGCGGTTATTTACAATCCTGTTGCATCGCCATTTGTCACTACTACTTATCATGTATTTGCAACCGGTGCAAACAACTGCGTTGCTGAAGATTCTGTACAGGTAAAAGTAATAACAGGTGCGGCAATAAACGGTTATCCCGTACCCTCTGCTTTTACACCAAACGGGGACGGCATCAATGATTGTTTTGGCATACGCAAATGGGGCTATGTAACCAGCCTGCAGTTTAATGTATATGACCGTTGGGGAAAATTGGTATTCTCTTCTACAGATGCACAAAAATGCTGGGATGGAAAGTATAAAAACCTGCAGCAGCCGCCCGGTGTATATGCTTACATAATAAAAGGCAAAACTATTTGCGGGGATGTAATAAGAAAAGGAACTGTATTGCTGATAAGGTGATAATTTTTTTGAGACCAAAGACTTTTTATAATAGTTTGATTGTATAAAAAAACCCCGTGTACATAGGGGGTTTTTAAAAATTAATTTACTCTCAAGAGCCGCTTCCTACACGATAAATTACTATAAGCGTTGGTCTTTTGGTTGCATCAGTTGTTTCGCAGGAACCAAAAATTATTGACCTGTACTTTTGTTCCCTGGATAATGAAACTTCAAAACCATAATTGTTTACAGGATGGCCTACCATATGCTGAACCATGTTTTTTACATCAATAACCGGATTATAATTCCATTGGGCGTTTGAAGAAGGGATGACAGCCTGATCTAATTGGGTAATTAATGGTTGCGTTGCCCAGGTTAAAGTACTTTGATCCCAACTGCCCACTACTCTTTGAACCAGGCAACTGTTATTCGGGTAGTTGCCGTAAGGTGAGCCTGAATACACTGAATTACCTTGCGGGGTTGAGAGCGAACTTGTTAATCCAAAAAACTGAAGAGTGGCTGAAATAATCCTCGCAGAATCAGGTATAGCTGATAAACCGGTGAATTTAATATAAAACCTTTTTGTTTCCGGTGAACCACCATTTGTCCACTTTGAAGCGCCAAGTTCCGGTATATCATTAAAATTGACATTTACAGAGTTTGGGTTGCTTACAAGTTTATACACATATACATCCTGGCCGTCAGTGGGACCGGGTTGTAATACCAGGGTTGTTGATGGAGCAGATAATAATGACATATTATTCCCGGCGGTATTTTTACTGGCAGAGGAAACAGCATTTTTACTGCATGCTAAAAAAAGGGTAACACCGCAAAGGAGAATTACCAGTGCTTGCAGGGTGGAATAAAACGATTTCATAAAGTATAGTTTTAGGTTTAAAACTTTAAAGATAATGTTTTTTTTGAAAAAAGTTATTTTCCAAGTAAGCCTTTTAAAGCGTCCATCCTGAAATAAATTACAGGCATTGCTTTAGCGGGGTTGCCCTCCAGTATATATTTTAGTGCAAGTATAACCGAGGCTCCCAGTTTAAAAATGTATTCCGCAAATTTTTTGAAAAAAGATAATTTTCCTTCTTTAAGCATTCTCACCCTTTCACCCCTGCCAATGCCTGAAGCAACCCTATACATATATTCGCGTGTCAACTTGTTTACTTCTACCACATGCTGCACTTTTACAGAAGGATCATAATAAATTTTTTTATTGAGAACTGTTTGCAGTTTTAAAAATAAATCTTTGCCTTCGCCACCTATTCTTAAAGTTCCTGTTACACCCGGCAAACTTGTATTAAACCCGCCAACCTCTAAAAAATCTTTTTTATATACAACCATGTTTGATTCGAGCGGGAATTTGCCGGTTTTAAATTCTGCCAGCTCAGGGCTATAATCAAAATTGCCTATCAGCGATGAAACATAATACGACATCCATTTTGGCTCGGATGGGATAAACTTTGGAGTTATCCTTCCACCCACACCATCTGCTGCAGGATGTGTTTTAAAAAATTCGAGTATCCTTTCTATAAAATCATTATCAGCAATTGCATCATCATCCATAAATGCAAGCAAAGGTGCGCGGGAATGCATTACACCGGTGTTCCGCGCAAACGATGCGCCCTGTTCTTTTTCCTCTAAGTAAATTATATTGAAACTAGGATGCGAAGTAGTATATGCAAGGCATAATTCTTTTGTGTTATCGCTGCTGTTATTGTCCACTACAATTATTTCATACAAATCTTTAGAAACTGTTTGGTTATAAAGGCTTTCAATAGCATCTATAATATATTTTGCCCTGTTATAACTGCAAATAACGACTGATATTTTAACGGATTGCGCTTCCTTCACAAATATGATTTAAAAATAAAAATAGATAAATTTTACATCATCCATACTTTAAGAAAAACCATTTCAAGCCTTTGCATCAAAACAATTAAATTTGCTGCCAATTATTAAAAGATGAAAGTAGTCATATTTGCTGGCGGGCTTGGCACAAGGATTTCAGAAGAAACAGATGCCCGTCCAAAACCAATGGTTGAAATAGGGGGCAGGCCCATTCTCTGGCATATCATGAAAATGTATAGCCATTACGGGTACAATGAATTTATTATCTGCCTTGGCTACAAAGGCTATGTAATAAAGGAATATTTTATGCATTATTTTCTGCATAATTCTGACCTTACCATTGATGTGGCCAATAATAAAACGGAAGTGCATGGCAGCAGTACAGAGAATTTTAAAGTTACCTTAGTGGAAACGGGATTGAATACAAAAACAGCCGGGCGTTTAAAACAGGTTCAGAAATATACCGGCAATGAAGATTTCATGCTTACTTATGGTGATGGCGTAAGCGACATGAACCTTGATGAACTTGTGGCTTTTCACAAAGCGCATGGAAAAATTGCAACAGTTACGGCTGTTCAGCTTGATGCCCGTTTTGGCGGAATGGACCTCGCAGAAAACGGCGAAGTGGTTTCTTTCCGTGAAAAAACAAAGGATGAAAGTAAAAGTATCAATGCAGGTTTTTTTGTGCTGAAACCTGAAGTTTTTAAATATCTTGATGGTGATATGAATGAAATGATGTGGGAAGATGAACCGCTTGAAAAACTTACAGAACATAAACAGCTTGCAGCTTACCGGCACAGGGGTTTCTGGAAATGCATGGACGCGCTGCGCGATAAAATAGAACTGGAAACTATGTGGCAAAACAATGAAGCAAAATGGAAAACCTGGTAAACCTTTCTCAACTGCAATCTTACTACTCAGGCAAAAAAATTTTTATAACCGGCCATACAGGTTTTAAAGGTGCATGGTTAACCGCATGGCTGCATACGCTTGGCCCAAAAATAAAAGGCTATGCGCTTGCACCTGAATATGAAAACGGGCTTTATAACTTACTGTATCCACTGAATATTATTGAAAGTGTGATTGCAGATATAAGGGATAAGGAAAAACTCGAAGCAGAAATAACTTCCTTTCAGCCGGATTATATTTTTCATCTCGCTGCGCAACCATTGGTACGGCGCTCCTATCAAATACCTGCAGAAACTTTTGAAGTGAATGTTGCAGGCACTGCAAATGTTCTGGAAGCAATGAATAAGCTGCAAAAAAAATGTACTGCGATTGTTATCACAACAGATAAAGTTTACGCCAACAAAGAGCAGGGTATTTTATACAGGGAGGATGCAGCATTGGGTGGTTACGACCCTTACAGTGCAAGTAAAGCCTGCACTGAATTAGTAGTCAATTCTTTCCGTAATTCATTCTTCAATCCTTTAAAATACAACATACACCACAAAACAATTGCAAGTGTGCGTGCGGGCAATGTAATTGGTGGCGGAGATTACAGCACAGACAGGATTATTCCTGATATTATAAGATCATTATCAAAAAGCGAAACAATTGAAGTACGTAACCCAAACGCTGTAAGACCCTGGCAGCATGTGCTTGAGCCGTTGGGTGGTTATTTGCTCCTGGGTGGATTGTTGAATGAACATCCTGAAAAATTTAATACTGCATTTAATTTCGGGCCATATCCTGAAGATCATCTCGTAGTAAAAGAAATCGTTGAATCAGCGATAAAAATTTGGGGAAGCGGTGAATGGAAAGATATATCAGATGCTTCGCAACCACACGAAGCAGGGATATTAAAATTAGATATTTCAAAAGCATTGCATGAATTAAACTGGCAACCAAAATTAAATGCAGCACAAGCGATTGAATGGACCATCAACTGGTATAAGCAATCAAAAGACACACAAACTGATTTTAGTTTTCAGCAAATCAACCGGTATCTTGCCTTATGATTTTTACAGAAACAAAATTGAAAGGAAGTTATATAATTGAACTTTCACCATTTAGTGACAGCAGGGGCTGGTTTGCCAGAACCTGGTGCAGCAAAGAGTTTCAGCAAATAGGGCATGATAAGGAATGGGTACAATTAAACCATTCCGCTACTTTTAAAAAAGGAACCTTACGCGGTATGCATTATCAAATAAAACCTTTTAATGAAATAAAAATGGTGCGTTGCATTGCAGGTAAAGTATATGATGTAATTGTTGATTTGCGTGAAGGTTCAGCAACTTTTTTGCAATGGTTTGGCGTGGAGCTTTCCGCAGGAAACAAAAAAATGCTGTACATCCCCGAAGGTTTTGCGCATGGGTTTCAAACGCTGGAAGACAACAGTGAATTGATTTATCACCATAGTGAATTTTACAATTCCGCGGCAGAAGCAGGAATAAAATATGATGAACCGCTTATTAAAATTAAATGGCCTTTGCCCGTAACAGAAATTTCTGAGCGTGATAAAAACCATTCTTATCTTGATGAACATTTCAAAGGAATATAATTATGCAATGCAGATTTTGTAACACAGAATTAGAACACATTTTTATTGACCTGGTAAATTCACCGGCGTCAAATTCTTTTTTATCGGAAAAGCAACTGAACGAACCCGAAATTTTTTACCCGTTAAAAGTTTTTATCTGCAACAATTGTTTTTTGGTACAGGTGGATGAATACAAAAAATTAGATGCGATTTTTGACAGCGGTTATGTTTATTTTTCTTCATATTCTACAAGCTGGCTGGCGCATGCAAAGTCTTATACAGAAATGATGACAGGGCGTTTTGCGCTTGATGAAAACTCACTGGTGATTGAAGTAGCTTCCAATGATGGCTACCTGCTGCAGTATTTTAAAGAAAAAAATATCCCGGTGATGGGCATTGAGCCCACAGAGAATACGGCAACAGCCGCCATGGAAAAAGGCATCAAAACCATCATTGAATTTTTTGGTGTGGAACTTGCAGACCGCCTTGCAAATACATGGGATGTAAAAGCGGATGTATTGCTCGGAAACAATGTGCTGGCGCATGTTCCAAACATTATAGACTTTGTTGCGGGTATGAAAATAATTTTAAAAGACAGTGGTGTTATTACGATGGAATTCCCTCATTTAATGCAGCTTGTTGATAACAACCAGTTCGACACCATTTATCATGAACATTTTTCCTATCTCTCACTATACACCGTTAAACAAATTTTCGAATCACTGGAACTTGAAATTTTTGATGTAGATGAACTGCCCACGCATGGCGGCTCATTGCGCATTTATGCAAAGCACAAAGAAGATGACAGCAAAGCAGTTTCAGAAAAAGTAAATGAATTGCTGAAGAAAGAAATGGGTAAAGGAATAAATACACTGGAATATTATCAAAACTTTCATCAAAAAGCATTAAAAATAAAATTAGACCTTGCAGAATTCTTGATCACCCAAAAAAGAAACAACAAAAAAGTTGCTGCGTATGGCGCAGCAGCAAAAGGAAACACGCTGCTGAATTATTGCGGCATCAAAAATGATTTAATCAGCTTTGTTGTGGATGCAAACCCGCACAAGCAAAATAAGTTTTTGCCTGCAAGCCATATACCAGTGGTGAATGAGGATGTATTAAAAAATGAAAAGCCAGATTATGTAATCATCCTTCCGTGGAATTTGAGAGAAGAGATAACAACACAGCTTGCATATATAAAAGATTGGGGTGGAAAATTTGTGATACCCATTCCTGAATTGGAAATTATATAAGCGGTTATATATTTTTTGTCAGCCGGGCACTTGTATTTCATGGCATCGCCTGTTGCGTCGCACATGTTAGCTGCAACGCCTTGGCGAACGAAGGGCAGTTGCACTTCATCCCGGCTCTCAAAGCGGGGCTTGCACAGTTGAATATGTCTGAACCACAATTTGTGAGATTTACCTCATTAACCTGAAAATTGAAATACCGAAATCAGTTCAATCAGGTTAATCAGGCAAAAACCCTCGTTCAGATAATTGCTAAAAAAAATTCAGGACGTACAAGAGTGCGACGCAACTGAAGCATAATTAATATTGCAAAAGCTTGGCTCAAAAAATTATCACTATTGCAGTATAAATTATCATGTTCGCCTGAAAGCATTATCCGGTAAGGGTTTTAAAGCCCCTCTCTGCAAGGAGAGGGGTTTGGGGTGAGGCGAGACAGCCGCAACAGAAAAAACTTTATTCTTTCATCATGAAAAAAATTTTAATAACTGGTGCAACAGGATTTATCGGCAACTATGTTGTGAAGGAACTAGTGAAAAATAATTGCGCTGTTACCGCCACTTCATCCAATAAAGAAAAAGCAGCGAACTTTTCATGGTTTCAGCAGGTAAAATATATTCCGTTCACGCTGGAAGATTTTAATAACGAAACAAATTATTTTAAATTTTTTGAAAAGCCCGATGCAATGATTCATTTGGCTTGGGAAGGTTTACCGAATTATAAATCATCGTTTCATACTGATATCAATTTACCGCGCCACACTGCACTTTTGCAAAACTTAATTGCAAATGGTTTGCATGATATTACGGTTACAGGCACCTGTTTTGAATATGGTATGCAGGAAGGTTGTTTGAGTGAAGAAATGCCAACAATGCCGGCAAATCCTTACGCTGCTGCAAAAGATTTACTCAGGAAAAATTTGCAGCAAATGCAGTCACAGCAAACATTTGAGCTAAAATGGGTGCGGTTGTTTTATATGTATGGTGCGGGACAAAATCCTAATTCCTTACTTTCGCAGCTTGACAGGGCAATGGGAAACAACGAAACGGTTTTCAATATGAGCGGCGGCGAACAGGTGCGTGATTATTTACCTGTTGAAAAAGTGGCGGAATATATTGTACGCATTGCATTGCAGAATAATGTTACTGGCATTATCAATTGCTGCAGCGGAAAGCCAATAACTGTAAAACAATTTGTGGAAGATTATTTGAAAACAAACAATAAAAATATTTCTTTGAACTTAGGATATTATCCTTATCCCGATTATGAACCCATGTATTTTTGGGGCGACAATAAAAAATTAAAAACAATAACCGGCAATGAGTAACCCCGTACAGGAATTTATTGAAGAAAGAAAAAAACGTATCGCATCTTATAAAAATAATGCTGTACTTAAAGCAGCGGCAAAACATTTTAATGATGCATCAAACAGCAACCAGTATTCGTATAATTTTTCATGGATGGGACGACCTATTATACAGTACCCGCAGGACATGATGGCCATGCAGGAAATCATCTGGGAAGTAAAACCTGACTTGATTATTGAAACAGGCATTGCACATGGTGGCTCATTAATTTATTACGCATCATTGCTTGAATTGATTGGCAATGGTGAAGTGCTGGGCATTGATATAGATATACGTGCCCACAATAAAGCCGAAATAGAAAAACACCCGATGATGAAGCGGATAAAAATGATTGAAGGATCTTCCATCAGCAAAGAAACAGTTGCAAAAGTGAAGGCTGTTGCAGAAGGCAAAGAAAAAATATTGGTATGCCTCGACAGTAACCATACTTACGAACATGTATTGCATGAACTGGAAATGTATTCGCCTTTTGTTTCTCTCAATTCTTACATTGTAGTTTTTGATACCATTGTGGAAGACCTGCCTGAAAATTATTTTAAGGAAAAGCGGCCATGGGGAATTGGCAACAACCCCAAAACAAGTGTGTATGAATTTTTGAATCACCACGATAATTTTGTTATTGATGGATCCATTGATAACAAGCTGCTGATAAGTGTGGCGCCTGAAGGATATTTGAAAAGAATAAAATAGAATGATTATGCCATTGGTAAGTTTTTGCATCAGCACTTATAAGCGGCCACAAATTCTCTTAAATCAACTTCAATTATTAATACAACAAACTTATCCTGATTTCGAGGTTGTAATTTCAGATAATGATCCTGACGAAAGTGCAAAAATTATTTGTGGATCCTTGCAGGATTTGCGAATAAAATATTTTACAAATAAAGAAAACCTTGGGATGATTAAGAGTTTTAATAAAAGTATTCAAAGAGCAAATAGTGATTTCATTGTTATGATAACTGATGACGACCCTCTTGAAATAAATTTTTTAAGTGAAATGGTTCCGTTAATCAATGAATTTCCTGATAAATCCCTTTATTGCGGTTTTAAAAGGAAAAATGACGACCACAATAAAATTGAAATAATAACTCCTGAAAATTTTCCTTCCGAAGTTTTGCATCCTGAAAAGAACCCATCTATTTTCTGGTCTAATTGTATTTTACGAAAATCTGATATAATCAAAATTGGTTTGATACCTGATTATGGCAGCCCTCATCTTGCTGATCATGCTTTGCTCGCCTTATGTGGAGCGGTAAGTGGTGCTGTAATCAAAAATAAAATTTACAGCTCACATAATTTACATGAAAATAATTATTCCAGGAGCAATTTCGATAGTTACTATAAAGGATGTATAGGTTTCTATAATTTATTAAGCACTGATTTTAAAGGGCATTCAAATTCAAAAGAAATTGAAAGGACAATAAAATTGCACCTTAAAGTTTGGTTTATTAGTATGTCATTTTCATTGCGTAAGTATTTTTATAAACTGCAAGACAAAAAAAAGCTTGAAGAAATTAATGATTTTTCAAAAAAAATACTTGAACTTGACTTCATGAAAAAATCTATTTTAAAATACAAAGCGAAAAGGATTATTTTTGATATAAAAGCATTGCTGGGTATGTTATAATTCAATTTTATTTTACATGCCTCGTTGAATTTTTTTACAAAATAAAAAAGCAGGTATAACAACCTGCTTTTCGTATATTTTTGCTATCGTATAAAACTATTGTACTGAAAGTTGCTTTATTTCTTTCCCAGATAAAGCCCTGTTATAAATTCTTACTTCATCCATATTTCCTGTAAAAAACAAAGGATCACCTTGCCACCAAACGCCAAGCCTAATTGGTTCGCCTTGGCAAATAGGGGAAACTACCCTTGTAGCATTTGCAACAAGATTGCCATTTAAATACATTTTTTCAGATGTTTTATTAAATGCAACTGCTATATGATTCCACTGGTTTAAAGTAAAGCCTGTATTACTAGTCATTCCTAAATTCCATCCGTTTTGTTGATCACAATAACCAGGTTGTTTACTGTTGAATTGAATAGGAGAAGAAAAATCTTGTTGCATGACCAGCAGAAATGATTGATACCATCCTGGTGAACCAAAAGGGATACTATAGGACATTTTACTAATAAGAATCTGTCGTGCAGTTGATGTTGCATAAAAGTCCATTGCAATAGTTCCGGTTTTAAGTCCCACAAATTGCGCTTCTGGAATTTCTATCCAGGTATTTGATGCAGCAAATGATACCGCCCTTGACCCATTGCCAAACCTGTCTGCCACATAAGTAATAGTTCCATGCAAAACCCCATTATTACCATGACCGCTTTGATCTTTAAGGTTATTTTTAAATGGCAGGTAACACAATAAACTGCTGTCAATAGTAGTTGAGTCTGCAGCAAGTTGGTCATTTGTTATTGCATTAGACTTCTGAGTTGTGGATGAACTTGAATCTTTTTGGCAGGATTGGATTGCTGCTAAAGAAGCAAAGGTTAGCAGGCAAAAAACAGTTATTTTTCTCATTGCTATTAGGTTTAGGTATGCAATATAAAAATTTGGCTGTTGCGACCCAATTAATTTTCGCTGAATATTCCTGTTATTTTATAAGTATTTTTGATTTGATGAAATACAGCATTATACTGCCGGTACGCAACGGTGGCGAATATGTAAAGGAATGTGTAAACAGCATCCTTTCCCAAACGCTGGATGATTTTAATTTGCTTGTGCTTGATAATTGCAGCACGGACGGCACATTGCAATGGATAGCATCACTGAATGATAACAGGATAACAGTATTCCCTTCTCAAAAATCTTTGACTATTGAAGAGAACTGGGGCAGGATAAAAGAAACAGAAAAAAATGAATTCATCACTTTAATCGGTCATGATGATATTCTGGATAAGCATTACCTTGAAGTGATGGACAGGCTTATTGCAAAACACCCCGAAGCTTCATTGTATCAAACACATTTCAGGTATATTGATGGAGAAGGTAGCCTTATCAAAAAATGTATGCCGATGGCTGAAACCCAGTCTGCGCCTGAATTTCTTGCATCCTTTCTTTCAAACAAAATTGATGTGATGGGTACAGGGTTTATGATGCGTGCAAAAGACTATGATGCAGTTGGTGGCATCCCTCTTTATCCTAATTTATTATTTGCCGATTTTGAATTATGGATAAAGCTTACTATGAAAAGTTATAAAGCCACTGCATCGGAAGAATGTTTTGCATTCAGGAAACATATAAGTACAACCACTTCATCACCTGATACTAAAATGCAGCAGGCGTTTGCACAATTTATTGGTTACCTGCAAACACTTAAAAAACAAGATGCACAAATGGCAATTGTTATTGAACAGTACGGCATAGATTTTATAAAAGTTTATTGCAAAGGTTTGGCACATCGTTTAATGCGTACGCCAAAAGAAAAAAGAAATGGTTTATCAGTTGCATCTTTTCTTGAAGCTTGTAAAAAATATGCAGATGATTTGGTTCCCGGGAATAGTTACAACCCAACAGATAATTTTAGTGTGCAAATTGCCAAACAGGTTGACAGTAATTTTTTTACCCGCTGGTTATTCCTTGCATTTAAAAAAATTTATTCCAAGCCAATATTGGATTAAGACTGAACTGTTTTTTTATTTTCATAAAAATACTATCTTTATATCCTAAATCAAAACTCATGAAAGCATTAATCACCCTTTTCCTTTTGTTATGTTTGGGATTATTATCCTGCAAAAAAACATCAGTTGCCCCGGCTTCATCTGTAAGTTCATTAGAATCGCAAGCGGTAACTGCTCCAACTAAATCGAATTTTGATTTCATAATCGCCCATACATGGCAATATAACAAATACTATATTGGTTACGTAGATTCTGCACATCTTGGTACTTTAGTGTACAAAAGAGGCAGGGCCGGAAACACGTATAACTTAGACAATGATTTTGTTACTTACTATGCTGATGGCACTATTATCGAAGATGCAAATGGTACAACATACCCGGGTAAATGGAAATTTACAGATGCAACCCAAACGGTTGTTCATGGAAAAAATTCTACAGGCATTTATATTTTCCCTGTTCTTTTATTAAATAATAACCATTGGAACTGGAAGTATCATGCAGTTGATAACACGGAACGCTATGCCGAAATGGGGCCAAGAGCTGCAAATTAAAAACAGATAAAAGAATATATTTACAAGGGCAGTATTTCAATCTGCCCTTTTTTTATCTATCCATTTTGAATTGTAAAAATTTTTTAGACCAAGCTGTTTCAATTTAATGCCTGCATTGATTTAGTTAAGCAAACACAATTTTTTTTATTTCCTTAAAACTTCTAACTTCATTTTGTAAATCAAACCATATGAAAAAAATAATCACTCTTTCACTGTTGCTGGGTTTGGGTTTGGCTGCCTGTAAAAAAACATCAGTTGCACCTGCAAACCAGTCAAATTCATTGGCAGCGCAATCAACCGTTACAAGCCAAAAATCAAATGCTGCTTATCTTATTGCCCATACATGGCAGTATAATAAATACTATTTTACGGATGTAAACGGGCAGCATTTATTGTATCAAAGGAGTGACTCAAATAATTTGGCGAACCTGAACAGTGATACCCTGAAATTTTTTGCAAATGGCACTTTCACCCAGGGCAATAAGCACAAATCCACTCACGGCACATGGCAATTTACCGATTCCACACAAAAAGTGCTGTCAGTGAAAGGCCACAGCGCTGCAGCGCTTTTGAATATTGATTTATTAGACAAGAATCACTGGAACTGGACCAATAATACAAGCGGTACCACACATTATGATGCCGAAATGGTGCCAAAACCCGGTACTTAAAATACTTTATAATTATATTTTCAGGGCAGCATTTTAAATGCTGCCCTTTTTTTATTCAATTTAACCAGAATCCTGCTTTACAGTAATAATTATAAAAAAAGTAAAGGGTTTCTTTGCCTTTACAGAAATTATTATTAACTTGATGCTGCACACTTTTAACCAATGAGTGTTTCTCAAAATATACCCTGTCAGCTCATTTTCATCCAATCAGTCAGAGACCTTATAGAGACCTTATAGAGATGTTATAGAGACCTTATAGGGACGTTGCTTCATAGTTACCTTATAGTACATCCGTAGGAACTTCATAGTAACCCTATAGCAATAACCTGTTAGCCATACTCCATCTGTAATCCGGATACCTTTCTTTTAAAGTTACATATCATAACTTTCCGCTCAGGCGCTTTAGCCTGGCACTGTGCGGTAGCTGTAGCAGCAATTGCGGTTATTATGCCGGTGGCTGTTGCCTGCCGGGAGCCTTTTAATGCAATAAGCATCTTGTAGAATCATTTTTAAACAGCTTCTGGGTAACTATATAAAAAATATCCTTGCATCTGCTATCTTCGCATACCAAAAAAAATTTGCAGTAATTAATAAATATTTTTCTTTGCCCCTCTCCGTCATCATAGTAAACTACCGTTCCGCGCAATATATCATCCAGTGCCTGAAAAGCGCTTTCCAGTTCCCTTCAGTACATAATTTTGAATGGATAGTAGCGGACAATGATTCCGCCGACAACAGTAAAACCCTTATCACACAGGCGTTTCCAATGATAAAGTGGATTGATATGGGTTATAATGCAGGTTTTGCACGCGCCAATAATGAAGGCATCAGGCAATCAAAAAATGAAGTGGTTTTACTGTTAAACCCCGATACTGTTATCCTTGATGATGCCATCAATAAATGTTATGAACGTTTTGTTCAGTCTGCAAATATTGCTGCTGCAGTTCAATTGGTAAACACTGCCGGTGAACCACAAATAACCGGTAATTTTTTTATGACGGGCGGGCTTAACCATTTGCTGCCATTGCCATATCTGGGCAGCCTGTTAAGAAAAATTGCTTTTGCTTTTAAAGTAAAAAAAACAAATGTGGTGCAGGCTGCTGATGAACAAAAAGTGGACTGGATAAGCGGTGCATTTATGATGGTAAAAAAACCCGCTATTGATAAAGCAGGGATGATGGACGAAGATTTTTTTTTGTATTCTGAAGAAGTGGAATGGTGCAGCCGTTTAAAAAAGGCCGGCGAACTTTGCGTGTATGGAAATTTAAGAACTATCCATCTTGAAGGGCAAACCATCAACAGCGCCACGGGTGCGGCAACCGGCGGGTATTTTGATCTGATTGGCCGCAAAGGCCTGCAGCTAATGGTTTCGCAGCATGTGCGCATACGAAAACAGTTTGGTATAAGCTGGTTTTTATTTCATTTGTTCATGCACACAATCGAAATCCCCATATTCAGTTTGGGCAGCATTATCGCAAACATAGCGCACTGGAAAAACCCGTTCAGGGATCTGCATAAGGTGGAAAGCTACACTGATAATGTAATGAAATTATGGAAACTGCTCCCCAAAATAATTTCCAATAAACCATATTTTTATAAAATGCTGTAGCATTACATTTCTGCATGTATTAAATCAACGTTACTTAAATTAATTTATAATACCGGCGTTCTTCAGGTATGGCGGCACCCGTTGCGTCGCAAGCACTTCATCATTCTAAACTTAATTCGGCAAATACAACCGGGCAGTTGCCTGTTCAATCAGGAATAAAATCTGTTATGCAAAATGCGAAAGCTGCGGAGGGTTTGCATAAATGCTGCTCATCAATTCACTGAAGTATTGTGCGGCCATCAGCATACGGCTGCCGTACCAGCTGAACATTTCACCATCCACCATTAATATTTTTGCGTATGGTAATTGTAATTGTATTTCTTTCAAATGAATTTCTTTAAAAGGGTAAGGTTCGCTTGAAAGCAAAACTAACTGGCAATGGGCAGTTTGCAGATCGCTTAAAGTTATTTCCGGGTAACGCTTTTCACTTTCAAAAATATTCTGAAACCCGCACCGGCGCAGCATATCGCCGGCAAAAGTGCCGCCTCCGGCAACCATATAGGGATTGCGCCAGATAAAATATGCAGTGGACAGATGATTGTTTTCGGAAGACAGTTTTAAAAAATTCATTTCAATGTCTGTAGCCAGTAGCTCCGCTTTTTCTTTCTTCCCTGTTAATTCACCAATCAGGCGGATCATGTTTAATGCATCTTCAAAATTATTTACATCACTTATCCAAACCGGGGCAATTTTTTCAAGTTCATCAACCTGGGCTTTTACATTTTCTTCTTTATTGGCAATGATCAAATCCGGCAGCAGCGACTGTATTTTTTTTATGTTTATATTTTTTGTACCGCCTACCCCTATTTTATTTTTAAACCAGCTTTGCGGATGCACACAAAATTTCGTGATGCCAATTACTTCATCATTCAGCCCGAGAAAGTGCAATAATTCTGTTTGGGACGGTACAAGTGAAACAATACGTTTGGGTGGATGGTGTAATGGCCTTATGACCCTGTTTAACTGATCCTTTATTTCAAACATTGAGGTGTTTTTTTGAAGGAAGTCAAAATCTATTCCTGCTTATTTGTTTGCGTAAATATATACGATCAGCAGGATAAAAATGATTGTCCACCAAATGATATTAATGGCATTGCTTGCCCTCAAAAACCTGCGTCTTCCTTCTGAGGAAGCGTCATATATCCTGTTTTTGCCGTACAATTTTAAAAAACTGCGGACAAATTTCTGGAAGGAATTGGTGTTTCTTTTTTTCCAAAACATTAGCTTGGCTAAAACACTAAGCAGGATTACTCCGAGTGCGAGGAGTATAATGAGAGAGTTATTGGTTGCCATATCAGGTGTAAATGTAAATATTATTTTCAAGTTTCATAATTCATCACTAACCTTAACACATAATTATTTTTGCATCAATATGGAAAATCCTTAAAAGTGTATCCTGAGTAAAAAATTTTATGAAAAGTATCAGTTTCGTGACGGTGGCATTGTTTTGCGTAAGTGTATTGCTGATAATTGCATTTAAAAAATTAGGGGATGAAACGCAATTTCCTCTTAATCCGCACCGGATCAGTTCTCAGGATTCAACCCATACGCGCTTCCATGCCTCTTTTATCGGTGAAATTCCCCTGCCTGCCGGTTTTACAAGAGTAAATATTACTCAAAACAGTTTCCAGGAATGGCTACGCAATATAAAAACCCGCAAAGACAATACAGTTTATTTGTATAACGGCCAGCCAAAAGAAAGACAGGATTTGCATTATGCAGTGCTTGATATTTCCACCGGCAATAAAGACCTGCAGCAATGCGCTGACTGTATTATGCGCCTGAAAGCCGAATATTACTTTCAAAAAAATAATTACGACAGTATAAATTTTGTTTCAGGCAATATGCGCTGCAATTTTGCCCAATGGCTTAGCCATACCGGCGCCTCATCAAAAGACCGGCATGCATTACTAATGCAGTTTATGGAAATTGTTTTTACAAACTGCGGTACATACACAATAGACCAAATGACAAGACCCGTTCACATTAAAGACATTGGCATTGGCGATGTATTTGTAAAAGCCGGTGCGCCGGGACACGCTATGATTGTGACCGATGAAGCCATAAACAGCGAAGGCAAAAAAATTTATTTACTTGCAGAAGGGTATATGCCCGCACAGGATATGCATATTGTTATTAACCCGATGAATAATATTTTAAACCCCTGGTATGAAGTAAATAATGATGAAAAAATAATAACGCCGGGCTTTATATTTTCAAATAAACAATTAAAAAGGTTTTATTAAAAGTTCATTTTTTTTCTCCTGCGGCTGCGGTACCCATAAAGAATCGTAAGTGCAGGCCCAATTACTCCATAATACGGGCCGGCAAGCCCCGCGCTGCCCGGGGGCAGCGTCCATGTAAGCAAAACTGAAGTAAGCGCTACCATTACAAAAACAAAATGCGCATACATTTTTGTGCGTGTATCAAACTGCTCACCAACGGTCAATTCCAGGGTTTGTTCTTTGCTTAATGCATGGCGGTACATAAAGAAAAAAAGAAGATATATCATTGCAAAGCCAATACCATAAACAGACATCAGCATAGGCACCTGCGCAATACTCAGCTGTATGCCGGAAGCATCACCACTGATAACAAGCGTAAATAAGAATTTTAAAGGATAAACATAAAACAGCACAATAAATATAAGTGCACCGTTCAAAATAATTGTCAGGGTATCATCAAGACCATAACGCCTGAAAAAAATATTTTGTTCATGCCATATCAGCATCAACAATAAAAAACTTATGCCAAATGCAAAAAAACCGTGAATGGTTATCATCAGTTCTTCAAAACTTTTTGGCACTTCCAGTGAAACGATGAGTAAAGTAACCGCAAATGCAAATACCGCATCGCTGAAGGCTTCTATGCGTTTTACTTCATGCCCGCGGAGTTTAAACCCAGGATTACCGGTTTGTATTTTTTTTGCAGCAGCTTTCCTGAACATAAAGTGTATAATTCTCTGGCACAAGATAAATATTTAGCGTGACGCTGCAAATAACAGCGAATAAACAAACGAAAGAATATTTAATATTGCTGCATGATAACGATTCCTCCATATCTTAAAAAAGGAAGCACAGTTGGAATAGTATGCCCTGCAGGATATATGCCGCTCCAAAGGGCGCAAACATGCATCAGCACATTGCAGCAATGGGGTTATAAAGTAAAAGCCGGAAAAACTTTGGGTGCACAGTTTCATTATTTTTCAGGAACAGATGAGGAACGGTGGCAGGATTTGCAATTAATGCTTGATGATGTGGAAATAAACGCTGTATTGTGTGCGCGCGGCGGTTATGGTGTAAGCAGGATTATTGATGCGCTTGATTTTAAACAGTTCAAAAAAACCCCAAAATGGATTATTGGTTATAGCGACATTACCATGCTGCATGCGCATATTTATTCAAAGTTGAAAATTGCATCGCTTCATTCACCAATGGCCGGCGCATTCAATAATGGCGGAAATGAAAATGAATTTGTACAGTCATTGCGTAAAACACTTTCCGGGAAAAAAACAAATTACAGTTGTGTCGTGCACCCATTAAATAAAAAAGGAACTGCAAAGGGCGAACTGATTGGCGGCAACCTTTCTTTGTTTGCGCATTTAATTGGATCTTCGTCAGCAATTAATACAAAAAACAAAATCCTTTTCCTGGAAGATGTAGGTGAATATCTTTACAATGCAGACAGGATGATGATGCAGTTAAAACGTGCAGGCATGCTTGAAAACCTTGCAGGGCTTATCATTGGCGGGTTTACAGAAATGAAAGATACAACTGTTCCGTTCGGGCAAAATATATATGATTTAATCTTTGATAAGGCAAGAGAATATAATTATCCTGTTTGTTTTGATTTTCCTGTAAGCCATACAGAAAGAAATTATGCACTGAAGATTGGGGTAATGCACCGGCTATCCGTTGCTGAAAATAAAATAACACTTAAAGAAATTATTTAACTCCACGCATTTCTCAAAAACCGGAGCCAGTTGCCATACATTACATTTTCAATATCCATTGCTGAATAACCCCTGTGTGCAAGCATTGCAGGAATTTTTTGCAGGTCAGCGATTGTTTCCAGGTCATATGGGCATTGCTCTTTACCAAATGCGCCATCCAGATCTGAACCAATACCCACATGCAATGTATTGCCTGCTGCCTGGCAAATATGATCCATGTGATCAATTATTTTTTCTAAGCCGCAATTCATCTGTTCAGGTGTTGATATGCCGCGCTGCCAGCCGGGTACCATCATCCATGCGTCTAATGCGCCGCCAATTACACCGCCACGTTCAACAAGGACTTTTATTTGCTCATCACTGAACTGGCGGTTATGGTTTACCAATGCACGGCAGTTATTGTGGCTTGCCCATATATGCCCGTGAAAAATTTCCATTGCATCCCAAAACGCATCATCACATAAATGCGTTGCGTCTAAAATCATATTCAGTTTTTCCATTTCACGAAGCAATGTTTTTCCATTTTCATTTAATCCGCCTGTTGCATCAGTGCCGTTTGCATATCTCCCGGGGCCGTAGTGGGCAGGGCCCGCAGCACGTAATCCATATTCATAAGCCCGGTGAAGATGATCTGTTGTAACCAATGAATCCGCACCTTCCAAACTTAAAATATAACCAATCGGTTTGTTTTCCATTGCTTCATTAATACATAATGAAATATGTTCATCAAGTTGCTTAATATTCTTTATCATTTTCATTTCACCACAATCTTCCATGGCTTTGTACCATGCAAGCTGCGCCTGTGTTTGCGCCCATGCCTGTTCCGCTGAATGCCAGCCTGGTAAAGGGTTTCCGGGTGCCGCATATCTTGCAATCTGCGTGGCAACCACCAAACCCGTATTGCCTTTCCGCAACTCAGGAAATGAAACAACTCCTTTTGCGCGGTCTGGTTTGTCAGTTAATTTTTTTTCACTTTCGCGGATAACAGCAACCGGTTGCCGCAGATCGCGGTTCCATTCCATTGCGTTCATGCTAAGGTCTAAATGTGCATCAATTGTAAACATGAAAAATAATTGATTAATAAGATGATTGGCTGATTTGATAATGTAGGTACACGGGCCAATTATTCATAGCAGTATATTATAAAGAACCACCTTCTACAAGAAATGATTCAATAAAAAGTTCCTGCATAAACGACCTGCCTTTCAGGCAGGCAAGCATGCGTGTAAAAGCTAATTTGCCCAATTTATAACCGCTTGTTTCCACATAAGTAACCGTGGGATTAAAAAGAGCAGGTATAAAACCATTGCTGATTGTTATTACTGCTATTTGTTCCGGTATTTTTAATTTCTTTTCATAAATGGCCTGCATGGCCCCGATAAGCAGAAGATCGCCCATGCAAAAAATGGCATCCGGTTTTTTTTTCTTTTCTAAATATTTTTGTGTAAGGGCTTTTGCGTTTTTGTCAGATGAAAATTCTATATCTACCATAGTGCCCGGCGATATTGATTCAAATGTTTTTTTAAATGCAGCGGATCTTTTTTTTGAAATACTTAAGTGCGGGTGGCCAAAAAGCCCAAGCACGTATTTTTTCTTTTTACTGATAAGCGCTTCTGCGGCAATTTTTGCCGCCGCTGCATCGGCAAGGCATATTTTATTGCACGCCTCAAATTCAGGCACACGGTCAAAAAAGATTACAGGGATGTTTAAATCCTGCAACTTTAAAAACGGCTGTATATCTTCTGTTTCTGTTGTTACCGAAACAAATATTCCTGCAATCCTGTGTTTCTTCAGTAATTTAAGGTTTGTGAGTTCCGCTTCCCTGCTTTCGCCGGATTGCATTATCATTACGGAATAACCGTTCATCCTTGCGTCTTCTTCTACTGCTGCAATAAATGAATCGTAAAAAAAATTGGCAACTGATGGTACAATTATCCCCAGCACTGAGCTTTCATTGGTGCGCAGTTGAATCGCAAAATTATTGGGTTCATAATCCATCATACCGGCAAGATCTTTAACCCTTTTTTTGGTTGATTCAGAAACATCCGGGTGATCTTTCAACGCCCTTGAAATAGTAGAAACACTTAAATTAAGCTGTTCTGAAAGTCTTTTTAAAGTACTGCTTTGCTGCATGGTAAATGCTGAGGTATAATTTTAAAGTCAACGTTATTTAATCCATAATATTTTACAGGCTGATCCTCCTGTCCCTTGCAATTACTTTCCATTCTTCCAGTGAAATATTATTTTCAACTGCAAAAACCCTTTCATATAAAGCAACAGTGGGGCATATATGAACCGGCACCCCATACAATACATGGCCCGGCTGAAATGCAGCGCTGTCAGGCACTTTCAGCACCAGGTGCTCTTCACTCTGGCCAACAGGAACAATATCCTCCGCATTTAAAAAATGTACGCGTTGCTGTAAAGGGTTTTCTGCAGCTACGGATTTATGGCCAAGATCCGCGCAGACAGTTGTGCCATCAATAATTGAAATTACCCTTGTAACAACCAGCGCGGCATATTCAAAAGGTTCATCAGGAAAATTTGTTTTATATCCATGATCCCAGAAGACAAATGTGCCCGGGCTGCATTCCACATTCATTCTTTTTGCATGAACAGGAAAAGTGGGTGAGCCGCCAACAACAATTGTTACCGGGTGTTTTGTTATATTTTCTATATCCTTTGCAAGGGCGTTTACTTTATAAAAAGCTTCATCGCTTTTATTTTTTCTTTCACCCAAATCTGTATCACGCACATGCCCGTCGTAGCCATGAATGCCAACAACAGTTATATTTTGCAATGATTGTATTTCTTTTACAAGCTGCAATACATTTTCAGGGCGTGTGCCTGTTCTGTTCATCCCGGAGTTTACATCAATAAACACATGCAGTGATAAATTTTCTGCCGCAAATATTTTTGAAAGATATTCTGCCGGTTTTAAATTATCAACCAAACAGGAAAAATTTGTATCAGTATATTTTTGCACTAACTGAAGCAGGCGTTTTGCTTTTGGGCCAACAGGCTGATAAGCGAGCAGTACATCCGGCGCATTAATCATGGCAAGCATTTCAGCTTCGGCAATAGTGGCGCATTTGAATTTTGTAATACCTGCATCCATCATCATAGCGCATACTTCTGCAATCTTGTTTGTTTTAACATGCGGCCGCAAATGTGTAACATCATTATCCACCATGCTTTTGAGCAGAAAAATATTTTCTTTTACCCGTTCTTTGTAAATAACCAATGCGGGGGAATCAATGCTGTCAATATTTTTTATTTCGTACCAGTTCATTTATTTAAGGATTACGGTTTTGGATCTGCAGTTTATTTTTTTTTCATCCATCAAATTCATCATCGCATTTATTAAATCAGGGGTTCAATTCAAATACCGCTTCAATCTCCACAGGAATATTATCCGGAAGGGAACCCATACCCACAGCGCTTCTTACACCAATGCCATTATCATCGCCCCACACTTTTGCAAATAATTCGCTGCATCCGTTTATAATGTAGGGGTGCCTTTCAAAATCAGGAACACAGTTTACCATACCCAGTATTTTTATTACCCTTTTTATTTTATTGAATGAGCCAAGATTTTGTTTGAGTGTAGCAAGAATGGCCAGCCCAACCTGTTGTGCGGCGAGTTTGCCTTCCTCAATATTCAGATCAGCTCCAATGCGGCCTGTAATTAATGTGCCATCCTGCTTTACAGTGCCGTGGCCCGAAACATAACAATGGTTGCCATCAATTAAAAAAGGTTTGTACACACCAATTGGTTTTGGTGCAGGCGGAAGCTGCAAATTCAGCTGTGCAAATCTTTCGTCAGTGGTCATTTATTGTTTGCTGTTTAAAACGCAACTGTGAAGTTAAGTTATAAACAAAAAACATTCACAGGGTTTATTCAGTTTTGTGGCAGCCTTATAAAATCCCTTTCTTTGCGGCATGAAATTATTTTTTATCCGCTATACAAAAATGCTTTTTATCAGGCTGCAACTGCATAGGCTGTTTGGCTGGTTGTCTTCTTTTTTTGCAAATATGTATTATCTCACCAAATTTTCACAGTGGGCTTTTGTAAACAGGAAAACAGCGTATAATGATTTCCCCTGCAAATGGGATTATGAAAGAAGGTACCCGATGTACAAATGGGTGATTGAAAAAGAACAGCTTGCTGAAAGCATCAACTATATTGAGTTTGGCGTAGCATCTGGCCAGTCCTTCAAATGGTTTATGGAGCAGAATAGAGATGCAGCAAGCGGGTTTTATGGCTTCGATACATTCGATGGCCTGCCCGAAGACTGGGGGACTTTTAAAAAAGGCGCATTCAGCAACAACAATCAGGTTCCTGAAATAAATGATGCCAGGGGGAAATTTTATAAGGGGTTATTTCAGCAAACCGTTCCCGGATTTTTAAAAGAGCTTGATAACAGTAAAAAAAATGTGCTGATGATGGATGCGGATTTATATTCCGCCACTTTGTATGCATTAACTTCTCTTGCTCCTTACCTTAAAAAAGATGATATAATTTTCTTTGATGAATTTGTAGTGCCTACGCATGAATTCAGGGCTTTTCTTGACTTTACACAATCGTATTATATAAACTTACAGTTAATTGCCGCAGCAAATAATTATTATTTTGCTGCATTTAAAGTGGTGTGAAGAGAATACAAAGCCCGTACTAAAAAAAACAGCCTCATTTTTTTGAGGCTGTTTTAAAGTATTTACTGGTTTTAAATCTCTTCAGCTATATTATTCTTTTACAAATTTTAGCGTGGTAACTTTTCCTCCTGCTTCAACTTTTAAATAATAACTGCCTGCAGGCAACTGCTGCAAATTATAAGTATAGCTCCTGCCTGTTGTATTCAATTGCTGAAGGGCCTTTCCGGAAATATCAAAAATAGAAAGCCTGGTATTGGCTGATGGATTTAATCCTTCAACTGTAAGAATATTTTTTACAGGATTTGGATAAAGCCTTATTGCAGTGGCGGTAACCAAATCAACACTTACAATTTTTGAGTATGCGAATTTACCATCATTATCCACTTGCTTTAACCGGTAATAGTTTTGCCCGGTTGAGAAATTAAAATCTTCATAACTGTATTGCTGTGTTTGGGAAGAATTGCCTTTGCTTTTAACTGCAGCAATTTGCTGAAACGATAAACCATTCGTACTGCGCTCAACTGCAAAATAATTATTGTTTAATTCATTGGCAGTTTGCCAGTTAAGTAAAACGCTTTTGCCTGTATTGGTAGCTGTAAAACTGGTGAGTGAAACAGGTAAAAGAGTGCCCGACCATTTATAAATACCGCCCCCGTCTGTTGACAGCGTATTATAAGCTCCGCCCCATCCAAGTATGCCATTCAAAAATCTCATGTCCGAATGTGTTTTGTTGTCAATTTTAATCCAGGTATTCCCTAAATCTAAGCTATAAGATGAGCCATTTATATCACATGATAAAATTGCAGAAGTTCCCGGCACAGCAGCAAGAGTATAGTTGTGCAGGGGGCCTGAATAGCTTAATGGACCATTCCATGTAGCGCCCCCATCGGTTGTAGTAAGAATATAAGGAGCTGCGGCTGTGCCACCATTTACTGCACCGTTTAACGCATCGGTAAATGCAATATCAATAAACTGGCCGTCCGGCGTAGTAATTGGAAATCCCTGCCAGTGAAGCCCCATATCATCGGAACGGTAAACATGTTCACTGCCGTCGCTTTCAACCTCATGAAACCACATCCTGTTGCCAACTACTGTATATTCATTGGTTATACTAAATGGTGTACCCGTAGTGGCCGGGAGGTTTGCCTGTGGTACGCGGGTCCATGTAACACCTGCATCAGTAGTAGTATAAATTTCTAAATAGCCTCCGTTGGCATCTCCTAAAGCCATTCCCTCGGTTGCATTCCAGAAATGTACAAAATCTGGAAATGAATTTACATCAAAAATTTGCCCCACTCCAAGCTGCGCCCACGTGGCGCCGCCATCCGTTGTTTTATAAATCCCGCTCTTTGAGAGTGTAGTGCCGTTGTAAATTGCCGCATAGCAGGTATTTGCGTCTGTTGGTGAAATGCTTGAAATCCCGGCACCCACACCTGCTTCGGTTATAGAATCATAGCTCCAGGTTACGCCATCATCAATAGTTCTCAGGAAATTGTTTGTGTTGTTGAGGGTTCCGTATCCAACAGAAGCCCATACTGTATTTGCATCCGGCATTTCCACATCATACAACCAGCTTTGGTCTAAATGCGGTACATCATAGCTTTGCCATTGCGCGCCTGCGTAAAATTGAAAAGCTATCAGGAAAACTAAAGTGTAGAATAATGTTTTCATAAAAAAAATTTTAGAAAATAAAATTAGCTTTTTTTTTTAGCAATTTTTTAAAACTTTTGCTTAACCACAGCTCAGGGAAGAGACAGTACACTATCCAGCTTTTCTTTCATCAGCGGAAAATCATTCAGGTTATTATGGCTGCCGCCTTCAATAGGTACCAGTTCATCACCCGGCTTCATGAGTGCTTTTAATTTTTCTGAATTGCTGAAAGGCACAACGCCATCATCCGTGCCATGAAAAATAGTGATGGGGGCTGTAATTTTTTTAAAGTATTCATCTGTGGGTATTTTATATTTCAGCATAAAACTTACAGGATATATAAAGAATAAATGCTCTGAAAGATTGGCAATACTCGAATAAGGCGATTCTAATATCAGCCTTTTGCAGTCACGCACACTGGCCAGCTCTGCTGCAATGCCTGTTCCTATTGATTTTCCGTAGATGATGATACTGTCCGGCGCAAAACCCTTTGCCCTCGCTATTTTATATACCTGCAGCACTTCATAATATAAAATATCTTCACTGATTGTGCCGGTGGATTTTCCAAAGCCGGGATAATCCATCATCCACACTTCGTAATTGTGTTTGGTAAAATTGGGGGCGAACGCTGCATAATGGCTGTTATTTTCCATATTGCCGTGACAATAAATAACCACACCTTTTGGCGCAGAATCATTTACTGGTTTAAATTTTACAATATTGAACGATGTGGAAGAATCTTCCTGTACATCCAGTTCTTCAAACGGTGTATTAAAATGATAAGCCTGGCCTTGCGGTATGGCCACCGGGTGAAATAATATTTTTTCCTGGAAAAAATATAATGCAATGCCGCCAATGAAGTAAATAAAGAGTATTATTTTCAGCCACTTAATTATTTTCTTTTTATTCATTTCAAATTATTTACGGCTGCAGAATATCTCTTATAAAATTATGGTATTCGGGAAAAGACGGAAGGTTGTTGTGGCCGCCGCCCTGTATGCGTATCAGCGTTATTTTATAAGGGTTTAATTTCTGCAGTTCTTCGCTGTGTTTTATGGGAATGAGCCAGTCTTTTGTGCCGTGAATAATATATATATGGCAGTTTACTTTTATAATCCATTTATCGGTGCGCAACTGGTAACGCAGCAATAACCGGTGAGGCAATATGGGCAAATATCTTTCTGCCACTTTTATAAAGTTGTAATAAGGTGAATCAAGTATTAAATATCTGGGCGAATTATCCGCCGCAATTTTTGTGGCAAACCCGCTGCCAATGCTTCTTCCATATACAAGTATATGCTGCTCGTGGTATTGTACGGATAATGTGTCATAAACAAACTGCATATCGCTCAGCATTACTTTTTCGCTTTGTCTGCCGGTGCTTTTGCCAAAGCCGCGGTAGTCAACCAGCACTACATCATAATGATACCGGGAAAAATCTTTTGCATATTTGGCCCAACCCTTTATGCTGCGCGTGTTTCCGTGAAAATATAAAATAAGCCCGTTTGGGTTGGTGCAGTAAAAATGCAGGCCATTAATGCTTACGCCCTGCTCCACTTCAAAAAACAATTCTTTAAAAGGCACATCATATTTGTATGTAAAATCCTTTGCAAGTTTTTCGGGCTTGAAAATAAATTTTTCCTGTACAAAATATACAACCGCAATTAAAACTGCATAGCCAATAAGGATATAAAGAAGGGTGGAATTCATTTGGCGGCTGATAAAAGTATTTTACTGAATTTTCCCAGCTCGGTTATTTCGGCGGCCGTTAATATTTCATTATTCAGGTATTTTGACTGCAAAAACAATACGCGTTTATGCTGCGGATATTTTGCAAGAATATCATTAATTAATTTTCCTGCAGCCTCATCTTTTGTATAAATAGGCGCAGTGGATATTACTTTTGACCTGTCTTTTGTGTGCATTTTTAAAATAGTAGCTTCAAGCGTGGCAAGCCAGTTTGCCGGCATATCCTGCACGCCCGATGCTTTTTGATACAATCCCTGCAGTTGTTTTTTACTCAGGCTGCCCCGCTCTTCATACTGGTGCATCAGGCTCAGGATAAACAACGCGTCTGGGTTTGCGTTGTAGCATGCTTCCAGCACTTTGTCTATAATATCAAGCCCCGGCTTTTTTTTAAACATCTGCGTATTTTTGAATAAATGGTTTCTTCAAAGATAATATATAATGCTGCGATGGGGTATTGCAGACAGGAGCAGGGTGTTGCGTTGAAATAAAATCTGCTAATCCAGAATTGATATTGGAGAAGAAATTGAATTGTAATATTTTTGAGGCCAGCAGCCAACTTAGCTCAGATGGCAGAGCAGCACATTCGTAATGTGCGGGTCGTCAGTTCGATTCTGATAGTTGGCTCATTAAAAAACGGTGCGGATTTTAAAACGTCACAGTTTTAATTATACAAAGGGTTCGCTTCCATCTCCACCAGGTCGGCAGTTGAATAATTTTTTATTTCGTTGTACAAGGTATCTCTTTCAACAGGCTGGCGGTTGGCCTGTTTAATCAATGTAACCAATTGCGTTGTGGTTAAGGAAGGCGTTTGCTCTTCACTACCCGCCATAGAATAAATTTTTGTTGTATCATCAATCGTGCCGTCTAAATCATTTACACCAAAAGACAAACTCAGTTGCGCATTCTGCCTGCCCAGCATGGGCCAGTAAGCTTTCAGGTGAGGGAAATTATCCATATACAGCCTTGCAACGGCATAGAGCTTCATATCTTCTGCTACGGTGCTTTCTGCAATATTGCTCATATCATTATTCCTGTTCCTGAATTTGAGCGGTATAAAAGTATTAAAACCACTTGTTTCATCCTGCAGTGTGCGCAGCCTTTCCATGTGATCCACACGGTGAAAATATTTTTCAATATGGCCGTACAGCATGGTGGCATTGCTCTGCATTCCAAGCTGGTGCGCTGTTCTGTGAATATTCAGCCAGCCTTCTGCATCCACTTTATCTGCACAGATTATTTCCCTTATTTCGGGATGAAAAATTTCTGCGCCACCGCCGGGCAGTGAATCCAAACCCGCTTCCTGCAGGCGTTTCAGGCCTTCCAGCGGGGTAAGCTTTGCTTTGCGGAACATATAATCAAGCTCCACAGCTGTATAACCTTTTATATGCAGGCCGGGACGATGTGTTTTTATTTTCTTCATCACATCTATAAAAAATTCCAGGTTTAGTTTTGGATGCACGCCGCCTACAATATGCACTTCGGTAACCGGTTTGCTATCATAACTTTTTACAATGCCCAGCATCTGTTCGCTGCTCAGTTCCCAGCCTTCATCGCGGTGAGCATACAGGCGCGAATAAGAACAGAATGCGCAGGAGAAAACGCACACATTTGTTGGTTCAATATGAAAGTTGCGGTTGAAATAAGTTTTGCTGCCATGTTTTTCTTCCCGCACCCAATTGGCAAGCGCACCTGCAAACGGGAGAGAAGCCTTTTCAAAAAGCAGTACGCCATCATCAAAACTGATGCGTTGATTTGATAAAATCTTTTCACCAATATTTTTAAGTTCAGCATCCTTTACATTTTCCACAATCCGCATCACCTGTTCATTGCCTGGTTTCATATACCCAAAATTTTAATGCAAAGTTATTGATGAATGTATTGGGGAGCAAAAAGAAAAGTTTGCCTAACCTTCATTTCCATTGCTGGCTATCCTTTTGAAAGAATCGGGGCAGGTTTGATAAATTACGCCGAAAGTTGAAAGAATTACGCCATAAGATAAAAGAACTGTATTGCAAGACTAAAGAATAATGGCATAAAATATAAAAGTCACGTCACAAAATAGAAGAATAACATCATAAATTTGAAGAACTACATTCATATTTTGATGGCCGCATATCGCTTTACTGCATAAAGCACCAAACGTACAAGTGTGCGACGCAACAAAGACTAATTGTAATACCAGGCCGGGCTAAAAAATTACTTTGTATTTCCCCTTACTGCCTTTACTTCCACCGCAGTTACAGCGCCTGCTTTGTTGCCAAAACTATTGCGTATATAGGTGAGCACATCTGCAATTTCCTGGTCTTTTAAATTGGCCTGCGGCGCCATATTATTGGAGTAATATTTCCCGTCAATAGGTATATTTTCAGTAGAGCCGCTGAGCACCCATGCAATCAGTTTTGTTTTATCGCCCGACACATAAGAAGTTTTTATAAGCGGCGGGTTTAATTTTGGTACACCGCTTCCATCTTCCTGGTGGCAGGACAGGCAATATTGAATATATAATTTTTTACCGCGTGCTATGGAAGGCTGGACAGTTGTTTGCGCAAATAAATACAAACTGCACGAAACAAAAATGAAAATGCCGGTGGTGATTTTCTTCATCAAAATTTTTTATTTGCCTGTATAAATGATCCTGTAAACTGTGCCGCCGGAATCATCGCTTATATACAGCGAACCATCAGGCCCCTGTGCTAATCCGCATGGACGGTGCTTTGCTTTGCCGGGCTGCATATATTCAGGCCCTCCTGCAAAATTATCAGCGAATACTTCCCAGTCCCCGCTTGGTTTTCCATCTTTAAAAGGCACGAACGCAACAAAATACCCTTTCTGTGGTTCGGGTGCCCGGTTCCATGAACCGTGAAATGCAATGAACGCGCCATGTTTATATTTTTCAGGAAACATATTGCCTGTATAAAACAACAAACCGTTCGGCGCCATGTGACCGGGAAATGCAACCACAGGATCCTGTATATCCGGTGACGCTTCTTTTTTTCCATCACCCCCATATTCCGGGTTTATTATTTTTTTATGCTGTATCTCATCATAATAAGCGTAAGGCCAGCCGCAGTTGGAGCCCTGGTGCAGTTGGTACATACATTCTGCCGGCAGTTCGGCACTTTGTTTTGTGGTGTACAAATCAGGAAAAAGGTCATGCAGTTGGTCGCGGCCATGCTGCATTACAAACAATGCGTTTATGTCGCTGTTCCAGTCAAGGCCAACCACATTGCGCAAGCCGGTGGCATAGCGGGTTCCATCGCCATAGGTTTGGTTTAATTTGTCCGCCTTAAACTGCCAGATACCACCTGCGGAATCAAGAATAGGGCAGGGGTTTATACTTGGCGAGCCTTTCACACGGTCTTTTACCTGGCAGTCATTTGAATAGGCGCCAATATTTACATAAATATTTCCGTCGTTATCAAGCGCAATGGATTTTGATTCATGCTCATGACGGTTTAATAAACCTGTAATTATTTTTTCGGGCTGGGTTTGATTAACTGCATTTCCATTTGCATCTAATTTGTAACGGAAAACTTCTTCATCGGATGAAGCATAGAGGTAACCATTTTTTACAGCAATACCGGTGCCCGTAAAATCACCGAAACCTGTTTGCACATCTGCTTTTCCATCGCCGTTATTATCATGCAGAAAATAAATACTTTTTCCCTTATACAGGCTGGAAAGCTTTACATAAATATCACCGTTTGCAGTTACAGCAATATGCCTTGCCTCACCTAAACCGGTGGCAACAGCCAACGCACCAAACCCGGCAGGGAGTTTTAAACCTGCATTATCTTTATCTGCCGAAACTGTTTTTGCGGCTGAAGAATTTTTTGTGCTGTCGCTGCCCGCGCCTGCGCAGGATTGATTTGCAAAAGCAAGCATTGCAAAAAATAAAACGGAAGAAAAAAATGTTGTTTTCATAATACATATTTTAGAAAAACTAAAGTTATAAATAAAAGTTTTTCCTGCAAGAAATGTTTGATGAACCCTTCCGCAGTACTTTTGGCACCGCCTGTTGCGTCGCACTCTTTTGCATTCGGAACTTTATTCAGCAAAGCGAAAACCTAAACCGTTTCCATATTGCCTGAAAGATATTCAGCTAATGCATCTACCAATAAAGTATTTTCATTTTCCGTACCAATAGTTATGCGCAGGCAACCTTCGCATAATTTTACGTTGCTCCTGTCGCGCACCACAATTCCTTTTGACAATAAAAAATCATATACTTTCCCCGCATCTTTTATTTTTACCAGGACAAAATTGGCATCTGAGGGAAACACTTTTTCAACAATGGGTATTTGCGTAAATACTTCGCTTAAAGCTTCGCGCATGGCCACCAGTTCATGGATCATGTCATTTACCTGATCCACTTCTTCCAGTGCTTTCAGCGCAAGTTCCTGCGTGGCCTGGTTTATATTATAAGGTGGTTTTACTTTATTTAATAGTGAAATAATTTCCTGCGAAGCAAAAGCCATACCCAGCCTCAATCCTGCAAGCCCCCATGCTTTGCTGAATGTTTGCATCACCACAAGGTTTGGATAATCAGCAAGCTCCTGTATAAGAGATTTTTGTTTCGCAAAGTTTATATAAGCTTCATCTATAATCACTAATCCTGCAAAATTATTCAGGACCATTTCAATATCAGCCCTGTTGATTGAATTGCCCGTTGGGTTGTTGGGTGAGCATATCCAGATGAGCTTTGTGTTTTCATCAGCAAGGTTTTCCATGTGAATAAGGTCAAGCTGAAAATTATCCAGCAGCAATGCTTTGCGCACTTCAATGTCGTTGATATGCGCACTTACTTCATACATACCATAAGTGGGAGGGCAAATAACCACATTGTCTTTGCCGGGATTACAAAAACAGCGGTACAGCAGGTCAATACATTCATCACTCCCATTGCCCAGGAAAATATTTTCTGCGGGCACTCCTTTTATTTTACTGATGGATTGTTTTAATTGATGCTGGTGCGGGTCGGGGTAGCGGTTATACCACTTGCTGAGCGGCGAGCCCAAACTGTTTTCATTGGCATCTAAAAAAACTTTCGCTTCTCCGCTGAATTCATCACGGGCTGATGAATAGGGGATAAGTCTTTTAATATTTTCCTTTACCAGGTTGTTTAAAATAAAATTCATGGTTAAAATTATCTTTCAAGTCTTAATGATACTGCTCTTGCATGTGCCCTCAACCCCTCCGCTTCAGCCATAAGCTCAACTGTTTTAGATATCTGCTGCAACCCCTGCTGTGTAAGCTTTTGAAAAGTTGTCTTTTTTACAAAACTATCCACGCTTACACCGCTGTACATTTTTGCATAGCCATTTGTGGGCAAAGTATGATTGGTGCCGCTTGCATAATCACCCGCACTTTCCGGAGAATAATTTCCCAAAAAAACAGAACCCGTATTGATTATTTTTTCAGCAATTGCTTCATCGTTTGCGCATGAAATAATTAGGTGTTCCGGCGCATACTCATTTACCAATGCAATGGCTTCATCAATATTTTCCACTAAAATAGTTTTGCTGTTCTCTAATGCCTTTACTGCAATTTCTTTTCGTGGTAACTGATCCAGTTGTCTTTCAATTTCTTCCTGAACCTGAGTACCAATTTCTTCATTAGTTGTAATTAACAAAACCTGGCTGTCAATACCATGTTCGGCCTGTGATAACAGATCTGCAGCAACAAAATATGGATTCGCTGTTTCATCAGCAAGCACACAAACCTCGCTGGGGCCGGCAGGCATATCAATGGCAATGCCATCCATCTGGATTAGTTGTTTGGCGCAGGTTACATATTGGTTTCCGGGCCCGAAAATTTTATAAACCTGCGGTACAGTTTGCGTACCGTAAGCCATGGCCGCAATTGCCTGCACACCGCCAATCTTAAAAATTTTTGTGATGCCCGCTGATTGCGCAGAAAATAAAATTGCAGGGTGAAGTTTACCTTTTTTGCCCGGAGGGGAGCATAAAATAATTTCGCTGCAGCCTGCAAGCTTTGCAGGAATACCCAGCATTAAAATAGTAGAAAACAGGGGCGCTGTTCCACCGGGAATATACAGCCCTGCCTTTTCAATAGCAATATTTTTCCACCAGCATTTAATGCCGGGCATTGTTTCAACAACTTCAGGTTGCGATAATTGAGCAGTGTGAAATGTTTTAATATTGTTTGCAGCAGTTTGAATGGCTGTTTTTAATTCAACTGAAAGTAAACCTGCGGCTTCATTTATTTCCTCCGTGCTGACAGAAAAATTATCCAGGTTAATTTCATCAAACTGTTTTGTATAATTTTTTACTGCATTGTCCCCATTTTGTTTTACATCATCAAGAATTGATTTTACTTTTTGCTGAAGCAATAACGTATCAAACATTGGCCGCGAAAGGTGATGCTTTATTAAATCCGAATCTAATATCATTCCTCTTAAATCAATTATCTGCATAATATACTATTTTTTATTCCCTCTTTAGGGGTTAGGGGGCTGTGTTTTAAACAATCATCTTTTCAATAGGCACTACTAAAATGCCCTGGGCGCCTGTTGCTTTAAGCTTTTCAATAATCTCCCAAAAATCGTTTTCATTTAATACGCTGTGCACGCTGCTCCAGCCTGCTTCGGCTAAGGGCAATACTGTTGGGCTTTTCATGCCCGGTAAAAGCGCAATAATTTCTTTTAATTTTTCATTGGGTGCATTCAGTAAAACATACTTATTATTCCTTGCTTTTTTTACGGCCTGGATACGGAAAAGCAATTTGTTTAATAATAATTGCTGCTCAGCACCCAATTCTTTATTTTTTATAAGCACAGCCTGCGAATGAAGGATTGTTTCTGTTTCTTTCAATCCATTCATGAATAAAGTAGAACCGCTGCTTACCAGGTCGCAGATGGCATCTGCCAAACCTATACCCGGAGCTATTTCCACGCTGCCGCTTATTTCATGAATTTCCGCATCAATTTTTTTCTCTGTAAGGAACTGCTGTACAAGCACAGGGTAGCTTGTGGCAATTTTTTTCCCTGATAAAAACCCGGCATCGTTATATACTTCATATTTTTTAACTGCTATAGATAAACGGCATTTTCCAAAACCGAGTTTTTCCACCACATTCACCATTTTTTTCTTTTCATATACTACATTTTCCCCTGCAAATCCTATATCAGCTACAGCGTCTTCCACATACTGCGGGATGTCATCATCCCTCAAAAAATAAACTTCCAGCGGAAAATTACTGGCTTCACTTTTTAATTTATTTACTCCATTGCTTACTTCAATACCGCAGTCTTTTAAAAGTTTCAGCGAATCATCATGCAGCCTGCCGGATTTTTGAATGGCGATTTTTAGTTTCATCTTCACATTGTTTAAAATAAAAAAGGCTTACATAGTGTAAGCCCTTTAATGTTTGTATGTTTTATGCACAAAACTTCACCGGCTTACCTTATGGCAGGCAATGATGGTGATGATTATGCACTAATATTATCATTGCGCAAAAATAGGTGATGAAATCATACCGGCAAATTTTTTATAAATGGCTGCATAAAAAAACCCCGCCTTTTGGGCGGGGCTTGAGTTTACCACTCTAAAAGAACCCCCAAAGATTCGTGTTTTTCAAGGCCCAACTTGCGGGAAACAAAAAAAGACCATTTAAAACTTCTTGATAAATATTTTTTGTTACTTTATTTTTCTGGTGATGCCGATATTTATTCCTACGCTTGTAATCGGCAGGTTTCCTATGCCAACTCCTTTTATAGGGATCCTGTAATATGGCTCTACTCTGAAATCGCCCAGCTTTCCTAACTGGTGTTCATATCCAACACTTATCTGCATATTTGAAAACCAGTTACTGGATGCTTTGTTGATTTGTTTTTCACCCTGCAGTAATGTCCCGTTTTTATCGTACACGTAATTATACTTTTGATTGTGTATGATATAGGAAACAGCACCTACAGACGCAAAATATTGTGATGACCTGTTTGTTTTGAAATTGTACCTGATGTTTATGGGTATCTCAGTTATGCTGCTAAAGCCGTTCAAATTCACAACATCTTTTTTAATTGCATTGCTGTCAAGGTACTTTCCGTCAGTGTAGTAATATTTTGAATCTAATAAAACGCCTAACTCTGCATTAATTTTACTATTTACCTGGTATCCCATTAAAACCCCAAAGTTTAACCCCATTTTTTTAACTGATTGAAACTTCACTGTTGTAAAATCGGGCGCAACAATAACGCCTGCATAGAATTTTTTTGGTTTTTGAAGCTTAATAAGCTGTTTTGATGCGGCCGGCATTGCTGACTCTGTGGCTGCTGCATTTGCAGAAACCTCCGGCACTGTATTAGTAATAAGCAGTTGGTTTTGGTTTGACAAATCAGTTGGAGCCTGCGGCGGCGCTTTATTTTCCTGATTGCCCTGAACAGGAGCAGAATAAACGTTTTCAGGCTGCCTGTTTATAATTTCTTTATTTTTTAATTCCTTAAGATCTGCAATTCTGCTGGTATTCACAGTATTTACAGGTGTATTGTTTTTTGCATCAGAAAAATCATGCACACCCCTGCCGGCATTGCCCGCTGCCTGCACCCCGGCAGAGTTGTTCTGTGAAGTGGGTTTATTATTTTGTCCATCCGGCAGTACATTTTGATTTCCGTTTGGTAACGGCATTGTTTTTTCTGCTGACTGCTGTTTTATACCCGCCTGATTTTGTGCCTGTTCATTTGATATATTCCCTGTGAATTTAGCCACTAATAAACCAATAGGAACCAAAAGCAGTAACCACAGGTATTTTAGTGACCTGCCGCCATTAGAAGCAACCGGAACCAAAATAGGATCCCTTTTATCTTTTTCCGTTAGCTGGGAATATACTTTTTCCCAATCGGAAGATCCGGAGTTTAAGGGGTATCTTTCTGCCGCTTGCCTGAATAAATCATCCATATCGTTACCTATATACTGCATATATCTCTGTCTGAAGAATCCTGGTTAATATATTTCTGCAACTGCGCCCTTGCTTTCGATAAGCTTGATTTTGATGTTCCTACGGAAATCCCTAACTGGTTTGCAATTTCCTGATGTGTAAATCCATCAATTACATACATGTTAAACACTACCCGGTACGAAGGAGGGAGTCTTTTAATCTGGCAAATCAGTTCTTTGTAATAAAGCCGTTGCTCTGCCGACTGATTTTTGTCCTGTTGCTCCCATATATGTTCCTGTATGTCTCCAATTTCCGGCATCATATTTTGCCTGCGTAACTCATCAATTGCTGTATTCGCCATTATTTTCCTTATCCATCCCATCAGCACCTTTTCTTCATCCTTACGTTCTGTGCAAACAAAATTTTTAAAATTCCTGAAAACCTTTACAAACCCATCATTTACTGCATCTACTGCTTTTTCATACCGGTAAATATACCTGAACACAATTTTTAAAGAAAACCCGTAATATCTTTCATAAAGCATTTTTTGATACTTATGATCGTTATTTATGCATCCTTCAATTGTATTATGCAGGATGTCTAAATCATTAAGGGCAAGATGTTCGTTTTGTATATTGATACGACAGGAATTTAAAATAGGTTGCCTTTTGATGAAATTTAAAGCTTGTAATTTACAGATTAATCCATTTTAATTTCAAAATTCATTTCCCAATCAAAAAATCTCTGAACCAGTGCCCCGAATTTTTTACTGTGCGGAGTTGCGTTTTAGAGTCAAGGTGTACAAGCCCAAACCGGGCATCATACCCCATTGACCACTCAAAATTATCCATTAATGTCCATACAAAATACCCTTGTACATTTACCCCTGCTTTTTTAGCTTTAAGAAGCGCCTGCATGTACTCATTAAAATAACCAATGCGGTTTTCATCGTTCACCACTCCATTTACCAGTTTATCTTTAAAAGCAGCACCGCTTTCAGTTACAATAATTTTTTTTACACCCCCGTAAAGCCATATCCTTTTTAACATACGGTAAAAACTTTCCCCATTTATTTCCCAGCCCATAACGGTGTATGGCGCTTTGCGCGCATATGCGCTTACCTCCGATGCCTGAACTACGGGGATCACAGGATTAAATTTTACCACAACAGGAAAATAGCTCTGCACACCGGTAAAATCAAAATTAAACTTCATTTTTTCCTGGTATTTCCATGCTTTGTTATGCATTTCCAGTTTTTCCAGGAATCTGAAATCATCTTTCGGATAGCCATACCCAAGCACCGGTTCAATAAAAAGCCGGTTTAATAAAATATCTGCTCTTTTTGCTGCAGCTGCATCTTCTTCTTTTTCTGAAAAAGGGATTACTTCTGAAAACGAAAACGAAGTGCCAATATGTGCGGCTTCAACATAGTGCCTTAATATCCTTCCTCCTTCCGCCTGTGCCAAAGCAGCATTATGGATGGCAGATAAAAAATGAGTAAAATTTGTTTTCCCGGGCGCATGTTTACCCAGCATATAACCGAGCGCAGTAAACCCCATAGGCTCATTTAAAACAATCCAGTCTTTCACCCTGTCGCCATATTCTTTTGCGCAAATAGTTGTATATGCTGTAAACCAGTTCAGCATGCGGGGGCTTGCCCAGCCACCTTCTTTTTGTAAAGCATGCGGCAAATCCCAGTGATACAAAGTAACAAAAGGTATTAAACCAAGATTCAGGCATTCATCTATTACCCTGTGATAAAATGCAACACCTTCCGCATTGACTATTCCTGTACCATCCGGCAAAATGCGCGTCCATGCAATAGAAAACCGGAAAACTTTAAAACCCAGGGCCTTTACCAGTAAAAGATCATCTTTATAACGGTGATAAAAATCGCAGGCAACAGAAGGTTTATGCCCGCTTTTTATTTTACCCTGGCGACGCGAAAATACATCCCATACCGAAAGGCCCTTTCCATAGCTGTTGTGCGCCCCCTCATTTTGAGCCGCAGAAATACCTATGCCCCACAAAAAATCATCACCAAAAGATTTTGCAGAAAAACCCGGGATAGATTGTGATTGGTGCATGGCAAATTCATTTTTTGCAAAGCTTTATTCAAATTATGTTAAGCGTAAATTAAGGTTCTGTTACTTATTTAACAAACTGTATTTTATATTGTGGTATTATTTTGACCTGATGTATAAAACAAATCTAAGACAATGAGGTTTTTTACATTCTTACTTTTACTTTTCATAAGTGCAGGTTTAAAAGCGCAGAAAATTGACAGTATTTATTTTCATTTATATACTGACAGCCTGAAAAAGGGTGTGCATAATTATATTAATGTAGATGGAAAACTGCCAAACGGCAGGTATCTTCCTTTAGATAATACGCAAATCCGGTTTTCTTCAAGCACCGGCGAGTGGCAGGGAAATGATCTTATTATCAATCATGCATATACCGGGGATTCGGTAACTGTAAAAGCAGTATTGAAAGAGAAGCCGTCTATCTTCAAAATAGTTGCCATTTATATTAAAAAGAACCCGGATAACCAAAAATTGAAAACAGAGGAAGAAATTATTAATGAAGGAAAAAAGAATGGAGGTTAACGCTTTCAATCAACCTTGTCTGTATTTCATCCTTCTGTGGTTTCGTTCATCATTTTAGTACGCTGTTCAAACCGGCAGATTCACTAACTTTCCACCGCAATTATTCAGTATCTTTTCTTTATCATTATGCTTAAAATTGGCCTTACGGGTGGAATCGGAAGCGGCAAAAGCACAGTAACAAAAATCTTTGAAGTGCTCGGTATTCCTGTATTTGATGCAGATGATGCCGCAAAAAAAATAATGAATGAAGATAAAGAATTGAAAAAAAATATCATTAAACAGTTTGGCGAAGAATCTTACGCTGGCGGCTTTTTAAACAGGAAATATATTGCGGGTATTGTTTTTAATAATGCCAGTAAACTTGAAGTATTAAATTCATTAGTTCATCCTGTAACAATTTCGGCTGCTGAAAAATGGATGCAGCAGCAAACATCCCCCTATGCCGTAAAGGAAGCGGCACTTATGTTTGAATCTGCCGCTGCCTCACATCTTGATTTTATAATTGGCGTATATGCGCCGCAGCATGTACGCATAAAACGTGTAATGGAAAGGGATAATATTTCACGGGATGAAGTATTAACACGTATAAACAGGCAAATTGATGAAGAAATAAAAATGCGGCTATGCAATTTTGTAATAGTAAATGATGAACAGCAGTTAATTATTCCGCAGGTAATGAAATTGCATCAAATTTTTTTATCCATGCAAATAAACTGACTATGCATAAAGTAAACCTTCAGGAAAAATTTGATTTATTCACTGCTCACTGGAGCCCGAAAATTGTTGGTGAACTGAATAGTCATCAGATAAAGTTAGTAAAATTTAAAGGTGAATTTGTATGGCACCACCATGATCATGAAGATGAAATGTTTTACGTGGTGAAAGGGAATTTTATTATGGAATTTAAAAATGAAAGCGTGGAACTGAATGAAGGCGAATTTATTATTGTCCCCAAAGGAACAGAACACCGCCCAAATGCGAAAGAAGAAGTGTGGGTAATGCTTATGGAACCTGCGGCAACTTTAAATACAGGCAACATTGAAAACGGGTTCACAAAAAAAGAATTAGAAAGAATATGATAGCGCAAACACCAAAGCCACCTTATTATGCCGTAATTTTTACCTCATTGAGAACAGAAAGCGAAAATGGGTACAATGCAATGTCTGAGCGGATGGCAGAACTTGCACAGCAGCAGCCGGGTTATCTTGGCCATGAAAGTGCAAGGGAAAATGTAGGCATTACAGTTTCGTACTGGCAAAGCCTTGAAGCTATTAAAAACTGGAAACAGAACACTGAACATCTTTTTGCACAGCAGCAGGGCCGCAAGCAATGGTATGCTGCTTATAAAACAAGGATTTGTTTGGTGGAAAGAGATTATGGTTTTGAAAATATACAACCATGAAAAAAATAGTTCCATGGATTATTATTTTAATGGCACTGGCTGCGTGCATGTACTGCTTTATTTATTTTTTTGCGGTTCCAAAAACTGCGCAGGAGCTGGTGCCTTATAAATGGAAAGCGCTTCTGCTGGAAAAAAAGAGGGGCAACATGGTTGCTTATCTGGGGCGGCCTGTGGATTCAATATTGAAAGGAAACACCGATACATGGGTTTCAAGAAATGGCAACCTTACTTATACACTCATTGTACAGTATAATCTGCAGGATACATCTGTGAAAAAATATACTGTGTTTTACGATTTTAAAAATACTATTTTCAATCGCTCTCAGTTAATCGCAACTGACAGTACAAAGTAACTGGTCACTTTATTATTTTGAAACACCACCGTTTTAATTTCCCTTCAAAATCGAATGGGGTAGTGGCCTTAGTTATGTCTTTTATTACTGATGCTTTTATGTTTTCCGCATCCAGGATAAACCTTGTAAAATTTGTACTGAAATAAATAAGCCCGTTTGCTGTTGTTGCTTTTAAAACATCATTCAGCATCTCAGCATGATCCCTTTGTATGTCAAGAAAATCTTTCATGCGCTTGCTGTTGCTGAATGTGGGCGGGTCTATAATAACCAGGTCAAAACTTTCAGGTAAAAGCGTTTTTAAATATTGCTTTACATCTGCATGAATAAAATAAAACTTGTCTTTCTCTTTAAACCTGTTGATGATAAAATTATCTTCCGCCCAGGTTAAATATGTTTTGGAAAGATCAATGGATGTTACAGATGCAGCTCCGCCTGCAGCCGCATATACAGAGAAGGATCCTGTATAGCAGAACAAATTCAGCACCCTTTTATCTTTCGATGTTTCGCACACCATTTGCCGGGTGATACGGTGATCTAAAAACAAACCTGTATCTAAATAATCAGTAAGGTTTACCAGGAACTTTAAACCATTTTCTTCAACAGTAAAAAAATCTTTTTCCTCATTCAGCTTTTCATATTGACCGGTTTTGTGACTCATTCGTTTGCGCTGGCGCACATACATTTTTTCTACCGGAATGTCTAAAAGTTTGGCAATAAGCTGTAAACATTCATCCAGCCATATTTCATGTGCTTCATCATCCATTCCATGCCTGCGTAAATATTCAGCCAGGTAAATTTTGTCATCATACAATTCAATACAGAAGGGGAATTCAGGCAGATCGTGATCGTAAATTCTGTAGCAGGAAATATTTTGCCGCTTTGCCAGTTTGCTTTTGTGTTTGTACACTTTAAGCAAACGGTTTTCAAACATCTGTAGTTTATTACTCCCGTTCATTTTTCAATATACAAAAAATTAGAATTGATTTTAAGATACCGGCTTAGCTTTTTCATAGCATCGGTTGTTGCGTCGCAATCCTTTCATCTGCTGAATAATAATTGAGATGGATTTAGTTGTAAACTGCAATTATTATCATAAATACTTGTGCAGCAAAAAAAAGAAAAATAATATAAAACCAATGTTTGTAATTATGGAACCAATTGTATAATGCTTTAGATAAAAAGAAGGTAATTGCAGTTGTAAAATCCTTTTTCTTGCATAAACAAATGTATAAACCCGGCTCAAAAAAAATAGTATTAAAAATCCGTATAGAAAATACCATACATATTCAGGAAGTGCATATAGCAAATAATAATAAATACCTACCGCTGCGAACATTATAACTAACCTTATCATCCCCCTGTTCAAATCCCTGTTCGACATTAGTTTTGCTTTTTCTTCATCGGTAAGTTTTTTTAGTGCACTTAGCATTAATAAATTGCGAAATCAATATGGATGCGATAAGAGCGATAAAGGCTGCTTGCATAGTTTTGTATGTGAATTAAGGTAATTAATGCCTGGAGCTTCCGCATAAAGGTATAAAGTACAAGAGTGCGACGCAACTATTGCCAAATGCATGTTCCCCGGCCCGGTTAAAAAAAAAGAATAATGGAGTAAGTAAACAATACCTGAAAACATTATACTTTCTCTTTCTCTTTTTCTTTTCTGCGTTTTAATTCTTTTGTTATTAATGCAAGCTCTCTTCCTGTTTGCCCGCTTACGCTTGTGTTTTCCTGTGCGCGGCGCATGAGATATGGGATTACATCGCGTATGGGCCCAAAAGGTAAATACTTACTTACCGAGTAACCTGAATTGGCAAGGTTGAAAGTGATATTATCGCTCATTCCATACAGTTGTGAAAAATGCACGTGCGGGTGATTATGCATCAGTCTTTTGTTTTCGAGCATTTCTGCGCAAAGCAAATTGCTGTGCTCGTTGTGCGAGGCAACAATAAATGCGATGTCATCAATGTTACTTACACAATAATCCAATGCAGTATTGTAATCCGCATCGCAGGCTTCTTTATTTGGCTGAATGGGAGTGGGGTAACCTTTTTGTGCGGCACGGCTCCTTTCTCTTTCCATATAAGCGCCGCGTACTAATTTTACTGCAAGTGTAAACTGCTGCTGCTTTGCAATACGGTGCGACAGCTTTAAAAAATCAAGCCGGTCGTGGCGGTAGAGCTGAATAGTATTGTAAACAATCGGTTTTTCTTTGTTGAAGATTTCCATCATTTCAATGGTAAGCCTGTCCACGGGATCCTGTATCCAGCTTTCTTCCGCATCTACCAAAACACCAATACCTTTTAATGCAGCCGCTTCGCAAATGCGGAACATCCTTTCACGCACGCGTTCCCATTCAGCAATTTCTTCTTCATGGTCATGCACGCCGCTGCGCAGGCGGGGGGCTTCATTCAGTGTCTGCAGCAAAGCAAACCTTGCAAGCCCGGTAACTTTTATGCTGATGAATGGGATATTTGTTTGTGTGGCCGCATAATTTATTACGCGTATAAATTCATCGGCAGCGGTATCAAAATTTTCTTCGCCTTCTTTACCTTCCACACCGTAATCAAGAATTACCTGCACATTATATTTATCAAGCAGTTTACCTACGGTTGCGGTTTCCTGTAATGTTTCACCGCCTACAAACTGTTTAAAAATTGTTTTGCGGATAATGCCATGCACTGGCAACCCTGTTTTCATTAAAAAAGGTGTGAGGCGGGTACCCAAACCCACAAACCACTGGTAATGCATGGTGTTCAGCAGCCAGCGTGCATTTTTTAAATCTTTTTCCGATTTGTAGGCAAAAGCAATTTCCGTATTGTCGAATGATAATTCCATGCTAACAGATGTTACTGCGAATATCGGTAGTTGCTTTCATTTGCAAAAAAGGTTTTATACAATTTGTGGATTATTTTATACAACTCATTGCTTTAAGAAATTTCTCAGCAAAGGAAATAATTTTCCCGGCTCCTCCACCTGAGGGTTATGACCGGAATGTTCAAACATTACAAACTGCGCCTGCGGGCAATACTCTTTGTATTTCACCATCATCTCAGGTACAGCCACACGGTCGTAACGGCCGCCATAAATAAGCACAGGCATTTTCAGGTCCTTTAGCTGTTTGCGGTAATCAAAACTTCCAATATCGCTGCCCGCAATAAAATCACCATCCTTTCCAACCATCTGGTAATAAAGCTTTTGGTTGAAAGAATTGGGATAAGGTTTTCCGCCGCGCCCCCTGAAATTCTCAGGATTATATGCGTACAAAAAACCATAAGGCACCGCGCTGTAAATTTCCTGGCATTCAGGATCGGAAGATATATAACCTTTTTCGCGCAGCTTCATCAGCGTATCCCATACTTCAGGGTAATTTGTTTTTATTTCGCGGTTGCTGTTATCATCGTTTTCCTGCCACATTACAAAACTGTGAAAGGTATTGGCAAGAATGAGATGGCTTATATGCTGCGGATATTTTACCGCATAGCCCTGCGCCACCAAACCGCCGTAAGAATGGCCGAGTACATTTATCTTATCAAAGTGCAGTGCTAACCTCAAACCTTCAATATCCTCAATATCGCGTGCAAGCGTATATTCTTTTACATCCTTTGCCGTGTCTGACTTTCCGCGGCCAAAAGCATCAAAATAAACGAGCATACAGTCATTGGCAAGTGAATCAAACCTCCTGTACCCGGGATGCGCCCCGCCCGGGCCGCCGGGTATAATAAATAACGGTTCCCCTTTGCCAACAAGCACCACCCATAATTTTGCACCGTTAACTGTAACATATTTCCCGTCTTTTTCACTGTCTGGAAATGTTTGCCCAAAATTTGACTGTGCAAAAAAGAGTATCACAAAAAATAAAAGCAGGCGTTTCATACAATAAAATTTAAAATCAAAAAATGTTTTACAGTAATTTTGGAAAACCCACCAAATATAAAAGAATAATTGCCGCTGACATTGCCACAAAAATTAATTGATTCATTAAGGCACGTAAAAGGGTTTGATGAAAAGGCTTTTATAAATATTCATGCGTCCGGTGACCAGGTAACATCCATAAGGCTCAATCCTGCGAAAGCGTTAATTGTCAATGGTGAATACCTGCCCGGCAGACAGGCGGGGTCAACCGAAAATGGTTTGTTACCAACCGTTCCATGGTGCCCGTATGGGAAATATTTACCGGAGCGCCCATCTTTTACTTTTGATCCGCTGTTTCATGCAGGCGTATATTATGTTCAGGAAGCCAGCAGCATGTTTTTATGGTATATGCTTGAAAAAACTGTAGGGAAAAATACAAAAGGGTTGCGTGTGCTTGACCTTTGTGCGGCGCCCGGCGGCAAAACCACATTGCTTTCTTCTTATTTTATAGACGGGTTAATTGTTGCCAATGAAACAATAAGATCAAGGTCAAATATTTTAATGGAGAATATTGCAAAATGGGGAAATGATAATGTGATTATAACCAATAATGACCCGAAAGATTTTGAGAAATTTGAAAACTATTTTGATGTTATTGTAATTGATGCGCCATGCAGCGGCAGCGGCCTTTTTAGAAAAGATAATGCAGCCATTGAAGAATGGAGCGAAGAAAATGTGATGCTCTGTAATGCCCGCCAGGAAAGGATTTTAGCTGACGTATTTCCGGTGTTAAAGAAAGAGGGTATTTTAATTTATTCCACCTGTTCTTATGCGGAACAAGAAAATGAACAGGTCTGTGACTGGATTATTTCCGCTTGTCAACTGTCAACCGTTAACTGTCAACCGGAAAATAATTGGAATATTATTGAAACTGTTTCAAACAAAGGCGCTTATGGTTACCGTTTTTATCCTTACAACCTTAAAGGCGAAGGTTTTTTTATCGCGGCTTTTAAAAAAAATGATGGCGATGAAGTGCATCATCATTCACCGCCAATTGATGCAGCATCAAAAAATGAAATTGAAATTGTGCGTAATTGGGTAAAAAAAGATACGGAGCTTTTTTTCTTTAAACAAAATGAAAACATACTCGCTATTCCGGAGCAATGGAAAGAGGACGCAGCACTGATACAAAAACACCTTTACCTCCGCAGGGCCGGAATAACAGTCGGCGCTTTAAAACACAAAGATTTTATTCCGCATCATGAACTTGCATTGAGTTTGCATGCAGGCAATGAAATTTTACGGGCAGTTGTTAATAAAGAAGAAGCTGTGCGGTTTCTTCAAAAAAAAGAATTGTATTTTGATCACCTGCCTAAAGGATGGGCACTTCTAAGTTTTGAAAATATACCTCTTGGCTGGATAAAAATTTTGCAAAACAGGGTCAATAATTATTATCCTGCGGAATGGAGAATTTTAAAAGATTAACTTTGCCCGGTTTGAAAATATTATGCAAATGATGAAGAAAATATTTTTCTCGGTTTCTTTTTTTGTAATGCTTTTTTGCGCAACAGATATTACCGCCCAAACAAAATACACTACTCATACGATTGTGCAGGGCGAAACCCTTTCCGGCCTTGCAGTAAAATATAAAACCACAGTGGGCGATATTATGCGCCTCAATGCTATGGACAGTAAAAGCATTTTAAAAATTGGTGAAAAAATTAAGATCCCTTCTACCGGAAAACCAGTACCACCCCCCGCCGCTTCAATACCAAAACCTGCTGCAAAAACTGTAGTTACAAATCCTCCTGTACCGAAACCGGTTGTCCCAAAGCCAATACCGGCAAGTGTTTCAGCCGGTGATTCTGTCACAGTCAGGCATGTGGTTTCTAAAGGTGAGTCGCTTTACAGCCTTAGCAAAAAATACAATGTAAGCGTGACAAACCTTTTATCCTGGAATAAACTTACTGCTGATAATATAAAAATTGGCCAGGTTTTAATTGTCGGGCATGCAGCAGGACAAAAAGCAACAGTTGTAAAAGATACCGCTTCTTCAGAAATGCCAAAACAGGAAACAGTAAAAAAAGATTCTGTTTTAATTGATATAGTTCCGGTGCCTTCGGTAAACGATACAGAAAAAACTGCTCCTGTAATGGAAATGCCTGCGTCGCCTGATTCCTCTGGATATTTTGCTTCCTTGTATGGTAAAGACGTGGAAGGGAGAAGCCTTAAAACAGAAACAGGAAGCAGTATGGTTTTTAAAACCACTGCAGGGTTTACTGATAAAAAATATTATATACTTATGAACGGTGTGCCGCCGGGTTCAGTTGTAAAAATTTCTTTTGCAGATAAAACGATTTATGCGAAAGTACTCTGGAAACTTGATGACATGAAAGACAATGAGGGATTGAAGTTCCGCATCAGTGACGCTGCTGCGGCAACACTTGGCATCAGTGATACAAAATTTGATTTGACAGTAATGTATTATGAATAACCCATTTTGCAATTCACGGGTATAAAATAATTTTCCGGGAGGTTACAATTTTATTTCCCCCTTTAGCGCGGGTATCAGTTTTATTTATCCAGCGCAGTCATTAAATGATGTTTTCCTTTCAGCATAAATTTTTTGCTTTGCTCTATTGCATCCATCACCTGTTCTAAAATTTCTTCCGCAGATTTTGTATAATCAATCACCATCGGTTCTTTAAACCGTACGGTTAATGTGGAGCCTTTCTTTTTAAACACCAACCCTTTTTTGTTAAATGCCCTCCAGAAGCCATTGATAACAACAGGCACCACCACAGGTTTGTTTTGTTTGATGATAAATGCAGTGCCTTTTCTTCCGGGTGCAAAAGGTTTTGTAGTGCCCTGCGGAAAAGTGATTATCCAGTTTTTTTCAAGCGCCTGTGTAATTTTTCTCGTGTCAGAAGGATCGAGGCCGCGCCGTACTTCTTTACCTTCTGCACGCCAGGTTCTTTTTACGGTAAGCGCGCCGGCCATTTTAAAAAGACGGCTGATAAAACTACCGTTCATCGTTTCTTCAGCCGCTACAAAATACACGCGGGTAAAGGGATTGAGCAGGTAATAAGGTACGCCGAGCTTATTTTCTTTACGCCATTTTACCGCGCAAAAAATATGGATGAAAGTAATTACATCAGCAAAATAAGTCTGGTGATTGCTGATGAACAGTACATTTTTTTTTGGCAGGTTTTTTAAATGTTCAGTGCCTTCAATCTTCAGTTTATTAAACATCATTAATCCGGGATAAGTGGCAAGACCCACCACGCCGTATATGATGGAACGGACAATTTTTATATGCTTTAATTTTTCGAAAAATTTTTTCATTCAGCAGGCAGGTTCAAATTTTTTCTTTGCAATGTAAAACTATTTGGTAAGATAAGCATGGTTGATGGTTGGCCGGCTGCGTTTATATTTGCACATCAATAAAAACCAATGCAACTGAACACCGTAATATTTGACATGGACGGGCTGCTGATTGACAGCGAACCTTTGTGGAACGAAGCGGCAAATGATGTTTTTAAATCCTACGGTATAAATTTAACGGATGAACAGCAGGAAACAACTACCGGCCTGCGCACAAAAGAATTTCTTGAGTGGTGGTTCCGTTATTATAAAATTGGTGAGGAAGAATTTGCAAGGGCCGGAGAAAAAATAATGCAGCACGTATTTGAAAAAATACAGCGTAAAGGAAAAATAATGCCGGGCGTGGAACATATATTTAATTTTTTCCGGAGCCGTAATTTTAAAATTGCCATTGCTTCTCAATCGCCGCAGTCACTGATAGAAATGGTAATGGATATCTGCGGCATACGTGGTTTTGTACAGGCAACTTCATCGGCTGAATATCTTCCTTATGGCAAGCCGCATCCGCAGGTGTACCTCAACTGCGCAAATGCCTTGCAGTCTAACGTGCTGGAATGTATTTGTTTTGAAGACAGTTTTAACGGGATGATTGCGGTAAAGAGTGCACGTATGAAATGCGTGGTGGTGCCCCATCACAGCCAGCAGAAAGAAGAACGCTGGGGCGCAGCTGATTTAAAACTTTCTTCGCTGCAGAATTTTGGTGCGCTGCATTTGAATTTGATGCAGTGACAAGTGGAAACGGAAAGGGCTTACCGAAGTACAGGTAATAAAATTCCGTTCGTCAGGATAGGAGCAATACATTTTGGTTAAAGCATTTTTTAATAAGCCTGAATTAAAACCTCTGTCGGAATATTTAACCTGTCGTGAATTTGTCTTATCATTTCAAGTGAAAGTTTTCTTTTACGGTTCAATATTTCACTTGCCCTGCTTTTTAGCCCAATCACATTTGCTAAGTCTGTTTGATTGTAACCCAACTGTTCCATCCGGAATTTAATTGCTTCAACAGGGTCAGGAAAGCCAACCGGAAATTTTTCATTTTCATAATTGTCAATCAACATTCATAACAACTCTAACTCATCACCTTTTGGTGTTCCTTTTTTGGCATCAAATATTACTTCAAGCCTTGCTAAGGCTTCTTTATAATCTTTTTTTGTTTTAATTGGCCGATGTTCATTTTAAATCGTTTTAGCATTTATTTTATCATACTCAGAATGTGTTCCGGTAAATCTAATCCAAACCATTTGATAGTCGTAGCTGATTTTTACAATCAGCCTGTAATGATTGCCTTTGATATTGAAAACAACCCTGTCGTGAGTTAAGAAACTTGCACTTGAGTATTCTTTTTTTATTTCACTGGAATTTGCCCATTCGGCCTTAGAAGTTTCCTGATGTTCATCAGCGTCCCAAAGGTTTACAAGTTCAGGTACAGCAAACTCTTCATACTCTGACTAATTGTCAGGAAAGAATTTATAGTCGGCAGGAAGTGAAAAACCAATTTGCTTCTCTATTTCTTCAATCTTTGTTGCAGGTTTTGTTGTCCATTTAGGAAAATTATATTTAGTCAGTATATTTTCTAATGTCGTCATTAATTACTCTGCGGGAGTCAACTATGTTGTAAAGCTAATGTTCAAAAAAGGTTGCTGTCAAAGTTTGTATTTGCACAACTAAATATAAAAAACTTCCGCAAATAAAACCTGCCCTTTATAATTATTGAAATTTTTTAATGAACATGCTGTTCACTAATGTTCTGAACGCTGAAGTGCCTGACACAACCGGCGATGCCGCTGATACCGCAGCCAGGTAAACAAAAATTCTGTTATTTTGCAAAAAAATTCAGAAATTCATTTTAAAATCTCTGCCGCTGTTATTATTGATTGCAGGTAAAAAACTAATATTGCAGAATGAAACTATCGAATGAAACCAAGATTGGCGCTTTAACTGTAATTGGCGTTACTTTTTTAATTCTTGGTTTTAATTTCCTGAAAGGAAAAACACTTTTTAAAACGGGAAATTTTGTTTACGCAAAATTTAGTGATATAAAAAAATTAGCTGCTTCAAACCCTGTATTCATCAATGGTTTCCAGGTGGGCAGCGTCTATGAAACGCAGGCGCTGGACAAGGATGTAAAAACTGTTCTGGTAGCCATAAAATTGAATACGGATTATTCTATCCCTGATAATTCTGTTGCAATAGTGGAAAGTAACCCGCTGGGCACATCGGATGTAAATATAAAGTTGGGCAACAGCGCTAATTACTTAAAATCGGATGACACAATGATGAGCCTGAACACGGGTGATATGCTGGGCGAATTATCCGGCAAAATAGCACCGGTGGCCGACCAGTTGAAAGTAACACTGGGTTCACTGGATTCTGTTTTAAAAAACGTCAATACCATTTTTGACACCAGTACAAAAAGCAACCTGCAAAGCGTGATAAGCAACCTGAGCAAAGCCACCGGGAGTATTGTTGTTTCAACCGCTTCGCTGCAAACAATGCTGGATACTGAATCAGGCTCGCTGGCGCAATCATTAAGCCATGTGGACAGTTTTACGGCAAACCTTGCAGCCAATAACCAGCGCATCAATAACGTGATGAGCAGTATGGAAAAAACAACAGATAACCTTTCAAAGGCAGATATCCAGGGCGTTGTAAGCAAACTGAAATCTTCTGTTGAAAATTTGAATGATATGCTTGCAAAAATGAAATCAAAAGACGGTACGCTGGGCGCACTGATAAACGACAAGGATTTGTACAACAATATTAACAATACCATTACCAGTTTAAACACTTTAATGGATGACCTTCGCGTACATCCTAAACGCTATGTAAATATTTCAGTGTTTGGAAAAAAAGATAAGGGTGATTATTTAACTACACCTTTAAAAAAGGACAGTACGCATACACCACAAAAATGAGTTTCAGTAAAATACCAGCATCATTCCTGTTTACCTGTTTTTTACTGTTTGCAGTTGCAGCCGCAAATGCACAGCAGCCAATACTTTCAGATACTTTATCGCAGAAAAAACAGATTATCATCCTGCATGCCGACAGGCTCAGCAACCAGAGAATTGACACTGTTGAATACATGTCGCTGGCCGGCAATGTGGAAGTAAAGCAGGACAGCAGTTTATTTTACTGCGACAGCGCCGTAATGAATAAGAAAGCCAATATACTGGAAGCCTTTGGACATGTACATATCAATGACCGGGACAGTGTGAACATTTACTCCGACTACTTAAAATATCTTGGAAAAGAAAAAAAAGCATACTTAAACGGCAATGTAAAACTTACAGACGGAAAGGCCACATTAACTACGCCTGAACTATTGTATGATTTGCAAACGAAGATTGGTACATATACAAAAAAAGGAAAAGTAGTAAACGGCAAAACGGTTTTAAACAGCGACGAAGGATATTATTATGGTGAAACAAAAGATGTATATTTTAAAAAAAATGTTGTGCTGGTTGACCCTGATTACAACATAAAAACTGATACGCTTTTTTATAACACCTACACCGGCGTTGCCACTTTTGTAGTGCCTGCTGAAATTACCGGTAAAAATGGAACAAAAATTATTACAAGCGATGGTTATTATGATACCAAAAATAAAAATTCGTATTTTGGTAAACGGCCTACTATACAGGACAGTACTACATTTCTTATTGCTGATGAAGTGGCAAGCGATTCAAGCGGGTTTGGTGAAGCGCGTGGAAATGTAATTTATCGCGACACAGCAAAGCATATTACCATTTTTGCAAACCACCTGAACAGTAACCGCAAAGAAGGTTCTTTTCTTGCCACACAAAAACCGGTGATGATAATAAAGCAGGATGAAGATTCTATTTTTGTGGCTGCAGATACTTTGTATTCCGCAAAACTTTCAACGCTCAGGAAATACAGGAATGTTCCGGTAATTGTTGATTCGCTTCCCAAAAAAGATACCACGCAAAATGATAAAGACAGCACAGACCGTTTTTTTGAAGCATATTACCATGTGCGCATTTTTTCCGATTCACTCCAGGCCATAAGCGACAGTTTATTTTATTCTTCCGAAGATTCTGTTTTCCGTTTGTTTAAGCAACCCATTGTGTGGGCGCAGGAAAACCAAATTACCGGCGATACCATTTACCTGTACACGCAAAACAAAAAACCTAAACGAATGTATGTGTTTGAAAATGCGCTGGCGATACAAAAAGTGGGCAGCAACTATTACAACCAGGTAAAGGGCCGCACCATTAATGGGTATTTTAATAATGGTGAAATTGATTACCTGCATGCAAAAGGAAATGCAGAAAGCATTTATTACGGGCAGGATGATTATAAAAAATTTGTAGGCGTAAATAAAGCAACTTCAGATATTATTGATATGTACTTTGATGACAGGAAGCCGCAGCGCGTGGTTTTCCGCAGCAACCTTACAGGCACCACTTATCCCATGCGGCAGGTAAATCATGATGAATTGAAGCTGCGTGGTTTTAAATGGCAGGATGGTTTAAGACCAAAAACACAGTACGAATTATTTGGTAATTAGATAAAATATATTTTTACCCGGCTTTTGAAACATAGATGGGGCTTATGTTGCGTCGCACTCTTCTGCATTCTGACTTTTATTCAGCAAGTCTTCTTCGTAGTTGTCTTTCTTTACACCTTAGCGTCTTTGCGTGAAACAAAAAAAAGCATGGTAATTTTTTTTCAAACCTGTCAATGGCTAAAATTTATCCTCTTAATCAGTGAAAGAAAATATAGCCGATAATAATGGCAGCAATCACCCCGGTAAAATCCGCTGCCATACCTACCCATACTGCATAGCGCGCATTTTTTATGCCAACACTTCCAAAATATAAAGCGAGTATGTAAAATGTAGTATCCGCAGAGCCATGAAAAGTGCTTGCCATTTTACCCGCAAATGAATCAGGGCCATATAATGGGTTATTAAAAATATCCACCATTAGCCCGCGGGCACCGCTGCCGCTGAAAGGTTTCATAATCGCAACAGGCAGTGAAGGAACAAAGTCTGTATTAAATCCTGCACTTTTTACAAGATATGCGATACCGTCAGTTATATATCCCAGCGCACCGCTGTCCCTGAAAACCCTTATGGCTACAAGCATTCCAACGAGGTAAGGAATTATTTTCAGTATTACATTAAACCCTTCTTTTGCACCTTCAATAAAAGTATCAAACACGGAAACTTTTTTCCATGCCCCGCCGGCAATAATAGCCACAACAATAATCAATAAAATAAGGTTGCCCGAAACATTGCTGAAAGTATCTTTCGCGGCTTCACTTAAATTGTAAACAAAAAATAATAAACCGCTAATAGCAATGCTTATTCCCAGTAACCATGCTATCAGTACTGCATCCCATTTTATTTTTTGTTTGATGCCTGTAATAAGGATCGCTGCAACTGTGGTGCATACAGTGCCTGCTACACAGGGAACAAAAATACTTGCGGCTTCTGTGCTGTGCGCTGCAATCCTGTAAGCAATAATGGACAACGGAATAAGTGTAAGCCCGCTGGTATGCAATACTAAAAACATGATCTGCGCATTTGTGGCGGTCTCTTTTTTTGGGTTGATGGATTGCAGGCTCTGCATCGCTTTCAGGCCAAAGGGCGTGGCGGCATTATCAAGGCCGAGCATATTGGCGCTGAAGTTCATCACCATTTCACCCATTGCAGGATGGTTTTCCGGCACTTCGGGAAAAAGCCTTTTCATAAATGGGTTGAGGATCTTTGCAAGCCATTTTATAGCGCCTGCTTTTTCCGCAATGTTCATCAAACCTAAAAAAAATACCATTGTTCCGGCAAGCGGAAATGCAACATCTGTTACGGATGTTTTGGCAGAATCAAAAATGCCGTCCACTAATGTTTTAAAAATAGTAGCATCGCCAAGAATAAAACATTTTACCAATGCAATGATAAATGCGATTACAAAAAATGCTATCCAAACAATATTTAATGCCATAGCGTTTTTTCTTTAAAAGCCTGAATGATGATTTGCCAAAGTAAAATAAAGTTTTCAATTATGATAGTATTATTACTTTTGCCGCAAATTTTTGTTCCTGATTTCTTGTTTTTGGTTATTCCATATTAGCAATGGGTTTATTGCTGAACAATAAACAAAACGTACAAGAGTGCGACGCAAAAAAGTTTCATTCATGTATGGTGGCCGGGCTCAAAAAAATACTTATAACTTATTACTTAAAACTTATAACTTTCTATGGCATTACAGGCAGGCATCGTGGGGTTGCCAAATGTGGGCAAGTCAACTTTATTCAACGCGCTGAGCAATGCAAAGGCGCAGGCAGCAAATTTTCCTTTTTGCACCATCGAGCCAAATATAGGCGTGATAACGGTTCCGGACGAAAGGCTGATTGTGCTGGAAAAATTAGTGCAGCCAAACCGCGTGGTACCTACAACAGTTGAAATTGTTGATATTGCGGGCTTAGTAAAAGGCGCCAGCAAAGGCGAAGGTTTGGGCAACCAGTTTTTGGGAAATATACGCAGCACCGATGCCATCATTCATGTGATGCGCTGTTTTGATGATGACAACGTGATACATGTGGATGGAAAAATTGACCCGGTAAATGATAAAGAAATTATTGATACCGAGCTGCAGTTGAAAGACCTTGACAGTGTGGAGCGAAAAATTTCAAAGAGTGAAAAACTGATTAAAACAGATAAAGATGCAATTGCCGCCGTTGAAGTGCTTCGTGCATTAAAAAAACATCTGGAGCAGGGAAAAAACGCAAGGGCATTTGAAGTGAGCAAAGAAGATAAAGCAAAGCATATTGATGATCTTTTTTTACTCACGATGAAACCCGTGATTTATGTGTGTAATGTGGATGAAAAATCTGTGGTGAATGGAAATGAATATACAAAGTCTGTGCATGATTCTATAAAAGATGAAAAAGCGGAAATACTTTTTATAAGCGCAGCGATTGAAAGTGAAATTGCAGTGATGGAAAATTATGAAGACCGCAAAATGTTTTTGGAAGATATGGGGCTGCATGAAAGCGGTGTCGTAAGGCTTATAAAATCCACTTACCGTTTGCTGAAACTTGCCACTTATTTTACAGCCGGTGTGCAGGAAGTGCGCGCCTGGACTATAACAAAGGGGATGCTGGCCCCGCAGGCTGCAGGCGTTATACATACCGATTTTGAAAAAGGTTTTATACGTGCGGAAGTAATAAAATATATTGACTTTACAACACTCGGCTCAGAAGCAGCCTGCCGCGAAGCGGGAAAATTGGCAGTGCAGGGAAAAGATTATGTGGTGGAGGATGGGGATATTATGCACTTCAGGTTTAATGTGTGAGGGGATGAGCAACAGTTACTTAAATAAGCTAATGATATTTTCATAATTTCGGAAAATCTTATTGAGCAAACAACCGGATTAATGCTTTGAAATATTTATTATCGTTTTTATTCATTGTTTCATTTGTATCAGTTGTAAATGGGCAGAAAAAAAATGCCGCTTATCAACTGCATATACACAAAACTTTATCACCCCTGAAAATTGATGGGGTAATGAATGATGCTGCCTGGGCGCAGGCCGAAACAGCTTCCAACTTTTTTATGGTGCTGCCTATGGATACCAGCCATGCAACCGTACGCACAGAAGTGCGCATGTGCTATGATGATCAGAATATTTACATTATTGCTGTTTGTTATAAAAAAATTGCCGGGGCGAATATTGTGGAATCGCTCCGCAGGGATTTTAATTTTCAGAAGAACGATAACTTTATTTTTTTTATTGACCCGTTTGACGACCAGACCAATGGTTTTACTTTCGGCGCAAATGCTGAAGGCGCGCAATGGGATGGCACACAGTCGGATGGTGGTAAAGCAGATTTAAGCTGGGATAATAAATGGCAGTCAGCCGTAAAGAATGACGCTGAAAAATATGTTTTTGAAGCGGCTATACCTTTTAAAACAATCCGTTACAAAAAAGGCATTGCGCAATGGGGCATCAATTTCAGCCGCAATGATTTAAAGGCGCCCGAAAAGTCAAGCTGGGCGCCGGTTCCGCGGCAATTCCCCACGGCCTCTCTCGCATATACAGGTACACTTGTATGGGATGAACCGCCACCTGATGCAGGGTCAAATATTTCAGTAATCCCTTATATGCTTGGCGGAGTATCGAAAGATTATACGAATGGCCAAAAGGCCGGTTACAACAGTGCTGTTGGCGGCGATGCAAAGATCGCCATTACATCTTCACTTAATCTTGATCTTACGGTGCATCCGGATTTTTCGCAGGTGGAAGTGGACAAACAGGTTACCAATCTTGACCGGTATGAACTATTTTTTCCTGAGAAAAGACAGTTCTTCCTGGAGAACGCTGACCTTTTTGCAAACTTTGGTTTTAATGATCTGCGCCCTTTTTTTTCAAGAAGGATTGGACTGGGTGTGCCCATTAAATATGGTGTACGCCTTAGTGGAAAGCCTGATAAAGACTGGCGTTTGGGGCTCATGGATGTGGAAACAGGCAAAGTGGACAGTATGGGTTTGCCTGCGCAAAATTTTACCATACTTTCTGTGCAAAGGCGTGTATTTGCGCGCTCCAATATCAGTTTTATCCTAATCAATAAACAATCAGTGGATTATCATCCGCAGCAGGATTCATCCAAAACAATTTATTCATTATACAACCGGAATGCAGGGCTGGAATATAACCTCGCTTCATCAAATAATAAATGGAAGGGGAAAGCAGATGTATTTGCATCTTTCAGCCCCGGCGAAAAAGGAAATAATATTTCCGCGGCATCCAGCCTGGAATATGCAGGGAAATACTGGGATCTTTCACTACAGGAAGAATATGTGGGCAGCCATTTTAATGCGGAAGTTGGTTATGTGCCCAGGAGCGGTTACATTAAACTAAACCCGCAAATCACAAAGAATTTTTTCCCGAAAGGCGGCAGCATATTATCGCATGGGCCGCAAATAAGCAATATATATTTTTTTGATGAGCATTTGCACAGTACAGATAATGAAAGTATGTTATCTTATTTAATCACTTTCAGGAACCGCAGCACTGTTGCCGCATCTTTTATGCACGATTATGTGCAGTTGCTTAAACCTTTTGATCCCACAAATACAGGTAAAGATTCATTAGCCGCAGGGTCACAACACTTCTGGAACACAGTGGGAGCGGATATTGTATCGCAGCCCCAAAAATTATTTACCTACGATGCCACACTGCGTTTCGGCGGCTATTATGCAAACGGGGAAAGGTTTTTTATTAATACTGATATTGGTTACCGCTTTCAGCCTTTTGTAAGTATTGCTTTAAGTACAAGCTATAATAACCTTACCCTTCCTCAACCCTGGGGCAATACTTCTTTTTTACTTATTGGCCCTCGCATTGATGTTACCATGACAAACAATTTATACTTTACCACATTTATACAATACAATGATCAGCAGAAAAATATAAATGTAAATGCGCGGTTTCAATGGCGTTACAAACCTGCTTCGGATTTATTTATTGTTTACACAGACAATTATTTTCCCGCACCGTTTTCTGTAAGAAACAGGCAACTGGTGATTAAACTTAATTACTGGTGGAATTTGTAAACGGATTTTATTAATTGCACAATAACTTTCATCCCTGTTTGAAATACTGTTTCCACCCGTTACATTTGTATCAGTGAAAAAAAATGTTATGAAAAAACTATATTCTCTTTTGCCTGCATTATTTTTCTGCGCCGTATTCAATTTTTCTTTTGCGCAAAATAATATACTTGTTTTTCAGAGTGATTTTGGTGTTAAAGACGGCGCTGTATCAGCTATGAAAGGCGTGGCAATGGATGTTTCACCAGATCTTAAAATTTTTGACCTTACACATGAAATACCTGCATACAATATTTGGGAAGCGGGTTACCGCCTTATGCAAACAACCCGCTACTGGCCCGCAGGCACTGTCTTTGTTTCAGTGGTTGACCCCGGTGTTGGTTCTGCAAGAAAATCGGTAGTGCTTAAAACAAAAAGAGGGCAATTTTTTATTGGTCCTGATAATGGCCAGTTTACACTGATTGCTGAAAGCGATGGCATTGATTCCATACGTGAAATTGATGAAACAAAAAACAGGCGGCCGGGATCAGAGCAATCTTACACTTTTCATGGCCGCGATGTATATGCATATACCGGCGCAAGGCTTGCCGCAGGTGTAATAAAATTTGAAGACGCGGGACCAGAGTTGCCTGCACAGGTAATCACAATCAATTATCAGAGACCTGTTTTTGAGAATGGTGAGATAAAAGGAAATATTCCCATACTTGACATACAGTATGGAAATGTATGGACAAATATTGACGGCGATACTTTTAAAAAACTTGGAATGAACTACGGCGATAAACTGCAGGTACAGATAATGCATGGGGATAAAATTATTTACAATGGCTCAATGCCTTACACCACAACGTTTTCAGCGGTTGCAGTTGGCAGGCCGCTTTGTTACCTTAACAGTTTGCTGAATGTGTCATTTGCACTGAACCAGGGAAATTTTTCGCAAACCAATAAAGTATCCAGCGGGCCTGACTGGAGCGTGGTAATAAAAAAAATAGTAAAATAATCCTCATTGAAACATTCGTATGTTATTTGCATGTTGCCCATTGATCTGAACGTACAAGTGAGTGACACAAACAGCGATGATATGAAAATATACTGCCCCGCTAAAACCTGGTTTTTTAAAATACCCAATAACGGGTATAGGACGCATTTTAATTAATATACATTTTTACATCAGCATAAGTTGATAATACAAACTGCAATAATAATTGGCTGTTTGACTTAAAATCTTAATAAATTCATTAAACTACTTTCACCGTTAAAAACATTGTTATGAAAAAAATCATGGTTTTTACATTCGCTTTTGCATTCCTTTCCCTGGGTGTAAAGGCACAATCGGCTTCTGAAGATTACAAAGAAGCCATTGCTATTTTAAAAGACAAAGGTTACAGCATTTCCACCGAGCAGTATGCATACCTTAAAGAAGGTGAAACTGCATACAACATGAAAACATTTTATGCAAACCTGGATTATGTAATTGTTGCCATGAGTGATGATGACAATGTAAATGATGTGGATATTTATTTGTATGATGATGACGGAAGCGAATATTCAAAAGATGCCGATTCCAAATCAGTAGCGGTACTTACTGTATCACCGCTGGTAACAAGGGAGATGAAAATAGTAATAAAAAATTACAGTTCATCCACACCTGATGTTACTTCAAAATGCAGGTTTGTGGTAGCGTACAAATAAAATATTTTTGGCCCGGCCTTTAAAAAAATTAAACCCGCCTGCTTTGTGCCGGCGGGTTTTTTATTTCCGCTATATGTTTAATTTTTATCCGGGGGCAATAGTAATGAAACAGCAAAGAAAATAGTAAGTTACATTTGCTGAAAATATATTTCATGTCTCTCAATACGCAGGCGTATCATCAAATCATCAATGAACTGAACAGCAAAAATATAACGCTTGTTGCTGTAAGCAAAACCAAACCGGTGGCGGATATACAGGCTTTATACGGTTTGGGGCAACGGGATTTTGGCGAAAATTACGTACAGGAGCTTGTGGAAAAACAAAAAATATTACCTGCTGATATCCGCTGGCATTTTATAGGCCACTTGCAAAGCAATAAGGTAAAATTAATTGCGCCGTTTGTGTATTTAATACATGGCGTGGACAGTTTTAAATTACTCCAGGAAATAAATAAACAGGCCGCAAAAATTAACCGTGTAGTTGATTGCCTGCTGCAGGTACATATAGCGCAGGAAGAAACAAAGTTTGGTTTTAATGAAAATGAACTGGCGTGTGCAATTGAGCAATTCAATAACCTGGAAATGCATAATGTGAATGTGAAAGGGCTGATGGGTATGGCTTCATTTACTGATGATATAGATAAAGTAAGGAGCGAGTTTAAATACCTGAAATCATTGTTTGATAAATACGCCCAACTGTCAACGCTTTCAATGGGCATGAGCAGCGATTATAAAATTGCAGTGGAAGAGGGCGGCACAATGGTGCGTATTGGAAGCTTGCTTTTTGGGGAAAGGAAATAGTAATGGCGCTAATTGATTTAAAAAACTATTCCCATTCTTTTTTTATAATCCCGTCTAATTTATTAAATGGAATTGTGTAACTGATAGTACCCATTGCATAAGGTGCAACTTCGTATTGGTTATAAGTGATAAGTAACCCTTCTTTAGTAACCGCAAAAAATGCCGGAAGCGGCAAAGTGTCATTGGGTAATAAAAACCCTGCATCATTCCATGACTGGCCTGCCGGTATATTCTTATCTGCACGCAGCAATGTTTCATTTAATTTTATAAGCGTATCTTTTTTTCCGGGCTCAATAATATCGTCCCAGGAAAGGTTTTTTCCTGTGCTGTCAAAATTATAATAGAAAATAAAGCTGCCGGGATGTGCGCCCCCTGTATAACTGCTGCTTTCAATTTTTAAAACTGCAAAACCCGGGCTGTTGCGTATTAAAGATGCGCTGCAGGTATAAAACCATCCGGTCACAGACGCGCCGTTTATTTGTTTTTTTGCCTGTACCGCCTGGTCAATAAAACTGTCAGCAGCTACCTGTGCAGACTCGTACTTATTAAAAACATAATCCTGCAGAATTGCATTAATACTATCGGCAATTGCACTGCTGCTGTGTATTTCAGGGTAAGTGATGCTTACTTTTGCTGCGTTGCTGTCTTTTGCATTTTCAATATTTTCTTTTTGCCCAACAGTTTTATAAGTACAGGTAACTGTGTCAGTTCCCTTTGCCGCTATATTATTTTCTGTTTTGCTTGTACCGCAGGATGCAGTTAAAAAAATAATTACCGGTAAATAAAAAATTATTTTTTTCATGATTTTTTTTGAAAATAAGATTATGGAATATTTTTTTGGTTAGTGTTTATTGTACCGCAATGGACAAAAAGCACAGGAGTGCGACACAAGTGGTGATGCCATGAAAATAAAAGCCGGTAAATTATCTGTTTTTATGGCAAAATTTTTATTTTAATATTCTTAAACCATAACCCGCCGCCATGATCACCCTGAAGGGCAATATAACCCATTTTTGAAGCGCCGTAGCCCGGTTCATCCTTCCATTTTCCTTCAGCTTTATGCTGTTTCCATTCATCGCTCCACAATTCATATTCCACTACTTTTTTTCCGTTAAGCCAGTGTTCCACATGGGCATTATTTACAATAATCACCGTATGGTTCCATTCGCCCACGGGATTGGTTGCATCAACTAAAGGCGCATCCATAGCATAATTGGCGGCTGTTTTTTGATATTCTTCAATTTTTCCGGGGTAACCTTTGTTGTCAATTAACTGGTATTCCGGGCCGCTTTTATAAGGCTTGTCATATTCTTCCGTTACATGGTACATAATGCCGCTGTTGGCCTGCGGCGCTATTTTCCAGTCAATGGATAATTCAAAATTTGCGAATTGTTGTTCAGAAATCAGGTCGGCATATTGTGCATTATGGCTGGTATCTTTTTTGCAAACGAGCACACCGTTTTCCACCAGCCATGTATTGGCGGGTTCATTTTTATAAGTGCGCCAGTTTTTGGTGGATTTGCCGTTGAATAACAACTGCCAGCCTTCTTTTTTTTCAACGGCTGTTAAAGAATTATCTTTCATGGTAGTGTCAGTAATATATATTTTTTTAGAAAGGGGCCCCGCGCCTGATTTTAAAAAAAATACAAAGCAGGTAAAAAAAATGCAGGCGAAAAATGGAATGTTTTTTTTCATATTTTAAAAGTTATAAGTAAACAATGAAGTTAATAAGATTATTTATTTGCCGTTCAAAAAAATAAACCGGTTTGCAAATTCGCTTTCCTGAACTGTTTTGGCGTATTTTCATAAAACAATTTTTTTTTATGCGCAGGATATTTTTGCAATTGACGGCTTTTATTTTGCTTTTTTGTTTTTTTGCTGAAGGGCAAACAGATAATAAACCTATAAAATACGGATTTGATGTAATCAATTATAAGCTTAACCTCGACCTTTACAATTGCTATACCGAACCCTATTCAAATATTTTTGCCGGCACGGATGAAATAACTTTTGTGGCTGGTTCAGCCATTCATTCCATAGCGTTAAATGCCTCGTCAAATCTTATCACCATTGACTCTGCGGGGCTTTCTGCCGCTTCATTTTTGCATAAGGCTGATACCTTGCATATTAACCTCAACCATACCTATCATAAAGGGGATACAGTTACTGTAAAGATTTTTTACCATCACAAAGACGGAAAAGACAATGGTTCTTTCAGCGCATACAATGGCTATGTTTTTACCGATTGCGAGCCGGAAGGTGCGCGGGAATGGTTTCCCTGCAATGATAAACCATCTGATAAAGCCACGGTTGATATAACTGCTAAAGTGCCTTCAAATGTGCTGCTGGGCAGTAACGGCAGTTTGGAAGATTCAGTGAGAGTAAAAGATACTGCCTGGTTCCGGTGGGTAAGCCACGACCCCGTCGCCACTTACCTTGTAGTGCTTGCTTCCAAAACAAATTATCATCTTGATGTAGTGTACTGGCACCCCAATTCACATCCTGCCGACAGCATACCTGTCCGTTTGTATTATGTAAACAACGAACCCAGTTTTCCAAACGCCGAGCAAAAAATAAAAGAGATGATGACATTTGAAAGCAGTTTGTTTGGCGATTTTCCTTTTGAAAAAAACGGTTTTGCTTCTGCCAACAAATATTTTTTAAGCGAAGGAATGGAAGATCAAACGCTTACTATCCTGTGCAAAGACTGCTGGCAGGAATGGCTGGTATTTCATGAGCTTACCCATCAGTGGTTTGGTGATATGATTTCCCCAAAATCCTGGGCTGATATATTTATGAATGAAGGTTTTGCCAGTTACGGACAAGTGCTGTGGGCAGAGCATACGCTCGGGTATGCACAGTCACGCGATACGCTTAAAGAAAATGCACGTTATTATATCAGCCATAATAAAGGTTTTCCTATTTCAGACCCGGAATGGGCTTATCATACACCGCCTTTTGATACATTGTTTAATGGTAGTATTACTTATGATAAAGCTGCCTGTGTGCTTGACCAGTTGCGTTATGTGCTGGGCGATTCTTTATTTTTTCATACCCTTAAAGCTTATGCGGCAAACCCGCAATTCCGTTTTAAAAATGTAAGCGTAAGTGATTTTAAAGATTTCGTAAACAGCTATACAGGAAAAAATTATACATGGTTTTTTGATGAATGGATTTTTAAACCCAATCACCCCGTATATAAAAATGTTTACTCAATAAAACAAAACGGTTCAGTATGGCAACTGGATTTTACTTTTAAACAAACGCAGGCAAACCCGTCTTTTTTTAAAATGCCTGTGGAGCTTTTGGTAAAATTCGCTGATGGAACGGACAGCCTTGTGCACGTAATGAATGATTCAAATAATCAATTGTTTCATTTTGCATTTAATAAAAAAGTGTCTTTGGTAAAATTTGATCCTTATGACAGGATATTATTAAAAGAAGGCGGAACAAGCCAGGGGTTTACCGGTTCGGCCGAAATGCCTGTACAGCCTGCATTTTCAATGCTCAAAAACAAAAATGTATTTGCAGGCCCTTTTCCGGCTGAGTAAACAATGGAAGATTTATTCGCAGGGAAAATACAGATGCAATAATTTTATCCATGATTTTTAATAAAACATCATTATGAAAAAAGTTATTTTTTGCGGATTGGTTTTACTGGCAACTGCCTGCAATGTAGCGCCCACAAAAACAGATGTGGAGAATAATTTAAAGTCCGCAATGAATTCTTATCTAAATACGCAGCCCGGCATTGATTCCGCGAAAGTGAAATTTAATATACAAACAGTTACTTATTTTGAAGACACAACTTTTTACGAGTGTGAATTTAAAGTGAAGGAAACCCGTGGCAATTGGGATACAATTGGGGTTATGACTGCAAGGGTTTCAAAAGATTTTGTTACAGTAAAAAGAAAATCCTGAATATTTATTTTTCACTTTTCAGGGCAAGTGCATTTATATAACCTTTATTGGGGCTGCAGTTTTTGAAATTGCTGTTAATAAGAAAACCCTGAAGCGCCTGCATTATTTCATCCGCGTTTTTTGGTTTTGCTTTCCGCAGATCTTCAAAGTTTTGTTTGGGCGTATCGGCATAAGTGATGATTTCTTCATAATACCCCGGCCTTTCAAACTCAATGATGCAGCTTTTATCATCCATTTTTTTGTAAGGCCAGAAATGCCATCCAATATTATTTCGTTCTAAGGTTTTCCTGAAACCTTCAATCCATACATCATTATTTTCCCCTGTTTCGCCGCAGTAAATGGGCACATTGTATTTATTGCGGAAATCAATATAGTCCTGTATTACAGCCTGTGTGGTATCCGTCCAGTATTTATGAAATTCATAAACAACCTTAGAATCAAACGGCGCTCCGAAAATTTTAAAATTTGAGTCCCATTGTGCGCCACCCAGGAAAATAAGATGATTGTTATCAACTTCGCGTATTGCTTTTGTAATTTGTTTATAGAGCGGTTCAAGCAAAGGGTTGAAGTGCGCAGTATCATAAAAATGAGGGATAGGTTCATTCAGCAAATCATAACCCATTACTGTTGTTTCATTTTTAAAATGCAATGCAATACTGCGCCAGATTTTTGTACATTGGTTGCGGCTTTCCTCATTATCGTAAATAAACGGGTAGCCATAACTGTCATCAATATTATCACCTGTTTGTCCGCCTGGCGCTGCATGCATATCCAGCAATACATATAAGCCTTCTGCTTTGCACCATTTTATTAGGCTGTCTAAATATTTAAAACCCCTTGACGCATCATTATCACCCAAATAGTTTTCATCAGTAAACAAACGGTAATTAAAAGGCACGCGCACTGAATTCATTCCAATGCTTTTAATGTAGCGGAGGTCTGCGTGTGTTATATAATTGCTTAAATATTTTTTCCAGAAATTTTTTGCTTCATCCGGCCCAATCAGCTCTGTAATGGTTTCGCTGATAAGCCTTGCTGAATTTACATTATTAAACTTGAACATATAGCCCTCTGGGATAAGCCAGTTACCGAGGTTCGTTCCTTTTATTAAAAATGGATTTCCGTCTGCGCCAATAATTTCTTTGCCTTTCACCGAAATAAAATTTTGTGCGCAAAGGTTGATCGCTGAAAAAAATAATATTGAGCAAAAAAATATTTTGAATTTCATATCTGTTGATGATTTGGTTGAATGAGATTAGTTGGGGGGCAATTTAAGATATTAACCAGGTAAATAGTTATTACATTTTTTATTTTTATGTACCCGGCATTTATATTTCATGGCATCAGGTGTTGCGTCGCACACTTGTACCACAGGGTTTTTATTGTCAAACTTATGTCGTAGTACACTCTTTACAATGTCCGATAACGAATAAAATTTTTGTTTGCCATGTTGAGGTGTTCGCTTGAATCAGCTTTTTTAAAATCTGAATTTGCAAACTGCAATTGATGAAAACAGATTTGAAATTGTCCTGCCCTGCTTTTGCAAAGTTTTGTTAGCGGTTCGTTGTTCTATTCTGCTGTCAATAATTGCTCAAAGAAAGCGCCAATATTATTTTTTCTATCTACAAAATGCAGTTCCAGAATCCAATGCCTTTTGCTGCCATTTTTGTCTAATTGAAGTATATCATTATGATTGTCCGGATGTACATCTAGATATAAATCATTTGGGTCATCAGGTTGTTCATGTGGAAACTTACCTATAATGTGTCCAGCAATGGCGTTTCCAAATTCGTAACCATATTGCTTTGCCAGACCGGCAGCGTAATTGAAAAATTCTGCCCCTGTAAGTTTAGTTTGTTTGAAGTACCAGGCATTTCCTTCGTGCCAGGCTGCTTCTATATCTTTCTTTATCTTATGTTTTAGTGGGTCGTCACCTAAAACATAAGTTCTTCCAAGGTCTGCTTCCCAACCTTCAAAAATTGGATGAAAATCGAAAAACAGTATATCTCTGTCTTGAATTACCAGGTCTGGAGGATTTGAGACGTACGGTTGCAGGGTATTAATACCTGTTCTTACAATTTTTTTACCCCAATGATTTTCAGTGCCAAAATCTTCCTTGGCAACTTGCACAATTTCATCGCAAAGTTGTTTCTCTGTTTTTCCGGGAATTATTAACCCTCTATCCTCAACCGCTTTAAATAATTCTTTTGCTTTTTGCTCTGAAAAGAAAAGTTTTTTTATTGTTTCGTTCATAATTTTTTTTAAGGTTAAAGCATTTCTTGTGTTTCGCGAATTTCAGCACAATTCTGACTAACGTTTTTTTGTATGATTACGGGATTACAAAACCAACGTCTTCAGGCTTAATTTCAAATTTAGCTATTGATTTTCTGATTCTTGCTACCAGTTTCAGTTTTCTCTTCTGATCCAGGAAAAGATACTCTGCGGGTGGTTTATATGCTGCTCTCTTTGTGATCATATTCCAGATGATTACGGCAAGTTTTCTTGCAGTAGCACTTACTGCTGCTGTTCTTCCCCTCCCTGGCGCAAGTATGCAGCGTTGGTTTGCTGCGGGTGGCGTACTTGTGCCTCGTAATCCTAAATTACTATTATTTGTGGTCTGTCATTATTATTTCAATCATCCCTTTTTTGCCGGTGTAATATTCTGCAGCGCTGCTGTACAGCCAGTCTTCCGGCTTTTCAACAAATCTTGCTGCAACAGGATTGTTATGCAAATATTCTAATTTCTGAAACATGATTTTTGGTGTGGCAAGTAAAATGGGATTGTTGTGCTGCTGCC
>JBBRAD010000011.1:0-152047 GCA_038207175.1 Chitinophagales bacterium
ATAAACCTTTCCCCTTCGCCAGATTTTTTTCCTTATCCCAAATTTAATTCTTTTTTTTAAATCAACACACCCAGCATCCTATGAGTAGTCAACTTTTATTTTTGCTTAGCTACGGCAAACCGTTGGTGGCAAAAAAATTGCTACAGTTCTCTGTTTTGATTGTTTGATTTTTTACGCTTAGTTCCTTTTGAGGAAGTGGCGTAAAAACAGGCGCTACAGTCTTGCCGAAGAAAATACTTCGCTGTTTGATTATGTACACGATAACAACTTTTGTTTAGTAGTCTGCCTGCCCTGGTTTATTATTTGGCATGTTGTGTTTATGATAATTTATTTAAAAACGGTTTAAAATACAGCCCTGCTACAGCCTTGCCGCCGTAACTGCTTACATCCAATGTTTAGTAGTCAGGGCTGTAATTATTTTATTACGCCATATTCATAAGCCTGTTGATTGATTAAAACATAACGTATCCTGCTGAGCAACTTACGGGCTATTTTAATGATCACAATTTTACTGTCTTTTCTTTTTACCTGCTGCTGAAAATATAATGCCATGGCAGGATCAGTGCGCTTTGCTGTCCACGCACTTTCTACCAGGTCGCTTCGTAACTGGCGATGCTTCCTTACCGTTAGTATGCTTTTATTTTCGGTGGCACCGCTGCTGTGCTCCATGGGTAATAAGCCTACAAAACTGTTAAGGTGAGAAAAGGTTTCAAATCTTTTTACATCACCTATCTCTACCAAAATACTGGCTGCTGTTAAAGGACCGATCCCGGGTATGGTACGTAACAAATAATAGTTGGTATTATAACGCTGCTCTCTCATCATTTTTCGGATGGCATTGCTGATGCTTAATAATTCTTTGCGTAAAAACTCCATTTGTGTTATCATATAATTTAATGCAGTACGGCGGCCGGGTTGTTTGCAATCCAGTTGCTTTAGCCAGTTAATAAAATTGTGGCTCCAGCTGGCATTGTCATACTGTCCGGGAATATCAATGCCGCTAAAGGCAAGCATGCCTTTGATCCGGTTTTTGCAACGGGTAAGGTCTTTCCAGATTCTTTTGCGGTGGCGAAAAAATATACGGTCTGCTTCCTGTTGTTCATCTGGTATATGAATACTTTTAAGTACGCCCGATTGTAAACGTAACCCAAGGTTGCGGGCATCACGGGGATCTGTTTTTTGTAAAGTGTCTTTCTGTGATTTTGGAATATCTGCAGGATTTACAATCAGGCATTCTATACCGTAAGTCTTTAACTGCCGCTGTATCCAAAAGCCAAATTTACCCGCCTCGTATGCCGCCACATAACGGGCATTGGGGTAATGTTGATGCAGGTGTTGGGCCATAAGATGAGGATCAGGTTTTTGGTGAATGTTCTTTACAAACATATCACCGGGGTAAATACCCAGGTTCCAACTGCTTTTATGAATATCCATGCCCACAAAAACAGTTTGACCTTCGAAATTTGCTTTAACTTTAGTCATGTTGTTGAGGTTTTTATAATGAAATTAAAAGTTACTGTAGCGTTTTTATAATGACTACTTTTTTAACTGCCTCAACAACTATTTGAAAGGTTACATGGAGACTTGGCAATAGTCTGGCACACGGAAGAGCAATTGGTTCCGATAGATATTGGGCTTGACTGAATTCTTCTTTTCCGCACAGTCTCCTTTCGGAGCAATATGTGCAGAGTAAGGGACTGTTCGGCTTTATTAATAAAGCTAAAAATATGTTTTGAAAATACTTATATTAGACAAAACATTTATCATGTACAAAGGTGAAAATTCACGCAGGAAATTTGTAAAAAATATTACCGCAGGTTTAGGATTGGTTACGCTGCCATCACTGCTGCATGCAGAGAGCAATGAAACTGAGGATAAGAAAAAAATAGTATGCGTGGGCGGCCATCCTGATGACCCCGAAAGCGGCTGTGGTGGCACACTTGCAAAATTAGCGGCTGCCGGACATGATGTAACAATCATTTACCTCACAACAGGCGAAGCGGGCATCCCTGGTAAAACGCATGATGAAGCTGCATCCATAAGAAAACAGGAAGCCATCAATGCATGTAAAATTTTAAACTGTACGCCTGTTTTTGCAGGGCAGATTGACGGTGACACGGTAATGAATAACGAATGGGTGAATACCATGCAAAATATTATCTTAACTGAAAAGCCTGATATTGTTTTTACACACTGGCCTGTTGATTCACATAAAGACCATCAGGTTGCAAGCCTGCTTGCCATGCAGGTTTGGATGCGAGCCGCAGAAAAATTTACGCTCTATTTTTTTGAAGTATGCACCGGTGAGCAAACCATGATTTTTCATCCGTCGGATTATGCGGATATAAGCAGTACGAAGGAACAAAAACGCAAAGCTGTTTACTGTCATGTAAGCCAGGACCCTGACAGCATTTATGCATGCGGGCATGCGGCCATGGAAGATTTCAGGGGGAGGGAGCTGGGTGTGAAAGCAGCAGAAGCATTTGTGCGCATGACCGGGAAAATGCAGGCGGCACCTATCCTGCAGTAAAACAATTATTCCACTTTCACCACTGCAGTCTTTTTTGAAATACCATTTTCATTAAACGCTTCTATCTGAAAGTAATAAGGCCTGTTTTTATCCATCGCTTTAAAATAATATTCATTTACGCCATAGAGTAAAATATTTGTGTACATTTTACCAGGCGCAATGCCGCTGTAAACGGTATAGCCTGTTGCATCATCATTTGCCTGCCATTTAAGCCATGCATTTCTATTATCCGTATCACCGCGCAGCACCACAAAATTTTTTACCGTATCAGGTTTTGCACCATTGCCATTACCAAATATCCGTAACCCGCTCAAAGCAAATTTCCCCGAAGGGATATGTATGTTTTGCATTTTTATATACCTTGCCTGCACGGGTTTTTCAAGTTCAATATAATCATGCGGCACATCTGTTTTGTTATTGCTTTTGTCAACCAGTATTTTCCAGTTTTTTTCATCATTGGAATAGAGCAATTTGTATTGATGATATAACCCCGGCTGCTTGCCCATGAAAGTGGCATCCTGGTCGGCATAATTTATTTGTACTGCATGTACTGTTGAAATATCTCCAAGATCGGTTTGTATAAATTCATTTGTATTTCCTGTTGCTGCGCTCCAGTATGTTTTGATGTTTTCATCCACTGCATAATTGGGTTCGTGCCCGCCAAGCGTGGATGAAACAATAACGGGTTTATTATAATTGAGCAGCATCCATCCTGTAAAATTTCCTTTTATATGGTCTTCATTTTTTTGCGAAGGAAGATAAGCAGGATAATCACCATAAGCGGTATTGCAATAAAGCAAATCATCTTTATCAAAACCTGCGGGCCAAATACCAATCCTTCTTTCAAAATTATTTTTTACTGCAATTACAATGGTTGACACATGCCACCAGTTGCCAAACTTATCCTGGTAAGTGGCGCCATGCCCCGCGCCTCTTGCAAAACCACCGGGCTTATAAGAAAATGGATTATGCGGCTGATAAGTAAATGGGCCAAGCGGTTTATCACCTGTATAAACCCCATCACCATAACCACTGAACTCTGTGCCGGGCGCACCATACTGCAAATAATATTTTCCATTGTGTTTATTCATCCAGGAGCCTTCAATAAATGGCGGGAGAAAAGTATTATCGTTGTATTCACCAAAACGTTCCCATCCATGAATGGAATCATTCAAATGCAGTAGCGGAACCCTTTCACCAATGGGTTGAAATGTTTTACGGTCAATCTCCTGGCCATACGTGGGGTATAAATTACTTGAACCAAAATAAATATACATGCGGTTATCATCATCAAGAAAAAACCCGGGATCCCATGCGCCCACTTTAAAAGAATCCACCGCTTCTTTCCAGTCGTCCACTTTTGGATTGGTGCTCATCCATAAAGGAAAATCCTGTGAGTAGGTAGAACCGATTACCAATAATGTATCGCCTAAAACCAAAGTGGCCGGTGCGCATAATTCATCATAAATAGGTTTTTGTTCCTGATAAGGTTTTAAAAATTTACGCGGCACAAAATTCCAGTGCAGCATATCGCTGCTCCACCAGTAGCCCCACTGATTAGTGGAGAAAAGATAATAATCTCCCTTAAACAAAGTGATGGTAGGATCTGCTGTGGCCCTGTGTTTGCCCTGTTCAGAAAAATTGGGTATGGGGCAATACCCGTAATCAATATTGATGGGGTTGCAATATGTTTTTTGTTGCGCAATGGATGCTGCGCAAAAAATAAATATAACAGCAAATGCAAAAATAATTTTCTTCATAACAGGGGTTTTTGTACAAATAAAAATTTGGCTGTTGCTAATGTAAGCATAAACTTTTTGCTTTGGCAGCAACAGATTCAGTAAATTGGTTCTACCAAAACCAAATTGCCGTTTCATGAAAACATCTTCACGCACAATCCAGTACGCAAAGATTACCGCTATTGAAATTATACTTATAGTAAACGCCCTTTTATTAGACAGCTTAGTTGATTTTTTTCATTTAACGTTATGGAGGCAATGGATATACCTGCTGTATTTCCTGCTTGAATTTTTTTACCTGCGGGTATTGTACCATCTTACCAGCCGCCTGCATTTTGGCAATAAAAAAATTATTGGGGTGATATTGCTTGTAATGTTTTTTATATCCGCCGCAACATTTATTCCGCTAAACCCCTTTGTGCAGCTTACACAAAATAAAGTGGCATGGCTTATTGCGCTTCATATCCCTTTTTGCGTACTGCAGATGTATGTAATCTCGCTGCTGATTATTGAAATGTTTAAAGAAAAACAAAATTCGCAGGATATATTCTGGTCATCCCTTGCCACTTATTTTATGATACCCATTGCGTGGACAAGCCTGTTTGAGATCATCAACCTTTCCAATCCGGGCGCCACTGCGGTAACGGCAGTGCCCGGCTTTCAGAGCTACAGCGAAATGCTGTATTATAGTGTGGACATTTTTTGCGCCGGTGGCTCATTCCCTGATGGGGCATACCGCATCATACGCAACATACAGCTCATTTATCATGTGTGGGGCGCTTTGTATCTTGTGTTTTTAATTGGGCGGGCTGTGGGTATTGTAAGCAGTAAAAAATAAATTTTATGGGCCTGGGCTGCGTCACTTTGCTCATCATTGTTGCGTCGCACTCTTGTACATACACATCTTTAATCAGCAATCATCAGCCTAAATCAACATGTTTTGCAAGAACATGTTTTCCGAAAAAATTTGTTGCGTGGGTATTAAAATCTTCAGCGGAATCTGTTGTGTAGAAATTCTGTGTGCTGTTTTTACTTAGCCGCTCATCCATTTCAGGATGGCGGTGCAGGTAATCAGCCAGGCTAGTGGCCACAATTTCACCCTGTGTAAGCAGGTGTATATGCACGGGCGTATATTCACGTATTTTTTTAAGCATCAGGGGGTAATGAGTGCAGGCAAGCAAAATGGTATCAATAGCCCCGTCCTGTTTTAAAAGATGGGCAATATTCTTTTTAATAAAAAAATCAGCGCCATGGCTTTCATGCTCATTATTTTCAATCAGCGGCACCCACATAGGGCAGGCTTCCTGCGAAACTTTTGCACCGGGATAAAATTTTTCAATTTCAATTACATAAGATAATGACTGCACGGTGCCGGCTGTGGCAAGTATGCCTATGCTGTTGCTTTTTGTGTATTGCCCAATCAGTTCAGTAGTGGGACGTATTACACCAAGTACCCTGTTACCCGGTGCTGTTTTTTGCAAATCGTTTTGCTGTATGGTGCGCAAAGCCTTTGCGGATGCGGTATTGCAGGCGAGTATCACCAGCGGGCAACCCTGGGTAAAAAACCAGTTTACACATTCAAGGGTGTAGTGATAAACAGTTTCAAATGAGCGTGTACCATAAGGTGCACGGGCATTATCACCTAAATAAATATAATGGTACTGCGGAAGTTTTGCAATAATTTCTTTTAAAACGGTAAGCCCGCCGTAACCGGAATCGAATACGCCGATTGGGCCCTGTAACGCCGGGAAAGTACTTGATAACTGATCTGGCACTTGCTGAAATTTACAATACCAAAGCTAAAGGATTGCATTGGCTTGAAGTGAAAACGGGTAAAAGGTTTTAAAAAATAATAAAGAATGGATGGAGCTTATTTAAAATTATATGAACAGATCAGGATAAAGTTTTGCACCCGGAACAACATTGTATTTTTTCAGGTCGCTTATGCCTTCTTCTTTCAAAATATCTTCATCAATAAAAGTATTTCCTGTACAGTTTGCGTATGGCCTGCGCAGAATATAATAAGCGGCATCCGCAATAATATCAGGTGTGCGGCTCATATTCACAAGCATTTCACCACCCAGTAAATTTTTTACTGCCGCCGTGGCAATAGTTGTGCGCGGCCATAAAGCATTTGCAGCGATATTATATTTTTTAAATTCCGCTGCCCAGCCCATGGCCATCATGCTCATATTGTATTTGCTAATAGTATAAGCTATATGCGGTGCCAGCCATTTTGCATCCATATTCAGCGGCGGCGATAAAGTAAGGATATGCGCGTTGCTGCCGTTCTTTAAATAAGGGATGCAATTTTTTGTAACAAGAAAAGTACCCCGCACATTTATGCTGTGCATCAGGTCAAAACGCTTTGCCTCTGTTTGTTCAGTATTGGTAAGCTGGATGGCCGATGCATTATTGATGAGGATATCAATGCCGCCAAATTTTTCTGCGGCCAGTTGTACAGCCGCCTTTACCTGTTCTTCCAGCCTTATATCCACCTGTACTGCCAAAGCCCTGCCACCGGCGGTTTCCACCTCCTGCGCTGCGCTGAAAATAGTGCCGCCCAGTTTGGGGGTTTCTTCCGTGCTTTTTGCGGCAATTACAATATTGGCGCCTTCTTTTGCCAGCCGTAACGCGATAGCTTTACCAATACCGCGGCTGGCGCCCGTAATAAAGACTGTTTTATTTTTAAAATCCATTTGTAATAATATTAGGGTTGTAAATTATAAGTTATAAATAATATTTACGGTATGATTTTTTTTCAGGGAACCGGATCATAACCGCTGCCGCCACCGGGATGGCATTTTGAAATCCTTTTCAGTGCCAGCCATAAGCCTTTAAAAACCCCGTATTTTTTCAATGCTTCAACAGCATATTGGGAGCAGGTAGGCGTAAACCTGCATTTGGGGCCAATAACAGGTGAAATTATATACTGGTAAAATTTTATCAGCAGTATAAAAGGGTAACTAAGTATTTGAAGGATTATTTTCATTCAATTCTTTTATAAGCTTTTGCAGTATATCAGGCATCTTTATTTTAATCATGGTATAAGAAGGTAAAGTTTTATCAATATATAAAAGAAAAAAGATTACCTGCTTATTGCTGCCGCTAAGGTAACTGTGCAAAATTAATTTTTCTGTACGGTAAGCTTCCCGCAACAACCTTTTTATACCATTTCGTTCCACTGCTTTTCTGAAATGCTTTATGCCTGCGCCCACCCCAAGTTTAACAGGAAAGTCAAGCAGATGTTCAGGCAGCATATAAAAAACTTTTACAGGGAAAAGCGTAAATGTTTTTCCAGAGGTAAAAAGCTGCTCTATCATTTTGCGGCTTTTTAATTTTTCTTTTTTGCTGTATGTAAATGTTCCGGGCATTTTAATCTTACTAATAAAAAAAGCCCTGCTGTACAGCAGGGCTTTAAAATTATCATTTAATCAGTTTACCAAAGCGGTATTGGCTAAAAGTTTATTTTAATTTCCTTTCGTCAGAAACGCTGAGTTTATGACGCCCTTTTGCGCGGCGGGTTGCAAGCACTTTACGGCCATTGGCAGTTTCCATACGTTTGCGGAAACCATGAACCGATTTACGGCGCTTATTATGCGGTTGAAATGTACGTTTCATAAATTGTTTTTTACTGACCCAAAAATATTATTTCAACTTAAAGCAGCGGTCACCATCACCGCAGCCTGTGAAAGGGTGGCAAAAGTAGGGCAAAAAATTGAGAATAAAACTTTTTGTAAAGAAGAGTTTTTAAAACTACCCGCTAAAAAATTTTTAAAAACAATCAAACAATAATGAAGAAAATGTTTTTTAAACTTTAATCAAACTTATTTCTGCGGCGTTTCCAGCAGTTTAAAAAACTGGTCGAGTTGCGGAAGTATTACAATCCTTGTTCTGCGGTTGGCTGCCCTTCCATCATTTGTGGTATTGTCTGAAACCGGTATAAATTCGCTGCGGCCCGCGGCAGTCATGCGTTTTGGGTCCAGACCATATTCATTCTGCAATATCCGGACTACAGATGTAGCGCGTTTTACACTTAAATCCCAGTTGTCCAGCAAACAATTATTTTTAATAGGGTTATTGTCAGTATGGCCTTCCACCATAAATTCAATATCGGGCTGGTTATTAAGTACTTTGGCTACTTTGCCCAACACTATTTTTGCCGGGTCAGTAACGTCATAACTGCCGCTTTTGAAAAGCAGTTTATCTGAAATATCTATATATACAACCCCTTTGTCAACCTTTATATTGATGTCTTTATCATTGAGGTCGCCAATAGCCCCTTTTAAATTCATTACAAGCGCCATGTTCAGCGAATCCTTTCTTGCCATGGCACCTTGCAGGTCTTTTATATAAGCATCTTTTGCGCCAATATTATCCAAAGATTTATTGATGCTCGCAGCCTGTGAACTGGAAATAACGGAAAGGTCTTTTAGCTGGTTGAGCACCTGGTTGTTGTTTTGTTTCAGGAATTCCACCTGGTCAGACAGTGCGTGTATTTGATTTTCATAAGCAACTTTTTTCCGGGCAAAATCATCAGTGGAATCTTTGGATGTTTGCTCACAATTGCGCAGTTTTCCCTGCATTTCAACATAAGCACCGTTTAACTGCTTGTATTTATCTTCAGCCTGTTTTAATTTTTTTGGGCTTACGCAGGAGAATAAAAAAATGGTGGCGGCAAGAGTAGGCAATGCATGATTTAGTTTCATAGCATAATATATTTAAAAGGTAAAGTCTCTGATATTTTAATTTAAAAATATGCGGCAAAAGTAAACATTCATTTTGTTACCCGGCCGCCCGGTATTTTGGATTGAACTGTAACGTAAAAACTATTTAAGCCCCTTTTAGTATGAAAACTGTTTGAATTGCTGAAGCAGGTGCACCAAAAATCTCTCTCAAAATTTCCTTTTTACACATATTTTCCGCTACCTTTGCCGCCACAATAAAAAAGATGGATATTTTTGGATGCTATTAAAAAAAATTGAGATGCCTTATTTAACAACAGAATCAAAAAAAACAACATTTACAAATTTTGGCGGTAAAGCCGAAAACACAGGCTCTATTGAAGGCCAGATAGCCCTTTTAACAGAGCGTATTTCAAGTATCTCCAGCCATTTACAGGCCAACAAAAAAGATTTTTCCACTCACCGCGGTTTAATGCAACTGGTAGGGCAGCGCAAGCGCTTACTTACTTACCTGCAAAAAACTAACCTGCAGGGTTACCGTGCACTGATTGAAAAATTAGGGTTAAGAAAATAATTTTTTCAATATGAAGAATATTTTTCCCGGCTAAAATTCAGGCCGGGTAATAAATTTTATGTTGGTGCCTTTTCCCGGAATTACCTTTCAAAGGTTTGCCTATTAAATCAAATAAACCAGTAGATAAGTAAAATCAGTATTTATAAATTTTAAATTAATTTATGTTATCCCAACCTATACAAGCGGGTTTCACGCTGCCCAATGGTGCCGAAGTAATTATAGAAACCGGCAAACTGGCCCGTCAGGCCGATGGCGCAGTTACTGTTCGCCAGGGAAAGTGTATTATATTAGCCACCGTGGTAGCTAATAAAGAACCAAGGGAAGGACAGGACTTTTTCCCTTTGAGTGTTGACTACCAGGAAAAATTTGCTTCCGCCGGCCGCATTCCCGGCTCATTTTTTAAGCGTGAGGCCAGGCTGAATGATTATGAAATCCTTACCAGCCGCTTAATTGACCGTGCATTGCGCCCTTTATTTCCTGAAGATTATCTGTGCGATGTACAGGTGCTTGTTACCCTTGTTTCAAGCGATGAAGAAGTAATGCCCGATGCATTGGCATGTTTGGCGGCATCTGCAGCGTTAGCAGTTTCTGATATTCCCATAAAAGAAATTATTTCTGAAGTGCGTATTGCGCGAGTTGATGGAACACTTGTAGTAAACCCATCCAGGACTGAGCTTGCAAAAGCAGACATGGAATTCCTCATCGCCGCCACAGAAAAAAACCTGATGATGGTAGAAGGCGAAGCAAAGGAATGCAGTGAAGAAGATTTGATCAGGGCACTTGAACTGGCACATGATGCCATCCGCATACAGATTAAAGCACAGGAAGAATTAAAAAATAAAAAAGGCGTAACTGCAAAACGTGATTATAAAAAGCCTGAACAAAATGAGGAACTGAAAGAAAAAGTAAATGCTTTCTGTAAAGAAAAAATATATGAGATTGCAAAAAGCGGTACTGCAAAAAGCGAAAGAAGCAGTGCTTTCAAAGCATTAAAAGAAGAATTAATTGCTGGTCTTGGAGAAGAAGCTTCAGACACTGATAAAAAATTAGCCAAAAAATATTATGAAGACCTGCAATGGGAAGTGATAAGGCATATGATGCTTGATGACCGCATCCGCCTTGATGGCCGCCAGCTTGACCAGGTGCGCCCGCTTGCAATGGAAGTAGATCCATTACCTACCCCGCATGGTTCGGCTTTGTTCACAAGGGGTGAAACCCAGTCTTTAACTACGGTTACATTAGGAACGCCTCTGGATGAATTACTCATCGAAAGCGCTGCAAAATCCTTCGACTCAAAATTCTTTTTACATTATAATTTCCCTCCTTTCAGCACCGGCGAAGTAAAAATGATGCGCGGCCAGAGCAGGCGTGAAGTAGGCCATGGAAACCTTGCCATGCGCAGTTTAAAGCAAATGATGCCGGGTAATGAATATGCATATACAGTGCGGATAGTAAGTGATATTTTGGAAAGCAACGGTTCATCATCCATGGCCACTGTTTGTGCAGGTTCACTTGCATTAATGGATGCCGGTGTGCCTTTTCCCAAGCATGTAAGTGGTGTGGCAATGGGGTTGATAACAAGAAGCTCAGATAATAATTTCGCAATCCTTACTGATATCCTTGGTGATGAAGACCACCTGGGCGATATGGATTTTAAAGTAACTGGGACCCGCGACGGTATTTGTGGTGTGCAGATGGATATTAAAGTAGATGGGTTAAGCATGGATGTAATGCGCAAAGCGCTGGAACAGGCGCGTAAAGGCCGTTTGCATATTCTTGATGCCATGTATGAATGCATCCCCGCTCACCGAGATGATGTGAAACCACATGCGCCAAGGATGGTTAAACTCATCATCGACAAAGAATTTATAGGCGCAGTAATCGGGCCGGGCGGAAAAGTAATCCAGGAAATACAAAAAGAAACTGGCACTACAATAAATATTGAAGAAGTAGGAAATTTTGGGGAAGTGAGTATTTTCTCTGTTAATAAAGAAGGTGTGGACAGGGCGCAGTCGTGGGTAAAAGGCCTTGTAGCGGTACCGCAAATTGATGAAGTGTATGAAGCGAAGGTAAAAACTATTCAGCCTTATGGGGCCTTTGTAGAATTCCTGCCAAAGAAGGAAGGGTTGCTGCACATAAGTGAAGTTTCCTGGAAGCGTTTAGAAAGTTTGGAAGGTGTGCTGAAAGAAGGGGATACCGTAAAAGTAAAACTCATTGGTATTGATCATAAAACGGGGAAGTTTAAACTCAGCCGCAAAGTGCTGATGCAGAAACCTGAAATGCAGCCAAGACCGGCGCAAAATGTAAATACCGAAAGCAATAATTAAAATTAAAAGGCCAAAAGGCCTTTTTTAGTTTCAAGATATTTTGTACCGGCTTTTATTTTTCATGTCATCACCTGTTGCGTCGCACACTTATACACTATATATAACCGGGCATTTTTATATTGGACAAATAAGATTCTCATTTATTTCATGAAAAATTATATTGAGATAATCATCCCTGTTTCGAATATCCAAATAAAAGAAATGTTGTCCGCAATGCTTGCTGGTAAAGGCTTTGATGGCTTTGAAGAAACTGAAAATGAAATTAAGGCATATACTCAGGAAGAAAATTTTTCACAAGCGGCGGTTGAGGAAATCCTGAATAATTTTCAAATTGAGTACTCATTGCAACTCATCCCGGCGCAAAACTGGAATGCTGTTTGGCAATCAAATTTTCACACCATTGCAGTGGATGATTTTGTTGCCGTACGTGCAGATTTTCATGAGCCTTCAGCCAATACAAGGCATGAAATTATCATTACCCCAAAAATGAGTTTTGGCACTGGCCACCATGCCACCACTTATATGATGATGCATCAAATGCGCAATATTGATTTCAGCAATAAAACTGTTTTTGATTTTGGCACAGGCACGGGCATCCTCGCCATCCTTGCAGAAAAACTTAGAGCAGCTTCGGTTTCAGCCATTGATAATGATGAATGGAGCATCAATAATGCGCAGGAAAATATCTTAAAAAATAATTGCACCAAAATAGATCTGCTCTTGTCCGGTTCACCTCTTAAAAAAGAAAAATTTGATATCATTCTTGCTAATATCAATAAAAATATTATCCTGGAAAACTTAAGCCTGCTGAAAAACTCTGTTAAATTGAATGGTATTTTACTGCTCAGCGGCTTATTGACCGATGATGAAGAGGTTATTCTTGAGAAAGCTTCATCTATCGGGTTTCATCATATTTCCACCATAGGCAGGGATAAATGGATTTGCATCAACCTGTCAAATTAATTTTAGCCGGCACGTTGTTAAGAAACTATTATTTATTAAATGTGTTGCCTATATTTGCCTTCCAGCTTTAACCAGCCACCGAATGAAAGAACTTTTGTTGATCATACTGGCTTATCTTATTGGTTCAGTTCCTACTTCTGTTTGGGTGAGTAAACGTTTCTTCGGTATTGATATACGCGATTATGGCAGCGGTAATGCCGGCGCCACTAATACTTACCGTGTTCTTGGTTCCAGGTGGGGTACTTTTGTAATGCTTATTGATATGCTTAAAGGTGTAATTGCTACTTCACTTTATATATTGCTCCCCTTCTATGCAGATAATGAACTTGCAAGAACAAATTTTATGATTGGTTTGGGCGTAGCTGCCGTACTTGGGCATATTCTTCCGGTATGGGCGGGATTTAAAGGCGGCAAAGGCGTGGCTACGCTTTTTGGAATGGCCATTGCCATGCAGCCTGATGTTGCGTTATGCTGCGTAGGTGTATTTCTGCTGGTACTTTATCTTACACGTTTTGTATCCTTAAGCTCCATTTTAGCAGGTGTGGCGTTTGCCATCTTTATCCTTTATATTTTTCATGAACACGAAATTCTTTACCGCGGTTTTGCTATAGCTGTTGCTGTAATGATAGTAATTACCCATCAAAAAAATATCAACCGCCTGCTGAAAGGCACAGAAAGCAAAGTCCCCATTTTAAAGTACCGTGACCGCCGCAGGCAACGGAGAAAATAGTTGCTGACCTTTTGCTGATCCTCCTAAATTATCTTTGGTATAAATATTGAAAATAAGCCACAAAACATTTAGCGTATGTATAAAAAATTATTTGCTTTGGTAATGCTTGTATGACTTACAACAGCCTGCAGCAAAAACCCCATTACGGGAAGGAACCAGTTGTCACTCGTATCGGAAGACCAGGTAGAGAGCATGGCTAAAACGCAGTACCGGCAGTTTCTTTCTCAAAGCACAGTGGTAAGCAATAATACCAATAAAGATGCGGAAATGGTTAGAGGGTAGGCAACAGGATAAAAGATGCTATTATAAAATATTATAATGATAAAGGCCAGGGCGATGCATTGAAAGGTTATAAATGGGAATTCAATCTTGTAGAAAGCAAAGAGGTGAATGCCTGGTGTATGCCTGGTGGCAAAGTGGTGGTCTATACGGATATTTTACCTATTACTCAAAATGAGGCCGCGCTGGCAATAGTGCTTGGCCACGAAATTACCCATGCAGTAGCCGGCCACGGACGCGAAAGAATGAGTGAAGGCCTACTGGCGCAGGGCATCCAGGTGGCTAGTAATGTAGCTTTGGGCGGAAACCCGAAAGCAGTGAATATTTTTAATAATGTATATGGGCCTACTGCAGAGGTGGGCGTTTTACTTCCTAATTCGCGCAACCAGGAATATGAGGCTGACCATTACGGATTAATATTTGCTGCAATGGCCGGGTACAACCCGCAGGAATCTATCCCGTTCTGGCAAAGGATGGCCAGCCTGGGCGGCGCAAAACCACCTGTTTTCCTGAGTGACCACCCGGCTGACCAGGACCGCATCCAGAAATTAAAAGAACTGATGCCTGAAGCACTGAAGTATTACAAGCCTGTAAATAATTAAACAAATATTTTTACCGGGAAATACTAGCTTTTTCAAAATAGATTGGCACTTTCAATTAAACTGCCATATATTTTACTACCTTCGCAAACTCTTATTATTTCACCTTAAATTCATTTAAGGATGTCAATGCAAAGTTTGTTTGAAAAATTGCAGTTAAAAGATGAAAAAAACCTTTTAATCCAGGGTCTTCCTTCATCCATCGAAAAACAGTTTATAAAGCTTTCTTATTCAAAGAATGTAACCCCGCTGCTAAAAAGCAAAAAAATTGATTTTGCGCTGGTATTTGCCATCAACAAAAATCAATTATGCAATATCCTCGGCGAGGTCTTCCCGGCCCTGCACCTGGAAAGCAAGCTTTGGGTAGCATATCCAAAAACGACCAGTAAAATATCAAGTGATTTAAGCCGCGACTGCAGCTGGCAGATAATTTCAGACAATGGATATGAGGCAGTAAGACAGGTTGCGCTGGACCACGTATGGACGGCCATGCGGTTTAAAAAATTGGAAACTATCCCCAACCGAACAAGAGCCTTTGCGGAAATAAAAAACCCCAATTCACATGGCAACGATTTTGAAAAAAGATTAGTAAAGCCGCCGGCAGAACTGGAAACTTTTTTTGTAAAACATAAAGAAGCAAAAGAATTCTTTACATCCCTGTCTTTTACAAACCAGAAGGAGTATATTGTATGGATTGAAGGCGCAAAAAAAGCGCAAACAAAGCAAAGAAGGGTAGAAGCAGCTTTGGAAAAACTGCTTGCAGGAAAAAGAAACCCATCAGAAAAATAAAACAGAAAATAATTTTAGTAAAGCGAACTTTCAATAATTGCATTGAAAGTTTTTTTATTTTAAAAATAAAAAATGCGGGCATATATTTCAACATTTCTTTCCCTCTTAATTAATTGGCAGAGTTTTTAAAACCGGGAAACAATTTTGTTACCTTAGCCCAATGGAGCCAAAAAAATTATTTCTGCTGGATGCCTTCGCACTTATTTTCCGTGCATATTACGCACTCATCCGCAACCCGCGCATAACTTCAAAAGGTAAAAACACAAACGCGCAGTTTGGTTTTACCAATACACTTATTGATTTAATCACCAACCAGAAGCCCAGCCACATGGCCGTTTGCTTTGATACTGCGGCGCCCACTGAACGACATACAGATTTTACAGACTATAAAGCAAACCGGCAGGAAGCTCCTGAAGATTTACTTGCCGCTATTCCTGATATAAAAAAAATTATTGCAGGCTTCAACATACCCATTGTAGAAGTGGACGGCTATGAAGCAGATGATGTAGTGGGCACGCTTGCATGGCAGGCGCATGATGCGGGCTATACAGTATATATGGTTACACCGGATAAAGATTATGGCCAGTTGGTACGCGATGGAATAAATATTTACAAACCCGGTTACCAGGGCGGGGATGCAGAGATCATAGGCCCTGCAGAGGTATGCGCCAGATGGAATATAAAAGAAGTAAACCAGGTAATTGATATTTTAGGATTGATGGGTGATGCCGTGGATAATATTCCGGGTATTGCAGGAGTGGGTGAAAAAACCGCAGCAAAACTTTTAGCTGAATACGGGACACTTGAAAATGTTCTCGCAAACGCTGAGAATATTAAAGGGGCGCTTGGTCAAAAAATCATAAACGGAAAAGAGAATGCAACCATCAGCAAAAAATTAGCCACTATTATTACAAACGTCCCCGTGGAATTTCATGAAGAAAATTTTTGTTTGAAGCAATGGAATAAAGAGGAATTGACAAATGTTTTTACCGAGCTTGAATTTAAAACCATTGGCAAACGTATATTGGGTGAGGATTTCAATGCATTTCAATCTGCTCCGCAGGGGGTGCAGGCAAATTTGTTTAGCCCTGTTTCTGCCGGAAATGTCAATTCGCAGAAAGATTTATTTGGCAACAGTGTTCCCGTAAAGAACGAAACAAAACCCCGCCCCGCTGAAACTGATCCGGGTGAAGGGGGAATGCATGCGGATAAAAATATCATTAATACACCACACAATTACATCCTTGTTGACAGTGACGAAAAAATAAAAACACTTGTTAAAAAATTACTGTTGCAAAACGAAATATGTTTTGATACCGAAACAACCGGTATTGATGCAAACAATGCAGAACTGGTAGGCCTCAGTTTTTCTTTTCAGCCGCATGAAGCATATTATGTACCCTGTCCGGCGGATCAAAAAGGAACCTTTAAATTGCTTGCGCATTTTAAAACCCTCTTTGATCTTCCTTCCGTTATTTGGATTGGCCAGAATATAAAATATGATATGCTCGTACTTAGATGGTATGGCATAGAACTGTCGGGGAATATTTATGACACTATGCTTGTGCATTATGTAATTGAGCCGGAAGGCAGGCGCAGTATGGATTTGCTGAGTGCACAATACCTTGGCTATGAACCCGTACACATTGAAGAGCTTATTGGCAAAAAAGGAAAAGCGCAGGGCAATATGCGCGATGTGGAAATTGAAAAAATAAAAGAATATGCAGCAGAAGATGCCGACATCACTTTACAGTTAAAAAATGTGCTGCACCCGCAGTTAAAAGAAAAAGAAGTGGAGAAAGTTTTTTATGAAGCTGAAAACCCACTGGTAAAAGTACTTGCCGCAATGGAGTTTGAAGGCGTAAAAATTGACGAAAATTTCCTGCGGGGTTATTCAAAAGAATTGGAAAAGGAAGCGGCAGAGAGCGAGCGCAATGTATTTGCACTGGCAGGTGTAAGGTTCAATCTTGCATCTCCAAAACAATTGGGAGAAGTGCTGTTTGATAAACTGCAGCTTGATCCTTTAGCCAAAAAAACAAAAACCGGACAATACCAAACCGGTGAAGATGTACTGCTTAAGCTTGCAGCCAAAGGCCACCAGATTGCGGAAGGGATTTTAGCTTTCAGGGAACTTACCAAATTAAAGTCAACTTATGTGGATGCTTTGCCGCTGATGATAAATAAAAAAACCGGCAGGGTGCATACTTCTTATGCCCAGGCTGTGGCTGTAACCGGAAGGCTGAGTAGTAATAACCCCAACCTGCAGAATATTCCTATAAGAAGTGAGCGTGGTAAAGAAATACGCAAAGCATTTGTGCCGCGTGATAAAGATCATGTTCTTGTAAGCGCCGATTATTCACAAATTGAACTGCGTATTGTAGCTGCAATCAGCGGTGATGCAAATATGTGTAGCGCATTCAAATCCGGCAAAGATATTCATACGGCAACTGCTGCAAGGGTATATAATGTGGATGAAAAAGATGTAACAAAAATAATGCGTTACAAGGCCAAGAGTGTAAACTTTGGAATTATATACGGACAGGGGGCATTTGGCCTTGCAGATAACCTGGGCATATCAAGAACAGAAGCGAAAGAAATTATTGATAATTATAAAAAGGAATTCAGCGGTATTACAAAATACATGGATGACACCATCAACTTTGCACGTGAGCATGGTTATGTACAAACGCTGTTGGGGCGCAAGCGCTGGCTGCGTGATATAAATTCTTCCAACTTTACTGTACGTGGATTTGCAGAACGTAATGCCATCAACTCACCCATACAGGGCACTGCTGCAGACATGATAAAACTTGCTATGATAAAAATTCATGCTGCTATGCAAAAAGAAAAATTAAAAAGCAAAATGATTTTGCAGGTGCACGATGAACTGGTGTTTGATGCTTTAAAAGATGAGCTGGATATTTTAAAACCCCTGATACTTGAAAACATGAAACAGGCAATGCTCCTGCCTAACGGTGTACCTGTAGATGCAGAAGTGGGGGTGGGGATAAACTGGCTGGAGGCGCATTAAAAATTTCTTGTTTCCTTCACTCTTTATTTTTAGTTTACAGGGTTACTTAATTATATAATTCTCATAATCGAAAAAACGTTTCCCGGTTAATTTTTCTACTGCATTTTTAAAGCGGTCTTTAAATTTAAGGTTGTTATAGGAGGGATCATAATTAAATTCCCAGTTCATCCTGTTGATACGCTGCTGCATTACTGCCGGGTGTGTGCCGGTGAATTTTTCAAGGGCATCAATTCTTGAATAATCAAATTCGCCCGCGTAAATTTTGGGGTAATGGTCCTCACTATTTCCCCCACCCCAGTAATTGCCCGAATTAATATATTTTGCCTGCATTGCTTTGGGTTCCCGCACCCAGCCGTAATGGTAGATATAAGCACCCAAAGGTTTCACACGCAGTTTTTCATTATTGCCTTTCCTGAAGCCCTGCGCATCCCTGTATGCATAAATGCCCTTATCATTTCTTATAACCCGGATCTCTTTCCGGTACCAGGCAGATGAGGTGCCGGTATAATCAAACGAACCATAAAAATGGCGGTAGTTAAATAACAGGCCATCTACTCTTTTATCATCTTTCCATTTATACATTGCATCCAGTACTTCTTCATGAGATTGCTCATGCATTACTTCATCCCCCTGGATATAAATACACCAATCACTTTCACTGCCAATTGCTTTGAAAGCTTTGTCAGTTTCCGCAGCAAGAACTTTCCCGCCTTTATTTAAATTTTTGTCCCAAACGGTATCAATGATTTTTATTTTTTGAGGATCAACTGCAGCTATTATTTCTCTTGTATTATCATCAGAATCGCCCACTGCGATGATTAGTTCATCACAGATTGGTAAAATAGACTGAAGCGCTTCAACCACAGGGTATTGAAATTTCACCGCATTTTTTATAAATGAAAAACCCGAAACTTTCATAAGCCAAATGTAAGAAGCAAATAATAAAATCATAAAATGGCTGAAAATAAAAAAAGCATGTCATTTTATAACATGCTAAACTGCTTTTCTTAGAAAAAGAAATCAGGATGATTTACTGCCAATAAAAAATGCGGCTGCACCAAGGGCTGTATCTTTTAATATCATGGTCATGGGTCCCATTTTTGCTGCTTCATCGCCCGCATTTAAATAACCGGGCAAATGAATGGTAAGTACAATTATCAGCAGCAACAAACCAAGCAGGTAACCAGCCATGCGGACCTTAACGCCAATAATGAATGCAATAGCTGCAAGAAGAAGGCCTGCGCCTGAAACATATACCCAGATTATACCACCGGGGATATATGAAGGAACATAATCCTTCATGCCATCTGCGTTCATTAAATGGCCAACGCCGAAATATCCGATAACTAAAGCAAAAACGATCCTTGAAATGGTTGAAACAGTATTGTTGTTCATAATGATGGGGTTTTGGTGTGAAAAGATATGAAAATAAAATATGACAGGCGAAAACTTTTTGCATAGGCTGAAGACAATACGGTTTTTTCACTGCCATATTTTTTTCACCGCTCATTACATCTTTATTAATCTCCGCAATCCTAAAACATATCTTTGCATACTTGCATTATGGAAAAAACAAATTTTATTGATTATATAAGGATTTTCTGCAGAAGCGGACATGGCGGTGCAGGCAGCAGGCACTTTTTACGCAACAAGCTTACTGCCATGGGTGGCCCGGATGGTGGCGACGGGGGTCGCGGTGCACATATTATTTTAAAAGGCAATAAACAATTATGGACATTGCTGCACCTGCGGTATTATAAAAATGTGCTTGCAGAAAATGGAGAAAACGGAAGCAAAAACAAAAGCACCGGCCGTGATGGAAAGGATATAATTATTGAAGTGCCGCTGGGCACGATTGCACGCGATGAAACAACCGGGAAACAGGAAGCGGAAATTTTAAAAGACGGGGAAGAAATTATTTTAATGAGTGGAGGCCGGGGTGGTTTGGGGAACTGCAATTTTGCAACACCCACCAACCAGGCGCCTGAGCATGCACAACCCGGAGAAGAAGGAGAGGAAGGCTGGAAAGTACTGGAGCTGAAAGTATTGGCCGATGTGGGTTTGGTAGGTTTTCCGAATGCAGGCAAATCTACTTTGCTTTCTGTAATAACTGCAGCAAAGCCAAAAATTGCGGATTATGCTTTTACCACTTTAATACCGCAGTTAGGCATAGTGGAGTACCGTGATGGCAAATCATTCTGCATTGCAGACCTGCCGGGTATTATTGAAGGTGCTGCCGAAGGAAAGGGTTTAGGGCACCGTTTTCTGAGGCATATTGAACGCAATTCCGTTTTATTATTTTTAATTCCTGCAGACAGTGCAGACCATAAAAAAGAATTTGAAATATTACTCGATGAGTTAAAACAATATAACCCTGAAATGCTGCAGAAAGATTTTGTAATCGCGATAAGTAAAAGCGATATGCTGGATGACGAGTTGAAAGCCGCCGTAGAAAACGAGCTGCCAAAAAATATCCCGCATGTTTTTATTTCCTCTCTTATAAACAGGGGTATAAACGGGCTCAAAGATTTATTATGGCAAACACTTAACAGGCAGCCTGCCTGAAAATTATAAGTGTATATTTTACATTTATTAAAATAATATTCCGCATTGCAGACACAAACTCATGCGGTCTTCATAAAAAAAAGTTAATCAGCTTCATTTTTTATTTATTCCAACGTTGCATTTTCCGGCTGAAATGCAGTGCAGCAGGGAGTTCTGCCATATTGACGTTTGTTAACTTAATATAACGTGGGTTACTTTTTACCGTTTCAGGTATATATTTGCATAACGTATGAAAAACACTTTCTTTCAAAACTTGTAAAGCAGTTACTGCTGAAATTAAGTGTATATTTTTTTTGATTGCCTGCGCACGGCCTGTGTGCCGAATAAAATTGTTATGCCATAAGAATAACATTTTTTAAACCTAAAAATTAAATATTATGAAACGGACATTTGTAAAAACCTTAAGTAAAAGAATTATCGCAGCGGCTTTTTTAACTGTAGCAATTATATGCAGCGCCCCTTTGGAAAGTAAAGCAAACACAACCAATATAGAAATACTTTCTGATAACAGCGGAGCAACAGTGCAATACACCGGCACAGTTGACGGTGCTCTTATCTTCAGTGTAAATATACCCAATGCGGGTGGTGACAGGTTTGCCCTTGTAATTGAAGATGACAACGGCAATACACTGTATGAAAAAGAGTACAGCGATAAAAACTTTTCAAAAAAATTCAAACTGGTAAAGAATGATGATGACAGCAATAAATCTTACAACTTCGTCATTAAATCAGCCAACAAAGACCTGGAAAAAACATTTGCTGTAAGCACTGTTCAGAAAATTATTGACGAGGTGGTAGTAACCCCGTTGTAAAAAAGTTATAAGCAGGCAGTTTTATGTCACGCATGCAGTTTCTACTGCGTGCTTTTTTTATTCTCTGTCCTTCCAGCGCCACAAATGAAGGCAGGCGTAAGTTCTGTAAGGACTCCATTTGTTTGAAATCTTTATCAGCTTTTCCCTAAACTTTTTTTTATCAGTTGCCCTCAGGTTATATAATTTTATTACTGCCAGTTGCAGCCCAAGATCATCACAGGCAAACAAATCTTCCCTGCCTAAGGTAAACATCAGCAGCATTTCAGCAGTCCATTGCCCCACGCCTTTTATCTGCGTAAGCAATTCAATGACATCTTCATTGGCCATGGTAAGTAATTTTTTATCGGTGATTTTATTTTCCATGCAGAACCCTGCCACATTTTGCACATAATTTACTTTGGCATTGGAAAGACCTATGCTACGCAGTGTTTCAAATGGTGTATCCAAAACCTGCTGTGGCCCGGGTTCTGCATCTTTGTATAATTCCAAAAACCTGCGGTGAATTATTTGCGCCACTTTTGTATTCAGTTGCTGGCTCATAATGCTTGCCATTAAACGCAGCGGGATATTTTTGTGCAGCTTCAGCTCATAATAAGGCTCACTGATAATAGCGGCAAGCCTTTCATCTTTTTTTAAATGTGAAACATATTCCATCCACACAAGGTAATTATTTTTTGATTTTTAAATTATGCAGGTATCGCAGTTATTTTTTTTAAAAATAAAAAAATTATCTTACAGGAAATTTTATTCCACGCTAAATAAATTGCAATGAAAAAAATCTATTTGACTGTTCCTGTGTTTTCTCTTTTTTTTGTTTTTGCATGCACCGCCCAATCAAAAGATGAAGATGAAATACGTGCAGTAATGCAAACGCAGACCAATGCCTGGAACACGGGAAATATAGATGCCTTTATGGAAACTTACTGGAAAAATGACAGCCTTTTATTTGTAGGCAGCAAAGGCCTGGCGTATGGCTGGCAAACCACTCTGGAAGGGTATAAAAAACGTTACCCTGATACAACTGTAATGGGCAAACTGAAGTTTGAACTGATAGAAATGAAACCACTCTCGCGTGAATATTATTTTGTACTGGGAAGCTGGCATTTGCGGCGCAGCATTGGCGATATTGGCGGATATTTTACACTTTTATTCAGGAAGATAAAAGGGGAGTGGAAGATAATTGCTGACCATACGGGCTGATGCCTGCTGAATGATGTGCAAAACGCTGAAGAGTGCGACGCAACAAAGCTTTATAGCAGCAATGCACCCCGGCTCAAAAAACTATTCAATTGGTTTCTTCCATAAGCGTATATAAAACCAAATCAGCAAAAAAATACTTACAGGGAACCATATATAAAAAATAATATTACCAATAGTAACACTGTCATGAATAAAAGCATAATCATACATGATGCCGAATGTGGAATTGAGCGCCATCCATAAAATACCCACACCCAGCGAAAGTGAAATGCGTTTTAAAAACTCCCTTACTTCGGGTTCCATGTATGTATTTTTAAGAATGATTACCGCTAATAAGCTGCAGGAACTCATCTTCAGAAATAATTTTTACAGTATTTAATTTTTTTGCTTTTTCCAGTTTGCTGCCTGCATCTTCACCCACTACAAGGTAATTTAATTTATTGCTTACCGCACTTACTATTTTTCCGCCATACTGTTCTGACAAAGCTTCGGCCTCACTGCGTTTCAGCTTTATCAAAGTTCCGGTAAATAAAAATGTTTGACCGGTTAATGCACCTTCTGTGGCTGCCTGTTTTTTTTCGTTATGCACCTGCAAACCTGATTGCTGTAAGTGCTGCAGCATAGTAAGGTTTTCTTTGTTGCTAAAAAACCTGTAAATGCTTTGCGCCACTTTTATGCCCACATCTTCTAACTGCTGCAATTCTTCTTCTGATTTTTCTGCAAAATCAAAAATATTTTCCACTGCATTTGCTAAGGTTTTTGCAGTTGTTTCACCAACGAAGCGGATACCCAAACCATAGATTAAACGGTGCAACGGCTGGTGTTTGGATGTTTCAACAGCTGTTTGCAGGTTCTCCATTGATTTTTTTCCAAAGCCTTCCAGTTTACTGATGGCATCAAAATCCAAATTGTAGATGCCGGGAATATCTTTCAATAAATTCATTTCATAGAACCTGCGCACATTGGCTTCGCCAAAACTTTTTATATCCATTGCATCCTTGCTTACAAAATGAATGATCCGCTCCACCACCTGCGCTTCACATTCAATATTTATGCACCGCCATACCGCTTCATCTTCTTCTTTGTATAATTCGCTTTTGCATACGGGGCATTGCTTTGGAAAAACGATTGCCTGTTCGGTGCCATCACGCAGTTCGGGCAAAGATTTTACAATTTGCGGTATCACGTCACCTGCGCGTTCAATAAGAACCGTGTCCCCTATCTTCAAATCTTTTTCTCTTATATATTCTTCATTATGCACCGAAATGCTTGATATAGTAACACCTGCAAGATATACGGGCTCTAATTTTGCAACCGGAGTTACTGCACCCGTTCTGCCCACATTAAATTCTGCACCTTTTAATTTTGTGGTAGCCTGTCTTGCTTTAAATTTAAAAGCAATGGCCCAGCGCGGGTGGTGCGTGGTCATGCCCATTTTATCCTGTAGTGCAATATCATTCACCTTTATTACCATGCCATCAATTTCGTAAGGAAGCGTGTCGCGCATTTCTTCAAAATCATGTACATGCTTTATTACTTCATTAATACCGCTGAGTATTTGTTTTTCTTTTTGCGGCGAGTGGAAACCGCACTGCCAGAGCATTTCAAGACAGCCTGAATGAGTAGCAAGATAGCTGGTTGATGGTTTATTGCTGCCAGAAAAGACAGGAATGCCGTCAATTAAAGTATAATAACTTACATGATACAAAAATGCTTCTAAATTTCTTTTTGCCACTTCCCGCGGGTCTTTTATACGCAAACTGCCGCTGGCAGCATTGCGCGGGTTTGCCAGCGGAGGCAATCCAAGTTCCATTAAATTCTCATTGTATTTTTTAAATGCTGCTTTGCTCATCAGTATCTCGCCGCGTATTTCAATTTGTTTTACTCCATACGCTGAAAACGCCGCTGATAAAGGGATTGAGCGTATCTGTTTTATATTGGTGGTAATTTCTTCGCCTTCCACACCATCGCCCCTGGTAGCACCGCGGAGTAAAAGGTCGTTTTCATAAATAAGTGAAATACTGGCACCGTCAAACTTTGGTTCTACACAATATTCAATCCTGTCCCTGCCTGTAAGTTCCCTTGCTTTTCTGTCCCAATCAATCAAATCATCTGCATTGTATGAATTTTCCAGTGACAGCATGGGTACAAGGTGCTGTACGGTCATGAATTCTTTTGTTAACCCTTTTCCTACCCGCTGTGTGGGCGAGTCTGGTGTAATGGCAGATGGGTTTTCAGCTTCAAATTTTTCCAGTTGTTTATACAGCACATCATATTCATAATCTGAAACCAGCGGGTCATTCATTATATAATACCGGTATTCATGAAAACGCAAAACATTTCTCAACGCTTCAATTTTATTTTTTTCAACTGCTGCGTGGCCCAGAAAATATTTTGATTGCTCCTGTAAATTTTTTGTTTGCTCTGCAGAGTACATAAATATAAATTAGTTGATAAAATTAAATGAGAATGTTTTTTTGGAAAAAGCTGTGTGTTTTTATTTGTGTTATCCTTACACAAAGGTAAAAATGTGTAATTTAGGCTTTCAAATATTTATTAAATAAGATGAAGCTTAATTCTTACCGCCGCTGTTTACTGCAATTTCAAATTTTATTATCCGACTATGAAAAATAAATCTGTCCCCGGCGGGTTATCCGGACAAAATGCGGGGGTGATAAAAGATGCTCAAAAACTTGTGGCATCTTACCCAAGGGTACCTATTACGGTTGACTGCGTAATTTTTGGGTTTGATGACAATGAACTGAAAGTATTACTCATCCGCAGCGACCTTGAAATGTTTAAAGATAAATGGTCATTGCTGGGCGATTTTGCTATGGACAATGAAGAACTGGATGAAGCCGCATACCGCGTTTTGAAAGAAAGAACAGGAATGGATGATGTATATCTTGAACAGGTAAAAACATTCAGCCATCCAATGCGTCACCCCGGCGGAAGGGTGCTTACCGTCGCTTATTGTTCACTACTGAATATTGAACACCACCAGTTAAAAACGATAGAACATGAACTGCACTGGCATAGCCGGCAGGGCATAAAAGAAATGGCTTTTGACCATAAAGTAATTTTGGATGAATGTTATGCATGGCTCCAGAAAAGGATTATGGAGCACCCGCTTGGTTTTAATTTGCTGCCCGAAAAATTTTCGCTGCGCGAACTGCAGAATTTATACGAAGCCATCCTTGGCATTAAAATGGACCGCAGGAATTTCAGAAAAAAATTCTTCTCCATGGATTTTTTGATTGATACCGGCGAGTTTGAAGATGATGTGCCCCACCGCCCGGGAAAGTTATACCAGTTCAACTTTCAGAAATATGAAAGCAACAAACGCAGGTGGACGGGTATTGATTTTTAGCAGAAATATTCTTCCCCTTATGAGGTTATCCCTTATTTAAATAAAGGTTTGCCTTTGCTTTATTAATTTGCATGCCTTTATTAAGAAATTATGGTACAGTATAACAGGTTTTTTTTAGATAATGGTTTATGTGTAATTGTGCATGAAGACGAATCCACGCCAATGGCCGTAGTAAATGTGATGTATGATGTGGGCGCAAGGGATGAGCAACCGGACAAAACAGGCTTTGCGCATTTATTTGAGCACCTGATGTTTGGCGGCAGCATACATATACCGGATTATGATGAGCCGCTTCAGCGCGCCGGCGGAGAGAACAATGCCTATACAACAAATGACCTCACCAATTATTACTGCCAGTTGCCCGCACAGAATATTGAGACAGCATTCTGGCTGGAAAGCGACCGCATGCTCAGTCTTGCATTCAGCAAAAAAAGCTTAGATGTGCAGCGTAAAGTAGTGTGCGAGGAATTTAAAGAACATTATATTAATAAACCTTACGGCGATGTATGGCACAAAATGCGTGAACTCGCATACACGGAGCATCCTTACCGGTGGATGACGATTGGCAAAGAACTGAGCCATGTGGAAAATGTGAAACTGGGAGAAGTAAAAGATTTTTTCTTTAAACACTACCGGCCTGTAAATGCAATTCTTGTTGTAGCGGGCAATGTAAAAACAGGAGAAATAAAACGGCTTGCAGAAAAATGGTTTGGCGATATTCCGGCGGGTGAAAAATATAATCATCCATTGCCGCCGGAACCAAAACAGCAGGCACCGCGCTTCCTGGATGTTAGGGCCGATGTGCCCCTGGATGCACTGTATAAAAGCTGGCATATACCTGCAAGAATGGACAAAGGATATTATGCTACCGATCTCATAACCGATATGCTGAGCGGCGGCGGTTCATCAAGGCTGTACCAGTCACTGGTAAAAGAAAAACAACTTTTCAGCAATATTGAATGTTATCATTTTGGCAGTACCGACCCCGGTCTTATTACCATAGAAGGCAAGCTGGTAAAGGGTGTGAAAATGAATGATGCAGAAAAGGCAGTGGATGAAGAGCTTGATAAAATAAAAAATGACGCAGTAAGTGATGCAGAACTGGATAAAGTAAAAAATAAAACTGAAAGCACTATTGCTTTTGAAGATATGAGCGTGGCAAGCCGTGCAGCCAGCCTGGCCATGTATGAACTGCTTGGCAATGCTGATCTGATGAATGAGGAATTAGAAAAATACCGGGCAGTTTCTATTGATGAAATAAAAAAATACAGTAATTCGATTTTTGATAAAAACAACTGTAGTACGCTGCATTATTACAGTAAGAATTAGTTTTTTAAAAAGGGCATTTCTGTCAATTGCAATTTCATTTCTGCGCGAGTATTTCGTGTCCCAGCTTATCCCTTTTTGTTTTTAAATATTTTTCGTTATACTGGTTGGGTTCAATTTCAATGGGCACAATGTCCACGATCTCCAGACCATAACCTTTAAGACCGGCACGTTTTTTTGGGTTATTGCTCATGAGTTTTAATTTGGTTACGCCTAAGTAGCGCAGCATTTGTGCACCCACGCCATAATCACGCTCATCCATGCCAAAACCAAGGTGGATATTAGCTTCTACCGTATCCATGCCTTCTTCCTGCAGCTTGTATGCCTTTAACTTATTTACAAGCCCTATGCCACGGCCTTCCTGGTTCATATAAAGGATTACACCCTTTCCTTCCGCTTCTATAAGCTGCATGGCTTTGTGCAGTTGTTCGCCGCAATCGCAGCGGAAGCTGCCCATAATATCACCGGTTAAACAACTGGAATGTACACGCGTAAGCACAGGCTCATCTTTCTGCCACTCACCTTTTATCAATGCCAGATGCTCGCCATTGGTGCTTTTTTCTTTAAATGCAACCAGCTTAAAATCGCCATACTTTGTAGGCATCTGCACCCGCACAATTTCTTCAATTAATGAATCCCTTTTTAAACGGTATTCAATCAAATCCTTTATAGAAATAATTTTTACGCGAAACTTTTTTGCAATCTCACGCAATTGCGGCAATCTTGCCATAGTGCCGTCTTCATTCATAATTTCCACTAAAACGCCCACGGGTTCAAAGCCTGCAAGCCTTGCCAGGTCAACAGTCGCTTCTGTGTGGCCGGTACGGCGGAGTACACCACCTGTTTTTGCACGCAGCGGAAAAATATGTCCGGGTCTGCCAAGGTCGGCAGCTTTTGTTTTTGGGTCAATTAATGCCTGCACTGTTTTCGCCCTGTCATGCGCACTGATACCTGTGGTGCATCCATGCCCGAGCAAATCAATGCTTACAGTGAAAGCTGTTTCATGCAAAGCCGTGTTGTTGTTTACCATCAGTTCAAGCTGTAGTGCATCCGCCCGTTCTTCGCTGATGGGTGTGCATATCAAACCCCTTCCTTCCCTGCTCATGAAGTTTATTATTTCAGGGGTAACGTTGCGCGCGGCTGTAATAAAATCGCCTTCATTCTCGCGGTCTTCATCATCTACTACAATAATTAATTTGCCGTTTTTTATGTCTTCTATCGCGCTTTCAATTGTATCAAGCATAAAAATCATTTACCTGCAAATTTACGGCTTATCATCCTGTTTTACTAAATGCGGTTTTCGGGATAAGTAAAATAACATACAGTAACCGTAAAATGATCACAGCTCAAATATTCATTTCAATAAAAAAGGCCAGATTTTTAAGATAGCCTTAGTTTTATTTTTGTTTGTTATACACCCAAACTCCAGCCAGCCCTGTAAGTACGTTTTACAAACTGGTTTGCGTCATCGAAGTTGGTGATCTTCATATTATCGCCATCCCACAATAATTTAATATAACGTCCCGGGTAATCATATTCATCTGTTTTTCCGGTTTTGAGCTTCTGGATATCATAACTGCGTATGGCGAGGTTGCCCATCAATACGCTTTCAGTAAGCGGACCGGCAATATCAAAACGGGAACTGAGGTTGTTTGCTTTATCGCTTCCATAACCTGCCATTGCCCCTTCCACCCATGCAGCATAATGTCCTTCATCGCCTTTTGGCACGCGTGCCACCGTTTGCGGAACGGTTGTTTCTTTTGTTCTTGAAGTGGGCAGTAATTGCGGGTTGATGCCATAAGTGCCGCATATCATTTTTCCTTTTGATCCGATAAAGATCGCACCATTGCCACCGTCACCCATCATTTCATTAGCGCCCAGTTCTTCAGGCCTTTCCGGTTGTATGCCACCATCCATCCAATGCAGTTTTAGTTCATGGGTATTATTATGATGTTTACGGTCTTTTACTATGAAAGTTAAAACTATATGCGATGAAATGGGGCCGCTTTCAGGGAAATAAGCTTTTGTCCAGGGTTCGGTGTACCTTGTTGCCACACTGCATTCTGCAGAAACAGGATAGCCCAGGCCGAGTACTGCAAAAGCAGGCGCCATAATATGGCAGGCCATATCACCCAATGCACCCGTACCATAATCCCACCAGCCACGCCAGTTAAACGGAAGTACGCCATCAAAATAGTCCTTTTGCGGAGCAGTGCCCAGCCATAAATCGTAATTCAGTTCTGGTGGTATAGGTGAAGCGGTTGCCGGTCTTCCAACACCCTGCGGCCATACGGGCCGGTCAGTATAGCAATAAATAGTATGCACATCACCTATGATGCCTGCATTATACCAGTCAACCAACTGGCGCACACCATCACCGCTGGCTCCCTGGTTGCCCATTTGCGTAACCACTTTGTAGCGGTGTGCTGCCTCTGTAAGCATCCGTGCTTCATAAATATCATGTGTCAATGGTTTTTGTACATATACATGTTTGCCAAGCTGCATGGCAGCCATTGCTGCTACGGCATGCGTATGATCGGGTGTGGATACAGAAACCGCGTCAATGGATTTACCTTCCTTATCCAGCATCTCGCGGAAATCTTTGTAATATTTTGCTTTGGGATAGCGCTTCACGCTTGTTTTTGCCTGCCTGTCGTCCACATCGCAGAGGAAGCCTATTTCTGCTTTGCCGCTTCTGTAAAAATGCCACAGATCATCTTCTCCTTTTCCGCCTGCACCAATACCTGCAACTACAAGTTTATCGCTCGGTGCCGTAAAACCCCTGCCCAGCACATGTCTTGGCACAATATAAAAACCGGCGGCGGTCAGTAATCCATTTCTTAAAAACTTACGGCGGGTATTATTATCCGCCTTTTGTACAGGCTGCTTCTTATCCATTGGGTTCAATTATTAGATTAATAAATGTGTATTTGACGCAATGAATTTATTGCAATAAGGGTTAATGGACAAATTTTCTCCTTAAATTGAGGTTGGATATATAATAAGAATTAATCAATATAAAACTTATATCACCCTTTATCTTTAGCAATTTTAAAAATATACAATGGATTTATCTTTAAATATTTTACCGGGTTTGCGCAATTATTACGAAAGCGGCGCCACGCGTTTATACAGCTTCCGCAAGGAGCAATTGCAATTGCTGAAAAAAGCTTTACAGCAACATGAGAAAGAAATTTATACTGCACTCTATACCGATTTGAAAAAGAGTGCTGAAGAATCTTATGCATCCGAACTTGGGTTGATATATGCAGAACTTAATAACGCTTTAAAGAATTTACGTGCCTGGATACAACCGCAGGCAGTAGAAACAGATCTTGTAAACCTTCCTTCCGGCAGCAAAATTTACCGCGATCCTTTAGGCGTTGTGCTTATCATTGCCCCATGGAATTATCCGCTGCAGCTATTATTTATTCCTCTTATTGGCGCAATTGCAGGCGGTAATTGCGCCGTGCTGAAGCCCTCTGAATTTGCGCCTGCCACAGCATCCATCATGCAAAAAATCATTGATAAAATTTTTGCAAAAGAATATGTATATACAGTGCAGGGTGATGGCGCAACAGTGGTTCCTGCCATGATGCAGTCTTTTCGTTTTGACCATATATTTTATACGGGAAGCATACCCGTGGGAAGATACATTTATAAACTGGCGGCAGAAAACCTGGTTCCGGTAACACTGGAGCTTGGTGGTAAAAGCCCCTGCATTGTGGAAGCAGATGCAAACCTTTCTGTGGCGGCAAGAAGGATAGTACTGGGCAAATTTTTAAATGCAGGCCAAACCTGTATAGCCCCGGATTATGTGCTTGTGCATGCTTCAGTAAAAGATGAATTGGCAGAAAAATTAAAACGTTCCATTGAAAAATTTTATTCAGCTAATGTATCAACTGCTTATGATTACGGGAAAATTATTAATGAAAAAAGGTTCGATAAACTTGTTGCGTATCTCGGTGATGGAAATATTATTTGCGGTGGCCAGCATAACAGGGCAACGCTGTTTATGGCACCAACTATTATGGATAATATTCCGCTTGATTCGCTGTTGATGAACGAAGAAATTTTTGGCCCCATCCTTCCCGTAATTTCTTTTGATACAACAGAAGAGGCAAAAAAAATTGTGAAACAGAATGAGAACCCGCTTGCTTTTTATTTGTTTACATCAAGTAATAAAAAAGAGCAGAACTGGATAAACACCGTGGCATTTGGCGGGGGCTGCATCAATAATACCGACTGGCATTTTACCAATCACCACCTGCCTTTTGGCGGTGTGGGCAACAGTGGCATAGGCGCTTACCACGGTAAGTTTACATTCGATGCTTTTACAAGATTAAAAAGCGTGATGAAAACACCCACCTGGTTTGACCCGTCTTTAAAATACCCTTCATTCAAAGGGAAACTGGGTTTATTTAAAAAAATGATAAGGTAAAACAGTAAGCAGCAGGATGAAAAAAATATTTATAACAATTGGTATAATTGTTTTGTTGTTATTTTTTATAAAACAAAAAAATATGACCTGGCGGCAATCATTTTTAAAAGTTATTTATCCATTGAGCATGAGGGTTACAAAAAGTGGTGACAATGGAAAAATGCTGGCAAATGAAAAACAAATTTTACCGCCTGAATCTTTTTATAATTTAACGGCCATACAAAACAATGGCAAACAAATAAACTTTCAGTCATTCAAAGGCAAAAAAATATTGATTGTAAATACCGCAAGTGATTGCGGCTATACAGACCAGTATAATGACCTGCAAAAATTATTTGAACAGCAGCAGGGCAGGCTGGTTATACTTGGTTTTCCGGCCAATGATTTTAAACAACAGGAAAAAGGAAACGATGCTGACATCGCAAAATTCTGCAAAGAAAATTACGGCGTTACTTTTCCGTTGATGCGCAAAAGTACGGTGGTAAAGGGTTTGCAGCAGGATGAAATTTTTAAATGGCTGACAGACAAAAATAAAAATGGGTGGAGCAGCCAGCAGCCGCAGTGGAATTTCAGTAAATTTTTAATTAATGAAAATGGTGTTTTAATAAATTATTTTGGCCCTGCTGTTTCACCGCTGGGTGATGAAATAACAAAAGCCATCGCCCGGTAAAAAAGAAAATATTCCTGTAGTTACCGGAATACACTGCCGCAGGCGATAACTTTTAATTAAAAGATCAAAAAAAAAATCATATATGAAAATTCAAAATCCCCCTTTAGGGGTTAGGGACAAAACAGTATTAATAACGGGTGCCTCAAGCGGCATTGGCCTTGAGCTTGCAAAAATTTTTGCAAAAGAAAAAAATAATTTGCTGCTCGTGGCACGCAGTGAATCAAAATTAAAAGAACTGGCCGGTGAACTGCAGCAGCAATATGGCATTACTGCGCATGTGTTTGCAAAAGACCTGAGCGATTACAATTCTTCTAAAGAAGTATTTGATTATTGTGAACAGAATAGTTTACAGGTTGATTACTTAGTAAATAATGCAGGCTTTGGCGACTTTGGTTTTTTTGTGGAAAGCAACTGGGAGAAACAGTTACAGATGATAAACCTGAACATCACCACGCTTACTTATCTCACCAGGTTATTTTTACCCGGAATGGTTCAGCGTAAATATGGAAAAATCCTGAACGTGGCTTCCACAGCAGCTTTCCAGCCGGGGCCAACTATGAGTGTGTATTATGCATCCAAGGCTTATGTGCTGCATTTTTCGGAAGCCATTTCAAATGAACTGCAGGGAACAGGTGTAACGGTTACTGCACTTTGCCCGGGCGCAACAGAAAGTGGTTTCCAGGCTGCGGCGGCACTGGAAGAAAGCAAAATGGTGAAAGGGAAAAAATTACCGTCTTCTGAAGAGATAGCGGCTTTTGGCTATAAACATTTTATGAAAGGAACAAGGGTTGCCATACCGGGATTGATGAATAATGTAATGGTGGCATCTGTTCGGTTTTCGCCCAGAAGCTGGGTATTAAAAATTGCAAGAAGCCTGCAGGATAAGGCAAAATAATTTAAGAATAGCCACGGAGGCACGGAGAACACGGAAATACTCCGTGCCTTCCGTGTCTCCATGGCAAAACTTTTTAGCAATTCTATGCAGCAATTAAAATTCCTCCTCCTCCCCGGCAGTTTTTCACTCTGCAGGATGCAGCCTTCAGATCCAATACCAGCGTGGGTTTCAGCATCGCCATTTTATTCTGTTTCAAAATCAGCAACAGAACTGTCCGTTGTATGCGGGTCAAAGTTTGTCCCACCGCATATTCAGCGCAGTGACAACTGGAAGCTGTTAAAAATAGATGCAGTACTCGATTTATCACTCACCGGCATTACTGCAAAATTTTCTGCACCATTAGCAGAAGCCGGGATAAATTTATGCGTGATTGCAACTTATGATACCGATTATGTAATGGTAAAAGAAGATAAACTGCAAACAGCAAAAGAAGCACTGCAGAAAGCCGGGTTTATTGTTGCATAAATGATTATTGTACCTTTCACATCAATTATTCTGTATGATAACCAAAACTGATATTGAAAAATATTTTATTGCTGAAAAACAGGAGAGCCTTGTATTTATTATAGTTGGTGTGGCTGCCGTTGTAGTAGCTGCCTTAGGACTGTTTCTCTGGAAAAGCCAGTGCTGGAGAGGTGCGGCTATTCCCCTTATTGCAATTGCGTTGCTGCAAATTGCTGTGGGCTGTGCTGTATATGCAAGAAGTGATGCGCAAAGAATTGATCTTGTTTACAAATTAGATATGAACCCGGAGGAATTAATTCAAAAAGAAATACCGCGTATGGAAACGGCAAATAAAAATTTTGTGATTTACCGCTGGGTGGAAATTATATTAATCATTGCAGGCATTACACTGTTATTCTTATACAAATCAAACCCCGCAAAACAATTTTTTTACGGGTTGGGTATTGCGCTTGCCATACAGGCTTTGCTGATGCTGGGAGCAGATTTTTTTGCAGAAAAGCGCGCCCATGTTTATACACAGCAATTAGAAACACTTATCAGAAAATAAAATAAGCCGGGTTTTTATAACCGCAGGCCCGGATTTAAATTAATTTCCGTGAACCTGCGGCTGTTATCTTTTTATACCTTAACCAATTTCCATTTACCTCTTTTAAAAACAATAAAGCTTACTATCGTGATAAAAGTTTCAGCAGTAACGATTGCAATAAACACCCCTGTCGGCCCCATATTAAAATATAAAACAAGCACCAGAGCAAGTGGTATCTGGAAAGCCCAGAAACCAAACAGGCTGATGAGTGTAGGCGTTTTTGTATCACCCGCGCCATTAAATGCATTCATCAATACCATACCAATTCCATAAAAAATATACCCGGCGCTTATAATGTACAAAGCACGCAGCGCATAGTACTGCGCACCCGCATCATTGTTCATAAATTTTACAAGCGGTTCTGAAAAAAGGTAAAAAAACAATGTAACAAAAATCATAAAAATAAAACTGTACCTCGCCACTTTCATTACGCTTTCTTCTGCACGTTGCGGCATTTTAGCGCCAAGGTTTTGACCTACCAGTGTGGCTGCAGCATTACTTAACCCCCATGCAGGTAAAAGAAAAAACAGGAAAATACGGATAGCCACCTGGTAACCGGCCATTGCATCCGCACCAAAACCAGCCATTATCCTTGCAAGTACAATCCAGCTTGCAGAGCCGATAAGAAACTGCATTGTACCGGTCCATGCAATGCTTAACAATGATTTTATTAAACCCCAGTCGGGTATAAAATAATTGAGTTTTATACGGATGATGCCTTTGTCCTGGAATAATTTAAACAACTGATAAAGCACGCCAATTCCCCTGCCGATAGTGGTGGCAACAGCCGCACCTTCCAGGCCAAGTTTTGGAAAAGGCCCCCAGCCGTTAATAAGCGAAGGGCAAAGAATGATATTGCAGATGTTTGCAATCCATAAACTGCGCATAGCAATGGACGCATCACCTGCGCCGCGGAAAATCCCGTTGATAAGAAAAAGCAGCATAATAAAAATACATCCGCCAAACATGATGCGTGTATAAACCGCGTTGTTTAAAACAATTTCATCTGATGCCCCCATCAACCGCAAAATATCCGCGGCAAAAATATAGCCCGTTATGCTTACTGCCGCCGTTACAAAAAGCGCCAGCACTATCGCCTGCATACCCGATCTTGAAGCCGCGTCATTATTTTTTTCACCCACCCTTCTTGCTACGGTAGCGGTAGCCGCCATACTTAAACCAATGGCTACAGAGTAAACCAGCGTAAGCACAGATTCGGTAAGCCCTACTGTTTCCACAGCATTGTTGTTTATCCTGCCAACAAAAAAAATATCCACCACGGCAAATACGGATTCCATCATCATTTCAAGTATCATGGGAATGGCAAGAAGAAATACAGCCCTGCGGATGCTGCCTGTGGTAAAATCCTGATGAGTGCCCGCGATAGCCTGCTTTATAAAAGTGAAAATATCTTTAGCACTCTTTTTTTGAGCGTAATTATCCATTTGAGAAAAGTTAATTTTAGTTTGAAAGTAATATACAGAAAAAAGCCACAGCATTAAATTGCTGTGAAGGTTATTGAGGGGAAGGGGCTTTAAGAAAATATTCTAAGCCCTGCTTAGATTTTCATATACGTGTGATTTATAAAAAATTTTATTACCGGAAACGGTTTCAACCGACCGCCCCGTTGATGGTGCAAATTATGGTGCAAATATGAATTGAACAAAATCAATGGCAATTTTATTATGGATACTGGGTGCCGGAAAGAAAACTTCAATAAATAAAGGGGATCAATCTCTTTGTTGACTTTTATATTCTATGTATTCCTGTCCAAAATATTCTATTAATGCTTTTTCCTCCACTTTAATACGGTTTATAAAAGCAATCAAAATGGCAGCTGCAACTATTAATAATGAAACCCAGTTATTGAGTGAAATGCCAAATCCAGTAAACGAAAGCAGTGATGCAGCGTAAGACGGATGTCTCAATAAATGGTAAAAACCGTCTGTTTTTAGTTTATGGTTCTGCCTTATTGTAACATCAGCTGTAAAGAATTTCCCTAATGATTTTATAATAAGCAGCCTTAATACAACCCCGGTTAATATCAATGCAAGTCCAAAATATTTTATAGTTTCAGAGGAGGCAACAGGAAAATAATATTTTAAGGAAACAAATACTGCTATTGTCAAACTAATCACTATTACTATCCAGATTAGTGATAAAGAACTTTTGTCTAAATTCCTTTTATCCGTTGTTTTTGATTGTAAAAGTCTGTTAATAAGGATTTCTGACAAACCCCATATTGCGTATATAACCGTAAAAATTGATGTCATAAAAATTAATATTGCAATCAGTTAAAGTGATGCCCGACGAGTAAGGCTTGCCGCAGGGCTGGAATTTTATAACTGTCAGCCCCCTTGAAGGAATACGGCGAAGTACGGGAATAGATGCTGGTCAAGCCCGGAACAAATGCTGATTGAAAAACTTTTGTTGAAGATAACAACTAAAAGTAAAATTATTAACGTCCTGCCTGAACTACTGCTGATTGTGTACATTGCTGAAGTTTGATTGTCCAGCCACACTTGCAGCAAGTTTTGTTGGCTGTAGTTGTTAGTCTAAGCGCATGTCCAAATCATTTTGCCAAAGTCCAAAAGAATGTGTTGCCATACCATATGTACAAACATTTTCTGCATTTTCTTTGATGTTCAACCAAGGTGTTGTTGCACAGTAATATTCATTTCCAACTGCTTCTTTAAATTCGCAATTGTCAATTAAAGGGCATTTACACTTGGTATTTATTTGAGCAACTGTTTTTGATGTAAGTAAATCATAAAGTACCCAATGCATCCAAATGGTTGAAGCTGCTTCAAAATGTTCGTCGTAAATTTTATCTTGTTCAGGGTTTTGTTTGTCGTAATAGCGATAAAATTTTTTATCATTAACAATAATTGGCGGTGGAAAGCAACTATTAAACATCAAGAAGTCTTGAATGCTATTCATAACAAATGGATATGAATAAAAAGTTGGCGAACAGTTTTCTTTTATATCAGAAGATAATTTTATTGTTTTCAAATACCATTTTAATGCTTTAGATAAATGAACTCTTTGAGCATCTTCGCTCCACATTACTATGTCTGGAATAATATTTTTAAGAGCAGTTTGTTTAGAATAGGAAAAGGCAGTTTCTTGAGTTTTAATTGTGTCAAATATTAACTTCTTGTCTCTTTCCCACTCAATATTTTTGTCTTTGAGGGCTTCAATTGTAGAAAGAAATATTTTAGGTGCTTGAACTGTGTCTAAACATAAATCTGCAATAAGAAATTTTGTTTCATCGCTTGCAATAACGTTAAAATGCGAAAAAATTAAGTCCCCAAGTCTGTAAGGAAAAACCATTAATGACGAGGACGGAATATCAAAATTCTTATCACCTAAATGTTTCTCACAAAGTTTTTGTGCATAATAAGCTTGAACTTCTTGAAGTGGAATTAACCCAAAGTGATATTCTTCTGTAATGTTGTTTTTAAACGTTATTATATTTTTAGCTATAGTTCTTACTTCATTGTCTAATGGAATATCTATAATTTCGGTTCTGATACTGTCAACAATTAGCTCATCATAAGCAACAGTTCGTTCAAGTCTTCCTGTACCACAATAAATAAGATAAAATTTTCTGAATTTGCCATACACTTCATCTGTTTCGTCTTTGCTTAGAGGAATTTCAATAGTTTTCTTCTCGCCATTTGAAAAGACATTAGTTAAGAAAACAATGTCACGAAGCCAAAGTGAAAACCCGAAAATCGATGAAATGTGAGTTGTGTCTTGTATGTAATGGCAATATTCGTGAACAAAAGCAGGAAAACTTTCGTCTTTAAAATTGTCACCATCATATTTAAGATTGGTGATGTCTATTGAGAATTTGCTTGGGCTATAAGATGCGAATGTTTCTCTCATTTATTGTGGGGTGTCGTTTACAATTCTGACTAACGTTTTTTTAATGTTTTAAAAATGAATGGTTTATCTATTTAAATTAAATCCATTCATTTTCACCTTTTTTGCCCTTCCGTTAGTCAAAGAATTTAATTCTGGTCGCCGGAATAGGGGGAATGATGTACAACGAGTTTTTTTATCATTTCCGCGCTCATGCTGTCGCTGTAAATGCTGTAAGCGTTTACCAATATGCCTTTCAGGCTGCCGTCTTTGGCTTCAATTGCGTAAATAACAGAAGAATCATCCGGGTTGCTTTCACCTTCAAAACGGTAATGTTCAGTGATTTCAAATTCAGAAGCATTTAAACATTTGCCTGTTGATGCGCATGTTATTTTATCAAAAGCAATATTAAAATCGGTGGTAAACCCGCGCCGTTTTAAACCGTTGAGTGCATCAACCAGGTTATCATAAGCTGGCATAAAATTATTTTTTTGAAAGATACGCAGATACGGGAATATTATTTCAATGTTACGGGCAACTTTGCATACTTGACAGTTGCGAAGAATTAAATCTGGTGGCCATAAAAAGGGAGTTTAAAAGATGAAATAGTTTAAGTTGAAATTGATTTATAGCATGTTATGCAAGTATAATATATTTCCTATAATTAACATTATGTTAAATGATGCACGTAGAGTATTAAAGAAAAAAAGCCCACGCACGGTGAACAGCCGGTGAGTATTAGAACGGAGCGAGTATATTAGCATTATAAGACTTATGCTATATGAAAAAAGCAAGAGTTTTTAATCCTTAAGTAAAAGAGAAAGACTTAACGATATTGAGACTACAAAAGCAGCAATCACAAACAGAGCATATTCAGTTCATGAATTCAGTAAAAAAAGATTCTGCTGGTATTAAACAATAAAAAAAGCCACTCCTTTTGGAATGGCTTTCTATCTAAAAATATTGATAAACTGTGTTAATGATAAGTATCATGCTCTTTATCATACTGGTTCATTTTTGCATCGTACATATCGTAAGATTTTGGGTCAACTCCCTTGCTTTTATCGCGTTTCCAGGCATATACCTTTGCAAGGTAATCAACAGCGCGGTTCAGGCTGCTGTTCTCAGATCTTTCACGGGGAGTTTTAGCTTTTAAAATAGTATAGCCTTTTTCAAGCCATTCTATGGCCTTATCAGCATAATCTTTTTCCTGTATCCCAACCTCGTCCCTCTTTGCTTTTAAATCGGCCGATTCGCCACGCAAATCGTAATAGCGCTCATCCAGTACACTGTAAATATTGTAATATAATACGCCGGCATTAAAGGCGTAAATGCCATTGGAATTGTTTAGGGCAAATGCTTTTTTAAATGCATCAGCGGCAGCCAATTTTAGCTCTACCTGTTTTGCACTGTCCAATTTGCTTTGCTGTGCTTTATCGGGCGAAGCAAAAGCTTCAGCATAACCTATGTAAGCATTTTCATTAAGTTTTCCGGCGGCATCTGCTGCATTATATTTTGTCATTAACTCATCCAGGCTTGCATTTGCGGTCATTTCGTTCATCTCAAGCTGGCTCCATATTGCGCCATCAGCCGTATAAAGTTCTTTTGCAGTGGCTAAATATTTATTAAATGCGTCAGGGTTTGAATGCTTACTGTAATAATCCAGTATAAACTTATAAAGATCTTCAAAATCTTTTCCCCCTATTTTCTGGTCTGCTAATTTTGAATAATATTTTGCGGCTTCATCGGGCTTGTTTGCATTTTGGGCTGCATAGGAAGTATAGAGAATTGTAAAGGTGTCAATGGTTGTTTTTTTATCGCTTCTCAATTCATTTTTGCTTACATATTCACTTAAATCTGCGGCAGTTTTAAAATAACCAAATGATTGCTCCCACTGGCTTTTACTAAAGTAATCCCTTCCCAAATTAAACGATTGGGAATATAGCAAACCTACCGGTCTTGGGTTATCCTTTAATTCTTTAATAGTATTATCTTTCTGATTGTACTGGTTAAAGGCATCAAGCGCCTGCCTATCTGCATCAGGATATTTTTTGTATAAATTTGAATCGGCAAACAATTCAGCATATACACTCAGTTTCCAGAACCAGGTTTCAGCTTTGTCATTTGCCTTTGGATCCGCTATTAATTTGTCAATTTCTTTTTTGGCATCTTCAAATTTACCCTGTAAAGTAGATAACTGCACTTTTGAATAATCCTGCGAAAAGCCAATAATGGCCATTAAAGCAAACAAAGAAAAAAGAATAATTTTTTTCATAAAGAAGTTTTTGAAATTATTGATTATCATCTGTTTTATTGTTATTGTCTAAATTTATACTATCGGTATTTTCAGATACGTTTTCCGCTGTTGTGCTTTCATCAACTTTGGAAATTGCGGCAATTTCATCGCCTTCATCCAATCTTATCAGGATAACCCCCTGCGTAGCCCTTCCCGATTCTTTAATATTTGAAACTCCGGTCCTGAGGGTGATCCCTGATTTACAGGTAATGATAAGATCTTCCTTCTCGCTTACATCCAGCACACCTATAAGCTTCCCGGTTTTTTCGGTAACATTAATGGTTTTTACACCTTTCCCCCCCCTGTTTGTAATCCTGTACTCATCAATTGAAGTCCTTTTGCCGAAACCCTTTTCACTTACTACCAGTATTGTTTTTTCAGTTTCATTTTTATTGACACATACCATGCCAATCACCTCATCATCATTGCTGTCCACCTCTATACCTGCAACTCCAATAGCGCCCCGGCCTGTGGGGCGTACTTTGCTTTCAGGAAAACGTATGGCGCGGCCGCTTTTTACAGCCATCATTACTTCACAATTGCCATCGGTTAATTTTGCTTCAAGCAGTTCATCACCTTCTACTACCGTTATGGCATTTACACCATTTGCCCGTGGCCTGCTGAAATCCTCCAGCAAAGTTTTCTTTATAGTACCTTTTTTTGTGCAAAGTACAATGTAATGGTTATTTACAAAATCTTTGTCTTCAAAGTTTTTTACATTGATGATCGCCCTTATCTTATCATCCTGTGGTATCTGTATCAGGTTTTGAACAGCCCTTCCTTTGCTTTGTTTTTCGCCCTCGGGTATTTCATGCACTTTCAGCCAGAAGCACCTGCCCTTTTCAGTAAAGAACATCATGATATCATGCGTGGAAGCAACAAACAAATGATCCACATAATCTTCTTCACGGGTTTTACTGCCTACCGCTCCCCTGCCACCACGGCGCTGCTGCCTGTATTCTGTGGCGCTTGTCCTTTTTATGTAACCTAAATGCGAAATGGTAATAATAACATCTTCTTCTTCAATAAAATCGAGCATATTCACTTCATCGGCCAGGTACTGTATTTCACTCTTACGCGCATCCCCGAATTTTTCTTTTACTTCCTGTAATTCCGTTTTTATCAAATCATATCTTAATTGTTCGCTCCCTAATAATTCCTGCAAACGGCCAATGGTAGCCATAATAGCAGTAAACTCTTCCAGTATCTTGTCCCGCTCCATACCTGTAAGGCGCTGCAGGCGTAGCTCCAGTATGGCTTTGGCCTGTATTTCCGACAACCCTTCCTCCTGCTGGTAAATTTCAGCAGCAATATTCGTAAAAAGGTCTTCGCGCAGGTACCATCTTTCTTCTTTACTTTTGGTAATTAACTGCGCCTTTGCTTCTTCCGGTGTGCGGCTGGCGCGGATAAGGCGGATAACTTCGTCTAAATGGTCGAGGGCTTTTAAATATCCTTCTAAAATATAGGCTTTTTCCTTTGCTTTCTTTAATTCAAATTTTGCACGGCGTATCACTACTTCCATCCTGAATTCTACAAACTCGCTTATCAAATCACGCAGGTTAAGGATTTTTGGGCGGCCTTTGCTTAATGCTACATTATTAACCCCGTAACTTGTTTGCAGCTCAGTAAATTTATACAACTGGTTAATAACGATATTTGCAACCGCATCCCTTTTTAAATCTACCACTATCCTTGTGCCTTCTTTGTTATTGCTTTCGTTATTTACATGCGCAACGCCTTCAATTATTTTTTCATTTACAAGCTGGCCAATCCGGTTTGTCAAAGCATCGCGGTTTACCTGGTAGGGTGTTTCTGTAATAATTATCTGCTCCCTGCCGCTTGCCTTTGTTTCTATATGGCATTTACCTCTTAATACTACCCTGCCGCGGCCGGTGAGCAACCCCTGCTTCACCCCTTCCATTCCATAAATAACGCCCCCAGTAGGAAAATCAGGCGCTTTTACATATTTAATCAGTTCTTCTACGGTAATTTCCTTATGGTCAATATAAGCGATACATCCGTCAATCACTTCGCTTAAATTGTGAGGCATCATATTGGTGGCCATACCCACGGCAATACCGCTGCTGCCATTTACCAGCAACTGCGGTATCCTTGTTGGTAATACAGAAGGCTCTTCCAGCGAATCATCAAAGTTTAACTGGAAGTCAACCGTTTCCTTTTCTATGTCCTCCAGCATAGTTTCAGCAAAACGCTGCAACCTTACTTCGGTATAACGCATAGCGCCGGGCGGGTCTCCATCCTGGCTGCCGAAATTTCCCTGGCTGTCCACCATGGTATACCGGATGGTCCAGGGCTGTGCCATACGCACCAGCGTATCGTAAATGGCGCCATCGCCATGCGGATGGTATTTACCCATTACCTCCCCTACAATCCTGGCAGATTTTTTAAAAGGCTTATTATAGTTATTGCCAAGTTCGTTCATTGAATACAGTATGCGGCGATGAACGGGTTTAAAACCATCCCGCACATCTGGCAGGGCGCGGCCCACAATTACGCTCATTGAATAATCAATGTAAGCAGTTTTCATCTGCTCTTCAATATTCACCTGTATAATTCGGTCGTTATCACTTGTTTCCAGCGGCAGTGTATTATCTTCCATCTTTATTATTGGTTCTTTTTGCTGATGATTTTGCGGGGTTATTTTTCCATAGGGTTTACAATGGCAGCAACCGTTTTACAACCCTTATTGATAATGGGGGGCGAAGATAATTTTTTAAGATGGAAAAGAAGCCAAAAAGAGGAGATTTTTAAAGGGTTTTATCCACAGATGTTATTTGCCGGGAACTTTAAATTTTAGAAGCCGGATCAGGGCTTTTCCTTTTGTCAGATATATAACTTTATTTTCACAATAAACGGAACGGCTTGTGCATTTAATACAAGTCTTACCCAATCTTACCCAACAGGTTTATGAAACAGTACCGCCTTTTACGAAACAATAAAGAATCAGGACCTTACACTGCAGAGCAGCTTATACAAACGGGCCTTAAAGCTTATGACCTTATCTGGCTGGAAGGCCGCAGCGCTGCATGGCGCTATCCATGTGAATTAGAAGAACTAAAACCTTATGCGCCCGCAGTAGAAGAGCAGCCTTTTGACAGGTTTTATAAAAGGCCGTCTTCCGCGCTTGTAAAAAAAGAAAAACCTGCTGTTGCGGAAAACTTAGCTGATGCAGGTTATATTTCAACCATCAGTTCAGTAGTTAATTTACCTGCAGAACAACCATTTGTAAAACAAAAACCGAGAATAAAAATAAAAGCTGACTGGAATAAACTTGAACCGGTGGTTGCTGTAAAACGAAAAGAAATAACAGCGCCGGAACCGTTAAAGCAGGCGGTTTTTATTAAAAATACTGCAACAGAAATACCTACTTGGAAAGATGCCTGGCTTGACTGGGAGCAGGAAAAGAAAGCGGTAACCGCAGTATCAAAAAATAATGTACAGGTAAGCCATCCTGCAGAAGACGCAGTGCTTGAAACAAAATTTTCCCAATCACTTGGCGATATAAAAGAAAAATACGCTGAAACTTTCTTAAAAGCAAAAACAAAAACTTCAGATTTTAGCTGGAACAGGTATAAAGCTTATGTTTCACTGGCATTAATCTGTCTTCCCCTTATTGGGTTTGGCGTTTGGCTGGGTGTTAAATTAAATGGAACTGCTACAAATGCTGATGCCATTATTAAAAGTCAGCAGGAAAAATTACAAAACATTTTACCGGCACAGAGCGTAGCTGTTACTAACAATAACCAGTTACCCGTGAATGACGGCAATTCAAAAAATGTTGATGAGAATAAACAGAAAACAATAACATCCCCTGCAGGAAAAAAATTATCTCCGGCCCCTGTGCATATTCCCCCAAAACAAATTCCCCAAACACAACCTTTAGCTGAAAAAAAAGCATCAAGCCAGCCACATTTTCAGCCGCCATTTGATGACAACCATCACGCCCTTGTTTTAAACAATTCGAACACCACACCCAGCCGCGTGGCAAATAGGAGAAACGCCACACCTGATGATAACACTAACCTTTCCGATAATAATAATATAGCAGCCACAAATAACAAGGAAAATACTGATCAGACAAGCGCTGCCCCCTTCCGCCGCAAAATGTCAAAAGTTCAAAACATAAATGATTACGTAAGCGTAAATGCAGTAAACCAGTCCTATCCCAACGGCTCACAGCATGTAACATTCCAGGTACAGAATATCAGCGATATTCCTGTGGATATGATTGTGATGGATTTGCAGTATTTTGATGCCAATGGCAGGTTTAAAAAAGGCGAAACAGTTTATATCAGGAACATATCTTCCAATGAAACCGTTAATATAAAAGCGCCTGATGATAAGTTTTCAGCCAAAATCACATACAAAGTTTCCATGGTAAGCGCGGAGCAAAAAGGGGTTTATTTAATAGCTGATTAGCGCTTATCATTTCCTCAATATTTATTTCCCGCTTAACTTCGGCCCGGGATGCATATTCCCTGTATCTATGATAATTTAATTTTTTATGGGTGACCTGAAGCATATCATTTTGTTTGGTGCAGGTAAATCTGCCACGGTGTTAATTGATTATTTAAAAGAAATTTCCTCAGAGCATGTATGGCAGGTAACAGTTGCAGACAGCAGCCTGCAAACTGCCCGGGCAAAAGTGGGGCAACATGCATTGGTAAAAGTGGTGCAGGTTGATATTGAAAATGAAAATGAAAGAAAGACACTGGTACAGCAGGCTGATATTGTTATTTCAATGATGCCGCCATCACTGCATAATTTGATTGCATTGGATTGTATTGAATTTAGTAAACATTTACTTACTGCTTCGTATGTAGATGAGGAAATAAAAAAACTTCAGCAAAAAATAACTGATAAAAAATTATTGTTTTTATGCGAGATGGGATTAGACCCCGGCATTGACCACATGAGTGCGATGCAGCTTATTCACCGCATAAAAGAAAAGGGTGGAAAAATAACCTCTTTTAAATCGCATTGCGGTGGTCTTGTTGCACCGGAAAGCGATGACAACCCCTGGCATTATAAAATAAGCTGGAACCCGCGCAATATAATACTGGCGGGCAAAGCAGGTGCGCATTACCGGGAAAACGGAAAAGAAATAAACATTGCGTATGAACAATTGTTCAGTGCGGAAAGACTGGTTGAAGTACCCGGCCTGGAGGTGTTTTCTTATTACCCCAACCGCGATTCGCTGGGTTATGCTTCGCTTTATGAAATTGAAGACACAGATACATTTGTGCGCACTACTTTGCGCCATCCCGAATTTTCATTTGGCTGGAAGAATATAGTTGACCTTAAACTCACTAATGAAAAAAAAGCATATGAAACAAACGGCCTGACTGTTGCACAATTTTTTAAACTGCATTTTGATAAACACGGTTTTGGTAACTGGCTGAATGATATGCTTTCCTCCCGCCTTAATTTTGCAAAAGAAATGATGGAAAAATTAATGCAGTTGATGGAAGCTGAAGAAGAGGCCGCGGACAGGGAGGAGGAAATTGATGATGATTTTATGATGGTGGATGAAAAAGGGGAATTGGCCGCCGTGAATGTAGAAGATGTAAAAGATAAAGCGGCAGAAACTGTTGCAGCAAAAATGCATGAAGCCAACCTTAGTATGAAACAGTTGTTTTTTTTAGGGCTGGATGATGAAACAGAAATTAATAAAGGCTTGTGCAGCGCAGCCGATGTACTGCAGTTTATACTGGAAAGAAAACTGGCATTGCAGCCCGGCGATAAAGACATGATTGTAATGATGCATGAGATCAGTTACGAAATACAAAATACAAAGTATGAAGTAAAAAGCAGCCTCGTTGTAAAAGGTGAAGACAGTTTGCACACGGCCATGGCAAAAACGGTTGGCCTGCCATTGGGTATTGCAGCAAAATTAATACTCCAAGGAAAGATTAACGAAACAGGCTTGCATATTCCTGTAATACCTTCTATTTATGAACCTGTATTGGATGAACTCGAGAAATATGGGATTTGTTTTGAAGAAAGTGGCGGACAGGATATCATTTAAGAAAGTGAATTTTTTCTTTATTATTTTTATTTGAGATTATACAGGATGATGTATTATCAATTGCACATCCGGGGAAAATTACACCTCTAAAAATTTACTTTATTATTTACAACAAAAAACCCCCTCAGGAATAAGGAGGTTTATATTTACTAACCCATCCACGAACAAAGCTGAAAATTATGAACGCGGATATTTTTAACTGCTAACAATACAATTCGAAAGCAGCAATAAGATTATTGGCAATTACATGCGCCGGTCTTCCTTCTATCTGGTGGCGTTCTACAATATGCACTAAATTTCCATCTTTAAATAATGCAACCGAAGGAGATGATGGAGGGTAAGGCAGCAAATGCTCACGCACTTTTTGCACAGCATCCACATCAAAACCGGCAAATGCTGTAGTTAATCTTTCAGGGCGTTTTGTGGAATTCATTACAGCCATCACAACACCAGGTCTGGCACTGCCCGCAGCACATCCGCAAACAGAATTTACCATTACTAAAGTTGTTCCTTCTTTACTTAAAGCATTGTCCACTTCTTCTGCGGTTAGCAATTCATCAAAACCATTGTCTGTTAACTCTGCCTTCATCGGCACCACTATTTCTGCTGGATACATATTTTTTCTCCTGTTTTTCTTTTGAAATACAAAAGTAATTCAAAACTTCAAATATCTGAAATCTAACTGAAACACGCCGTAACGTCATTAAAATTCGTTTATAACTGACTTTATGGCGTTAAAATTTACCTTTTAAAACGAATATCTGCTTAAAATTCTGTTCTTTATCTATGGTATGGAGTTTGAAAATTATGTTTTGAAATCAATTTTTAAAAATTAAAAACAAAATAATTATGACACCCGTAAAACAGAATTACAGGAACCTGAACAACCTGTTTGATGAATTCTTTGGCAATTTGCCAACCACATGGAGTAAAGACTTAAATGTTCCTCCGGTAAATGTTCACGAAACTGCTGATGCTTACCACCTGGAATTATCAGCACCCGGTTTAAACAAAGAAGATTTTAAAGTAAACCTTGAAAAAGGGTTGCTGACGATCGGCTATGAAAAGAAAACTGAAAACGAACAAAAGGATTACAAAACCCACCGCAGGGAGTTTGGTGTAACAGGTTTTAAACGCAGCTTTAGCGTGGATGAAAATATCAATGCTGAAGCCATTGAAGCAAAATATGACAATGGTATATTAAAACTCCTGCTTCCCAAAAAAGAAGAAGTAAAAATATTGCCAAAAGAAATAAGCATTAAGTAAGAAATCAAGCAAGCGAAAATTTAACAGCAGTTGGTTTTAGTTTCACGCCCCGTATTTTTATGCGGGGTTTTTATTTTACATCTTTAATGGTATTCCATATTTGTTCAGCCACTAACTGGCTTCCTGTTTCATTCAAATGAACGCCATCCGTGGTAAGGATTCCCTTGTCAAGATTATCAGGGTTATGTTCAATTTCATAATTCAGGCAAAAACTTCTTAAATCACAGACAGGCAAATTCAAATCCTTTCCAATGCTTTTTATTATGTTCGAATATTTATTCAAATCGCCATCCTGCTGGTTGGTGCAGTCCTTCTTCTCCCCTATTGATAAAGGTGTTACCAGCACTACCTTAATATTATCCGCCTGTAATTTTTTAATTATTGCGCGGTAAAATTTTTCATATTTATCCGCATCTGTGCCGGTACCAAAAGTACTTTTATGCCACACATCATTCACACCTTCATAAATCACCACAATGTCCGGCGATTTGCTCAGCACATCATCTTCTATACGCAAATACAGGTCGTAAATTTTATTGCCGCCCACACCTGCTCCAACAAGATCATAATTATCAATACCCTGCTGCTGCAGCATATTTTTCATCTTTGAAATATAGCCGTTTGGCTCCACTCCCATTTGCGTAATGGAATCACCAAAAAAAATAACTTTAGTACTTTTCTTTTTGCCCGATACAAAAGACAATAACACCAGCCCAACTATAAATACAAAAAGAAGAATGAGTTTATTGGACATAATTTTTTGATTTGAAGAGTAAAAAAATAGCTGCGGCTCTCTAGGTTTTTTTTGAAAGGTAAAGAAAATATTCCCGCCGGCACAGCTTAAAAATGAAGAAAGAATTTATTAATAAATATCTGTCATCACCGGCGTGGTTTCCTTTCCCATCAGCTCTACAAATTTTCTTTCATTAATAATGTACCCATTTCCCTTTGCACAGAAATGCACCCTTAAATTTTCAATGCTGATGGGGTTTCCATGCGGAATATCTGCAATATTTGTATGATTTATTTCATGCCCGTCAATAATGATTACCAGACCGCTGCCAATTGCTTCCATACGGTTGCCATGCGTAATAAGCATACCGGTATCTTCACCCAAACCAACGCCAATGCAGCCCGGGTTTGCAGCGACTACCTGCGCCAGCCTTCCAAAACGGCCGCGCTTTTCAAAATGCGAATCGAAAATTATATTATCAATAAAACCAATCCCTGTTGTGGTTTTTACTTCACCTTTTAAATGGGCCCGGCTTGCGCTCCCTTCATAAATCATTGTAGCGCTCATGGCCATTGCCCCTGCAGATGTTCCGGCAATCACAAAATTTTCAAGCGCATATTTCTTTTCAATAATTTTCAAAAACTCAGTTCCGCCAAACACAGCAGTTAACCGCATTTGGTTACCGCCGCTGAACATAACGCAGTTGCACTCCCTTACCCTTTGCAGGTAATCGTTATCATTTACCGTATCCCTGCTGCGGATATGCATTACGCCAATATTGGTGCAGCCAATTTTTCCAAATGCATCAAGATAATTGTTGCCTACTTCATAAGGAATAGTTGATGCGGTTGTAACCACTTCAATCCTTGCAAGTGTGCCCCCAGCTTCTTCCACTATGCGGCGCAGTATGCCAAGTTCAAAAAAATTGAGGTTGTTGCGGTGCACTTCGCCGGTTTCCAAATCAGTTCCTTTATCTTCCGCACCGCCAATTGCTATTAATTTTCCTTTTGGGATATTCATGCCTTTCGATACTGGTTATTACAAAAATAAGGCAACAGGTTTAACTAAACACTCAAATAAATACCCACAGGTCTGAATAAACAATGCTGGCTTTTATAAAAGATTTTTAATCCGGTTTACCGTAAAACCTGCATATTCAAAATTTTTGGTGCTGTAGTAATGCATTTCTTTTAAAATTTCTTTGCGGAAATATTTTTTCCTATCTTCCTTTTTTATCATTGTTCATTTGCTCATTCATATTCTTTTGTACAAGTGAGTGACACAAGGAACGATGAATAATTAAAAAACGCTGGTACAAGAAATAAAAACCAAAAACAATAAACGATAAACTTTCTGCCATGAAAATTGAAGACATTAAAATCCTGAAAGGCCCAAACTACTGGAGTGTGCGCCGTTTGAAATTAATTCAAATGCGATTGAATCTTGAAGAGTTAGAACAATCACCCACAAACAAGATTGACGGATTTTTAGAACGCCTGGAAAAATTATTTCCTACCATGTATGAACACCGTTGCAGTGAAGGTGTGCCCGGCGGTTTTTTCAAACGTGTGCAGGAAGGCACATGGATGGGGCATGTGATTGAACATATTGCTTTGGAAATTCAAACACTCGCCGGAATGGATTGCGGCTTTGGCCGCACACGCACTACGGGTCAGGAAGGGATTTATTATGTAGTCTTCAGTTATATGGAAGAAGATGCTGGTGTGTATGCAGCAAAGGCTGCAGTGCGTATTGCACTGGCATTGGTTGATGCTACAGAATACAACCTTGCAGAAGACATTCAGCAGTTGCGTGAAATACGCGAAAACACAAGGCTTGGGCCCAGCACCGGCTGCATTGTGGAAGAAGCGCAGAAGCGCGGCATACCTTATATACGTTTAAACAAACATAGTTTGGTGCAGTTGGGTTATGGTGTGTATCAAAAAAGAATTCGTGCCACCATTGCTTCCACCACTTCAAACATTGCAGTGGATATTGCAGGCGATAAAGAAGAGACAAAAAATTTATTAGGTGCTGCAGAAATTCCTGTACCACGCGGAACAGTTGTTCGCAGTGAAGAAGGTTTAAAAGAAGCTGTTGATAAATTCGGTTACCCGTTGGTGATAAAACCAATTGATGGCAATCATGGCAAAGGCAACACTACAAATATCACTACATGGGAGCAGGCAACAAAGGCATTCGAAGCCGCTCAGAAATATGGCCGCAGCACAATCGTTGAAAAATTTATTACAGGTTTTGATTTCCGCATATTAGTTATCAACTACAAATTTATTTGTGCTGCATTGCGTACGCCTGCAAGTGTGATTGGCGATGGCGAACATAATATTCAATGGTTGCTTGAAGAAACAAACAAAGACCCGCGCCGTGGTTATGGCCATGAAAAAGTACTCACACAAATAACCATTGACCAGTTTACACAAAAGATGCTGGACGAAAAAAATTATACACTCGAAACAGTTCCGCCAAAAGGTGAATTGGTTTTATTAAAACCAACCGCAAACCTTTCTACAGGCGGCACAAGCACTGATATAACAGATGAAGTGCACCCTGCAAATGTGGTAATGTGTGAACGCATTGCACGCATCATAGGGTTGGATATTTGTGGTATTGATATAATGGCCAAAGACCTGCGCACACCACTAAATGAAAGCGGCGGGGCTTTGCTGGAAGTGAATGCAGCACCGGGTTTCCGCATGCATATAGAACCTTCAGAAGGTTTAGGGCGCAATGTGGCAGAGCCTGTAATTGATATGTTGTTTCCTGATAGAAGCAACGGACAAATCCCCATCATCGCCATTACAGGAACAAATGGCAAAACAACAACTACAAGGCTTGTTGCACATATTTGTAAAATCGCCGGAAAAAAAGTTGGCTATACAACCAGTGATGGCGTCTATATACAAAACCAGATGCTGATGAAAGGCGATTGCACCGGGCCCATCAGTGCACAGTTTGTATTAAAAGATCCTACTGTAGATTTTGCAGTGCTTGAATGTGCAAGAGGTGGTTTATTAAAAAGCGGCCTTGCATTTCAAAACTGTAATGTAAGCATCGTTACGAATGTTACAGCAGATCATATTGGTTTGGGTGGCATTGATACACTGGAACAAATGGCACGTGTGAAAAAGGTAATTCCTGAAACCACTTACAAGCATGGCTATGCTATTTTAAATGCAGAAGATGATTTGGTTTATAACATGCGTGAAGGCCTTGAATGTAATATTGCCTACTTCAGCATGGATGAAAATAATCCGCGTATAAAAGCGCATTGCGCAGAAGGCGGCTATGCGGCCGTATATGAAAATGGTTATGTCACCATCATGAAAGGCACATGGAAAATACGTGTGATGAAAGTAACCGACATTCCTATAACCTACGGTGGCAAAGCATTGCACAATATCATGAACACATTGCCCGCCATGCTCGCCACATATTTATTCAAGGATATTTCTATTGAAGATATACGCAGTGCACTTAGCACATTTGTGCCATCTCCTTCTCAAACACCGGGACGTTTGAATTTATTCCAGTTTAAAAATTTTAAATTTCTTGTTGACTTTGCGCACAACCCCGCGGGTCTTGAATTGCTCTGCGATTTTGTAAGCAAGATGGATGGCTCACCAAAAGTGGGCATCATCAGCGGCACCGGCGACAGGCGGGATGAAGACATCCGTGAACTCGGCCGAATCTCCGCAAAATATTTTGATGAAATAATTATACGGCAGGATAAAAACCTGCGTGGCCGCACCGCCGAAGAAATCGTAAACCTCCTCGTAGAAGGCCTCAACGAAACCAAAACAAAAGACATTCCCATCACCATCATCTACAATGAAAAAGACGCCATCATGCACGCATACAACACCGCCAAACCCGGCAGCCTTGTAACCATCATGTGCGACGTGGTTGCCGAAGCATTGGATTTAATAAAGGCGCTGAAAGAGAAGGAAGATAATGAGGGATAGTTTGTGTTGAATGCTGAATGTTGAATTTTAAATGAAGTATAATTGTTATCATCATTCAACATTTAGCATTCAAAATTTAAAATAATTTTTTGAGCTCGGCTTTAGTATTTCATGGCATCGGTTGTTGCGTCGCACACTTGTACTTTTAGTTTTCATGGCAATTGTGAAAAAATAAATTATGATGTTCTTCATTGGTCATTATTTTGATAAGATCATTTTTTTTGTATCAATAAATTTTCCATCAACGATAAGGGAATAATTATAAGTTCCGGATGAAAGTGTCCTAGCATTAATTTGCAAACTTCCTTGCCCAGAACCTGAAACAGAAATTTGTTTTACAGCTCGGCCCGTAATATCTGTTACAATAATTTGTGCTGAAGTAAATTGCTGTGGCAGTGTATAACGAATAGTAGTTGTTTGATTATAAGGATTAGGAATATTCTGCTGAAGTGATGCTCCTGAAAGTGTAATATTTGATGAAGATGTATTTACGCCTGTTTTCTCAACAAGCATTTGTATTGTTGCTTTCATTTCCTCAAGCTGTGATTGAAGAGACTTTTCGCTTTGTTTTAAAGAATCATTTTGTGCAGACAATTGCTGTACCGCTTTTACCAATGGAACTACAAAATCGCTGTAACGCAACATGTAAAAATCACTATCGTTTTGTGGTTTGGAAACACCACTGAAATTATAACCGATTTCGTTTGCTACTTTTTCAACATCCTGTGCAACAAACCCGGTATAGAGTTTTTTTTCCTTATCATCTGCTGCTGCTGCAGTAAGTTTATCTTCCTTTACGCCTAACTTTTTATCAAGGTCATGTACATTAAGATTATAAGTAACGGGGCGCAGCTTATTGATGAATTTAAGTCCGGGCACATTTTCATTGATATTTCTTTTATATCGTCCGTCTGATAAAACACTTAACGCAACCGAGCAGGCTAATTGTGCTAAGGAAGGGGCTCCTAAAAATATCTGGGAATTTGCTGTAGCGACCGACTGATAACCAAACGAGCTGCAATTTGATAATGAAGAAGAATTAGGTTTTGCATAATATCCAACAAAACTATTATTATCACCATTAGAGCCTGACCCTGACCCATATCCATAGAAAGTATTGTTACTGTTTGTTGTAGTCACTCCTCCGGATGCATAACCAATATAAGTATTGAAACTTCCTGTAGTGTTATTCTGCCCTGCTGCAAGCCCCATAAAAACATTTCCCGTTCCGGATGTATTATTTTGGCCTGAATTGTATCCTACGAAAATATTATAGCTACCACTGGTATTTGTGTACCCCGCCTGGTAACCAATTGAAGTATTTTGGACACCTGTGGTCTTATACAAAGATTGATAGCCAACAGCGGTATTATTATCAGTAAAAGAAGTGGCGCTGTATAATGCCTGAAAACCAAGGGCTGTATTGTTATTGCCATTGGTGCTATTTTGTAAAGCACCCGACCCCAAAGCTGTATTTGAACCGCCTGTTGTATTAGCCTGCATCGTTTTTTCTCCCACGGCTGTATTTGAACTTCCTGTTGTATTATTTAACAATGCAGTTGAACCAAGAGCTGTGTTGTATGCGCCGGTTGTAGTTTTTTGCATTGCCTCAATACCAATAGCAGTATTATTAAATCCTGTACTATTATCTTCCATAGCGCTATTACCGAATGCCGTATTAAAAGCGCCTGTAGTGTTTGTTTCAAGGCTTGCCCAACCAATTGCTGTGTTTTTTGAACCACTTGTATTTGCATGCATGGAATTATAACCGATGGCGATGTTACCGCTTACAGTAGTGTTACTATACAACGCACCAAAACCAATAGCCACATTATTAATACCTGTTGTGTTTGAATAAAGACTTTGACTTCCTATTGCAACATTTGTGTACCCGCTGGTATTTGCATATGCAGCTTTAAAACCAATGGCTACATTATCTGCACCAATATTATTATATAAACTTTGCAAGCCGATTGCAGTGTTATTATTTGCTGAAACATTTTTATATAACGCGCCTGAGCCGAAAGCAGTATTATAATATCCGGTTGTATTGCTATACATTGCTTTTTCGCCAACAGCAGTGTTTGATGAGCCGGATGTATTTACTAAAAGACTATTTGCCCCTAAAGCTGTATTATAATTTCCATTAGTGTTTTTATTCATAGACAACGGCCCTACTGCAGTATTATTATAACCACCGTTCAATGACGAATCAGCATTATTACCAACAAAAAGATTTTGATTAGGTGCATCATTTGAAAATACTTTTGTACCGGCTATTCTAATAGCATTCCCGGTCTTTATATTAATATCTCCCGCTACATCAAGTTTGTAAGCAGGATTGGCTAATCCAATACCAACGTTTCCTGTATTGTAATAAATATTCGAGCCATTAACTATCCATGTAGAAGATGTTGTTGCAGAAACTGCCTGCCATGCAGTACCACTGTAATAGTAAAAGGCAGGTGTACTGTTTGTTTGATAGATCAATAAGCCTGTTGCGGGAGAAGCAATGGCATTTCGTTGTTTGATAGTCATGCGTGGAATTAATAATCCTTTGGTAGTAGACTTTATTTCCAGCAGTGATGATGCATTTGGTGCTGTAGTTCCAATTCCTGCGCTTCCTGTTGATGGAAAAGTATTGTTTTGTGCATTTGTTTTTTTTGAAATAATTAAAACGATCATCACGATTGAAATGCTAATTATCGTTTTCATGGCTCATTTTTTTAATCAGAATTTTTTCTAACCCTGAAAGGTTATACAACAAGTTTATTTTGCAACCACCATCTTTTTTGTATCAATTAATTTTCCATCAATCAATAAAGAATATTGATAAGTGCCTGATGCAAGCGAAGCCGTATTTATATTCACCATGCCTTTGCCGTAACCTGAAAGAGGTACCTGCTTAATTGTCTTACCTGAATTATCAGTAATAAGTATTTGTGCTGAAGAAAATTTATTCGGTAAAGTATAACTGATGGAGGTTGATTGATTATAAGGATTGGGAATATTTTGTTGCAGCGAACCATAAGACAGGTTTACATTTTCTTCAGAAAGTGCAACACCATTTTTATCAGCAAGCATCTGCACCATATTTTTAAGCTCATCAATCTGCGATTGAAGGGAAGCATTTACTTTCTGCAATGAATCGTTTAATTCCTGTACTGCTTTTACCAAAGGCACAACAAAATCTCCATAACGCAATCCATAAAAAGATTGCTGATCATCTTTTGGTTTATCTACACCACTGAAATCATAATTTAAAGATCGCGCTGTTTTTTCTACGTCCTGTGCTATGAAGCCTGTATAAATAATTTTTGATTTTTCCTGAATTGATTGTTGCATCCTTAGATCAGATGCCTGTGAACCTTTCTCCCCCTCATGCAACTTCTTTTCAATTGCATCTTCATTCAATGTATAAGTGATGGGTTGAAGTTTATTGATGAATGCAAGACCAGGTACATTTTGTTTTATATTTTGTTTATACCTGCCATCGCTAAAATTTGACCAGCCAACCTGCCCGCCTATACTGGTAACAGATGAATTACCAATTCTTACCTGGTTACTTGCAGTTATTGTAGCACCTGTTCCTATAGCAGTCGAATTATTTAAGCCACCGGATGAAACATTTGTAAAATCGCCTAAGCCTGTTAAATCATAGCCGGTTGAATTGCTAAACAATGCTTCAAATCCCACAGCAACATTATCAGTGCCGGTTGTATTTGTTTTTAATGCCTGAACACCCATTGCAGTATTGAAAGCTCCGCTTGTTGTGTAAAAGAGTGCTTCATCACCTATTCCGGTGTTATCATATCCTACAGTGTTATGATTAAGCACGTCATTTCCAAAAGCAGAATTATAATTCCCGGTGGTGTTAGCATACAAAGCATTGGAACCTACAACTGTATTGTTTTTGCCTGTGGTATTTTCATAAAGTGCTATTGGCCCAATGGCAATATTATTATCTCCAGTAGTATTGCTGTACATTGAATGATATCCCAGAGCAATGTTATCACTTGCTGTGTTGCTATATAAGCTCTGATATCCGATTGCAATATTGTCATTTGCTGCAGCTGCATATAAACTTTGAAAGCCAATTCCAACATTGTCATTACCGGTTGTGTTATTCTGCAAAGCACCTGAGCCTAAAGCAGCATTGTAAGAGCCAATAGAATTTTTCTGTAATGCTTTTTCGCCCAAAGCTGCATTTGAATTTCCGAAAGTATTGTTCTGTAAACTGGTAGAACCTACAGATGTATTGTATGCACCCTGGTTGGCTGCCATAGCATAAGAACCTATTGCTACATTTCTAAATCCGGGAGAAGACATTGTATCGGCATAATCGCCGAGAAAAACATTATTGTCGCCTGAATTGGGATTATCGCTTAACACTCTTATGCCATTTATTCTTAAATAATTTCCGGTAGCAATATTTATATCGCCGGCAACATCAAGTTTATAAGCAGGGCTGTTCAATCCAATGCCAACGTTTCCTTTATTATAATAAATTTTTGACCCCTTAACAACCCATGGTGAAGATGATGATGCAGAAGAAACAGCCTGCCACGCAGAGCCATCATAATAATAAAAACCTGGTGTGCTGTTGGTTTGATAAATTAATAATCCCGTTGCAGGGGCAGTAATTGCATTGCGCTGTTTAATGGTCATGCGCGGAATTAATAATCCTTTTTTAGTGGACTTTATTTCTAATAGCGATGAAGCATTAGGCGCTGTAGTTCCAATTCCTGCACTCCCCGTTGATGGAAAAAGATTGGTTTGTGCAAATATGCTTTTGGAAGCAACCAAAGAAACCAGGGCAATCGTAATGGTAAATAATTTTTTCATAGCGCAATTTTTAAAGAGCTAAAAAAAGACCAGGATGCTATTGTCAAATATCTTCAGCTAAAAAGTAATTTACACTACCGAAAAATGTAGTTTATAATGATACCAGCTTTTACTTCATTGATTGAGCATCGTTGCGTCGCAATCCTTTCATCTGCAGAATGTGCATTGAACTTACTGTAAAACCAGAAATAATGTGTTTATAAAAATGGCAATAGTACTACATGCATGTAGTGCTGAAGAATCCTACTGTTGCCATAAGTGCAAACGATGAAAGGATTGCGACGCAACGAAGATGCTATAAAATACCATAGCTGGTATTATGAAAATTATTACTGCAAAGCTGTTATTTGTTTTTCTGTTTTGGCATTAATTCAAAGCGTGAATGCACCTGTAATATTTCATAAATATTTTTTACATGATAACGTACTGTATCAATTGTAATGAATAATTTTTCTGCGATCATTTTATAACTCATGCCACTAACGATGCATTCAAGAATTTCTTTCTGCCGCTCATTCAGGCTTGCTTCTCTTTTGCTTGGCAGCGACTTTATGTTCGAACGGAACAACTGTAATGTTTTAGCTGCAATACTTGGTGTCATTGGTGCGCCGCCGTTATACACTTCTGAAATTGCCTCGAGAATTTTAGCAGGCGGTGTTTTTTTTAAAATATATCCTTCTGCGCCCGCTTGTATGGCATTGAATATTTTCTCTTCATCTTCAAACACGGTTTGCATAATGATATGAATTGAAGAAAATTTTTCCTTTATTATTTGTACTGCCTCAATGCCATTTAAACCGGGCATATCAATATCCATTAATATTACTTCAGGATTACTGTGTTTAATTTTAAAAACAAGATCATCTGCATTATCAAATGCACCAACGCATGCAAAGCCTGTAGTTCCATTAATGAGTTGATAATAACCATCACGCAGCAGGTAATTATCTTCGAAAAGTGCAACACTTATAGGTTTTGTCATTTGCTGTAAATATCATTTTGTGCTAAAATAAAAACACTACACATGAATGTAGTTATAGAATTTATTTCACAGGCAATTTTAGCTCAATTGTTGTGCCTTCATTTTGATTGCTGACAATATTAAGTTGCGCATGTATTTCTTTTGCGCGTGCCTGCATGTTTTTGATACCATTACCGCCTAATGTTTTTGTAGTTGTATTAAACCCGGTTCCTTTATCTGCTATAATCATTACAAGAAAATTTCCCTTGCTTATTAAGGAAACTTTTACCAAACTGTTGCCAGCGTATTTATAGGCATTGGTAATTGCTTCTTTAAAGATGAGATAAAAATTCTTTCTTTTTTCCATAGGTAGCTTTATTGTTTTTATTTTTTCTTCTACTTCAAATTTGAACGGAATATTTTTCCCTGATAATAACTCTCCGGCAAAATATTGCATGCGTTGTAAAATGTTTTCAAACTGATCGTTTTTAGGATTTATTGCCCATACAATATCATTCATATTATCTATCATGTTGCGGGAAGCATCGCCCATCTTTGCAAGCAGGCTCTTTGAATTTGCAGGATTCATTTCGAATTGCTGAGTTGCAATCTCGCTATAAACAGAAATACTGTTTAGTGTAGAGCCAATATCATCATGAAGATCACTTGCAATCTTTTGGCGCATCCTGGCAAGCTCATTTCTGTTGCTTTTCCGGTAAGCATAGATCGTATATAAAATAATAGCCCCAATGGAAACCCAACTTAGTATTGCCCACCATGTTTGCCACCATGGCGCATTTACTATGATTGCCAGTTCTGCAATATGAGCAGAATCTATGCCATCTGCATTCTGAGATTTTACTTTGAAAATATACTTACCAGGCGAAAGATTTGCGTAGGTTACAGAGCGGCGTGTATCGGCTGAAACCCAGTCTTTATCTACACCCTTAAGCTGATAGAAATAGTGGTCTGTTTTTTTAGTGGAAAAGGAAACAGCCGCATAGCCAATAGTAACACTATTTTGGGAGTATGGCAGGGCAATATTTTCATTTTGTGAAAGAGAATCAACTGAAACACTTTTCTGTGCAATTCTAAAATCAGTGATCATTACATCTGCCGGGGCTTTGGTCTTCATATTGCCGGGATTAAAGTAAATGACACCTGAATGTGCTGCCACCATAATAATTCCATTTCGCAATTGGTAAAACGGGCCTTCAAATACATGATCTTTTATCCCATCATTTACATCATACTTTGAAATTTTGCGGGTTATTAAATTCAGTTTCTGAATACCATTGTTTGCAAACACCCATATACTATTGTTCTTTGCAGGTATAGCGCCAAAAATAAAATCAGAAGATAATCCATCTGCTGTAGTAAAATATTTTGTTGCCCTGGTGAATTTATTAAAAAGAAAAAGCCCTTTGCCTGAAGTACCCCCTATCAGCACAGAATCATTTAATGAACAAACTGAAAATATGTTCTGCGGAAAGAAATCTGTTTCGGTTATTTCGTTCTTCTCTGTACTAAATTTATTAAGACCATGAGAGCTTGTAGATATCCATAAATTATCTGCATTGTCTTCATACAAACCGTGCATCACCAGGAAATCTTTAAAGCCATTACCATATACATTTGTATAGTTCGTTAGCTTATTTGAGTCAACATCCCACTTAGCCAGGTTGCCATTAAAAAGACCAAACCAGATATTTCCCTTTTTGTCTTTGGTCATGTACATGATTGTTTTCTTTGCAAATGCCGTAATATTTTCATTGATGAATTTACCGGAGGCCGTATCTAAAATACCAAGCATTCCATATTGGCAACCAACCCATATTTTTCCTTTGTTGTCTTCACTAAAACACCAGGTACGATTCAGGCGTTCTCCTAAAGATTTTTGATTGCTTTCATCATGTACATAATTTTTGAGCAATGAAAAACTGCTGTCATACCTGAATATACCGTCGCCCCATGTGCTTATCCAGATATCCCCGCTTTTACTTTGAAAAATAGACGATACATCAGTGCTAAACGCTGAAAGAGATGCATCTGTCTTCGGGATAAGATATTTGAACTGTTCTTTGCCCGGATCGAATATGTTCATTCCAAGATCAGTATTGACCCATATCTTTTCGTCTTTATCTTTAAAAAAGTTATAAATAATTTCGTTGTAGTGCAAGCCATATTCAGAGCCATTATCTTTTTTTATCCGCGAAAAGTTACCTGATTTTTTATTGTAACATAATAACCCGAGGTAATAATCGCCGCCAAACCAAACTGACCCATTACCATCATCAATACAATCATTGATGGTAGAATTAGGCGCGCCGGTATTTGCCTTCTGAATATCATGAAGAATAGAATAGTTAGTGATGCTTCCGGAAATTATATTGTACTTACAAAAATCACCAAGATAATTTGCCATCCATAGATCTTTATCATTATCCAGTTGAAAAAAAGCAACCGGGTTATTATGCCCAAGAAGATTGTCAATTGTTTTTTGTATTGGATATATAAGCTGCTTTTTGCTAAAATCAAAAACTCCTATTTCATTTTTTTTACCAGCTCTATACAACCATAGAGATTGATCTGAAGCATCGTACAAGGCTTTTGCTATACCTCCTGTTTCTTCGCTGATCAAATGATAAAATAGAATTGATTTCTTAGTTGCATAATCATACCTGAAAATATTTCTAGAAGTAATGATCCACATTATGTCTTTATCATCTTTAATAACTGAAGCCACATTATTTGCATTACTATCAATAGCATCCGGCATGTACAGGCGTTCAAGCCGCTGCTGAATTCTTAGAAAAATATTTATTCCCTGTTCATTTACAATCCAGATATTTTTGTTCTTGTCTTCAATAGGTTTGCCTGTAAAGTCTCCGCTAACAGTATTGCTTGCTTTATAATTATATTTATAATTAATAAAATCCACACCATCGTATCGCTGAATACCGTTGACACCTGAGAACCAGTAAAACCCTTTGGCATCCTGGAATGCATTTACTTTTGGATCTGACAATAGCCCATCTTCTACGGTAAGGTGTTGAAATAAATATTGTTCCTGCGCATTCAGAATAGCGGGAAGCAAGAGAAACAAAAAATATAATTTCTTATACAGCATATAACCCTTTGTATAATAAACTTAAATATTCATATGTTGCCTGCAATATAAATTTTCATTTCAGGTAAAAATTATATTTCTTACAACTACTTCCGGGAGCTTAAATTTAATAAAAGACATTAAGGCATTTAAGAAATAACAATTTGGACAAATAATAATCGCAATAGAAATTCTTTTTGTGGTGAGTAAAATTAAAGCTGTACCGAACATGGACTTTGCTCTTGCCGGGCCGAGATCCGTTAGTTGAAGAGTGCGACAAACAAAAGCCTGACTTTTCCCGTTGCAGGTTTCTGCATAAGCATGCTGAAGAAAAATACAGTGTTTTGGAAACGGGCGACGGTAACGCTATTGGGCGGCGGTTGCATCGCACTCTTTCTGTCGCAGCGGGATCTTCATTTTATAGCTTTGTGTATGGCATGAGACTCACGTATTTTACAACATGTATTTCAACACAGGGTCTCATCCAACGCTCAAATACTGGAGCTATGAAGACCCTGCTAAGACCAAAGAATTTAAAATTGCTTATCAATTTTCACTTCACTGAATTGTATGATCGTTTCTATATCAGTATAGTTTGCGATGTCTTTCATTAATGTTTCTGCATGAGGCATGAATGCTGATGCAAAAGCTTCAAATGAATCATACAGAAAATTACAAATGGCAACATAAGGCGGCTGTGATCCGGGCATTCCGCCACTGAAACCAAATTCTACACTTACATGTTTTACTGCTACTCCCTGTATTTTTAAAGTAAGTGGAATGTGTGTATTAAGATAATAATCTTTATCAAATTTTTTCCTTTCGATGTTTGGATAAAGAATGGTTAGTTTAGTCATTTTTTGTCGTTTGATTTTTTTGACCTGTTTACTACAGTATAAGAATACAAAGCAACAAAAGTTTGATGTTTATTCAACATCTTTCACTGCAATCTCTTCAATAGCAATTCGTATTAGCCAAGGATATTGCAGTATGATAGTAACAAATATTTTATGCGCCGTAATTTGCTGCTCTCCCACTCGGCGAAGTTTACAAACTTCGCCGCATTTGTTTTAAAGTTTAAAACTTTACCTTTCTTAACTATAAATGTTGCATTGCTCAATCGCATTTCAGCCGCACAAGTGTGCGACGCAACCGAAGCCGGGAAAAGATACAATGCCCGGACAAAAAATATTTTTCTTCTTTTTTACAATGCACAATAAAATTCACGCTTTCTGAAAAGAATATTACATTTACTTTCCTCTTAAACCAAAACCACCCTATCATGCGTACCATTTATGTTATCACAGGCATCGCGTTATTGCTGACAGCCTGTAACCAAAAACCAACAACCGGATCATCTATGCCTGCCGTAAATGACGTTGCCCAGGAAAACCTGAAAGGCAATGTGAAACAGGTGGAAACTGATACTTACTTAGTTGACAGCACCGGTAAACAGGGTGCAATAGATTCTAAAGTGATTGAAGTGTTTGACGACAAAGGTTATTCCACATCCAGCACAAATAAAAACGGGAAAGACAGTATTTTGAATGAAAGCAGTTACATGCATAATGCAAACGGTTTCATTACAAACATTGCCACCAAAGCTAATGGTAAAACAACATTTGCGCTTACATTTGAATATGACAGTGCCGGAAAATACGGAGTAGTAAAATCTTATGATTCCACAGGGAAAATGGATAGTTATTATACAGATATAACATCAAATGCATACGGGCAGGCTACCGGAGGCAGGAACTATCATACTGACAGCAGTTTAAAGATGTCTTTTACAACCGACTATGACAGTATTTATTTTGCGGGCAGTATCAGTACTGACAGTACAGGCAAAGTTGTATATTCAAATAAAGTAAAACTGAATGATAAAAAGGATGCATCAGAAATGAATGAGACAATTGTAACCACCGACCCAAAAACTAAAAAAGATTCTACTAAAAATACTGTTACTACTTATGCGTACGATGGATGGGACAGTCATGGCAACTGGACCCAACAAACCAGTATGAATGAGAAAGGCAAGCCGGTTAAAATAATAAAAAGAATAATTATGTATAAAGATTAAAGTATTGTAAGATCAATAATACATAGCTATTACAATAAATTGATTTTGTAAATATCTTCCCAAATAAAAAAGCAGTTGATTTTTATCAACTGCTTTTACTTTTTTAGTGTCAAGCAACATCTCCTGCAAGGGGCTGTACGTTGAATAACGCATCGTCCTCTTCGAAAGACGATGCTTAACACGCGCATTTCCCCTGCTGGTCTAAGCATGCAGGCTATAAAACCCAATGCTGATGCAAGATTGAAGCATGGGTTATTTGCTTAGCATCTTGTGCCTTACTGCAAAAAAACAATACGTACAGGAGTGCAATCCCGAAATAAATTCAGGACACGCTCCAATTGGCGATTCCTTGAAACAAAAATGCCCGGTACAAACCCATTTTTATTTTAATAGGAGCACCCTTCTTCCATGCTCCCTCCGCACAATAAGTAAGCCGCCGCCCTGCATGGGTTTCCATTCAAAACCTTCGCCCGCATTGGTTTCTGTCAATGGTTTGTATTCAAGTAATACCGCAGATGGTTTGGTTTTTAATTTTATTTTTTCTGTTCCTGTTGAATCAAAAGCCCGGTAAAATAATTTTACTTTGCTGCTGTCCACGTTCTCCCAGTTTAAGTAAATATATTTTTTTATTGAGCCTGTATAATCGGCCTGTTGTATTACAGAAGTGGAAGAAATAATATGATCTTCACCCGGCGCGGTTAATTCCGGCGCGGCATCCATGGCACGCAAAAAATGCCGCACATAATCGCCATACCCGTCAGTGAGCCAGGGCTCATCCTGCGGAAACCTGTTCCTGCCATCGAAGTCAACCATATAAGTTGCCCAGTTAAGTTCACGCACTGCATTTTTATATAAAGCGCTGTCGCCGGATAAACTTACATAAAGCAATTCATCAGCCGCCTGTCTTGATGAATGGCTGTTACCCGGGGTTTGATAAACCGTTTGTTCATTGGTAACAATTACGCCATATTTTTTCCAGGTATCATTTGCAAAATTTGTATGCACCCAGTTGATGATTTTCATCACATCATTTTTCCAGTAAGGAAAATATCCGCGGTGCTCCATAATGAAACGTGCAAAGGTCATTGCGTTTATTTGTGTTTCGCTCCACCAGTCCACATCTTCAAAAAAAGGCCCCCATTTGTTTTCTTTCATTGGATAATTTTTCATCCAGTTGAGTATTGTATTAAACCCTGATTTGTATGCAGCCGTATCACCTTTTTTCAATTGCATTAAATCAAGAAACAAATTCAGAGTGGGCGCCCAGTTGGTTGTATAGCCTGCTGTATCTATCCATGTGCCGGTAAAATCATGGTTGCGCAGCATACCGGTTTCACCTGTAAAAACATTTACTTTAAAAGGCAGTGGTGAATAATTTATGTTGCCATCTTTTATATGCGCTGCCAAAACATCCGCCATATTAACTGCTGCATCCAGGTAAAGGTTGTTCTCCGTTATTTTATACAAATGCACCAGCTCCAGAGCAAATGAACCTGATTTATCCGGCTGCACATATCCGGCGCCATCACGCATGTCGCCGTCATAAATTCCTGAATAGATATAAGTATTGTAAGTAAAAGGCATATAAGGCCACTTTGTGCCTGACGCAGACAATCCATGCGTGAGATAATAGTCAGCAATAAAATTCATATTCGCTTTTACCCGTTCATTGCCGGAATAAGCATAATACAAACGCCATGAAGAAAGCGCCATTGCAAACTGGTCGCCGCCAATACCACGCGGATCATCAAATGCAGGGTTCCAAACCTGGTGGTTCATATAGTATGGAAGTCCGTTCATATCATGCCGCATCGTGTCCCAAAAATTCCAAACAATGTTTACAATATGGCTGTATGATTTACCGGGATTTGCATCATACCACGGAATAATCTTTCCTTCTTTATCAGTTTGTATGGGATGATAAATAAGCATTTCTTTTTGCTGAGAAAAAAGTGCAGTGAAAAGAAATAATGTAATAGCGGTAAATAAAAACTTTTTGGGCATGGCAGTAGTTTGGTATTGATAAAACCGTAAATTAAAAGAATATTTTTGATAGAGCATCAGGCTCCGTCACAGATGCCGTCATTTTTCACGGAATGCGACGTAAAAAAGTTTTACTTGTATTCAAATACCGGGTTCATCAATTTTGCAAAGCTCTTAAAAAATCATGCCTTTCTTTTACCTGCAATAAACATTACGGCACCGGCTGCTATTACAACACCACCAACCCATGATGGCCATGCAACGGTATTATTTTCTTTTTTATTTATTTCCACCGGGCCAATATCTGCCACTTTCTTTTCAGTTGTAAAATTAATATTGGTAAATACAAGCATTAAAATGCCTGCAATGATTAAAATTATACCTGTGGTTTTCATGTAAATAATTTAGAGTTCCTATTTATATTAAAATATTATGCCGGTATTATCATGGTACAAATCTCCGGCGTCAGGGAAATTTTTTACTTAAACTGTTCTGAATGTTCTACAGAAGTTCCCCAACCGGGGAAACGGGAGCAGCTATCAGGCTTTGTTTTTCACCGGTACTGCAGCCTATTTTTGAAACACCCTTATATAATCCACAATCATCCGTTGCGGAAATACTGTGCTATCGTCAGGCGGGCCGGGCCAGTTCCCTCCTACTGCAACATTGAAAATAAAAAAGAACCCGCTGTTAAATGGATATGGCCCCACCACATCACTGCGCACAGCAGAAAAAAACTGGTTATCATCAATATACATTTTAATACTGTCCTGCTGCCACAGCATACTGTACACATGAAACTGCTGATCAAAACTGCCGCTGCTCAATATGTAATTTGTTCCTTTCGATTCATGTGTTGCCACGCTGGATCCCCAGTGGATGGTGCCGTAAACTTTATTGGATTCCTGCCCGAGTAATTCCATCATATCTATTTCGCCGCAGGCAGGCCAGCCAACAGCATCAATATTATTTCCCAGCAGCCACAGTGCGGGCCATAAACCTTTTCCGGTTGGAAGTTTTGCCCTTATATCTATGCGCCCATAAGTAAAGGATTGTTTGTTTTTTGTAACCATCCTTGCAGAAGTATATTCATTGCCGCCGTAATTCTCATTCCTTGCTTCAATAATAAGGTTGCCCTGCGAAACAAATGCATTCTGCGTCCTGTCTGTATAATTTTCCAGTTCATTATTTCCCCAGCCGCCGTTGTTGCCTGATTCAAATGTCCAGTTTGCAGTATTCACTGTGTTGTTACTGAACTCATCATTCCATGCAAGTGTATAGCCGGGGTAAGTGTTTGGCGTGGTATAACCTGTATTATCAACCGGAAAATATAAACCATTCTCATTTACAATTGTGCAGGTGCCTTTGGCAGTTTTAAGCGTACAGTTTTTTGGATTGTCCAACTGCACATAAAATTCCTGGTTTGGTTTACGCAGGCTGTCCCCGGTTATCTCCACATCAATGGTGGCATCTGATTTATTGGCGGGAATGGTCAATGTACCCGAGGCCGGTTTATAATCTGTGTTCTCTGCTGCAGTGCCTGCAGCAGTGGAATAATGAATGGATACTTCGCCAGCTGCCGGTTTGCTGAGTGAAACTGAAAAATGAAAAACAGTATTTGTGGCGCTGCGGTTTTGAGAAATATTATTTATGGACGCTTCAGGCAAAGCTGCTGTGGCTGATGTGCCGCCTGAGTTTTTACTGCAACCGGCAAATAAAATGGATATAAATAAAACGGGAAAATATTTTTGAAAAATTTGCATAATAGCGCCTGTTTTTAAATATGTGAACGGTAAAAGTAAATTTTTCTTTTGCCGTTTTTATATTTTGCTGAAAAAAGTTTTGTAGAAAAAAATCAGGCTGTCTGCGAAAGCCAATAAATTGCAATATTACCCGCATCACCCGGTTTCCTGAAAGCGATGTGCAGTTGATTACCTCCTTAATTACTCAAAATATCAGTAACATATAAATCAGCAATACGGCAAAGACGAAAATAGAAGTGACTGATGCAAAAGTTTCGTTAAGGCTAACAGGTTTTTTTATGAAATGATTTAGTCTCGCCAATGCATAATACAGTCCACTGACGAAAGCGCTTATGATACGCCTTCCCGGAAGAAACAATAATATGATTACGGTTAAACTAAAACACAAATTTGCAAACCCTAATTCTTTTACAATGTCGTGGCGTGTTTTGTCCTCAATATGGAAAATATCTTTTGCTGTAAATAAAGGATATGTAACCTCCGTGAGACCGGCAATGAAAAGCCGAAAACCAACAGCATAAAAAATAAACCACTTGCCAATAAGCGTAAACGTAATGGATTGCCCGCTTTTAACAATATATCCTGTAAAGACTGATAATACGGGCAATAGTACAGTTAAATTGATGAAGCCGTAGAAATATCCTTTACTTAGAAACTATCTAAAAATAGATTTCATCAAAGAAGCCCTGTCCGGTCAGGTCAAAAAAACAATAAAAATAAAGCATGAAATTCCTTTGCCTTTACAGAAATTATTATTAACTTGATGCCGTACGCTTGTGCCCCATGGGTATTTCTCAAAATATTCCATTTCAGCTCATTTTCATCCAATCATTTAGAGACCTTATAGGGATGTTATAGAGACCTTATAGGGACGATACTTCATAGTTACCTTATAGTACATCCATAGTAACTTCATAGTAACCCTATAGCAATAACCTGTTAGCCATACTCCATCTGTAATACGGATACCTTTCTTTTAAAGTTACAGACCATAATTTTCCGCTCAGGCGCTTTCAAAACAAAAATCAGCCTGGCACTTGCGCTAACTGTAGGAGCAATTGAGGTTATTATGCCCGTGGCTGTTGCCTTACCGCGAACTTTTTAATGCAATAAGCATCTTGCAGAATCATTTTTAAACAGCTTCTGAGTTGTGCTGAATTTTTATTTTCCATAGCTATTCTGTTGCCAAAAGCCGTAACGTTAACCCGGATATTTATTGCTGAGATGCCTGATTGAATTATCTATCATTTTGATCAGTATGCCCGTGTCAATATCTTCAAGCTTTTGAATATAAATACAACCTCCTCCCATTTTATGCTTCCCCAATTTTTTAAGTAGGTCCTCTTTTTCTTTAACATTGGAAAGGTATAAAGTTATTGCATTTGCTCTTGGAGAAAGCCCAATCAGCGGGGCATCTCCTTCACGCCCGCTTTCATATTTGTAATGATAAATCCCAAAACCTACAATGCCTGTCCCCCACATTTTTGGTTCAAGCGCCGTATGCCTGGTTATTAAGTCAATGATTGCTAAGCAGTCTTTGCGTTTTTTTTCGTCTTTGATTGTCTTTATAAACCCGGCAACACTGCTCTGTGTTTCTGTTGTTTTATTTTTTGCCATACTATAAAATTAAGTAGGCAAACGATGTGGATGAAATGAATTTTTATGAGCCGGGCGCTGGCATTACATGGTATCGTCGGTTGCGTCGCACACTTGTACGTTGGTATATTATGCAGCTTCCAGCAGCCTTTTACATACGGGTCTTCAGGTTTCCGGTTGTTTTATTTTTTGCCATAATATTATTTTATTAATTCTTTTTGAAATAAGCCCGTTCAAAATAATCTAATTTTCTTTTATTTGAGGAGCTTTTGCACATTGCTTATTACACCAAAGTTTTCTAACCGGCTGATATAACCTACTCTTTAATAAATTTTAATGAAGTAGTTTTTCCACCTTCATCAATTTTTACATAATACATCCCCGCAGGCAATTGTTTTATATCAAAAGAACAACTGCTGTTTGATGAAAAGTTTTGCTGTAAAACTTTTCCTGACAAATCAATAACAGAAATTTTTTGCGGGATTGCAGAAGACAAGCCTTCAATATGCAGTATATCTTTTACAGGATTGGGAGAGAGATAAATACCTGCGGGTTTACTATTCTCATGTATTTGAAAATTTGAAAAATTATTTTTAGTACAGTCCGTGCAGCCGGGAACAACATTCCCCCCGATATACCTTGCTACAGCAAAAACACTTGTATGAGGCCGTACTTGATTTGTACCTGCTAATACAATCTTTCCATCAGCCTGTATAGCAACTGAATTGATGATTGCCTGCCTGCTTCCAAAATCAGTAATTACTTCTCCATTCACACCAAATGCACTGTCTGCTTTCCCCCCTTTTCCATAACGTGCCAGTGCAAAATCAACATTCGATCCATTGTAAAAAGTACCGCCCACTGCAATCTTCCCATCTGCCTGTACAGCAAGCGATGAAGAAGCAAAACCAATCACTGCTTTACCATTTACTCCGAATACGCTGTCTGTTTTTCCATTTTGGTTAAAACGCAGCAAATAAGAACCTGCTGCAAGGATTTTTCCGTCCGGCTGTATGGCAAGTGATATATTATTCTCGTATTTCCCGAAGCCAGTAATTACTTTACCGTTTGTTCCAAAAGAGCTATCAATTTTTCCGCCTTTGCCATAACGCACCAAAACAATAGAATCTTTTGTTTTATAATAGGAAACACCCGCCACTACAATTTTGCCATCTGTTTGTATAGCAACAGAGTTACCCACTTCAATATGCCCAAGATCAGTAACCACCTTACCATTTATTCCAAAAGTACTGTCAATTTTCCCTGTTTTTCCATAACGCACTAATCCTAAATCAAAACCAGGTGAAGTACCTGCAGTACCCGCCACTATAATTTTCCCGTCAGTTTGTATAGCAACCTGGCCAACCCCATAAACGCTCCCAAAATCAGTAATTACCTTACCATTTGTTCCAAAAGCGCTGTCGGGGTTTCCGTTATTTTGAAACTTTGCCAAAGCAAAATTTATTTGCGGTGAATTACCGTAAGAGCCGGCCACTATAATATTTCCATCAGGCAGGATGGCAACGGATTTTCCCGTTGCATTGGTTCCGAAATCCGCAACCACTTTGCCTTTAACACCAAAACTTTTATCCAGCATCCCATCCTGCAGGTACCGCACCAGTGTAAAATTTACAGGACTCTGATCATACGAATACCCTGCAACTATAATTTTACCGTCTGCCTGCACTGCAACTGAATTTCCAAAATTCTCTTTTTGAATTTTTGTTGTCACCATCCCATCTCCCCCGAAGGAAGGATCAAGCGTTCCCGGTTGGGCAAAAGATGATGCTGCGATTAACAGCAAATACATCATGTATGAAGCAGTAATTATTTTCATATCAGTTGTTTAGTTTTTTTGAAAATATTGCAATAAATAATTCCTGCTGATCAATCGAAAAAATATCCGTAAAGAAAACAGTTATTCTTTAATAAATTTCAATAAGGTAGTTTTTCCACCTTCATAAATTTTTACATAATACATCCCCGCAGGCAATTGTTTTACATCAAAAGAACAGATACTGTTTGATGAAAAGTTTTGCTGTAAAACTTTTCCTGACAAATCAATAACAGAAATTTTTTGCGGGGTTGCAGAAGACAAGCCTTCAATATGCAGTATATCTTTTACAGGATTGGGGTATAGTTGAATATAGGCGGTTTTATTAAAACTATTATCACGCAGGTTCATATAGTTTCCTTTGGCAATGTTAGGAGTAGAAGTGTTATTATATCTTAACACACCAAAATAATTACTTAGAAATCCGGCAACAACTATTTTCCCATCTGCCTGTATGGCAACTGAATGCGCCTGAGCAATAATTTTAATTCCGTAATATGTAATCACTTTACCATTTGTGCCAAATGCGCTGTCTATATTTCCATTCGGCCTGTAGCGAACCAAAGCTACCGGCTTGTATGATCCTCCGTTGCCGTTCTGAGAATACCCGGCTACCACAATTTTTCCATTCGCCTGCAATGCAACAGATAATCCGTAATCGTCAAATCCAAAATCAGTAATTTCCTTACCGTTAACAGCAAAAGAATTATCAGGCTGCCCATTTTTCAGGTATCGTGCTATAGCGAAATCCTCATTGTCTCCTAATAAGTCTTTAATGTAGCCTGCCAACACCAACTTTCCGTCTGGCTGTATTACTACAGATTTTCCATAATCTACCTTTCCAAAATCAGTAACACTTATGCCGTTATTTCCAAAACCCAAATCTATATTTCCATTCTGCTTGTAGCGCACCAATGCAAAATCATTGTTTGATTGCCCTGCCAGCACGATCATTCCGTTTACCTGTATGGCCAGTGAAAAGGCATAGTCATAAGTGCTGAAATCTGAAACCACTTTGCCACCCACACCAAAGGTGTTATCAATTGCCCCGCTTGACAGGTACCGGGCCAATGCAAAATTTGATCCGCCTGCAAACGAGTTAGAACCTGCCACTACAATCTTTCCATCGGCCTGCAGCGCCATACAATTTTCACCTGCATACCCATCATAAGCACCTCCAAAATCAATGATTACCTTACCCATATTTCCAAAAGTCTTGTCTATTCTTCCATTTGTATTAAACCGCACTAATGCTAAATCATATTTTGAGCCGTAATAGATACCCCCTTCCACTACTATTTTTCCATCGGCCTGTATTGCAACAGACTGGGCATTGTCACTGGGGCCAAAATCGGCTACAGCTTTACCCTTACTGCCAAACCCGCTGTCTATTGTTCCGTTTTGTGTGTATCGCACTACAGCAAAATCCTCATCAGTGCCATGATAAGTATCACCCGCCACCACCATCTTTCCGTCTGTTTGAATGGCTATTGAATTAGCGGATCCTCCTTTGGGCGCCATCACCCTTCCGTCTATACCGAATGAGGAGTCGAGAGTTCCCGGTTGTGCAAAAGTTGTTGTGCTTAACAGGATGCATATTGTAAACACTGAGGTTGCTTTTTTCATAAAGTTGGTTTGGTTTAATAATAGTGAAAAATGAAGCTTTCCTTAAATATAAAAAATATCCCTCACCAAAAAAATTAATGAGGGCAAAGATGCAAATAGCTTTAAATTTCGAAAGAATACATATATTATTTATCGTTGCTTATTTAACAATGGAAACACTTTTTGCTTTTCTTTTTTTAAAATAAAAAATAAACAGCGCGGCAATGATCACCAACGGCCATATAGAAATAAAAAACACAACCAGGTTCGTAATTACAGAAGCGCCGTTTTTAAACGCTTCACCCACCTTTGTAAGAAAATTAGGTTCCACATCTTTTGAAGTAAGCCCGTTCAGGAATTGGTAATATTTTAAATTGATAGTGCTGTATGCAGCGGAATGTGTTAAGTAACCCAACCTTCCGTCAGCAGATTCAATATCTTCCTGAATGCCATTTATTTCATTTTGAACCTGCAGTATTTCATCTATATTTTTTGCCTGTTTCAGCAGTTCAAGATATTTTGCACGTACTTCTTTTTTTGCTTCCAGTCTTGCTTTTGTATCCACCACTTCGCCGGTTACATCTTCGGTAGAAATATTTTTCTCTAATACTTTTATATCATCGCCCGAAAGTGAATTCATCAGGTCATCAAATTTATCCACAGGTACTTTTATGGTTACTTCATTTGCAATCTGTTCATCAGTTTCGTTTTGGTTCTCCTGCGCTATATATGCGCCGTAGCCTTTCAGTTTTGTATGAAGAGTGTTGTTGTACCCTGCATAATCTTTCAGTTCCAGCGTTACATTTGCTGTCTTTATAATTTTTTTATCCCAGTCAATTACCGGGTTGCCGGACTGAAGAACCGATGAATCAAAATTCTGCACCTGCACAGTTGTGGTATCTGCTGCGGCAGTTGCAGGTGCAGAAGCATCTTCACTTACACCAGGCTTTTTATCTTCCTCTTTTTTTGTGTCCGCAGGCGCAACTTCATTTACTTTATTATTTAGCTGCTTATCAGAAGAACCTGAAGAATGGCCGCAGGAACTTACCAGCACGGCTATTACAGCCGTGTAAAACATATTGTGTTTCATAAAAATTTTTTATTTTGTAATGAGATGCAGAAGAAAAAAAATTACATAAGGCAGCAACCGGAAGAGAAGAAAATTATTTCCTTTTCAAAACAATTACTAAGCTGTCTTCGGAAGTAAGCAGCAAAGAACTGTCTTTCAGAAAATTCATTTTGTATGGTGCAAAAGAACTGTCTTCAGCAACAAACAGGGAAGAATCTTTTACATAATATTTTTCCCATTGCGAAGAACTGTCTTCCCGTATTTTCCATGTACTGTCTGTTTTAAATTCAACAGTATGAACAGGATTTGTTCCTGAAAACATTAAAAAAGCCAGCGAATTTTTAGCGCTGTCCTTTGCAGTATTGTACATGGAATCAACTTTCCAAACGCCGGTAATAACAGGCGCAACCGGGTTTTCTTTTTTTCCAAACAGCCAGCCGCAGGAAGCCAGGAAGAGGATGCTTACTGCAAATAAAATTGCAGCAGAAATTTTCGTTTTCATTTTTTTTGAAGTTTTAAAATAAGTGAAGAATAAAAGGCAGGCCTGCTGTATTGATTACTTCAAAGGGGTTTTTGTAACCGTGGTGCATAGTTAAAAGAAAGTAAAAGAAATAATTTCGCCAAAGCAAAACAGAAAGGTGTTTTCAAACAGTAAAAATAAAAAAGTATATTTATTCCATTGTACCCATTTCCATTATCAGCTTCCATTCATCACCTGTAACCGGCTGAACGGATAACCTCCCCAGCCTCACCAATGCCATATCCGCTAAACGCCTGTCTGCTTTGATTTGCACAAGGCCAACCGGGTTTTTAAGTTTCTTTACGGGCTTTAAATCCACCGCCACCCATGCATCATCATCGGTTGTGGGGTCTTTATAAAACTCTTTTACCACTTTTGCAATGCCCACAATTTCCATCCCTTCATTACTGTGATAATACAGCACTTCATCGCCTTTTTTCATTGCTTTTAAATGGATGCGGGCAGCATAATTGCGTACACCTGTCCAGGATGTTTGTTTGTCTTTTACCAGTTCATCCCAACTGTATGCAGAGGGTTCTGATTTTACAAGCCAATATGCCATAAGGTTGTTTTATGCAGCAAAAATATTACGATAATTACTATTACAGTAAAAAATATCTAATCTATAAAGCCAAACCTAAATCTATTGTATTTATTTAGCCGTATATTCATAAAAACCAGCTATTTCTTAAAAAACAGTCTTCTGCCATGAGATTTATTATAGCATATTACCTAATGCTACTCTACGTAACTTTTATGCTAAAGCCACTGATACCTGTAATCAGCGATGTACTCTCCCATTCTTTTGAAGAAGCATACCATGTTTCAACTGTGCATGCAAAATATGGGGCCAATCACCTCGAAACTGAACTGGCAAATTCAGCATCTTCGGATAATGACAACAGTAAAAATCAAAATACAACAAAACAGCAGGAAGAAACAACGGTTGTGCATCTTTGCACAGAAGTAGACACCTATGACTTTTCTTTGAACAGTATTAATAAAATTTATTACCCTTTTGTAAATAATAATCTTACTGAAATCTTCATTTCAAAACATTCCCCCCCGCCCAAATTTTCCTGTTAGAAAAAAGGTACTTGTTTAAAAAATATGAGAGCAAATCCCTGCAAAGGCATTCAAGTGCAGTTGCGGGGGTTATGTTTCGGTTTTGTATTCCTTATGCGCATAAAACAAGTGCAAACATTTATTATTATTTCATTTACGGGAAAATAAACTTTTTATGTATAAATATTTATTTATCTTAATAGCTGCTTTGATTTCATTGCCTGCAGTATCACAGGTTACACTAAAAGGAAAAGTAGTGGATGCGGAAACCCGGCAGCCCGTGGAAGGCGCAAGCATTTATATATCAGGTACAAAACTTGCCGCAGTAACTGACGCAAGCGGAAGCTTTATTATAAAAGGGAATTTTACCGCCACTACTGCAATAGTTGTAAATTTAATCGGGTACACCACGCAAACTTTCTCTGTTGATGATATAAACAAAAACAGCACACTTGCCATAAAGTCAAAGCAGGTGCAGCTTTCAGATGTGGTAATTGTTGCCAATGCGGGCGACCAGTATAAACCTATCAGCAGAACGGATATTGCCATGCGCGGGGTAAATAATTCGCAGGAAGTTTTGCGCATTATTCCCGGAATTGTTATTGGCCAGCACCAGGGTGGTGGAAAAGCAGAACAGATTTTTTTGCGTGGATTTGATGCAGACCACGGAACCGATTTTTGTGAGGCGGTGGACGGCCTTCCCATAAACATGGTTTCTCATGCACACGGACAAGGCTTTGCAGACAGCCATTTTATTATTCCCGAAACAATAGAAAGCGTGGATTTTAAAAAAGGGCCTTATACAGCAGAAAAAGGTAATTTTTGCACAACCGGTTTTGCTGACTTCAATACAAAAAATGCAATTACTAATAATGTGGTCAAATTAGAAGGTGGCATGTTCAATACCTTCCGTGCATTGGGTATGTTTAATTTATTAAATGCAAAGGCAAAAGAAAAACAACAGTCCTGGTATATGGCAAGCGAGTACAGGTATTCAGATGCATATTTTGATAACCCGCAGCACTTCAACCGCTTTAATTTATTTACCAAATACAAAGGAAGGTTATCAGCACACAATTACCTTACTGTATCAGCCACTACTTTCTGGAGCAAATGGAATGCATCGGGGCAAATACCTGATCGTGCAGTGGAAGAAGGTATTATAGGGTTTTACGGTGCAGTTGATCCTTTTGAAGGAGGTGAAACATACCGTACAAATATCAATGCGCAATTAGTTACATCGCTTAACAATGGCGATTTAATAAAAAACCAATTGTACTATTCCAACTCACATTTCGATTTGCATACAAACTTTACTTTCTTTTTGGTGGATACCGTAAATGGTGATGAAATAAGGCAAAAAGAAACAAGGGATTTAATGGGATACAATGGCAGTTATAATCGTACAGGTTATTTTGGCGCTACAAAGGTTACAACAGAAGCTGGTTTAAACCTGCGTTCAGACATGACGCATAATTCTGAATTATCACATACTGTTGACCGCTTCATTACATTACAGCAAATAAAACTTGGAGATATTACAGAATGGGATATTGCATCTTATATTAGCGAAACCTTTAGTTTTAATGAACACTTCAGTGTCAATGCAGGCCTGCGTTTCGACCAGTTTTATAATAAATACAATAATAAACTTGCAAGCGACAGCACGCTTCCCGGAATTGGCATTTATAAAGCCAATGATAATACCGTAAGTCCAAAATTAAATTTCTATTATCATGTAAATGATGCATTGCAATTTTATCTTACAACCGGTAAAGGTTTCCATTCAAACGATACAAGGGAAGTAGTGGTGGAAAATGGATATAAGTCATTACCCGCTGCTTACGGAGCCGATTTGGGTACTGTGTTTAAACCTGCAAAAAATATTTTAATTAATGCAGCGCTCTGGTATATTTATCTGCAGCAGGAATTTGTATATAGCGGTGATGGCGGCTTTGTTGAGTTTAACGGAAAAACACGCCGGGTGGGTTTTGATTTTTCAGGGCGGTGTGAGCCTGTAAGGTCATTATATTTTGATGTAGATTTAAATTATGCACATGGCCGTACTGTTGATGATCCCAAGGGACAAAATTATATACCGCTTGCACCCGTATGGACAAGTACAGGCGGCATAACTTACTCAAATAAAAATGGTTTAAACGGTAGCCTGCGCTATCGTTATATTGGTGACCGCCCCGCCAATGGAGATTACAGCCTTACTGCTGTGGGATATTTTATTACTGATGCCGTAATCAATTATACAAAATCAAAATACGAAATCGGGCTTGTGATAAATAATATCTTCAGCACAAAATGGAAAGAAACACAGTTTGATACAGAAACACGTTTAAAAGGTGAAGCGCAGCCAGTGGATGAAATATGTTTTACACCAGGTACCCCATTTGCGGCAAAACTCAGTTTCAGTTATTTTTTTAAATAATTTTTTGCCCGGCTGCAGAACAGTATTAAGCATTGTTGCGTCGCACACTTGTACTGTTTGTAAAATATTCAGCAAAAGCATTATTGAAATTTATGCAGCGATTTTCTTTACAAAAAAATTTAAAATAAAAAAGCCTGCGCATAAAGCGCAGGCTTTAATAATTTGTTTCACGCAAGCATTCAACTTTTCCTGGCAATTAGGTTTATTACAGCTAATATTACTATTGCGCCAACTGCGCCTGTTAGTATGGCGCCTACCCAACCGGTGCCAAGGCTGATACCAAGCTCTCCCAAAAGCCAGTAACCAACAAAGCTGCCCAATATTCCAACTACAATGTTGCCTATAAGGCCAAGGCTGCTTCCTTTGAATATCTCGCTTCCAAGCCACCCGGCTACCGCTCCTATTATGAGCGTAACAATAATTTCCATAATGATTGGTTTAAAATGTGAGGTAATATATCAAATATAATATTATTTCAACTCAAATAATAAATTAATCAAGCTATCAATTGCAATGTGTAAAAACAGTAAGCCTCAACTTTTTTCCAGTTATTCTTTTCATATAAGTGTTGTGCCGGAATATTGTCATTGGCTGTTTCAAGCAGCAACCAGCGGCTGCCGGTATCAATGCCAAACTGTTTTGCAGCATCCAGTAAAGCTGATCCAGTGCCCGTGCCGCGTGCATTTTCATCAACGTATAAATCATTTAGCAGCCATGTACGTTTCATGCCAACAGAAGTAAAGATGGGATACAATTGCGTAAAGCCTGCTGCTTTAGTATTTTTAAACGCAATAAAGATAACTGATTCATTATTTTTTAACCGGTCGCTGATGAACTGTTTTGCGCCTTCAATATCAGTAGCCTGTTTATAAAACCCGCGGTAAGCATCAAATAAAGGAGCAATTATTTCAGCATCATCAATAGTTGCCCGTTTTATAAATATATCCATAAACTGTTTTTATTTCAGCAACAAAATGTTACGTTTTTTTATAAATCACAGAATGTAAAACATCGGTTTTTTACATCAGCACAACTTCATCACGGCCATCTTTTTCCTGCCAGTACACTTTTACTTTTTGGGCAGGAAATGTATCAATGGTGCGGCCTGTATAATCCGGATGTATGGGGAATTCACGGCTGAAGCGGCGGTCAATCAGCACGCAAAGTTCCACTTTAGCAGGGCGGCCAAAATCAAGCAGTGCATCCATAGCAGCGCGGATGGTTCTGCCGGTCCACAGCACATCGTCAATGATTACTACATTTTTATTTTCAATGCTGAAAGAAATATCCGTTTTGTTTGCTATATGCAGTTGGGTGCGCACATCATCGCGGTAAAAAGTAATATCTAATTTTCCGTATTTTATATTTGAAGAAGGCACAAGGTTCCTGAGTTCAGCCACTATGCGGTCGCTTACAAAAACCCCGCGCGGCTGGATTCCGATAAGCACTGTATTTTCAAGTTTTAAATGGTTTTCAATTACCTGGTGCGCTAAACGTTTTAAGGATAATGCCACCTGCTGCCCTGTAAGAATTGGTTTCATGTGTTCATTTTTATTTTTTTTGCCACATGTAATTCGCCATTAAACATTATGGTTGGTATCAAACCTTTTGTTATGGCTCATTTCAGGTAAAATAATTTTGCACTAAAATAAACAATTCGCAGACAGGTACAGCAGGATGTTTTAAAAATCTGGCATGCCCCGGCATACTCAATAAAATTTATTTCACCAGTATAAGCGCTTTTTCAAAAACATATTCAGGGGAATATCTTGTAAGGCAATGCACATCACCATATTTGCATACTTCAAGCATACAGTTGCCGCATTCAAGATCTGAGGAATTTAATAAAAGGGAATGTGCGCCAAGCGGCCTGCTCCAGTCGCTCCTGGTAGAACCAAACAGTGCCAGAATGGGAATGCCTGAAATCCATGCCATGTGCATTAATCCCGAGTCCTCCGATAAAACAAATTTTGTTTTTTGTATAATGGCAAATGCCTGTGCAAGCGTGGTCTTGCTTACAAGATTTATCAGGCTGTTGCCAAAAATGGCTTTCAAATATTTCGACTTAGGTGCAATCAAATCAGTTCCCATTATTAAAAACTGCGTGGCAGGAAATTGCTGCAGCCACAATTCTGCAAACTGTTTGTAATTTTCAGCCGGCCAGTTGCGTGTTTCAAAAGCCCCGGCAGGATTGAGTATCACAAGATCACATTTTTCATCCCACGCATTTTCTTTTAATATTTTTTCAATACCCAAATCACTCTTTAATGTAAAATGTGTGTCTGCAAAATTTTCTCCTAACCCGGCAGCTTCTATGGTAAGCCTTGTACGCTCACCTGCGGCGCGGGGCGAAACCTTATCAAATACTGACCAGGCTTTTGGCATTAATATTTTTCTCACCCAATTGCTGATAAAACCGTTTTGAAGATCGAGTACAACATCGTAATGCCTGAAAAATAATTTTGGCAGCAGCAGTGCGGAACAGCAAACTTGTTTCTTAAAATTCCTTCCGCCGCCAATAATATATACTTTATTGAACAGTTGAATATTGGAAGGAATTGGGTAAGCTTCCCTGATGGTGAGAAAATCAATTCGGGTATCCAGCGGCAGGCTGTTTCTCAGTTGCTGCAGGTAGGGCATTGTAATAACTACATCTCCTATCGCATGCATGCGGATAGCCAATATACTGCGGGGGGGTGTATTTTTTTTCCACGGCTTTGCAGGAACAACAGGTGATTGAAGTAAATTTTGAATTGTGATTGACATTTGAATTTATAAAGATAACTCCCTTGCAAATTGTTCATGATCGGTTAAAACAATTAAAATTTTCTGTATATTTTTGATAAAGTGAAACAACTTAATTTTCATTTTAGATAAAAATATGTATTTAAAAGAACTCAAAAATTTTTTACTTAAACCTTTGCCTTTAATTATTTTCATTGCAACCTTGCAACTCATTATTGCTTTGTTGCCCAACCACCTGAGTTTTGATGAAGCGATGTGGCAATATATAGGCCATAACTGGTTCAGCAATGGCCTGGCGCCTTACCGGGGCGGTGTTGATAATAAGTCCCCGTTGATATTTGCTGTTTTTGGTTTATCAGATAAATTGTTTGGACTGAATTGCTGGTTTCCAAGGGTACTGGGTACTGTTTGCGAAAGCGTGGGTATTTACTATCTCTATAAAATAGCGAAACATGTTTCAGGAGAGCTTTGCGGTATTTTTTCCATTACAATTTATGGTTTTTCATTACTGTGGAAAAGTACAGACGGTACCAGCGTTTCATTTACCGAAACTTATGCTGTAACCTTTATCATTATTTCAGTTTATTATTTACTTACAGCGCAAAACAACCGGCAGGTTTTTATAAGCGGGCTTTTTGCAGCAATTGGCTTTGCTTTCAGGTTCACTGCTTTTTTTGGAATTGCCGCTATCTTTCTCTCGATGCTCAAAACGCAAAGAAAATTTATATTTTCTTTTTGCGCAGGCATCATCCTTACCCTGGTATTCTTTATAGTTGTAATGGTCTTGTCAGGCATACAGTTAAATGATTTTATTGCTTACAGCCTTACCCAAAATTTTGGGCAGGGCAGTGTTACTGACAGGGATATTTCCTGGCGTATCAACAGTTTTGCAAACACTTTTTTTTATTCGGAAATCATTTTATTCTATCCCTTTGTTTTATTTTTTTTCTTTTTAAAACAAAGGAACAATTTCTTTATTATCTGGCTGATTTGTACATTCACGGGTATCAATGTAATTGGCATTTATGCCACTACTCATTTGAAAGACATTCTCCCTGCAATGGCATTAATGAGTGGTATTTCGCTTGCATACCTTGTACAGAATTATCATATCCCCGTTAAACCTGTCCTTATTATCGTGTGGATATGTTTTTTTCCAAAGTTATTGCAGCCGTTTGTGGACTTAAAGCACTTTATTTTTTCTCCGGATATGAATGCAGCAAATCTTTGTGCGCAGCCTTACCTGGATCCTGATGACAACGCAAAAAAACTCCTGGGTCAATGGATCAACTCAAATACAGTTTCGGGGGAAAAGGTATTTGTAGCCGGGTATGGGTCAATTGTTCAGGCATACAGTAAGCGGCAATCTCCAACCATTTATTTTAATGTAACACAAACCAAAACAGCAAAAGAAGTATTGTTTAATGATCTCATTAATCAGAAACCTGTTTTAATGGCAATTCCTGAATTTCCTGAATACCGAAGCAATGTAAACAGTGACATCAGCGCTTTTATTGATTCACTGGCTGCAGCAGATTATTCCTTCGGGCAATGCATGTATGGTTATGCCATTTATAAATTAAAAAAATAAATTGTACTGCAATAAATTTAAAATGATAAACCTGCAACCGGATAAAGTCTTCTTATTTCTTTAATTAAATTACTCCGGTCCCCTTCCGCATATTTACAAACTTCATTAATGCAGGCTTTGCTGAAACTGGAGAACACGGGGTTATAATGCGCTAATTGTTTGTAAAGAGATTCATCAAACAATCTTATTTCTCCGCCCTTAATTACCAGCATAACATCTTCAGGATTTAGTGCAAAAAATGAATCAAAATCATTTATACCATTTTTTCTTTTTACGATTACGATATCAGCGTTGTACTGTTCTGCAATTTTCCCCGCTCCCTGCAAACCCCACACTGCTGCGGGTTCCGCAGTTATTGAGTTATACAATTCTTCATCGCTGAGTAATTGCAGGCTTCTTGCAAACCGCAATTGCTCCCAAATGTTCCGGCCTGCAGTGAGTGTGGAGTCTGTACCAAAAATAATCTTTGTATGTTTTTTCAGCGCTTTAATATCTGCTGTTTTATTCAGTAAAAAATAATTTGAAACCGGGCACCACACCAATGCATCAAAATGTTTTGCCTGCTCATTGTTCATGGCAACACCATGCACCGCAATTATTTTTCTTTTAAAAAAATTCCATTTTATCAGTTCAGCAATTTCTTGCTGAGAAACTTCGTCAGTCCCTTCACCTGCATGGATTACAAAAGGTATGTCCTTTGTAAAAGGTTTATTCAGCTTTTGCTTCCAGCCTTTTTCAAACTGCACTGAATGCAGGGAATAACAATCCTGGAATACGTTAATTACCGGCACATCTATTTTTAAATACTCTCCATGGTTTACAACAGTTGTTACCCCGTTCAGCAAGTTTTTGTATATGCCAAACTTTGTACGTAAACCTTGCGGCACCTGCATTACAGCCTCTATCTCTTTTTTATTTTGTGCATGGATATCATTTCCCCATTCTGTATAGTTATTGTAAAACCTGTTACCCAATTGGGGGAATAAATTAAAATCAAGATGGTCATGCGAATTGATGAGCCCCGGGAATGCGATAACATTATCAAATGTGAGATGGATATCATTATCCCCAGGTGAAAATTTTTCTGCGGCAATGGCTGTTATTTTTCCACCGGATATTTGGATATGTTTCAATCCATCACCCAGAATATGTATATTGTTCAGTAGAATCATTTTTTTATAAAATACAGCCCGTAAATAATGGGTGTACCTTTAAATTGTTCAAAAATTTTCAGTGCATTTTGCTTTTCGTAATAATGCCTTACCGTATCATCAATTTTTTTTTCAATAAAATTAATTTCGCTGAAATTCAATTCCATGGCGGTTTTGCATATTGCTTCAATGGAATGGGTATAATTTTTTACAGCAACTGATTTTCCGTTATGGTTAAAGGTGCGTTTGCCACCCATTGCCAAAGCAGTTGGATGATAGTCTGTAATAATCATATTGCCACCGTGTTTTAATACGCGGCTCCATTCCCCAAGCGCCTGCTGCATGTTTTCAATATGTGCAATGGTAAGCGTGGAAACAAGGAGATCACAGCTTTCATTTTGCAGCGGATTTAAGAAATTATTTTGCATCAGGTATGTTTCCGCTGAAGGGAATTTTTTTCTCAGTATTGCCAGCATTCCTCCCGATACGTCAAAGCCGGTTATTTTTTTTGGTTGAAGGTCTGAAATTTTTTTCCAGTGCCTTCCTGTGCCGCAGCCGACATCCGTTATCATTTTATCTTTTACGGTAACCGCTTTCAATAATGTTGAAAATACCGCTTCATCAAGCGCCAGCATAAGGTTATCCGGCTGGTCATCATAACTTGCCGCCCATAAATTATAGCCATTTGCCGGCGCCGCATTCTTTTCGAAAGAAGAAAAACGATTTGTGAAAAGCAACTTAAGCCTGTTGAATAATGTCATCGCTATGGAATATTATGCTAATTTAGTGCGCTAAAAATAGGAATAAATAATTGGTATGCTGAATGGAAAACGGAACATTGAAGGAGTGAACGCCGCTATTGGCGGGGTAAGTACAACAGGCGATGCCGGGAAGAACCAAAGATGATATTATAATAATTATTGCTGCATTTTTTTTGCTGACCAAAAATAAACCAGGTTAATGAACAAAGTACTTCTTTATAATCCTAAAAGCGCTGTCGCAAAACACCGCATCCCCAATTCACTTATGAATATTGCGGCATCTGTTGACGGCATATTTGAATGGATAATCATTGATGGCAACCGTGAAGAAGACCCTTATAAAACAATGAAATATTATTTAAACAGCGGTGAATGCAAATACATTGGGTTTACAGTAATGCCCGGCCCGCAGGCAAAGCAGGCCATTCCCTTTGCAAAAAAAATTAAAGAAGAATACCCGGATACTGTAATGATATGGGGTGGTTATTTCCCCACCAGCCATTACAGGGTTGTATTAAATTCAGGTTATGTTGATTTTGTGATCAACGGACCCGGTGATAACGCTTTTCCAAAACTTATTGATGCGCTGGAAAACGGCAAACCTTATGAGCTGGTAAAAAATTTAATTTATAAATCAGGTAATGAAATTATTAAAAATAGCAAAGAAGATTTGCTTGAACAGGATACCCTGAAACCATTGCCCTATAAGCGGCTCAATGAAATTTACCCAATTGAAAAATACCTGGGCAAAACCTATTTGGGCAATAAAACGCTGGCATACCATTCAAGTATCGGCTGCCCGTTTACCTGCTCTTTCTGCGCGGTGGTGCCCACTTATGAAGCCAGGTGGAAGGCAAAATCAGCCACACATGTGTATAACGATATTAAATTTATAAAAGATAAATGGGGCGCAGATGCTATTGAGTTTCACGACAACAATTTTTTTGTTTCTGAAAAACGCAGCGTTGAATTTGCAAAGCTGATAAAGCCTGAAAAAATGAGCTGGTGGGGTATGGCGCGTATTGATACCATGGATAAATTTAAAGATGAATCCCTTGCACTCATACGTGAAGCGGGCTGTAAAATTATTTTCTTTGGCGCTGAAAGCGGTAATGACAAAATTTTAAAACAGCTTGATAAAGGCGGTACGCAAACCGGTGAACAGATTGCAGGTTTTGCAGCGAGAATGCAAAAGTTTGACATTATTCCTGAATATTCTTTTGTGCTGGGCACGCCTGCACCCACGCCCCAAGAAGTGATGCAGCAGATTGAATTTGATATCAATTTTATCAAACGCATCAAAGACATTAACCCGCGCACCGAAATTGTTTTATATACTTACAGTCCTGTGCCTACAGAAGGCTCTGAGCTTTTTAATGAAGTGCTTGCAAGCGGTTTTGAATATCCCAAAAAATTAGAAGACTGGGTAAGCCCGCAGTGGGAACGTTTTGATTTGCGCAAAAACCCGCTCACACCCTGGCTTACACCTGAAATGATTGATAAAATAAGAAATTTTGAAACAGTGCTTAATGGCTGCTATCCTACCGTAAGCGATATCAGGCTCAACAGTATAAAACGGCGCGTAATAAAGCTGGCAGCGGGTTTGCGCTACCGTGCGGGTTTATATAAATACCCTTATGAAATAAAACTGCTGCAGCGCATCTGGAAATACAGGCAACCGGAAATACAGGGTTTTTAATTTTATTTGTCCGTCTGTAAATCTATTTTAAACATCCTTGCATCGCATCCCGGTAGCTATCGGGATACGTCCGTTCCATTATTCAGCAAGCTCAGAAATTTTGATTGATTTTATAAGCAATCAAACCTGTCAAACAACCAAATATTTTAATCTGTGTTTTCTGCACTGTAAATTATTGTTGAACAAAATTAGCAGTGCCTTAATAACTTTGCCCTGCATGAACAAAGAAGTTTTATTCCGCGATTTGGGTACAAGGCCTTATAAAGAAGTGTGGGATTTCCAGGAGCAGTTGCTTAAACACAATGTAGATACAAAGAAAGTAACCGGCCATCAGGTATCAGGTGTCAGCAATCAGGCGGCAACCATCAATTATCTTTTATTTGTTGAACACCCGCCTGTATATACGCTTGGCAAAAATGGCAATGCACAAAACGTGCTGATCAATGAAGAAGCAAGAACACAAAAAGGCATTGAATATTTTCATATTAACCGCGGCGGCGACATTACTTTTCATGGACCCGGGCAATTGGTAGGTTACCCCATCCTTGACCTGGAAAATTTTAAACCAGATATTGGCTGGTATCTCCGCAGCCTGGAGCAAATTGTTATTTTAACGATGGCGGAATATGGATTAAAAGGTGAGCGCAGTGCAGGCGAAACGGGCGTTTGGATGGATACGCAAAATTCTCTAAAAGCCAGGAAAATTTGCGCCATGGGCATACGCTGCAGCCGCTGGGTAACCATGCACGGCCTTGCACTGAATGTAAATACTGATTTAAATTATTTTGATTTTATTGTTCCCTGCGGCATCCGCAATAAAAAGGTAACATCTTTTAAAAATGAACTCGGATATACTGTTCCAATGGATGATATTAAAGAAAAAGTAAAACGGAATTTTGAAAAAGTATTTGATGCCGTGCTTATATAAAATATTTCTCCGTAAATTAAAAATCCTGCTGCACCAGTACTCTATTCGTTTCAATCAGTTTATCATTTTCATAAAGATCAAAATTAAACCAGCCGGCATGAATAAAATTTGTTTTGTCTATTATTAATTCCGTTTCGGTAACCTGGTTTATAGCAAATACTTTTTTTCCGTAACTGTTATAAAAAACCACCTTATATATTTTTTGCTTTGCATCAAAAAGTTTTATGTCCACATATCCATCCCTGTTTGTAAAAATATGCATGGAAGGAACCCATGCATTTCCCGGGTCAAACGGTTTTAGTAACACTTCTTCCTGGTTAAGTGTAAATAAACTGTCCCTTGTAAAATTCATAATTGAATCGCGGAACCTTACATAATCCCTGTAAACCACCTGTTTCAATATGGTATTACGGAAAATAATTGAAATAAGCTGCGTTGTGTCTTCGGTGGGTAAAATGGCTTCATTTGCAAAGCCGGATACCGCGGCTTTGCTTTTTGTAAAATAATAAGCGCCTCCCTCAAGCACATAAAAAATATGGTAATATACACGGCCACTGTAAGGGATATTATCTACATAACCATTTTGGGGCAATTGCGGCGATTCGGTGGAAAATACAGTTACAAAATTTCTGACACTGTCGTAAGAGCGCTGAACATTCAGTTGCACACACGCATCACCAAATCCATTGAACCATGCAATGCGGATATGGTTCCTGCCCAGGTCTTCTACAGAAAAATCGGGTAATGGATTTTGCGCTTTTGCTGCTGAAATAAAAAGCAAACATGCTGACAATGCCGTACAAAACTTATACATCTGCTGAAATTAATTTGTGTGCAAATATAGGGCTGGAGACAGTTATTAAAAAGGTAAGGTGGCTGGCGGAAGTGACCCGTTTCCCTGCAGGCCGCCGCAGTGCACCATTAAAACGGCGCTGCCCGCGGGAATAGTATGATCTGTGATTAATTCTTTTACTGCATAAAAAACTTTTGCAGTATAAACAAAGTCGGTGGGTAATTGGTGCTGCTGCCATGTTTGAATCATAAAATCAATCAATTCTTTTGGGTGTTTTGCATAACCTCCAAAATGAAAATCATGCACAATACGGAATAATTTCCTTTTATCTTCCTTAAGTAAAAGCGTATTTACTTTTTCTTCCATAGAAAAATTGCCTTTCATTACACTTATTCCAATTATTTCCTGTACGGTGGCGGAATGAACAATTCCCGCCAGCGTAGTACCCGTTCCAACTGCACACACTATATGCGAATATTTTTCCGGGTTGCCTGCATAAGATAAAATTTCCGAAGCCCCTTTTGCGCCATCTGCGCCATATCCGCCTTCATTTATCCAGAAAATATCTTTAAAATTAGTTTTTAATTTTTCAGGCTCATTATATAAAGCTCTTGATACAAAATGCAGTTCCATTCCGCAGGCTTCAGCCTGCTCTAATGTGTGCGATAAAACTTCCGGCTTTTCTCCGCGGATAATCCCAATGCTGCTAACCCCTTTTTGTTTACAGGCATACGCTGTTGCCGCTATATGGTTGGAATATGCACCGCCAAAAGTGCCAATCCTGCAAAAGCCTTGCTGTACGGCATTTTGCAGGTAATATTTCAGTTTAAACCATTTATTTCCGCTTATTACGGGATGCAGCAAATCAAGCCGCAGTACATCGAGTGTTGTGTTGTTTTGCTGCAACCATCCTGCTGCAACCATTTGTACAAAAATTTTTTCGAAATCAGGTTTATTTCCGGCACTCATTATGCTAAATTAATATTGGAAGCTTTACCCGAAACCTTTAGTTTCGCAAATTCAAAAAATAATTTTATCATGCAACCTGTACTTGTGATTCTTGCAGCCGGTATGGCCAGCCGTTATGGAAGTATGAAACAGATTCAGTCTTTTGGCCCATCCGGGGAAACGATTATGGATTATTCCGTTTATGATGCCATTGGCGCTGGATTTAAAAAAGTGATTTTTATAATTCGCGAAGATTTTGCTGAAGACTTTAAAGAAATATTCGAACCAAAATTAGAAGGAAAAATTGAAACTGCTTATGTATATCAACGGCTGGATGCTTTTACAGGCGCCAGGGTTATTCCTGCTGAAAGACAAAAACCCTGGGGCACAGCGCATGCAGTTCTATGCTGCATAGAAACCGTAAACGGGCCTTTCGCTATTATTAATGCCGATGATTTTTATGGCCGCGATGCTTTTGTAAAAGCCTGTAATTTTCTTGTTAATAAAGCCGGCAATGAAAGGCTTGCTGTATTAGGATATGAACTGCCCAATACCTTAAGTGAATTTGGCAGTGTAAGCCGCGGTATAATTTCAGTAAATGAAAAAAATGAAATGAGTGAAATTGTTGAGCGCCTGAAAGTTTATACAAAAGATGGCGGCATTGTGTATGAAGAAAATGGCAAGCTCACCAGCCTGCCTGCTTCCACAAAAGTGAGTATGAATTTTTTCTGCCTTGCGCCGGGTTATATAAATTTATGCGAAAGGGAATTCAGTAAATTTCTTGATACAAATATAAACGATCCCAAAGCTGAATTTTTACTTCCCCGCATGGCGGACGAGTTTATTAAATCCGGCGCGGGTGTAATTGAAGTGATACCTACAAATGCCAGGTGGTTTGGTGTTACCTACAAAGAAGATGCGGCAATGGCGCAGGCCAGCATTAATGCGCTGGTGCAGGCAGGTAAATATCCATCCAATCTTTGGGAGAAATAATTTATCTCCTTTATTTTAATTGCCGGGATATATTTGTTCCGGGCGCTATACCTTTTGTCCCCCTCAGGTGGGTCATCGCACTCTTCTGCGTTCATATCTTTAATGAGCTTTTTTAAAAAGCAATTTTTTCAGCATACAATTTTTTCAGCAACAAATTCCCGGTTATCAGTAACCTTTTCCGGTATTTCTTTTTTTTCATTTTCAATTTCGCGCAACTGCTCACTTGTAAGCCTGCTGCCATCATGGCTCCAGCCCGGCGGGCCAAAAACATAATTCATTTTTTCTTTAAGGGTAATATCATTGCGCGAAACATCTTTTATCATTTGTTTCCATTCATGAAAAACAAGGCTGGCCGCATTTGGCTTTTCAAGATTTTTTGTAAGGCCGTATTTTACCTGCTGGTATTTTTCTTCAGGCAGTTCGGGCTGAAAAGTACCAAAGAGTTTGTCCCATATTATCAGGAACATGCCCATGTTCCTGTCTAAATATTTTGGATTGGATGCATGGTGCACCCGGTGGTGCGATGGAGTAACTAAAAAGTACTCAAGCCATCCCATTTTCTTTATCAATTCTGTATGAACAAATATCCCCCATATTTGCGTGGCTGAATACATAAATACAATATCAACAGGCTTAAACCCAAGCCAGGCCAGCGGAATAAAATAAATAAACCGGTACAGTGGCTGAAATACAGAAGAACGGAAACCCACAGTAAAATTCATTTCCTGTGAGCTGTGATGCGTAACATGTATGGCCCAGAATAAACGTATTTCATGATCAAAGCGGTGAAGCCAGTAATAAAGGAAATCCTCAGCGAGCATAAGCACAAACCAGTACGAAAAAGCATTTTGCCAGGTAAATGCTGCATGTAAATAAAAATACTGAAGGATAAGGGCAATGTACACAACGCGGAAAGCCAGGTCAATAGCAGAGTTCAGCAGCATCAGATAAATGTTCTGTGCCGTATCTTTCAGCGTATATAATTTGCGGTGCTGCAGGTGCGATAATAATATTTCAAGCCCTATAATAATAATGTAAATGGGGGTTGAAATAAGTATCAGCCATTGTTCCCTTAATGCTTCCATTTGTTTGAATTACCTTTGAAACTGTTGCAAAGTAAACATAACAAATTGAAAATTTTGTAAACCCGGTGTTAACTGCATGAATGAAGTCAAATTAAACAACTGGCAAAAAGTTTCTGCGGATCATCAAAAGCAGTATAAAAACTTTTTGCAAAAGGTTGATAAAAATAAAACGCTGAAATTGTTGCCCCAACTGCATGAAGAAGCATTTGAAAAAATAGACTGCCTTACATGCGCCGCATGCTGCAAAAACTTTTCTCCGCGGTTTAAAACACCCGATATCAAACGCATCAGCAAACATTTAAAAATGCGTGAAAGCGGATTTATTGATGCTTATCTTACAATTGATGAAGAGGGTGATTATGTGGGCAAACAAACACCATGCGCTTTTTTAGGTGAAGATAATTACTGCAGCATTTATGAAGTACGGCCTTCTGATTGCAAACGTTTTCCTTATACAGATGAAGATGTATTTTTTAAAAGGCCAAACATTACACAAAAAAATTCTGCGTTCTGCCCGATAGTGTATTATGTACTGGAATCCCTCCAAACCTCTCTCAAGGGAGACTTGCCTCAACCCTAAAAGGAGAAAATAAAAACCACATTGAGTAAAAAGCTCTTGTAAAAAATATCAATAAATTTTATTATCCTTTTAGGAGTTAGGGACTAATACTCCATCTTCCGCAAACCGGGCGCTTTAAACCATGTAGCGATTACAATACCTAAAGTCATACACCCGCCAAACACAACAGAAGGAACAACGCGCAGGAGTTTTGCTGCAACGCCACTTTCAAACTGCCCCAGTTCATTGCTTGAATTGATAAACATTGAGTTTACACTCATTACCCTGCCACGCATATTATCCGGTGCTTTTAATTGAAGGATGGTGCCGCGAATCACTACGCTTACGCCATCAACCATACCGCTTACAAGCAATGCGGCAAATGAAAGCCAGAATATTTTTGACAATGCAAAAACAATAATACAGCCACCAAACCCGGCCACAGCAAACATTAGTGTTTTGCCCTGTTTGCGGTGCAGCGGGTACAGCGTTAATAAAATTACGATACAAATAGAACCCATATCTGTAGCAGCATTCAGCCAGCCAAAACCCTGCGCGCCCACTTTTAAAATATCCCTTGCATAAACGGGTATCATGGCCACTGCGCCGCCAAATAATACTGCAAAAAGGTCAAGCGTGATGGCGCCAAGCAGTTCTTTTGTTTTAAATACATAGCGCAGCCCTTCCTTTACACTTTCCCAGGTTTTTTTATCGCCGGGTTCGTTTAATGCCGGTTTTGGTTTTAGCCGCAGTAAAATAAAATATGCAATGGTAATTAAACACACAATGGTAATTAATGTGCCGGTTATTCCAAATGCAGCAATAAGAAAACCCGCTGCGGCATGACCGGTAACTGAAGCGCCGAGCCACATTCCCTGGTTCCAGGTAGTGGCATTCTGTAATAATTTTTTGGGTACAATGTATGCAACCATTACGCCAAAAGCAGTTCCCGTAAATGCTCGGATAATGCCTGTCCCGAATATTACGGCGTAAATGCAAATCGCAATCCGGTGGTTGCTTAAATGCGATGATGTAAAAGAGGTGGATAAGAAAAGTAAAACAAGCGCTGCGGTAAAATATAATATTACGCCGGTAAGCAACAGTTTTCGTTTTTCACTCAGGTCTATTACATGCCCGGCATACAACGCAAGTGATACGGCAGGAATAACTTCTGATAAACCAATAAGCCCGATGGCAAATGGGTCATTGGTCAAATTGTACACCCACCAGCCTACTAATGTGCCCATCATGCGCAGGCCGCTGATAAATAAAAAACGACCCGTCATAAGGTTGCGGTACTCGGGAAGGCGAACAGATATAAAAGGATCGTTTTTTTGTATATCGCTTGTCATTAATAAATTTGAAATTTTGCAGTTTGCCGCCGGGTTTTTTATGAATATATTTAAGCAATAGTTTCAGAAATTCAAAAACTATTTTAAACTATTGAACTCCTGAACATTTAAACCTGCTGAATAAAAAACTGAACGTATCCCGATAGCTATCGGGATGCGACGCAACGAAGATCCAATGAAATACAAATGCCCGGTTCATAAAAAATTATGGCAATGTAAAATAATGCTGCCCTTCATCCAAATCATTTTCAAGTGCATCCAGTACAACCTGTAAATGTTTTTCGTTTCCCAGGAAATCCGCATTGGCGCAATCAATAAAAACAGTTTTTATTTTATGTTGTTTTATATAGCTGGTATAGGTTTCCTGCAGCGCAAATAAATAATCATCACTGATCTTATGCTCATAACCCCTTTTTCTTTTTTTGATATTCTCCTGCAGTTTGCTTACTGGTGAATGAAGGTAAATAAGAATGTCAGGAAAAATAAGTTGCTGGTGGATGATGTCGAAAAGTTTTTGATAGAGCCTGAACTCTTCTTCGGGCAGATTTACTTTTGCAAAAAGCAGGCATTTTGTAAAAAGATAATCGGAAACCGTTACGCTATGGAACAGATCGTTTGTATGAAGCATATCTTTCAACTGTTTAAATCGCTCGGCCATAAAAAAAAGCTCCAGCGGAAATGCATACTGCCTTTGGTTTTCATAAAACTTTGGCAGAAAAGGATTATCGGCAAATTCTTCCAGTATAAGGCGTGCATTCAGTTTTCGCGCTAAAATATGCGCCAGCGTTGTTTTCCCTGCTCCTATATTTCCTTCTATTGTAATGAAGTGATGTTTCATTGCGGTTATTCCGGGCTCAAAATTAAATGCAGCAGCAGGTTTTACTCAGAAATTTTATACACATCCAGTTTATCATTGCATTCTTTTAAAATAATATTTATTGATTTATGTAAAAGAGGGTGAATGATATTACCCGCAATTTCATTAAGCGGCATTAATGCAAATCTTCTTTGCGGCAGGTAAGGATGCGGAACGGTTAATACAGGAGTATGAATGATATCATTATTGAATAAAAGAATATCAATATCAATAATACGCGGGCCAAATTTGAATATTCTTTCCCTGCCCATTTTTTCTTCAATCTGCAAAAGCGACCGCATTAAACACTCAGGATGAAGTTGCGTATCCAGCTCCATGGCCTGATTATAAAAATCAGGTTGATCTGTTATTCCCCAGGCTTTTGTTTTGTAAACAGCAGAATATTGAACTATGGTGCCGCACAATTCTTCTATATAATCTTTTGCCTGTTGCAGATTATGCTGCCTGTTGCCTAAATTGCCGCCTGTAAGCAGGTAAGCTTTATTCATAAATTTGCAGAATTACCCGCATCAAATATCTTTAATTTTACATACCTAAATGAAAACAATGAAAACTTCTTTCTTCAAAATATTTTTTGCATCCTTGCTGGCACTGTTAATTTTTTCATTGATTATTTTTTTAATAGGGGTTTGGATGATTGGAAACGCCACGCAAACCCCAAAACCCGTTATAGGTAACAAAGGCTTACTGGTGGTGGATTTGGGTATTGAATACAAGGAGCAGGCACAGGATGATGCTATTGGCTTTTTATTTGGAAACCCTGCCAGCAACATACCCGGTCTCTATGATATGATAAGGATGATCCATTATGCGAAAACAGATTCGTCCATAAAGGGCATTTATATAAAAGCAGGCGATAATGCAAATGGTTTTGCATCCTCTGAAGAACTGCGCAAAGCCATCATTGATTTTAAGCAAAGCAAAAAATTTGTAATTGCTTATGGCGAAGTAATGAGCCAGAAAGCATATTATGTAGCTACTGCTGCGGATAAAATTTATTGCCATCCCAATGGCGGGCTGGAATGGGATGGTTTTTCTTCCAGTCTTTATTTTGTAAAAGGCCTGCTCGACAAACTGGAAATAGAACCACAGATATTTTACGCAGGGAAATTCAAAAGCGCAACAGAACCTTTCCGCGCTGTACAAATGACTGAGCCAAACCGTCTGCAAACAACCGTATGGCTTGGCGATTTATACAGCAATTTTCTGCAGCAGGTGGCAAACAGCAGGAACCTTGATACCGCTGCATTGCACAAACTTGCCACTGATGGCTCAGTGCAAACTGCCGCTGATGCTTTAAAATATAATTTGGTGGATGGATTAAAATATGATGATGAAGTAAAAGAAGAAATATTAAAAATGCTTGGGCAGGATGAAAAAGTAACCATTAATTATGTTGCCTCGGGTAAATATGCACAGGCTGCTGATTATATGCAAAATAATGGTGATGATAAAATTGCAATCATTTATGCACAGGGCGATATTGTGGATGGCAAAGGTGATGATGACGAAATTGGCAGCGATAAATTTGTTGATATCATCCGCAAAGCAAGACAGGATGATGATGTAAAAGCAATTGTGTTCAGGGTAAATTCACCGGGTGGCAGTTCCCTTGCAAGCGATATAATCTGGCGCGAAATCTCATTGGCAAAAAAAGTAAAGCCTGTTGTTGTAAGTATGGGGAACCTTGGCGCGTCAGGCGGGTATTATATTTCATGTAATGCCGATTCTGTATTTGCAGATGCTACAACTATTACGGGCTCTATTGGTGTATTCAGTATTATACCCAATATGCAATCCTTTTTTAAAGATAAGCTGGGCGTTACTTTTGATGGCGTAAAAACTGCGCCTTATGCCGATATGGGTTCATCCGGCAGGCCATTATCAGAAATGGAAAAACATTTTATGCAGGCATCGGTTGATTCCATTTATTACACTTTCAAAAAAAATGTTGCGGAAGGAAGAAAAAAAGATATTGTTTACATTGACAGTATTGCGCAGGGCCGTGTGTGGACTGGGCAGCGTGCAATTGATATTGGCCTGGTGGATAAAACAGGCACACTGCAGGATGCCGTGGAATGTGCAGCCCGCATCGCCAAAATTAAAAATTACAAAACACAGGAATACCCTGAAAAAAAATCTGTGCTTGAGCAATTGCTTAGTGGCTCTTATAAAAATGCTGTAAAAGAAAATACAATAAAAGAAGATATTGGTGAACAGCAATACAACCTTTTAATGCAGATGAAAAAAGTGCAGCAAATGTTTTATACACCTCAGGCAAGGCTGCCTTTTGAATTTGATATAAGATAAATTTTTTTCGGCTGTATACCTCTCCCCAATTTTATTGTCATTCAATTAATTTTCCGGGGAAATATTTTTTTATTTAAATTTTAAACAGCCTTACATCAAATTTGAAATGGCGTGCTGATTTTATTTTTATTTTTTTAAAATCTTTGTGCCTCGGATTAATAAGCATATTATGCTCTTCGGGAATAATAACGGAAGGTACTTTCAATAACAATGAAGATTGTAAACGTACAAATTCATCCCCCATGTACCTGGTATAATCCTCGTCATCCTGCCAGTTGTTTTTAAGTTGTTCTGTAGTGATTTGGGTTATGCCTGCTGCAGATACATCAATGGAGATTAAACATTTTGCCGCTATTTCATCATAGCTTGCACTGTGTATCAAAAGCTCGAGCAGCGAAAGTGAAATGGTGAAACTTGTATAAACAACAGGGTTCCCTTTACTGTTCCATCTGCCACCATACCTGCGTGAGCCTTCACCGCTAAGGTCGTGGCTGAATTCTTCCCCGGCAAATCTGTAAAGCATCATATATACACGCCGTGTTGAATTCTTCCAATTTCATCAATCACATCCTGAATGCCCTGTGTGGAATATAAAGATTCAAAATTAAGTGTATGCCCCAGTACTTTTTTTTCACGCTTTAGCCACCGGTAAAAAGCATCAGTATTTACAAATGTTTCCAAACCCATCTCAATCAATTGCTCTATTTGAAGAATTCTGTCGACATAAATCCCTTCAAAACTTTTATTTTCTTTAGCGTAACGCTGCAAAGTTCTTTCTGAAAGGTGAAGGATATTTGACCACTCCTTTTGTGTAAAAGGGACAAGTGCAGCAATTTTTTCAAATTTTCTGGAATGAAAATCCGCAAGCACCGGCAGCCTTTTAACAGTTCTGTATGCTACTGCCGGCTCCTCCGCTTTTAAAACTTTCGTTTCAGCGGAATATTTCTTTGGCTTTGTACTTTTTACCATACGCGTCATTTGTCATACAATATTACGTCATTTGTCTGTATCTGCAAAATTTTATTTTAAAGGTTTCTGCCTTTTGATTAATTTTTTTGCCCCGGCAAAATAATAAGATAGTTTTGCCCCGGTAAATAAAATTGCATGAAAAAAAAATACAGCCAGCTCAGGGCTATGCTTGCCATAACAAAAGGAGGTTTAAAGTCCACTTTCCGCAGCCCTTCAGCAGTAATATTCAGCATTGGCTTCCCGCTTATATTCATACTGGTATTTGGTTTTATCGGGGATAATGGCAATTTTTCACTGGATGTGGCAATGGCAAAAGGTTCTGATTCCACTTCTGCCATTTATCAACAGGTAAAACATGTGCCCGGCCTTAATTTTATTACTGAACCCGACAGCATATTAAATGAAGATCTTGAAAAAGGTAATATTGCAGCAATTATTTCAGTTGATAAAAACAGGAATGGCACACCACAGTATATCATCCGCTTAAAAAGTTCCAGCGCAGTTAACCCTCAAAATCTGCAGGTATTGCAATCCATTTTAAATTCAGTAATTCTTGGTATAGAAAAAAATTCACTTACTGAAGCCGCAATTGATCCGCATATTGAAGAAATCCCCGGCAGGGTTTACCGCGAAATAGATTTTATATTGCCCGGCCAGCTTGGGTTTTCATTATTAAGCGCAGGTGTATTTGGTGTAGCGTTTTTATTTTTTAACTTAAGGAACCAATTAATATTAAAACGTTTTTTTGCCACGCCCATTACCCGTTCATATATCGTGCTTGGCGAGGCGCTCAGCCGTGTAATTTTTCAAATGATGACCGCCGTAATCATTATTGGCATGGGTGCGCTGGTTTTCAATTTTACACTGGTGCATGGCATCAGCACTTTTCTGCAAATCATGGTACTTAGTTTTATTGCATTGCTTGTATTTATGGGTTGCGGTTTTATTGTAAGCAGCCTTGCTAAAAATGAAAGCACCATTCCACCGTTCGCCAATCTTTTTACACTTCCACAATTTTTGCTTGCGGGAACTTTTTTCCCCATTACCGTTTTTCCAAAATGGTTGCAGTTTTTTTGCAACCTGCTGCCCCTTACACATTTTAATAATGCCATGCGCAATATTTCATTTGAAGGGGCAAGCCTTTTAGACAGTTGGCAGGATATTGGCGTACTGCTTATCTGGGGAGTGGTGGTATATGCCATTGCAATAAAAGTTTTTAAATGGGAATAATTTTTTGTACCGGGCTGTAAATCACTGTACGCCTGCGGTTGCGTCGCACTCTTGTACTGCAATAACTTTATTCAACACAAAAAATAAATCATAACCTTCGCTTTTTATAAACCCGGATAAAAAAATACTTCCTTTAACTAAGCCTGGTAATCAAATTCCATATCATGCGTTTATTGAAATTAGCAGTCATAAGTTTTATTGTCCTGTTTTTAACCGTTACCGGTATTGGTTTGCTTTTCCCTTCAGAAATAACAGTTTCAAGGGCCGTTAATATAAATGCATCACCAGGTATGCTGCACACTTTTATTTCAAACGCTGCAAACTGGGAATTGTGGATGCAGCATGCGGACAATAATTCTGTTCAATTCCTGTCTTCACAAACTGAGGGCAGGGGCACTTCGGTAAAAATGGGAACAGGTACAATAACCATTATCAAATCAGTACCCGATACTATCGAAACCACATGGCAAAATGAAAATGGCAAAATACAAACAAGCGCATTTATACTTGTTGCTGATTCATTAAAAAAAATTACCCGTGTGCAATGGTATTTTAAACAGCAGTTGAAGTGGTATCCGTGGGAACGTTTTGGGGCAATGATGAATGATAAAATACTTGGCCCGTCAATGGATTCAAGTTTAAATATTTTAAAAAAAATTGCGGAGAAGGAATAGCCCAATACTGCTGTGAAAGTACAGGAGTGCGACCACCGCCGCTGGCGGGGCACAGCGCAACACAAGCAACATCTGTATTTTATAAGTTCGGTGAAAGTTACTCTTCAATTATTTTAAGTATTACTTTATACACTTTTTCCAGTTCATTTTTTGTAATACAGTAAGGCGGCATAATGTAAACCGTGTTCCCAAGCGGCCGTATATACACACCATTTTTCATAGCTTTTTCAGTAATAATGCTGCTGATATTGTTAAGGTAACCGTCTTCTCCCTGCACCATTTCAAATGCAAGAATGGTTCCCAGTGTGCGTATGTTTTTAATGGAACAAGGTGTGTCATCAAGTGATTGTGCAAATTTTTTATTTTCATCAGCAAGCCATTGTATTTTCTGCACACATTCTGCCCGCTGCAATAAATCCAGGCTTGCCAAAGCTGCTGTGCATGCAAGCGGGTTTGCTGTAAAAGAATGCCCGTGAAAAAATGTCTTCCATTTATGATCGCTTAAAAAAGTATTGTATATTCTTTCGTTGCAGGCGGTAACACCCAATGCCATTGTGCCGCCTGTTAATCCTTTGCTCAGGCAGATAATATCCGGTTGTTGCTGCATATAGCAACTTGCGAATAATTTACCGGTCCTGCCGAAGCCTGTCATTACTTCATCGGCAATGCAAATAATATCATCCTGTTTTATGGCAGCAAGTAATTCATTCATTAATGCTGCATCATACATTTTCATACCGCCTGCACCCTGCACAAGCGGTTCATAAATAAAAGCCGCAATTTCATTTTTATGAAACTGAAGTACAGAATTTATTTCATTGATATTTTCCGCAGTTGGCGTATCAATAAAAATCACTTCAAACAATAAATCGTGAAATGCAAGCGTGAAAACGCTTCTGTCACTAACGCTCATGGCGCCAAATGTGTCGCCGTGGTAAGCATTTTTGAAAGCAAGGATTTTTGTTTTTTGCTTCTTGTTATTTGTTTCTTGTTTTTCGCCAGCCTTATTCCACCAGTATTGTATGGCCATTTTTACAGCCACTTCTGTGGAGGTGGAGCCATCATCACTGTAAAATATTTTTGAAAAATTGCCGGGTAGTATTTGCAGCAAACGCTCCGCCAGATCAACAGCAGGCTGATGCGTAAAACCTGCAAAAATTACCTGCTCAAGCTGTAATGCCTGCCGGTAAATATTTTCAGCGATATATGGGTTTGCATGTCCATGCAGCGTAACCCACCAACTGCTGATGGCATCAATATAACTGTTACCGTTTTCATCAAATAATAAACTGTCCTTTGCTTTAACAACCGCCAGGGGCGGATCCATATTTTTTTGCGGGGTAAAGGGATGCCAGATAAATTGCCTGTCGCGTTCAGCTAAAGTCATTCACAAAAATAAAATTAAAAAATCACCTTCCTGCGGATTTTATACAATCAGAGAGTTGCAGGTTATAATCATCCGCGGTTATCAAATCCTCCAAATCCATGTGCATCCTGTATTTCCAGTAATGTTTTGCATTTGCGGGAATATTTATTCTTTCTTCATGCGGGTTTTCCCTGCGTATATTTTTATCTATGCCTAATAAATCCTGTAACTGGAAAATGCCCCATATTGCCGGCGAATACAAATGCTGTATCAGGATAGCTTTATTTATCCATGCCTCACAAAAATGAGGTGCATCACCCCACTGCCCCAGTTCAAAATTATAAAAGCGCTGTGTTTTATTCCTGTCTTCCTCCCACCAGCCGCGTATAGTGCTCATATCATGTGTAGAGGGTGTAACCACACTGAGATACGGCGCATCATTTGGATGAAAGAATTCATGTGATGAATCTTTGGGCATACGCTGTATTTCTAAGCTAAGCAAACCTAATTGTTTCATTACTTCCGGAACACAGCCCGGCACAAGACCGAGGTCTTCGCCGCAAACAAGCATATTGGTTACCCTTTTTAAAGCAGGTAATTTCTGCATGGCCTGCTGCATCCAGAAGTTGTCCTGCCTGCGGAAAAAATAATTTATATACAGTCCGCGTAACTGCTGCTGTGTGCCGTATTCAAGATTTTGAAAAGAAGAAGTGCTTTCCATTCCAAACCGAAAATGAAACTGCTGCCCCTGCGAACCTTCTGCTTCAAATAAAATAACATTCGAAATAAGGCTGAATAATTTTTGCTTCAGCAAATTGTTGTGATCATTATCTTCAAGTTCTGCAAAATAATTTTCAACCTGCCGCTGCGTGGAAAATGCTGGTTTTAATTTGTAGTTATCCGGTCCATCATCATCTAAGAAAGTCTTTTTTACTTCAGTTTGATTTTCACGGAAAGTATCCCATATAATCCTGTCATTAATAAACGGGCTGCAGTACCTGTGATAATCAAACCATATATTTTTTTCATTAAACTCATTTGTATGCACAGCAAGCGAAGGCTCAAAATGACCCATAATTCCTTCAACTGAGCGAACAGGAATACTCCAGATGCGGAAGAAACCAAGGATATGATCAATCCTGAAAGCGTCAAAATAATCTTCCATCTGTTCAAATCGCTGTTTCCACCAGGCAAAGCCATCCTGCTTCATCACCTCCCAGTTATAAGTAGGGAAACCCCAGTTTTGGCCCGTTACAACAAAATCATCAGGCGGTGCGCCTGCCTGCATATCCATGTGAAAAAGCTCAGGGTGTTGCCAGGCATCTGCACCATTGCGGTAAATACCAATGGGAATATCACCCTTCATAATAATTCCATGGCTGTGCGCATATTCTGTTGCTTCACGCAGTTGAAGGTGCAGGTGATATTGTATGAAAAGATGTATGGCAACCTCATCATAATCTTTAAAAAAAGTATCAAAAAAAGTTCCTGTTTCTGCCGAGCTGTATTTTTTATGTGAAGGCCAAAGGCTGAATTCTGCAGTGTGATATTTGTCGCGTAAATAGCAGAAAGCAGCATAAGGCACGAGCCAGTGTTTGTTTTTTTCAAAATATTTTTTGTACCCCGGCGAAGCAAAAGTCTCTTTTTGCTGTAAAGGATAAAGAGCTTTAATTATTTTCCATTTAAAATTATTTACTGCTTCATAATCCAGCGAATCACGTTTGTTGAGCTTGTTTTTTTCTTCATTTATTTCATTAAACAGTGCTTTATTTTTATCATCAACTATTTTTTCAAGATGGAGATACATGGGGTGCAATGCAAATGCCGAAATGGCTGCATAAGGATATGAATCACTCCAGGAATGTGTAGCAGTAGTATCATTTACGGGCAATATCTGCACAAGCTTTAAACCAACCAGTTTTGCCCAGTCAATAAGTAATTTTAAATCAGCAAACTCGCCCGTACCGCAACTGTTTTTGCTGCGCAGACTGAAAACAGGAATGGCAACACCGGCACCTTTCCAGGTATTATCCCGTAACACCGCAAAACCATCGTTTATAATTGTTGTTTTATTTTTTTCAACAGAATCATATAAAACACGGTTATTGCCGCTTTCATAATTCATGAATTTATTTTCCTCCACATTATAAACGCCATATTTATAAACAACCGGAAATGATGATTTTGAAAGATTAAATTTTATCGAAAAAAAATCTTCATTTTTTTCCCGGCTGAGTAACCGGGCTTTTTCAGTTTTCCAGCTCCCCAATTCATAAGTATTCCCGCAAATACAAAGTGTTTCTCCTTTTGCAAGAAGCGGTGCCTTTACTTTAAAAATATGGGTGTATGTTTTTGGGTTGACAATTTTGACCGGCGTGAAATTATTTTTAAGCAATACATTTTTGAAAGGTTCGGTATAAAATGCATTTTCATAAAAACCGGTGTGGTTCCAGGAGTCTATAATAAATACTTTCTCTTTTTTTACCGTGCCTGCATAAATCACTTTATCACCGCCCCAGTCAAAAGTCATGGTTCCGTCTTCATTTTTAAGCAGGTAATTGTAAACGATGCCCTGTGCAGGTATTGTTTGTGTATCAAGTTTAACTTCAGCTATCCAAAACCCTTCGCTAAAATACTCCATAGGCATAGCTTTTGAAGAATCGTTGTACCCCAGCATTTCATGATTGCCCGTGATAAAAAGTGATTGCCCCGTAGTTGTATGAAACTTTAGGGCAAATTGTATAAATGCAATTTTGGAAACATGGTGCGGGGCAGTTTTTTGGAGTGCATCTGTATTTTTCTTTGTTTCCCTGACTGAACCCCTTTTTCTTTTTTTCTTTTCAGGCAATGCAATAACTTTTTTATCTGGAGGTTCAATTGAAGCTTTAGTTTTTTCAGGCTTTTTCTTCTCTGTATTTGTACTTGAGATTCCTGCACCTTCTTCCAGTATCATTTTATCAATTAAAAGACTTTTTTTTGATCCGGCCCCGCCGCTTTTTGCTGATGTTTCAGGCAATGGTAAATTTTTATCACTGCTTAATTGTTCAACCCGTTCTTCAGTTATTATTTCTTCTGCCATAATATTTTCCGGTTATCGGTGCTAAAAAAATTGAAAGATGCGAATGTAAAAAATTCAATGCCGGTTGATACTTACTTACACAATAATTTTAAAAAATTTATACATAGTAGCTATACCTGCGCCTATATATAAACCTTTGGTTTCTGATCTGTCTATAAAAATAACTAATGTGTAAATGATACACAAATCTTTTAAATGAATTTCTCATAAAATATTTGCAGGCAAATATTATAAAAGAAACCGGCGTGGATATTTACAATTAATATATATGTTATTTTCTGCAATAAATCCTGAAACAAAAAACGCAGAACAGCAGGTTTTATTTTTTAATAAATAACCTGCAAATCTGCGGCTGTAAAAAATGTAAAAAAATTATTGCTGCGGTGGCGCTGGTGGTGTATTTGGTGGCGGAGGAGGCATGCCCGGTGGTGGCGGTTTCATACCATGATCATTATTCATTTCGGCATCTTCAGGATGCGCGTTTCCGCGATGACAGGTATTACATGTTACCACATTGATGGTATCGGGCATATTTGAATTATTAAAATTTAAAAATTTTGAATTGATTTCATTGCGCATGATCATCATATGGCGGGCAATTTTTTTCTCCGGCTTATCATCACTTGCCATATCCCAGCCGGTATGCCAGTCATTTCCTGTGTGCACATGACAGAACCCGCATTGTACACCCAATGCGGCTTTAAAGCCATCCATAATCATGTCAAGGCTGTCATCACTTATATTTTTGGGCAGCACCTGAAGGTTTTTATGTTCATTTTGTTTTGGCGGGTTATAAGCGGCTACACCAAATGTAATACAGCCCGCTAAAAATAATATTACCCCTGCTTTTCTTTTGTGTGATGAGATCATGTGTGAATATATTTAGCCCTGAAATTATGAAAATGCCGCCAAATGAAACAAATAAATTTTTCATTAGGGTGATTTTATTATTTACGAAATAACAGAGCTAAATTGTATATACTGTTCGAAAGGAAAGACATAGGGGTGTATGAAAACTTGTACAGTAGTTACAGGTTCTCTTTGGTCATTAATGTTTAAAACGGTGAAGGGAGTAACACAAACCCGATAGTTACCGGGATTGCAATGAAAAAATTTGGCGTGTACATAAAATATTTATTTCAGTAAAATCTATTCTTCATCCGAGGGATAGCGGATACCCGCAATTTTTCTTATTGCATCAAGAGTTTCCATTAAATCAAGTGAATCCCGGTGGCTCATTACGGGGCTTTCTGTTAAGTTGCTGCGCAGGCATTCGCATACATGCCGCGCTTCATAGTGGTAGCCGAAACCCTGTTCTTTTTCTACCGGTATGATTTGCTTACTGTCCGGTCTCCCGGGGTAATATTCAATTGTGGTGGATGGCTCATAAAACCGGCCTGAAAGCCTTATCCTTCCTGCGGTTCCGCTAATATCAGCTTCTGTTGCAAGATTAGATGAAAAGGTTGAAAAAAGTTGAGCCATTGCACCATTATTATATTTGAATAATACGGCGCACTGCCCGTCAACACCGGTTGGTGCCGTTGTCATTGATGCTTCAATGATATCAGGCTTTCCTAAAACACTCATTGTCCAGAACACATTGTAAATACCAATATCAAGCATGGTTCCGCCTGCAAGGGCCGGATCAAATAGCCTGGCAGGAATTGGCGGCGCGGGTTTAAAACCAAAATTCACAAGCATGCTTTTTACTTCACCTAAAACACCATCGCGGAGCATTTGCTGCACTTTGCTGTAATGCGGAAGAAATTTTGACCATAAAGCTTCCATCAAAAAAACATTTTTTTCTTTTGCAAGGCGTATCATTTCTTTTACCTGCCTGCTATTGACAGCAAAAGCTTTTTCGCAAAGCACAGCTTTATTATGATTCAGGCAAAGAACCGTGTTTTCATAATGGAGGTTATGTGGTGTAGCAATATAAATAACATCAACATCCGGATTTTCAGCCAATGCCTGGTAACTGGAATGACGGTGCTGCACAGCAAATTCATTTGCGAAATTTTCAGCGGATTCTGCACTTCTTGAACCCGCGGCAATTATTTCAGCATCCTGCACTAAACGCAGGTCAGAAGCGAATTTCCGGGCAATGCGGCCACAGCCTAAAATACCCCAGCGGATTTTTTGCTGCATATTTTTTTTACAAAGTAAAGAATAAAAGAAATTTAAAAAATAAAAAAGCCAGGCTGCAAATTTAATTGCAACCCGGCCCTTTTTCCGTATGAACTTCTAAATAATTACAGATATAAATTTTTGTAAAAGACGTTAAGGGAATTTATTTACAATTATATTTTTATTAATGATAGTTTTCCCATTTTTTTGATAATCCGGTGGCTGTTTTCCGCAGCCTTTGAATGCGCCATAAATCTGCAGCACTGAATACGTGTTTTTCTGCATTTTCTTTGATGTTTAACCCGGTTGCAACTGTTTCTTTTACTTCTGTAACTAACTTCGTAAGTTCGTCTTTTTCCATACGGATGATGGAATTGTTGTCTTTGCTGTTCATAGTATCTAATTTTAATCTTAAAAAAAAATCTTTGTTACAGCAAGCGGTGGCTTTGAGCCATTAATCGTTAGCAGAAGCTTCTATGTGGCGCCAATCAGTTGAGGATGATCATCCTCTGAATTGAGATGCAAATGTACAATACAAAACATTACCGGCAAAATTGTTTGAAAAGATAAATGACAAAAGGCGATTTAAAAATACAGGCGGTGAAATGCAATGGAATCAATACTTACAGCTAATATACAAGCACTTATATAATTTAAAATGTATTATTTTTTTCAATAACAAATGTTTGTAAAAACAATAAATTAACTTTAGAAAAGAAGAACAGAAAACATTTTATCTTTTCTCCATACACTTATTTATGAAAAAAATTTTTATCACAGGTGGTACAGGCTACATGGGTAAAAGGCTCATACCAATTTTACTAAGTCGGGGACATCCTGTAAAGGCGCTGGTAAGAAATGGATCTGAGAATAAATTACCTAAAGGATGTGATTATATTATTGCAGATGCATTTGATGCAGCAGGTTTTGCAAATGCAATTCCTGCGGGTGCAATTTTTATACAACTGCTTGGTGTACCCCACCCCGGCCCATCGAAGAAAGAACTGTTTAAGTCAGTTGACCTTATGTCAGTAAAAGCTTCTGCTGCTGCAGCAAAAAAAGCCGGGGTTTTACATTTTGTTTATATAAGTGTATCACAAACGCCTGTAACAATTATGCAGGCATACCAGCAATGCCGTGCTGAAGGTGAAAAAATAATTACCGCCACCAATATTCCTGCTACGTTTATCCGCCCCTGGTATGTAATTGGTCCGGGGCATTACTGGCCATTATTTTTTCTGCCTTTTTTCAAAATACTGGAATGGATACCTTTTACATCTCAAAAAGCAAAAGCAATAAGGTTTGTTTATCTTAAACAAATAGTGAATACACTTGTGTATGCAGTAAATCATCCGCCGGAAAACGGCATAAAAATTATAGAGATTGCAGAGATAAGAAAATTTTGAAAAAGTGGGTTTCATTTTTCTTTCCGCAGGTTGCGTTTGATCCATTCAACTGCTTTACGCACATAATATTCTTTATCATTTTCAAGCGAAGATATAAGCCTGTTAATTTCATCATGCGTGGATTTATCGCGTGTGTACCATTCCACCAAAACCAATGACAGTCTTCGTTTCCATAAATTTTGAGGCTTACTGAGCTCCGCTGCCATTGTAAAAATTTCCTGTTTGTGAGTTGTACGGATGGGTTGCAGGCTTTGCATGCCAATGGCATCGCACACAGCCCAGTTGCAGATGCCCTCTGCAAAATATTTTACTGTTTCCAGGCTTTGCATTGGGTTTTTCTTTGCAATCTTTCTAAGCATTTTCGCGGCTAAAATTTTCTCTTCAAATGCGCCTGATTGCCACAGTTCTTTTACCAGCCCGAAACCACCTGTTTTAAATTTCATTGCAAGCTCATTCAGCAATGGCATCCCCACGCCGTAAATCTTTATAGCGCCGGGTACAAATTTTTTTGCTGCTGCCATCGCTTCTGCTGTTACATTTGCCTTTAATATTTTCTGAATAGAAATAAATTCTGCTGACATAAATTATTCAATAATAGTATTCCTGATTTGATATTTCCCGCACAAAAAAATCAGCCCTTTTTTTAATTTATCCTGGTAAAATTTTGGCGGGTAAAAATTCCCGCCATACAACTTTTCATATTCAGGAATTAAAGAAGCATTGTAACGATCCAGGAATTTATAAAATAAAGTTTTGCTGTCAGCCGGCTGGTTACCAAATAAAGTCAGGCTCCCTGTCAGCATATAATCTGCACCAAATTCTTTTGATGAAGAAATAATTTTTTCAAGTTCCTCATCTGTATCGCTGATAAAGGGAAGCACGGGAATTGTATTTACACCGGTCAGAAAACCTTCACGTTTTAATTCCCTTACAATTTTCATCCGTTCAAAAGGTTTTGCTGCAGCAGGTTCCAGCATATTGGCTATTTGCTCGTTCATGGTGGAAACAGAAACAGACAATATCACCCCCCGTTTAACCTTATCTTTCAAATCATCAGGAAGTATAGCGGCTTTATCAATTCCTTTAAGCAATGAAATATCGCGTATTATCAGCCTGCATTTTGTACTAATGAAAACCGGGAAGCGGTATTTTAAAAATAATTTCAAAAAGCCTTGTGTTAACCTCTACTGTTCTTCCTGTTTTATATAAGCCTCCGTAACAGACCCAACAGCTGCAAATCCGTACTGGTTTTTCTTTGCCCTGCACTGCAATTGTTTTTCAAGTATTTCAAGCGCATTTGTTTTTACGGTAAACCCATCTTCCATATTTATTCCGTATTTGCTGCCCCGCACATAGCAGTAAAGGCAATTGCACGGGCAGCCTTCATAAGCGTTTACAGAATAATCGTCAAGGAACCAACTGTCACGTTTTTTGTGTTTGTTTAAAATAGATTTTGCAATTTTTTGTATGGGCACAGCAGAAAATAAGGTGTAAAAAAGAGCGGAAAACGGGACTCGGACCCGCGGCCTTTAGTTTGGGAAACTAATGCTCTACCAACTGAGCTATTTCCGCTTTTAATATTCGTGTAAAACTAATAAAAAATATTTTATATCCTCTATACCTGCTGATAAGGATGAAGTGAGATTAAACCAAATCTTCACAAGCGCTTTGCAATTCATTATATGTATGGCTATCTCCCGCTGCTTTTGCTGCAGCCATTCCTTTTTCATACCATTGCACAGCAAGTTCCGGTTCATTATTTCTTTCCAGCAGTTTTGCAAGATGATAATATGAACCAATATAACCGGGAAACTCATTCAGTATGTCTTCAAATAAAATTCTCGCTTTCATCTCCTCCCCTGTTTTAATATATTCAAGCGCCAGTGCGTGCCGAAGAAAATTATCTTTTGGGTCAGCGAGTAAAAACTCCTCAATTTTTTTAATCCTTTCCATTTCTCAAAGATAATGCCCGCAAAAAAAGTAATATCACAAAAAATAAACAACAATTTTAACCCGCAATTTTGCAGAAATTAAATCCTTGCTATATTTGCAAATAGTTGCATAAACAACTATCTAAACGGTTACTGATATGAAAATCTTAGTTTGTATAAGCAGAACGCCTGATACCACTTCAAAAATTTCATTTAAGGAAAACAATACAAAGTTTGAAGATGCAGGCGTACAGTGGATTATAAACCCTTACGATGAATGGTATGCGTTGGTGCGCGCCATAGAACTTAAAGAAAAAGATCCATCTATAATGCTGCATTTAATTACAGTTGGCGGTACTGACTGCGATCCTGTAATCCGCAAAGCCCTGGCGCTTGGCGGCGATGAAGCCATACGCGTAAATGCCGGTAGCAGCGACAGTTATTTTATTGCCGCACAAATTGCAGAAGTAGCCAAACAGGGAAATTACGATCTCATTTTTACCGGCAAAGAAACAATTGATTATAATGGATCTTCTATTGGCGGCATGATTGCCGGAATACTTGATCAGCCTTATGTTTCACTTGCTTCAAAGTTTGTGCTGAATGGTAATTCTGCCACCATCAGCCGCGAAATTGAAGGCGGCGAGGAAGTGGATGAAGCGCCATTACCTCTCGTGGTTAGTTGCCAGAAAGGAATGGCAGAACAGCGGATACCCAATATGCGCGGCATTATGGGTGCAAGAACAAAACCCCTGAAAGTTTTGGAGCCCGCACCGGTTGATACGCTTACAAATATTGTAAGTTTTGAGCTGCCCCCTGCAAAAGCTGGTGTAAAATTAGTGGCAGCAGATAATGTGGCAGAACTTGTACGCCTGCTGCATGAAGAAGCAAAAGTGATTTAATGAAAAAAATAAACATACAAGTTCAGTTGCACTGCTCCATGATTGCAGAATTAAAAGAACAATTAAACAATTGAACCATAAAACAATTAAACAACTCAGCCATGCCAGTTTTAATATTCGTTGATCAATCAGAAGGACATATAAAAAAATCTTCTTATGAAGTATTGACTTACGGGTCAAAGATTGCTGAGCAACTTGGCACAACTGCAGAAGCATTGGTTCTTGGCAAAGTAAATCATGATCTTTCATCATTTGGCAAGTATGGCATTTCAAGAGTTCATTATATTGATAATGATATATTAAACCACATGGATGCGCAGGTATATGCAAAAACGATTGCAGATACTGTGGCTTCAGTGAGTGCAAATGTTGTGATATTCAGCCACAACCAAACAGGAAAAGCAGTGGCAGCAATGGTTTCAGCCATGTTAAAAGCAGGATTGGTTACGGGTGCAATTGCATTGCCCGATACATCAAACGGCTTTGTTGTAAAAAAATCCGTGTTCAGTGGTAAAGCTTTTGCCAACGTTAATATCAGTTCGGCCATAAAAATTATTTCTCTCAATCCAAACAGTTTTCATATTTCATCAGGTGAAGGAACAGCAGAAGTGGTTCCTGCGGACATTAAAGCAGAACCCGGCAAAATAAAATTGGTGGCGGTAAATAAAGTAAGTGGCGAAGTGCCGCTAACTGAAGCTGAAATTGTAGTAAGCGGCGGCCGCGGGTTAAAAGGCCCCGAAAACTGGGGGATGATAGAAGACCTTGCACACGTGCTGCACGCAGCCACTGCATGCAGCCGCCCCGTGGCAGATGCGCACTGGAGGCCGCACCACGAACATGTAGGACAAACGGGCATACAGATTGCGCCAAACCTTTACATTGCCATCGGTATTTCAGGAGCCATACAACATTTAGCAGGAGTTAACAGAAGCAAAGTAATAGTTGTAATAAATAAAGACCCCGAAGCGCCTTTTTTTAAAGCCGCAGATTACGGGATAGCGGGTGATGCGTTTGAAGTGGTTCCGCGGTTTACAGAAGAAATTAAAAAATTATACAGCGCTGTGTAAAACTTCCTGGGCAGTTTTATTTATTCATTATAAAAATATTTGGAATACCTTTATTGCTGTGTCATCTTAATCCGGCTTTATTTAAATTAATGATCAGCTTTTTTAATCCAACAACCCTCTTTTGATGGACGCAAAAGAATTTGAACAATATTGTTTAATCAATAGCAGTTCGTTCATTTGTATCCATGAGCCTACGCTTAAATTTATTTCTGTAAGCAGTTCCTGCGAAAAAATTACCGGTTATGAAAAAGAAGAATTAGAAGGAAAAAATGCGTATGATTTTTTTCATGCTGACGACCGGGAAAATATTCAGAAAAACGGCCACCAGGCTGCACTTGATGGCAAAAAAAATGTTGAAATTATTTACCGTTTCAACAGGAAAAATGGCGGGTTTACCTGGTTAAAAACAAGTATAGTGCCCTGCAAAAACGGGGATGGAACGGTTACAAGCCTGCTTTCAATTTCAAATGATTATTCCGAATTTGCTTTTGCACACAAGGAATTTTCCGAAAAGGAAAAATTGTACAACCGCGTTTTGCGTGCAGCCGGTATCGGCCTTTGGGAAATTAACCTCGAAAGAAATTCGGTGATTTGGTCGAAAACAACTTATGATATTTATGAAGTGGACTATACTGAATACATCAAACCGGAAACTGCACCGGGTTTTTTTGCAGATGAATTTAAAGACGCAATAAAAGAGGCAACAGACAGGGCAGTGAATAATGGGATATCTTATGATATTACTGTTTCCATCATTACCGCGAAAAATAACAGAAAGTGGATCCGCGTTATTGGTAACCCGGGGTTTGAATTTGGCAAAACTGTAAAATTGTATGGTGTTTTCCAGGATATAACCAAAGACAAAGATCAGCAGATCAGCCTTAAAGCAGTGGCTGATAAACTTTCAAACCAAAAAAGGCAACTTGAAGATTTTAACCAGATAATTTCACATAATTTAAGAAGCCCGGTTACCAATATAGGCATCCTCCTCAATCTTTTAAAAACCAGTACACATGAAGAAGAAAGAAATTTATTTTTTGATAAACTTTCATTCGCCACTGCAAATCTCAACAGTTTGCTTGATGACCTGGTTGATGTAGTAAAGGTAATCAGCAGCAGTGATGTACAAATGGATAAAATAAGAATGGATGAAATGATACGCAGCACTTCTTGTATACTGGAAGGAAACATAAACGAAACGGGTGCATCCATACAAATTCATACCGCAGACTGGAATGAAATCGAATACCCTAAACTCTACATGGAAAGCATAGTGCTTAACCTTATGAGCAATGCACTTAAATATGTTTCACCTGAAAGAAGACCTTTTATTACAATTGCAACCGGAACAGAAAACAATAAAAAATTCTTAGAAGTTTCTGATAACGGGCTTGGCATTGATTTACACAAATACGGCGACCAGGTTTTTAAACTGCATAAAACATTTCATCGTGAAAAACAGGGAAAAGGTCTGGGTCTGTTTATGACAAAAAATCAGGTTGAAGCAATGGGCGGAACAATAACCGTTTGCAGTGAAGTAAATAAAGGAACAACTTTTAAAATTATTTTTGATAACAATAAATAACCAATATCCTCATGAAAGCAGAAGTAATTTGTATTGTAGATGACGACCAGATTTTTCAACTTACGGCTACAAAAATTCTTGAAAGGCTGGATGCTGCAAAAAAAGTAATCGCTTTCTCCGATGGTGAACAGGCTTACGAATTTTTATCAGGCAATGCATCCAATAAAGATATTTTGCCCGATATTATCTTTCTTGATATTAATATGCCGTTTATGGACGGGTGGCAGTTTCTGGATGAATACACAAAAATAAAACCGGTACTCACTAAGCAGATCATCATCTATGTAGTAAGTTCGTCCATTTCTGAATACGATATTGAAAGAGCAAGAAACATTTCCGATGTAAAGGATTATTTTGTAAAACCCGTAACCATTGATACTTACCGCTCACTTGTAGCAATCGCTGTCGCAAGCTGATTGGTTGTTCATCCCAATATCCTGTAATCCTCCCTTACAGGATAAAAAACATCCAGTAATTTGCAGTCGGTAACAGCCAGCCCTGAATGCAATACACCCGATGGTATTATTACCACGGAGCCAGGCTCAATTACAAGCGGCTCACCGTTTACCGTTAATTGAAATACACCTTCCAGTACGTGAGATACCTGCTCATGTATATGCGAGTGTTCGTTTATGATGCTTCCCGCTTTTACATCCAAATAAGAAAATGTCATGTGTTCTGTATGAATAAACTTTGCTGCGTAACCTGCAGCAATTTCTTTTGGTTCAACGGATGCAAGGTGAATGAGTGCCATAAATATTTTTTTATTACAGCAAGTTATTGCATGTAAGGTTGTGATCTTAAACTACTAAAGATTTTTAAAACATTTACTTTAAAGATAAGGTTGCACTGCATTTTGCAACGGCATCCATATCCTGCAGCTCCATACATTTAAAATGACCGCGGGGGCATTTGCTGTATCCAATTTTACTGCAGGGTCTGCAGGATAATCCTGCAATTTCAAATTTAAAATTTGCCATTTCATTATTTCCAAAATACGGAGCCATGCCAAATTCGGGTATTGTATTTCCCCAAATGGAAATAACCGGTTTTTTAAAAGCAGCTGCAATATGCATCAGGCCTGTATCGTGGCTGATAATACATTTTGCTTTGCGCACAAGATCAGCGCTTTCATTCAGGCTAAATTTGCCGCAGGCATTGTAAATTTTTACATCATCCGTTTTTGAAATTTCATCACCATCTATTTTATCTTCAGGCCCGCCTAATAATATAATAGGGTGATTAATTTTTGTACACAACTCTTTTAATTTATGAAGTGGAAGTTTTTTTGTTTTAAGTGCACCACCTATTACAATGCCTACATATCCATGCAGATGGCTTGCCGGTAATTGACCGGGGGGTACTGTATCCTTTTCAGGAATAAAATAGTCAAGCCCTTTGCCATCATTGCGTACGCCAAAATTTTCTACTGTTTTCATATAGCGGTCAACAATATGAATTTTTGGGAGACGGTCGATTTTAAAAGCGGTCTGCATCCATTTCTGAATGTTTAATTTACTGAATGAAAAACTTCTTATTTTCCGTAAAGCATGCTTTATACGCCAGGTCCTCAGGTTGTGGTGAAGATCAATAATATAATCAAAATTTTCTTCTTTTAATTGAGCGGCGGTTTTGTCAAAATCATCATCCATTATATGCAGCTTGTGTATGTATGGGTTTGTTTCAATAATGGATTTATAATTTTTTTTTGTGAGGTAATGCACTTCTGCATCTTTTAACTGTTGCTTTAAACAACGTATAACAGGTGTAGTTAAAACAATATCTCCAATGGAAGAAAACCGGATGATAAGTAATTTCATAATACGAATTACACAAATTTTCAAGAATAAATGCAAATGATTATCCGTAAACTCAGTTTTCTAAATAATTCAGGTCTTTATTATAAGTTTCTTTTATCATTACCGTTGCAGTAATTGAAATTACCATAATAATAATCCCTGTTATCATTGCCCCGGTAATGTAATCAGTTTTATCCCTGAAAAACTGGAACACCAAAAGCATCAATGGCAATGTACCTCTAACCATATTTGGGATTGTTGTTGCCGCAGTCGCCCTTAAGTTTGTTCCAAACTGTTCAGCACCCATTGTTACAAACACAGCCCAGAAACCAGTGCCAAAGCCCAATCCCCATGCGATGATATACATGCCTGTGGCTGTACCATTGTATTGAGCGGTAAAAAATAAAACCATAAAAATTATAGTGATGCCATAAAACAAATACAAAGCCTTCTTCCTGCTTTTAAACCACTGGCAAATAAACCCGATTAAAAAACCTCCCATGGAAACACCTATATATGAATACATGATTGATTTCCCGGGGTCAATAGCTTCTGAAATATGCATACGGGTACCAAATTCATTTGAGAAAGTAAGCAGAATGCCTATCATAAACCAGGTAGGCAGCCCTATTGCAATACTCAGCAGGTAACGTTTTAACCTGTCAGCATCTGTAAACAGCATTAAAATATTTCCCCGTTGTATATCCATTTTTTTTACTTCATGATACATACCCGATTCAAAAACTGAAATCCGCAATATCAATAATAAAAAACCCAAACCTCCTCCAACAAAGTAGCAAATACGCCATCCTGAAAAATCAACAGGGTTAACAAAATGCTGTTTCAGAAAAAATGCAAGTATGGCACCCGTTAATCCCAACCCTGCAACAACTGATGTTGCAATACCTCGTTTTTCTTTTGGTACAAGCTCACTTACCAACGTAATACCGGCACCCAATTCACCGGCCAAACCAAGACCGGCAATAAACCTTATCCATGCATACTGATCCACCGTATGCACAAAGCCATTGGCAATATTGGCAACTGAGTACAGGAATATGGATCCAAACAAAACGCTCAATCTTCCTTTTTTATCACCCAGCATGCCCCATATAATTCCGCCAATCAGCAACCCGTACATTTGCCAGCTGATGATTTTTTCACCATCATCCCTTATCTGTAAATCCGTTAACCCAAGGTTTTTTAAACTGGGTACGCGTATAATACTAAACAGCAGCAGGTCATATATGTCCACAAAATAACCAAGCGCAGCCACAATTACCGGAATGGATAAAATGCCATGTTGTTTTTGTTTCATATTATAAAGAGTCTGGTGTGGAAGTTCTGTTTTTTGCTTTTCCAAAAAATAATTTTATAAGTACCGGCGCAGTTGTTACCAGCACTATGCCCAGCACAATTATTTCAAGATGTTGGGTAAGGTCAAAATTATATTTCTGCAAAAAAAATTTATACAGGTAATGCCCTGCAGCAAGCATGGCGGTAACCCAGGAAATGCAGCCGATCATATTGTACAGCGCGAACTTCTTTTTATCCATTTCCACAACGCCTGCAATAATGGGGGCAAATGTTCTTAATATGGGTAAAAACCGCGCAAATACAATTGCACCCGCGCCATGCTTCTCATAAAAATCATGCGCCTGGTGCAAATACTTTTTCTTAAACAGCCAGTTGTCTTTTCGCTGAAAAAGAAAAGGCCCGCTTTTTTTTCCAAACCAGTATCCGACTGTGTTTCCCAAAATACCTGCAAGAGAGCAAAGCATCACGAGCAATAAAAGGTTTAGCACATCATTATGTGTGTCGTATAAATATGCAGCGAGTTTATTACTGAAAATACCGGCCACAAAAAGCAATGAATCTCCGGGGAAAAAAAAACCAATCATTAAACCTGTTTCTGCAAATATTATAAAAAGTATCAGCCACAGGCCGCCATTGTCAATATAAAATTGCGGCTGCAATAATTCGTGCCAGTTGAATTCGAGTAAATGTATCATCAGCTAAAATGCTTAATTTTTTTTGTATAAATATTTTTTATGTAAACAACTTTTGTATTTCAATTTATCGTCCATTGCTTCGCACCATTGTACGGTATAACATAGCTGATCTTAAACTACGATTATCAATCTTATCCCGGCAGAAAGTCCCCCGTTGGGGGATTTAGGGGGCTTTCTAATTCACCTTCCCATTTGCTTACTGCACATGTAGCCAGCGCATTGCCCAAAACATTGGTAGCCGTCCTGAACATATCGCAAAAATGATCCATTGGCAATATTAACGCAATTCCTGCCGGTGGTATTTTAAACATGGCGCAAACTGCCGTTACCACTACCAATGATGCCCTTGGTACACCCGCAATTCCTTTGCTGGTAAGCATCAGCACAAGCAGCATGGTTAGTTGTGTCCCCAAATCAAGCTGTATATTATATGCCTGTGCAATGGCAATGCTGGCAAAGGTCATATACATCATGCTGCCATCAAGATTAAATGAATAACCTAATGGTAAAGTAAATGCAACAATTTTATCCCTGCAGCCAAACTTCTCAAGTTCTTCTGTAAGTTTTGGAAAAACCGCTTCGCTGCTTGTAGTGCTGAAAGCAATGATCATCGGCTGCACAATATGTTTAAGCATTACAGGCAACCGTTTTTTTAAAATTAAATACCCCGCCAGTAATAATATTATCCAGAGCAAAACAATCCCCGATATAAAATACAGGAGGTATTTTCCATAAAAAATAAAAATTTGCGGGCCCTTTGTTGCCATTACCGCTGCTATAGCGCCAAATACTCCAAAGGGTGCAAAAACCATAACATACCCAACCATTTTTAAAATAACCTGCGATGCCGCATCCAGGCCTTTTACTATAATTTTTGCTTTTTCGCCCAATGCGGCCGTGGCTACGCCAAAGAAAACTGAGAACACAACTATCTGCAGAATTTCATTATTAGCCATTGCGCTTATCAAACTTTTCGGAAACATATGATCAACAAACTGGCTGAGTGAAAAGGACTCTGTATTGCCAATCAGGTCTTTTGCACCCGTGGCATCGCCATTGCTCAAATCCATACCCACACCGGGTTTCAGCAGGTTTACCAGCAGCATGCCCAGCAATAAACTTATTAAGGATGCAGAAACAAACCAAAGCAATGCCTTGCCTCCCACCCTTCCCACACTTTTTAAATCGCCTAATTTTGCAATACCTACCACTAATGTGCAAAATACTAATGGGGCAATGATCATCTGCACCAGCAGCAGGAAAATTTTTGTAAGCAGTTTGATATTATCAGAAAAGGAAGCAATAAATGCCGTGGATGAATAAGCATAAATAAAATACCCGAGAAGAGCCCCGGCAGCCATTGCAATTAATACATAAACAGTAAGCCTGTTCTTTTTTTTCATAAGCATCAGCCGTTATACGGCACAATATAATACTAAAAGTTTTTACAATCAGGTCAATGCATTTTCACCACATGTATAAAAGATTTCAACTGGTGAAAAAATAATTTATTACTTTTCAGAATAATTTAAAAACTAATCCCCCAACTGTATGAGTTTATTCGTAAAAAAAACAATGTCCTCCCTGATGGCGCAGGCAGGCGATTCTGAAAAAGGATTAAAAAGAACACTTGGTGCAGGCAACCTGGTAGCATTGGGAATCGGTGCAATAATAGGTGCAGGTTTGTTTGTAAGAACTGCTTTAGCTGCCGGAGAACACGCAGGACCGGCAGTTACCATTTCTTTTATTATTGCCGCTGTAGGATGCGCATTTGCAGGCTTGTGTTACGCAGAGTTTGCTTCTATTATTCCCATAGCGGGCAGCGCTTATACTTATGCTTATGCCACAATGGGCGAATTGATTGCATGGATAATCGGCTGGGCTTTAATTCTTGAGTACGCATTAGGCGCGGCAACTGTTTCTATTTCATGGAGCGAGTATTTAAACAAGCTGTTGGGAGGCCGGATTCCTTATGAATGGTGCCACTCACCATTTCAGAAATTAGTTGAAAATGGAATTACCCACCAGGGCATTCTCAATGCACCCGCATTGCTCATTTTATTGTTATTGTCATCATTACTTATAAAAGGTACTAAAGAATCTGCTTCCGTAAATACAGTTATAGTAATTGTAAAAGTGACAATTGTTTTAGTATTTATTGCAATTGGATGGCAGTTCATTAATCCCGCCAATCATACACCATATATGATCCCTGCCGATGCAGCTCCCGCACTGCAACAGGATGGCACGCTTTATTCTTACAGTGATTTTTTTAATCACGGATGGGGTGGTGTACTAAGGGGTGCCGCCATAGTTTTTTTTGCATTTATTGGTTTTGATGCTGTTTCAACTGCTGCACAGGAAGCAAAGAATCCCAAAAAAGATATGCCCTTGGGCATTTTAGGGTCATTGGTAATTTGTACTATTTTATACATTCTTTTTTCATACGTATTAACTGGCGTGGCACCTTATACAGATTTTGTAAAAGCAGGCAAAGAAGCTTCAGTTACTTATGTAATAGGGGAATACATGAAAAATTATGCATGGCTGGGCACTTTTGTTACAGTAGCAATATTAGCTGGCTTTTCGTCTGTAATATTAGTAATGCTGATGGGGCAATCAAGGGTATTTTATACTATGGCTTCAGATGGATTGCTGCCTAAAGTATTTTCTGAACTGCACCCGAAATTTAGAACGCCGTATAAAAGCAACATGATCCTTTTTTTATTTGTGGGCGCTTTTGCTGCATTTATTCCAGGTGATGTAACAGGTGATCTGACTTCTATTGGAACATTATTTGCCTTTGTACTTGTTTGCGCAGGTATCATGATACTTCGAAAAAAAGATCCCAATTTGCACCGGCCTTTTAAAACACCATTGGTTCCTTTAGTTCCAATATTAGGTATTTTAGTTTGTACCGCCATGATCATCAGCCTGTCAAATGAAACATTACTCAGTGCCTTTGTATGGATGTGTTTTGGGTTGATTATTTATTTTGCTTACAGTAAAAACCACAGCAAACTCAGAAACCCTGGAGATATACTTACAAAAGCTTCAGACTTTGAATAAAATAAACTTAAACCCCGCATTCAGCGGGGTTTTTAATTTGTGGTTGGCGGGCTCATTTGCATCAGTTAATTTTGCTGCCATTTGAATATGTGCAGGCACATATTTTTATTTTTTTTTGTACCTGGCTTTAGAAGAAAATGATGCTTCCGTTGCGTCGCACTCTTCAGCGTTCTGTTCATTATTGAACTTGAAGTACAAGTGAGTGACACAACAGACGATGCCATAAAAAACAAAAGCTGGTTCAAAAAAACTTACAACTTATAACATACAACTTATAACTTTTATGGGAAGGATTTTTGAAGTTCGCAAAGCCACCATGTTTGCCCGCTGGGACAGGATGGCCAAACAGTTTACACGAATTGGAAAAGAAATTGTAATTGCCGTAAAAGCCTCCGGGCCTGACCCTGCAATGAACCCGGCACTGCGCAGGTGCTATCAAAATGCACGCAGCGTAGGCATGCCCAAGGACCGTGTGGAAGCCGCGATTAAAAGGGCGATGGGCAAAGACACGGCGAACTATGAAGAAATTTTATACGAAGGCTATGCACCGCACGGTGTGGCATTACTTGTAGAAACAGCAACCGATAACCATGTGCGCACAGTAGCGAATGTGAAAAGCCATTTTAATAAAGGGCATGGCGCATTAGGGAACAGTGGCAGCGTAAGTTTTCAGTTTAAAAAAATGGGCGTGTTTAAATTAAAACCGGAAGGTTTGAATATTGAAGAACTTGAATTTGAACTAATAGATTTTGGTTTGGAGGAATTGGGTGAAAGCGCAGATGATGAAGGCAATTCAATCATTGTGTTACGTTGCACATTTGTTGATTTTGGCAAGTTGCAAAAAGCGCTGGAAGATAAGGCCATTGTGCCATTGAGCGCCGAATTTGAATGGATACCCACCACTACTGTTCCTGTTACAGATGCACAGGCTGAAGATGTAAGCAAATTAATTGAGCGTTTGGAACAGGATGAAGATGTAAATAAAGTTTTTCATAATATGGGATGACACCTAAATCGCCATGAAGGGATCTTGAGAGGTTGATTGTGTAATCAACCTCTTTTGTTTTAATCATATTTTTGTTTTATGATTGAGTTGCGCGAAATAAAAAACCCTATAGTTCTTTTTGATGGTGTTTGCAATCTATGCAGCAGTTCTGTACAGTTTATTATAAAGCATGATAAAAAAAAACAATTCCGTTTTGCTTCCCTTCAATCTCCTTTCGGCCAAAAAATAATGCAGCAGTTTGGTCTGCCGGTTAATGAACTTAATTCATTTATACTTTTGGAGAACGATAAAATTTATATCAAATCTACCGGCGCATTGCGGGTAGCAGGAAAGCTGAATGCATTGTGGCCAATACTGTATGGGTTTATTATAGTGCCTAAATTTATACGTGATGCGGTTTACAATTATATTGCAAAGCACCGTTATAAATGGTTTGGAAAAAAAGGGGGCTGCTGGTTGCCAGCATCTGAACTGCAGAAATTATTTTTAGACAATTATTCAAATGACGCGGTTAGCTGATCAATCATTTCATCCGCATTAAAAAAACCTGCGAGTTCTCTTATTACTTCTTCCACTACTGCATCGGGGCAACTTGCACCGCTGGTAATTAAAATCCTTAAAGGGTTTTTCTCAGGCAAAAAACCAAACGTTGTTTTTTCTTCTTTTGTTTTCCAGTTGCAATGAAATATTTCTTTATCAGAAATTATTTTACCGGCACTGTTTATAAAATAAGCGGGCAGTTTTGCTTCGCATAGTTCTACCAGGTGAGAAGTGTTGCTGCTGTTGTATCCGCCCACTACAATGGCGAGGTCAGCTTCCGTTTGCAGCATGCCCGATACTGCGGCTTGGTTATCATTGGTGGCGTAGCACAAGGTGTCGCGGGTATCCGCAAAACGTTCACCAATATTTTTTTCGTTTAACCTGTAATGTTCCTTAACAACCTGTTTCAGGAAATCAGAAATAGCCTGTGTATCACTTGCCAGTTGCGTGGTTTGGTTTACCACCCCAATTCGCTGCATGTCTTTTGTTATATCAAAACCAGCCGAATATCTTCCTTTGAATTCATTGTAAAAATTTTCAGCATTTTTTTCTCCTGTAATGTATTTGGCAAGCTCTTTTGTTTCTTCCATATCATTCACCACAATTGTTGGCGTGTGTGATGATGCGTGGGAAAATGTGGCCCTTGTTTCTTCGTGTTTTGGTTTTCCGTGTACCACAATGCTGTAACCTTTCCTTGCTATCTGTTCGCTGCGGTTCCATACTTTTTCTACAAACGGGCAGGTGGTATTATATGTTTCGGTGTGTATATTTTTTGCATGTAACAACGCTTCTGTTTCAAGTGTGGTGCCAAATGCCGGGATGATAACCACATCATCACTGTTCAGTTCTTCAAAAGGAATTACCTGTTTACCATAAGTGTCCTGCAGAAATTGTACGCCACGATCCTGCAGGTCTGCATTTACCTGCGGGTTGTGTATCATTTCACTCAGTAAAAAAATCCGTCTGCCGGCGTTTTCTTCAATGGTTTTAAAAGCAATTTCAATGGCATTTTCCACACCATAGCAAAATCCAAAATGACGGGCAAGGTAGATTTGCAGCCTGCCAAAATCAAGAAGCGTGGGTGTAAAATCTTTTTTAAGCTTGTCCTGTTCTTTGCGTTTGTTTTTTATGGCGCTGATTAATGAACTGCGGTATATATTCGGAACATTAAATTCTTTCATATGGCCTCTCCTAACCTCTCCAAAGGAGAGGAATTTATTTTTCCAAATTTAAATGCGAAGGTAAGAAAGATGAAGTACGAAATAATGTTACTGCTTTCAGTAAACATAAACTATAAACCCACACCCGCCTGCCTGGGAATGATAAATGCAATCAGTTCATCCTGTTCAATTCCGGCACGTGTGCATGCATCTGCAATATCTTCACGCGATACATTGGCTGCAAATGATTTTTCCTTTAGCCTTTTCTTCACTCCCTTTACATCCATTCCTTCATAACCACTTGGCCGCATCAGTGAATAGGCATGAATTAAACCACTCAGTTCATCAAATGCATAAAGCATCTTATCCATTTTTGTTTCAGGCTCCACACCAAAATGCACCGGCCCGTGCGATGCAATGGCATGAATAATTTCAGGGTCAATATTTCGTGCTTCCAGTTCTTCAATTATTTTTTTGCAATGCAGTTCCGGCCACTGGTCCCAGTCTGCATCGTGCAGCAGACCTGCCATTTCCCATCGCCATTGTTCTGTTTCATCTGCATTTTCTTTTTCTGCCGCCCAGCATTTCAACAAATGCGCAACCTGCTTCATGTGCAGTTGCAGCTTTGGGTTTGTTACCCACGCATTAAATAAATCTTCTGCATCAGCCCTTGATAAAACATTTCCTTTATTGGCTGTATTGCCAAATGCCGACCTGCCTAATTTAAACGACATAAAAAAGTTTTTTGCAAACTTATGAGAATATTTATTGATGATGTACTTAGCTGCAGAATTACTATTAGGCTTCGTTACGTTGCATCCCGATAGCTATTGGGATACTGTTGGAACTGAAATGAGCAGGATATTTTTGGATAATAGCTTATATGCTGCCTGATATAGGTGGATATGCACTATTATTAAGTATTTTTATAGCGGATATTTACTTGTTGGCTGCAACCCTATGGCGGCAGTGTTAACTCCAAAATTACTGTAGGAAATAAACACACAGTGCGACTAATAACCTGGAATTGTAACATGGCGTTTCGTAAGAAAGCGGAACACATTCTGACTTTTAAGCCAGACATTTTAATCGTGCCTGAATGTGAACACCCGGACAAACTTAAATTCACAAACGGGACACCAGCACCGACAGACATTTTTTGGTTTGGCGGCAACACGAACAAAGGACTTGGAGTTTTTTCATACAGCGATTATAAATTTAAACTTCACAGCAAACACAACGCTGACTTAAAAACTATTTTACCTCTTTCAGTTTCTAACGGACAGCATGAGTTTATTTTATTCGCAATTTGGGCTAACAATCCGAAAGACCCTGACGGCACTTACATAACTCAAATTTGGAAAGCTATTCACTTCTATGAAGAGTTGCTTAATGACAAGCGGACAATTTTAATTGGCGACTTTAACAGTAACACAATTTGGGACAGGCAACATCGTGAAGGCAATCACTCTACAGTCGTAGAAAAGTTACAAGCCAAAAATATTCATAGCACTTATCATAAGTTTTACGGGCAGATACAAGGAAAAGAAACTCATCCAACTTTGTTTATGTATCGCCACCAAGACAAACCATATCACATTGACTATTGTTTTGCATCAGCTGACATTGCAGAAAAAGTAACTGATGTGCAAGTTGGAACTTATGACAACTGGACTGCACTCAGCGACCACTCACCCTTAATCGTTACATTTGATTTATGACATCGGTTCTAACAAACTTTCGTACTGATTTGAAAGACCGGTTTTTACAGAGATATTTTAATATAACCCTTCCTGTAATGTTAAACCAATTTCATGTTCTCTGCATCCCAGTGTATCACTTTGTTTTGAAAATAACTTTCATTACAGGCTAAGCAGGGAGCCGCTGCACGAAAACCAAATACCGGGTCTTCCACCACAGGTTTACCGTTTCTTATAGATTCAAAAAAATTGGTGAAGTGGTCTAAATGTTCATCGTAGTTATCAGGGGCGGCATAAGTAATATCGGGCAGCGTTGGGCGTGTTTGATCATCCTTCGACCATTTTTTATTGTACTCAACCATTAATTTTTTCTGCATATCTTCAGTATAAGTGTCAAAAGAATCCCATCCGCCAATGCCCGGCGCTTTTGACATTTTATTCCTGTGGATGGTAAACTCATTACCACCCATATCCATTACGCCTTCCGTGCCTACTATTTGCGTACTGCCCCTGTCACCTGCACCGCTTACAAAATTTACACGCAGTGAAACCTGGAAGGCCGGATGTTCGGCACAGTCAGGGTATTCAAGCACTGCAGTCATTACATCAGGTACATTTCTTCCATCTTTCCAGTATGTTAATCCGGCAATAGAATAAATTTTTGAAGGGCCTTTTGAGCCTGTAATAAAATGCAGCCCGCTGAGCAGGTGAACAAACAAATCGCCAGCAACACCTGTTCCGTATTCGCGATAATTTCTCCACCGGAAAAAACGGTTCTCATCCCACGCAAATTTTTTATCTGCATTTGCCTGGTACCTTTCCCAGTCCACTGTTTGCGGAGACGAATCCAGCGGGATAGTGTATTGCCATGCACCCAATGCATCCTGCCTGTCAGTAAAGGCAAGCACCGAATTTATCTGGCCGATATCGCCTGCCTGGTACAGTTCTTTTGCTTTTGCAATAGCAATACTGCTTACACGCTGGCTGCCAATCTGCATTACGGCCTTTGTTTCTTTTTGTGCATTTATCACATCCCAGCCTTGGTTAAACTTATGCACCATGGGCTTTTCACTATATACAGCTTTTCCGCTGTGCATGGCATCCATTGAGATTTTACTGTGCCAGCTATCATTGGTGGCAACTATTACAGCATCAATATCCTTCCTGGTTAATATGTCTTCAAAATGTCTTGTGGTAAAAATATTTTTTCCGTAACGCTCTTTTGCATGCTCCAGCCTTCCGTCATATAAATCGCAGCAGGCAACCAATTCAACACCCGGAACTTTTATGGCGGTGTTTGTATCATTATAACCCATAATACCCATGCCTATAGTTGCAATGCGTATTTTATCATTAGTAGAAATTCTTCTTTCAGCCTGTAATATTCTTTTTTCATGCTGTTCTTTTGCAGCAAAACTGTTTAATGATCCTGCGGTTAACAGCACGGCAGAACCTCCTAGGTTTTTAATAAATTTTCTGCGGTCAGTTGACATGGCTTTATTTTTTGGGGTGAATTGATTAAGATTTTGAAGATAAGAAATTTAATTAACCCAATCACTTATCCATTGCCTGCCTGAATATTTTACGCCTGCGCAGTTGGTCCCCCAAAATTCATAGGTATTTCAATCTGTTCAAGATCCTGTATTTTGCCATTGGCAGTTTCATAGCGGTCCACATTTTCCTGCAGTGCACGCATAAAACGTTTTGCATGCATGGGTGTAAATATAATACGTGATTTTACTTTGCTTTTTGGCGTACCCGGCATTACATTTACAAAATCAATTACAAATTCTGCATGGCTATGGGTAATGATGGCAAGGTTTGCATAAGAACCTTCTGCTACCTCTTCGCTTATTTCTATATTTAACTGGGTGGGCGCTGGCTGATCGGGCATAAAAATATTTTCAGCAAAAGTAAAGGAAGAAAAACTAATTACTTTTATACCTTTTTTAAAAAAATTAACACCAATGGAACCTTATATTATTTCTACAGCAAGGCTGGGATTGAGAAAATAGGTTGAAGCGGATATTTGCCCATGTATAGAAATGAATAGTGATAGTGAAGTAATGAATTTTTTTCCTTCTGCTTTAAGCAGTTATGAAACCCTTCAAATGATACAAAGAATAAAACTGCATTTTGAAATAAATGGTTTTGGCCTTTATGCAGTGGAGAAAAAATCAACAAATAAATTTATCGGTTTTATATAGTTTGCAAAGCCAAATTTTGAAATTTTTTTTACACCCTTTATTGAAATTGGCTGGCGGTTTAAAAAAGAGGAATGGGGAAACGGTTATGCAACAGAAGCCGCTAAAGCCTGTTTACATAGTGGTTTCAGCAGCCTGGGGTTTGAAAAAGTTCTCTCTTTTACCTCCACGGTAAATATAAATTCTGAAAAGGTGATGCAAAGAATTGGCATGATTAAAATTGGTGAATTTAATCATCCGAAAATTGAACCGGCGCACCTTCTTTGCCGCCACCTGCTTTATCAAATTAAAAAAGAAGGCTGCATTTAATCCATCATTCTTCATTCCTCATTTCCTTCTTCCTCCCCCATCCCCATTTTATAAATTCAGGAAAAGCCCTGCCCCATGTAGGCACATCGTGGGTTCCGTCTTCCAGTTCAAAATATTGTATGGCATCTTTTGTGTATCCTTTCTGCTTCAATTCATTTATCAGGTCAAGCGTATCATCAATGGAATCAATAATGCCATTATTATTCCGGTCTTTTTTTTCGTCCAGCGCCCCACATTCAAAAAAGAATTTTAGCCATGGAAAATACCCGCTTTCCCTGATTTGTTTATGCAATATGCGGTCAGTGTTTTCATCATAACCTTGTTTGTAACTTTTACTCCGCCACCAGAAAGAGCCGCTGAACAACCCTGCTTTTGAAAATTCCTGCGGATGATTATAAACAATATCCAGCGCACTTAATGCGCCAAGTGAAAAACCCGCGAAAGATTTTTCTTTAAAGGAAGGCATATAATATTTTTCACGGACGAATGGCAGCAGTTCTTCAAAAATAAATTGTGTATATAATGCCGCTTTTGCACCGCGGCCTTTATAATCTTTTTCATTGGCAGTGCCGTATTCCATTTTTCTTTCAGGCCCGCAGTAAATGCCAATACAGGTCAGCGGCTCCGTTTCATCATTCTGAATAAGGCTGTCTAATATTTCATCAAAAGGCATTTTGGGTAAATCCTGCCCGTCATTAATAAGAAGAAGGTCCATTGCCTCCGGGTACGGAACATTGGTGGGTAAATAAGCATCTATTATTACATCCCTTTCTAAAAAAGAAGATTCGATTATACTTTGCTCGACAATAATATTTGTTGCCGCAGTTTTTTCATCAGCCATATTTTCAAAAATAACGGAAACTTAATTTTAATAAAGAAAGAATTTTCAACACGAAAATTTTACTAATTCAATTTAGTTTCTTTAAATTGGCTGCATAACAATTTTTTAAAAACCTACTAATTTGATTGTGTATGAAAAAGATTGGCATTTTACACGGACAGGAACGCAGTTTCCCCAATGCATTTATAGAGCGGGTTAACAGTAAAAATGTGGAAGGCATTATAGCTGAGCCGGTGCGTATTGATAAAGTAATGCAGGGCGAAAGCAGCGGTTATGCGGTAATTATTGACCGCATCAGCCAGGATGTTCCGTTTTACAGGGCTTTTCTTAAAAATGCGGCATTGTGCGGCACTGCCGTTATCAACAATCCTTTCTGGTGGAGCGCAGATGAAAAATTTTTCAACAACTGCCTCGCCACAAAAATTGGCGTACCTGTTCCTAAAACAGTTATACTTCCTTCGCGCGACCTGCCGCCCGATACTTCTGATAATTCATTTGCGAACCTAGCTTATCCTTTGGATTGGGAAAATATTTTCAATTATGTAGGCTTTCCTGCATATATGAAACCCTTTGCCGGCGGGGGTTGGAAAAATGTCTACAAACTCAGCAGCGTGGAAGATTTTTTTGATAAACATGCAGAAACCGGCCAGTTAATAATGATGCTGCAGGAAGAAATTGTGTTTGATGAATATTACCGCTGCTACTGTATTGGCGGAAAGCATGTACGCATAATGCCGTATGAGCCGCGAAACCCGCACCACCTGCGCTATGTGGCAAGTTTCACTCCATCTGCAGAACGTTTACAGCAAATGGAAGAAATTGTTTTACGCATCAACAAATATTTAGGATATGATTTTAATACTGTAGAATTGGCATTGCGCGATGGCGTGCCTTATGCAATAGATTTCTGCAACCCCGCACCTGATGCGGAAAAAACAAGCGTGGGTGAAGAAAATTTTGCATGGGTGGTGGAAACCGCAGCGAATTACGCAATAGAAAAGGCTTTGGCGCAGGAAGATGGAAAAGATAATTTAACCTGGGGCGAGTATGTGCACACGAGCAGCAACAAAGCAAATTTGTATCCGTAAGCCCGAAAGAGGCTTTGAAGCCAATAATATTTTTTATCAGCAAAAATTATTTTAAGTGGTATTTTTTTACTGGCCGGTCTGCAGAATATGAATTAAACTTCTGTTGCGTCGCATACCTCTGTAAAGCATAACATTTTTGAGCAGGGAATACAAACACTATGTTTTATAAATATTATCCCTGCAAAAAATTTACCCAAATGTAATTTATATGTACATCGTAATTAATGATGATGGTAATGAAAATATATCGGCAGCAAACCTTATGCGCGAGGGGAAACTGTTTCTTCGCAGGTATTACCGGGGTTAAAAAATAAAGTAAAAGATATTTTTTAAAAATAAAAATCGTATATGGCAAATCTCAGCTACAAACATTTTACGCTTGGCGTGGAAGAAGAGTATATGGTAATAGATCCTGAAACCCGCGAATTAAAAAGCCACGAACAAAAAATTGTTACAGAAGGGCAAAAAGTAATAAAGGATAAAGTAAAGGCCGAAATGCACCAGGCAGTGGTAGAAGTGGGCACGGATATTTGCCAGGATATTGATGAAGCCTATCACGATGTGTCTGCCCTCCGCAAAACCATTTCGCAAATTGCCGGCGATCTGGGGCTCTGGGTAGGCGCTTCCGGCACACACCCTTTCAGCCATTGGCAAAGCCAGTTAATTACCGAGCATGTACGTTACAATGAAATTGTAAATGAACTGCAGGAAGCGGCGCGCAGCAATTTAATCTTTGGTCTGCATGTGCACGTGGGCATGGAGGACAGGAAAATGGCAATCCATATTGCAAACAGTGCAAGATATTTTCTGCCGCATATTTATGCGCTCAGCACCAACTCCCCTTTTTGGGTAGGAAGAAAAACTGGTTACAAATCTTACCGCACAAAAGTATTTGATAAATTTCCGCGCACAGGTATTCCGGATTACTTTGAAAGCATTGAAGTATATGACAACTATGTAAACCTGCTTATCAAAACAAATTGTATTGATAATGCAAAGAAAATATGGTGGGATTTGCGCGTACACCCTTTCTTTAATACTGTTGAATTTCGTATTTGTGATGTACCCATGACAGTTAATGAAACCATAGCCATTGCTGCTTTATTCCAGGGTATTTGCGCAAAGCTGTATAAACTGCGCAGCCAGAATATGAATTATATGATGTACCAGCGGGCATTGCTCAATGAAAATAAATGGCGCGCCGGCCGTTATGGTATTGATGGAACGCTGATTGATTTTGGAAAAGAATCAGAAGTAAATACCCGTGTATTAATTTATGAATTACTCGACTTTATAGATGATGTGGTGGATAATTTAGGCAGCCGTCATGTATTGCCGCTTGTTCACAAAATACTTGAAACCGGCACCGGCGCCGACAGGCAGTTGACCGTTTATGAACAAACGCAGGATTTAAAATCTGTGGTGGATTATATACATACCCAGTTTTTGGAGTAATGCTAAAATGTTAGTTTTCCCTGGTAAAAATCTAAAATTTTTATGCGCAGCATATAATCATATTTTGCTGCAATTAAATTAACAGTTGCTCTGTCCATATTATTTTTTGCAATCAGGTAGTCAACAGAAGTAATGGCGCCGGCATCAAAACGCACTTCAGCAGAATGAAAAGATGCAGAAAAATCACTTACCTGTGAAGATAATTCCTGGTAACGGTCAAACGCTGAGGTCATATTCAGATAAGACTGTTCAATATTCTGGCGCAACTGGATCTTTGATGTATTTGATTCAAAGCTTGCCTGCTGTTGTACAATTTTTGCCTGGCTCACTCGGCTCTTTGCCTGTAGCCCGTTTAAAATGGGGATTTGCAAACCGATGCTTACAGACGAATTTAAATTATTTTTCCATTGATCACCATAAGAAATTTTCTGTATGGTGTAATTGTTCTGCGGGGCATATACCGGAACCTTATCACTGTTTAGTAAAACATAGTTGTCTGTGGCTACATCATTGGTGCCCGCGAGTAACGAGCGTGTTGCCGCATTTGAATAATTTGTGCCCAGGCTGCCATTAAGTGAAAGTGTAGGATACAGCAACCCTTTTGCTGCCTGCACAGCTTTATCAGCGCTTTGTTTACGCAGGTCTGCCGCTTTTACAAAAGCTAACCGTTGAAGTGCTTGCTGATAAATTTCATCTACTGTGCCATCGTATACTGCGGGTATTGCATTGATGCCAATTTTTTCAAGCTGCATGGCAGATGAATAAGGCATATTCATTATTTGAGATAAACTGAGTTTTGCAGATTCCAGGTTACTCTTCATATTTATTACATCCATTTCATCATTTGCCAGTTGCCCTTTCATATCATAATAAGTAGCAGGTGCAATTGCTCCGTCGTTATTGAGCAGTTCCAATCGTCCGGCCTGTTTACGTGTAACTTCAGCCTGCTGCTTCGCTGCTGTTAGCTGTTCATCATTATTAAGCACAAGCAGGTAAGCAAGTATAACTGCAATAGTTACATTATCTTTTTGCTGCTGTAAATCCATTTTACCGGCTTCATAGCTTAATTGCGCCTGCTGAGCGTTGTTGCGTACAGCAGAGCCGCTCCACAAAGTAAGGCCCGCATTCAATCCATAATCTGCAAAAGTGATATTCTGGTTTATGTAGCCATTTGTAAAAGGGTCAATGCTGCGGCCTTCATTAATACCATGATTTATAAATGCGGAAAAAGAAGGCAGCATATTTCCTTTAGCCTGCTGCAGGGTTACATAACCGCTCTGCATTTGAAATTCGTTTTGCTTCACCAGCAAATTATTTTTAAGCGCAAAGTCAACACATTGCTGCAACGTTAATGTACCGGTAAGCACATTTGTATCTTGGGCAAAGTTTTTTTGCAGAGTTAAAAAAATGATGACCAATAAAATTAAATTCGGCTTTTTCATAATTTCTTATTTCAAAGTTTTTCCGCTACTTATCCTGTCTTCACTATTGCCTGGCATCACCCCCTGCGGCCTCCGCTGTCAGAGGTGGTGGCACAATCCTTTCATCAGCATTGCAAATGGCAGCAATATAAAAAATAGAGTTTCCTGTCCTCATTCAACAAAAATATGCCAATCAGTTTTTAACTGAAAAGCAGACAGTTGTGTAAAAAACAAAACAGCAGGTGTGCGTTTTTGATACACCTGCTGTTCCTTTTTGATGCAGTTGATGCTGCGTTTTAAATTATAAACCTGCGAAAGAAAAAATAGTTATTGCACAACTAATTTTTGCGTGCTGGTATTACCATCAACATTTACATGAACAAAATATATCCCTTTTGCAAAGTTGCTTACCGGGATAATGACCTGGTCACCGGCATTTACCTGTACACGTTTATCAGTAAACACCGTTTTACCTGACGCATTGGTAAGGGTAATAGTTACATTTTTCAGCGCTTTTACAGCAAATATAGTAGTGGCGCTGGTTGCAGGGTTTGGCTGCATTCTCCAGGCTGCACCATCGCCGGGTAAAATAACTTTTGCAATGGCAGAATAACTGAATTTCCCGTCAGCATCCACCTGCTTTAAACGATAGAAATTAATACCGGCTACGGCTTTATAATCATTAAGGCCATATTGCTGTACCTGTGCCGGATGATTTCCAGCATTTACTTTTGCAAATGAAGTAAAGTTTACACCATCTGTACTTCTTTCAACATCAAAATACTGGTTATTCTGTTCATTTACAGTGCTCCATTTAAGTGAAACAGACACATCATTAAGTTTTTGCGCTGTAAATGAAAGCCAGGTTACAGGCAGTGTGGCATCAATTTCAAAATCAGCATCATTAATGTCAAAGAATATATTATCTACTGATTCTACTTTGATACGTGCAAAATTTGTATTTATATTGGGCACTGTTATATCCTGTGTACCATCATTTGCTACATCGAGGGCAAGTGGGATTGAAAATGTTTGACCGCCATCTGTTGACAGTAAAATATTTACAGTGGTGCAGTTTACAGGGGCTGCATCACTGTTTGCCACATCCCAGGTAATTGTTTTAGTTTCGTTCCCATTCCATTTTACAGAGGTATTTTCTGTAGTAACCATAAAAGGTCCGGCCCCGGGGCTAATAGTAATTTTCATATCATCACTTTTGTTGTTGCCACCACCGGGATGGTTATCCCTTGCAGTAAAGCGAAAATCCAATACCCTTGCAACGGAAGGAAGCACTTCCCATTTATTTGCATTGGTTCCATCAAGTATAGATAATAAATTCGGGAATACTCTTGTAACAGAGCTGCTGTAATTATAATCACGGAACACAGGGCCATCTTTTGATTTTGCTTTAGGGAAAGTGTTTGAACCCGGCCCCCAATTATCAATTTGTTCCCATACGTAAGAAAGAACGTCTGAACCATCTGCATCAGAAGCTGTTCCCTTTAAAGCAAAGGGTGTTGATTTTGGAATTATATAATCTGCCCCTGCGTTTACTACAGGCGCTGCATCACCCGTAACAGTTGATACTGCGCAGGTACTGCCATAACCTGTTTTTATATAGTTTGTATTCTGTGCAATGCTAACGGCATCAAACATATCAATGCTATGTGCATCTATGTCAGTACTGCCGGTAATACCTGCATAACCCATAATTGTAATGCCGCTTCCGGGCTCTACCTGTGCCTGGCTGCCTTCGATACTAAAGGTAAAAGTATGATTGGAGCCAAACTGGTGACCCATTTCGTGTGTCCAGTAATCAATTACAAAATAATCAAGTAAATCTGGCTGCGAATACATTGTAAACCCGCTGCCTTTTGAACCATTCCGGCATACACAAGCAATGCATCCCGCATTACCATTATCGGCTGCTCTATGCACCACATGGCCCACATCATAATTGGTATTACCTATATAATTATCGCAGGTTACCTGTGTGGTATGGTTAAATTCAGAATGATAAGGATCGGTGGCTGGGTTTAAAAATATTATCGTGTCTTCCTTTGCCACAAAAACCAGCCTGATACCAAAATCCCTTTCATATACTTCATTTGCCCTGGTTAATTCTGCTGTTATAGCAGACATTACGGAAGCTATACTGTCAGCATGTGTGGTTTCGGTTCCCGTAAGAAAATAATCTGAAAACTCCCCGGTTACACATAATGCAAGGCGAAAAGTGCGCAGCATTCCATCATCAGCATTACCTGAAAGCGTTGTAACTTTCCCGGTTCCGCTGCTGTTTATTACAGAGCCATCCAGGCTGCACCTGAAACTGCTTTTATCCTTGTCGCTTCTTGGGTTAACCACATAAACATTATTAGACTTGTCAAGAGGGTTTACATAATAAGTAGTTTTGCCAATAGTGGTTACCATTGCATGAAAACCTAATGGGGTAAAATCGCAGCGAATGGTAGAAGCTGGATTATCAATACCCTGACCGGCATAAGATTTAATATTGGGATAGCGGGCAGCAAGCGCCGGCTCCATTACAGAAGCCTCAACTATACGGAATTTTTGGGTAGTGCCATCTGGTGCAGGCACTGAAATAATTTTTTCAGATTTTGAAACAGACGTATTTTTTTCTGATGGGGTGCCCACCAATTCAGCTTTCAGCACGTCTTCCTGTAAACCAAAGAGTTTATACTCAGCAGGTTTAAAATGCCCACCCCATGGGTCTTTTCCTTTGTAGGTATCGCTTTCAGACAGTGTGCGCCAGTATTTTTTGTCCTGGGCACTTCCATACAATGCTGTAACTAACAGTACAGCAAAGAATAAAATTTTCTTCATTTGATTAGTATTAAATGGTTTTGAAAATAGAAAGGAAAGATAGGGAGTTTTAGGCTATTATTTCAATAGACTTCCTGTTTTTTTATTGCAGATTATATCATAATTCATCTGCATTTTGCAATAAATACAGTATGCATTTCGCCCGGGAGAGCTTTTCATTTTTTTGTATGCAGCAGCAGGAGCTTTGCTGCATGCCTTATTCCATCTTTGCAAATAATATTGTAAAAAAAATTATACAACAAAATTTTCTCCACTGCTTTTGTCCAGCCGGTATAGTTTTGTTTGAATAGAATTTTGATGCAGTTGTATTTCCTTTTCGCGCTGCATTTTAATAACCACATAACTCAGCACGCAAAGCAACAGGATGATGACAACTGCTATAATGATCCATTGCATATCTTTAATTTTCCTTTTTTCATTTTTTTGCTTTTTATCATCCAACTGCTTTTGAAGGTTTTTGTTCAGCTCATGCACATATTCATCCAGCTTATCTTTTGATGAAATGGCCTGCAGCCCTTCAACGGCATCATTTACAAAAGAGGACCCCGACATCTGCTGTTCTATCATGTGCTGTTCCTGCGGCAGTGCATTTCCACCTGCATATTTTTTCAACTGATCATCGGTCAGTTCATCGCCATTGTTTAATATATTCATTAAATCTTCCATTTCCGTTATTTCATTTTCTTTTCAACCAGTATTTTCAAATTCCGTTTGCCGTTCTGTATATGGCTTTTCACCTGCATCAGCGTATAGCCGGTTTGGCTGCTTATTTCATGATATGTTTTCTTTTGAAGGTAAAATAAAGTTACACAAGTTTTCTGCTCATCATTCAATTCAGGTATTGAAGCTTCTATCAAATTCAGCAAAATATCTTTTTCAATATGCTCTTTTGCGGGCACAGCTTCTTCTGCAATCATAAGTGATTCATCCAGTTCTTTCGGAACTTTGCCGTGCCTTTCCCTTATGCGCATCAGGCAATGGTTGCGCGCCACCATATACAGCCAGCTTTTAAAATAATCAACTTTATACTTGTGCAGCTCAGTAATTGTTTTTAAAAATATCTGCTGCACGGCGTCTTTCGCCTCTTCTTCATTTTTTAAATATTTCATGCACACGCCCAGCAGCAAAAGCGTATAACGCTGCAGCAGCAGACCCAGCCAGTAATTGCTCCTGCTGCTGTAAAAGTTTTCAAGCAGTTCATTATCGTTTACATGTTCAGGATGTTGCTTATTCACGCTGTACTTTATAAATAAATAATTTTTTTACCCTGCTTTTTTATCTCTGCTAAGCTTATGTTGCGTCGCACTCTTGTACCATATAACTTTATTCAACAAATAAATCCTCCGCTTCCAGCATTATTGCAGGTTGCTGAAACATGTTACCGCGCAAATCCCAAACTTCATTTACAACATACAACCGGGATTGCCGTACAATATAATGTAAAATATTTTCTTTATCAGGATGCTGCAGTTTGCAAAATCCATAACTTGAAAGCGAAATTATTTTTATGCAGTTAGTTTTTTGTATTGCCGGTACTTGCCCAATGCGGCGTGAGCCTTCACACAAAAGTGAAATGGTAAACCAGTTGTTATTTGGTGAGCTGGCAGAAGCAATGGAAGAAGATAAAGATTTTACAAAAGTGAAGTGCTTGTATGATAATTATGAAGGCTGGTGCCAGAATAGCCAGTTAGCTGAAGTTGAAGCCGGCAAAGCGTTTCAGCCGGCCGGTTTCTGCAATGTTATTGACGCAGCCGCCATGCTGAATGAAACAATTATCCATTTGCCGCTGGCAGCGCCTGTTTATAAAGAATTGAAATTTGAGAAATATAATATCAAATATAATATGGCGGATATGATAAGAGCAAAAAACGGCGATAAGGATCTTTTTGTGCTAAAAAATATTGCGCTTGCTTATTTGAACACACCTTATCTCTGGGGTGGTAAAAGCTCTTTTGGCATTGACTGCAGCGGTTTTACACAACAGGTATTTAAAATGATGGGTGTTTATTTAATGCGTGATGCCTGCCAGCAGGCCACGCAGGGAAATACTGTTGACTTTCTGCAGGCAACTGTTTGCGGCGATCTTGCTTTTTTTGATAATGATGAAGGATACATTACACATACAGGCATTTTACTGAACAATGAAAAAATCATACATGCATCGGGTTATGTAAAAATTGACAGGATAGATTCGCAGGGAATCATAAACAGCATTACCGGAAAAAGAACGCAGAAACTGAGGATTATTAAAAGATTGCTTTAAAAATATATTTTATTAATCTGCACTTTGGCGAATAAGGTTTCGGCAGTACAGGAGTGCGACGCAACATAAGCCCCACAAGGGTTTAAGCGTTGGGGACATAAAAAATCCCGCTGCATAATAGCGGGATTTTTTTATTCTAATTTATAAATTATTTGTAAAGGAGTTCATAATATTCATGCGCCATACGGTTACTGTCAAACTGAAAACGTACATCACGCATACCGTTTTTTGTAATTTGCCGCCAGGTATCATAACTGTCATAATACATCGGAAGGATTTGTTTTTCTAGCATTTCATAAATTTTTTCAAAATCATAATCATCCTGTTCCTGTACATGCATATGTGCATAATCAGCCTGCGGTACAACAAAGCCATTATTGCCCTGGTCAATAAATTCAGGTATCCATCCATCATCAGTAGAAAAATTTACTGCGCCGTTCATTGCAGCCGTCATGCCGCTTGTGCCCGATGCTTCCCGCGGCACCCGCGGATTGTTGAGCCACAAATCTGCTGCCTGTTTTAAACGCTTGCTCAGTGCAAGTTCATAACCGCGCAGCACTGCAACATTCCTGTAGTTCTTGCTTAAATGTACCAGCTCGTTGAATTGAGAGATTGCCGGATAATCAAGCGGGTAAGGCTTTCCGGCCCAGATGATCTGCACCGGGTATTTTGAACTGTTTACCAGGTTATTAAACCGCTGCATATTGTAAGTTAGCAAATCGGCGCGTTTGTACCCTGCAAAACGGCGTGCCCATACAATGGTAAGCACATTGGGGTCGAAAATTTTTCCGGTTTGATCGGCAACTATTTCAAAAGCCCTTTTCTTTAAATATTTTTTCCTGTCATCAAAAACCCAGTCGTTTCCTTCTTCCATGGCATGGTATAATTGTTTATCGGCCCAATAGCGCCAGTTCTGCGCATTGGTGATGGAAATAATGGGGCAAATATTTGAATACTTGCTCCACATATGCCGTGAAACCCGGCCGTGCAGTTGTGATACGCCGTTTGCCAGTTTTGCAAAACGCAATGCAACGAGTGAATGATTGAACTGATCATCTTCAATGCCTGTAAGCTTGCGCACTTCATCAATACTCAGCCCGCAGAAATAACTCATTTTATGACAGAGATAAATATCATGTTTTTCATTACCTGCTTCTTCAGGGGTATGCGTGGTAAACACAAGATGTTTGCGCACCATTTCCACGCTTTTAAATTTATTAAGCAGGTAAAATGCAGAAGAAATTGCATGCGCTTCATTTAAATGATAGAGATCAGGGTTAAAACCAATTTCATCCACCAGCTTTGCACCTGCTACGCCCAGCAAAATAAATTGCGCTACTTTGGTTGCCACATTTGCATCGTACAAACGGTGTGTAATGGTTTGCGATACATAATCGTTCTCGGGCAAATCGGTACTCAGTAAAAATAACGGCGCCGTATTAAATGTTTCAGGGTTTAGGTAATAAGCCTTTACCCACACCGGGTGATCATGGATCATTACTTGGAATTTAATACCCGGGTCTTCAAGAAAACTGTAATTTTTTTCTTTCCAGGTTACATGCAGTGTTTGATCCTGGTTGCGGGCCTGGTCGTAATAACCATATTTCCATAAAATGCCTATGCCTATTAAATTCTGGCGCAGTTCAAAAGCGCTGCGCATGTGTGAACCAGCTAAAAAACCAAGCCCGCCACTGTAAATTTTTAAAGGCTGGTGAATTGCAAACTCCATTGAAAAATAAGCTACTTTTTTTGAATACTGCCCGTCTGTTTGATAAGGAACATTGAAACTTTTAAAATTCATAATCGGTTGTTTGGTTAAAAAAAAGCCGCCGCAATTTAGGGTTTATTATTTATAATGTATTTGATACACAAACTATTTGAAGCGCTCTTTAAAAAAAATGTAAGTTTAACACGTATCATAAAATGTAATGATGAAATTGCAAACGTTTGCAGTGGATATTTTTATATTTTTCAGCTGCTTTTTTATCTGTATTCAGCTTCGTTATGCCGTCCGCTTCTGCACCGTAGCTTATGCAACGGCACACTTCAGCAATTTTTTTCATTATTGATGAAGTATTGTATTGCAAAATGTATTCGGAGTTATTTCTTTTTGGCAGGTTTGGGCTCTTTCTTTTTATGGTAAGTATCATCAAAAAAACATTGAATGCCGCGGTGGTTGCCGCAATTACCTTCTTCTTTTACGGTAATAGTATTACCCGAAAAACTAAAATCAATTACACATGCATCGCCGCTTTCCTGGTAATATGCTTTTGTATCACTGCGCATGGCCATTACACCTTTTAATTCACCAGTGCATTGCCCGTCATTTTTTTCAAAGTGTACAAAAAAAGCATAGTGTGCGGCATCTTTTCCATCGCGCAACGAAATAAAATTCTTTTTATCCAGCGCATAATCAGCACTGTATTTGTTTTTGCGCAGCAGTGTATCTATGGGGTTTATTATTTCACTGTTCTTTTTAAGGTCTTCATTTGAATCATTCATCACCGTAATAAAACCTGCGCTGCTGCTGCTGTACCCAAACCCATTACGCGTATATATAAGTGTATTATCCGCATTTGTTTTTTCACGGCTGATGATAAATGTAGGTTCAATGGTAATGAAAACGCTGTGCATATAACCATCGTTTTTTGCTGGCAGCAGTTGAAGCGCCGAAAGAAATTTATTTTTTTTGTCAAATACAAAAACGGCCAGTGTATTTTTTTTATTTATTGCAAAATCCGCAAGCAGGTAAAATTCATTTTCTTTTTCAATGCTGCCAACCGGGTTTATCTTCATCTTTACCGCATTTTTTCCGAATAAATTTGTGAGAGCAGAGTCCGGGACGAATTGCGTAAACACTTTATAACTGATATTGGTTGTGTCTGCTGCCTTTGCAAAGTTTGTATCGTACAGTTTGTATGGAAGGTTGATTTTTGTAAAAGCTGCAACAAAATCTTTTGCGGTTACAGCCTCATCGCCGGAAAGTGGATGTGGTTTTTCTTTGCATGAGGCAAAAAAAAAGAATAGAAAACATATGGTGCAAATTCTTTTCATGGAATTGTTTTTATAAAAATAGGCATTTGGTACATTTCAGATGAACAGCGGATGGAAAAAGTTTAAGCATATCACTGTGGTTCAGGTGTAACGCCTTTGGCGGGAAGGCGGGAATACAGGCTGATTGCACATCCCGCTACCCTGTTCAAAAAAAATTATTTCTTTTTATTATTGAGCAGCAGGTACCGCGATGTTTCGTAAAATGCATCGGTAAGGCTGCGGTAATAATGCCTCAGTGAATCAGTAAGTACTACTTTCTGATTGTTGATTACACTTAGGATTTTTTCGGGGCCGCTGTCACCTGCACCATAACTGAAATAATAATTATTGTTTACCACACCAATGCGCTGGTTGTCATAATCTGCAATAAATATGCAGTTATTTTTTCCTGAGTCAGTTGCCAGGCGTATCGGATCCAGCAAATCCCTGCCCAGCGAGGTGTTATGGTAGGATATTTTGCAAATACCTGCAATGGTAGGCAGCACATCTATCTGTGAAGCATAGAAAGAATATTCTTTGGGTTGAAGCATTTGCGGGGCATAAAACAGCAGCGGTACATGTTCAGAGGACAATTCTTCTGTCCATGATTGAGGGAACATATTACCTACATCGCCGCGTATGCCGTGGTCTCCTTCAAAAACAAAAAGTGTATTACTGAAATATTTTTCTTTTTGTGCGGCATCAAAAAATTTTTTGTAACAGAAATCTGTAAAGCGGAAAGCATTGTATTCATCAACATCTTCAAACCCATATTTCTTTAAACTGTCTTTTGAAACATTCAGTGACGTAAATTCTTTTTTATCTTCATCAGGTAAGGAATATGGCCGGTGGTTATCTGCTGTTTGAATGATTGCAAAAAAAGGCTTTTGCTGTTGGGATAAAATTTTATTGGCGCCAAGCAAAAGGTTTTTATCGCTCACACCCCATACATCAAGTTTAGGCGCATCGTAGTCGTCCTGCTCATAAATATGCACGCCGTTTATATTATTGGTAAGCAAGCCGCGGATATTGGCCCAGCTTGTACTTCCCCCGATAAAATAAAGTTTGCTGTACCCTGTAAAATCATTAATGATGGAATGCTGATCCACAGCCTGCGGGTTGCGGCTGGATGTGTTTACAAAATCCACATCGGGTATGCCTGTAACGGTGGCCCATATTCCTCTTGCCGTTCCGTAAGAAGGCGTAAAATAACGGTTAAAAAAAATACCCTGTTTGCATAACTGGTTAAAAAAGGGTGTAGTGTTTAACGGGTTTCCATACATGGAACTTTTATATGCGCTGAAAGATTCACAAATAACAATTACAATATTTGGAGGTGATGACTGTAAAGATGAATCTGCTGCACCCTGAACTGTTCTTTCAAAATTCAGTGTATTACTGTCGGGTTTATCTACACCAAGATAACCTGCCATCCACGGGTAGGCTTTTTTTACAGCAGCAGGATCATAAGATACATTTCGAAATGCAAGTGAACTGAAAAAAGACTGAAACGGGTTAAGCGCAATATTTGCCGCATAATCATTTTCAAAAGCAAAAGCATCGCTCCACCTTAAAGGGTATTGGTTGAATTTGCCGAAAATGCCCATGCCTGTGAGTAAAAAAAATAAAATACCCCAGGTAATGCGTGAAGGCTTTGTTGCAATTTTTGGTCTTGATAAAACGACATTATATGTCCAGCGAACCAATGCAAGCAAAACAGCTATTAATATAAGCAGTCCTAATGTAATCCAGGCTACATGATAATTTTGCCATACAAGCCCGAGCGATATTTTTGTGTCTTCAAGTAGGTTGAGCAGGTTGCCCCTCAACCTTTGTGATAAGTAAGCGTAGTTGGCAAAATCAATTACATAAAACAGGGCAAAGGCTGCAATAAAAACAGTCCAGATAATAAAGCTTATACGCCTTCCCCATTTTTTTTCAAGGGGGTGCAAAGCCGGTATGGTGCCTATCAAAAAAATAAAAAGGCAGGCAATGCAAACATCCCTTAAATCATATCTTAACCCCAGCACAAATACATCGAAAAAAGGTGTGGAATCATTGGAAGGGGTTGGAAAGCTTAATACAAGCGCCAGCCTGAGCAAACTCATCACTAACAAAAAAATAACCCCTGTAAAAGCAAGCCATTGAATATACCTTGGTATTTTTAATTTTTTCATGCGCGGCAAAGTTAATAATTTAATAATGCGCGTATCATTTAGCTTTAATTTTATCAAATGATTTTATTGGATGCCAATAACAGTTCTATCTGGCTGCAATTGCTTACTACTTTAAAGCAATGGGACACAGCCCTGTTTTTAAAAATAAATAACGACTGGACAAACCCTTTCCTCAACAGTGTTTTTCCCTGGTGGCGCGATTTAACCACCTGGATACCCCTCTATCTTTTTTTACTTGTGTTTATGGTTTTAAATTTCGGATGGCGTGCCTGGTACTGGATTTTTTTTGCGGCACTTACCTTAACTATTACAGACCAGATAAGCAGCGGCATTTTAAAAGACTGGATAAACAGACCCCGCCCCTGCCACGATGATATTTTAATGTATCATGTAAATTTATTACTGCCGCGTTGCCCCGACAGCGGCAGCTTTACCTCCTCACACGCCACCAATCATTTTGGTGCAGCATTTTTTTTCTTTATTACGCTGAAACCTTATATAAAAAAATGGGGCTATTTATTTTTTTTCTGGGCTGCTACTATCAGTTACGGACAAATATATGTAGGCGTGCACTACCCGCTGGATGTAATTTGCGGTGCATTGCTCGGGAGTTTTATTGGCTACATGATGGCTTCTGTTTTTAACAGGAGAATTGGGCTTCCATCCCTGCTCAGCGAACAGGCTGAACAGCGGCAGGTTTGATTGTTTGAGAGTTTAATTCTTCAATACAGTTTGCAAAACAATTGAACCGTTAAACCCTTAAACCTTTGAAACTCACAAACTGTGTCAGATTCATTAGTTTTGCCGCACTTATTATGACAGAAATATTGATCATTTTCGGGCTTATTTTATTAAACGGCATTTTCGCAATGGCAGAAATGGCGCTGGTTTCAGCCCGTAAAGCCAGGCTGGAAGCACAGGCAAACAAAGGAGATGCACGCGCTAAAGAAGCACTGGCACTGGCAAATCACCCCGATAAATTTATTTCCACCACGCAAATAGGCATCACGCTTATCGGAATTTTAAACGGTATTTTTTCAGGGCAGAATATTAAAGGCGATTTAGTAACATTTCTTAACCAATTTGAAATAATAAGGGCTTACAGCAATTCAATTGCTACTGCAATTGTTGTAATCATCATCACTTATTTTTCATTGGTGCTTGGCGAACTTGTTCCCAAGCGCATTGCACTCAGCAACCCTGAAGCAATTGCCAAAGCATTTGCGGCACCTATGCGTGTGGTTACTTATATTACCTATCCGTTTATATGGCTGCTGGGCAAATCAAGTACTTTATTGGTAAAGCTTTTTAATATAAGGCGGCGCGATAACCAGGTAACGGAAGAAGAAATAAAAGCGATCATCAATGAAGGAACAGAACAGGGAACCATTGATGAAACGGAGCAGGAAATAATTGAACGTGTGTTTCATCTGGGTGACAGGAATATTACTTCACTGATGACACACCGAAGCGATATTGTATGGCTGGATATGAACAGCACCATCGAAGAAATAAAAAAATTAGGTGATGAAATGGTGCATTCCATATACCCGGTTTGTGATGGAAATATTGATGCAGTAAAAGGCGTGGCGGCATTAAAAGATATTTTTAAAGTGGATACAAAAACAAAGCTGAAAGATGTGATGAAAAACGCCACCTATGTTCCTGAAAATAATTCAGCATACCAACTGCTTGAAAAATTCAGGGAAACAAAAATGCATTATGCTTTTATTGTGGATGAATATGGCACACTGCAGGGCATCATTACGCTCAACGACATACTGGAAGCTATTGTTGGCGATATTTCAGAACCGCATGAAGAAGATTATGAAATTACAGAACGGGGAGATGGCAGCTACCTTATTGATGCACAGATACCTTACTATAATTTCTTAAGTTATTTCAACAAAACAGAATGGATTGATGAAGGCGAAACCGAAGAGTTTGATACGCTTGCCGGCCTTATCCTGCACCACATGGAGCGCATACCCGCTACCGGCGACAAAATGAAGTGGCGCGGTTTTAATTTTGAAATTATGGATATGGATGGCCACCGCATAGATAAACTGCTGGTTACGCTTTCAAAAAAAAATAAAGAGGAATTAGAGGAGGGGTAATTTTATTATCCCGGCAGCAAAGCATTATGCAGCTTAGGTTGCGTCGCACATTTGTACTGCAGAAGTTTTACCGGTCTTTTCAAAAACTAAAAGTTGCATCCGTATCAGGATAATCTAATTTATCGCTTTGTTCATTATCACCCACTTTTATATGCATCATATTTATCTGGTTACTATTATAATCATGCAGCAGTGAATTAATGATATTTATTTTCTGTACGGAACTGATATTTTTTATTTCGAGATAAGTCCACACACTTTCACTTTGCTGTTCATAGCCCACAAAGCTCATTGCCATTGGCTTTCCATTTACCTGCACCTGGAAATGTTCCTGAATATAATCAAATACAAACTGGTTCATTTGTGTTTGATCGGCGGGATGAAGGATATCAATTTTTGTATTGGGGTGATATTTGCGTATGGTATTTTCAAAATCATCCGTAAAAATGCGCACACTTATTTCAATATCTTTGTCCTTACTGTTGTAATTAATATCTGTCATAGAAACAAAAAAAGGATGCAACAGGCTAATGCCTGCAACTAATATCCACTGAAAAAAAATATTTGCCATTCAGCCTTATTTTTTATGAACAGTACAAATGTCTGCTTTAATTTGTAAACTTGCTTGCCATATAAAAAGTATAAGGGTTGTTTGTCACATGAATAATTTCAATATTTTTTTTCCTGTGGGTGTTGAGCATATTACAGATTTGAATGGCCTTGACCATATCCTATTTGTAATGGCATTATGCCAGCGCTATTTGTGGGGCGACTGGAAAAAAATCCTTGTGCTCATCACTTCTTTCACCATCGGTCATTCCATTACCCTTGCACTAAGCACTTTAAACATCATAAATTTTTCAAGAAGCTGGACAGAATTTTTAATTGCGGTAACTATTATTATTACGGCATTAAACAATCTTTCTGTCAAAAATTTTCAGTTCAAAAAAAAATACCCGCTCATTTATTTTTACGCGCTTATTTTTGGGTTTATCCATGGCATGGGTTTCAGTACATTGCTCAAAAGCATGCTGGGTAAGGATCAAAGTATTGTTGTGCAGCTTTTTGCATTCAACCTTGGCCTGGAAGCAGGCCAGTTAATTATTGTGGTGGCGGCGCTGTTTATTTCATTTATCTTTATCAGAATTTTAAAAATAAACCGCCGTGAATATATTTTATTTGTAAGCGGGGGTATTGCGGCTGTTGCTTTACAGATGGCTATTCAACGATTTCCAATAAAAAACAATCAAGATGAGAAAACTGCTGTTATTCATGTTCCTGCTGCCAACTATTTTTTCAGCCAAAGCGCAGAACATACAAAACAACCCCGGTTCAAACCATGGCAACAAGTTTGAACAGTTGGGAACTATTTTGCCCACGCCAAATGAATACCGCACGGCCAGCGGTGCCCCAGGTCCTAAATACTGGCAGCAGCGGTGCGATTATGATATCAAATGCTCGCTGGATGAAAAAAATTTAAAACTTACAGGCAGCGAAACAATTACTTATTACAATAACTCGCCTGACCCTCTTACTTACCTGTGGCTGCAGCTTGATGAAAATGAACACAGCAGCATCAACAACGCCAATTACCAGGATGGTTCAAAAATGAATACAAGTGTAAACCTGTCTTCACTTGAATTAATAGATGAACAAAAAACAGATAACGGTTACGGCGATAAAATTGCAAAAATTACAGATGCTTCGGGAAAAGCATTACAATACACTATTAATAAAACAATGATGCGTGTTGAATTGCCGCAGGTTTTAAAACCAGGACAGCAATTTATTTTCAATATTGACTGGAGTTATAAAATTTCTGACCGCATGAAATACGGCGGACGTGGCGGTTATGAATATTTTCCTGATGATGGAAATCATTTGTTTACCATCACGCAGTGGTATCCGCGCCTTTGCGTATACAGCGATTTCCAGGGATGGCAGAACCACCAGTTTACAGGCCGCGGAGAGTTTGCATTGACCTTTGGAAACTTTAAAGTGCAGATGACCGTTCCCGCAGATCATGTAGTAGGTGCAACAGGCGAATGCCAGAACTACCAGCAGGTATTGGATGCGGCACATTTTGCACGCTGGCAGCAGGCGCAAAATGCCACATCACCGGTACAAATATTTACACTGGCTGAAGCAAAAAAAGCGGAAACACAAAAAAGCGCCACAACAAAAACATGGATATTCAAAGCTAATATGGTACGTGATTTTGCCTGGACATCCTCGCGCAAATTTATCTGGGACGCAATGCCTGCGTATGTGGAAGGCAAAAAAATAATGTGCATGAGTTATTATGGCAAAGAAGCGTATGGCCTGTACAGTAGGTATTCTACAAAAGTGGTGGCGCATACTATAAAATCTTATTCGCATTTTACTTTTCCTTACCCCTACCCTGTTGCACAAAGCGTGGAAGCTTCAAACGGAATGGAATACCCAATGATCTGTTTCAACTTTGGACGCACAGAAAAAGACGGCACTTACAGTGAAGCAGCAAAAAACGGTATGCTTGGTGTTATCATTCATGAAGTGGGCCATAACTTCTTCCCCATGATTGTAAACAGTGATGAACGCCAGTGGACCTGGATGGATGAAGGCCTTAACACTTTCTGCGAATATCTTACAGAAGAATTATATGATAACAAATTTCCGGTGCGGCGCGGCCCTGCCTACACCATTGTTGATTATATGAAGATGCCAAAAGATCAACTGGAACCCATCATGACAAACAGTGAAGACATTGCACAATTCGGGCCCAATGCATATTCCAAGCCATCAACCGGTTTAAATATTCTGCGTGAAACAATTATGGGCCGCGATCTTTTTGATTATGCGTTTAAAACCTATGCGCAGCGCTGGGCTTTTAAACATCCAACTCCTGCTGATCTTTTCCGCACTATGGAAGATGCAAGCGGCGAAGACCTCGACTGGTTCTGGCGCGGTTGGTTTTATGGCATTGATCCCTGTGATATTTCTATTGACAGTGTAAAAGCATTTAAGCTGGATGTAAATGCAGTGGCGCAACCCATTATGCCTTTTGGAAAATTAAATGCCGATGGAACAAAAAACCTTGACAAGCCCGCAGTGAATGCATTTGAAGATATTTCGAAAATAAGGAACCGCGAAGATAAAAACATCCATTTCCTTACTGATGTGGATACTACACTCCGCGATTTTTACTGGAAATATGACCGCGGAATGGAGCCCTATGATTCCACTTACAAATTTAAAGTATCCGCTTTGCCAATGGAACCAATGGACGATGCCACCAAACAAAAATATGCCGGCAAATTCATGTACGAAGTTTCATTCACCAATAAAGGCGGTTTGGTAATGCCGGTGATTATAGAGTGGACATTTACCGATAGCACAAAAGAAATTGACCGCATCCCCGCACAAATATGGCGGCACAATGAACAGCATTTTTCCAAAGTATTTATGAAAGACAAAGAAGTTGCCTCCATACAGTTGGATCCCATGAAAGAAACAGCAGATATTGATGTTACGAATAACAGTTGGCCAAAAATAGCCCCCCCTTCCAATTTCAGTTTATATAAAATGAAGCAGGCTGCACGCGGTCAAAGCCAGGGTTTAAACCCCATGCAAAAAGCGGCACAGCAATAATTAATTGTAAAGAATATTCATTAAAAACCCATCAGCGCATTGCTGATGGATTTTTAATTTTTTTTTGAACCAGGTAACATTACTACTATGAAACTTATGTTGCGTCGCATTCTGCTACAGCAACAATTCTATTCAGCAGCATGCAAATCTTGTTTTATTTTCCGGGCTTCTTAACAGGTGTGTTTTTTTCAGATGCCACCATATTTTTCATCCGCCCAACTTCTTTCAGCTTTTGATCCAGTACCCATTCAATCTGCCCGTTCACACTGCGGAAATCGTCAGCCGCCCATTTTTCAAGCGCCTTGTAAGTGGTTTCATCAATCCGTAATACAAAAGTTTTTTTTGCGGCCATCAGCTTACAAAATTTATTGATACAAAGTTCCTGTGTTCAGTACAGGCTGTGCAGACTTTTCACCGCATAATACAACCATTAAGTTGCTTACCATTGTTGCTTTCTTTTCTTCATCAAGATGTACAATTTCTTTTTTGCTCAGCAATTCCAGTGCAAGTTCCACCATTCCTACGGCGCCTTCTACAATTTTAAAACGCGCAGCCACTATTGCCGTGGCCTGTTGTCTGCGCAGCATATCACCTGCAATTTCAGGTGCATAAGCCAAGTGGCTTATCCTCGCTTCTTTAATAAGAATGCCTGCCGCTGAAAGCCTGTCATTCAGTTCCTGCTCCAGCATGGCAATCACTTTTTCACCACCGTTTCTTAAAGTTACTTCAGCGCTTGAATCTTCCATTTCATCATACGGACAGGTGGTTGCCAAATGTCGCAGGGCAGACTCGCTCTGTATTTTTACATACTGTGCATAATCCGTTACGTCAAAAGTGGCTCTGTATGTGTCGCTTACCTGCCATACAATTACTGCTGCAATTTCCACGGGGTTGCCCATCTTGTCGTTCACTTTTAGTTTAGTGCTTTCAAAATTATTTGAACGCAGTGAGATACGCTGTTTCCTGTAAAATGGGTTTACAAAAAGCAAACCATTCGCTTTAATAGAACCCACATACTTACCAAAGAAGGTACAAACATTGGCCTGGTTTGGGTTAATCACTGTCAATCCCTTGAAAAGAAAAACTGCGGCTATTATCATTAAAAGTCCCAACCAGAAACTGTCTCCCGGCCTATCTCCTTCATTTGCGCCGGTTGCCATAAAATAAATACCGCATCCAAAAAGGGCAAGGGCTGCTGCAAGTGTAAGGAACCCTGAAACGGGTTTTAGTATTTTTTCCATAAAATTTATTTTGATATTAATTTGATATCAAAAATATATACTCTTTTTTAAACCGCAAAATTTTATTTGTACAACCGGCTTCGTGTATTAATAAAGGAAAATTAAATTTGAATTGTACAAAAATCTTAACTTAGTCTGCTCTATTTATTCATTTTAAATCCATTTTGATATGTCTGCCAAACTCACCGGAATGCCACAGGCTGTAATGAACCCGCTGCAAAGCCTTGACGAATGGGAAGATGATCTGTTGCTACGTTACCCCAATGCTGAAGACAATGCGCAGGGAAAAAACAAAGATGAATACCGCAATTATGATTCACCGCAACGTGATACAGTGCGTGAGTTTTATAGGCTCAACCACACTTACCAGACCTATGAATTTGTAATGGAGAAACGGAAAGAATTTTTAAGTTTTGATAAAAAGCAGATGCCGGTGTGGGATGCTTTTCAGTTTCTAAACCAGCTGGTGGACGATTCTGACCCCGATACTGACCTTGACCAGTTTCAACATTTACTGCAAACAGCCGAAGCCATACGCGCCGATGGCCATCCTGACTGGATGGTGCTTACCGGTTTGCTGCACGATATGGGTAAAGTGCTCTGTCTTTTTGGCGAGCCGCAATGGGCAGTGGTTGGTGATACATTTCCTGTAGGCTGTGCATATTCTGATAAAGTGGTTTATGCGGAATTTTTTGATAACAACCGTGATATATCAGATAAAAACTATAATACAAAATATGGTATTTATACACCCAACTGCGGACTGCGAAATATGCATTTAAGCTGGGGGCACGATGAATATATTTATCATATTGCCAAAAATAATTTGCCCGAAGAAGGCCTGTATATGCTCCGCTATCACTCATTTTACGCATGGCACAGGGAGGGCGCTTATGATCATTTGCTGGATGCACATGACCGGGAAATGCTTAAATGGGTAAAGCTTTTTAACCTGTATGACCTGTATTCAAAAAACCCTGTGCCACCCGACTGGAATGAACTACGCCCTTATTATGAAAACCTTGTTTCAAAATATTTACCTGCTGAATTAAGGTTCTGATTTTTACGCCGCAGAAGCATACAACCACGCTTTGAAAAATGCAAAGCATTATTGCGCCCTGTTGTTATTATGCACTTATATTATTTGTAAACCAAAAAAAGGGTATGAAAAAATTTATCAGCTGCATTTTATTTTTTGTATGCTGCAGTGCAGTTAGTTTTTCTTTTGCAGCACATGTTGATACCGTTACGGTGCACAGCGGCAGCATGAACAAAAACATAAAATGTGTGGTAATTATACCGGATGCATACAAAAAGAAAAACGGGGTTTTCCCGGTTGTATATCTGCTGCATGGGTACAGCGGTGATTACAGCGACTGGGTTGTAAAAGTTCCTGATATAAAAAATTACGCTGACCGCTATAACTTTATAATCGTTTGCCCGGATGGAGCTTTCAGCAGTTGGTATTTTGACAGCCCTATAGACAGCACTATGAAATATGAGACGCATGTGGCAATTGAAATCCCCAATTATATTGATGCGCATTATAAAACTATTACCGGGGCCAAAGGCAGGGCCATCACGGGTTTGAGCATGGGCGGGCATGGGGCTTTATTTCTTGCTTTCCGCCACCAGGATATTTTTGGCGCCTGCGGAAGCATGAGCGGTGGTGTTGACCTTCATGCATCACATAACCAGTTTGATATTTCCAAAAGAATTGGGGACACTTTGCATTATGCTGAAAACTGGAATAAATATTCTGTAATAAACATTGTAAAGCATTATCCAAAAACTAAACTGGCAATAATTTTTGACTGTGGCGTGGATGATTTTTTTTATGATTGCAACAAGGCATTGCATCAAACATTATTGCAACTGCATATTGCACATGACTATACTGAACGTCCTGGTGAACACAACTGGGATTACTGGGCAAATTCAATAAAATACCAACTTCTGTTTTTTAGTGAATATTTTAAAAGGAGTCAGGAGACAGGAGTTAGAAAAGAAAACTAAAGTGCAGGAAAAGCATCAGAGTGAACAGAAAGATAAAGTGCTTGCGACGCAACAGCCGATACCATAAAATGCTGAAGCCGGAATTATAAAAAATTTGTATTGAAATACTTAATACTTCAACCTTAAATTTCCGTACTTTAGAATTTGAAAAATAAAATGATGGACTGGCTTACCCCTGATATTAAACGTATGCTTGTGGCGCTTGCCATTGGTGCGGTAATTGGTGCTGAACGTGAATACCGCTCAAAATCAGCAGGGCTCAGAACAATGATCCTCGTTTCAGTGGGCGCCTGTTTGTTTACGATACTTTCTATACATATCGGAACTGTAAGCCCCGACCGGATTGCTTCTACAATCGTTACGGGTATTGGTTTCCTGGGTGCCGGCGTAATCTTTAAAGATGAAAACCGTGTAACCGGGATTACTACTGCCACCACAATATGGATGGTAGCCGCGCTGGGCATGGCTGCGGGTTCAGGATATTTTCAAACAGCATATATTGGAACCGGTATTATATTGATTGTATTAATTGCGCTCGTATATGTTCAGCGCATTATTGAAAATACAAACCAGTTGCGCAACTATAAAATTGTTTGCCCTTACCATATTGAAACACTGAAAAAATATGAACAGCTTTTTAAACAATGCCACCTGAAAGCCTTACGTGGCAAGCAGAATAAAACTTATGATACCATTACAGGAAACTGGTTAGTGCAAGGATCAATAAAGCATCACGAGAAGTTTATTGAAATATTACTGGCCGATGATGAAATAAAAGAATTTGATTTTTGACAGGTTAATCATTCAGGTATACCAGTTGCTCCATCGCGCACTTTTATTTTTTTCTTTTTGGAATTGTCTTTTTCATACTGCAATACTTCGGCAGGTTTTGCTTTTGATGCGGTTGCTGTAGAATCCGCACTATTAGCGGTTTTTGCTGCTGTTACAGGTTTCTTTTTTAAAGGGTCAACCAACTGGCCCAATATATATTCTTCCGTTTTGGTTACTCCGCCGGTTTCAGGATCATAGTAAGTCCATATACCATGCTGTACAGAAGTGCCTTCAATCTTTACTACTTTTTTTGCTACAATATCAGGATCATTCAAATCGTACACATCCACAGTATCATAAGGGTTTTTTGGATCAATTGCTTTCCAGCTTTCCTCTCTCGCTAAACCCGCGAGGTTGTAATATGAGCATAAACCATTTTTGTATCCCCACCTGAAATTTTCTACAGAAAAAATATCACCCACCAAACTATAGGTGCGCCAGGTGCCTTCTTTTTTGTCATCCTTATATACGCCTTCCTCTTCAAAACCTGGTTCACCGCGCAGGCTTTCCACATGGTTTACCCATTTGCCCTGTTTTAAATTGCCATTGTCTGTGCAGTTAAGCGTATCATGTTTTACACCAATTGTGTAAGTTTTGCATTGTGCAAAAATTATGGCAGGAAAAAAGAAAAATAAAAAAATTATCAACCGCATCATTTCATTTTTGGAAAGTTGAGAGTATTTTTTTGAACCCCGCAGCATTAATCCTGTTGAACTTCCGTTGCGTCGCACTCTTGTACGTTCTTAACAATATCCGGCATTAATAACGCAGCAGAAGAAAAATTATTGCATCAAAAAAGAGAAAGAAATATTTTATAACCCATTGAAGTAAATATGTCAGGAGTTTCCTGCGGTATTATCAATCAGCCACCTTACTGCCAGCTCATAGCCTTTCATACCCAAACCAATAACAGAGCCTTTGCATTTTGCGGATACATATGATATTTTCCTGAAATCTTCTCTTGCATGTACATTGCTTATGTGAACTTCCACTACCCCTGCTTTAATGGCTGCAACAGCATCCCCCATTGCCACCGAAGTATGTGTGTAGCCTCCGGGATTTAAAACAATGCCATCATATTCAAAGCCAACCCTGTGCAGTTCATTGATCAATTCACCTTCCACATTGCTTTGATAGTAACTGAATTCAACAGCAGGAAACATTTGCTGCAGCTGCTGATAATACTGCTCAAATGTTTGCGCACCATATACTGCAGGTTCCCTTGTTCCAAGAAGGTTCAGGTTCGGTCCATTGATGATTGCTATCTTCATACACCGAAATTAAGGATTACACTGCAAATATGAGTTGCACGATATTGTATAAAAATTCAGATTGACCTTCAGAATTTATTTTGTTTTTTGATGATATTCACGTTCGCAGTTATTCCACACATTCCGAAAATCAGAATTAATTTCTCCAGCTAACGTGAATACAGTGTACATTTATTAGGACTCTTTGTAAGGCCGTTCTAAGCATTGGTGATTCAAAATCCCGGGCGTCATTCTGGTTGAAATGTAATCCTG
>JBBRAD010000012.1:0-147785 GCA_038207175.1 Chitinophagales bacterium
CAACGCATTCAAAACAAAAATCAGCCTGGTGGTTTTGCACTAACTGTCGGAGCTATTGAAGCTGCTATGCAGGTGGTATTGTCTCACCCGCAACTTTAGCATGCAATAAGCAATTTATAAAATCATTTTTGGGCAGCTTCTAAGCGCCGGTTATAATAACCGGCTTTTATTTTTATTGTACGCAGCATTTGAGGTACTGTTAAACAGCGGTTGCGCCGCATCCCGGTGGCTATCTGGATACTCATGGAAATTTTTGCAGCATTCACACATAAACCAAGCCGGTAGAAATGCACTTGATATAATAGATAAAATGATATGCGGTTATGTACCCGGATGTTATTTATAGTTTCCTTACTTCAACTCCCATACCAATGCGCTGGCGCCAAGGATAGCCGCATCAGCCTCTTTCAGTTCACTGAAAATTATTTTTACTTTATTCCTGAAAATACTCAGCAGGTTTTTTTCCATCTGTTCTTTTGCAGGAATGAGGATCAGGTCACCGGCTTTACATAAGCCGCCAAATAAAATAATTGCTTCAGGTGAGGAAAACATAACAAAATTTGCCAGCGCGGCGCCAAGTATTTCACCCGTGTACCTGTATACTTCATTTGCAATTTTATCGCCTTCTATTGCACAGTCATATACTACGCGGCTGTCAATTTCTTCTTTGGCGTAACTGAGCAGCAGGCTGTCTTTACGCGTATCTTTTTCTAATAATTCCAGCGCAGTGAGCCGCACACCCGTTGCGGATGCGTATGCTTCAAGCGAGCCCGGAACATCCGTTGACCAGTGCGGCCTGCCATTTGGTATAATGATGGTATGGCCAAGTTCGCCCGCAAAACCATCATGCCCGTAAACCACTTGCCCGTTTACCACAATCCCGCTTCCTACACCAGTCCCCAGCGTAATCATAATAAAATCTTTCATCCCTTTAGCAGCGCCATACATCAGCTCCCCAACAGCGGCGGCATTAGCGTCATTGGTAAGCGCCGCAGTTACACCAAATTTTTCAGTCATCATATTGGCAAGCGGTATAATACCCTGTTCCCAAACAAGGTTTGGCGCGTATTCAATATTGCCTGTATAATAATTACCGTTGGGTGCACCTATGCCAATTCCCCGTATCATTTCTATTCCGCCCACCTGTTCTATAGCGGGTTTCATAGCTTCATACAGGTCATCAATGAATAATTCTACAGTAGGATTTTTTTTTGATGAAATAGCGCCGCGGTATAAAATACCTCCGCGATGATCCACAATGCCAAATACACTGTTTGTGCCGCCAATATCAATGCCAATGGCTAATTGCTGTGAAACGGGAATAACAGACATAGAAATAAAAAATTTAAAATGCAGATTATAAAATGATAAATTGTTTTAATGACCTCCACTGCTTTCTAAACGGTCGTAATCAATGCCCTGTGATTTTAAAATACTTTTTGCTTTTACAGCATAAAAAGCGAGATAAGCAAAGCAGGCTACACCTACAAGATAAGACCATTGAATGCCTAATAAACTATTATCTGCGAGAACCCCTTGTGTTAGACTTATAACGCCACCTCCCATGATCATCATGATTAAAAAACTGGCGCCTTCATTTGTATGCTTTCCAAGCCCTGCAATAGAAAGTGTAAAAATACACGGCCATAAAGTAGAGCAAAACAAACCTACACTCATAAATGCGTAAGCGCTTATCATTCCATCTGCAAGCATGCCAATGAATAAAGCAGTGATTGCCATCATTGAAAAAATGAGTAATAGTCTCGCAGGGTTCCCTTTACTTAAAATATCACCGGCAATCATAGCTACAATAACAAATGGATAATAATAGAAGGGGGTTACATCATGCCTTGCAATACTGTTTACTAATAAAAAAACACCAAAAGCAATATATGGCATAAAAAACCGTAATACGGATTTTACACCCTTACTTAAATCAAATGCGCCTACAGATGATGTCCATCTGCCAATCATTAAACTTGCCCAGAATAATGAAATAAATGGCGCTACTTTATCAGTAGAAATGTCAAGATGCTGTTTTAAAAATGCAGGAAGGTTTGAAGCAGTAGAAACTTCAACACCTACATATAAAAATATGGCTATCATTCCTAAAACAAGTTGAGGATAGTTTAAAACGCTTTTTCTGTGTAACACTTTAGCTGCATCACCAGCTTCCTGATCAGCAACTTTTTCAAGGTCTATTTTATTTGGAACAGACGAAAACCTGAAAACAACCGCTGCTATTAAAAAAACTGCACCTAAAATCAGGTAAGGTGTTTTTACACTTTCAATACTGGCAACACCTACCGCATCTGCCGCTACCGTCCCAAAAATAGCATAGCTTACAAGCAGGGGGCCAATGGTGGTTCCGAAATTATTTACTCCTCCTGCCATGCACAGCCTTTGGGCCCCCGTTTTGGGATCGCCCATTACAATCGCCAAAGGGTTGGCTGCAGTTTGCTGTAATGAAAAACCAAGCCCCACAACAAAAAGCCCCGTTATCATCAATGTAAAGGAAGAAGTTTCTGCTGCCGGGTAAAATAAAAGTGTACCGCAGGCGGAAATAATCAGCCCCAAAGAAATGCCGTTTCTAAACCCTATCCTGTTTAAAATATCACCGCCGGTTGCTTTTGATATAAGAAAATAAATAATCGAGCCAACCGTGTATGCTACATAAAATGCAAATGATACCATTTGCGATTGCCATTGCGCCAAATGAAGCTTATCTTTAAAAACAGGAATGAGGATATCATTTGATGCGGCTACAAAGCCCCAGAAAAAAAATACAGTGATTAATACACTGAATTGTGACCATTTGGTTTTTTGGCTCATTGCAATCAATTATTGAGGGTTATAAAATAATGCTGTAAAGTAAACACATTTTACATTTTCAAAAATTTTAAATCTTTTGAGCGGAAATTTAAAATTCATTCCTAAATTGTTAGCCATTCATAAAAACCAATAAGCCGTTGATGGAAATAATTCATGTAAGCGCAGAATGTTACCCGGTAGCAAAAGCAGGCGGGCTGGGCGATGTAGTGGGCGCATTGCCCAAATACCAGTGCAGCATGGGGCATAATGCCAAAGTGGTAATGCCTATGTACCGCACAAAGTTTTTATATAAAAATGAATGGGTCGTTGATTTTAAAGGCCGCGCAAACCTTGCCGACTGGTGGTTTGACTTTACAGTTATCAAAGAAAAAAACAATACGCTTGGTTTTGATCTCTACCTTATTGATATCAATGGTTTGCTGGATACTGAAAAAATTTATGGTTATAATAATGACACGGAGCGCTTCACCGCTTTCCAGATTGCATTTGTAAACTGGATCAGCCACTGGCAGCATCAGCCTGACATAATTCACTGCCACGATCACCACACAGGTCTTATCCCTTTTATGATGAAGTATTGCTACGATTACAATTCTCTGGCAAACATACCCACCGTCATAACCATTCACAATGCCCAATACCAGGGATGGATGAACTGGGATAAAAGCACGTATATTCCGAGCTGGGATACATGGAAAGGCGGGTTACTCGAATGGAATAATATGATCAACCCGCTTGCTTCTGCCGTAAAAAACGCATGGAAAGTAACTACAGTAAGCTGGAGCTACCTGGAAGAGCTGAAATATAATTCAAACGGGCTTGAAGCATTGTTTGAATATGAGAAAGGAAAATCTATCGGCATCCTCAACGGTATTGACGCGGATGTATGGAACCCGCAAACAGATACTTATATTACTGATAATTTTTCCATCGAAGATGCAGCAGAAGGCAAACTGCAAAATAAAAAAATTCTTTGCAGTCAATTTAATTTAGACGAAACAAAACCACTGATCATTTTTATCGGAAGGCTGGTTGGCGAAAAAGCTGCAGATATGCTCCCCGATTCAATCCTTTCATCTATGTACAGCACAAAAGGCAGAGTAAATTTTTTAATACTCGGCAGCGGAGAGCCTAACGTAGAATGGCAGCTTGGGCAGCTTACGGCACATTTTCCGGGGAGCTACAATGCAGTAATTGGATATAATGAAAAACTCAGCCACCAGATGTATGCAGGCGCCGATTTTATTTTAATGCCCAGCCGTGTAGAGCCCTGCGGGCTAAACCAGATGTATGCCATGCAGTACGGCACCGTGCCAATGGTAAGAAGTACAGGCGGTTTAAAAGATACCGTAGTGGATATGGGCGATTTTCAGGGATGGGGCATACGCTTTAATCATGCCAGTGTGGGCGACATTACTTATTCTGTAAACAGGGCCGTTGATTTATTTTATGATGATGCAGAACAGCTTGACTGGATGCGCACAAGAATGATGGGCATTGATAACAGTTGGGAAAATTCTGTAAAACAGTACATCAGTGTGTATGAAGAGTTGCAATAATTTTTCTTTTGTACCCGGCAATAAAATATGAATTGAACTTTGTTGCGTCGCACTCTTGTACGTTCCCGTCATTGCGAGGCACGAAGCAATCTGCTTTCCCTCTCTCGGTGAAATTTCTAACTTCGCCACATTTATTTTTGAAGTTTAAAACTTCTGCAGTTGTTATTCACTGCCCCCACAACGCTCCAACCGTACAAGAGTGCGACGCAACAACCGACGCTATAAAAAATTGCTGCCTGGACACAAAAAAATAATTTTACTTAAACTTTACACGTAACTTTAAATAACTTAATCTAAACTTGCATTTATAAAATTTTCTTCCCCATTTTTAATTTTTTATACCATGTACTCATTAGCAAAGTCAGTAGTAGCAGTTATTTTGGGCGGCGGGGCCGGCACAAGGCTTTACCCGTTAACAGCAAGCCGTTCAAAACCGGCAGTACCTATTGCAGGCAAATACAGGCTGGTGGATATACCCATCAGCAACTGTATTAATTCAAATATCAACAGGATGTTTGTGCTTACCCAGTTTAATTCCGCGTCACTCAACAAACATATCAAGAACACCTATCATTTCAGCGCGTTCAGTACCGGCTTTGTAGATATACTTGCTGCCGAGCAAACACCCGATAACCCCGGCTGGTACCAGGGTACTGCCGATGCAGTGCGCCAATCACTGCGACATATACACAACAACGATTATCAATATGTGCTTATACTAAGCGGTGATCAGCTTTACCAGATGGATTTTACCGAAATGATAAACAACCACCGCAAAAAAGGCGCAGATATTACTATTGCCACCATACCGGTAAATGACCGTGAAGCACCTGAATTTGGCATACTGAAAACCGATACTGAAAATTTCATTACTTCATTTATTGAAAAACCAGCCAAAGAATTACTGGGCGAATGGAGCAGCGATACCGGCACTGAAATGCGCAACCAGGGGAAAAATTATCTAGCTTCTATGGGCATTTATATTTTTAACAGGGATGTGCTGGATAACTTACTTAAAAATGAGCATCCGGATGCCACGGATTTTGGAAAAGAAATTATCCCTGATTCCATCAACAAAAGCAAAGTGATCAGTTACCAGTATGATGGCTACTGGACCGATATTGGAAATATTTATTCCTTCTTTGAAGCCAATCTTGCTTTAACACTCGATATTCCGCCATTCAATTTATATGACAACAACAAAACTGTTTACAGCCGTGCAAGGATGCTGCCCCCTGCAAAAATCAGCGGCACCACATTAGAGAAAACGGTGATAGCCGAAGGCTGCATCATTCATGCAAGCCGTATAGAAACCACGGTGGCAGGCATCCGCACACGCATAGGGCTGGGCTCCACAGTAGTAAGCAGTTATATAATGGGTAATGATTATTATGAAACCCTTGCTGAAATGAACCTTAACAGTGAACGCGGCATACCCAAACTGGGCATTGGTGAACGCTGCTATATCCGCAATGCAATTATTGACAAAAACTGCCGCATAGGAAATGATGTGCGCATAAATGGCGGCCCGCACCTGGAAAATACAGATCATACTTTATATACCATAAAAGATGGTATTGTTGTTTTGAAAAAAGGGGCAGTGCTGCCGGATGGGTTTGTGATATAACTGTTCTGCATAATGTGCTTTTCTCATTTTGCAGGTCATCCTGTTCCGGATATTTAGCAGTTCAGTACATGCTGAATTGCATGGGTAAAATTTTGGTTGCCGGTTAAGCATGGTTTTTATAATTATTTGTAATAACAGCAATAAGTTTTCTTTGCTTTAAAATATTTTATTTATTTTAGTTCTCTTAATACTCATAACTAACAAAACCAAACAACAATGAAAGCACATTTACAAAGCCAGAACACCTCCCGCAAAACGGGAAAACAATTTTCCTCCGTACCACGTTCAGGAAAATTTTATGCTTCAGCAATCGCACTGGTATTTACCCTGATCAGCGGTTTTGCCAATGCACAGAACAATTTTACCGCTGTTGCAACCCCCGCAACTCATCCGAATGGAGGGGTGATGCTGCTGCTCTCCGATGGTACTGTATTAACCAAAACTTTTTCCGGTGGTTCTTCTTATGGTAACCTTTGGGACAGGCTTACCCCGGACAGCCACGGAAGTTATGTAAACGGAACATGGACAACTATCGCAGCCATGCACGATACACGGCTTTATTTTTCATCGCAGGTACTTAAAGACGGCCGTGTGTATGTTGCCGGAGGCGAATATGGCACAGGTACTTCTAAGGGTGAAGTGTATGACCCGTTGACAAATGTATGGACAAGTACTCCCAATGCCCCCACTCCAATTTACGATGGCAATTCAGAAATACTGGATAACGGCACTGTGCTGCAGGCCTACCAGGGAAGCCAGGTAATTACTAAACTTTATGACCCGGCAACAAACACTTACGCCACAGGAGGAAATGTGCACGGAAGCTATGATGAATCTGCCTGGGTAAAACTGCCCGATGGAAGTATCCTGTATGTTGATATCAACAGCACAAGCACCGAGCGGTATATACCTGCATCAAACACATGGGTGGTTGATGCTACTGTACCTGTTTCCCTCTACGACCCTTTTGGTGAAGAATGCGGCGCAGGGTTTTTATTACCGGATGGCCGCGCTTTTTTTATTGGTTCAACGGGTCACACAGCTTATTACACACCCTCAGGCACCACCAGCCCCGGAACATGGGCAGCCGGTCCAGACATTCCCAACAGCCAGGGTACACCTGATGCGGCAGCCGCAATGATGGTAGATGGCAATATCCTCTGTGCTGTTTCACCAGTGCCTACTTCAGGCAACCATTTTCCTCCGCCAACAGCTTTTTACGAGTTTGATTATCTCACCAACACTTTTAGTAAAGTAAAAGCTCCGGGCGGCGCAGCAAATTTGAGTATATCATCGTATTTAACCAATATGCTTGACCTTCCGGACGGAACAGTTTTATACGGACAGCAAAATTCTTCTCAGTATTATGTTTATACCCCTGTTGGCTCACCACTTGCCGCAGGTAAACCAACAATAACAAAAATAAAGTCACTTGGAGGAGGTAACTATAAAGCCATTGGCAAACTGTTTAACGGTATTTCTGAAGGTGCCGCTTATGGTGATGACTGGCAGATGGCCACCAATTACCCCATCATTCGGCTAACCTCCGGTGCAAATGTTTACTATGCACGCACTTTTAACTGGAACAGTACCGGTGTTCAGAGAGGAACACAAAAAGATAATGCAAGATTTACGCTGCCTGCAGGTATCCCTGCCGGAACTTATTCGCTGGTGGTAACTGCTAACGGCATCAGTTCTGATCCTGTTTCATTTGTTGTAAGTGCTCCTTCAGATAACAGAATGCAGGCACCCGTTGCCAAAACCGGAACAAACCAGGATATGCAGTTAAAGGTATTTCCAAACCCTGCCACCGACAAAACCACTGTTCAGTTTACTGTTGCACAACCTTCACTTGTAAGTGTAAATGTATATGACGCAAACGGGAAAATAGTGAAAACCGTTATGAACGGAAATTTGGAAAAAGGCAGTTATTCTTTCCCGGTTAATACCGCAGGTCTTTCCAAAGGGATTTATTTTGTGAAAATGACTTCAGGCACCGATACAAAAAATGAGAAATTGATAGTACAATAAAAATAAAGGTTAAAGGATTTTATTGTGACTAGATAAAGCCGCCGTTTGTTTTAAGCAGACGGCGGCTTTTATTTTCAAACGGGGATTACTTTAATTACCGGGTGAACGGCTTAAACATTTATAAGGATCATTTCAATATACAGTGAAACCATTTTAATGTCCAATGGAATTGTTATAATTTCAAGGAAAATTATTTCAATTGCAAAAGGAATTACTTTAATTCCCGCGGAAATCATTTTAATATCCATGGAAACCGTTTTAATATCCAGAGATATTTATTCCTTGATACCGCTGAAATGAAATTGTAAAGGGAAAATAAAGGCCAGCTCAATAATTTTTCTAAAGATGAAGTGCTTGCGACGCAACAGGCGATGCCATGAAAAAATGCTGCCGGTATTATTAAAACCAAACAAATAAGCAAGTGAGTATTTTTTCTGCCGGTTATTAAATATAATAGCCGCTTATTGGCTGTGTGTTTTCAAAACAGGTGAACTTAATTTTCTCAAACGCACTGCAGCATTCATACGGTAATTGCTGGTAAGGCTTATCTCATAGCGGTGTTTGTGGTCGGTAAGTATCATGATCGCTGCATTGGGCGGTATCAACCCTAAATTTTCTGCAAACATTACCAGGTCATTATTGGTTTCAACAGAATCAACATGTACAAAAAAACTGATGGGTGTTTTTGTATTAAGCAACTGTTTGTACTGTTTAAGGTTGTTATTGTAAAAAAGTGTTACGGTGTCGTAATCAAATTCTGCATTATCATATAAATCCACACGCACAGAATCATCACTTACATCAAGTATCCTGATAATATTGCTGATACGCATTTTCATTTGCCTGCGCGCTTCGTTTTCAATTTTTTGGGCGGGTGTTTCTTCGGGCACAGCCACACTGTCTTTAATAACTGTATTTATTGTTTCAATTTTTTCTTTAAGCGAAGGTTCATTTTCAGTCTCCTTCAGAAATTTTATTTTTATGGGTACGCAGGTGTAAGTGTGTAGAGCATCACTGATAAAATCACCCGAAAGAGAGGTTTCTGCCTGCGCTGCTTTTAAAGTAAACGACCCTTTCACAGGACAATCTACGCCCATCAATGTGTTTTCCGTTCTGAAATACATGAGGGGAAAAAAGTTTAAAGATAGGATGCGTGTGGAAGCATTAAAGGTTCCTGTTATTTTATTGCTGAAATAACCGTTGCGGAAATAATAATTAAACTCCCCTGTAACATTACTGCCTTTTTCTGTGAGGATGAATTCGCACATATAAGTATTTGTTGGCTGCAGTACATCGGGGTAGCCAAAGCCGTACCACTTGCCTGAAACCGTTTGTGCATTAAGGTTTGCGCATGACAGAATGGTAAAAAAGGTGATGACGATATTGGATTGTAGTAGTTTCAATGCACTCAGTTCCGTTGAAAATTAAACCAAAAACCGTGCTGTAATTTATTTTAAAAACCTTTTTATTTCACGGTCAGTATCCCGCTCACGTATAGTTTCCCTTTTATCATGCAGTTTTTTTCCGCGCCCCAAACCTATCTCCACTTTTACAAGGTTTTTATCATTCAAAAAAACTTTAAGCGGCACTATGGTATAGCCTTTATCTTTTAATTTCAGTTGTAATTTTTTAAGCTCTCTTTTGTTAAGCAGTAATTTTCTGTCGTGAACAGCGATATGGTTGTTTGCAGTGCCAAGTGAATATTCTGCAATATATAAACCGCGTATCCACAGTTCACCGTTTTCAAACATGCAGAAACTATCGTTGAAACTTAGTTTACCCCCGCGTATTGATTTTACTTCTGTGCCCATTAATACAATACCCGCCACATATTTATCTTCAATATGATAATTAAAATAAGCCTGCCTGTTGTTCATTTCTTTTAATGCCATTATACAACTGCAAAAATAGTGGAATGGCATATTGTGCAAACAGAAAATAAAGCTGTCGTTTAAAACAGCATGGCTACCGGTTGGCTAATTCTTTGGGTTTGTGTTTTTTTAGTTTCCTGTTTAAAAAAAATGAACCCAAAGGGAGAACATAAAAACTTATACCAAGGTAAAGCGGGTTATCGGGAAAAACAACCCCAATAATAACGGCCACTGCAACAAATGAAAACAACATAACGGTAGCATATTTTGTTTTCAGGTAAATATACTTTTTCGCTGCATCATGGCCGCTGACTGTTAGATTGGGGGTCACATAAAATATATAGTAGCATAGCAAAGTATGCATCAGTGAGCAGCAGGCAACATTTATTATATAAATAAAAATAGGTAATGCAAAGTGAGGGTTTACATGACTGGCCATACCTGCCGCTGCAAATGGAAATACCACGATAAAAAACAAAAAAAATAAATTTCTGATGATAACGCCTTTATTATAACCCTTGAGATATTTAAAAAGGGTCAAATGTTTTGCCCAGAAAACACCAATAAAAAAGAAGCTGATTACTAAAGCAAGAAACTGGAGGATGGTGGGCTTAAATAATTGCAGGTAATTAATATTTGAAGTATTTGCAGGTATTTCAGGAAACTTAATATCAATAATAAGCAGGGTAATGGCAATGGCAAAAACCGCATCACTGAAAAGAATAAGCCTTTCCAGCTCAAATTCCTTGTGGATGATTTCTTTTTCTGAAGGGTTTTGTGACATGGTGGTTGGTAAACTTTCAATAAAAGAGCCTTCTGCAATTAATACTGGATATGCAGGAATAAAACAAACATCAGTTTTTAAATAATGTTACCAGTTTGGCCAATGTATTTTTCAAATCTTTCCGGTCCACTATAAAATCTAAAAATCCATGTTCAAGCAAAAACTCGCTGCGCTGAAAACCTTCGGGCAAATCTTTTTTAATGGTTTCTTTAATTACCCTTGGGCCCGCAAAACCAATAAGGGCACCGGGTTCAGCAATGTTTAAATCTCCAAGCATACCAAAGCTAGCTGAAATGCCTCCAAAAGTGGGGTCGGTAAGCAGGGAGATAAAAGGGAGTTTTGCATCGCTTAACTGGGAAAGCTTGCCGCTTGTTTTTGCAAGCTGCATTAAACTGAATGCACTTTCCATCATCCTTGCACCGCCGCTTTTACTGATAACCAGATAAGGAAGTTTATGCTCTATACAGTAGTCAACTGCACGGCTGAATTTTTCGCCCATTACGCTTCCCAGCGAACCGCCAATAAATTCAAAATCCATACATGCAATCACCATTTCCTGTTCCTTTATTTTACCCGCAGCAATGCGCATACTGTCTTTCAAATCTGTTTTTGCATGTATCTCCTCCAGCCGTTTCCAATAGGGTTTCAGATCAGTAAAACCTAAAAAATCTTTGCTGTATATATTGTCGAAAAGTTCAGTGTACACGCCTTTATCAAAAAGTATTTCATAATATTCTTCACTGCCAATGCGGTGGTGATAATTGCATTTGGGGCACACAAATAAATTTTCTTTTAATTCAGTGGTGGTACATATATGGTTACACTCCGGGCATTTGCTCCACAATCCTTCCGGTGTTTCTTTTTTATCGGCAGTGGCAGTGGTAATGCCCTTGCGGAAACGCTTGTACCATTTGCGCCGCTGCTCCGCTGCTGCGCTGCCTTCATTTTCATCACCAGATAAATTGGCATCTAAATCGTCTTCCGGTTTTGCGGTCATAAAGGGTTATTGAAGAAAGCAAAAATAAGGAGTTTGGGGAATTGCCTGTTTTTTTATGTGTGATGGAGATTTTTTTCATTTATGAAAATAATAACATGCAGGGGCGTTACCATATATTGGGATATGGAATTAATAAACATCGAAATAATTATCTTTACACGCAATGAAATTTTTTCGTTATATATTATTTGTAATCTTCCCATTGTTTGCGCTTTTGCAAAAAACTGCCGCACAAAACGGGCATGGCATTTACGATACCGTAAAAGTAGGCGCATGTATTGAAGCCAACGGTGACACAATCCCCTGTTCTTTTCTTGAACCCGTGTATGTTTACACTAAACTAAAAGGCAAATGGAAAAAGCAATATGTTGAATGGACGCGGTTAAGAAACGCTGTGTATGTTACTTATCCTTATGCAATTACAGCTTCAAACGTGATGAATGATATTAATGCAAAGCTTGTAAATGTTACCGACAAAAGCCAGCGCAAAGCCATCATTCTTTCAAGGGAGAAAGACCTGAAAAAAGAATTTGCAGACAGGCTTACCCAGTTATCTGTTTACCAGGGCAAAGTGCTGATGAAACTTATCTATCGCCAAACAGGAAACAACTGCTACGAAATTATTGATGATTATAAAGGGCATTTCAATGCAGCATTCTGGCAAACGGTTGCCCTTGTTTTTGGAAGTAACCTGCGCCAGAATTATAACCCGGCCGGGGACGATGCAGCTATGGAATCCATTGTACAGGATGTGGAAAGAATGTATGGTGTGAGAAAGTAACTTAACACATTTACTTGTTTTTATTACCTACCTTTGCGGCTCAAACGCTGTATCATTTGTATGAAGGTTGATATCCTTGCTTTCGGAGTACATCCTGATGATGTTGAATTAGGTTGTGCAGGCACTTTGATTGCAGCAGTGGATGAAGGTAAAACAGTGGCGGTGATTGATTTAACAGGAGGTGAGCTGGGAACAAGGGGAAGTGCAGAAACAAGAAAAAAAGAATCGGCTGCCGCCGCAAAAATAATGGGTCTTCATGCAAGGGAAAACTTAGAAATGGCAGATGGTTTTTTTGAAAATAATGAAAAAAATTTGCGCAAAATAATTGCAGCAATAAGAAAGTATCGGCCTGAAATTGTTTTGTGCAATGCGCCGGAAGACCGGCACCCGGATCATGGAAGAAGTGCTAAACTGGTTTCCGACGCTGCCTTTCTTTCGGGTCTGAGGAAAATTGAAACGTCAGTAAATGGTGAAACTCAAAAAGAATGGAGACCTGCTTTTGTATTTCATTACATACAGGACAGGTATTTAAAACCTGATTTTATTTTTGATATTTCGGATTATCATGCTAAAAAAATTGAAGCTGTACTTTGTTACACCACGCAGTTCAGCAGTGAAGATGAAAGTGAGCCGCAAACCTATATTTCTACACCCGACTTTATTGAAACTGTAAAAGCAAGGGCATTGATGCTTGGCAAAAGAATTGGCGTAAGGTATGCTGAAGGATATATTTCGCAGAAAATGATTGGAATTAAAAGTTTTGATGCATTTATTCAGCATGTAACCTGAACCTAAATTCCATTTTGTTGTTTTCAAAAAAAAATCGCCATAAAATGCCTGCCAACAACATTTATTTTATTTAAAACGTATTACATATAACTTATTATGCAAACCCCAAAATTCGCCCACGTAAACAAACCCTTTCACCTGGAACTCAAAAACCGGATCAATGATTATTTTGAGTCCACCGGAAAAGCAACAACAGGTGGTGCAAGGCTTTTTGGCAAAGCTGCTTTTTTAATCATCGCTTTTACATATACTTATATCCAGCTTGTTTTTTTTACCCCGGCAACAGTATGGGCAATATTACTAAGCATTTTGCTGGGTGCTTTAACTGCCGCTATTGGTTTTAATGTAATGCACGATGGCGGGCATGGCAGTTTCAGCAAATACAAAACAGTAAATAAATCAGCCGCTATTACTGCTGAAATACTGGGAGCAAGTCATTTTATGTGGAATATTAAACACAATGTTATTCATCATGCCTATACCAATATTGACGGTATTGATGATGATATTGATGCAAAACCTTTTCTGCGGATGGCCAGCACGCAAAAAAGATACAAGATGCATAAATTTCAGCATCTTTATTTCTGGATGTTTTACTGCATTCTTCATTTATACTGGAGCATGGTAAGTGATTACACAAAATATTTCAGTGGCAAAGTAGGCAATATGCCATTGAGAAAAATGAAACTGATGGATCATATCAGTTTCTGGGGCTTTAAATTAGTGCACTACAGCCTGTTCATTGTAATTCCAATCATAAAAATTGGGTTTCTTAACTGGCTGATAGGGTTTGCCTGTTTTACTGCAGTCACTGGTTTTATTTTAAGTATTGTCTTCCAGCTTGCTCATACGGTAGAACATACTGAATTTCCGGTACCGGATAAAATGACTGGTAAGCTGGAGGATGAATGGGCTATTCACCAGTTGAAAACAACCGCAAACTTTGCCACCCGTAACCGGTTAATTTCCTGGTTTGTAGGCGGGTTAAATTTTCAGATTGAACATCATTTATTCCCAAAAATTTCCCATATACATTACCCTGCTATCAGCCGCATTGTAAAGCAGGCCTGTAAAGAATATGGTGTGGTATATGTAGAATACAGGAAGATGCACCAGGCTGTTGCATCGCATGTAGCTTTTTTAAAGGAGATGGGAAAAGCATAGTATTTTTTCTACCTGAACTGAATAGCTTTCACCGGGCGGATTGTTTTTACAAACATGGTGGGCAGTAAAAGAGAAATAAAACATACCAAAAGGGTTGCCGTGCATACAACGGCTACCTGCCACCAGATTATGTCCACCGGCGCTGTGGAAACATAGTAAGCGCTTTCATCCATCTTTATAAACCCGGTATATTGCTGTAAAAAGCAGATTCCCAGCCCAAAAAATAAGCCAATTATTATCCCAAAGCCGGCAATTATTGTAGAATGATATAAAAATATTTGCTGGATGGTCCAGTTCTTACCGCCCACTGCTTTTAAAATACCTACCATTCGTGTACGCTCGAGCACAAGAATAAGCAGGCAGGTAATAAGATTGATGATGGCAACAATGGACATTACAATAAAAATTACATTGCGGTTTACATCCTGGATATTCAGCCAGTCAAAAATGTTCGGATATACTTCTTTAATCGTTTTACTTATCCATGCGCCGGGTAAATTTGCGTGCAATACACTGTTTACACTATCCATTTTTTTATAATCATCCAGGAAGATTTCGTAGCCGCCAATTTCATTGTTTTGCCATCCATTAATACGCCGCAGTAAACGGATATCCCCAATAGCAAAAAGCTTGTCATATTCTTCCACGCCGGTTTTAAAAATACCGCGCACCTGTAGTTTTCTCACACTGGTTTTTCCGTCTTCAGGGGAAATAAAATATACATTTATACTGTCATTCACCTGTATTTTCAGTTCATCTGCAACAGGTTTTGAAAGCACTATTTGTTTACTGTACAGTGTATCTTTAAAATCAACCCACTCCCCGGCAATTAAAAATGACTGAAGATTTCTAAAGTCATAATTGCTCTCAACCCCTTTAAATAATACTTCTCCAATTTCTTTATTTTTTTCAATTACAGTGCTTTTTGTAGCAAAGGCCTGTACATGCAAAACACCGGGTGTGGATTTCATAATATTCAAAACAGTGTCATTCTGTTTAAGCGGCGTTTCTTCGGCCATTAATGCTTTGTCGGGCTCATATTGCTGCACGCGTATATGCCCCCAGAAGCTAAAGACTTTATTGCTCACCGTTTGCTGAAAACCGTTTACAAAAGCAAGGGTAATGATCATTGCGGCCACACTTAAAGCAGTGGCTGCCGTGGCAAGGCGGATGATAAACCTTGAAAAAGACCGCTGGCTGTTAAACGCCACCCTGTTTGCTATAAAAAAAGAAAGGTTCATTTTTTAAACAATAAAACTACGCTGCAGAAACAGAGTGGCAAAATCATGTTATACAATTAAGATTTTTCTTACCGGCTTTTGTAACATCGTTAAGCTTCGTTGTGTATTCTCGTGCTGACGCTTTGGTCAGCATCCCGGCATTTATTGCCGGGGCTTGTACAGTTGTACCGCTGCGGAGCAATGCGGCTTGGGGTTAATTGTGCAACGCTGGCGCGGTGTTCTCAACTGCGTTTCAATACACACGCCCCGCTGTTTGTCCCGCTTTGCGGGATACGTATATTTGCACATCATGAACATCGCATTTGATGCAAAGCGGGCTTTTACAAACGGCACGGGACTTGGCCATTACAGCAGGACGCTGGTAACCTCACTTGCACGTTATTTTCCTGAACACGAATATTTCCTTTGCACACCAAAACTTACTGAAAGGTTTGCCGCTGGTGCATTTAAGAATATGCGTACAATTACGCCGCAAAAATTTCCTTCAAATATTTTTACATCAGCATGGCGCAGCAGTTGGGTAAAAAATGATTTAAAAACCCTGGACATTGATATTTACCATGGCCTCAGCCATGAAATTCCAGTAGATATTCAAAATATAGGAATAAAATCCGTAGTCACCATTCATGATTTAATTTTTGAGCGTTATCCAAATCAATACAACTGGATTGATGTGCAGATTTACCGTAAAAAATTCCGCTACGCCTGCACACATGCAGATGCAGTGATCGCCATCAGCAAACAAACTAAGGAAGACATTATTCAATTTTATAAAACCCCCGAAGAAAAAATAACAGTTTGCTATCAAAGCTGCAACCCCGCATTTGGAAATAAAATCAGTGAAGAAGAGGAACTGCGCATTAAACAGCAATACCAACTGCCGGATAAATTTTTTTTGTATGTTGGTTCCATCATTGAAAGAAAAAATTTACTCACCATTTGCAAAGCAATTAATTATTTAAAATCAACCCTTAATATTCCTCTGGTGGTAATTGGTGATGGCGGAAAATATAAACGTGCAGTAAAAAATTATATCAAACTGAATAAACTTGAATCACAAATTATTTTTTTGTCAGAGAACCCTTTTGTAAAATCATTACCTTCCTTTCAATCTGCGGCTGATTTCCCTGCCATTTACCAGCAGGCATTATGCATGGTTTATCCATCCATATTTGAAGGCTTCGGTATCCCTGTGCTGGAAGCGTTGTGGAGTAACATCCCTGTAATCACCGGCAATGTTTCCTGCCTGCCTGAAGCAGCTGGCAACGGCGCTTTGTACACTGACCCGCTGGATGAAGAACAACTTGCTGATGCCATGCAAAAAATTTCTGCTGATGAAAATTTAAAAAAGGATATGATTGAAAAAGGGTGGCTTCATGCACAAAATTTTACACAACAAAAATGTGCTGAAGCTGTAATGAATGTTTATAAAAAATTAAACCCGTGATTGATTTTTCTGATGATATAGAAAACTGTTTACAAATGCTGCATACCGGCGAGGTCATTTTATATCCTACCGATACCATCTGGGGTTTGGGCTGCGATGCAACAAATGAAACGGCTGTTGAAAAAATAATTTCTTTAAAACAAAGACCTGTACATAAAAGTTTTGTTGTGCTTGTTGCAACAGAAAGGGATGTGCTGCAATATACGGCTGCACCGGATTTGGCCGTATTTGATTATCTGCAGTCCGCACATAAACCCACAACTGTTATTTACGAACACGCATTGGGCCTGGCAGAAAATATTTTGGCAGAGGATGGTTCTGCGGCTATAAGAATTTGCCGGGATGAATTTTGTAAACATCTTATCAAACGGTTCCGCAAACCCATTGTAAGCACTTCTGCAAATATCAGCGGCAAACCCGCACCGGATACTTTTTTTGAAATATCAAACGAAATAAAAACTGGCGCCGGTTATACGGTTAAATACCGGCAGAATGATATTGCTCCTTCCATACCATCAGCCATTATCAAATGGCAGCATGGAAAACCGGTTGTTTTCCGCTCCTGATATGTTTCCTGCATCGCTTTATAAATGAAGAAGTGCATTACCAATAATTTTTCAGCAATGCACTTCCGGTTAGCATAATAATGATATAACTTGATTTTATTCTTTTACAAATCTTATGGGCGGCATCGTTGTATTTCCTTTTATAATGAGTATATAGATACCGGTCTGCAAACGGGAAACATCAATCTGGGTAATTATTTTGCTAAGCCCTGTTTCTGTTGGGGCAGTCATCATTATTTTCCCCGTTATATCCGTTATTACAAGATTATAGCGTCTATTTGTCAAACCCCTTAAATCCACGTTGAGTATGCTTCTTACAGGATTGGGATATACCACGGTTTTCTCAGGGTTATTCGTTTTTACAGCCTGGGCCACAACAGAATTTTCAAAGGCTCCGCAGGCGATACTTTTCTCGTTGCACATTAAAACAGTTGCATAATTGTACCGTTTTGAAGTGAGTGATTTTGAGATAGCCAGCTGGTTTATAAAAACTTCCCGCTGCGGCTGTTCCATTTGAATACTAATATTTACAGGCGGGTTTTTCGGGCAATAATTTGTACATGCTGCCCCGTTTGAATATATTTTCAAAATATGTGAATCACTGAAGCCTGAAACAGGATCAGTAATAGATGAAGCCACTACTACCCCTTTATTACCAGATGTTTCAAGGGCAACACCAAATAAAGAATCAATTTTCATTTTGTTATACTGATAATTGTTGATACCTGTGCCTGTGCCGTCTGTTTTATACACCAGTTGAAATGTACCATCCGTCCTGTGAACCGGGCCAACTAAGTAATAGCTGGCAGAACCGGTAAGTGCTGTGCCCTGCACAAGATCGTAACATTTACTGTCGTAAGTAGTAGCTACTGTTGCACCTGTGGCACGCAATAATGTTTGAAACAGGATGGTTCCATCAGCAGCTTTTAATTTTGTAAGCAGCATATTTGTCATTGGCGCACCCGTGGGAGAAAAGTTGCTGTGGCCGCCAACAATGATATTACCATCATCAGTAAAACGGTCAGCCTTAAATTCATCATCTGATGCAAGATTATAGCTGCGCGACCAAAGTATTGCCCCGGCTGATGTTAGTGCAAAAGCAAGCCCGTCAATATCGGTAACAGTAGCTACATCCTGCAGCGTTCCCACCACATAAATTTTTCCTGTTTTTGGGTCTTCGCAAAGTTGCCTTGCTCTGCAGTAAGCGCTGATAGTGGGTGTAGGCGTGGGATCAAAGTTATAAGAGAACGCCCAAAGGATGGCGCCGGTTACATCTAATCTTGCTACAATACAGTTGGTATTAGCACCGTTGATAGCAGCAGATTCACCACAGATAATAAATGTGCCCGGAACAAATACAGAGCTCCTTACACACCAGGCAATATCTTTTCCTTCCGAAAAGTCAATGCGTACAGCTGCAGCCACGGCCCCGGTTGAATCCAGGTGGGTATAAAGCACATCACTGCCACCGGGTACAGCAGCCCCCGTAATGGTATTGGATGCAACGTTTCCCACCGCAATAAATCCACCGGTTCCGCCGCCATTATTAAATTCTGCGATAGAATTGCCATGACTGTTATAAGCCTGAAAACCATGAACCAGGGGATCGTCAAATTCATATCCGTAATTGCTGTAAACAGTGCTGCCATCTTTTTTGTTGTTTGCAAACCGCAGCCGGTCTGCTTTGTTCTGCGGGTCTGGCAGTGAAGGGTTATTGTAAGAAGTGCCAACACCAACTGAATAATAATTTTTTGTTAGCCCGCCTTTGTAATTAAAAACTGTTTTAATACCACTGTTAAAAACTTCATCACGGTATAGCGGTGTGGTAAAGTCAAGGTTGTAATACCGTTGATAATATTGGGCATACGTGTTTGATATCATGCCCAGTAAAAGGAGCGTAATAAGCTTTTTCATAACTTAATATTTTAGACGTGAAAAAAACGGGTAGCGACTTATCAAAACCCGCAGGAACTCCTATCTGGCTAAAAGAAGAATTATAAAAAATTAAGGTTACTAAATTAAAAAAGTAAAAAGTATTTTTCAATTAAATTATTATTACTTATCACGCTTACCCGCAGTTTGGTATTTACTCAAAAAAACGCTGATTGGTGCATGCTGCTTATCTTTGGCACAATGCAAATTAATTTTACCGATAAAGAATTATTTGTTTTAAAAAAAATAGCCCTTGCCTCTGAAATATTAGGCTTCCCCTGTTTTTTAATTGGTGGTTTTGTACGTGATAAAATTATCGGAAGGATAACAAAAGACGCAGACATCGTTTGCCTGGGCGATGGCATAGCGCTTGCACATAAAGTAGCTGAAAGTTTTTCACCAAACCCACCGGTGGCATTTTTTAAAAATTTCGGAACCGCGAATATAAAGCTGTATAATTTTTTTGGGAATGACGCCGGAGTCTCTTCCCCACCCGGAAGGGAAAGCAACGGAGCCTTCGAAATTGAATTTGTAGGAGCCCGAAAAGAAAGTTACAACCACAGCAGCCGCAAACCTGCAGTAGAAACAGGCACACTGGAAGATGACCAGAACCGCCGCGACTTTACAATAAATGCACTCGCCATCAGTTTAAATAAAAGTGATTTTGGAAAATTAATTGACCCGTTTAAAGGTCTGCAGGATATTGAAAACAGGGTTATTCAGACACCGCTTGAACCTTCGCAAACTTTTAGCGATGATCCCCTGCGCATGATGCGTGCCATACGTTTTGCCGCACAACTTAATTTTATTATTGCAGAAAAAACCTTTCAAGCAATAAAAGAAAACGCTGAACGCTTAAAAATTGTTTCGCAGGAAAGGGTCACTGATGAATTGAATAAAATAATGCTTTGCCCAAAACCTTCCGCAGGTTTTGACCTGCTGAGCAAAAGCGGTTTACTGCAGATAATTTTACCACAAATGATGGCATTGCATGGTGCGGAATATGTAGATGGGCTGGGGCACAAAGATAATTTTTACCACACCCTGCAGGTGCTGGATAATATCTGCGCAAAAACAAATAACCTTTGGCTGCGCTGGGCTGCACTGCTGCACGATATTGGCAAACCTCCCACAAAAAAATTTGAAGATGGCCATGGCTGGACCTTTCATGGGCACGAAGCAGTGGGGGCACGCATGGTTCCAAAGATCTTTGCAAAATTAAAACTGCCGCTAAATGAGCAGATGCGTTTTGTACAAAAGCTTGTGGCGCTGCATTTGCGGCCAATAAGCCTTACAAAAGAAAATATTACTGACAGCGCCGTCCGCCGTTTACTTTTTGAAGCGGGTGAGGATATTGATGCACTGATGATACTTTGTGAAGCTGATATTACCAGCAAAAACAAACAAAAGGTAAAACGTTATTTGCAAAATTTTGAACTGGTAAAAGAACGTATGGTACAGGTGGAAGAGAAAGACCATTTACGCAACTGGCAGCCCCCCATTACAGGAGAAATTATTATGCAAACTTTTGGCTTAACGCCGAGCCGCAATGTAGGAGCTATTAAAGATGCCATACGCGAAGCCATTTTAGACGGCATTATCCCAAACACCTATGAGGCAGCATATAATTTTATGATAGAAAAAGCCGCCACCTTAAACTTGCAACCCGTTTAATAAATTGTATTTTCGTTTTTTGTTGTAAGTTGGATTTTTATTTACCAAGCTTAAGAACATAAATGATGCTTTTGTTCCCGCTTCTGGCGGAATACTTGTACGGTTGAATGGTAAATGTTGAATGATGCGGGTTTTCTTTCTTGACAATTCACCACTCACCATTTGACAGTATCTGTTCCCATTGATCAGAACGTTGAAGAGTGCTACGCAACAGACGGTGACCAAAGACCCGGAGCCGGGCACAAAAAATCATAAATCTAAAATCAAAAACCATAGATAGAATGGCTGTTTTAAAATTCAGGGTTTATCTGGAAGAAGATGATGCAGTGTACAGGGATATTGCCATTAAACACACGCAAACTTTTGCTGACCTGCATACTGCAATATTAAAGGCTTATGAATTTGACAATAAGCACCAGGCTACTTTTTTCCGCAGCAATGATTACTGGGAACGCGGCCGGGAAATAAGCATGGAAAAATATGATAAAGCTTACCGCGCCGAACCTTTGCTGATGGCTAAAACCACCATTGGCAGTGAAATACGCGATACCAACCAGAAATTTATTTACCTGTACGATTTTGTAAAGAACTGGGTTTTTCTTACCGAGTTAATTAACGTGAGCAAGGAAGCAAGCACCAAACTTATTTACCCGGCCATTACCCGGACAGAAGGCATCGGCCCGCAGCAGTATGGCACCAAAAGCCTGCTGGGAAGCAAGTTTGTGGATATTGAGGAAAAATACGACCTTACAAAAGCTGCGGAGGGTTTTACGGAAGAAGGTGAGGCGCCAGCAGAAGGCGGGGACGAAGCGGGCACTGACACTGAAGAAATTGCCGGCGATGAATATTAAATAACTGTGAACTTTATATTAAATAATTTTTGTTTCCGCGTGCTTACTAATTTGGCAGTATGAAAATACTCATTACAGGCGCTAATGGGTTTTTAGGGCGGCACCTTACACATTATTTATCTTCAAAAAAATACCGGGTAATTGCATCTGGCCGCGGTGGTTGCTGCATTGCAGAACCAATATCTTTTCAATATTATAATACAGAGCTTACTGATAAAAATGCAGTGGCAGCAATGGTTGCAGAGGTAATGCCTGATGTCATCGTTCATACCGCAGCCATGAGTAAACCTGACGAATGCAACAAGGATAAAGAGGAATGCTTAAGACAAAACGTTGCGGCAACGCAATATCTGCTTGAAGCCTCCCGGGCTTTGCAAAAACCCCCAACGCAATTTATTTATATCTCCACAGATTTTATTTTTGGTGAAAATGGCCCCCACAGTGAAGATGATGCACCCGGCCCCCTAAATTTTTATGGTGAGAGCAAATTGCTTGCAGAAGAATGCGTAATTAAAAGCGGGATACATTACAGTATTGTGCGGCCTGTGTTTATTTACGGTCCATCGTACAATGATATGCGGCCAACATTTCTGCATTGGGTAAAAAATAACCTGGAGCAGGGACAAAAAATTAAAGTGGTAAGCGATCAGAAGAGAACACCCACTTATGTAATGGATATTTGCAGCGGTATTGAAACTATTATCAGCAAAGGCCTGAAAGGCGCTTATCATTTAGCAGGGAAAGATGTGCTTTCGCCCTACCAGATGGCCGTTACTGCCGCAAATGTTTTGAGGCTTGATGCAGCGTTAATTGAAAATGTAACGTCTGAAACATTTACAGAGCCTGTAAAAAGGGCCAAACATTCCGGGCTTAAGATTGATAAAGCACAAAACGAATTCAGCTACAAACCCGTAAGTTTTGAGGAAGGAGTAAAACTTACATTTAATATAACCTGAAACCATGCACACGCCATTGCAGAAATATTTTTCGCAACGCATAAAAAACCTTTTCAATCATTTGCATGATTTTGAACTGGACGGCAACGATGTTGCGCTGCACGATCTGCGCGTGGAAATGAAAAAACTCAGGGCTGTTATAAAATTCCTCCGCAATATCTATCCAAAACAAAAACTTAAAAAAGCTGCCCACCTGCTGCGCTCTGTTTTTCAGAAAGCGGGTGAAATACGAGAATGCCAGCTCCTTCAGCAATGGCTGCAGAAATACCAGTTTGCAGTAATTGAAAAAGAATATTTTCCGCATGCGGATATGGACGCAATGATAAAAAATTTTGTACAGAATTTAAATGGATATAAAGACGATTTGAAAGAAGTAATTGAACAGGTATCAGATTTTGTAAATAACACCAATGAAATTCTGGCTGAACAATATTTTGTGGAGCTGAATGCGCAGGTGGAAAAATTATGCCGCAAAAACCTGCCGTCAAGCGAATGGCATGAACTGCGCAAACTTATTAAACAGCGGATATATGCTTATAACTGGCTTGTACACGAAAACGAAAATGATGACCCCATTTTCTCCTATTACAATAAACTGCAGGAAACAATCGGCCAGTGGCACGATTTTGAAATTATAAAAGATGTATTCTCCCAAAAACAAATCTATCTTTCGCAAAACATAGAGATCCAAAAAGACTTTACCCTTGCTTGGGAAAAATTAAATATTCAGTTAAAACAAAAAGAAAAACAGGCAGAAGAAATGCTGTCAAAAGAATTGGTAAGTGATTAGTTGTTTCATTGAATATTGCTGCAGTATCAGTGCAGAAAAAAATTCCACACCATTACCCCTCCCAACCCCGCTACCGATATTATTGATTCCATTACCGTCCAGGAGCGCAATGTATCTTTTACAGATAAATTAAAATATTCTTTAAACAGCCAGAAACCTCCGTCATTAAAATGTGAAAGCATCAGGCTGCCCGAGCCTATGGAAAGCACCATCAGGTTTGCATCCGCGCCTGTTTGTTTTATTACGGGTAGCATAATGCCCGCTGCCGTTAAACCCGCTACTGTGGCTGATCCTAAACAAACACGTATCAGCGCAGCAATAAGCCATCCCAGCAACAGCGGCTGTATCTGTGAACCATTAAGTGCTGCTGCAATTTCATCGCTTACGCCACTGTCCACTAAAATCTGTTTCAGCGCCCCGGCCCCGCCGATTATTAATAATATCATCGCCACATCTTTTACAGCCTCTCCATAAATATCCATTACCTGTTTTATACTTTTACCCAAACCCATGCCCAGCGTAAAAGTGGCTACCATTACTGCCAGCAACATGATAATGGATGGATCGGCAAAAAAAACACAAACAGAATATGCTTTGCTTTGTGCAGGCACTGCAAACTGCACAATCATTATTATCATCAGCATCAGCACAGGCAGCAATGATGAAAAAAAACTATTGCCTGTTCCCGGTAATTTTTCTTCAGGGATATTTTGTGCAACAAAACCCGGCAGCGGTACAGAAACAATTTTTTTAAGTGTTTGCGCATACAGCAAACCCGCCAGCAAAACAGCAGGAATGGCGATGCTGATGCCGTATAAAAATGTAAGACCTATATCGGCTCCAAACTGCGCAATAAGAATGGTGGGCGAAGGATGCGGCGGCACCAGCCCGTGCATGGCCGATAATGAAGCCAGCAGCGGCAAACCGGTATAAACTACAGGTAGTTTATATTTATACGCCACTGAAAATACAAGCGGCACCATCAGCACAAAACCCGTATTGTAAAAAAGAGGGATGCCCACAATAAAACCCGTAACCATCAATCCCTGTAAAATATATTTTTCACCAAACACATTCATCATTACCGAAGCAATTCTTTCAGCAGCCCCGCTTTCCGCAACCAATTTGCCCAGCATGGCACCAAGGATAATTACACTTACAATGGAACCCAGGGTATCGCCAATACCTTTGTACATTGATTTTGTAATACCATTAAGCGGCATCCCCAGCAGCAAACCGGTAAGTACGCCCACCACAAGAAATGCAAGAAATGGGTTTACTTTCGCCCATACAATCAGGCAGATCAATATTACTATGGCCAGGAAAATAACAGCAAATGTCATAGCCGGTTTTGAAGTTGGTTATTAAGCAGTAAGTGATTGGTGAAGATAATGAGAATTGTTATGTACCTGATGCAGGTATTTCAGTTATGGTTGAGGTGGCGATTTAATATGTTAACTTCAGCAAGCAGGTATAATTAGTTTGCAGGCTTTCTTTAGTATGTCATCAAAATTTCTCTGTAAGCCTCATCGCCCTGAGTCATTGTTATATTCAGATCTTTTTGATAAGATGGTTTTTTTAGAATCCCTGATAAAATATATACTTTGCTCAATAAATTGAATGCGGATATTTTGCAGTTTTTTATCGTATCTACTGTTAATAATGTTCCGCCCGGAATTGGCCCTGTCAATGTGTTATAGCTTGCACCTGATGAATCTGTGGTTATAACTTCCAGTGTTTCACCGGCATTCAAAGTGTTATTGAACTGAACTTTTCTAACAAGTACCTGAATTTTCTTGAACAGGTATAACGTGTTTAAGTTGATGTCAATAAGAGATGGTACAAAATACCATTGGGGGTAAAGCCCTTTATATTTTATTGTATCAATACCCTGAAACGAAATTTCATTAGAATTTGTACCGCCCAGTGAAAGACCGTAGTTTTTATTTGGGTTATATTGAAAACTAAATTTCCCGTCGTTTCCTGTTTTTGCAGTTGTATCAAAACCGGAAACCCCTCCTAAAAGCCCGGAGCTTGACTGTTGATAAAAGGATAATGTATAATTTGAAACGGGCACAGGGTTATTAGTGCTTTCAAGAATCTGTCCCTGAATAGTATAAATTTTGTCTGCACTACTTTTTTTGCAACTTGAAAATATAAGTACGATTATTAAGATTGCGATCCATTTCATCTGTCAATATTTATGTTGTTTGCGATAAGTTTGCAGCTAACGATTTACGGCGATGGGCTGTCATTTTATAATTGTCAGCCGGAATTAAAGCTGATTATTGTTACTAAAGATGAAAATAACAACTAAAGCTTAATTTATAACATCGAGTTGTAATTATTGCTGATATTGATTTGTGGCGGATTGTTATTCAGCCAGCCAGCCTATTGCCAAACCTATTGTTTAAATAAAGAATATTGCCTGCATATGCCACGCAAATACCGGCCTGCTCCAATACTAACTGTCTGCCACACACGAAGTAACCAGCCTTTCAATGCGTAACGCAGTTTCTTTCAACTCAAACCCCATAGTTCTCAGCAAATCGTACACTGGTTCCGTACAAATCGGACTTCATCGGAGGCAATTTGTGCCCGACGAAGTCTTATTTGTTGTACTAAACCTTCGGTAGTTAGTAAGCCTCTTCAAGATTAAAAAGGCTTTGTTTTGCATGAACTAAAAACATTTTTATGCAAACAACAAAACGATCTGCCGGGCTGCGTACTGGTGCCGCTAATTATGAGACTTTAGTACAGCACTCCATTAACAAAGTAATGGGTTTTGAACAACTGTACAAAGAACTTCAACGGGCTATCAATGTAAGTGGCAAAAGCACGAGTCCTCTTACCAATTACTCCCGCCACCTTGCCCATCTTGCACTGCATTACAATTGTCTTCCCACAGAGTTGGACAATGAACAGGTACTCAATTATCTGCACCTGGTAAAAGCCAACGGTTCTGCGTTGCCTTCCAACGATTCTGTCTTGCCTTCCAACGATTTTGCGTTGCCTTCCAACGATTCTGCGTTACCTACCAATGGTTTTGCGTTGCCTACCAACGATTCTGCGTTACCTACCAATGGTTTTGCGTTGCCTACCAATGATTCTGCTATGCCTACGAATGATTCTGCGTTGCCTACCAATGGTTTTGCGTTGCCTACCAATGATTCTGCTATGCCTACGAATGATTCTGCGTTGCCTACCAATGGTTTTGCGTTGCCTACGAATGATTCTGCGTTGCCTACGAATGATTCTGCGTTGCCTACGAATGATTCTGCGTTGCCTACCAATGGTTTTGCGTTGCCTACGAATGATTCTGCGTTGCCTACCAATGGCAGGGAGGATACTACGGATACAATAAAGAGCTGATTTTTAGTGGGTTGTAAAAAACGTGCGGGATGGGAAGGGTAGCCTCCGGGAAGGAGGAAACCCGGGTGAAGACGGGATATACCCTGGTTCTACCTGTGGTTTAATTCAGTATAACTTCAGTATAACATCAGTATAACTTCAGTATAAGTTCAGTATAATATAGGGGGACTGATTATTATTTGTGCTGCTGCCGGTGTTGTGCTCAGCATGCTGTGTGGCGGCTTTTCACCAACAAATATAATTCATGTTTCTCTGCTGCTGGTGAAGCCCGGATACAAAACCATTTGCCAGCACCGGGGGTAAAACAGACCGGTAAACAACGACAATAAAAAAAGCGCAACGGGGTGGATTGTCCTAACGACAATACAAAAAGCGCAACACTAAAAGATTGATTTTCAATGGCGAAAAATATTTGGATATATCATCTAATAGCGCCAATTTACGCGTTGTAGGCAACCTTGACTGACACACCTTAATATGTTCAAACAGAAATTTATACAATGGTATCAGAATCAAATCGGTTGGACAGGAACGATTCTTATAGCTTTAATGTTAGGATTTGCAACTTGGGGTTTGCTTCAAAGAATGCATTTAAGCTCTAATCCAGCTTACACAAAGGGTGTTCTTATTGCTACTCATAAAGGAGCAAAAGGAAGTATGTATTGGGACTTTACGTTTTATGCAGACGAAAATGAATTCAAAAGTTCGGCTCCGATAAGCAATTGCAAAAATTGTAGCATAGGAGACAGTGTTATTATAAAATATCAACTTGACAATCCTGACAATAATGAACTTATAAGTAAATCACCGGCAAATTCACTTTCAAACAAATAGACTTTCCGATACAAAAGCATTAATATCATGCTTGACTTTGCATTTAAAAGACTTATGTATAAATATTTATTTTTGGACAAACATTAGTAGTTTTCAAATTAAGTTATAGCAAAAAAAAGGCAGCCACCAACACGTGCATTTGTAAAAGCATGGCTCGACATTGTAAACTTCGGCTGCAAATCATCTATCAGCTTTTGTTCCAGCAGACATTACGCTATTGAGCATTAGTTGTTATCTTCATCATCAGTTTTTTAATTAAGCATTTGTTCCGGCTGACAGTTCGCTATTGCTATGCCATCGCAAATGCTTTTTCGTTAGTAGCCATTTTGGACACACCTCGTTAATGAAAAAAATTTTACCAATATTATTTATAGTATGTTCTTGTTCGACAAAATCCAACAAGACAGACAATTCAATAAAAGATACGCTCATCAAACCTATCTTAACAGTTAAACACTTTCAAATTGACCCATCGAAGACTTTTGGACAATATGCAATAAATTGTAAACTCGTTTCTACAGACAGTACACCAAATCTTTTTTTCCCAAAACTAAATGACACTTTAAAATTTGCAATAGACAGTTTATATAAAGTTGACACAACTAATTTAAAAATTTGGACTGCTCTAATTCTTCTAAAAGAATATTCACATCAATTAGACTGCTGTCATCAAAGCTATGAGGCAAGAGTTTTTAATGAAGACGAAATGTTTAAAAATAAGCCTTTAGACAAAGAAAGCAATTATATACTTTATACGTTTTTAAAACTAACAAATGAGTTAAACATTGCAACAACCGACACAGAATTTTTTAGTTCAGGTTTTATATATTCTTATCTTTCTGAGCATCGAGAATTGGCAAATAACAAACTTATAAAACCCTATTTTGACAAAGTTGACAAAACTGAAAAGAAAGCTGAGCAAGAATTAAAGCGGAGAATTGCGAAGTAGAAAAACGGCTTGTAACAGGCGGTTTGGCAATATGGCGGGGCGACGAATATATGCTCAGCTTTTTGTTCGCTACTCAGCTTAAGTTCAGCCGACGAATAAAACCTGGCAATAGAATAAACAATGAATTTTTATTTATAAATTTAGCTTCGGTTACGGGCGATTTTCAAATACCGCCACAACGCCCGGACGTAGCCGTTGGGCGTCGTGCCATTGAGCACTATAAACAAATGAAACATAAATTGAAAAAGTACATTTTGCGATTTGCAGTAATAACATTTTTACTTATTTGTAATTTGGCAAAAACATTTTCACAATCTCAAACCGCTAAAGTCGAATCTTTCATACGTAACCAAATGAAAGTTCGCAAAATTCCTGGAATGCAAGTTGCGGTGGTGAAAAATGGTAAGATTATCTTCTTAAAATCGTTCGGCATTGCCAATCTTGAAAACTATATACCTGTAACTAACAATACTTTGTTCCCTGTTCACTCTATTACAAAAGCATTTGTTGGAGTAGCTGTAATGCAATTAGTAGAGGCCGGCAAATTAGAACTAAATGCGCCTATATCTAAATATCTTGATAACCTCCCAGTCTCTTGGCAATTAATAACTGTATATCAATTATTGACACATATGTCTGGCTTACCTGACATATGGGACAAAAATGCTCAAGCAATCGATATTAATGAAGACAGTGCATGGGCAAAGGTTCTAAAAACCCCAATTAGTTTTAAGCCTGGCCAACAATTTCAGTATGTTCAAACTAATTATATTTTAATTGGAAAGATTATTGACAAACTTTCGGGTATGCCTTTTACTGACTTTATCATCCAAAATCAATTTAAACCATCTGGTATGAAACTTAGTGGTTTTGGAGATAGCCATGATGTTGTTTCTAATCTTTCCGGAAGTTATTCATTTCGAAGAATTATTCATGATTCAGTAGTAGTATCAGATACATTGCAAGAAATTATCAGAGATTGGCCTCAGTACATTAGAACAGCTGTAGGATTAAATACAAATGCAGAAGAGTTAGCCAAATGGACCATTAAACTGCAGAATGGAAAATTACTAAAAAAAGAAAGTCTTTTAACGCTTTGGACACCTGGAATACTTAATAATGGAACGCATGAGGGTTTTGGTCCTGTCCTAAATGGTTATGGACTTGGATGGCCGATTGCTCCCAGAACTGATCATCCAGTTGCGGGACCAACAGGAGGTGGCAGAGCAGCCTTTTTTATATATCGAAATGATGATCTCACAGTAATTGTTCTAACAAATTTAATATTCTCAGGACCACAAAGATATATCGATGACATAGCAAGTTTTTATATCCCCGGGATAAATAAATCTAAGTAAATAAAAGATTAGTAGGCATGAACGCCCAACATTGCTCAGTGTTACACAACCCTAATTTAAAAAATACCTATTTGTAATTTCTTTTCACAAGCATTCAGAAGCTATTACAGAGCACCTGTTTTTATGTTCCTGTAAAACACAATGATAAGCAGGAAAATTTTGATGCCTTTATCAGCCTTAGAATAAGTTGACTTTTTGGGCAGGCAAAAAATAGTTGAAAAAATATTTGCGTAACTCAAAGGTTACACATAAGTTTGTGTAACTTTTAAATTACATATTATGCAAAAAGAAATTAAACATATATTCTTCTTCCCGCATCCGGCAGAGATAGTTTGGGATTATCTTACAAAACCTGAACTGCTTGCACAATGGTTAATGGAAAATGACATTCAACCAATTATCGGACACAAATTTCAGTTTCGTTCAAAGCCGGCATTAACAATAGAATTTGACGGAATTTGTTATTGCGAAATATTGGAAGCAGTGCCATTTAAACAACTTTCGTATTCATGGAAATGCAGCCCCACAGATAATGGATATAAAATTGACACTGTTGTAATGTGGACACTTACTGCAAAAGACAACGGCACTGAATTGAATTTACTTCAAACAGGATTTAAGGAAATTGAAAACGACCTCTTCTATATGGCTATGAATAATGGCTGGGCAAAAAATATAGAAAAACTTTTACAAAATTTAAACAGCAATTCAAAATGACACCGCAAATATTAGACGCATTTCAAGTAATTGCAGACCCAAGCAGAAGACAAATTTTAACCTTGCTTTCAAAAGACAGCCTGACTATAAATTCATTGGCGGAAAACTTTGATATGAGCCGACCTGCGGTTTCAAAGCACATTAAAATTCTTTACGGTGCAGGATTTATCTCCATTCAGGACATCGGCAGAGAAAGATATTGCATGCTGAAACAAGACGGCTTTAATGAATTACAAGACTGGATAAACTACTTTGATAAATTCTGGATAACAAAACTCAAAAAATTAGAAGTCATTTTAAACAACAAATCCAAACAAAAATAATTCACAAATTAAAAATGACAAAAAATGGAAAAGAAAAATTTTCACAGAACAATCACAGTAAATGCTTCGGCAGAAGAAGCAATGAAAAAAATCAACCAAGTAAATCTTTGGTGGGCAAAGAAAGTGAAAGGCAAAACAGAAAAGCTAGATGACAAATTCACTGTTGATTTTGGCGAAACCTATGTTGACTTTCAAATCAGCGAATTAGTGCCAAACAAAAAAGTAACTTGGAAAGTAACCGACTGCAATCTGCATTGGATTAAAGCCAAGAAAGAATGGAACGGCACAGAAGTGGTTTTTGAGATTTCCCAAAAAAGAAATGCCACACAAATTGATTTCACTCATATTGGTTTAGTGCCAGGCGTTGAATGTTACAATGATTGCGAAGTGGGCTGGAATAGTCATATTACAAATAGTTTGGTAAAGTTTATCAATGAAGGTAAGGGAATGCCTGAATAATTTTTATAACAAAAGGTAAACAACATAACATAACAAAAACAATTACAGCAATTGCTTCAGGAGCATTTATTTTGTTATTAAATGTTTCAGGCAACTCACAACAAAACAACAATCAATTGACAAAATCAAAAACAGAAAATAAAATGAACAATCAAAATTTTACTACTACCATTTTGGTAGAGCAATCACCAGCCGAAGTTTTTAAAGCCATCAATAATCCTGGAGCTTGGTGGAGCGAAGACATTGAAGGTAATACTGACAAACTCAATGATGAGTGGAACTATCATTTCGGAGACAATCACCGCAGCAAAATGAAAACAATTGAAATGATTCCCGGCAAAAAAGTAGTGTGGTTGGTTGAGGACAACTATTTTAAATTTACTAAAGATGAAACTGAATGGACTGGCAATAAAATTACTTTTGAAATTTCCAAACAAGGCAACAAAACGCAGTTGGTTTTCACTCAAATTGGATTAGTCCCAACCTATGAGTGTTACAATGTGTGCCGTGATGCATGGACAGGATTTATCCAAAAAAGCTTACAAAGTTTAATAACCACTGGTAAAGGACAACTTAAATGGTATCAACAATAAAATGGAAAACGAAAATTTCAATTGCAGCATCACTGTAAACATCCCCGCTAAAGAAGCAGAGCAAATGATTAGCCGTGTATCTGAATGGTAGGTAAAAGATGTAGAAGGGAAAACAGACAAGTTAAACAATGAATTTACTGTTCACTCCGGCACTACTTGGGTAGCTTTCAAAATCACAGGAGTTATTCAAGAGAAAAAAATAGTTTGGTTAGTTACTGACTGCAACCTTCCATGGAATAATGATTTGAAAGAATGGAAAGACACACAAATTGTTTGGGAAATTTCATTCGAAAAGGATTTGACGAAAATCAATTTCACTCACATTGGTTTAGCCCAATTGGATTGCGGCAACCAGTGCATGAATTCGTGGGGCAATTACATCAAACAAAGTTTATTCAAATTAATTACTGAAGGCAAAGGGCTTCCAAACAAATTTTAATTCACGAAAAAGAAAAAAATGGAAAAGAAACATTTTCACAGAACAATTTCAGTTAATGCTTCAGCCGAAGAAGTAATGAAAAAAATCACTTTGATAAATCTTTGGTGGGTTTCAAATTTTTCGGAAAAAGCTGAATGACAAATTCCATGTTCCAATTGGCAGAACATTTGTTGATTTTCAAATTACAGAGTTAGTGCCCAGCAAAAAAGTGGTTTGGAAAGTAACCGACTGCCTTTTGCCGTGGCTAAAAGACAAAACTGAATGGAAGGGCACGAAAGTTATTTTTGAAATTTCGGAGAAAGGAAATTCAACAGAAATAAATTTCACTCACATTGGTTTAGTACCTGAAGCAGAATGTTATGGAAGCTGCATAAAAGGCGGGGCTGAATATATAAAAGGAAGTTTGGCTAAATTATTGACCGGAAACAAGGGGCTGCCCGGTTAAAAATAATATTTTTTTATTTGCAACTGCTCTCACCATTCCGCCCTTGCACCCGGGGTTACACTTAAACCGGCAAACTCACCGGCTAAATATTTATAATAGCCGGTAATGGCAATCATCGCGGCATTATCGGTACAGTATTCAAATTTGGGGATATAAGTTTTCCATTCATATTTCTCTCCTGCTTCCTGTAATGCCCTGCGCAGGCCGCTGTTGGCGCTTACACCACCGGCAATGCAAACATTGGTAACACCCGTTTGCAGCACTGCTTTGCGCAATTTTTTTATAAGAATATTTATTATTGTATGCTGTATGGAGGCGCACAAATCGTTTATATTTTTTTCAATAAAACCTTCATCCTGCTTTTGTAAAAAATAAAGCACGGAAGTTTTTAAACCGCTGAAAGAAAAATTTAACCCGTTTATTTGCGGCTCAGCAAATTTGTATGCAAAAGGGTTTCCGGTTTGCGCATATTTATCAACCAATGGTCCGCCGGGATAAGGCAGCCCGAGCAGCTTGGCAGTTTTATCGAATGCTTCGCCGGCTGCATCATCAATGGTTTCACCAATTACTTTTAAGTCAAGCGGTGCATTGGCAAGTACAATCTGTGTATGGCCGCCGCTAACCGTTAAACATAAAAAAGGGAATGTCGGTTTTTCGTCACCAATTAAATTGGCAAGCACATGCGCGTGCATGTGGTGTACGGCTATCAAAGGTTTATCTAATGCAAGTGACAATGATTTTGCAAACTGTGCGCCAACCAATAAACTGCCGATTAAGCCAGGCGACTGAGTAAATGCAATGGCATCAATGACTGACAGCTGACAGTGGGCGGTTGACAATGCTGCATCTACAACCGGAACAATATTCTGTATATGTGCACGGCTTGCAAGTTCCGGCACTACGCCGCCATACTGTTCATGTACGGTTTGGCCAGCAATAATATTTGATAAAATTTTCCCATCCGCACAAATGGCTGCGGAGGTTTCATCGCAGGAAGATTCTATGGCAAGGATGCAAAGTTCCTTCCGCCCGCCAAGGGGGGAACATGAATCATTATTAGAATCACTTGAAAAAATCATCGGTCAAAGATAATTATTAAAAGCCTCTTTTGGGGTTTGGGGCTCTGTCTATTTGCTTCTAATTGCTACTACAGGATCCATGCGTGCAGCAATAGATGCGGGAATTATTCCCGCTAAAATACCAAGACCGATGCAAAGTGAAAATGCAAGGGCGATTTCGTTTCCGGCGATGATAATGGGGAATGGCAATATGCCTGTAAGAATCTGGGCAAGCCCCCATACAAGCAGCAGCCCGAATAAGCCACCGAGTATGCAAAGGAATGCGCTCTCTAATAAAAATTCAGTGAGTATAGTGCGGCTTTTAGCGCCGATGGCTTTCTTTAAACCAATCTGGCTGGTGCGTTCACGCACAGTTACAAACATAATATTGGCCACACCGAATGCGCCTACAATCAAACTAAGCCCGGCAATAGCCCATCCGCCTGCATTTACGGTTCCAAAAAAACCGCTTACCTGCTGGCTGAAAACATTAATATCATTTAATGCAAAATTATCATCCTGTGTGGGGCTAAGCCTGCGCACCTGCCGCATAATGCCTTCCAGTTCATCAATGATTGCTTTTGCGGGCACATTATCTTTACCGTTTACCATTACGAAAGTATCGCCCCAGTCGCTGTTTACATCATATATGCTACCATAAGCATTGTAAGACAAAATAATGCAATAATCATAGTCAAAACCCGGCCCGAAACTTTGCCCCTGTTTTTTTATCACACCAATGATAGTAACTCTTTTCCCGTCAAAAGTTACCTGCTTGCCCACTGCTTTTTCCGCAGAGCCAAACAATTGTTCAGCATTGTCGTAACCAATAACACCTACGGGGTTGCCACGCATAAATTCCGCTTCACTTAAATAACGGCCATAAGCAATGTCTATGGTTTGTATCCTGTTAAAATCTTCACTTACACCAAAAATGCCCACATTGTTCAGCTGGGTTTTTTCATATTCTACATTTGTACCGGTAGAAGCAAAAAAACATACATATTTTGCAAGTGTGCTTTTTTCTTTTACAAATTTCACTTCATCATATTTTGGTTGCGGCCTGCTTATATATTTCCACCAGGGATAATCGTCGTTACCATCACCAATGGGGAACTTCATTACATAAATGGTATTGGTGCCAAGTGATTTTATGTCGTTCTGTATTTTACTTTCCAGGCTGTTTACAGTAGCCAGCACGCCTATAATGCAAAAGATGCCAATGGTAATGCCAAACAGTGAAAGGAATGTACGCAGCTTATTCACACGCAATTCCTGCAGCGCCATGCGGAAGCTGTTCCATAATATGCTTAAGAGTTTAAACATTTATCAAATGTAAGAAAGCCACGGAAAGGAAATTAATTTTTTAGATGAGTGGAAAATAAAGAAGATGAAAAGGATAAAATATTTTTATTGCCCCGGCAGTAAATCAATGGGCATCACCTGTTTCCGCCAATGGCGGCACTCTTGTACCACATATTTTTAAGCGGCAGGTTACAACGCGGCATTTTTATTACCTGTAAATAGAAATTTCTTCAAGGCCTGTGTTGTTTTTTGCTGCACGGTACATGCCTGCGCTGTTAAATACCATTGCAGCATTACCCAGCGCATCTACTCCAATCATGCCGCCTTCGCCGCCAATTTTTATTAATTTATCATGCACTGCAATGTTCATCGCTTCATTCAGCGAATAACCTTTGTATTCCATCAAACAGCTGACATCGTAAGCCGCTACGGTACGGATAAACATTTCACCATGGCCGGTGCAACTAATGGCGCAGGTTTTATCGTTTGCATATGTACCACAACCAATCATCGGGCTGTCGCCAATCCTGCCATATTTTTTATTTGTCATGCCACCGGTGGAAGTGGCCGCAGCAATATTTCCATTTACATCGCATGCAACTGCACCCACAGTACCAAATTTTTTGTCCTTCATCATTTCTTCCAGCCGTTCATGTGTATGGTCGAGCGAATAATTATCCGAATCACGGATGGCTTTCCACTGGTCATAACGGAATTGCGAAAAGAAAAATTCATCAGGCTCTAATTTTATGCCCTGTTTTATGGCAAAATCATTAGCTCCTTTACCGCTTAAAAAAACATGGTTGCTGCTGCGCATAACTTCTGTGGCCAGTTCAATGGGGTTGCGCACATTCCGCACTCCGGATACAGCGCCGGCATTTAATGTACTGCCTTCCATAATAGCCGCATCCATTTCCTGTACACCTTTTTTTGTAAATACAGAACCGCGGCCTGCATTAAACAGCATATTATCTTCCAGCATCATCACCGCGGCCTTTACCGCATTTACAGATGACCCGCCTTCTTCAAGAACAGCAAAACCCTCATCTAATGCGCTTTTCAGGCCATCAAGATAAGCAAGCTCCAGTTCAGGCGTCATATCATCTTTTAAAATCGTGCCTGCTCCGCCGTGTATAACTAAAGTATATTTTTCCATACGTGCAGTTGGGTATTGTGGATGCCGGCGAAAATAGATATTTTACATGCTCAAAAATTCTAAGTTTTTTTGAAGATGATTAAACACACACTAACAACCACCGATTATTTTTTGATAATTGTAAATCTTGTTCCATTGTATGGTGTTTGGTTCAGCGGCTGGGATGCGGGGCAGGTTTTTTTGGTGTATTGCTTGGAGAGTGTGATGGTTGGGTTGTTCCAGTTATTAAAACTTTGGATACTCGCCATTACAAAAAAAATGGATTTATGGAATACCGGAACACCAAATGAAACAAAAGTATCGGGTTATCTTTTTGTATTTTTCTTTCTGGTTCATTACGGTTTTTTTATTTTTATCCAGTTGCTTATTTTTCTGGAAATACCAGCCATTCAAAGATTGCTTGGTGATAATGTTGGTGTGTTTCAGTTTTTATTTCACTTTCCGCAATACATGCAGCAAAGCAGTTTGTGGTTGTTACTGATGTTTGCAGCAAGCTATGCATTGATCACGGTTAAAGACTTTATATTAACCGGCGCATATAAAACAGGAGATATGAATTACATCATGTTTCAGCCTTACATGCGGATATTTGTTCAGCAGTTCACTGTGATACTTGGCAGTTTCTTTTTAGGATTTGGTGCCGGAAAAATATTCATGCTGGTATTTGTTGCCGCAAAAATATTTTTTGAAATTTTAGTGCCATACGATAAAATGATTGCGCAGGCTGCAAAGGGAAAATTGAAGGGGAATGGTTAGTCCGCTAATTCTTTACACTCTTTCATCAATTTTTCTTTACTGATTGCAACTGTTCCAACTTCTTCGCAAACAAGCCCGCCTGCAAGGTTAGCGAGCTGCGCTGATAATGTAATATCTTTTGTAGCCGCATAAATAAGTGAAGCTACTGCAATTACTGTGTCGCCGGCGCCGCTTACATCAGCAATATTGCGCATGTGCGAGGGGATTATTTTTGTAAAATTCCCTTTTTGTATAAAAATACCTTTTTCAGAAAGTGTGATAAGTGAAATCCTGTGCTGCAGCAGGTTGTGCAGCTCTGCATGGATGTTTTTCAAAGTGTTTTCACCTGTATCGTCTGTCAGCAAATTCAAACCTTCCTTTACTTCTTTTAAATTGGGTTTAAAAATATCCACTCCTTTATAGGCGAAGAAATTTTTTCTTTTGGGATCTACGGTGGTTACAATCCCCTGTTCTTTGCAAATGGCAATAATTGAACTGATTACCTTTTCTGTCAGCACACCTTTATTGTAATCTTCAAATATCACTACAGCAGGCTGGTAGCGTTTTACAAAAGATGTAAAATTATTCACCAGCAATTCTTCATCTTCGGAAGAAATATAATTGGTTACTTCCGCATCAAGGCGCATCATGTGCTGGTTGCGGCTTATGATGCGTATTTTGTTGGTAGTAATCCTTTCGCTGCTTTTTACCATGTACTTTGTGTCAATATGCTGCTGCTGCAAAAGCCCCATTAAAATTTCGGCGTCTTCATCATCACCAATTACGGAAAACAAAGTTGTTTCTGCTCCCAGCGAAGCTGTATTGAGCGCTACGTTTCCCGCACCGCCAATCCTTTCTTCTTTTTTACTTAAAGCAACTACGGGTACCGGCGCTTCGGGTGAAATGCGGTCCACTTTTCCCCACCAGTAGGTATCGAGCATTACATCGCCCACCACCGCCACTTTTAAGTTTGAACAGTCTTTAAATAATTTTTCAAAATTCATTTTAGGTTTATTACCTGTTGAAAATAATGCGCCAAATATACAAGCTATTATTTATGATTTATTTTTTGAGGACGGGCAATTGCTTTTCATGGCATCTTCGTTGTGTCACCCACTTGTGCTGGGTTTTTTATAGCATCAATCGCCTGCATAAAACTTTTGGATTGATAATTTTTCTTCATTCCCCCCAAAGATGGTAAACAGACATTTCAGTTCCATCTTTGTTTAAAACAACAAATCCATTCTCTTCGAATGAATTACTATTTCCTGATACGATTGTTATCCAGCCAGTTTTAAAGCAGTATATTTTAATTGCTTTATTTATCCATCTCGGAAAGTATTTACATGTAGAAAGGTCTCTAATTGAATCCTGAAATCCTTCAAATGTCAATGGAAATATTGGCCCCTTCTCACAATTCCATGTTGCAATTTTTGTTTCATTAAATTCTAAACTATCAACAAGCTTCCAACCATTTTTAGTTGCGAATTCTAATACTTGTCTCGAATTAAAAGTTCCATGTTTCTCTGCCATCCAGTACATTGCTCTATGCCCACCATAAGGGCCCTGGTCGCTAATGTTTCTTAAAAGAAATTTAGATTGATAGTTATTCCAAAAACCTGCTGGTGTTATTTTACTGCATGAGAAAAATAAACTTATAAAACAAATCATCACAAAGAGATTTGATATTATTTTCATTACTTATTTATCTTACATTTTAGACCAATAATGATAATGGTCAAGATGCTCAATAAAGTTATAAAGTACAAGAGTACGACGCAACAGGTGATGCCATAAGGTTCTGTTGCCTGATACAAAAAAAATTTATCCCTCAGAAGTTTTTTTATTAGCAACTGCAATAAAATATAATGGTATGCCAATGAGTGCAATGATTAATCCGGGCCATGTAAATTCAGGTTTGTAAATGATGAGTAAAATACAAAACGAAATGCCCATGACGATATACAATGCAGGTAAAAACGGATAACCAAATGCTTTGTATGGCCGTTCTGCATCGGGGCGTTTTTTTCTTAAAATAAAGATGCCTGCAATGGTGAGTACATAAAAAATCACTACAACAAATGAAACCATATCCAGCAGGTCGCCATACCTGCCGCTTAAACACAATGTGGCAGCCACCACAAACTGCGCCCAGAGCGCCCATTGAGGAACTGCATTTTTATTAAGCGTACCGGCATTTTTAAAAAACAATTTATCTTTTGCCATGGTATAATACACTCTTGCACCGGCGAGTATCAAGCCATTGTTGCAACCAAATGTTGAAATCATGATCATTACTGCAATAACAATGGTGCCAATATTTCCAAATACTTCATTGGAAGCGGCAACTGCTACGCGGTCGTTTTCTGCAAAAGCAATTCCCTGTAAAGGCAGCGCATTCAGGTACATTAAATTGGCGCTTACATAAATTACGGTAACGATCAATGTGCCGAGAAATAAACTGAGGCCGATATTTTTTTTCGGGTTTTTTATCTCGCCTGCAATAAAGGTTACATTATTCCATGCATCACTGCTGAAGATAGAGCCAACCATTGATGCAGCAATAGCGCCGAATAACGCAGCGCCAGCAACCGGCTGCCAGCCTGTATTTGAGGATAAGGTTCCTGAAATGGTTTTTGCTTCAAAGGCGTGTTGCCAGTTCTCATTCCAGTAACTGTGCTTTACAAAAAGAAACCCGCAGATTATTAAACCGAGTAAAGACAGGAGTTTGGTTGATGTAAAAATCGTTTGAATTATTTTACCCGTTTTTATCCCTCTTGTATTAATGTAAGTGAGCAGTGAAATGAGCAAAATGGAAACGACCTGCGCGGCCGATATTTTTATAAAACCAAGATCGGCAATAATATTTTTTTCGCTTAATGCAGGGATTAAATAAGCAGCAAATTTTGAAAAAGCCACACCCACTGCAGCGATAGTGCCTGTTTGGATTACAGCAAAAAAACTCCAGCCGTATAAAAATCCAATCAACGGATTATATGCTTCTTTAAGGTACACATATTGTCCGCCTGCTTTGGGAAACATACTGCTTAATTCGCCATAACTCAATGCAGCAGTAAGCGTCATAAAACCGGTGATTACCCAAACTAAGATGAGCCATCCGGTAGAGCCAACGTTTCTTGTAATATCGGCGCTTACGATAAATATACCGGAGCCGATCATGCTGCCTGCAACGATCATGGTTGCATCTACCAGGCCGAGCGAAGGTTTAAAAGAAGGGGAATTATCAGGCATAGATTTTTATTAAAGCGTAAACATAAAAAATCCCGCATTAATAACGGGATTTGAAGATAATAAAATATTAATGGAAGATTATTTTTTCTTCTCAGCAAGATATAAAACATTCAGTTGCTTTACCAGGTCGTTGGTGATATTCCGGATAGTGTCCTTATAATAAATATAGCTGTCGTTTTCTTCTGAAGCAAATGCATAGGCATATCCTTTATCGCGGCAGTAAGTTTTTAAAAAGTCCTGTATTTTTTTTCTCACTTCCTGCATCTTCTGAATTGATTCGGTCTGCATTTCCTGGTTCAGGTTCTGAGCGGCCAGGTCATAATCATTTTTCATTTTCATCAGCTGCTGTTCAAAATCACTCTGTTGCTGCTGGTTCATAGTGGGACCTTTCTGGTTATATTCTTTTACCTTGTTCAGGTAATTATCGCGCATTTGGTTCAGCGAAGTCTGGTTTTGCGAATCTTTTCCGTTGAGGTAATCACGCACCTGTTTAAAATACTCATAGCGGTCCTGTAAAGTATCCAGGTCAAAATAAGCAATTTTTAAAGTGTTTGAAGCAGCAGCATTTGTAATATCTATCTGGTGCTTATCAGATTTTATATAACTGTAATATTCGTAATATAAAAATGCCACGGCAGCCATTAGCACAATTGTTGACACCAGTAAAAATTTTTTCATGAAAAACTTTTAGGCAATGAAGGTAAAATGATTGATAAAAATAAAATTGTTAAAAACCCATTACGTAAAAAACAGTTTCTAATTTTTTAGTAAATGCTGTTTGCCGGAAAAAATTATTGGCGCTTTACATCACATTAAATATAAAACCAAAAAAGCATTTGAAAAACAAAAGAAGGAAGTTTGCGCTTCCTTCTTTTGTTTTATTTTAAGTGGTTTTACTTTATTCCTCTTCATCAAAACTCATGGCTTCCCGGGCAGAAGATAATAATTCGTATTCTTCCTTACTGCCAACAATCATATTATCAAAATCACGCAACCCTGTACCTGCAGGTATCGGATGGCCTGTAATTACGTTTTCTTTCAGGCCGAGCATGTGATCAATTTTACCCTGTATGGCTGCAGAACTTAATACTTTTGTTGTTTCCTGGAATGATGCAGCAGATATCCAGCTCTGCACGCCCAATGATGCTTTGGTAATTCCCAGTAAAACAGGCGTGGCGGTAGCAGGGTGTGCATCACGCACTTCAACTAATTTTTTATCAGCGCGGCGCATTTGTGAATTTTCTTCACGGAGTTCGCGCAGCGTGATAATCTGGCCCACTTTAAGCTTGTTGCTTTCCCCTGCATCGGTAACCACTTTTTTATCAAAAATGCGGTCGTTCTCATCATTAAACTCAAAACGGTCTTCCAGGTCTTCCTCTAAGAATTTTGTATCGCCTGCATCTACAATTTCTACTTTTTTCATCATCTGGCGAACAATCACTTCAATGTGTTTGTCGTTTATTTTCACACCCTGCAGGCGGTAAACTTCCTGTATTTCATTTACCACATATTCCTGTACAGCAAATGGCCCTTTAATAGTAAGTATATCCGCAGGCGCAGTTTGACCATCACTCATGGCTGTGCCGGCTTTTACAAAATCCCCATCCTGTACAAGTATCTGGCGTGTTAATGGAACAAGATATTTTTTTACAACGCCGTCTTTTGCTTCTACAATTATCTCACGGTTGCCTCGTTTTACATTACCAAAGGTTACTACGCCATCAATCTCGCAAACAATAGCAGGATTGCTTGGGTTGCGCGCTTCAAATAATTCGGTTACACGCGGCAAACCTCCTGTAATATCACCGCTTTTGCGGAGTGTTCTCGGTATTTTTACAATTACCTGTCCTGCTTTTACCTCTTCGCCTTCTTCCACTATTAACCGGCTCCCTACAGGCAGGTTATAACTTTTCACATCTTTGCCTTCAACAATAATACTTGGTATTTTTGTTTTGTCTTTCGATTCTATCACTACTTTATCGCGGTGCCCGGTTTGTTCATCTGCTTCTTCGCGGAAAGTAAAGCCTTCCTGGATGTTTTCAAATTTTACAGCACCGGTAATTTCTGCAACAATTACATTATTGAAAGGATCCCATGTGCAAATAACATCTCCTTTTTTTACTTTCTGGCCATCTTTTACATTTAACGTAGCACCATAGGGAACATTATTGGTAATAAGCAGCCTGTCATTCTTTACATCCATAATCCTTACCTCGCCCGTACGGCCAATTACAATATGCACTTTATGGCCTTCGTTATTTTCTGTTGTTACTGTGCGCAACCCGTCAAACTGTATGGTACCTTCAAATTTTGCAGGCAACGTAGATTCAACAGAAGCAGAACCCGCAACACCACCTACGTGGAAAGTACGCAGAGTTAACTGCGTGCCAGGTTCACCAATAGATTGAGCAGCAATGATTCCCACTGCATCTCCTTTTTGTGCAGTATATCCCGTAGCAAGGTTTTTACCATAACATTTTACGCAAACACCACGTTTGCTTTCGCAGGTAAGAACAGAACGTATTTCCACGGTTTCTATACCAGAATCTTCAATTGCTTTTGCAATATCAGGCGTTATTTCTTCGCCGGCAATTGCAATAATTTCGTCGCTAAAAGGATGAAACACATCATGCAAAGAAGTTCTCCCAAGTATCCTGTCATATAAAGGTTCTACTATGTCTTCATTATCTTTTAAAGCAGAAGTTGCAATACCCCTTAATGTGCCGCAATCTTCTTCTATAATTACTACGTCCTGGGCAACATCCACCAAACGGCGGGTAAGGTAACCTGCATCTGCTGTTTTAAGGGCTGTATCGGCCAAACCCTTACGAGCGCCATGCGTCGAGATAAAATAATCTAATACGTTTAGCCCGCCTTTGAAGTTAGACAGGATCGGGTTTTCAATAATTTCGGAACCGCTGCTGCCGCTTTTTCTCGGCTTGGCCATCAAACCCCTGATGCCGGCAAGCTGTTTTACCTGCTGCTTACTGCCGCGGGCACCCGAATCAAGCATCATATAAACAGAATTGAACCCCTGCTTATCAGTTGCCATTTCGCGGATGAGTGTTTCTGTAATACGGGTATCTACACGGCTCCATATATCAATCACCTGGTTATAACGTTCATTGTTTGTTATCAACCCCATATTGTAATTTTCCCATACTTCATCCACTTCATTTTTTGCCTGCCCAAGCAATTCATTTCTTATTTCAGGGATGATAAGGTCATTTACATTAAACGATAAACCACCGCGAAATGCCATGCGGAAGCCAAGCTGTTTGATATCATCAAGAAATTTTGCCGTTTTTGGCACGTTGGTAATCTTAATAATGTCGCCAATTATTTCACGCAGGCTTTTCTTGGTGAGCAATGTATTGATAAAGCCAACTTCTTTAGGAACCAGTTGGTTAAACATTACACGGCCAACCGTGGTATCAATGATTTTATTTTTCAGCTCCCCGTCTTCACGCACACTTGTTTTTACTTTGATGTTTGCATGGAGGTCCACACGTTCTTCATTGTACGCAATGATCACTTCATCCATATTATAAAATATCTTGCCTTCACCTTTCACTTTTTCCTGTTCAGTGCTTCTTTTTCCTTTTGTAATATAATACAAACCCAGCACCATGTCCTGCGACGGAAGTGTAATAGGCGTTCCGTTCTGCGGGTTAAGGATATTATGAGAAGACAGCATTAGCAACTGCGCTTCAAGTATGGAGGCATTGCTTAATGGAACATGCACGGCCATCTGGTCGCCGTCAAAATCGGCATTGAATGCTGTAGTAACCAGCGGGTGCAGTTGTATTGCTTTTCCTTCTACTAATTTGGGTTGAAATGCCTGTATGGATAAACGGTGCAATGTAGGGGCCCTGTTTAGCATTACAGGATGACCTTTTAATATATTTTCAAGTATATCCCAAACAACAGCATCTTTCCTGTCAACTAATTTTTTTGCAGATTTTACCGTTTTTACAATTCCCCTTTCAATAAGTTTACGGATAATAAACGGCTTGAATAATTCAGCGGCCATATCTTTGGGCAAACCACATTCATGCATTTTCAGTTCAGGCCCTACAACTATTACTGAACGGCCTGAATAATCCACACGTTTGCCAAGCAGGTTTTGGCGGAAGCGGCCTTGTTTTCCTTTAAGCACATCGCTCAAAGATTTCAGTGCACGGCCACCTTCTGCTTTTACGGCATTGGATTTACGGCTGTTATCAAACAGTGAATCCACCGATTCCTGCAGCATGCGTTTTTCATTACGAAGGATTACTTCGGGGGCTTTAATTTCAAGCAAACGTTTTAAACGGTTATTACGTATAATAACCCGGCGGTAAAGATCATTCAGATCAGAAGAAGCAAAACGGCCCCCGTCCAAAGGCACCAATGGCCTTAGTTCCGGCGGGATAACAGGAATATACTGCATCACCATCCATTCAGGGCGGTTGGTAATTCTTGTGCTTGCTTCCCGGAAAGATTCCACCACGCTAAGGCGCTTCAATGCATCTGCCTTGCGTTGCTGCGAGGTTTCATTTGCAGCAGCATTACGCAGTGTAAAGCTCAGTTCATCCAAATCCAGGCGGCCCAGCAAATCATGCACTGCTTCAGCGCCCATTTTTGCAATAAACTTTTGCGGGTCATCATCCGCAAGCATGTGATGATCTTTGGGAAGATTATCTATAATATCCAAGTATTCTTCTTCTGTAAGCAAATCTCCTGACTGCAGGTTTTCTTTTACGCCTCCCTGTATTACCGCATATCTTTCATAATATACGATTGTTTCTAATTTCTTGGAACTCATACCAAGTAAATAACCAATCTTATTCGGAAGGCTTTTAAAATACCAGATATGCACAACGGGAACCACTAATTTTATATGCCCCATGCGTTCGCGGCGCACTTTCTTTTCTGTTACTTCCACACCGCAGCGGTCGCACACAATACCTTTATAACGAATACGTTTGTATTTGCCGCAGGCACATTCATAATCCTTTACAGGGCCAAAAATCCTTTCGCAAAACAAACCATCGCGTTCGGGTTTGTAAGTGCGGTAGTTAATAGTTTCAGGCTTTAATACTTCGCCAAAACTGCGTTCCAAGATACTGTCGGGGCTTGCAAGGCCGATAGTGATGGAAGAAAAGCTTGCTTTGGGACGGTTGTCTTTTTTTATGGCCATATGTCAGTTAAAAATTTGAAGTTTATATTTTGAAGTTCTGTACCCGGCTTTTACTTAGCCATTAAACATCCGTTGCATCGCACTCTTCAACGCTAACGCACTGATTAACAGAAGACAAAAAGATTTTTTGCCTGCTGCGAACTTCCGGAAAAATAACTGTAAAATGGATTGGATACACCGCTTCAAAATGCATAGGGCGGCAAAGGTAAGAATTTTAATAAAACGAATGGTATAAAGTTTTTAAACAAAAACTTTGATTTGCAAAAGCATTACTGCCGGGGTTTTCATATACTGTGGAGAATAATTACTTTCCTTCCGTTAATGTCTGTTTCAAAAAAGATTTCCATTTTTCATAATGCTGTTCATAATCTTTTTTACCATCCGGTTCAATTGTTTGCAAACTTTTTACCTCGCTAAAAGCTTCCTTTTCGCCTGCAAAAATCCGGGCGCCCATCCCTGCACCAAAAGCGGCACCCACACTTCCATCGCAATTATACAATTCAACGGGGATATTTGTTGCATTCACAAAGGCTTCTATAAATACACCGCTTAAAAACATATTGGCTTTTCCCGCCCTTATAACAGATGGTGCAATTCCATTTTCACGCATAACATCCAATCCATACCGGAATGCAAATGCAATTCCTTCCTGGCCTGCGCGGTACACATGCGCAGCCGTATGTTTATTTAAATCAATATTGTGAATATGCGAACCCACTATTTTATTATTTAAAATCCTTTCAGCGCCATTGCCAAAGGGAAGAATATACAAACCATCGCTGCCCGCTTTTATTTTTGAAGCTGAATCATTTAATGCAGCATAACCTCTGTCTGCACCCATTAATTTTTTTAGCCAGCTATTTAAAATGCCTGTGCCATTGATACACAGCAATACGCCAATCCTTTTTTGTTGTGCAGTATGATTTACATGCGCAAAACTGTTTACCCTTGATTGTTTATCAGCAGCAAGCTTATCACTTACTGCATATATAACGCCCGACGTGCCTGCCGTAGCAGCTACTTCACCGGGATTGAAAACTTTTAGCGATAAAGCATTATTGGGCTGGTCGCCTGCTTTATATGTAACAGGGATATTTTTTTGCAGGCATAGTTTTTCTGCCACATCCGCTTTTACCAAACCATGCGTGCTGAAAACATTAAGCACCGGCGGGATAATCTTTTCATCAAAACCAAAATAATCCATCACATCTTTTGAAAGGGAATTATTTTTAAAATCCCAGAAAATACCTTCGCTTAATGCCGAAATACTTGTGGTAATTTCTCCCGTAAGTTTCATAGCTATAAAATCACCGGGCAGCATTATCTTATCAGTCCGTGCATATAATGCAGGTTCATTTTCTTTTACCCATGCTAATTTGGCCACAGTAAAATTTCCGGGGGAATTCAATAAATGTGATAAACATTTTTCTTCCCCAATCACCTTAAAAGCATCGCCGCCAACAGTTACAGCCCGGCTGTCGCACCAGATGATTGAATTGCGCAAAACGGTTTGATCTTTATCAACCATTACCAGCCCGTGCATTTGATAAGCGATGCCGATAGCAGCAATATCTTTTAGGTCATATTTTTTTGAACCGTGCATTTTTAATATTGCCTCCTGCGTAAACTGCCACCAGTTTTCAGGTGATTGTTCCGCCCAGCCCGGTTGCAAAGAAATAATTTGCGCTTCCTTTTCAGGAAACTGCGCAGACGCAATACAGCGCTGCGTTTGTGCATCCACTGCGGAAACTTTTACGGAAGATGTGCCAACATCAATGCCCAGTAACAGCATAACAGATTTTAGTTTATATATAATTACAGCACCCAATTTAAGAGAATATGTACAGGCAGAGAAAATTTATCAAAAAAAAGTTTTTGCAACTGCCTGCTTATACAATAAATATTTAAGGAACTTGCGCATAAAATAAATGTTGCATGGACAAGTACAGCAAGCAGGTAGAAATAAGATGGAGCGACCTGGATCCCAATTTCCATTTGCGCCATTCCGTTTATTATGACTGGGGCGCTTATGTACGGTTGTCTTTTTTAAATGAACACAGGCTTACGCCTGCTGTGCTGCTGCAAAATAATTTCGGCCCGATAATTTTTCGCGAAGAATGTATATTTAAAAAAGAAATAATTTTTGCAGATATGATTGAAGTAACACTGCAATTAAATAAATCAAGAAAAGACATGAGCCGCTGGACAATGGTACATGAAGTGTGGAAAAACAATGACACCCTTTCTGCAATTATTACCATTGACGGCGCTTGGATGGATACAAAACTCCGGAAACTTACATCACCTCCGGCCCTTATACTGCAGGGGTTTGAAGCGATACCAAAAGCGCAGGTTTTTGAATGGATAGAGAAGTAAGGTAAACCCTGAAAGATAGTTGAAAGCATGACGCGGAATAATATCCCGGCAGGTGAAATAATTACGAAACATGATGCCATGGTTTTGTGAAGCCGGTATGGAATTAATTTTCTCATCATCACATCACCAAATTTCCAAATCACCAAATTACCGCATCTTTGCTGCACTAACAATTGCACGCATGAATATTGAATTCAACCGCAACGAAGACTGGATGAAACTTTTATTGGGTGAAGTAAATCAGCGCTTTGAAAAAATAAAATTAGGCGGCGGCAAAAAAGCCATTGAAAGACAAAGAGAGAAAAATAAACTCACGCCGCGTGAACGCATTGATTATTTAATTGACAAAAAGTCTGTGTTTGTTGAAATTGGCGCATTTGCAGGTTTTGAAATGTATGATGAACAGGGTGGCTGCCCTGCAGGCGGCACTGTTGCTGGCATTGGCTATATAAGCGGAAGGCAATGCGTAATTGTTGCAAACGACCAAACAGTAAAAGCAGGCGCATGGTTCCCCATTGCATGCAAAAAAAATCTGCGCATGCAGGGAATTTCAATGGAGAATAATTTACCCATTATTTATTTGGTTGACAGCGCCGGTGTTTTTCTTCCCATGCAGGATGAAATTTTTCCCGATAAAGAACATTTTGGCCGAATCTTCCGCAACAATGCACGAATGAGTGCGATGGGCATTACACAGATTGCAGCCGTAATGGGCGCATGCGTGGCGGGTGGCGCTTACCTGCCCATCATGAGCGATGAAACACTGATGGTGGAAGGCAATGGCAGTATTTATTTAGCGGGGCCATATTTGGTAAAAGCAGCAGTGGGTGAAGATGTGGATACTGAAACTCTCGGTGGTGCTGTTACACATACAGAGATCAGCGGCATTGCAGATTATAAATTTAAAACAGAACAGGAATGTTTGGATGAAATAAAAAAAATAATGAGCAAGTTGGGAAGCAAGCCCACTGCGGGTTTCAACCGGGCCGTGCCGCTTGCGCCTGCAAAGGATGAAAAAGAAATTTACGGCATCATGCAGGCAAACAATGTAAAGCCTTATGATATGCTTGATATTATTGAGCACATTGTGGATGCTGATGAAAAAGATGCTGCGCAATCATCATTCGACCAGTTTAAAAAAGATTATGGCAAAACAATTCTTTGTGGATATGCACGCATAGATGGCTGGGCAGTTGGCATTGTTGCCAATCAGCGGTTGATTGTAAAAAATAAAAAAGGCGAGATGCAGTTAGGTGGTGTTATCTACAACGACAGCGCAGATAAAGCCGCACGTTTTATCCTCAATTGCAACCAGAAAAAAATCCCGCTTGTGTTTCTGCAGGATGTTACCGGCTTTATGGTGGGCAGCCGCAGCGAACATGCAGGCATTATAAAAGATGGCGCAAAACTCGTGAACGCAGTTGCAAATTCTGTTGTGCCAAAGATCACGATCATCATTGGCAACAGTTATGGCGCCGGCAATTATGCTATGTGCGGTAAAGCTTATGATCCGCGTTTTATTTACGCATGGCCTTCTGCAAAAATTGCGGTGATGGGTGGCGAACAGGCCGCTAAAACTTTGCTGCAGATACAGGTAGCTTCTATGAAAGCAAAAGGAAAACTTGTAAGCGCTGAAGAAGAAAAAGCCTTACTCGATAAAATAAAGGGCAGCTATGAAAAACAGACCACGCCTTACTATGCGGCTGCAAGGCTTTGGGTGGATGCCATTATTGACCCCGGTGAAACAAGGCAATTGATCAGCGAAGGTATTGCTGCGGCAAACCATAATCCAAAGATGGAAGAGTTGAAGACGGGTGTGTGGCAGGTATGATGAGAATTGCAATTTTTTGATTAAGGCTTTACGATTTTTTTATACCGGGCTGAAGTATTTCATGGCATTTGCGGTTGCGTCGCACACTTATACGTTTGGAATTTTATTCGCCAATCTAAATTGATTTTTTCGATTTATATTTTAAAGATTTTATTTTGGTTTTGGAGTACTTAATAATAAAATGTGCAAAGTCCAATCCTCAAACCCTTTATTATTATCTTCGTTTTACAATCAAAACTTATGATAAAAAAAATTTTACTACCCTGTCTCGTGTTATTTTTTGCAATGCAGGCAAATGCTCAAATAGAAATTTCGAAATTGATCGGTAAAAACAGCAACGATTATTCACTTGGGTACGGCGGGTTGTTAAAATTTTCATTCCCTATTTCTGATGCTGATGACATTGCATTAGAAGCAGGTGTACATTTCTTTTTTGAGAAAGGTGGTACTGATTACGGTATAGCAGACGTGCCTTTAAAAGCAGGATATAAATATACAATTAACAGATCAGGTTACGGCCTTTATCTTGAACCTCAACTTGGTTACAACATATATGGAGTGAATTCTTATTATGATCCTAATTACGGTAATATTTGCTGCTATCATTATAAACCGCAGTATTGAATATAGTTCCGTCTTCATTATAATTATTAAAAGTACCAATGGGTTTAGTACAATTGGCACCTGTGTAATCGCCTTCGGACTGCAAAGTTTTTGTTTTAAGGAAGTATGTTTTGCCATGCCATACATTGTTCTTTTTTGTAACTATCTCGTAAAGATAAGCACTGTCCTTAGATGTAACCCGTTGGTCTTTACTTATGTAAACAGTGGATGAATCATTTTGTCCATTGCAAAATTGAATAAATATAAAAATGAGTTCAAAAGATATAAATAAAGGTTTCATGCAAATGACTTGAAGAAATTAATATACAAATTTATCATCGTATTTTTAGTACAATTCTTTTAAAATTTATTTCGAATGTATAATATTAAAACCTAAATGCATAGGGAAATTTCAGTTTTGTAAAATGTATTATTAATAACAGAATATAAATATGCATTCCCGAAATAAATCCCGAAACACCCAATAAAAAATATTTGCTCAATGGAAAATTAAAAACTTCTTACTGCACGCACAGAATGTGTAGTGTTTTTAAAGTTGGCGTGCCAGGAACCATCAAAGAAGTCAAGGTTCTGTGCGGATAGTGCGGATGTTGCACTCTCAGAAGAACTCCAGTAATTGCCGCCTGTAAAACCACCTACTGCCGCCCTTTGGATATAGAGCTGGTAAAGTTCATCTGCTGATGGCAAATACCAATCACCAAAACCACCATTTGTATAGCTGGTACATTTAGTTGCCGCATATTTACCTGGCTTTCCTTGCGACGCGATAATTTTTTTGGTATTAACCTTTCCTGTACCAATTGCCGTAGCTGTTGCACCTGTAGTAGTATATGTACCGTTGTACCATTTTATTAATTTGCTCTGATCCTTAACCGCAGCAATTAACCCATGCTGACCCGTGCCGTCAATATAAAAAATAATGCCCCCGCCATAGCTTTGCCCGATTGTAAAACTGAGCGCACTTTCTGTTGATTGCGCAGATGCAGAAGAAGTTTTAATTACGTTTTCTTTGCTGCAGGAAATGACAGATAAAAAAATAAGCACAGCAAATCCCGGGTTTATATTTTTTTTCATAAAGCAATCGTTTTAATCAGTTAAGTTTTTGCAGGAAGATTTTGCGATTAGTAAAGCTACTCTTAAATAATCACCGGGGGAAAGAATCTTTGGTGCAAAAAACCGCTGAGACAGTTAAGATAAAACAGGCGGGAATATTATTCATTGCTGCATTGCGGCAGGTTTCAATAGCATTATTAAAATAAAGGGAAATTTATACCAACTGCAAATTTTGATATCCTTTATCTTTATTCCATGAAAAAAAATATTTTCATCTTCTTTTCCTGTTTTGCGTTTTCATTACTTCATGCGCAGGACAGTTTGTATAGAGAACAATACCGTCCGCAGTTTCATTTTTCACCGCAGGTAAACTGGACAAATGACCCCAATGGTTTAGTATATCATAACGGTGAATATCATTTGTTTTACCAGAACAATCCTTTTGAAAATAAATGGGGACATATGACATGGGCGCATGCAACCAGTAAAGACCTTGTGCACTGGAAACATTTACCCATCGCCATTCCGGAAGAAAATGGCATCATGATTTTTTCGGGAACCTGCGTGGCTGATGAAAAAAATACAAGCGGCTTTGGCACAAAAGAAAACCCGCCGATGGTAGCTATTTATACCGGGAGCACCGATACACTGCAAACCCAAAACATTGCATACAGCTTAGACAATGGGGTTACCTGGAAAAAATATGCGCATAATCCAATTATAGATTTACACAAAAAAGATTTCCGCGACCCCAAAGTTTTCTGGTACGAACCATCAAAACAATGGCTGATGTGTGTGATGTATCCTGTAGAGCATGAAGTGAAATTTTACAATTCAAAAAATTTAATTAACTGGAATTATATGAGTTCATTTGGTCCGCTTGGGGATACAAGCAGTGTGTGGGAGTGCCCCGATTTATTCCAGGTTCCTGTTGAACGAGAACCAACAAAAAAGAAATGGTTACTTACTATGAGCATGGCACCATCCATGCAATATTTTGTAGGTGAGTTTGACGGTAAAGATTTTCACAATGAAAATCCTTCGAATAAAGTTTTTCGCCCTGATTATGGCGGAGACTATTATGCGGCTATTGCTTACAATCAACTACCTGCATCACAACCACCAACAATGACTGGCTGGATAAACAACTGGAATTATGCAAATGATATTCCCACCACTCCGTGGAAAGGCGCCATGAGTTTGCCAAGAAATATCAGTGTTAAAAAAATAAATGGTGAGTGGATATTAGTGCAGCATCCGGTGAATGCTTTGAAGGCGTTAAGGCTTAAGCCTTCATTATTTAAGGATATTGTACTGGATGATCATAAGGGGTTATTTACTTTGCTGGAAAAATCACATCAGTTTGAAATGCAACTGGCCTTAAAACCAGGTGCAGCAAGTATTTCCGGCGTACAGTTAGCAGTTGGCAATAATCATTATTTTGAAATTGGATACAATGCCGCCAAACAAAAATTATATATTGACAGGAGCCATTGCGCTAATCAAGACTTTAATCCTTCTTTCAAAAAAATGCATTATTACGAAACAAACCTTACAGAAAAAAACGGTGTAATACAATTGCATATTTTTTTCGATAACAGCATTGTGGAAATTTTTGCAAATGATGGTGAAGCGGTAATGACTGCACAAATTTTCCCTGGTAAAGAAGACAGGGAAATTCAGTTTTTCAGCAGAAATGACCAATGCCTTTTTTCTGAAATACAACTTTGGGAAATGCAATCTGCCTGGAAATAATTAAGATTGCCGATGTTTGGGGTCGTTTTGGGCAAAAGTCAATATTTGTTTTCTTTTATTCCCCGAATTGGGGTAATAAATACCCACTCACCTTAAAATGCCGTAAATAAAAAGTGCAGCACTTTTTATTTTATATTTTCAGGTATTTTTTTTCAATTGCATTATGATCACCAAAATTTCAATATGAAATATTTTTTTCTTTTTTTCACCACCCTTATATTCTTTAAACAAAGTTTTGCGCAGACAGCTAAAACAGCAGGCGCTAATATCAAACTTATATACCAGCTTTTTGATGCGCTGAATGCGCATGATACAGCAGCACTGAAAACATTTTGCGATGACAGCATACATATCCAGTCGCCCAACTGGGAAGGTCTGCAAACAGGCCTGCATGCCATCGCTGTTGTGTATCAGCGCTATTTCAGCGGAACACCTGATTTAAAATATGCCATTACAAATATTATTTCAACAAATGATGATGCTGTGGTGGAGTACACTTTTACCGGCACTTTTACAAACCCGGAACCCGGAACCCCGGAATATATGCGGGATAAAAAATATTCATTAAAAGCCTGTTCACGCATGGATATTGTAACGGGAAAGATCACAAATTCTGTAACTTATTTTGACCAGGTTTCATTTCTGCGGCAGGTTGGATTTTTTGATCAGAAAAATTAATTTGTGCTGCATAGCATATTTCCCGGCTACTTTCTTACCAATAACATACATTCTGAAAACTGACAAATATCATGTGGCGGTATGACTGCTGACATTTATTTGCTGTCGGCATGGTAATAGCTTTACACCATGAAAATATTTTATATGAGGATTATTAGAAAAAATGCGGGTTTAATCCATGGTTCTTTATTAGCTATTACTATAATGCTGTTTTTTTTAATGACAGGAGTTAATACTGTCAAAGGCCAGTCTTCCAAGCCATGGATTGTACCAAAAGAAGCAAGTAGCCTAAAGAATCCGGTTGCTGCAGATGCTTTAGTATTTGCTGATGCCAAAAAAATTTATACTGCTAACTGTGCACCATGTCATGGCGCTAAAGGAAAAGGAGATGGCATAGCTGCAGCAAATCTCAACCCGAAGCCTGCAGACCACAGCTCTGCCGCTATTCAATCCGAATCCGACGGGTCATTGTTCTATAAACTATCAGAAGGAAGAACGCCAATGCCGCAATACAAAACAATATTTACTGAAAAACAAAGATGGGAACTGGTATGCTATATCAGAACACTTGCAAAGAAATAAAAAGAAGCAATTTTAAATCAGTATTATCATTATGAGACAAAAAAACCAAAAAAAACGTAAAGTGCCATTGCAACTGCTGTATGGCCTGTTATTTATCATGTCATCCGGTGCAATTGCTCAGCAAACACCTGTTACAGTTGATTCAGCTCTGTTAGACAGGGTCAATGTATTGGAAGGCCAGGTTGCTTCCCAAAAGTTAGGGGAAGAACACTTTATGGTAGTAGGATTGACCACATTTGGTTTTGTAAGTAACAAAACCACCACTACATTTTCAGGATCGGGGCAGGTAAGCAAAACCAATAAAATAATTGACGGCGATTCTTATGAATTCAGCCCGATGCTGCTATGGAGGCATGGAAATAAATTCCTGCTGGAGTTTGAGCCTTCATTTGCAGGTGACGGGCTGGGTGTAAACTGGGCCGATATTACGTATTTTGCCGCACCGGGGTTGATGCTCCGTGCCGGATACATTGTATTGCCTTTTGGAAGTTATGACAAAAGATTAGGCGCCGGATGGATCAATAAACTTGCTACTGACCCGGATGGTGTTGCAGGCTTTTCCGACTATGGCATAGAAGCTCAGGGCGGGTTTCATGCAGGGGATATGAAATTGAGTTATGATGTTGCTGTTTCCGGCAGCCCGTCACTGCAGCAGGATGGAACACTGAGCAGCGTGGGGCTTTCTCCCTCAAATAACCACAAAACGCTTACAGCAAGAATAGGCTGGCTGCCTTTGTCTAATTCATCTTTGGAATTTGGTATTTCAGGCATGACCGGTAAAGTGGGCGACCCCGGCAGCGGTTTTGAGAATGCAAAGACAAACATGTACGCATTTGACCTGAACTGTGTGCAAAACATCAAGCCCTTTCAGGTGAATTTAAAAGGCCAGTACAGTGTTGTGGATGTTTCTAATGTTGATTATATAAACCCTGTTGATTCCAGTATTTATAATTTTAATAACCACACTACTGCATCTTACCTGATGCTGGCAATAAGGCCCATGTTTTCTGATAATAAGGTGATAAAGAATTTTGAGCTGGCTGCGCGTTTTGCACATTATGAAACACCTGCCAATTCATTAACAGGCGCAAAGGATAATTCTTTCTCTGTAGGCCTTAATTACTGGTTAAGCTGGAGAACAGTGGTAAGATGGTCGTATGAAGCCATCAGGGCAAACAGCACAGTATCATCAGCACTCGGGGGCAACCCCGGAGAGATTAATCAATCCAATTCTATGTTCCTGCAATTTTCCATTCAACTTTAAAGCGAACCGCAATGAAAACCTTTTATAATAAAAAAACAACTATCATCACACTGGCAGGTGCAGTGTTTACATCATTGATAATATTCAACAGCTGTATCAGTGAAAAAGCAGCAGCAAAATCAGGTGTGGAATTATGGAGCGAAAATTGCCAGCGCTGCCATAATACGCCTTCCCCGTCTACTTTTTCACCGGAGCAATGGGAAACTATTGGAATGCATATGCAAACAAGGGCGTTGCTTACAGATAATGAAAAAAATAAAATTGTAGAATTTTTAAAACAGTAAGGTTTTTTACCCTGCAGTACCTGATTTCGTTATTGGTCTATATTACAGGTATAGTTTTTATAAATGTGCCCGCACTTATAAAGCGGGTACTTTTATGTAATGGACAGCGCTTTCAGTTGTACTTATCTTCTGTTACTTCCCCGTCTTTAAAGGTGATGATTCGGTCGCATTTGTTGGCAAAATTCATATCGTGTGTAACAATCATAATTGTTTGATGAAAATTTGTTTTTAATTCTTTTAATATTTCCAGTACGTTTATACTGTTTTTGCTGTCGAGGTTTCCTGTAGGTTCATCACCAAAAATAATTTCCGGGTCATTGATCAGTGCACGTGCAATGGCCACGCGCTGCTGCTGACCACCGCTTAATTTGTTGGCGCGTTTCAATGCCTGGTCGCGCAGACCCAGCATATCCAATTTTTCATAGGCTTTTACTTCTATTTCTTCTTCGGTCAATTTGTTTAATTTAATAGCGGGCAGTTTTAAATTATCAAGCACCGTAAACTCCGGCAGCAGGTAATGAAACTGGAAAACAAAACCGATTTTTTCGTTGCGCAATTCTGCAAGCTGGTTTTTGCTGAATGTTTTTAAGTTTTTATCATCCATCCATATTTCGCCTTCATAGCCGGTATCCAGTGTTGATAAAAGATAAAGCAGTGTTGACTTTCCGCTGCCAGAGGCGCCCACGATACAGCAAAATTCACCTTTATACAACTGAAGGTTTATATTTTTTAAAACCTGGAATTTTTCAGGTTCATAAAAATATTTATTCAGGTTTTTTGTTTGTATGATTGTTTGTTTTGCCAAGTATATTTTTTTTGTTTCACGCAAAGGCGCCGGGACGCAAAGATTTTATTTTGCTGAATAAAGAATAAACAGTACAAGGGTGCGACGCAACAGGTGATGCCATTTATTCTTCGGCCGGGTTAATAAAAAATTTTAATCCCGATTTTTAATTCTTAACCCTGCCGCTCACTACTTTCCTCTTATAATATCCACCGGGTCAACTTTTGCGGCTTTGCGCGCAGGCAAATAACCCGCAATGGCGGTTGCTAAAATACCAAACGCAAATGCCAGCACAAAGAATACCGGATCGTGATTGAACACAAGGTATTTTATAGTGATAAACCCTTTTACATTCAGCGGCACGCTGCCAACAATTACAGTTACAAAGTAGCCGAGTATTAAACCGAATATGCCGCCGATAACACCGATTACAATTGATTCAGTAAGAAAAATTTTGCGTATGTCCCTGTCTTTATAACCGATGGCTTTAAGGATGGCAATGTCACCAAGCTTTTCGTAAATGATCATCATCTGAATATTGAAAATACCAAAACCGCTTACAATTAAAATGGAAATGATGACAAGATAAGTAACTAAATTCTGCACTTTGAATACGCTGAAAATATTGGCATTGGCGGTTTTCCAGTCTTCTGCATGGTAGCCATATTTCTTCTGAAAGTCCTGTGCCTGCTGTTCTGCGAGGTTTATGTCTTTTAATTTTACATTAATATCTGTGATGTAGTTAGCGTCTTTGTTAAACAATTTTTGCGCTGTTGTGATTTTTACATATGCCCTTGCCTTGTCAACATTTGTAAGGCCTGTTTCATTTATCCCAGTAACTTTTAAATCGAGTGAAATACCATCCTGTGAAACAAGTGTGACAATATCATTCATCTTTGCACCCAGGTCTTCAGCTAAACCACTCCCAAGTATTATGCCGTTTGATGTTGTTTCTAATTTCAGCAGTTCACCTTCTTTCATGTATTGTGCAATATTAAAAAGCTGGTCTTCACGCCTTACATCAATACCATTCACGCTTCCCGCTTTTTGAATAACGCCTGATTTAAAAATGGCCTGGCCGCCAAGCGATGGTGAAACACCGGTTACGTTTGGGTCTTGCTCAATATCATGAATAATAAAATTTGCATTTTTAATTTTCAGGTCAATATCTTTTGGTTTTTGTCCATATACCACAATCCAGTTACTGCTGTCTGGATAATATTGCTCAATAAAGCTTTTCCTGTTTTTATCGGCTTCGCTGTAAAGGTGGATGCTTGCGGTGGTATTAATGGTTTTATCAATAAATGTTGACTGGAAACCGGTAATGAGCCCTGCCTGGAAAATAAATACGGCAATGCCAAATACTACACCCATCATGGCCACAAGTGTTTGCCTGCGCTTTGCTACAAGATGTGTGAAAGCTATGCGCAGTGCGGGGTTTCGCTGTATAAAATTTGATCCCAATATTGCAAATTATGGTTTTATAAGTTCGGTGTTTGCGTCGATACCGGAAAATATTTCTACATATTGCATGTCGCGTATGCCTGTTTGTACATGCACTTTTGATTTGTCTTTTTTAAGTACCACGCTGTTATCAGCTGTTAAATATTCCACCGGGATGACCAGAGCATTTTGTTTTTTACTGATGATAATATTTGCTTCTACTGACATGCCGCTGTATAACTGTATGCCGGCCGCATTTACATTGGCTTTTACAATAATTGTTTTGCTCCCCTGTGCAAGTGAAGGTTCAATTTCAGTTACAGTTGTATTGATAGGTTTTTCAGGATAGGCGTCAGTGCTTAACAAAACAGCCTGGTTTAGCTGCACCATTCCAATATCGCTTTCATCAATATCAAGATCAGCTTCAAAATTATTTGCTTCACCAAAATCAATAGCTACTGTTCCTGTTGTTAAAAGCTGCCCTTCTTTTACCGGCACATCAAAAACCTTTCCGCTGAAAGGTGCGGTGATTATATAATCTGATTTATTATTTTGCTGCAGCTGTAGTTGCCTTTCAGCCAATGCAACATCTGCTGAAAGTTTTGTTTTTAAATTATTATAATTACTTACCGCTTTATTATAAGCCTGTAATGAAAGCTCTGCCTGTGTTTTAGCCTGGTCAAGGTTTGTATGTGCGGTAATATTTTCTTTCCACAAATTTTTATACCGTTCATAATTTAAACTGTCCAGCGTGTACCTGGAAGATGCACCATTGATATCCTGAAGTGCAGCATTTAGCTGGTTTACATCAGTTCGGTTATATGCCCGGGAAAGCTGCAGGTTTGTTTGGGCAATATCAATATTTACATCATTGTTGGGTGCGGAAAGTATGAGTAACGGTGTTCCCGCTTTAACGGTATCCCCTGTTTTTACCAATAATTTGCTTACATAACCATTTACTTTGGTGGCAATGCGCACATGGTTGTAAGGATAAATTTTCCCGGAAGCATATACTGCCTGTATCAAATCTTTATGCAGGGGTTTTATGGCATCGTTACTGTTGCTGCAGGATGCTATAAAAATAAACCCGGTGAAAGCAGTGACGAAATATTTCATGGATAAAATATTTCGGCCAAAGGTAAATGACAGAAGCTGACTATAAAATGATTTTGGACAAAATAAAATTTAAGGGGTTATTATGTAAAGATATTTCACCTGAAAAAACAGTGGCGTTTTTATCTTGCTTTTAACCAGCGTTCAGGATCGAGAAAAACTTTTTGTTCATTCATTACTTCAAAAAGAACGGCGCCTTCGCCTGAATCATCAACGGCGGCGCGGCCAACAGGTGTTCCGGATTTTACTTCATCGCCTTTATTTACATTTGCCGAAGAAAGGTTACTGTAAACAGTAAAATATTTCCCATGCCTTATTAAAACAGCCTGGGTGCTGCCAAGATCCAGCACTGCGGAAACTGTACCATCGGCTACAGCTTTTACATTTGTGCCAACAGGGACAGAAATAGTAATGCCATCAGATACGCCGGTAATATGTTCTGTAGCGGCGTAATTGCCAAAATGAATAGACACATAACCGCTGCCTACAGGCCAGGGCAAACTGCCGCGGTTATTTTCAAAATTCAATGATTGTGTTAAGCCTTCAGGTGTGGATTCAAACGGGCTGTAAGAACGGTTGTTATTTTTTGGTGCGGCAACGCCCGTAACGGGCTGATCATTTTTAGGAGGCGTGATTACTGCTGTGTTATTGTTGTTTGGGTTGTTATTATTTTGGGCAGGTTGTTGCTTTTGCTGCTGTTGCTGGTCTGCCAGTTTCTTTTTCCTGTCATCTTCCTGTTGTTTTGCAATGCGCTGCTGGTCCTGTTTCCTGGCCTCATCCACTTCGCGCCGTATCACTGTCTGCAGGGCCTGGTTTAATTTTACGCGCATCTTTTCTTTATTTTTTATCTCCGCGGCTATTTCGCTTTCCTGTCCTTTTAAATCTTTTACCACTTCGTCTTTTTCCTTTTTGTCATCTTCCAGCACACCAAGCTGTTTGTTCTGTTCCTTTAAAGTGGAGTTTTGTTCTGTTTTGTTTGATGTAAGCGTACTTATTTTATCCTGCAGCAGTTGCTGTGTTTTTACGATGGTGTTTACCTGTGTTTCACGGTACTGGCGGTAGCTTTTTAAATAAGCCACCCTTTTTACGGCATCATTAAAACTGGTGGCGGAAAAAAGAAAATTCAGGTAATCGTAATTGCTGCGGTTTTTATAAGCAAATACAAGACTTTGCGCATACTGGGTTTTTAAGGTATCCAGTTCTTTTGTGTACCGGTAAATGTCAAGCTGGTTTTTGTAAATATCATCATCAAGCCTCCTTAAATCGCTGCTTATATTATTAATAAGCTCCTGCCGCGTATTTAATTTTTTCTGCACAAGCGCCAACTGGCCAATAGATTGTTTTTTATTCTTTTTTATTTCAGCAAGCGTATTATTCAAATCATTCAGCTCTTTCTGCAGTTGCTGCTGCCTTTTTTGTATTTCTTCTTTTGTATCCTGCGCATGGGCAGTAAATGATATTACAAAAGCAAAAATTAAAAGGAGCAGTTTTTTTATCATGGAATATTTTATTAAAGGGTTTTCAGATAATACAATTAACGCAGCGCGCCCTGCAATATTATTTTCTTTTATAATTTTTAGGGATATTGAAAGGAAATGTTACAGGCTGGTTAAAAGAATACTGTTTAAAATCAATATCAATATCCAGTTTTGAATGTTCTGAAATAGATATTTTCCTCACTGTTGAAAAATTTACCTTCTGTGTATTTTCATATCCGTCTAAAGTAATATCGCAGGTACGGTTGCGGATGGGATCCACATCATCCAGCTTACTGTGTATTACTTTAAAATCACGGTTTTCAAGCGTGATAAGATTTTTAAATAACTGCCCCACCATCAGTACCAGTAATTCTTTTTCACTTGCTTTGTATGAAACAATATTACTGTCCAGAAAGACGGGGTTGCCAAGTATAAGATCCTGCAGGCTGAAAAAATCAACCGGCACATCTGTAAGGTCCTGGAGATAACTGATACTTCGGTACTGCACGGTTTTCTGCAGTTTGTTCATCACTTCCACGCTGTCTTTATTAATCATCATCCGGAAGCCTTCTATGCCTAAAGCACCGGTAAGTGAAATCCAGATAAGGCTGTCTTTTTTCATTCTTATGTTGGCAGTAGCCTGGTCCCCGCCGTCTTTACCCTGGTAATCAACTTTTATTTTTGCAGTGAAAGTTGTAAAATCAATCCTTTGACTGTAAAGATTATTGATAATGCTTTTTACAATGGAAAAAGAATCAACTGCTATAACTTCCGGTTTTACCACCACGGTTGCTGCTGTATCTTTTTTTGAAATAGCGTCTTCTATTTTCTGCACTTTTTTTGCCGGTCGGCATCCTGCTGTAAGTAATAGGGCAATTGCGGTGTAAACAAATGTTTTCATGAAAATAGTTTATTGTTTTCCTGTGTGCCCAAAGCCGCCTGCGGCTCTCTGGGTTTCTGTAATTACTTCAGCAACCTGCCACACTGCTTTATTAACCCGCTGAATAATCAGCTGGGCAATCCGCTCACCATGTGAAATGGTTTGCGTTTCATTTGACAAATTAATCAAAATAATTTTTATTTCACCCCGGTAATCTGAGTCTATGGTGCCTGGTGAATTTAAACAGGTGATGCCGTATTTTATAGCAAGCCCGCTGCGCGGCCTTACCTGCGCTTCATATCCTTCCGGTAATTCTATAAATAAGCCGGTAGGTATTAATATTCTTTCAAAAGGCCGCATGCTTACCGGCGAAGAAATATCTGCACGGATATCCATGCCCGAAGAACCGGCTGTTTCATAAGCCGGCAGCGGATTAGATGATTGATTGATTATCCTTACCGTAACTGTTTCCACTCCGGCAAAACTAATGAAATGTACTTTGGAAACAACCATCCTGTTTTTCTTTCACCTGTTAAATTTGTTTCTATCGGTTTTAATGTTTCAATCACGACATTTGTATTTAAAAATCACGTTGATATTTTTTATTTAAACGTATGACACAGCGGCAACTTTTTTTAAACCATATAGCCCAAACATCAGCTTCACCCATCGGGCTGGAGATAGTGAAAGCTTCAGGCATTTACCAGTATGATGTTGATGGAAAAAAATATATTGATCTTATTGCAGGTTTTAGCGTTGCAAACATCGGCCATTCACATCCCAAAGTAATTGAAGCGGTGCAGCAACAGGCTGCGGCTTATATGCACCTGATTGTATATGGCGAATTTATTCAATCACCACAAACAACTTATGCAAAATTATTGACTGATCATCTCCCGTCAGCACTTAACAGCGTTTACTTTACAAACAGCGGCACAGAAGCCACAGAAGGCGCATTGAAGCTGGCAAAACGTGCAACAGGGCGTTCAAAAATTATTGCATTCAATAAAAGTTATCATGGCAGTACACAGGGCGCATTAAGTGTAATGGGTGATGAATACTGGAGAAATGCTTACCGCCCTTTATTGCCTGATGTATATCATTTTAATTATGGAAGCGATGAAACTATTGATGAAATTGATAATGGCACTGCATGCGTAATCCTTGAAACCGTGCAGGCTGAAAGCGGCGTTATAAAACCTTCAAAGGAATGGCTGATGGCTGTTCGCAGAAAATGTAATGAACACAATACATTACTGATACTGGATGAAATACAATGCGGATTTGGAAGAACCGGATCACTCTGGGCTTTTGAACAATTTGATATTGTGCCTGATGTTTTGCTGCTTGGAAAAGCATTGGGTGGCGGGATGCCGCTGGGCGCTTTTATTGCTGAAAAAAAACTGATGGATACTTTATCGCATAATCCTGTGCTGGGCCATATTACTACATTTGGTGGGCACCCTGTTTGCTGCGCTGCAGGCAAAGCGGCGATGGAAGTTTTATTAAATGAAAAGTATATTGATGAAGTAAAAAATAAAGAGAAATTTTTAATTGAACAGCTTTCACATCCATCAATAAAAAAAATAAATACCTGCGGTTTGTGGGCCTCTGTTGAATTTCAGAGTTTTGAAATCAATAAAAAAATAATTGACCGCTGTATTGAAAAAGGGTTGATAACCGACTGGTTTTTATTTGCGCCCCAAAGCATGCGCATTGCACCGCCGCTGATCATTACAGAAGAAGAAATAAAAAATGTTTGCGGTTTGATAATAGAAGCAGCAGAAGAAATTCATTTATAAAAATCCGCATTGAATTTAAATTTCCGGCAACTGCAATCTTTTTATTTTTGAAATAATCCTTACAGCCACAACAATCAGCACACAGCTTATTAAACTTATTTCATTGCCCACACCGCTTTTCTGCATAAAGATGTAGATGATGCCTCCAATAAAACAGGCGGTTGCATATAATTCACCACGTTTTAAAAGATCGGGAACACGGTTGCTTAAAATATCCGCAATCAACCCGCCGAAAGTGGCAGACAATAATGCCCATCACTACGGCATATATACTGTTCACGCCATGCTCCACGCTTATTTCAATACCTGCCGCTGTAAACATCCCGATGCCAATAGCGTCTGAAATAAAAATGGCGCGCCTGAATTTTATAAAATGTTTATTAACCACTGAAACAATAATAACAGCGCTTATTACAAGCGACAAAGCGAGATAGTCATTTATCCAGTTTACAGGTCTTATACCAATCAGCAAATCACGCAAAGTACCGCCGCCGTAAGCAGTTACAAAAGCGAGCACAGCAGCACCAAAAATATCCATCTGGTGCGCCCTTGCTTTCAATGCGCCTGTTACTGCAAAAACAAAAGTACCGGTATATGAAATGATATCAACAAGGTTCACAGCATGAAGGTAGTTTGTTGTTTAAGAACTGTTGCTATCTTCGGCGCATAAAATTTTATGATATGCCTTATCAAACTTTATTGACCTCGCTTGAAAAAAATATTTTCACCATCACCATCAACCGCTCTGATAAACTGAATGCATTGAATAAAACCGTGTTTGATGAATTGGATTCAGCAGTAGATGAAGTGAATAACAATGCAGAAATAAAATCAGCAATCATTACAGGTGCCGGTGCAAAAGCATTTGTAGCAGGCGCTGATATTACCGAATTTGCAGCGCTAACGGTGGATGAAGCAAAAGAACTTTCAAAACGAGGACAGGATGTTTTTTTTAAAATTGAAAATGCGGCGAAGCCAATTATTGCCTGCGTAAATGGTTTTGCACTTGGTGGCGGCTGCGAACTGGCAATGAGCTGCCATTTCAGGATTGCCGCTGATAATGCAAAATTTGGCCAGCCGGAAGTAAACCTGGGATTAATTCCCGGATATGGCGGCACACAAAGGCTAACGCAGTTGATTGGCAAAGGAAGGGCTCTTGAATTATTAATGAGCGGAAATATGATTGATGCAAACACAGCCCTGCAATATGGGTTGGTAAATTATGTGGTGCCGCAGCAGGAATTGCTGGGCAAAGCAAAATCAATTCTTGAAACAATAAACAGCAAAGCGCCCATTGCAGTTGCAAAATGTATTGCTTCCGCCAATGCTGTTTTTGATAACACAAAAAATGGGTATGAAGTGGAAGTAAATTGTTTTGGTGAATGTTTTGGCACAGACGATATGAAAGAAGGCAGCGCTGCCTTTCTTGAAAAACGAAAACCTTTTTTTAAAGGGAAATAATACCGCCTCGAAAATCATTTCAAAAAGGGTTTGCTTAAAAACTTCTGTTTTCTTTTACCCAATCTTTTATATATGTTGCTATATCTGCTGTATTTGTTCCGGGGGCAAACAGTTTACCCACGCCCATTTCATTCAGTTGCTTCATATCATCTTCGGGAATTATTCCGCCGCCGGTGAGCAGTACATCATTCATTTGTTTTTCCTTCATCAGCGCAATTATTTTTGGGAAAACAGTATTATGCGCACCGCTTAAAATACTGATACCGATTGCATCCACATCCTCCTGCAATGCAGCATTCACAACCATTTCAGGTGTTTGACGCAGGCCGGTATAAATTACTTCCATACCTGCATCGCGCAAAGCAGTGGCAATAACTTTTGCCCCGCGGTCGTGGCCATCCAAACCAACTTTGGCAACAAGTACGCGAACAGGCCTGCTTAATTCTTTACTCATGCAATCGTAAATTAAAATTCAATTTTCAAAAATACGCAATGAATAACAAATGCTTTCAGCGGGTAAACTGGCTTTTTAATTTTGCAACAGTTGCTTCAATCATTCCATCCAGCTTATCATTTCCATTTTCAAACAAAATTATTTTCACACCGTTTTCCCGCGCAAGCGGGTAATTGAGTGAATCTTTTACACTCATTTTTTCAAACTGGTGAAAAATAATATTGCTGCTGTCAGGTAAGTCATGTGCCACCAATATAATATTTTTTACATCGGGTTTATCAGGTAACCATAACACAAAAGATGCATTTGCACTGTACACTTCAGGCAGGCCAAACTGCGGGCCGTAATAAGTGAGTGCACCCGCATGTGCATATTGATTACAAAAAATAATGGTTTTCTTTTTTTGTTCTTCAGGCATACTGTTATACACCGCTGCGGTTTTTTCCGTTAATTCTTTCCATCCAATCATATCTGCAAAATCCTGCGGCAACGGGTGCATTTGTAAATCCTCCCACTTAAAAGAACCCGTTTTGTTCAGTTTCGTAACCTGGTAATACTTTGCCAATGCATCCGGTTTTGCAACCGGCATTATCAATGGTAGCGCAAATAAACCTAAAGTAATAGAAAAAATCATCATCACATATCTCGTAAACTTAAAATGCAGCGAGGTGGCTTTTTCTAAATGATAAGCCCCGAATGCAAACAAAACCGGGTAAGCTCCTAACGCATAATAATCTTTGCCATGCAATACAATCAGTAAAACAATAACGCATGTATAAGCCCATGCAAACAACCGTAAAGGTTTGCCCTTATCAGAAAGAACAACAAAAAACAAACCTGCAATCCATATAAATATACAGGGCAAATTCATCATAAACTGGCTGATGATAAAATCTGAAGTATTGATAAACAGCAGTTGTTCATCCTGCAGTTCCTGCATGTGGGTTATTACCGGGAAGCGGTGATAGTATTGCCAGATGAGATTTGGTAAAAAAATGGCAATTGCAATAACCGCTGCTAAATAAAAATGTTTATTCAAAAATATTTTCCTGTGCCTTGTAATAAGGAGACCTGCTAAAATGCTTACCGTATAAAATGCAACGGAGTATTTGCTCATCATTCCCAAACCAATGCTCACACCAAAATAATACAGCCACTTATTTTTTCCGGTTTGAATATAAAGAATGATGGTGTACGCAATGGCAGTCCAGAAAAATACTTCAAGAAAATTTGCCTGGAATAAAAAGAACAGGCGCATATACCCATCCAGCATAAATGGCAGCCAGCCAAGAATCAATGCAAATGTTTTTCCGCCAAGCGATAAAATAATTTTGCCAATCATTATAAAAGTAAACGCGCTGAACAATGCAGGCCAGATCTTTATCCAGAACATGCTTCCGCCAAATGCATTGGTGAGCCATGCAAAAACACTCAGCAATGGCGGCACTTCCATATAACCCCAGGCCATGTGGTGCGCTTCGGCTAAATATAAAAATTCATCACGGTGCGGCTGGTAAAAACTGTTTTGCAAAAAGAATGGCGTAATAAGTTTTATTAAAGCGAGTAAGTACAAAAGCCTGCTGCTTTTTTGCATATTTAGTTTGTTTGCTGAAAGATACAACAGGCGTTGATTTGAGGAAATGAATTTTTTGTAAATAATACTTTCTTATAGGTTTAAGAAGATTCAGGGATGCATCAACTGCAACGTATTTTTAATCCTGAGAACTGTTTCTTCCTTACCAATAATTGAAGCAATATCAAAAACGCCGGGGCCAAATTTTCCGCCCACAAGCATAATGCGGAAAGCAAATAAAACATCGCCTGGTTTTATCTGGTGTGCCGCAGCCATTTCTTTAAACTCTTTTTCCAGATCATCATGCTGCCAAAACTGCATCAGTTCATAAGCGCGGATAAGTTCAATAAAAAACTGGCTTTTCTTTTCATCCCATTTTGGCTGCAAGGCAGCAATATCAATAGTTTCAGGGGTTTTAAAAAAGAAAGATGCCTGCTGCACAAAATCAGTAAGCAATGTGCAGCGGTCTTTTACAAGCATAATTACTTTATCTAATTTTTTATCATCAGCAACGCTAATATTATTTTCCTCAAATATTTTTTTTACCTGAAACTTGAAACTTGGAACCTCAAACCTTTTTATCCATTCATGGTTATACCACTTTGCTTTTTCATAATCAAATTTTGCCCCGCCTTTATGCACACGTTCCATAGAAAACTTTTCTATCAGTTCTTCTTTAGTAAAAATTTCCTGGTCTGTTCCATCATTCCAGCCCAGCATGGCAAGCATGTTTATAAATGCTTCAGGTAAAAAGCCTTTCTCGCGAAAACCTTGTGTCAATTCATTTCTACGCGGATCAGCCCAGTTCATCGCGAATACGGGAAAGCCTAAACGGTCGCCATCCCGCTTGCTGAGTTTTCCATTTCCATCGGGTTTTAGTATTAACGGAAAATGCGCCCACAACGGCATATTTTCAAGGCCAAATAAATATTTCCACAACAAAATATGAACGGGTACCGAAGGCAACCATTCCTCTCCGCGGAATGCATGTGTTATCTTCATTAAATAATCATCCACTACCACCGCAAGGTGATAAGTAGGCATACCATCTGCTTTCAGCAATACTTTATCATCCACCTGCGAAGAATGAAAGCTTACTTCACTGCGTATCATATCCGTAAATTTTATTTCTTCATTATCCGGCATTTTTATACGGATAACATGCGGGGTATTTTCATTCAATAATTTTTCTGTTTCTTTTTCACTTAATGAAACAGAATTTTTTAAACCCGAACGGTGATGATGGTTATATTGAAAATTTGAAACCTCTTTGCGCTTTGCATCAAGTTCTTCTGTAGTATCAAATGCATAATATGCAAAACCATCTTTCACTAATTGCTCTGCATACTGCCGGTAAATTTCTTTACGTTCACTTTGCCGGTATGGGGAATATGGTCCGCCGTGCCGCGGGCTTTCATCCGGCTGCAGGCCACACCAGTCAAGCGTTTCAAAAATATAATCTTCGGCGCCTTCCACAAACCTCGACTGGTCTGTGTCTTCAATACGCAGTATAAAATCACCGCCATGGTGTTTGGCGAATAAGTAATTAAACAGCACCGTCCTTACACCGCCCAAATGTAAACCGCCTGTTGGTGAAGGCGCAAAACGGACACGAACTTTTTTATCCATAGTGCTGCAAAGATAGGAGGAGGATTTTTATAGGTTCAATAGTTGCATATCAGAAGATTAACATGCGCTAAAAATAATCCGGAAAATGTAATATGCAAATAATCATAAAAGCGTAGATTTAATTCATAAACACCAAAACTATTTTTTATGAAAACAATTCTTACAGCAGCATTTGTAATAATAAGTTTAAATACAATTGCCCAAACTGCTCCAGCTATTCAGTGGCAAAAAAGCCTTGGTGGTAGTAATTATGACTATGCATATTCCATTCAGCAAACAGCAGACAGCGGGTATATTGTAGCAGGATATTCTTATTCCAATGATAGCGATGTAAGCGGTAATCACGGTGGCTATGATTACTGGATAGTTAAGCTTAAAAAAACAGGCGCTATTCAGTGGCAAAAAAGCCTTGGCGGCAGTATTTATGATGAGGCATTTTCCATTCAGCAAACAGCAGACAACGGGTATATTGTAGCGGGATCATCTAATTCCAACAATGGCGACGTAAGCGGTAATCACGGTGGCTATGATTACTGGATAGTTAAGCTTAAAAAAACCGGCGGCATTCAGTGGCAAAAAAGTCTTGGCGGCAGTAGTGATGACTATGCATATTCCAGTCAGCAAACAGCAGACAGCGGGTATATTGTAGCAGGATTTTCTTCTTCCAACGACGGCGATGTAAGCGGTAACCATGGTGGATATGATTACTGGATAGTTAAGCTTCACAAAAGTGGGGTAATTCAATGGCAAAAAAGCCTTGGTGGCAGTAGTAATGACTATGCACGGTCCATTCAGCAAACAGCAGACGGCGGGTATATTGTAGCCGGATATTCTTTTTCCAATAATGGCGATGTAAGCGGTCATCATGGTGGAGTCTTTTATGATTATTGGATAGTAAAGCTTAAAAAAACCGGCGCCATTCAGTGGCAAAAAAGTCTTGGCGGTAGTAATGATGATGTTGCATATTCCATTCAGCAAACAGCAGACAGCGGTTATATTGTAGCGGGATATTCTCTTTCCAACGATGGCGATGTAAGCGGTAATCACGGTGGGATTGATTACTGGATAGTTAAGCTTAAAAAAACCGGTGACATTCAGTGGCAAAAAAGTCTTGGCGGTAGTAATAATGATGTTGCATATTCCATTCAGCAAGCATCAGACAGCGGATATATTGTAGCCGGAAGGTCTTATTCCAACGATAGCGATGTAAGCGGTAATCACGGTGGGCTTGATTACTGGATAGTAAAGCTTAAAAAAACCGGCGCCATTCAGTGGCAAAAAAGCCTTGGCGGTAGTAGTTACGACCAGGCATATTCTATTCAGCAAACAGCGGACAGCGGGTATATTGTTGCCGGAATTTCTCAATCCAACGATGGCGATGTAAGCGGTAACCACGGTGGGTATGATTACTGGATAGTAAAATTGGGCAAGGACAGTTTGCCCTTATTTGCATCTGCGCCAAAAGATTTGCATCTGGATATGCAAAATAAAAATACAGTACAGGCAAAAAACAGTAATAAAGATTTTACGGTTTATCCTAATCCCGCAAAAAATGAATTACATGTGCAAACCAATGGCAGTGCAGTTTTTTCTCTTATAAATTCTTCCGGCAAAATTTTATTTACCAAATTAATTAATGGCAGTGGCGGTATAAATATCAGCGCTTTACCGCCCGGCATTTACTACCTGAAAAATAATAAAACAGGGGAGGAACAGAAAGTGATTGTAGCAAGGTGAAATCGTAAAAGTGATCTGAATACCTGGGGTTTAAAAAATTCAACATTCACGCCGGTATGAAACTGGATAATCTGTGCAATCCACGTTGTGCCAATTACTGCTTAATTTTTTTGGTTAAGCAGCAAAAGTTTTCAGAATTAAAATGTATATTTATAACTGGCTGCTCTTAATAATATTCGCGCTCTTTTCCGCACAGTGTTCTCACAATCTTATTCAAATATTATATCATACATATAGCACAGTTACAGCACAATTATAGCACAGTTATAGCACATCTGCTCCATACCTTCTCCATAACTCCTTCATAGCTTCTCCATAGCTCCTCCCACTCTCATTGCATTCGCCTTGCAGTTTAATACAGTGTAAGTATATATTTGTCCTCTGCTTTAAGTATATGTCTTATAAGAAGATCGCAATCATTACAGTTTATACAGGAAACCGTATGCGTCCCTGATGTGTGCAGCGTACCTTCATTTATACTCCCTTCAGTGGAAAGATGCACGAACACCCTGCTCATATTAAAAAATAATGGGTGATGATATCTGGGGCAAACCCATTTTATTGCTGGGGCTTGCCGTGCAGGCGTTGCAGGTACTGTGCATTTACTGCATTATGCAGGCGTTGCATATTTATGCGCATCAAACAGCTTATATACTTACTTTTTTATTATCGTCTATTGTTGCCATACTGCCGCTTACCATTGGAATGATTGGCGCAAGGGAAGTTGTTTTTTTGTGGGGAAGCAATACATTGCTGCATATAAACAACGACCCCGCAACGGTAAGCATCAGTATCAGTTTTTTTTTAATTACACTGGCCGGTTCACTTTTTGGAATATATGGTGTATATAAAAACCCGATGGCTTCAGAATAACCCCGGTATAAGCATAGCTGTTTTTGCTGCAAATTTTTTATATGCTTCACCAAACTGCTGTACTAATTTCTTCTCTTCAAAATAAATCCCTGTAAGCGTATAAGCAGTAATGCAGATACATGAGATAAGGTTGCTGAGCAAAGGTTGCCATAAAAATACTGACCATACAAATAATAAAGTGCCTGAATACAAAGGGTGGCGCACAAATTTATGGAGCCCACCCACCTGCAAACCCTGCGCAGGTTTACGTTTCAGCAGAACATCAATGCCGCTGAGATCTATAAAATATTTTTTAATGCAGATACCCATGATTATTAAACCGGCGCTTCCCGTTATAGCGGCTGTTGCAGTTTCAGCCAAAGACATATTCCATAATAAAACACCTGTAATATGAAAATGGTACCAAACCACAAAGCCAAGTGAAAGCGCTGCGAATACGGAATAAACAAGCCTGTAAAATTTGTATGATTCCTTCATTGCCAGCTGCATCTTTTGTTTAAACCCGGCGGAAGCTGATAAACTATGCAATGCACCAAACAACAGCCATAATATCACTAACCATATATACTGAGAAATATTCACGGGAAGTTTATTTTCGTATTTACTGATATACTGAAACGGAACAGATTATTGAATAAAGATACAAACTGAAGTTTTGCCCGCGTGGCTCATTAAGATTTAATGAATATGACCGGGGATTCGATCCCGGCAGCCATCCGGCAAAAAAATGTGTAACACCAAAACAAAGGATTCTGAAACAAATTTTTTTACCATGTATTTTTTACACATATTTACTTACTAAACCATTGCCATGTCCACATCTTTTACAGGCGTAAAACCAAAACTCAGCATAGGCCAGATTATAAATATGAGTGTGGGTTTTTTTGGAATTCAGTTTGGGTGGGATTTGCAGCGTGCAAACATGGGACCCATTTATGAATACCTACACGCCGATGCCGACAAAATTCCTATTCTTTTTCTGGCAGCGCCTTTAACAGGCTTGCTTGTTCAACCCATTATCGGTTATATGAGTGACCATACCTGGCACCCTTTCTGGGGAAGGAGAAGGCCGTACTTTTTAGTGGGGGCCGTGCTCAGTACTATTTGTTTATTATTTATGCCACAAAGCAGCACTTTATGGATGGCCGCAGGATTGCTTTGGATACTGGACAGTTCGGGCAATGTGTGTATGGAGCCTTTCCGCGCTTTTGTTGCAGACAAGCTGAATGAAAAGCAGCGTACACAGGGTTTTGTAATGCAAAGCCTGATGATTGGCTTGGGTGGAAGCATTGCATCCGCATTGCCCTGGGTAATGACAAACTGGATACATTTTAAAAATACAGCGGCGAGTGGCGTTATCCCTGATAATGTAAAATGGTCATTTTATATAGGAGCATTTTTCTTTTTTGCGGCGGTAATGTACACAGTATTTACTACAAAAGAATATCCGCCCACAGATGCGAATTTTAAAGAAAAGATGAGAGGGTCAAAAAAAGGTATCGGTGGTATATTTAAAGAAATCAATGAATCTATTTTGCACATGCCCAGGCGTATGAAAATACTTGCGCTGGTACAATTTTTTACATGGCCCGGCTTGTTTTTAATGTGGTTTTATTACAGCACTGCGGTGGCAAGAAATGTATTTGGTGCTACAAGTGAAACCGATGTTTTATACAGCGAGGGCAGAGATTTTGCCGGACTTACCCTTGCCTTTTATAATGTAATCACTTTTCTGTTCTCCTTTGTGCTTCCCTACATTGCCAATAAACTAGGAAGAAAATCCACACACTCACTTTGTTTGCTTATTGGTGCATTTGGTTTAATAAGTGTGGCTTTTGTATCGGATAAATATATGCTGTTTGGCAGCATGACCTGTGTAGGCATTGCCTGGGCAAGCATCCTTTCCATGCCCTATGCCATGCTAAGCGGTGTATTGCCCGAAAATAAAATAGGCGTGTACATGGGTATCTTTAATTTTTTTATTGTTTTGCCCGAAATCATTGCTTCGCTTGGCTTTGGTTGGGTGATGAAAAATTTATTGAACAACGACAGGCTTCTTGCCGTGGAAATTGGCGGCGTGCTGATGATCATTGCAGCCTCGGCATGTTTTTTCTTTATCAATGAAAAAAATAATTTACCAGCCAACGAAACACTATGATAAAAAAGTTTTTTTTTCTGATGCCTGTTCTTTTTCATCTGTCAGCGTTTTCACAATATGCGCTGGTATATCCTTCCAACTGGTGGGCCGGAATGAAATGGAACAAAGTACAATTGCTTATTAAAGGCGGATATGAAGGTTTCAGTACTGAGAAAGTGCGCATCAATTATCCGGGTATCAGCATTACAAACATCCACAAATTTGAAAATGGAAAATATATTGCTGTCGATATTTCTATTGCACCCACTGCAAAACCCGGTACCGTTGACATAGAGTTTACTGATGGCGCAAAAGCCCATTCTGTTGCATGGCCCTTAAAAGAAAAAAGAAAAGGCAATGGCATAGAATATGCACAGGGCGTTACTTCCTCTGATTTAATTTATTTGCTGATGCCTGACCGTTTCAGTAATGGTGATATAAGCAATGATAAGTTTGCGGATATGAATGATACCAACTGCGACCGCAGCAACCCCTTCTTCAGACATGGCGGCGATTTTCAGGGCATCCTCAATCACTTAAATTATTTTAATGATCTTGGCGTTACGGCTTTATGGCTGACACCGGTAGTGGAAAATGACCAGGCATTAACGGATGAAGGCGGCACCATGCGCAGCGCTTATCATGGTTATGGATTTACTGATCAATATAAAATAGACCGCAGGTTTGGCGGCAATGATGGATATAAAAAAATGATTGATGCCGCTCATGCAAAAGGATTAAAAATAATACAGGATGCTGTGTACAACCATATTGGCAATAAGCATTTTCTTTTTTTGGATCCGCCTGCAAAAGACTGGTTTAACCAATGGGCGCAGTACACAAACACTTCTTATAAAGACCAGCCGCTTGTGGACCAGTATGCATCTCAGTATGATTACAACATTACACAGAAAGGGTGGTTTACTTCTTTTCTCCCTGATCTGAACCAGCAAAACCCTTTCGTGGCAAATTATTTAATACAGCACGCATTGTGGACGGTTGAAGAATTTGGCATTGATGGCTGGCGTGTGGATACTTATTTTTATTCTGATAAAAATTTTCTGAATAAAATAAATGACGCATTGTATAAAGAATATCCGCATATTTCCATCTTTGGTGAAACTACTATGCAGTCTGTAACAGAGCAGGCATACTACATGCAGAATAATTTAAACGTGGCATGGAAAAGCAACCTGCAGGGTGTTACAGATTACGAATGGTTTGGCAGTGCATACTCAACATTAAATGAAAATTTTGGATGGAGCAGCGGCATAACAAAACTGTACAACACACTTGTGCAGGATATTTTATACAAAGACCCCATGCGCAATGAAATATTTTTTGACAACCACGACCAGAACCGCTTTTATTCAGTAATTGGTGAAGACTTTAATAAATATAAAATGGGTATAGCGCTGTTGCTTACACAACGTGGCATACCGCAGCTATATTACGGCACGGAAATTTTGATGAAGAATTTTAAAGATCCTACGGATGCAGAAGTACGCAAAGATTTTCCCGGTGGATGGAGCGGCGATGCGGTAAATAAATTTGAAACTGCAGGCCGCACGCCGGAGGAAAATGAGGCATATAATTATGTAAAAGTTTTAGCGCAGTTCCGGAAAAATTCTTCCGCAATAAAAACAGGCAGGCTTATGCAGTTTGTTCCTGCGGACGGGGTATATGTTTATTTCCGGTACGATGATACACAAACTGTAATGAGTGTGATGAATACGAATGACACAGTGAAAAAAATTGATTTCAGTATTTACAAAGAGCGCACAAATGGTTTTACAAATGCTGTTGATGTAACCACCGGAAACAATTTTAATCTTTCTGATAAACCTTCCATTCCGGCAAAAACATTTTGGGTGCTGGATTTGAAAAAATAGGTTTTCTGGTTGCCTGTAAACTGTTGCTTTTGCTCTTTATTCAATAACCGCCTTTGCCGCCATCTAATTCCATGCTGCAGTTTATCCATTCATCATCAAATTTTGCGTTGTAATATTTACGGTAAAAATTTATAGCGGATTCATTCCAGTTAAGCACCTGCCATACAATACCGCTTAATTTTTTTTCTTTTGCTTCTTCTATTAATGCTTCAAATAATAACTTACCTGCTCCTTTTCCCCTTGCTTTTTCTGTTACTAATATATCTTCAAGATACATCCTTTGCCCCAGCCAGGTAGAATAACGGATATAATAAACAGCAAGGCCCACAATTTCCCCTTCTCCGCCCGTGGAAAAGGAGGTAGGGGATGAGATTGCTGCAAAGCCCCACCACACCGGCTTTTCACCAAAACCGCTTTCTTCAAAATGCTCCAGTGAAACTGTTACTGCATCAGGCGCCCGTTCATAAGCAGCTAGTTCTTTTATCAGCTCCAATAATCTTTTGCAGTCTTTTCTTTCTGCCCTGCGTATTGCAATACCCATTTAATAATATTTAATGTGCTGTGCTGTTAAAAATCCAAAGCATGTTTAATTTGAGCTAATTTTTTCCCATTCAAATGATTGACTCATTGCAAAATTGATATGGACGAGCTTGGAAACAAATCTTTCAGCCAATCCTCCATAAGGTCTTGCATAATTACGTTTCAAATTTAACTCATCCCGCATTTCGCAAAAAATGTTTCAACCTTTTGCTCTTTTTGGTTTATACTTTTCCGGATTCTTTTATAATCACGCTGATAATTCCTGAAAGGTAGTTTAATGTCACTTTATATTGCCCGGACAAGCCCATTTGCAGGGTCTTTGATATACGGCTCCGTGACCAGAAATATTTTTTTTCACAGGTAAATCCTTTACTTGTTTCAAAAACTAATATCATCCGCATTGGCTTTTGTAATTCCACTTTGCTGAACAACCCGTTATCATAAATTACTATACGCAACTTCAAAACAATAAATCAACTTTTGTTTGCAGCACCCCATCCTTTGGCCAGAGCAGTTTCAAAAGATTTTCTGAAAGCCTTGATTTTTTTTCTCTTGCCATCTTTACAACAGGAACCGGGATGCTGTTTACAATCTTTGTGTAGCTTAGGTTTTGAAGCTTTGATGACGAGTGACGGTGAACCAGGTATGAATAGCATCAGCCGCTTTCATTTTTAAAAAGCTCTTTGTAAATACAATAAAATTTGCTGAAATTTGCTTTGATGTTGTGCATGTTATTTTGGTAAGCATAACCACTTACCTGGACAATTACACAACATCTTTTGCTTCACATAACATCAAAATATTTTTAACAGCACAACACGTTAAGATATATGAAATGTATAAAGAAGTATTGGTAATGATAAATGCACCCGTAATTCAGTGAAATAAAATAATCAAAAATTGAAACATAATCAGGCAGCTTTTCCGTCTTCCGTACCTTCTGACTTTTTGACTCCTCAACAATCCGGTTATTATTTTCCCGCAGAATTTGCGCCGCATACTGCCACTTGGCTTAGCTGGCCGCATAAAGAAGCAAGCTGGCCGGGAAAGATAAATTCTATTTTTCCTTCGTACAGTTTGTTTGTAAAATATCTTTCGCAAAGCGAAAAGGTTTGTATTAATGTAAATGATGAAGCCATGAAAACCTTTGCTGTACAGCATTTGCAGCAGGCAGGCGCTGAAATGGAAAACGTGGAATTCTTTTTTCACCCAACAAATGATGCCTGGTGCCGTGATCATGGTCCTGCATTTTTAATAAACCCCAATGCAGAACAAAAGAAAATAATTATTGACTGGAACTACAATGCATGGGGCGGAAAATATCCGCCATTCGATTTGGATGATGTGATACCAACATTGATTGCAAAGCATTATAATATTCCTGTTTATTATCCGGGAATAATTATGGAAGGTGGTTCTGTTGATTTCAACGGTGCAGGAACTGTTATTACTTCCAAATGCTGCTTACTGAATAAAAATCGCAACCCGAATTTAACGCAGCAACAAATTGAAAATTATCTTTGTAATTATTACGGTATGCAGCAGGTGCTTTGGGTGGATGAAGGTATTGATGGTGATGATACCGACGGCCATATTGATGATACAGTTCGTTTTGTAAATGAAGACACTGTTATCACTGTTGTTGAAGAAAATAAAAATGATGTAAACTATGATTTGCTGCAGACAAACCTGAAACAGCTTAAGCAAATGCGTTTGCTGAATGGTAAGCAACTGAATATTATTGAACTGACCATGCCGGATGCTGTTATTTATAATGATCAAAGTCTTCCCGCATCTTATGCAAATTTTTATATCTGTAATAAATATGTGATTGTTCCCACATTCCGTTCACCAAAAGATAAAAGGGCTTTGCAGGTAATTGCTGATTGTTTTCCGGGAAGGGAAACTATTGGAATTGATTCAACTGATATTATCTGGGGCTTGGGCAGTTTTCATTGTTTAAGCCAGCAGGAGCCGGAAGTGTAACAAATAAAGTCAGAAAGTTCTTGAGTCAGTAGGTTAAGAACGGGTAAGCCTGTCATCATTTCAAAAAGTTATGTTTTGTTTTGCTCAGCAATGCTAAAATTGCTGAAGAGTACGACGCAACAACCGATGCCACAAATACTATGGTCGGCTCATAAAAAATAAAATACTATCAACTGTTAGCCGATTCAATGCTTTCGTATATTTTTGCGCAACACAAATAAGCATTATGGAATTTCAATTTACCGAAGAGCAACTGATGATTCAAAGAGCCGCACGAGACTTTGCGCAGAATGAATGCAAGCCCGGCGTGATTGAGCGTGATGAGTTGCAGAAATTTCCCAAAGAACAAATCATGCAGCTTGCTGATCTTGGGTTCATGGGCATGATGGTGGATGAAAAATATGGCGGCGCGGGAATGGACACGATGAGTTATGTGCTGGCAATAGAAGAAATTTCAAAAATTGATGCAAGTGTGAGTGTGTGTATGAGTGTGAACAACAGCCTTGTGTGCTGGGGGTTGCAGGCTTATGGCAACGAAGAACAGAAACAAAAATATTTAACACCGCTTGCGCAGGGAAAGAAAGACGGAGAGCTGTATATCGGTGCATTTTTATTAAGCGAGCCCGAAGCGGGCAGCGATGCCACAAGCCAGCGCACCACTGCGGAAGATAAAGGGGATCATTATTTGCTCAACGGCGTGAAAAACTGGATTACAAACGGCGGCACTGCAAGTGTTTATTTAGTGATGGCGCAAACAGATGCTTCAAAAGGCTCACGCGGCATTAATACATTTATAGTAGAAAAAAACTGGGCCGGCGTTACTGTTGGCGCAAAAGAAAATAAGCTTGGCATTCGCGGCAGCGACACCCATTCCATTTTGTTCAGTGATGTAAAAGTGCCCAAAGAAAACCGTATAGGTGCGGATGGTTTTGGTTTTACTTTTGCGATGAAGACACTTGCGGGTGGCCGTATTGGCATTGCATCGCAGGCGCTTGGCATTGCAAGCGGCGCGTATGAACTTTCACTGGCTTATTCTAAAGAAAGAAAAGCATTTGGCAAAGAAATAATGCACCACCAGATCATACAGTTTAAACTTGCTGATATGGCCACGCGCATTGAAGCTTCGCGTTTACTTTGCCTGAAAGCTGCATGGGAAAAAGATAATGGAATAGATTATACTTTAAGCAGTTCAATGGCAAAAGTATATGCAAGCGAAACAGCCATGTGGACTGCAACGGAAGCTGTGCAGATACACGGTGGATATGGTTTTGTAAAAGAATACCATGTAGAACGCATGATGCGTGATGCAAAAATTACACAGATATATGAAGGTACCAGCGAAGTGCAGCGCATTGTAATAAGCAGGAGTATATTGAAGTGAGAGATGAAACGGGAAACGTGAAAGGGAGAAGTGAAACGTGAAAAGAAAAGTGCATGAGGCTAAATCGTTCATGCACTTTTTTATTGCGGCTAAATGACTTTATTTGTAAAAAATTTTTACGCCCCGGATGCAGAATGTGAATGATGCTGATGTTGCCTGCCCGCCTTACCGTTCGGGCGGGCGTTGCATTTTTGTATGGTATATTATTGCGCATCATTTGCAGCCAATGTATTATTTCAGGGTTTATTTTATTTTGCAACACACAAAAAAATATTCATGGCCATTACATTAACAGAACAACTGAATGAAACCACATCATTTATAAAAGAAAATTATCCGCACATGCCTCAAATTGGAATAGTGCTGGGAAGCGGGCTTGGCAACCTGGCAAACGAAATAAAAATTGAAAAAGAAATAGGCTATGCTGATATACCGCACTTTCCTGTAAGTACGGTAAGGGGGCATGGCGGTACATTATTGTTTGGCGAATTAAACGGAAAAAAAATTATCGTGATGTCGGGCCGGTTTCACTTTTATGAAGGTTACAGCGCACAGCAGGTAATATATCCCATAAGGGTAATGAAAACGCTTGGCGTGCAAACGATCTTTATTTCAAATGCCGCAGGCGGTGTAAACCCTGATTTTAATGTAGGCGACCTGATGCTGATAACTGACCATATCAGTTTGTTTATTGTGAACCCGTTGATTGGAAAAAATGAAGACATACTGGGAACACGTTTCCCTGATATGAGCGGGCCATACAGTAAAGCATTGATTGCAAAAGCAAAAACAATTGGCAGGCGTTTGGGTTATAATTTAAAAGAAGGCGTTTATACCGGGGTTACCGGCCCTGTATTTGAAACACGTGCAGAATATAAACTGATAAGAGCGTTGGGCGGAGATGCAGTGGGCATGAGCACTGTACAGGAAGTAATAGCAGCGGTGCATGCAGGCATAAAAGTTTTTGCGGTAAGTGTAATTACAGATTTGGGGATACGTGAAGAAGAAAATGTGATTACGCATGAGGAAGTGCTCGCCGCCGCAAAAGAGGCAGAACCAAAACTTACAAATTTGTTTAAAGAAATGGTTGCAGAAGTTTAGTTGAAGATTGAAAGTTGCGCAAAACAGGAAACCCTGAACAAGAAACGGGAAGCCCAATGCTGATTTATATTTTTCTTCACAGCTTTCACTTTACTTTGCATCATTGCTGATACTGATGATTTTCAAAAATGCATTTATATTTGGTTTTACCGTTTTGCTTTTGCTGTCTGCTTTTGCAGCAGTTGCGCAGATACCCGGTGATTTAAACAGGTTTCAGCAAAATGGCGATGATACATCCGGTATTGGTTATGATACTCACGGCAACCCGGTCCGTAAACAAACCGGCAACGATTCACTCCAGCACCGCGATGCTTTTGAAGATTCCATCACTATTCATTTCCGGTTTTTTGATTCTACAAAGGTGCGCAGGATAGATTCTTCCATCAATGATTTTTACACACGGTTCCCGGTTCCCTATTACAATGTTGATCTTGGAAATACCGGCACTCCCACCAGGTCGCTTATTTTCAGCCCATATATGAAACCTGGGTTTGACGCGGGTTTTCATGCGTATGATGCCTACAGATATACAGTGGAAAACAGCCGTTTTTTTCAAACTACAAGACCTTATACTGAGCTGGGATATTTGCTGGGCAGCAAAAGCGAACAGATCATAAACATCCTCCATACGCAAAACCGCAAAAGCAATTTCAACCTTACATTTGAATACCGTTTTATCAATGTACCCGGCAGTTTCAAAAACCAGAATTCAAGCCACAACAATATACGGTTCAACACATTCTTCCAGACTAACAATAAAAGATATGGTAATTATTTCATCTTTATTTCAAATAAACTCCGGTCTTCAGAAAACGGCGGCCTGCAGGATAAAAACGATTTAACCGGAACCTCCTTCAGCGACCCTTTTAGAATTGAAACAAGGCTGGGCACAAATACATCCCCAATCAGGAATTTTTTTCAAACTGCAATTAATACCGGCACATTATACGATGAAAATATCCTGCTCTTCAGGCAATACTATGACTTTGGGCAAAAAGATTCGTTGGTTACAGATTCGGTAACGTATAAATTATTTTATCCGAGGATACGTTTTCAGCATACTGTTAAATATTCAAAAAACACTTATGCTTTCCAGGATGCAGCGCCAATAGACAGTTTGTATCTTCAATACTATAATTACACTGTGCAGGATAATGCTGTTTCTTTTAAAGACCAATGGCAAAACCTTACCAATGATTTCAGCATTATTTCTTTTCCTGAAAAAAATAATTTGAACCAGTTTTTGAAACTCAGCGCCGGGTATGAAATGATCAGCGGCGGCTATTACCCGTACAAAAAAGATTTTAATAACCTGTATGCAGGCGGCGAATACCGCAACCGCACCCGCAACCAGAAATGGGATGTGGAAGCCACCGCGCAATTTTATGTAACCGGCAGTTATGCCGGGGACTATTCAGCTTTCCTGAGTTTAAAACGCGAACTGAATAAAAAGCTCGGCTCACTTGAACTGGGTGTACAAAATGTAAACCGCTCACCCTCTTATATTTTTAATCAAACCACTTCAGGTTTTCCCGTGGCGCTTACTTCCTTCCCTGTAATTCCGGGAGGTAATTTTAATAAGGAAAATATTTTAAAGGCCTTTGCAAATATTGATGTGCCTTCCATCAACCTGCAGCTTACGGGCGAATACTATATCATCAGCAATTATACTTACTTCGATAATTTTTATAATGCAAAACAGGAAAGCACCCTCTTCAACGTACTGCATATTGGCGCGGAGAAAAAATTTAAGCTAAGCAGGCACTGGAACTGGTATTCAGAACTGCACGTCCAGCAAACAACAGGCAACCCGCCGGTAAACCTGCCGTTTATTCTTACCCGCAACAGGATTGCATTTGAAGGGAATTTTTATAAAAACCTTTTTATTTCCACAGGTTTTGAAATACGGTATTACACTGCTTATAAAGCAGATAATTATATGCCGCTCAACGGCCAGTTCTTTTTCCAGGATAATGAAACCATTTCAAACCGGCCCGATGTAAATGCGTTCCTTCAATTCCGCATAAGGAGTTTTAAAGGGTTTATACGCCTCGAAAACCTGAATACCATTAATCCTTCCAACGGTTTTAAATTCACAGCAAATAATTTTTCTGCGCCCAATTATGCAACACAGGCTTTATGGCTGCATGTTGGTATATGGTGGAGTTTTGTAAACTGATTTTATAATGGCCGCAGATTCGCGGATAAAAGAATTGGGCATTAAAACCTGCGCACCTTCGGCGAAATACAGCGAAGAATTTTAACAGCGCCTTCCGGAAATTTTTAATCCAAAGTTTCATTATATGCGTAACTGAATTACCTTTGTGCTGTTCATGAAAAAAATTATTGTTTTTATATTAGCGGTTTTATATCTCGGCATTACCACAGGTGCAGAAGTAAATATTCACTACTGCATGGGTAAAATTGCTGATATAAAATTTGATAACAACAATGATGATGCCTGCGGTAAATGCGGCAGCAAAACTGCAATGCCCTGCTGCGGCCATCAGTATAAGCTTATAAAACTGAGTGATGCGCACCAGTTGGTTGATAACAGCGTAAATTTTCACGCACCGCTTGTACAGCCGCAAACTTTCAATGAATATCATTTTGCATGCATGCATCAAATCATTGAAAACAATAATGCTTCAACGCATGCACCGCCATTATCCCCGCCGGATATTTGTATAAAAAACTGCGTTTTCAGAATTTGAGCCAGCCTTATTACGGTAATAATATTTTTTACGTTACCGGCTATATTTCTCTATTTAACTTTTGTTGTGTCACTCCCTTGTGCTGCAACAATCCCGTTCAGCTTATTTAAAATAAAATAAAAAAATCATTATATGAAAACGCAATATTTAATGCTGTCATTGGCATTTACTTTATTATCTGTATTTTCTTTCGCCGGGATAAAAACCGATACCATAAAAGTTTACGGCAACTGCAGTTCCTGCAAAATGCATATTGAAAACGCTGCAAAAGCAGCGGGTGCAAGCGATGCAAACTGGAACAAGGAAACAAAAGTGCTGGTGGTTACTTATGATGAAACAAAAACAAGCAATACAAAAATCCAGCAAAAAATAGCTTCTGTTGGTTATGATACACAGGATGTGAAGGCAACAGATGCATCGTATAATAAATTAGACAAATGCTGCCAGTATGATAGGCCAAAACCAGGGCAATCGTCTATGAACAAATCTGCAACGCCCGGCAAACCATGCTGTGATGATAAAACAAAATGTGATAAAACCTCCTGCATACAAACAGGAATGGATTGCTGCAAGCCGATGGCAAAACGTGATTGCAACAAAAACCCCACAAGCCACAATACCTGCTGCTCATAATTTTCAGTGATCTTTAAAAAAATAATTATGAAGAAATTATTAATAGCAGCAGTCCTGTTGATTATCGTGAATGCCGCGCAGGCACAGGTTTCCAAAGTAACATTAACGGCCAGTGGGCTTACCTGTTCCATGTGTTCAAAAGCCATTTACGCAGCGTTGCTGAAAGTAAATACCATTGAAACAGTAAAAGCAAATATCAAAGAATCCAGCTACAGTATCAGCTTTAAAAAAGACGCGTCAGTGAGTTTTGATGACATACGCAAAGCAGTGGAAGATGCCGGTTTTTCAGTAGCCAAACTGCAGGCAACTGTAAACTTTAATAATGTGGAAGTAAAGAACGATGCACAGGTTGCGGTTAACGCGCTGAACTTTCATTTTTTGAATGTACCCGATGAAATATTAAATGGTGAAAAAGTATTGACCATTGTTGATAAGAATTATATACCGGAAAAAGATTACAAAAAATATGGCCAATACACCACTATGAAATGTTTTGCCACCGGCATGGATGATACAGGCAAAAGAATGTATCATGTAACTATTATTTAATAAAATTGTGTTGTGGCCGCGCAAAGCGCGGCCGCAACTGTTTTTATCTTCAGCATTTGCTTTTTCTTTTGCTTTTCATCAAAATGAAACTGCGCCCATTTCTGTGCACCACTCATCTGAAAAGAAACACACTATGAAAAAAATATTATCGCTCCTGGTAATTTGTATCTGTTACGTGCCAACCACCAAAGCGCAGGAGCTGTTTGTTTTTACAGAACCCGCAAGCAATATGCCCACAAAATCACTCGGGGTAAGAATTGCAAGTTCATTAATGAAAGAAGATAATTCATCAAAATACGATTATCATTTAATTCCTGAATTAATGTGGGGCGCCAATAAAAAATTGATGCTGCACGCAGATGCGTTTTTCAGCAACAGGAATAAAAATTTTGCAGCAGAGGGCGGAAGTGTGTATGCAAAATACCGCTTCTTAAGCAATGACCAGGTGCATTCTCATTTTCGCATGGCGGCATTTGCAAGGTATAGTTTTAACAACAGCGACATACACCAGGAGGAGATTGACCTGTATGGCCACAACAGCGGCTACCAGGCCGGAACCATTGCCACGCAACTGTTGCACAAGGTTGCGCTTTCTGCGTCTGCAAGTTATTTGCATGCATTAGATAACAGCAACAGCAATAAAATCCCCGCAGCGCAACCAAGGGACGCTTTCAATTACACATTCTCTTTTGGCAAACTCATGCTGCCAAAAGAATATAATGATTATAAACAAACCAATCTTAATGTAATGGTTGAAATGCTCGGGCAAACACTCGGCAGCAATGGCAAATCATACTTGGATATAGCACCTTCGGTGCAATTTATTTTTAACAGCCAGGCAAGAATGGATGTTGGTTACAGGCAGCAATTGTTAAGCAGTATGTACCGCACATCACCCAATGGTTTTGTGTTAAGGTTTGAGTATTTATTTTTTAACGCGGTGAAATAAATCCATGCTGTTTTAAAAAAGATAAATTTTGTATAAATGAAGCTATATATAAAAAACATGGTATGCAGTCGTTGCAAAATGGTGGTAAAACAGGAGTTGGAAAAATTTGGATTGCATACTTTGGTAGTGGATTTGGGTGAAGTTGAAATAAAAGAACAACTGTTTAAAGACGGCCTGAACAAGCTGGACATTTGTTTAAAGCATTTGGGGTTTGAACTGATTGATGGCAAGAAAAGCAGAGTGATTGAAAAAATTAAAAATACTATTGTAAAACTTGTTCATCATTCTGATGATAACCTTACAGTAAACCTTTCCGGTTATCTTTCTAAGAACCTTCATTACGATTACGGCTATTTGAGTAACCTTTTTTCAGAAGTAGAAGGCACAACCATCGAAAAGTATTTTATATCTCAAAAGATTGAAAGGGCAAAAGAATTATTAATGTATGACGAACTCAATTTATCAGAAATTGCCATTGAGTTGGGCTACAGCAGCGTTGCCTATTTATCAGCGCAATTTAAAAAAGTAACAGGGCTTACGCCTACTTTTTATAAATCATTAAAGGAGCACAAACGCAAAAATATAGAAGAACTGTAAATTTTGCAAACACTTTCCTTAATTACATAACGCAGCCCGGGATCTTCGTGGTAATTTTGTGTAAAATATAAACAATGACACATACATATAATATTTCAGGCATGACCTGCACTGGCTGCCAGGCTAAAGTGCAAGGTTTATTATCAAAAATTTCCGGCGTAAAAAATGTTTTAATTGATTTAGCGAAAGGCGTTGCCAATATTGATATGGATAAACATATTGCAACCGGAACATTACAATCAGCATTAAAGGAATATCCAAAATATCAATTATCACAAATACAACATTCCCCTTCTGCTTTGGAAAGGGGGTTAGGGGATGAGGCTTCGTGGCTGGCAACTTATAAACCAATTCTGATAATATTTGGTTATATAACTGCCCTTTCCATTATTGCTTCTTCATCAGGTAATGCTTTTAATATTATGCAGACTATGAGGGTTTTTATGGCAGGCTTTTTTCTTACCTTTTCGTTTTTTAAAATGCTTGACCTGAATGGTTTTGCCGATAGTTATTTTACTTATGATATTGTGGCAAAGCAATTAAGGCAATGGGGTTATATCTATGCATTTATTGAACTGTGCCTGGGTATTGCTTATGCAACCAACTTTCAGCCTTTGGCTACAAATATTGTTACGTTTGTGGTTATGACGGTTAGTATAATTGGCGTTTTGCAAAGTGTGATCAACAAGCGTAAAATAAAATGCGCATGCCTGGGTGCAGTGTTCAATTTGCCGATGAGCACGGTTACAATAATTGAAGATGCTTTGATGATGGCAATGAGTGCTGCAATGCTTTTAATTTTCCTTTAATAAAATCATTAACAAACTATCTAAAAATAATTTCTGTAAATTTATACCAGCGTGAAAAGAGCTATATCCATAAAAATTAAAGCAGCATTCCTCCTGATTGTATTCGCATTGAATACTGTTGTGGGTTTTGCCTGTGCTATGGGTGTGGATATGGGCTTTAACCATAACCACCACCATGAAGAAACAGTTACTTCTAATCACCATGATGAAAAAAGTGATTCTGATAATGATGGCTGCTGCAATGGCGCAGTAACAAAACTTGCCCAACTTGATAAAACAGTTCCACAATCTTTATACCCTGCAATCAATCCTGTTTTATTCACAGCATTAGCTTCTTCATATTTTAATATTGATGTTTTTGCTGAGTATAAAACAACGATAACCATAAAATATTTTCTTCGAAGCGATCATCCTCCAGGTTCTGAAATCCGCATAGCCATTCAGAGTTTCCAGATTTGATTTAATGTATAAGTTTTTATGCATCGCTTAGTCATGCCTGTAATTATTTATTTATGCATTAAACAAATCAAAATGAAAAAAATATTTTTATTCGTTGCTATCACAGCAACTGTATTGGTGCAACAAAGTTTTGCACAAAGCACTACAAAAACAATTCCTTTATCGCAATTACTCAGTTCTTATTACGACATAAAAAATGCGTTGGTTAACAGTGATGCAGCAACGGCAGCCATTAAAGCCGGTGATCTTTTAAAAGCCATAAATGGCGTTGATATGAAAGCATTATCAGAAACCGACATGAACGCATTTATGCCTTTGCAGGATAAGCTTGCTTTTGATGCGAAACATATTTCAGAAAACAATGGTATTGCAGAGCAAAGGGAGCATTTCTCATCATTGTCTAACAATATCTATAAATTGGCAAAGACTGCAAACCTATCCACAGCAACAGTTTACCAGCAGTATTGCCCAATGAAAAAAATGTATTGGTTAAGCAGCGATGCAACTATCAAAAATCCATATTTCGGTAAAACAATGCCCACTTGCGGTAAAGTAACTGATACTTTGAAGTAACCATTTTGTTAACGGGAAGCCACGGGTTGTTGCAGCCTGGGGCTTTATCTGTTTGCAATATTTATTATCAAATAAAAACAAAATAAAATGAACAAAATAATTTTAAGCATAATAGCCGCAACCACGATACTTGCAGCCTGCAACAATTCATCTTCCGGCAAAAAAGATAATACTGACAGTGCAGCACAAACAACTGCTGCACCTGTTGATACTTATTTAAAACAAATTCCTGCAGCAACGGTAACAAATCAAGCGGCTTCTATAAAAGAAATTTTAGCTGATTACCTGCAAATGAAAAATGCTTTTGCTAATGACAATACTGACGATGCAGCAAAAGCGGGGAGTTCATTAGAAATAACATTTAAAAATTTTGATATGGGATCCATAACAGAAGAGCAGCAAAAAATATTTGCCGATGTAGCAGATGATGCAAAAGAACATGCAGAACACATCGGGGCAAACGGCGGAAACATCGCCCATCAACGGGAGCATTTTGATATGTTGAGCAAAGACATGGCAGACCTGATAAAAACCTTTGGCAATGGTGGACAAACCTTGTATAAAGATTTTTGCCCAATGTATAATAATGGCAAAGGTGCTATTTGGATAAGCGAAACGAAAGAAATCAAAAACCCTTACTTAGGCAAAGCCATGCCAACCTGTGGTACAATGAAAGAAGAAATGAAATAAGTATGAGCAGGATTAAAAAAATTGCATTGGCATCAGGAATAATATTTATTGCAATACAATTTATACAACCTGTCCGCAATAAAAGTGGGCAGGTATTGCCAACCGATTTTGCTAAAGTTTATACAGTGCCTGCAAATGTTCAGTCCATCTTGCAAAATGTTTGCTACGACTGCCATAGCAACAACACTGACTATCCATGGTATTCAAATATTCAGCCGATAGCATGGATGATGGCAAGGCATATAAGCAACGGAAAAGAGAAACTGAATTTTAGCGATTTTGGCAGCAACACTACACGAAAGCAAATAAGCAAGCTGAAAGAAATTTCAAATGAAATTAAGGGTGGTGAAATGCCAATCACATCTTACAAGCTGATGCATAAAAATGCAGGGCTTTCACAAAACGAAAAAGATTTATTAATGAATTGGATTCAGAAAACAGCAGACAGCCTTTCAGGAAATAATTAAAAGCCATGCGTAAAATCAGGCAGATATTCATCAGTATTTTCAAAGCAATCTTTATTCGCAAAAAAGACTGCTGCAAATAAATATTTATTATGGAACATCAACACGAAGCAAATAAAGAAAGCCATATTGGGCATGATATGAGTAATATGCAGCATGGTGTTAATCCGTCAATGGGTATGGCAGGGCATAACCATCATGCCATGATGATTGCTGATTTTAAAAAGCGATTTTATGTAGTGCTTATGCTCACCATCCCAATTATGTTGCTATCAACGATGATACAACAATTTATGGGTATTAATTGGCAGTTTACAGGTTCGCAATACATACTGTTTACTCTATCAACCATTGTATTTTTTTATGGCGGGTTGCCTTTTTTAAAAGGATTGGTTGAAGAAATAAAAGCGAAGAACCCCGGTATGATGTTCCTGATTGGCTTCGCCATAGCGGTTGCTTACATCTACAGCCTTGCAATAGTTTTTGGTTTACAGGGCATGGACTTTTTTTGGGAATTAGCAACGCTAATCCTCATCATGCTTTTAGGACATTGGATTGAGATGAAATCCGTGGCTGGGGCATCAAAAGAATTAGAATTACTAGTCCAGTTAATGCCAGCAGATGCACACATGGTAATGACAAATATGGTACATGATGTAAAGACAGATACATTAAAAGAGAATGATATTATTTTGGTAAAGCCAGGCGAAAAAGTGGCAGCAGACGGAATAATACTTGAGGGCGAAAGTTACCTGAATGAAAGTATGCTAACGGGTGAAAGCAAACCAGTACAAAAAGTAAAAGGCGACAAAGTAATTGCGGGTGCAATCAATGGCAATGGAGCAATAAAAGTTACCGTTTCCCATGCTGCAAAAGATTCTTACTTATCGCAGGTAATTAAATTGGTAGATGATGCACAAAAATCAAAATCTAATACACAGCTATTAGCAGACAAAGCAGCAAAATGGCTAACCATTATTGCATTAGTTTCAGGCATTGCTACCTTTTTATATTGGTATCTCACAGGGCAATCGTTAGCTTTTGCAATGGAAAGAATGGTTACTGTAATTGTTATTTGTTGTCCTCATGCTTTAGGTTTAGCCGTTCCATTGGTAGTGGCAAAGTCAACGGCCCTTTCAGCAAAGCATGGCTTGTTAATAAAGAACCGTACAGCATTTGAAAATTCAAGAAAGGTTACTACAGTTGTATTTGATAAAACAGGGACACTTACTGTTGGAAAGTTTGAGGTTTCAAAAATTGTATCGTTACAAAGTGCATTCACTGAAGACGAGATTATAGGTTTAGCATCTGCATTAGAACAAAAATCAGAACATCCCATTGCAACAGGCATTATACAAAAAGTAAAAGACTTATCAATTACCATTCCTGCAACAGGAAACTTCAATGCTATTACTGGTAAAGGAGTTGAAGCAACAGTAGAAGGCAAAAAAATATTGGTCGTTAGTCCGGGATATTTAAAAGAAAATAATTTGGCAATTCCCGAAGGCTTTACTGCAAATGATACTGAAACTGTTGTATTTGTAATTATCAATAATCAATTAGCAGGTTACATCGCGTTATCGGATGAAATTCGTCCCGAATCAGCAGAAGCGATAAAGACCTTAAAAGAAAATAATATCAAATCCATATTGCTTACAGGCGATAACAGCATGGTGGCTAAAAGCGTAAGCGAAACGTTGGGCATGGAAAGTTTTATTGCCGAAGTATTGCCACATCAAAAATTAGAAAAGATAAAAGAATTGCAAAGCAAAGGTGAGTTTGTTGCCATGACAGGCGATGGCGTAAACGATGCACCAGCATTGGCAATTGCAGATGTTGGTATTGCAGTTGGCAGTGGCAGCGATATTGCAGCAGAAACCGCAGGTATTGTTTTAGTAAACAGCAATCCTAAAGATATTGTTAGTTTAATTTTATTTGGTAAAGCTACCTACCGAAAAATGATACAGAATTTAATTTGGGCAACAGGTTATAATGTGGTTGCCTTACCATTGGCAGCAGGTGTTTTGTACAAGCAGGGAATTTTATTAAGCCCGGCAGCAGGTGCTGTGTTAATGACAGTTAGCACAGTTGTAGTTGCCATTAATGCAAGTATGTTAAAAGTAAAAAACTAAAATATTAAACATGAAAAAACTTATTATCCAACACATCAAAAATTGTAAATTAAAAAAAACAATTATTGCCATTGCCATTGCTTTAGCAGTAAGTAAAGGAACATATGCTCAAACAGGTATGCCAGAAATGGCAAAAATGAATAAAGATTCTATTCCTGATAAAAAGCAAGCTGGAATGGATATGAATAATTCTATGGCTACAATGGTTCACCCATTTTTTACTCATATGGGTATGCCACACAAAACAGGCACATATAATTTGCGATTTGCTGTATTCTCCACGCAAATTGACAAAAAATCAGAAGCTGATTTTGCTTTGCAATTTGAAACAGGTCTTACAAAATTTATGGGTCTTCATCTTGTTTTACAAAGTGATAAAACTGAAATAATGTTCCAGTTTGCCGGATTAAAAAGCAAGAACGGTATGAATGCATTTTCTCCGCTTATTGAGTTTGAAATCCCAACTCATGAAGGTATTTATACACAGATTGGTTTCGCTTCCACTTTATCTAATACCCGTGTAGCTTTTCATCAGGTTTTACATTATGGATTAAGAGAGAAAAATTTTGAAGGCGGAACAGCAGTAGTTTACAGATTAAGCAATAATATTTTTCTGGTGACAGAAGTATTAGGAGAAAAGAAACAGGATGAACAGGCTATTGTGAATTTACTTGCTGGTTTTAAGATTCGTGTCAAAAGTTATTTATTGTTAGGTCTTGGCATTCAGTTTCCGATAACAGCTAACAGAGACTTTTCATCACAGTTTGTTTTTCAACCTGACTTACAACTTAAAAATTAAACTTAAAATCAAACAAAATGATGAACAATAATTCTCGGGGCATGGGTTAAGGCATGTGGATTATTCCGCTTGTTCTTATTCTTATCATTGGCTTTATGGTGAGGGGCAAATGTAAAAAGTGAATTTGCAAAGAATAATTTGTGGAAATCAAAAAGGTGTCTGCGTTATAAAAAATTAAAATAAAATGAAAAATATTTTTTTAATCATCTTATCGCTTATGGTATTTTCATTTGCCTATGGGCAATCGAAACCCAAATATTATTATACCTGTGTAATGCACCCCGAAATCCATGCTTCCAAACCAGGCAACTGCCCTAAGTGCGGAATGACACTCTATAAAAAAACTGTAAAGGTTGCAAATCAGCAAACGCAGCCGGTAAGAAAAAATACTATGCAGATACCTGTAAAAGATACGGTGCAGCAAAGGAATGATAGTACACATCATAATCATGACATGAGCAACATGGACATGCCTGTGATAAAAACAGAACCTGCAAAAACATTTGTAAAACCTGAGCCACCAAAAGTTGTTCGTTACGATTTGTATGTAACCGATACGATTGTTAATTTTACAGGCAAAGCCAAACATGCCATTGCAGTAAACGGAAGCATCCCTATGCCTGCATTAACTTTTACGCAAGGTGATACAGCAGAAATTTACGTGCACAATGAAATGAATGAAGAAACATCATTGCATTGGCACGGGTTATTTGTGCCTAATAAATATGATGGTGTGCCAAACCTAACACAAATGCCGATAAAGGCACATAGTACATACTTGTATAAATTTCCCATTATTCAAAACGGTACACATTGGTATCATAGTCATACAGAGTTGCAGGAACAAATCGGCATGTACGGTGCAATGATTTTAAACAAGAGGAACAGCGATACAACATTTAGAACAGGTATTGATGATTTACCAACTATACCAGTCGTCTTAAGTGAATGGGCAGACATGAAACCCGAAGAAGTTCATCGCAGCCTGCATAACGCAACAGACTGGTTTGCGATAAAAAAAGGAACAACACAATCTTATAGCGAAGCTATCGCAAACGGCAATTTAAAAACAAAACTCAACAATGAGTGGAAGCGTATGAATGCAATGGATGTAAGCGATGTGGCGTATGATAAATTTTTAATCAACGGAAAAAATTTAAACGAACAGCCGCAGTTTAAAGCTGGTGATAAAATAAGGTTACGTATTTCAAATGCAGGTGCATCCAGTTATTTTTGGCTTACATATTCAGGCGGAAAAATTACAGTTGTAGCAAGTGATGGCAACGATGTTGAGCCTGTTGAAGTTGACAGATTAATTATTGCTGTTTCAGAAACTTACGACGTAGTTGTAACCATTCCAAACGACATGAGCTATGAATTTTTAGCAACGCCTGAAGACCGCACAAAATCTGCTTCATTGTGGCTGGGCAGTGGTATGAAAATGCCTGCAAACAAATTGCCAAAGCTAAAATATTTTGCTGGTATGCAAATGATGAATCAAATGATGAAAATGAATGGCGACCTTGACCCTGCTTCAATGGGCGATATGCAAATGAGCAACCAGTCAATGGACATGAATGCTGTGATGTATCCTGAAATAACAGGCGAAGAAGAAGGCAAGAATAAAAAGAGTAGTGATAATATGCACAACATGCAAATGCCCAACAACAATAGCATGCAGGGTATGAATATGGCAAGTGAAAGCAGCGACATTATTACACTTAATTATACCATGCTGAGAGCTACGCACAAAACAACTTTACCATCAGGCGGATTGAAAGAATTGAAATTTGATTTAACAGGAAATATGAACCGCTATGTTTGGAGTTTGGATAATAAAGTAGTTTCAGAAGCCGATAAAATTTTGATTCATAAAGGTGAAAATATAAGGATTGTTTTGTACAACAATTCAATGATGCGCCACCCTATGCACTTGCACGGACACGACTTTAGAGTGCTTAACGGACAAGGCGATTATGCACCGCTCAAAAATGTGTTAGACATAATGCCCATGGAAAGAGACACCATAGAATTTGCGGCAAACACAAGCGGCGACTGGTTTTTTCATTGCCATATTTTATACCATATGATGAGCGGCATGGGCAGGGTTTTTAGTTATACTAATATTGATACAGTTTCTGCTCCTGATTTGCCTGACCCTAAATTAGCACAGCGAAAATTATTTGCTGATGACCGTATGCCGCACTTCATGGCAAAAGTTGGTTTAGAAAGCAATGGCAGCGATGGAGAGGCAATGTTTGCAAATACCCGCTGGAAAGCAAGTACACTTTGGCATTTAGGATACCATGATGAACATGGTTACGAAAGCGAAACAATGGTAGGCAGGTATTTGGGTAAAATGCAATGGATTTATCCTTATGTTGGTTTTGATTATCATCATAAAACAGAAGGCATGTTTGCAAAAAATATTTTTGATATAAACGGCACTCAAAGAAATATATTTGGTAGCGAAGAAAAAAATTGGTTTGGACAAGCAAGTAATAAAAACAATCGCCATACAGTGGTAGCAGGTATTGCATATACTTTACCAACCTTAACAGTTGCAGATTTACGCATTGATGGAAATGGAAAACTCCGTTTTCAATTATCAAGAGAAGATATTGCAATAACTCCCCGGCTTCGTTTTAGCTGGATGATAAACACAGATAAAGAATACATGACAGGACTTAGATACATTGCAACAAAATATATTTCTTTATCTACGCACTGGGACAGTGATATGGGATTGGGTGCAGGTATAACGATTAACTATTAAAATAAGCATAAATAGTTTTTATTTTGCGCAAATCTTTAATGGAGTATACGGCTTTTTTATTTTATAAAAATATGTAGTTTAAGGTTGCTGCACCCGCCAACGGCTGTTATGGTAACAGGTGTTGTAAAGAAAATATACAAAGTGTGTATAAAAAAATATGTACCGTTTTTAGCGGTACATATTTTTTATTGTGATAAGAAATAATTTACCGTGCTATTACAACCCTTGCAGTTATAATTTGTGAAGCAAGCCGCAGTACTACCTCATACACGCCGGTGGAAAGGTTACTGAGGTTTAGCAAAATGTTATGCTTACCCGCAATGATATTTCCCAGTAAAACCTGTTTTACTTTTATTGAATTAATATCGTACACTTCCATCACTGCATTTGTTTCATCCTTTGCAAGATTGAATGAAAGTGTTGTTGATGCCGTTGCCGGATTTGGGTATGCAGTAAGCGTGTTTTTTGTTGTATTCATTTTATCGTCTGCGGGGTTACCTTTATTGTAAACGGGATTGACTGATTGATTTTGCGTGTATGATTGTTTATTGATGGATATATCGCAGGGATCAATATAAATATCTGCTGTTGCACCGGGTAAAGCGTGGAAGCCGGGATAAATAATCACTGTTTTGGCGGATGATATTGTGTATCCATAAGGTGCAGTGGAAGGGTTGAGTATTACTGTACAATTCTGGCTTACAGGCAAAAGGTCTATTCCTTTCAGGTACACATAATTTGAACTTGTGTTAAAAACCCCGCATATATTGGCGTTGTAAGAACTGTTTTGGGAACCACCTACACCCACTGCATACCAGGCATTTCCTGTTTGCAGCGCCTCGTTTGAACAGGAACCGTAAAGCGCTGCAGCAGCTTCATTACTTCCGGTTCTTGCATCAATATATTGTGCTGCCGACGTGAGGTAGTACACATCATTTTCGTAAGTAATAAGGCCCGCTTTCCCAATTCCGATACCACCCACATTATAAACGATGCTGTTATCATTTGTTCCGCTGCCACCATTACTTAGTAAATAAAACCAGTAATTCATAACACCACTGTTGGTGTGTACGCCACCATTATCTGATGTGCCGCTTGTGCCGTACCAATATGTACCTGAATAAGTATCGGGCTGGCTGTAATTATTGGGGTTACTCATGTCGCGAATAGCCCCTCCTGTGCGGTCTTCACCAATCAACCAATCAAAAGTTGTGCTGCCATCCCAGTACTCTGCATAAGTACCCAGGCAATCGCTGAATGATTCATTCAGTGCGCCAGATTCACCCTGGTAATTTAAATTTGAAGTGGAACCGGTAACCGCATGTGTAAATTCATGGGAAAGGATATCAAGCGTATTCCAGTCATCTGCATTTGTTGCATTTCCTGAGCCCACATTATTTCCAACGCGCAGGTTACCGCCTGTAAAACTCATGCTTGCATTGGCATAATAAATAGAATGTACACCAGTGTTGCTGATATTTATAAAGCCCGCATTCTGGTATATGGAAACATCACCCCCGGAATTATCATAACCATTTCTGCCAAATACGGAACTATAGAAATCAACGGCTCTGCGGCAGCACCAAAGTGAAGTAGATGCACTTTGAAAATCAAAAGTTGAACTCCATTTATTGTTCTTTGTACTAAAATAATAGTTCTGATGAAACACTGTATCATTTCCGTCATCATAAACGGTCATCACAGTAGGTGTGCAATCATCTTTCAAATAATAAAATGAGTTGGATGAGTTAAAAAAGGTATTAATATTTTTTGTACCATAAAAACTTGTAACAGTTGTGGTGGCACTGCAATTTGACTGTAGTGGTATTTTGTTTATGAGTTTGCCGTTTTGCGCATCAATATAAACAGCATAACCATTGCTGCTTGCCGTGTATATATCAAAGTGATAACAAAGCCTGAAATTTTTTGGCGAGAAAAGCGAATCGGGGTTTCCTTTTTGAAATACAAGTTCACCTTTCGGATAATTATATATAGCAGAATTTAGCCTGTTGGCTGAAGGTAATTGCCAGGCATAAATTTTAGACGGCACAACGGATAAAGCTTTATTTAAAGCGGAGGCTTCGCTAATTGCAGCGGCAGTAAAAGCGTTAAAGTTATATACCATTTTACCATTGGCGCTTTTTACAAACCCATCGGGTTGCTGATGAATAATATATTCAGCACCCTCAATCTTTATACCTTTATAATATTGCTGAAACCTTATATGGGTAAAGCCCGCTGCATCTTTATCGGCACGCACTAATTTCATGGAATCATTTTCATTTAACCCAAATTCCTTTTTATATTTTTTGAAAAAAGTAAAACCGTTGCTTACCATGCCTGGCCTGAATTTATACCAACCCGGAATTTCGGGCAGGTACGCAATTTTAGCAAGGTCAGCAGTGAAGAACGGCGCTGCATTGCAGTTTATTTTTTGCGAAAAAATTTCAGGATGTATGGTAAGTACTAAAATTATTACAAACAGGAAGTGAAGGTTTTTTTTTGCTTTACACCTGTATCTGAAGAAATTAATTTTCATGGTATCTTTTTAAGTGATAACAAATAGTTGCTGTTATCAATAACGGCTTTTTATTGGCGATCAGTTATTTTTTATTCAACTGCCCGACTTCAGCTTCGAGTTTTTTGATTTGCTTATCCTGCTGTATAATGTATAATGTAAGCTCTTCAATTTTCTGCATCATCTTTGTTTGTATATCTGCTACAGCAAGGCCGTTTTTCTGTATCTCTTTTGCAGAAGGGATTTCAGGCAGGTGATTATTTTGGTGAATATAATTTTCAACTTCATCCAATGTGCGGAGTCTGTAATTTTTATCAAAAACAAAATCGCTCCATCCGGTCTCCACACGTACTTCTTTTGCCTGTATGGTTCCATTCACCGATAATTTATATGCCGGATTTATTGTGCCAATACCTACGTTACCATTTAATAATAATGTCATCTGCGCACTGCCATTGGCATTCAACAAGCCGGTACAAAAATAAAGCGGACTATTGCTTTTGGTAGCAAGCCAGCCACCAGTTGAACCCACATAAGTACCCATAGTCACTGTACCGTTTGTATGAGTAATGCCGTAACTCGCATCTGCAGTCAGCACCTGCAGTTTAGTGGCGGGAGATGTTGTTCCAATACCGGTAAAACCATTGCCGCCATTGGGCATCAATGCAAAATTGTTATTGGTGTACCATATTGAGGAAGTGGGTGATTGATAAAATGACATTCCATTAATACCATCCGCATTATAAATTACCATATCATTACCGGTGAAAGGGGTAGTAGTATAGTCGTCCGGTGCGCCTATTTGAAATTTATTACTTCCCGGACCAGTATATGGGCTAATGAGAACCGACCCAATATATACATTCCCTCCAATAGACACACTCCCGGCATTTGTATTACTTATATCTGAACCCGAAGCCGTCCACAAACTGCTTCCGCCACCTGTAAGTGAAAGCCATGATGCACCATTGTATCCCTGAAAATCTGCGCCGGTCCATTGAATCATACCAGCAGCAGGTGTAGCAGCAGTGCCTACTTTAACAGCACCTGCAAAATAGCCGTTGTTCCAGTTTAGTGCAGCAGACCCAACATCATACGTTGATGCAGTGCCCGGTAGCAAAGCAACATTGATAGCAGTAGTACCAAGATTTGAAAGAGTTGTATTGGCTCCTTTTGCAGTAACAGGGTTCCACGAAGCGCCATTGAAATAATAAAATCCGGGGGAACTGTTTGTTTGATAAATCAGTAAACCCGTTGCAGGTGTTGCAATTGCATCGCGTTGTGTCTTTGTCATTCGTGGTGAAAGCATCCCTTTAGTTGTACTCACCATATCTAACAAAGCAGATGCATTGGGTGTAATTGTTCCTATACCTGCACTCCCGGTTGAAGGGAAAGTATTTTGGGCATAAAGGTTTTGCAGACATGCATTGGTTATCAGCACAAATAACAAAGCAATCTTTAAAGTAAGTCTTGTTTTCATTTCAGAATTTTTATAAGGTAGTTTATGATTTAATAAAGAAAAATATGCTTTGGTAAAATTGGTGAATGGAAGATAATAAGTCAATCCTCTTTTTGAGTGATGCTCGTTTTTTGCTGCCAGCCCGGGGTTTCCATACCATCAACTGCTGCACCTGCCGGCCAACGGCGGTGTCCGCAACCTTGTACCTTCAAATTATTAGTCAGCAAAAAACAAAAAACCGCGCGGGCTTTTAAAAAAATATTTTCTTATACTCCCTGTATGGTTACAAAAAATATTTTCGTATTAAGCATCAAATATCAACCCTTAAGCACCCCAAATTATTTTACAATTACTAACTTAGTTTGCATGGAACTAAATGAAAACTTCAATACCAACTGGTATATGCCTGCGGAGAGGCCTTCTGTGTTTAAGAGATAAGTGTTTTTACCGGCTGTAAGATTTTCCAATGAAAGTTGCTTTACCTTTTTTGCAGCAGTATTATACAATTCCAAATTTGCATTGCTTTCGTTTGCAGTTAGATTAAAAGAAATGGTAACACTATTAACTGCCGGGTTTGGATAAACCTGAATGCTGGTGTTGCTGTTTTTGTGCTGAAGCTGGATTATGCTATAATTTGTTTCCAAAACCTGTTGTGCAACTGGTTGTTCAAAACCAGTTGCGCCCCCAACCCTTGCCGCATAAATATTATCATCGCCGCTAACACGTTCATCATGCCAGCAGGTGATTACGTAACCTTTAGCCCCTGCTACAGTTGGGTTTACTTCGTGGTTAATATCTGCATAATTTGCAATAACGGGAACACCGCTTACCCTCCACAAAGCAGTACCTGCTGAATTGAAATGCTGCGCATAAATGGGATTATACTCGCCCTGCCTCGATGTATGAAATACAGTAATGAAGCCAGTCCCACCGTCAGTAACAAGAACGGGGTTGGCATCATTAGCATTTGGTGTATAGTCAACTAATGCACCGTTTGCTCCCCATGTTTTTTTCCCAAGACTGTTCAAATGCTGCGCTGTAGCTGCTAAGCCTTCTGTATAAACAGCAAACACACCACCTTTGTAATCTGGAATAATATCAGGCTGAGCTGCTATAGTATTATTTATATTTTTAGTAATATTTATGCCGCCCGGTTTCCAGAGTATATTACCGTTAAGGTCAATTTTTTGCATATTAACATCAACGGGATTATTAAACCCGGGCGTATTCTGGGTTTGAAATGCAGCCATTACAGATGGCGTAGCTGATGAACCATCATAAGCCAAAACACCCACTTTCTGGTAATAGTTGATACTTGAAATAAGAAGGCCCGCAGCGCCCCATAAATAAGAACCATCTGCAGCAAGGCGTTGCAGGTAATATTTATAAACCCCATCTGTATATCCAATTACAGCAGTACCGGCGCCGGTGCTTACAATATTGGAAACATAAACATAAGATCCATTTAAACCCACGCCGGTTGTTCCCCAAACCAGGTTTCCACTGGCACTTATATGCTGTGCAAAAATGTAATTAGATGACTGGTACGCCTGCCATGTAATAAACGCACCACCTGCACCATCGGCACTTATACCATCCTGTTCGGGATCTTCGGCCCAGGATAAACGGGAGTCGGTTATATCAGTAAGTTTTACACCACTGCTGCCCCAGAGCAAAGTACCCGATGCATCAATATGCTGTGCCCAAAGTTGGTGCGCACCACCCAAAACAGAAATTTCAAAAACAAGTATGGCACCGCCTGAACCATCGGAAACTATCAGGCTGTAAACCATATCAAACGTTGGGTCTGAAACAGCAATACCCTCGGTAGCCCAAAGTACCTTGCCTTTTTTATTGATATGCTGGGCATAAGCTGTTGGCTGGGTAATAATCCTTTCATCAACCCATGTAATAAAGGCGCCGCCATTACCATCACTGCAGGAGCGCGGGTTATACTGGTTTTTTACAGCTGTGCAAATGGGGTTGCGTAAGGTAGAATCAGTATTCCATTGCGAAAAGGAAGAAAAAGAAATCAGGCACAAGATTAAAGTGTAAAATAAATTTTTCATGATTATAGTATTTGGTAATACACAGTAAAATTGAATTAAGTAGTTGGTTATAGCAATCCTCTTTTTGAGTGATGCTTATATTTTTTTTTGAACCCGGCAGAGTTATTTCATGGCATCGTCTGTTGCATCGCACTCTTCTGCATTTGGAACAATGATGAACAGGGAAAAACCAAAAAACACTTTTGCTTATTGCCTCGTTACGGTGCTGCCTTTCTTGATACAGTATAAGAGTGCGACGCAACCAAAGCTCAATACAGTTTATAAAGCCGGAACAAAAAAATAATTAAAATTGTATAAGCGCTTATACAATTTTTTCGTTCAATGCTTTTGCGATGGCTTCTTTGCCGCAATATACATGGAGCTTCTGGTAAATGTTTTTGAGGTGGGAGCGCACTGTATCAAATGCAATATCCAGTTCTGAAGCTATAAGCTTTATACTGTATCCTTTGATTAGCAACTGCAGCACTTCTGTTTCGCGTGGTGAGAGATTGTACTGATTTATGTATTCCTTTTGCTGAAAGGTTTTAAGTACTTTTCGGGCAATAATGGGCGACATGGGGGCGCCGCCTTCCATTACTTCCTGTATGGCATGGAACAGTTGCGCAGGTGGCGTTTTCTTTAATAAATAACCGTTGGCACCGGCACAAAGGCATTGGAATAATTTATCATCATCTTCAAAAACGGTGTACATGATCACTGCAGTTTGCGGCCTTGCTTCTTTAACCATAGACACTCCTTTTATACCCGATTCGCCGGGCATATCTATATCCATCAGCACCACATCAGGTGAATATTTTTTGATGATGGCAGCTGCATCATTACAGTTGTTGTAATCGCCCACCACTTCATAAGCTGCATCATTATTTAATAAATAAGTAAGCGACTGCCTTAGCCTGTCATTATCCTCAAACAAAATTACTGTGATTGGCATAAGCGTCTAAATTACTTTATCTGTTTATAACTTGCGATAGCTCATTTGAGTGATTAGTAAATAATGGGCATGCGCACAGTGATAACTGTTCCTTTTGCTGATGAATCAATATCAGCATTGCCTTTCCATTTTTTTGCTCTTGCTAAAATATTTTTTATTCCGTTTCTTGATGTGGGTAACCCTGTATTAAACCCTTTCCCATTGTCAGAAATTCTGAGCATAAAACTATTTTGTTGTGTAAGCAACTGAATTTCCACGACAGATGCAAAAGCATGTTTATAAATATTATTCAGCGATTCTTTGAAAATAAGATAGAGATCCCTTCGCTGCTCCATCTTCAATTTTTTATTTGAAAGGTTTTCATCAAATTCAAGCCGGTATTGAATATTGGCAGATTCAAATAATTCAGCAGCATAGCGCCGCATACGGGCAGCAATCTGTTCAAAATTATCGTTCTGCGAATTGATGCTCCATACAATATCATCAAGCGACTGGCTGGAGGTATTTACTTCTTCGCTGATACGTGTTAAAAATTCTTTTGATTTTTTTGGTTCTGTTGCAGCATTTGTAAGCTCAGCAAGAATGTTGATATTAGTTAAAGCAGATCCAATGTCATCATGCAAATCTGTTGCAATGGCATTTCGTACCTGCTGAATACGCAGCAACTGCTTTAACCTGTAATAATAAATAAGGTAGGCAATAACCAGAACAACAATGATACATGCTGCTATAAACCACCATGTCTTCCAAAATGGTGCAGCAATGGTGAAAGAGAGCAGGGCCGTATTGCTGCTCAACGTTCCACTTCCTGTTTGTGCTTTTACCTGGAATGTATAGTTACCTGGTGAAAGGTTTGAAAAATTTACCTCTCTCGCATTTCCTAGTGGTTGCCATGTTTGAGATGATGTATCAAGGCGGTAGAAATATTTATTATCCTCTCCATTCAGCAGGTTAACTGCGGTAAAAGAAATATTGATGTTATTTTTGTTATAAGGCAGGGATATTTTTTTTGAAATACCAAGTTTGTCTCCTGAAGAGCTTGCACCATTAATAAATATTTTCGGAGGAAACGATTGCTGTAACCAATCTTCAGGAGCAATGCTGTAAAGAAAATGCGCAGTAATAAAGTATACCTTATTTTCAGCATTGCTGTAAGAAACAAAATTTACTTCAGGTTCCTGCAAATGATAGAATTCATTAAAAATGGTGATTTTTTTTGTAGCCATATCCATGCAGCACAAACCATTTTTTGTACCAATCCATAACCGGTTGTTCGCATCTGCTGCAATGCTGTTTACGGAGTTGAAAGGAAGGCCCGAAGTAACATCGTATTTTGCAAATTGGTTAGTGGAAAAATTATAACTGCAAAGCCCGGAAGCCGTGCCAATCCATATATTTCCTTTTTTGTCTGCATATAGGCAATTGACAGAACCATTATCGAAATTGGTATTATAAACAGGCGGTATTAAAGTGAAACTGTTTGAATTTCGGGACCATTTTGCAAGACCTGCTCCATTAGGCCCTCCCATCCACAGGTTGCCCCGCTCATCTTCAACAATTGATGTAGGATAACGCAGCGGGAAAAAAGGGTTGGTTGTATTTGAATAAATAAATGTTTGTTTTGTCTGATTATTATATGCGGCCACTCCATGACCAAAGCCAAGGCCCATCCACGTTATATTTTTACTATCGGTAAACTGCGTGGTTATTGGCAAGTTGTTTACCCATTTTAAAGATCCGGGCCAGCGAAACGCTGAATGTGCTCCTGCGGCAGTATCCCAATAATATATCCCTTTTTGGGTTGCTACATAAAAGCTGTCTGTTCTTCTAAAAGAAATATTCCATATATAGTGCTGCAGCGGGTCTTCATTCCAGCTTATATTCTTCCATTGTGAATTTGCTGATTTATAAAAGAAGCCGCCTCCGTTTGATCCAACAAAAACTGATTTACCCGAAGTAAATATATTCTGCAGCTCAATTTTTTCTTTTGTTTTAGTATTGATTTCAGAAAAGGGTACAATATCAAGATGCCTTATAACAGAAGAGAATTTTATCAAACCGTTATTTGTTCCCACCCATAAGTTACCTGATGCATCTGACAGCATTGTGTACACTTGTTTATTCTGGAGTGTAATATCATTTCGTAAAAAACTATTTTCTTTTTCCTGCGGCAATTCCCAGTAAACAATGCCACCATTATACAACGAACATGCTAACAGATTTTTTTCATTCGCAAACAATTTTGAACCGTAAGAAATTTCCTTTTTACCCATCACAGTTTCGATAGGGTATTGATTTATTTTTTTTAAACCATTATCAAAATAATATAAAGAGTCTTTCAGGTACCTTATAAAATAAGCATCGCCGTTTTTGTTGAAACAGATATCTTTTATCAGAGCCTCTTTCAGAAAATTGAATGATGCTGCCCCTGGATCATCCATATTTACAATTTTATGCAGATCATTTGCATATAAAAAATATTGTGCCTGTTGTTGTGGGGGTTCAAGATTCAACAATACATCGCCTTCGGGAAGTGGCTTTATATCGTGCACATATAAAAGCAAACTGCTGCCAAGGTCCTTTTCAGAAAAGCCACGCCAGGTTTTAATGATATGCAAAGAAGTATCAAGCTTATACAAGCAGGTTTGCGTACCAGCCCATATATTATTGCTTTTATCTGTTGCTGCCTGCACAAAATTATTTTCAAATACAAAAGCCTTTGCAGAGGATGGTATCAAAAGGTTTTTTGATATACCGGCAGTTGTATAAAAAATACAAAGCCCGGTAGCGGTATTTATCAACAGGCGATGGCCTTGTAATGCCACAATGCCTTTAATATTATTTCCGGGAATTGAATTCGTATCTTTTTGATGAAAATAATTTTTGAATTCCACGCCATCGTAGCGGCTCAGGCCATTGTTAGTCCCAATCCATAAAAAACCGTCTTCATCCTGACATAACGCTGTAATAGTTGCATCAGGCAAACCATTGGCAGTACCAATAACTGTAGCTTTAAGCGGGTTTAAAGTTTGTGCGTTTGATTTTAACAGTAAAAAAAGAAAAACCAATAGAAAGAATATAAGCGGTCGTTGCGGCATTGAATCTGTTTTACATTTCTATAAAATTAGCTATATCAAAGAATATTTTTTGATTTATGATGCCGGCAAGACCAAAAGGATAAAAAGTGATTTTATTATAAAAGCTTTCTTTCCTGCTTTGCTAACTTTCGTAATTGCTCAATAAGGTTCTGAACGCTGAAGTGTGCAACGAAACAACCGGTACTATAAAAAACAAATCCCCGGCACATAAAAATTTTCTCTGTTAAAACTGTTTCAGGTAACTGATTTTTGCAAGCACATGATCCTCTGTTAATGTTTTTCCGGGCAGCGTATTAAAACCCTGGCGGTTATAAACAATGTAGATGTATGATAAAGGCCGGTACTCCCACGCAAGCCTGATATTATAATTCTCAGAATTATTTTCTGTATTGTGCTGGTAAAAACCAATCAATTGCAGCCGCGGGTTTAAAGCAAACCTTCCTTCAATACCATAAAGGTTAATCGTAGCATTGGTTGCAGCCTCACCCACATTTTTAAAATGATTGCGGTCCCAACTGCCGGTGAGTGAAATATGGGGATCGGGTGAAAACTGTAATTGCCAGGTTCCTGAACTTAATGAGCCGTTGAAATAATTTCCAAAAAGTATATCACCCATTACGTTTATTATTTTTGAGGGGTCGCTGCTGAATAAAACTTCCTGCTGCATGTAATGGTATTCACCGGGCGCGATGGTTACGCCCAAAGGATCGAATGCTTCATTGAGCCGCTGAAAGGCAAACGTAAAGCCATATCCAATGTATCCGCCATTTTGCAGGTTAAGGTAAAACGGGTAAGCTGATAATTCTCTTTCCACTAATTTTCCGGTAGATGCCTGGTGATAAAATTCTGCGTTTACACTTGGTTCAAAGGCGCGCAGCCAGCTTTTAAACGGAAGTTTATCACCGCGGTAATAATAATAAATGCCGGGCGTGGTTCCAATTACATCGCTGCGCGAAACAAACCCCATTTGCGGATCAAAATCTTTTGTAACTACGGATTGTGTCCACCATAATTTTATTTGATTTGTAGAATAATAATATTGCGCAAAACCCGCAAAGCCCTTTTTACCCCCGTTGGTTGAGGTAGAATTTATAAGCATGGTATTGAGTGAATGTGCTTCACCCAAACGAAAGAAACCGTCCACAGCACTTACAATGTTTGTTTCATTGGGCTGGTTCTTTACTGTTACTAATCCGCCAATCCTGTTTTGCTCTCCAAAATTTTCTGAAAACCTGCCAACAAAAAAATTTGTTGCCGGGCTTTCATCAGTTACACGCTGGCGCATGGCAATAACGCCAAAATTTGTTTTTGATGATCTGTACACAAACCTTCCGCCCGCATCAATAGGTATGGGGTTTCCATTTGAATCAAGCCCGATTGTTCTGCTGAAGAAAGGCTGTATCTGCATGCTGCCGCCGCTTGCATCATCATTTTGTGAAACGCCCACGCCGAAGAGGGAAGCATTTTCTAAAAAAAATTGCCTGCGCTCAGGAAAAAAAACTGAAAACCTTGTTACATTATTTACCTGCCTGTCTGCATCGGCCTGTGCAAAATCTGTATTGGCGGTAATATCCAAAACCGTATTGGGATTGATGGCCCATTTTAAATCGCCGCCAATTTTATTATTGGTGGATACAGCTTTTACGCCGGAGTCGGGTGAATTATAATGATCATACGAGGAAAGAAAATATGGCTGTATGCGGATATTTGTTTTAGGCGGCGGCGGTTGTAAATTTTTAAGCGTACCCGCATAATCCATGCGCGCTGCGCTGAACACACGCGGAAATGCTGACAGCGCCGATGTTTCATTGGTCAGCCTCCTGTTCCTGTACACATTAAATCCCCAGTTCTGTATAGTGTCATTTGTTTTTGGATAACGGAGTGTTTTCCAGGGAATGGCCATCTCTGCATACCAGCCCGAATCGGTTCTTGTGGTGCGCACGCGCCACAACCCATCCCAATCCTCATCATAATATAAATCATCAAACGCAAGTAAATCGCGCTGCACACCATAAGCATTGGAAGAAAAAACCATCGCATTTCTTTTATCATTAAACCCATCAAATATCAGTGAAACAAGGTCATGCGCCTGAGGATCAAAATCCCTTTTGAAATCTGTGGCGCGGATCGCTTTTTTGCCCAGCGTATCTTTTGCAAAAATGCCGAAATATAAATATTGCCTGTTGTACAAAACTTTTACAAACGTTTCAAAACCCGGTGCTGCACCCTGGTAAGGTTCTATTTGTGTAAACCGCGGAGATGGCTTTGCCTGCTGCCATTCAGGCTCATTCAGTAACCCGTCAATGTGCAGAGATGCAGTAATGGATGTGGCAATAATTTCTTTTTTTACAGAGTCGGGTTTAAAAATATCAGCGTCCTGTGTAAAAGAATTTAAGCTGATAAGCAGTAAAGAAAACAAAATAAGTTTTGTCATGATAATGATAGGGCATTTTTCCGGTAAATGCAACGCAGTCTTTTTGAATAAGCAGTTCTTTATTATAATTGCAGTTTTGATTTATGTCATAAAAAGTTTATTATGAAAAAAGAAAATGAAAAAACAGATATCCTGCAAATTGCAAAAAAATTTATTACCTCACTTGAAAACAGGCGTTCTGCGGAAGACCTAACAAAATTTTATCATCCTGCTGTTATGCAGACAGAATATCCCAACGCTGTTGCAAAAGATATTATCAATCGAAATTTGGATGAGTTAAAAAAAGCATCAGAAAAAGGAAAGAAAATATTATTAAAAGAAAAATACGAATTTTTAAAATCTTATATGTATGGCAATACAGTAATACTCGAAGTGATATGGAAAGAAACATTGGCGGCGCCTGTTGGAAATATTCCGGCAGGCGGGGAAATGAAAGCATACTCTGCACAGTTCTATGAATTTGAGGGAGACAAAATTATAAAGCAGAGAAATTATGATTGCTTTGAACCTTTTTTATAACTAAACAAAAAATATTTTACACCGGTTTAAATGATAAACCCGATTCAAAACATGTTAACCCAAAAAGGAAAACTTAATTTCAATAACAATGCCTCTTTAAAAAGAGATGCGGGTTCACCTTACTGTGTAAAATAAAATATACGATTAATTTTCATTGATGAAATGCTGTAATTCATTCCGCGGTTTATGGCTTATGTTAATATTCTTTACAAGATAAGTTGAAGATCATTTCCCCGGTTTATTTATAAACCTTTTGAATTTCAGATAGTCAAGGAAATAAATCACTTTTAATGAAAAGTTGTTATTGGCGTTTCCGCTAATGGTATTGCTGAGATTTTTAAAGTATTGGTGTTCTATTTCGTTGGTATAATCCTGCGCTGCATCTTTCCATACAATATTTAAAAAACTGCCGGGGGCAAATTCCCAGGTATATACCATATCAATATTAAAATAATTCACATCCTGGTTTACAGCCGGATGAAAACCTGCATTGGCCAGTAAACTGCCATCGTGCTGCAGCAAATAAAATTCCTTATTGTCAACGGTGCTTACATAATGCCGCGCCCTGAATGTAATACCCATTTTATTGGTGAAATTATATTTTGCGCTGATTATATGTTCAATAGTGTTGATCCTGCGCCTGGCAAAATTTATATCAGTGCTCCCGCCAACATATACATATCCCATATCATTAAAACCAGGGTTATAGTCTATACTTTGCGAGAGTGATAATTTATTGTTGAACCGTAAACTATGCATAAGCATTAAATCCAGTGAAAAAGAATTATAGAAATTAATACTTTTATGTGTAAAGGCCTGCACTGAATAAGTATATTTTTTGCTGTCGTTACTTTCAAACCAGGAGCCAATATCAGCCGTGGCGCCCCGCTTAAAAAACCATCCTGTGGTTCTGGGTTCATAAAAATCATTCTGCGGAAAACTATATCCTGTAAAAACACCCATAAACCATAATTTCTTACTCTGCACATTTGCATTTACATTCAATCTTGCGTACTGGTATGTTTGATCTACCGGCGCTATTTTCTTTGACAGGAAGCTTATATTGTTATTGAAATTCAGGAAGATCCTGTTGTACCATTTTTTTGGCTCCGTCCACCTGTAGCTAAGGTATAAGTAGTGGTTTAAGTAATTATTATTGGTGAAATATCCCATATCATCACTGCTGTATTTATCATCTGTTCTTTCCTGTGAAAGGGTAAAACTAAAGCGGCCGCTTGTTTTGTTAAGATGCAGTTCATGGCTGAAGCCGGTTTGTGTTTTATTACCGGGTAAATAATTGAACCGGTTACTCACAGCCAGTTTGCCACCCAGGTTATATGTATTCTTTTTATCATTCAGTTCAAATAAACCCGCGCTTACATTGGCATCATAGTCCGGTCCTTCGCGCCATACATTTGTGTTTACAAAGGATATGCTTGAATTGTGTTTCAGGGTTTGATCCAGTACTAAAATATTATAATTGGTGAGTGGGTCTGTAAGCACCTGTCTTTGTTCTGCTGTAGCTGTATTTTCAATAGTTGCATACGTCGGTTTGGTAATGGCGTTTAAAAAGCCTATACCTAACCCTCCCTGGGTGCGGCCTGAAATTTTGGTAGCATTAATTAGTTTTGATTCAGTCGGGTTATTAACAACTTTTTCATTGCTGTCTGTTTCATTATACACATCATACATATGAATGGGTGAACCGCCTATCCGCCGTGAATAAAACAGGTTGCCTTTGCTGAACAGTTCTGTGCCCTCAGTAAAAAAAGGCCGGTATTCATTGTACTTTACTTCAAAAGGTGTAAGGTTTAATATTTGGTTATCACTCTGCACCTGCCCGAAATCAGGTACCAGCGTAGCATCTAAAGTAAATGCCTGGTTGATGCCGTATTTTAAATCAATACCGCCGTTTACCTGGCTGGTCCAGTTTTTTTGCCCGGGCTGGTTAATAGGGTAATGATTTGCATACACCGAAAAATAAGGAGAGAACTGCAAACGAAGGGGTGGCTTAATATGTGAAACCCCTTTCCAAATAGCTTCCTGTGTAAGAAACCCGTTCACATTCGGGTCTATTGGCTTCCAGGTATATTGCTGTTCTGTTTTGCGTCTCCGGCGTGTAATATTAAAACCCCAGTCCTGCACATCTTTTTTTCCAAAACGTATAGCAGAAAAAGGGATAAACATTTCAAAACTCCACCCGCTGTCAGTTATTACAGCGCCGCTTTTCCATACAGCATTCCACGTAAAATCTTCCATATCAGCATTGGGGCTTGGCGGGTTCATTTTAGCATCCCATTGCTCATTTAGGGGAGTTACAAAATATTCGAACCCGTTTAATTTATCATCGTAGGTATCAAAAATGATACCCACATAATCATTAGCACCATAACCATCACGGCCCTTAAGCTCTGTAGCAATACTGTCTTTTGTTCTTTCATAGCAAAAGCCGCCAAAATAAATGCCTTCATCATTATACATCAGATAAGAAACCGTTTTATCAGCCGGTTCTTCCGGTGCGCCAACTTTTGGCCTGAATTCTACGAGGTCAGTCATCACAGCAGCATCATGCCAGGCTGAATCGTTCAGCACGCCGTCAATTTTAATACTGCCTGTTGTGCGTTTTGCCTCAAGTAGTGTATGATTGTTCGCCTGGGCTGTGCTTCTGAAAGAGATCAGCAGCAAAAAAATACATAACGCAGTATTGATTTTCATTCTTTCAGAATAATTTTTATGCTTAACGTAATTATTGTTGCAATGTTACACTACTAACAATTTCGTATTTCATAAAATTGAGGAATCAGTGCAGTGATTAATAGTTAATTTTTATAAGTGCAGTTTATAACTGACAAATGGTAAGAATAAAAATTTTCCGGTTATTGATGTTGCTCTGTATGGGAAGGCTTATTAACTATTGTCTTTTAAATACACCACTTCCAGAAATTAATAACATATTTGTTTTACTGACCTGATTTATCAAAGGGGAAAATTTTACATGTATGCTTTTTTGGGGTAATATTTTCTAATTTTTTTATTTTGACAGGGACCTTTGTAATTCTCATATCCAGGCGCCACATTCCGGGAAAACCGGGGGTAAAAAAATAAAGACTTACTTTCTACCCTGGCTGCACAAAACCGGATGCTTTGCTGCGCAGGCAGTTTTTTTGTTTATATTAAGCAAAGCGGAAAGCATTTTTTTATTTCTGCAAAATCTATTTTATCTTTTGATACGTTTTTAATGAGCTATTGGAATAAACTAATAACAATTACCACTTAAACCCTTTTATGCAATTTGATTATATTATTATAGGGGGGCACGGCAGGCTGTGTACTGGCGAACCGCTTAACCGAAGATGCTTCCTGTAAAGTTTTATTACTTGAAGCGGGCGGTAAAGTTAACCCTGCAGTAAATATTCCTGGAGCATTTGGAACACTCCACCGCAGTTCTGTTGATTGGGCGTTTTGGAGCGAGCCTCAAACCCATATCAATAACCGGAAGATGTATATCCCGCGTGGTAAATTATTGGGTGGATGCAGTAGCACAAATGCGATGGCTTATGTAAGAGGTAACCGGGAAGATTATAATGAATGGGCTTCCTTTGGCAACAGGAGATGGGGATACAAAGAAGTGTTACCATATTTTCTCAGGTCTGAGCATCATGAACCTTTCGGTGAACCTTACCACGGAAAGAATGGATTACTGAATGTGAGTTTTGCACAATATCCTTCTCCATTAGACAAGATTTTTCTTGAAGCCTTTGCAGAAACCGGTATTCCTTTCAATGAAGATTACAATGGAGAAAATCAACTCGGTGCAAGTATGCTGCAATTCAATCGCCGCAGCTCTTATTACTTTCCGGTATTGGTGAGCGGGAAGCATTAGAAAAAGTTGGTATTGATATTAAGTTGCCTTTACCCTGAGTCGGAAAAAATTTACAGGATCATATATGGGCTGGCGCCAGCGCCCTATGCAATATACCTGCTGCTAACAGTGTGTAAAACCCCTGAATATGGCGAAAGCATTGATGGAATACTTTATTTTTAAAAAAGGGCCATTCTGTAATTCTCCCATTAAAGCAAATGCTTTTATAAATACAGACGCGACTTATGTGCGGCCTGATATCCAATTTCATTTTGCACTGTTACATCTCGGGGATAATTACAGTGCAGACCTTTATAACTTTAAAACACTTCCGCACAGTAATGGATTTACAATTTTGGCAGTTCTTCTGCACCCGGAAAGCAGGGGGTATATTACTTTACGGACAAACAATGTTTATGATCTACCTGTTATGCAGTCTTGTTTTTTAGAATCAGGTAATGATAAAACTGCTTTATTAAAAGGGTTGCGTAAGGCAATGGAAGTAGCCGATGCCAAAGCTTTCAGGGCTTATTCGCCCGATGGGTTAAATCATCCATTACGCAATGCTTCAGATGATGCTTTGACGGATCACATAAACAAAAGCCTTGAAACATTGTTTCATCCAGTTGGCACTTGTAAAATGGGGAGCAATGCGCTGGCGGTTGTAAATGACCGGCTGCAGGTGCATGGTGTAAAAAACTTAAGGGTGATAGATGCTTCCATTATGCCAACAATCATTTCAGGAAATACGAATGCCGCAAGCATAATGATAGGAGAAAAGGGTGCGGATTTTATAAAAGAAGGCTGAGGTGCAATATTGAAAGCCGGGTTTAATATTTTTTATAAAGTTTTTTTTGCATATTGGTTTTAAATATCAGGTATCCTGGCTGCAATAAATGTTGATTACATGCGGGTCAGTTGTACCCGTTTCTTTTTATTCTTTAAAGATTCAAAAGAATAAAATGAAAAATTAAGTTCCTGCATAGCCGGAACTTAATGATAAACAGGAAAATAATGTTATTTTAATTTTTGCCGGTGCGGATCAGTTATCCGGATGATCAACTGAATGTATTTACAGTACACCGGCCCGATGAATTATTTTGTAGCTGCAGGAAACATTACTTGTCATCCGGGTTATTTATTTTAAAAACAATACCGGCTAATAAACCACCACCAAAACAACCTGCAAGAAATACCCAGAAATCACCCCATGAAGCAAGGTGCATTAATGTTACACCAGTTGCTACTGCCGGATTAAATGCACCACCTGAAATTGGCCCCAGCGCATACGCCATTGATAAAACGGTAAAACCAATGGCAAGCCCGTAAAAACTGTTGCCGCTGTTTCCCTTTGCTGTAGCCACATTCAGCACTACATACGCAAGGGCAAATGTGCCGAGTAGTTCAGCAACAAGAGCGCGTGTGGTGTCTGTCATGGCAGCAGCTTCCACAGGTACTTTATCACCCAGTAAAAACATAACTGTATAAGCAGCGACTGCGCCGGCGGCAAACTGTACAATCCAATAAGCAACAGCATCTGCCACAGAAATTTTTCCGCGTATCAAAACTGCAAGTGTAACGGCAGGGTTGTAATGCGCGCCGGAAATATGGCCGCCGGCGAATATCATTACCATTAAAACTGAGCCGATGGCAATGGGTGCAAAATCTCCTTTGCCGCCAATAACAGTGAGGCCAACTGTGAGCACAAGAAAAAAAGTGCCGATAAATTCTGTAATGTACTTTCTCATAAGCAAAACAATTTTTGGGGTTAAAAAAAGGAACAGTTTGTAAAAATTCATCTAATATAAAAGCAATTATTTTAATTTGAAAGTTTAAAGCAGATTATTTATTCACCAAACAGTTTATTAAAACACTTGCCTCCCGATTACTTATTTTTGCAGCCTTTACCGCTGAAGTGATTACTGAATGTACAAGTGAGTGACACACCAGAGGATGAGCAGGGTTACAAAAGCGGGCATAAAAAATACATGAAAAGCAATGAATATAGTGAAAGATAAAAATATGGAACAGGATAATGAAAAGCCTTCCGGGAAATGGAGCAGGTATTTAATTACCGCTGCATTGCCTTATGCAAACGGGCCTGTGCATATTGGCCATCTTGCGGGTTGCTATATTCCTGCAGATATTTATGCGCGTTACCTGCGCGCACAAAAAAGAGATGTAAAATTTGTGGGTGGAAGTGATGAACATGGCGTGCCTATTACCATACGGGCTATGAAGGAAGGTGTGAGCCCGCAGCAGGTGGTAGATAAATATCATACAATTATAAAGCAGGGTTTTGAGCAGATGGGTATTTCATTTGATATCTATTCACGCACATCAAATAACACACATCACGCAACTGCGTCTGCCTTTTTTAAGAAATTATATGATGCCGGTTTATTTGAAGAAAAAGAAACAGAGCAGTTTTATGATGAAAAAGCAAGCATTTTTTTGGCCGACAGGTATATTACCGGAACCTGCCCTGTTTGCGCAAACCCCAATGCGTATGGTGACCAGTGCGAACGCTGCGGCAGTTCATTGTCTCCTGAGCAGTTAATAAACCCACGGAGTACATTAAGTGACGCAGTTCCTGTAAAACGAAAAACAAAACACTGGTATTTTCCTTTGCAGAATTATGAAGCATGGCTGAAAGAATGGATACTCGAAGGGCATAAAGAATGGAAGAATAATGTATATGGCCAGTGCAAAAGCTGGCTGGATAACGGTTTGCAAAGCCGCGCTATGACACGCGACAGCAATTGGGGAATAAAAGTTCCGCTGCCTGATGCAGAAGGAAAAGTATTGTATGTATGGTTTGATGCACCCATTGGTTATATTTCTGCAACAAAAGAACTTACTGAAAACTGGGCTGATTACTGGTGTAAGAAAGATACAAAACTGGTACACTTTATCGGCAAGGATAATATTGTTTTTCATTGTATTATTTTTCCTGCAATGCTGAAAGCGCATGGAAATTTTGTATTGCCTGATAATGTGCCTGCCAATGAATTTCTGAATATTGAAGGTGAAAAGGTTTCCACCAGCCGCAACTGGGCGGTTTGGGTGCATGAATACATAAAAGATTTTCCGGGTTGTGAAGATGTGCTGCGTTATGTGCTTTGCGCCAATGCGCCTGAAACAAAAGACAATGATTTTACCTGGAAAGATTTCCAGGACCGCAACAACAGCGAACTGGTTTCAATCTTTGGAAATTTTGTAAACCGCACTATGGTGCTGATGCATAAATTATGCAAAGGAAAAGTTCCTGCCCTGCATACTTATATACTGGATGATGAAGACAGGTGGATCATAAACGAAATTGCAAACGAAAAAGCGAAGGTTGAAAACTTAATTGAAGAATATAAATTCCGTGATGCATTATTTGAAGTGATAGATCTTTCGCGCAAAGGCAACCAGTACCTGCAGAAAAAAGAGCCGTGGATAATTGCAAAACGGGTAACTGAAAACGGGCAGCTTTCTGCAGAAGATCAGAATTTGATTGATAATTGTTTGCATATCTGTTTACAGTTAACTGCCAACCTAGCGGTACTCATCAATCCTTTTTTGCCAACCACGGCAAAGAAAATGCTTCACTTAATGAAAGTAGTTGATAAAATACTGGATTGGAAAAATGCAGGCAGCATGAAATTGTTGAGTGTTGGTTATTCATTGCGTGCACCGGAACTTTTATTCAGGAAAATTGAAGATGAAGAAATAAATGCACAGGTGGAAAAATTAAAAGCAGGCCTTATAAAACCCATAGAACAAACTAACAAAATGGAGGACATTAAACCGGCAACCGGAAACCGGAAACCGGGAATTACCTTTGATGATTTTGCAAAACTTGATTTGCGGGTGGGCAAAATTGTAGAAGCGGAAAAAGTTGAAAAAGCCGATAAGCTTTTAAAGTTATCTGTGGATCTTGGTTTTGAAACAAGGACCATTGTTTCAGGCATCGCCATGCATTTTAAACCTGAAGAAATTGTGGGTAAGCAGGTAGTGGTAGTTGCCAATCTTGCACCCCGGAAAATGCGCGGTATTGAAAGCAATGGGATGATATTGATGGCAGAAGATAAGGCCGGGCATTTGTATTTTGTGGCCCCTGAAGTGGAGGTTGATACGGGTTCAATGGTTAATTAAGAGGTTATTTTAAACAATTTTTCTTATTTCAAGATCCCGGCTAATGCCGGGATCTTGAATTTTATATCTGTCACTATTTGTGTTTAGATTGCATATTTACCATTTATCCTTAATAACAGCCGATGATATTTATTTAAGTACTATATTATACATAGTACTTACTTTTGACTTGTAATAATCAAAAACAAGTACTAATTAAAAATAAAGGAGGCGTTATGAAAAAGTTACTTCTCATCAGTTTTACAGTAGTTCTTCTGGCATTCGGGCTGATATTTAACCAGGAAATAGTTCAATTTTTTTCTCCGGAAAAACCAGTACAGAAAGAAATAAGTTTTATGATTGGTGCATATAATAATTATTCTTCTAAAGCTTATGAAAGTTCTTATGCAACCGTGCAGGTTACTGTTACCAAAATAAGCAATAGAAAAGAAACTGTAATCTGGAGCAAAGCATTCGTTAATCTTCCGCTGAATAAATATTCAGCATTAAAAACTGCAGTTGCAAACAAATTAATAATACCTGATGTACTGGACAAAAAAGAAAAGCTGATGATTACTTATACTATTACTTACAATACAAAGGGCAGCATACTGCAGATGGCTTATGAAACCGAAATTTTAAAAGGGCAGAAAAATGATAACCTGTTTATCAATATTTAAAATTGTATCCAGAAAAATACTAAAAAAGGTAGAATTTTTTTAGAAATGAAACCTGCTGCTTATACAGCAGGTTTTTTATTGCAATATTGCAATTAGCTGATGCTTTTTATCCTGTATAATGTTTTCCAGTGTCCATTCTATTTTTTTTGCAAAAACACGTTTACGCACATTGCAATTCTCTTTTGTACAGATACTGCATGAAAAATCCAGGCACGGATCAGTATGAACAAAAAACTCAATTGATTCCCCAAATTCTTTTTTTATCAACGCAGCCAATGCTTCTATTTCTTTGTGTGCTTCAAGAACCGTTAGATACCATGGCACGGTAAGATGACAGTCTATATGAAGCACCCTCCCATATTTTATTACCCGCAGGTTATGCAGGTCTATCCAGTTTTGTCTTCGGTTTGCATTCAGGATTTTTACCATTTGACCGAGTAATTTTTTATCTGCTTCGTCCATAATTCCTGCAAGTGACTGCCGTATAATTTTATAACCATTATAAATAATAAAAACACTTATCAGCAGGGCAATCACTTTATCAAACCAGTACAGTTTTGTGAGGATCATTACACCCAGAGCTGCAATGATAATAAGCGTTGAATAAGTATCTACCTGCAGATGCCTGCCGCTTGCCTGCAATGCCAGCGATTTGTTTTGTTTACCGGTTTTTAAACAAACAAAACCTGCGGCATAATTTACAACCGCAGTAACGGCAACAATTATCAAACCTTTATCCAGCATTTCAACAGGTTTATGCTGAATAAAATTCTGCACGGTTTCATAAATAATAAGAAAGCCTGAGCCAATAATCAATGTACCTTCAGCAGCGGCTGAAATAAATTCAGCCTTGCCATGCCCGTAAGGGTGTTCAATATCTTTTGGTTTTGCTGCAATGTATAAACTGAACAGGCCTATAAAACCTGCCATTACATTTACAATGCTTTCCAGCGCATCAGTAAGTATGGCAAGGGAATGTGTAAGATAAAATGCAATAATTTTTGCAGCAAAAAGTAACACCGATAAAAATGTTATCCATTGCTGAACACGGAGATTTTGCCTGGCTGGCTGCAAGATGAATTCTATTTATGTAAAAATATAAAGAATGGTTTTAGAAACAGGCAAAGAAACTGTTTTGTAACCGATGCAGCAAACAATTATCTTCGTTTCATCAATGCCTATAACTGAAGCTTAAGCTTTAATTTATTCAGCAGCATTGCAATAGCCATTACAGCAACAGCAAATACGAGCGACCAGATTGTTCCGGGCCAGCCATAACTTAAACTATCAGGAAAAAGTGTAATGCCCAATAATGCTGTGAGATAATAAATAATATCAGGGATAATATATATAAGCAATGGGTTTGAAGCTGCAGGTTTGAAGAAGGATGTCCATTTATATATTTTTTTTATGTCAACCAGCCAATATAAAAATGAAAATATTAATGTACATATTGCCGCGCAATACTGGCACCAGGTGGGCGTAGCATGTATTTTTGAAATTTGATAATAAGGGCGCAAAAAATATCCTGCAAGAAAAAGTATTGCCGTAAATATAAAAGCCCCGGCAAACCTGTTTCGTAAACTCCCTGTCTTTTTCTGTTCAAAAAAAATAAGTGATACAATTATGCCGCACAGCATTATTGAAGTATGTGATGCATTTCCACTTTGCCACTGCAAAAACTGAAGAAACCCGCTGCCCTGCAAAACGTTGCTGTGAGCCATTGCATACCATGCTGTACAAACTGCAACTATCAGTAATAATAAATATTTATTCCCTTTGCATAACTGATAAAGAAGGCAGGAATAAAAATATGCCCAGCCAATTAATCCCAGGATGCCCCACCAGCGCGGCGTGATGCTTTCTCCATTTTCGCCTTTATAAATTACTGCAAGTATTACAAGCGTGATGGCGCCAATTAATTTTAAAGCATATACCAGTATTTTATTTTTTGTGTAATATACTTTCCAGACAAGTATAATGGCAATATAAAACAGCAGTGCCCATACATTTATTGACATACCCATGGCCTGTTCGCTGTAACCGCCTTCGGTATTTACCATAAAAAAACCAAGAACCAGTAAACCGAGTGTACGGAAAATAATGTGCTGCTGCAGTTTAAAAAAACTATCACCTTTTGCAAGCCTGCTGTTGATTGCAAACGGAACAGACATCCCTGCAATAAAAAGAAATGCAGGGAATACAACATCTACAAAGCTCATTGCATCTGCATTTGCTGGCATGTGTTCCGCCCATTGCGGAATACCCCGTATCCCTGCAAGCTCGTTTACAAAAATCATTACCAGGATGGTGATCCCGCGAAACACATCAATTGATAAAATTCTTTTGGTGCTTAAATTGCTGTAAAACATTTTGAAGGATTATTGTAAAAGTATTTGAATGAAAATATAATAATTTAGCGCTGTAAAATTTGTATTTACTTTCAAACATAAACAAACTGTTTTGAAAAATACGCTGATAACCTTATTCCTGCTGTGTTTTGCGTTTTCTGAGTATTGCCATGCGCAAACTGAATCTAAACCTGTGATCATTGCATACGTTGGCGGTTACAGGGGTTTGGTGGAAACCGGTTCTTTTGATGCAAAACGCTTATCGCATATTAATTATGCATTTGTTGATGTAAAAGACAACCGCGCCTGGATGCACAATGAGGCAACGGATACCATTAATTTTAAAAATCTTGTTGCACTGAAAAAACAAAACCCTGCACTTAAAATTTTAATATCCATTGGGGGATGGACATGGAGCAAAAATTTTTCTGACGCAGTTCTTACAGATACATCTGCACGAAACTTTGCAAAAAGCGCAGTTGAGATTGTGGCAAAATATGATCTTGACGGAGTGGATATAGACTGGGAGTATCCGGGAATGCAGGGAGACAGTAATGTTTTCCGGCCCGCAGACAAGGAACATTATACAAACCTGTTTAAAAACCTGAGACAATTTCTTGATTCATTAAACAGGGTTACAAACAAAAAATATTTTGTTACAACTGCTGTCGGGGGGTCATCAGATTATATTGAACACACGCAAATGAACCTGGTACAATTATACACGGATTATATTAATGTAATGAGTTATGATTATGCCGATGGCACTGACAGCGTATCGGCGCATCATACAAACCTGTTTACATCCGGCAATGACAGCAACCTTTATTCTGCAGACAGATCCATCCGCGATTTTATAAATGCAGGTGTGCCACCCGCGAAGATTGTAATTGGAATTGCATTCTATGGAAAGGGCTGGCAAATGGCATCAACTGATAATAACGGCCTTTACAGGAAATCCCTGAAACCAGCACACGGCGGCGGTTTCACTTACATAAAAGACAGCCTTGTAAATAGAAACGGGTTTGTCCGTTATTGGGATATTGCAGCAAAAGCGCCTTATCTTTTCAATGCCAGGAAAAAAATATTTATCTCTTATGACGATGAAGAATCAGTGAAATATAAATGTGAATATGTAAAACAATACCACTTGGCCGGTGCCATGTTCTGGGAATATTACAATGATAAAAAAGAATACCTGCTTAAAGTAATTGCGGGTGAGTTTGGCTACAAAGAATAACCGGCATTTGTTACCCGCACAAAACGATAAGTATAAAACATGCAAAAAAATATGGACAAATTAATCGTAAAAAACAGTATTATCATTAATTCAGATGTTTTAAAAGTCTGGGATGCTTTGACAAATCCAGAACAGACAAAGAAATATATGTTTGGCTGCGAAGCAGTGTCTGACTGGAAAGCAGGCAACCCTTTGCTCTGGAAAGGAAGTTATGAAGGCAAGGAAATGGTTTTTGTAAAAGGTATCATTTTAGCTATTCAACCAAATTCATTTTTAAAATATACAGTGATAGATCCAAACAGCTCTATGCCGGACATACCTGAAAATTATCTGAATGTTACGTATGAATTATCCGGAGAAAACGGGCAGACTGCTTTAATTGTTTTGCAGGATGGTTTTGAAAATGCAGCCGATGGTGAAAAAAGATATAAAGATGTTTACAATAATGGCGAAGGCTGGAACCCTGTTTTAATTGAAATAAAAAAATTAGTTGAATCTGTTTAGCATGGTTGGGTATCAAACAATTTTTTCTCCATCACAAAATCATTCATAAAATAACCGTTGCCAATATCAATATCCTCTTCATAAATAACAGCAAAGCCAAGATGTTCATAAAACTGCCGCGCTTTGTTATAACGGTTTACATTTAACCGTAATGCGGTTGCGCCGTTTGGTTTTATCTCTTCAATAATATAATTGATAAGCAGTTTGCCCAACCCTTTTCCCTGCTGGTTGCGTAATGCGTAAAGTTTATGCAGTTTGTAAATACCGGGCTGCATGGGTGCATAATCTGCAAACGCAATGGCAACTTCATTTTCATAAGCAAGTATAAATTCATGACCTTCTTCTTTTATTTGTTTTGTAAGCGCTTCCCTGCTGTAAATTAAATTGAGCATATATTCTACTTGCTCCGTTGAAAGAATTGTTTTATACGTTTCCGGCCAGGTGGCGTAAGTAATCTGCTGAATGGTTGAAATATCGCCCGGTATCGCTTTTCTTATTTCAATCATCAAGTCACTTTTTTAAAAATTATGGAGTAGTAACCGGTTTCTTTTTTTCTTTTTCAAAAAACTTTTTGGTAAGCCAGTCGCTCAAAAATGTACTGCCCGTGCCTACTACGGCACCTGCAATTACATCGGTGGGATAATGCTCGCCCAGGTACAACCGTGAGTAGGCAACGCTTGTGGCCCAAGCATACGCAGGCAATATCACATACCATTTTTTAAATTCAAGGGTTAAAGTGGTGGCTGTTGCAAATGCAGTGGAAGTATGGCCCGAAGGAAATGATTTGCCATGATCCGAAATATCGTACGCATGGATGAAACTGTATTTTTCATAAGGCCGCTCCCTGTTAATGGTAAATTTCATTCCCTGTGTAACCACTGAATTAATAACGATTGCGCCGAAAGCTTCCCAGCCTTTGTACTGTAGTTGTTTATCTTTTTTTATAAACCCCGCCACTACCAAACCCACGGGCATCGCGGCGCTTACGGGATACACAGAATTTGTAATATTGATCCAGTACCGCGAATCAGGGTTTTGCGGGTTCAGGTTATTTAAAAGGTTTACATCCCAGTTTTGGGATTGTGCAGCAAGGCAAAAAGGAAAACAAAAAATAATAACCAACCTGCTTTTTAAAAAGTGTTTTTTCATGCTGCTGTTTACAAGTGAACGGTTTTGCAAAAGAAATAATATCTTAAATACGAAATAATTATTGTCCCGGCTTTAGTAATTCTTCTCATCATCGTTGCGTCGCACTCTTGTACTTTTTATTCTGCACCCGGCAATCCCTGCCATTATTAAAAGTTTTAAAGCCCTGTAAGCGAATCTTCAATTACTTTTATCCTTGCTTCGGCATCTGCCTGTTTTTTTCTTTCAAGCTCAATTACTTCCGGTTTTGCATTTTGTACAAAACGTTCGTTATTCAATTTTATGAGAATTGATTGAAGAAATACTTTTTGATATTGTAAATCTTTCAATAGCTCACCTTTTAGCTTATCGTTATTTATTAGCTTTTCAGCTTGAATAAAAAAAGTATCTGTATCAACTACTACTTGAATTGAATTTTTCAAGGGAAATCTTGTTTCATTTGTATTTATGCCTAATGGCTCAGAATTAACTTGTTGGAGCAAAATATTCTGAAAATTCACATAAACTTCATCTCTTGAAGTTTTTACGTAAACTTTAATTTTCTCTTTGAATTTAATTTGATTTTTAATTCTGCATTCGCGAATAGCAGTGATTACCTTTTTTAAAATATCACTCTCATTCAAAACTTCATGATTTATATTTCCTATATCCGAATAGCTTTTTATCATTAAATCATTTCCATCTTCTCTCGGCTTTAAACGATGATAAATATCTTCAGTAATAAATGGCATAAAAGGATGCAATAAATGGAGGATCTCCTCAAAAAAATAAATGGTTTTGTCAAAACTGATTGAATGCGGTCTCGCTTCTCCTGGTTTTACCCATTCGAGATACCAGGAACAAAAATCATCCCATATTAAAGAATAAATAGTTTTTAGTGCTTCACTTAACTTGAATTGATTAATTAAATTATTTATTTCTATTTTTGAATTGTTCAATTTATTTTCAAACCACTTTATTGCAAAATCATGTTCTTTTACATCTAAATGATTATCTGTCTCTTTATCTTCCCAAATCTTCACCAGTTTCAAAGCATTCCATAACTTGTTATTAAAATTTCTCCCCTGTTCCAAACTTGCTTCATCAAACAAAATATCATTTCCCGCAGGGGAAGCAATCATAATTCCAAAACGCACTGCATCTGCGCCGTACTTATCAATCAACTCTAATAAATCAGGGGAATTGCCAAGGCTTTTGCTCATTTTTCTTCCCAGGTTATCCCTTACAATACCTGTAAAATATACATCACTAAAAGGTTTTTTATGCGCGTATTCAAACCCAGCCATAATCATCCTTGCTACCCAGAAAAAAATAATTTCAGGAGCTGTCACCAATACAGAAGTTGGATAATAATAATTGATCTCTTCATTATTTGGTTCTGTAATTCCTTTAAAAACTTCCATCGGCCAGAGCCAGGAAGAAAACCAGGTGTCAAGTACGTCCTCATCCCGGGTTAGTTTCTTGTTTCTGGTTTCTGGTTTTTCGATATGCAATCCTTCTAAATTTTCCGCCACATAACAGTTCCCTTCATCATCATACCACGCAGGTATTTGCTGCCCCCACCAAAGCTGCCTGCTGATGCACCAGTCTTTTACATTCTCCAGCCAGTATTTATAAGAGGCTAAAAATTTTTCGCCGGGATGGATTTTTATTTCGCCGTTTAATACTGCTTCAAGTGCAGGTGCGGCAAGCTCTTTCATTTTTACAAACCACTGCGTGGAAATGCGCGGCTCCACTACTGCGCCTGTGCGTTGTGAAAAACCTAAGCGCGTAGTATATTCTTCTTCTTTTACAAGCAGGCCTTCATTTTTCAGTTGTTCAATAACCTTTTTCCTTGCATCAAAACGGTCAAGCCCTACAAAAATTTTTGCAGCTTCGCTTAAAGTGCCATCTTCATTTAATGTATCTGTTACTTCAAGATTGTGTTTTAAGCCAAGGTTATAATCGTTTATATCATGTGCAGGTGTAACTTTTAAAGCGCCTGTTCCAAATGCCGGATCCACATATTCATCAAAAATTACGGGCACTTCTTTATTGATTAAAGGGATAATTACTTTTTTTCCTTTCAGGTGAATATATCTCTCATCATTTGGGTTTACGCAAACTGCAGTGTCTCCCATAATAGTTTCCGGCCTTTGCGTTGCTATGGATACATATTCTTCATTTCCTGCAATTTTATATTTTATATAGTAAAGCTTTCCCTGTAATTCTTTGTACTCAACCTCTTCATCACTCAATGCTGTTTTTGCTGCCGGATCCCAGTTGATCATTCTTGCGCCGCGGTAGATTAAACCTTTGTTATAGAGATCAGCAAAAACTTTTATTACTGCTTTATAGTAATGATCGTCCATCGTAAAATTTACACGGTTCCAGTCCACACTGCAGCCTAATTTTGCAATCTGGTTATAAATAATACCACCGTATTTTTCTTTCCATTCAAAAGCATATTTTAAAAATTCTTCCCTTGTTAACTCATTTTTTTCAATGCCTTTTTCTTTCAGCATCTGCACTACTTTTGCTTCTGTGGCAATAGAGGCATGATCGCTGCCGGGCACCCAGCATGCATTGTAGCCGTTCATGCGCGCCCTGCGCACAAGTATATCCTGCACGGTTTCATTCAATGTATGCCCCATGTGCAGCACGCCTGTAACATTTGGCGGAGGTATTACAACTGTAAAGGCTTTTTTGCCGTCAGGCTTGCTGCTGAAATATTTTTTTTCAAGCCAGTGTTTGTACCATTTGTTTTCTGTTGCAGAAGGGATATAATTTTTGCTCAGTTCCATGCCTGGTTGGTTTCTTGTTTCTTGATCAGGGTTGCAAAAATAAGGATTCTGTGGCAGCAGTTTTGCTTAAAATAAAAGCCCCGCAAAACTGCAGGGCGCTGAAATATTTTACTGAAATGTATTTTTACCAGAGTACCATTTTGGTATCCCAACTGTACCTTGCGGCAGGCATACGTTGATCTTCTTTACAATCGCCGCAACTGCCGGAGGAGCAGGGAGATTTTTTGCCGGAATCCACGCTGACAGATGTTGTGCTTATTGAAGCAGGTTGTTGTACTTTTTCGCCGGCGGTTTTCAATGAATCATAACTACGGGTGCAGCCTGCAAAGAGCAGTACAATTATGACAGATAAAAAATGGTTCCGCATGGCAGTGTTTTTGGTTTAGTAAATATATAAATGCTTTTTCTATTTTTTTGTTAAACATTCCTGCATATTTAAAACGCATCAACTTTAAAAAAGTTACATAGTATAGAATTTTTTGGAAAATAAAATGCGGATGTCAACTGCATACGGTTCAATATGGTTCTTTAAGTTGAAGTGTGCGGCGCAAGGAACGATGCTGCCTGTACTTCTGGCAGGTGCAAAAACATTTTAGCGAATGGCTGCAGGAAATTATTTTTTTAAGTAGCTTGCCGCTGCATGTATGCAATTGTAGATATTGAAACCACGGGTAGCTTTCCGAATGATAATGGCATCACTGAAATAGCCATCGTGCTGCACAACGGCACCGAAACGGAGGGCCGGTTTGAAACCCTTATTAATCCGGGCGTAGCTATTCCAAAATATGTTTCATACTTAACGGGTATTACTAACCAGATGGTTTCTGCCGCGCCGCCATTTGAAGATATGGCGACCAATATTTTCCGGCTGCTGAACAACAGAATTTTTATTGCGCACAATGTGAATTTTGATTATAGTTTTATAAAATATCATTTAAGGACTGCGGGCTACGACTGGAACCCTAAAAAACTCTGCACTTTGAAGCTTGCCCGCAAAGCCTTTCCGGGTCTGCATAAATACGGGCTGGGGCATTTATGCCGTACGCTTGACATTAATATTGAAAACAGGCACAGGGCGGGTGGTGATGCAAATGCCACGACAATTTTATTTGAAAAAATTTTACAGCAGGGCGGTGAAAAACTGGTAAAAGATTTTTTGAAAAAAGAAAACCGCGAACAGATTTTGCCACCCAACCTTGCAGGTGAACAGGTAAACAACCTGCCCTACGTTCCGGGAGTATATTATTTTCACGATGCAAAAGGAAAAGTAATTTATGTGGGCAAGGCAAAGAATTTGAAAAAAAGAGTAGTAAGCCATTTTACAGGGTTAAATACAGGAAAAAAAAGGCAGGAATTTTTGCGTAATATTCATGCAGTAAGTTTTAAGGAATGCGCCACGGAGTTTGCCGCCTGTATTTTTGAAAGCATTGAAATAAAAAGATTATGGCCCATTTATAATATAAGCCAGAAAAATTTTGAGCAGCGGTATGGAATTTATTCTTTTGAAGATACAAAAGGGTATCTGCGTCTGGCTATTGACAAACGCAGAAAATATTCTGATCCGGTAATTTCATTTCACCTGATGGCAGATGCGCACCGTATGCTGTGGAAAATAGTAAAACAATATGAACTGCACCCGGCTTTGTGTTTCCTGGATAAAACCGCCGGTGCTTTAACTGAATATCCGGGGCGGGAAAGTTATAATGCAAAAGTGCTTGACGCTGTAGCAATGCTGAAAAAAAATACAGGCAGTTTCGCCATACTGGAGCCGGCTGTTTTAAACAGTGGACAGTCATGCATACTGGTTGAAAATGGAAAATTTTACGGCATGGGGGTTATTGCTGATGATGCGGAGCTAAAAGTTGCGAAATTGAAACTGAAACTTACCCAATACCCCGAAAACGAGGTAATACATGCTATGATAAATAATTTTTCCGGGAGATATCCGTCAAAAATAAAGTATTTTGAATAACCGGAAACTTATGTTTGTTTGTAAAATACTTAGTAATTTTTTTTATTTTTTGCTGCCTGAGTTTTCTGTTTTATATTTGCCCACCAATCTGGTGGACTAATGAAAAATAATATTTCTTACAAATCTTCTTCTGAAATGCATTACTGCATGTCCCGTTGTTGTTGTATGTGTTGCTGTTGTTGATGCATATATCAACCTCACGGGTTTCTTTATTACTTTTCTGATTTTCATTTTTTCCAAACACAATGTCTCCAAAAAATAAGTTAAGCATGAATATAATATCCTGCAAATTTTGTAGACTATTAGGTCAGCTTTTTATTTTATCGAATAATCTACTAAAATTATAGACTAATGAACAGCCTTATTAAAGGAAAAATATTTTTTGTAGGGGCCGGCCCCGGCGACCCGTCTTTACTAACTGTAAAAGCTGCAAAAATATTAAGCAAAGCAGATGTAGTAATTACAGACAGGTTGGTTAGCAGTGAAATCATCAGTGAATATGTAAATTCGGCAGCACATATTATCCCTGTTGGAAAACAGGGAGGCTCTTCTGCATCAAAATCACAACACTGGATCAGTGCACTTTTAGTACAGATGGCTCAAAAGTTTTCAATTGTAGTACGCTTAAAAGGAGGTGATGTTTCTTTATTCTCAAATATTTTAGATGAACTGGAAACTATAATCGCTGCAGGTATCCCTTACGAAATAATCCCGGGAATAACAGCAGCATCGGGCGCCGCAGCTTATACAGGTATCCCGCTTACGGCAAGAAATTATGCTACAGGTGTACGTATTTTAACTTATTATGCTGATAGCGCCATCAATGATAATGCATGGAAAGAATTAGCACGTTTTGATGACACACTTGTTTTCTATATGACAGGCAAATCATTAAAACACGCAGTATATAAATTATTAGAGGCCGGTGCGGATGCAGATACTCCATTTGTTGTTGTTGAGCAGGCTACTACACCCAATCAACATGTACACCAGTTTATACTCGAAGATTTTTTGTATAATCATCATGATACAAATTTCATCAGCCCGTCATTAGTAATTATCGGCAAAGTAGCTGCATTGTATGAGCAGTTTGCATGGCTTCCAAATAACAGCAACCGGTCACCCTTCTTCAAATCATTGAGAGAATTTACCGGGCCAACATCATTATTAACCTCTATTCAAAATATATTTCATGTTAGCAGAGTTTAAATTAAAAACATTCCGCAGCCTGGTGTATAGTGCCACTAAAGAAGAGCTCATCTGGATGAACGGCTTCTTAAGCGGTTTATTGCAGGAAGAAAAAACTATACTGTCAAGAGTCAACGGTCAATCTTCAGCTCTTTCCGGCTGCACAGTGGTGTATGGAACAGAAACAGGCAATTCAAAAAAAGTTGCGGTTGATTTCAGTAACCGTTTAAAGAAACAGGGCATCCAGTCAAAAATAAAAAGCCTTGACCAGTACAGGTTAGCTGATCTTTCCAAAGAATCGAACCTGCTTGTTGTAATGAGCACGCAGGGTGACGGTGAACCACCCGCTGCTGCAAAAAAATTTTATGATTATATCCATCAGAATGAAATTGCATTAAACCATTTAAAATATGGCGTATTTGCTTTGGGCGACTCTGCTTATCCGCTATTCTGCAAGGCCGGTGAAGACGTGGACAACCGCCTCAGCCAGTTGGGTGCCCAAAGGATTATCCCGGTGAGAAAATCGGATGTTGATTTTGAAGATGATGCCAGCGCATGGATTGATGAACTTGTAAACAATGCAATTAACTCAGAGGAAAACAATGTTTCTGCAAATGCAGTTGCAGTAAAAGTTTCAGAAAATGTAAAACCTGCAAAACCCGGGAAGAAAATTTATGAAGGGATAATCGCTGCAAAAATAAATTTGAATGACAGATGTTCAAACAAAGAAACCTGGCATATTGAAATTGCAGCGGAGGAAGCCATCAGTTACCAACCCGGTGATGCCATTGGAATTGTTGCAAAAAATAACCAGGCAACTGTAAATAAAATTTTTGAATTGCTGCAGTTGACCGGCGATGAAGAACTCCTGTATAAAAATGAAACATACAAAGCATCAAAACTTTTTATAGAAAAAATTGCGTTGCAATATTTGCCCGCAAGGGTGGTGCAGTTATATGCCAAAATGGTGGAGAAAGAAATCCCTTCTATAAGAATGGACCTGGCGGAATTGCTCCGCATTTATCCCGCCGATGTAAAGCTGGATGTACAGCAGCTTGTACATGTTTTAACGCCTGTAATCCCCAGGTTATATTCGGTTTCTTCTTCACCTGCGGCGCATGGTGAAAATGAAATCCATTTAACGGTGGCGCGCGACACATTTAGTGTGGACGGGCATTTGCGCTACGGGCTTTGTTCTGATTATTTATCCGTTTTAAAAGAAGGAATGCCCATACAGTTTTATATACAGAAAAACAGTGCATTCAAATTGCCCGCTGCGCACAATGATATTATTATGATTGGCCCCGGCACAGGCATTGCGCCGTTCCGCTCATTTTTATCTGAGCGTGATGCGCAGTCAGCCACCGGCCGCAACTGGCTGTTTTTTGGTGAGCAGCATTTTGTTTCAGATTTTTTGTACCAGACAGAAATACAATCATTTTTTGAAACAGGCACGCTTACGAAATTAAACACTGCTTTCTCAAGGGATCAGGATGAAAAAGTATATGTGCAGCACAGGATGCAGCAGCATGCTGAAGAATTATTTGAATGGATAGAAAATGGTGCAAATATTTTTATCAGCGGAACAAAAGACCCGATGAGTGTAGATGTTGAACAAATACTTATAAAAATTATTGCGGGGCAAAAAAATACAGATGAGCAAAGCGCAGCAGCATATTTAAGCGCACTAAAGGAATCAGGAAGGTATCATAAAGATGTGTATTGAAGAAAAGCAGTAAGGTATGAGGTATGAGCAGGAAAGGAAATTATTCCGGGCCGGGCAGAAGGAGCGCCGTTGAACTTCGTTGCGTCGCACACTTGTACTGCAGAATTAATGGCATCATTGCGATCCCGATAACTATCGGGAGAAGCAACCTCCTCTTTGTTTTGCAGGTTCTTTAGATAAATAACAGCAGACTGTTTCGTGCCCCGCAGTAAAGGGAACGTACAAAAGTGCGACGCAAGAAAAGATGCCCGGAGAGCCAAATGCCGGGCTCATAAAAAACTTATAACGGACTACTTAAAACTTACAACTTATATGAGCGAATCACCCGTTGAAAGAATTAAAAAAGCAAGTGACGGCCTGCGCGGCACTTTAAATGAAAGCCTGCTGGATGAACATACCGGCGCTATACGTGAAGATGACCAGACGCTGATAAAATTTCACGGCATGTATATGCAGGACGACCGCGACAGGAGGGAGGAACGTGCTGAAAAAAAATTAGAGCGTTTATATTCTTTTATGCTCAGGCTGCGGCTGCCCGGCGGGTTTCTAACAGCGAAGCAATGGATTGCACTGCACAATATTACAGGTGAACATACTACAGGCGTTATAAAAATTACCTCCCGCCAAACGGTGCAACTGCACGGTATTTTAAAATCGCATTTAAAACCGACCATCAGTGCATTCAATAAAATTAGTCTTGATTCTATTGCCGCCTGCGGCGATGTAAACCGCAATGTAACCGTTACGGCACATTCAAAAGTTTCACCGGTGTATGAAGAAATTTTTTCTTATGCAGATAAGATAAGCGCGCATCTTTTGCCCAAAACCCGCGCCTGGTATGAAGTATGGCTGGATGAAGAAAAACTTGCTGAAATAAATGAAGAGGACCCGTTGTATGAAGACCGTTACCTTCCCCGCAAATTTAAAATCGCCATTGCTGTTCCGCCATATAATGATGTGGATGTTTTTACAAATGATGTGGGGCTTATTGCAATTATTGAAAAAGATAAACTGACTGGTTTTAATGTAACTGCAGGCGGCGGACTTGGCACCACGCATGGCAATGCAGAAACATATCCGCGGCTGGCAACTCTATTGGGTTTTATAAATAAAGATAATGTACTGAAAACAGTGTATGAAATTGCAACTGTACAGCGCGATTATGGCAACCGCAGCGACCGGAAATTATCACGGTTAAAATATACCATTGACAGGCTGGGTGTTGATGCATTTAAAACAGAATTGGAAAAAAGAATTGGTTTTAAACTGCAGCCCCCAAAACATGCGGAGCTTATACACCGCAACGATGAATATGGATGGCATAAAAATCATGAAGGTAAGTGGTATTACACCGTGTTTGTAGAAAGCGGTCGCATACTGGATGATGAGAATGTACACTTGAAATCTGCATTTTTAGAAATTGCAAAGACCGGAAAAGCGTCTTTCCGTTTTACCTGCAACCAGAATATTATTGTGGCTGATATTGCCGAAGAAGATAAAAAACCTTTTGAAAATATTTTAAATAAATATGGTATAATTGCACACACAGAAAATGCTTCTGCTTTGCGCAAACAATCCATGGCCTGCGTGGCATTTAATACATGCCCGCTTGCACTGGCTGAAGGCCAGCGTTATCTGCCGCAGCTTATTACAAAAATTGAAACGCTGCTGGAAAAACATCAGTTAAAAGATGAAGGTATCATTATCCGCATGACGGGCTGCCCCAATGGTTGTGCCCGGCCATTTATTGCGGAGATTGGTTTTGTGGGAACGGCTTATGGAAGGTACAATATGCACCTGGGCGCAAATGCAGCAGGCACAAGGCTGAGCAAGCTTTACAAAGAAAATTTAAATGAAGAAGAAATACTGGATGAATTAAACAGTTTGCTGAAACTGTATGCCGCAAAACGTACAGCAAAAGAAGCGTTTGGAGATTTTGTGGTGAGGGAGAAAATTGTTTGATTGTTTTGTTGTTTTTAGTAATGACGATAACTTAAAGTCTTATTGACATGCAAAATCAAAATGATAATAATAAGCTGTTCCCTGTTTTCCTGAAAATGGAACAAATGAATGTATTGATTATCGGGGCTGGAAATGTTGGCCTGGAAAAGTTACATGCGGTTTTAAATAATTCTCCGGCAACAAAAGTAAAAGTGGTTGCAGAGGAAGTTCTGGCTGGTTTTTCTTATACTGCTTCTTATTATACAAATGTTGAAATTATTATAGCTGAGTATAATGCATCATTTATAAATGAAGCTGATATTGTTATTGCAGCAGTTAATGATATTGAACTCAGTAAACGTATCCGGAATGATGCAAAAGAAAAAGGCAAACTGATAAATGTTGCAGACAAACCTGAACTGTGTGATTTTTATTTAGGCTCGGTAGTTACAAAAGGGAATTTAAAATTAGCCATATCCACAAACGGGAAATCGCCAACCGTTGCAAAAAGATTGAAAGAAATATTTAATGAAATGCTTCCCGAAGAAATTGACGAAGTTTTAAACAATGTGCAGCAGATACGTAACGCATTAAAAGGTGATTTTGCTGATAAAGTGCATACGCTGAATGAAATTACCAAAGTTCTAGTGAGTGCGAATAATGCAAACTGAATAAGCGTATAAGATTTTTCAGCCAAGTTTTTTCAGAATTTCCAAACCTTCATCCCAATGACTGTAGCCTGCTGAAACATTGATATGGCCTGCATTTCCGATATTTATAAACTCACTGCCCCAGCTTTCTGCAAAAAATTTTGCCCTTTCAATTGAAACCCATTCATCATTTTCACTTGCCACAACAACAGTTTTAAAATTCATTTTTTCTTTTGGCAAAGGAGCAAAACCAATTGCCGGAAAGTTGTAATGTGCAGCCTCAGGATCGCTTGGCGCTACAAGCAAGGCACATTTTATTTCTTTATTATAATGTGCTGCCCAGTGTACAATTGCGGCGCAGCCAAGGCTGTGCCCAATTAAAATAATATCATTCAAATCAAATGCTGAAACCATTTTATTAATTGCAGCAATCTAGTTGCTGCAAACTGGTGCATCCCACTCTGTTTGGTTGATGCGCGTGAAATTGGCTGCTGACTTTTCAAAATAGCTTTGCCAGTGTTCAGGGCCGGAGTTGCCCAACCCCGGAACAATTAAATAAGTGCGCATAATTTTTTTGAGATTAAAATCAAATAGTTCAAATATCGGTGAAAATATTTTATATGCTATGATACAATGGAGCTTTTGTAAGCAGGTTTCCGGAGTTTACTTCAATATGTTGTTGATGTTGGGTAGCGAACAGAAAGTATCAGGATGCGATGCAATAACCATTATGAGAAATAAAGCAGCCCGGAATGAAATAATTTTATTCTTTTGTTTTATTTATTCTCTTAATTTTATTGCTCAAGCATAATACCCCGCCGTTATGACACAACCAATTGCTGCTGCGCCTCAGCGCCTCTATTCCCTTGACGCACTCCGCGGATTTGATATGTTCTGGATTATGGGCGCGGAAGAAATTGTAAATACAATGGCTAAAGCAACAGGCGGTTCTTTCTGGGAAGGCTTTGCAAACCAGCTTACACACCCTGCATGGAACGGTTTTCATCTTTATGATTTGATCTTTCCTTTGTTTCTTTTTATTGCCGGTGTGGCTACACCTTATTCTGTTGGCCGCGAACTTGAAAAAGGAAAAAGCAAAAATCAACTTTTATGGCGCGTAATAAAAAGAGGGTTGATACTTGTATTGCTTGGCATTATTTATAATAACGGTTTAAAAATACAGCCGGTTTCAAATATACGGTTTGGGAGTGTACTCGGGCGGATTGGCCTGGCATATATGTTTGCCAATATAATTTATTTATACACCAAAGAACGCGGACAGATGATTTGGTTTGGCGCACTGCTGATAGGTTACTGGCTCTTGCTCAAATTCACTGCTGCACCGGGTTTCCCTCCGGGTGATTTAACGATGCAGGGTAACTTTGCTTCTTATATTGACCGATCCGTTCTTCCGGGCAGGCTTTATCTTGGCATACATGACCCGGAAGGCTTAATGTCCACCATTCCTGCAATCGGCACCGGTTTGCTGGGCATACTTACGGGGAATTTTTTAAAAAATAATACAACTTTTACTGGAGGCAAAAAATCCCTGTACATGTTTATAACGGGAATTGTTTTTCTTGGCCTTGCACAATTGTGGAACCTTGATTTTCCCATCAACAAAAATTTATGGACGAGTTCCTTCGTGCTGAATGTGGGCGGCTGCAGTTTAATATTGCTTTCTATTTTTTATTATATTATTGATGTGCTTGGTTATAAAAAATGGTCTTTCTTCTTCCGGATCATCGGGATGAATTCTATTCTTATTTATATGTCAGGGCAGTTTATAAACTGGGAATACAGTACCAATGCTTTTTTCGGCTGGCTGGGCCAGCTTATCAGCAATCCCTGGAATGATGTAGTGCTGGCCATTTGCTATGTAATGGTAAAGTGGGCTTTTTTATATTTCATGTATAAAAAGAAAGTTTTTCTGCGCGTGTAAAATATTTGCTCTGCCGTTATTCCCGTGCTTTTTATCCATCAGGTTGCAAAATCATTTCTTAAAAAAACAGTAATCTTTAAGAACGATTTTCCATTTTACATTTTTTACAATAGGTTTGCCACACTTTCAAAAAAACCAGAACCGGTATGAACTTTAAAAAGACCAACATTATTACAGGCTGGGTGGTATGTTTAATTGCCTGTACAGTGTACATTATGACAAGTGAAGCGGGCGGAAGCCTGTGGGATTGCGGTGAATTTGTGAGCAGTTGTTATAAAGTGCAGATACCGCACCCGCCGGGGGCGCCACTGTTTGTAATGCTGGGCAGGATATTTATCATACTTTTTGGCGATAACCCGATGACGGCAGCAAAGGGTGTAAATATAATGAGTGCATTAGCCAGCGGTTTTACCATCCTGTTTTTATTCTGGACTATTACACACTTCGCAAGAAAAATTGTTCATACTGATCTTACAAAAGAACTGACCTCTTTACAAATATGGAGCATAATGGGCGCTGGAATTGTAGGCGCACTTGCTTACACCTTCACTGATTCTTTCTGGTACAGTGCTGTGGAAGGGGAAGTATATGCCATGAGCTCTTTCTTTACTGCCATTGTATTCTGGGCCATTTTGAAATGGGAAAATGCAGCCGATGAACCCGGCTCCGACCGCTGGATTGTTTTTATTTTTTTTATGATTGGTTTATCTATTGGTGTGCACCTGCTCTGTTTGTTAACCATTCCCGCAATTGTAATGGCATATTATTTCAAAAGAAGGGAATCTTTTAATTACAAAAAAATAAGAAAATATTTTATATGGGTGATTATTATTGGCGGGGTGCTTGCTACAATTATAGCCGCCCTGAATGCAAGCGGTGAAAAAAGCTTACTGGAACCTTATCTTCCGCAGTTGCAGCAAATGTATGGCGATGATGTGTCTGTTTCTGATTCTACCATGGCCTTCTTAATGATTGTAGGCACGCTTGGCGCAATAGGGATTCTGTATTTAGTAGAGCGCGTCAGTAAAATAAAAAAAGAATATTATGGTGGTGCCTATATATTTTTTATTATCGGCTGTGTACTTGTAGGTGTGGTGCAGGTGGGGGTTATTCAATATTCTATTAAAGCTGCGGGTTATTTTGATATTTTCTTTGTAAATAACCTTCATTTACCTTTCTTTTCAGGGTTTACTGTTTTCTTTTTCCTGCTTGCAGTGCTTATGTGGTTTGGGTTAAGGTTTGCCGCAAAAAAAAGCTGGCCTTATTTACGGCTTGCAATATGGTCTGTTGCGTTTATGCTTATTGGGTACAGCACTTACATTACCACCATGATACGCAGCAATGCAGACCCGGCGATTGATATGTACAACGTGGATAACCCGCAAAGTTTGGTGGGCTATCTTGGCCGCGACCAGTATGGTGATTTCCCGATTTTATACGGGCAGAAATTTACGGCCCAGCCTATCCAGTACAAAGAAACTTCAACTATATACCAGAAGGGCAAAGACAAGTATGAGGATATGGGTAAAAATGGTTATGCTGTTTACCTGCCAAAAGATAAAATGGTTTTTCCGCGTATGTGGGATGCTTCAAATGATCAAAACCATGCTGATTATTATGCCATGTTTATGGGAATGACTTCCAGAAATAAAGATGGCAGTTATGAACGCGATCCCGCTTTTATGGATAACATGAAATACTTTGTAAGCTACCAGGTTTACTTTATGTATTTCCGGTATTTTATGTGGAATTTCAGCGGAAAACAAAATGATATTGAAGGAACCTTTACCGGTAATGTGCGCGATGGTAACTGGATTACAGGCATACCCGTTATTGATAATGCTTTATATGGCGATCAAAGCCTGATGCCGGACAGTATGAAAAACAATAAGGCGCATAATGTATTATTTATGCTTCCTTTAATATTTGGATTGATAGGCTTGTTTTATCATTTCAAAAAAAGAGGGGATGATGCACTCGTAAACATGCTGTTATTTTTCTTTACCGGGTTTGCCATTATTATTTATTTAAACCAACCCGGGTTTCAGCCGCGTGAGCGTGATTATGCGTATGCAGGATCGTTCTACGCATTTGCTGTGTGGATTGGCCTGGCTGTTCCTTATTTCATTGAACTCGCTTCGGACTGGAAAAATCAGAAACTGCTGAAATCAATGCTGTATTCCGGGGGATCTATTGCGTTATTTTTTGTTGCCGGTGGTTTTATTTCTTCAATGATGGGCGGCAATGCAGCAGGCGGCTTTGCATTTGGTTTAGGATTTGCCGCAATATTTGGCATTGTTGCAGCAGGCATACCTTACCTGCTAAAATTTGTAAGCAGCAAACAGGCGCTTGTTTATACTGCGATCATTGTTTCTTTAGCGGTTCCGCTTTGGATGGGTGCCCAGGAATGGGATGACCATGACCGCAGCCATAAAGAAATGGCACGCGACCTGGCGAAAGATTATTTAGAAAGCTGCGCCCCCAATGCCATCCTGTTTACATTTGGTGATAACGATACTTACCCATTATGGTATGCGCAGGAAGTAGAAGGCATAAGACCCGATATAAGGGTTATAAATACTTCATTGCTGGGTATTGACTGGTATATCAACCAGCTTCGCTACAAAGTAAACCAGAGCGACTCCATTGATGTAATATGGACACGTGACCAGATAGAAGGAAGCAAAAGAAATTATGTGGTTTACCAGGCCAACCCGCAGTCTCCTGAAAGCTCTTATTATGACCTTTACAGCATGATGAAAGATTATGCCGGAAGCGATGATCCCGCAAGGATGTCAAACCGGGGTGATGCAGGTGGTGGCTATAATACTTTCCCTGCGCATAAAATATCCGTTCCCGTGGATACCGCATTGGTAAGAAAAAATAAAACTGTAAATGCTGATGACAGTGTAGTATCGCAAATGAAATTTGAAATACCCATGAACGGCATCCAGAAAAATGATTTGGCCATGCTGAATATTATTGCCGCCAACAAATGGAAACGCCCCATTTATTTTACCATGCCTTATGACAATCTTGGGTTTAAAGAATATATAAGAAGAGACGGGCTTTCCTTCCGGCTGGTGCCTGTGCAAAACTCCCCTGTAAATACTGACTGGATGCTGAATAACTTTATGGACAATAATAAATTCGCGTTTGGAAACTCCAACCTGCATGATGTTTATTTTGATGAAGAGAACCGCAGGCATTTGAATACCATCCGCGAGGCGGAAACACAACTGGCGCTTGATCTTGAATCAAAAGGCAGGATTGATGATGCGAAGAAAGTGCTTGAGCGTAGTGATAAAATGACGCTGCAGGAAAACTTCCCCTATGGAATGGTTTCGCGAGGCAATGACCACAACCAGTTGTCCCTTGCATTTTTGGAAGCCTGCTACAGGGCCGGTGAAAAAGACCTTGCTGCAAAAGTTTTAAAATCAGTAAAAACTGATTTGCAGCAGCAGATGAAATATTATAACTCATTAAATGATCAGCAGGCAAATGATATGCAGTATGAAAAAAACGCTGCCCAGGATTTGCTGACCAATCTTGATAATATTGAAAAAGCGTTTAACCCTTCTCTGCAGCAGCCATCGCCGGAGAAAGGAAATTTAACAGGTAATGACACCTCAGCAAAGCCTGTAATAAAAGATTCAATACATAAATAAGGAAATAATTTTTTATAAAAAGACGGCCCTGAATTTTCTGGGAACCGTCTTTTTTGCATAAAGCTTTATTTTCCCTCTGGCTTAATATTATTGCCACCTGTCACTTTTTAAGAATGCATAATATATTTACCGGTTTTTTTATTTGTAGTTTTAAATTAATTCTCAAATCAATAAATAAACCTGCCATGAAAAAAACATTGTTATTTATTTTTGTAAGTTTTGCTTTTATTTCTGCACACGCCCAGCTTGCCAATACAAAATGGAAAGGCACCCTTCAACTGGATAACCCTACTGATGTGATATTTGACTTTAGTATGGACAGCTTAAAAGTTTCTGCTGCTGCGGATAATGGAGGAATAGAAACAATGAAGTACACTGTAAAAGATACAGTGCTTACCATTCAAAAAGTTTATGGGCAAAGTGATTGTGACAGCTCTGCTGTAGCCAGGTACAGGTTTGAAATAAAAGATGATGACTTGTACCTTACATTAATGGGAGATGACTGTGATGACAGGGCGGAGGTACTTGATAATACTAAGTGGATGAAGATGCCTTAAGTTCTGCACTGATGTTCAGTAATGAACAGGCAGTTGAAGAGTGCGGAGCAACCGGTGATGCTATGCGATTTAATTGCCGGGTTACAAAAAAAAACGGCAATTACGGAACTGATTTATGGATGAATGAATATGTAATAAAAATGCTACAAACCCCGTAAGCCGGATTCTGTTTTATACTATCATTTATCTGCGGTGAACATTACTGTTCATCTGTTGCTGCCTACCCCGAAGCATCGGGCGGGCCGCCCTCAATCGCTTCTGTACGTGGCATTACAGCACCCAAGGTTTACCCGCCCCGCAGGTTACCCGGCGGGACCGTGAGCTTTTACCTCACATTTTCACCCTTGCCCCGGCGGGTGTTGCCACCAGCAGGAGCGGTTATTTTCTGTGGCACTTTCTGTTGCTTCAACGGATTGAAACACCCGGCTGTTCACCGGTGGGTTGCCCTGTGCTGTCCGGACTTTCCTTTCCGCAATGAATACGGAACGATAGTTCGGGTTTGTAGCGGAGCAAAGGTAGAGAATGAAAAATGAACCATGAAGATGCTTAATACTGAAAAAATATTTCAGTAGCGCCGTAACCAAAACGCGGGTCGTATTGATTTATAAAATAGCGGATTTCTTTTTTTGTTTTGAGTATTTCATGTATTTCATCACGCAGCTTACCTGTACCCACACCATGGATAACAATAAAATCAGGCTGCAGGTGTGCAACGGCCAGTTGGTACCATTTCTCAAATTCCTTTAACTGCAGGGTGAGCATTTCAAAATTGGTCATACTTTTCCATCCATCTGTAAGTTTTTCAATATGCAGGTCCACTACATTTCTTGCAGGTTCAAGGTTTTGCCGGATTTTATTTGCTTCGTATATTTTAAAATGTTTCTGCGCGGTGTTGGTAAGCTCAAATTTTTCTTCTTCTTTTTTATCAGGGTATTCATCAAAAAGTTTATATGTTACTGCCGGTTCATTTTTTTCCTTCATTTCTTCAATCCTGCTGAAAACCTGTTTGGGCCTTGGTTTCAGCGATGTTTCAAAAAAATCTGTTTTCTTTTTATCCGGCGTAATAAGGGAAAACTCAAAATAAAATGCAGGGCTGTCATTCAGTTCAGCAAACGAAATATCGTGCAGGTAAAAATCGTGGAAAGCGGTTACTTCAGTTTTTAATTCAAAATTTAAACCGCCCTTTAATTGCTGTGTGTAAATAAAATGAAAGCCGCTGTTTGTTTTATTTACGAGGTAAACTTTTAATAAATCCACCACTTCATCACCAAATTCATCTAATGTAAATTTGGGAATAAATGAAATCCACACACCATCGTTTACGTTTACCCCATTGGGCTGCGTTTTTTCTTTGGGAACAGTATCAATAAACTTTTTTTCTTTTTTCTTTTCAGGGATGATTTTCTTTTCCGTAAACCTTTTAAAGTAGGGGAAATCTATCTGATCCATATACGCAGGGAACTTTACGCTGCGCACTTCTATCATTACCATTTTATCGCTGAGTATTTCAATTACCTTTCCTTCTTCATTGCTGTGCAAAACGAGTATGTCATCACCTACCTGGTATTTCATGGGGCAAAGTTAAGTGATGGATTTAAGTTTGAAACTTTTGCATAGTGCTGAAAAGCGCGAAGGCTGCTGCAATTGCGGCTATGCGGCCATAAAAATATGCTGCACAAGTGAGTGACACAACTAAGATGCCATGAAAATCAAATGCCGGCAACAAAAAAACCTGTTAGTTTTTAAAACGGGATCCCCAAATTAATATATGGCAATACTTTTTTAGACTGGTCGCAGTACATTGCGCTTATTTCCAGCGGGCCGAGCAGAAAATTATACCCGAGTGTAAGGCTGTATCCTGAAAGAAAATTGTATTTCTCAAAAACTTTATTGCTGCTTACAAAACCATAATACATGGCGTTTGCTTTGCCAATTATAAATAAATTGCTGTACAGCTGGCAACGCAGGCCAAGCTGCAAAGCCGCGGCACTGCTGGAATGTACGCTGCCTTCATTCAACCCGGCAAAAGTTATCTGGTTACGGAAGGTACTGTTGAGCCCGCCGATAAAATAATCGTTGATAACTGTTTCGCCCTGGTTGAAATTTATCCCTGCCTGCAACTGAGTAGTGAATGTAAAATGTTTTGCAAGCGGTATATAATGCTCATAATTTAATTTTGTGCGGTAAAAATTATGAAAATGAAAACCAAGTGAATCAGTATTGGTAATAAGGTGGCCGTCTTTAAAATATTCAAGATCCTGTTCCTGTGCAAATACATAACCAATTTCCACATCCACTTTTGAGCCTTTTTTTGGATACACTGCATTGCTGAGCGTATTTAATTTAAGTGAAATGTATGAATTGAAAAGACTGTTGCTTCCCCTGAACTCAAACTTTGAGGTGATATCAGGGCTGTAATGAAAGGTCTCAAGCCGGGTGCCCAGGGCCATTGCATATTTTATTTTTAAAGCCCAGCTTGCATTAATGTCTGCCGCAAAATAATCCTGTTTATACTCGCCGTCTTTATTAAAATGATCATAAGTAATAAATTTCAGCGCTTCACCCTGCACCGATGTGGAAAGTGAAAGTGTTTTGTATTTGCCTAAGAACTGCAGGTGCTCGCCGCGTATGCGCAGGTTTTCGCCAATATTTGCCGTAACCATAGTGCGTGAATAAGGTGAAAAAAAATTGCGGGAAGTAAGGTTGCCAATAAGGCTGATGCCTGTAAAGTTGTTGTAATTAATGCCCAGCTTTGCGAAGGTGAGCGGGTTTTCCACCACATCAAATATTATCTTACAACTGCTGCCCGGTAAGGGTTGCAGCGAATAGGTTATTTTTTCATAATAGCGTGTACCAAAAGCTTTGCGTATGCGTGAGGATAAATCCGCGGCAGTATAAAATTTATTATTTTCAAACTGCAGCCGGTGCAGAAAAAAATCTTTGCTTGTTTTTACCAGGCCCCTTATTTCATAACCTGCAATTTTTACAGAATCAGTTGGGGAAAGATAAGTGGCGGCAAATTGTTGCAGGCCGTAAATATTATTCAGCGAGTCGGCATATTTTTTCAAACGCGGATAAACTGAATCCCCTCTTTTTATCCCTTCATCAATTATCTCACCGGAAGCGCTGAAACTTCCCATATTAAAATTTTCTAAGTGATGGTTTATATATACATCACAAAGCTGTTTTTCCTTTTTTGCATCTTCATCATTCCTGAAAAAAGCCACCTGCAGCAGCACCTGGAACACATTGGTAATTTTTTCTTTTGGCAACAAACCTCCGGCCACATTACTTCCTATCACAAAATCAGCACCCATATTTTTTACATCACTCACCGGAAAATTGCGCACCACGCCTCCATCAATAAATTTCCTTCCGTTATAATCCACTGCTGTAAACACCGAAGGAATGGCCATGCTGCAGCGCAGTACAGGCACTATTTCACCGCTGTCAAGCACTACCGCTTCGCCCGTTGAAACATCCGTAGCAATACATTTGAACTGTTTCGGAAATTTTGAAAAATCTTTTATGCCATACACGGGAAAAAACAGCTCACTGAACTTCAACCACAGTTCTTCTGATTCCAGAACGCCGCTTGGCACTTTAAACCCGTTGTTTATCCATGGAAGTTCCACTGCGTATTTATCGTATTCACCTTTTTCATCCATGCTCATGCTGCGCAGGGATGCGGAGTTGCTCAGCAATAAATCCCAGTCAATATTCCGCGCAATTTTTTCAATGCTGTCAGCAGAATAACCCACCGCGTACAATGCGCCCATAATACTGCCCATACTTGTGCCTGAAACATAATCCACATGCAGGCCTGCTGAGTCAATGGCTTTTAAAATACCAATATGCGCCAAACCCTTTGCACCACCGCCGCTCAGCGTTAAACCAATCTTTGGCCGCGTTTGCGCATGAATGGATACAGCAGGAAAAAAAAGCAGCAAAAAAATAAAGCGGTGTTTCATACAATGAAAATAAAAACAAATTAATTGCAATTTACCCAATGAAGCTGTGAATGGTTTTGTAATATTGTTTTTTAAAAGAGAGGATGAGAAAAAATATTTTGGGCCCCGCTTTTTCGCTATGATTGAAGATTATTGCGTCGCACTCTTGTACGTTTTGTACATTGTTCAGCAAAGAAGAGAAATTTATGGTAGTAAAAATTATTATAAATATCCGTTTTTTAGTAAGTGTACGCGAAACAACTGCAGTGCTCCGTGGAAAAGAACTGGCGCAATTGCCTGTTTTGGAAAATGCATTTTTAATTGTTGAAGATGGATTGATAAAAGATTATGGTGAGATGAAAAACCTGTCAACCGTCAACCCTCTACCGTCAATTGTCATTGATGCAAAAGGTGCAGGCATTCTTCCCTGCTGGTGCGATAGCCATACGCATCTTATATTTGCGGCAAGCCGTGAAGAAGAATTTGTTGATAAAATAAAAGGGTTGAGCTATGCAGAAATAAATGCGAAAGGCGGCGGCATTTTAAATTCTGCAGGAAAATTAAATGCAGCAAGCGAAGAAGATTTGTATAAAGGCGCGCTTGCAAGGTTGCATGAATTGATACAACTTGGAACAGGCGCCATAGAAATAAAAAGCGGGTATGGCTTAAGCGTGGATGGCGAATTAAAAATGCTGCGCGTGATAAAAAGACTGAAACAAAATTCACCCATACCTGTAAAAGCTACATTTCTTGGCGCGCATACATTTCCGCAGGAATTTAAAGAAAACCATGAAGGGTATATCCGTTTGATCATTGAAGAAATGCTGCCAATTATTGCAAAAGAAAATCTCGCTGATTATATTGATGTGTTTTGTGAAAATGGTTTTTTTAATATTGAAGAAACAGAAAGGATTTGTAAGGCAGGAATGAAATATGGATTAAAAACAAAACTGCACGTAAACCAACTCAACAGCATCGGCGGGATAGAAGCCGGGATAAAATTAAATGCAGTTTCTTTAGATCATCTGGAAGTAATGAATGATGAAGAAATAAAACTGCTTGCAGCCTCAAATGCAACAGGTACAATGCTTCCAACGGCTGCCTATTTTTTGCGGATGCCCTTTCAACCCGCAAGGAAACTGATTGATGCCGGTTGTGCGGTTGCGCTCGCCAGCGATCTTAATCCCGGAACTTCGCCAAGCGGAAACATGAATATGGTTGTTTCCATGAGTTGCATCCAAATGAAAATGCTGCCTGAAGAAGCTATCAACGCAGCAACCATCAACGGCGCTTATGCCATGGAATTGGGGAAAGAACTGGGCAGTATTACCAAGGGGAAAAAAGCAAACCTTATTCTTACAAAGCCCATTCCTTCCATTGCATACCTGCCTTATGCATTTGGAAGCAATTTCATTGAGAAGGTGATGATTAATGGCGGGTTTATTAATTAAGAATTGCCCCAGGTTTTTAAAGCCCGGGGCAAACTGCATTATTCAACAATAATTTTTCTCTGTTTTATTTTCTTTGGCAGTTTCAATTTTTAACACGTACATCCCCTTTTGCAAAGTTGTTTAGCGGTATATCCAATGTATTTACCGGCGCATGCATTTGACGTTGCCGGTAAACTATTTTCCCCTCTATGTTTAGCAGGCGCAAAGAAACAATATTCATTGTTTGTAATATATGTACAGTTGTTTTATTGATCACTGAGTTTGGAAAAATAGTACATAATCCATTAGATTTTGCAATGGCGATATTTATATTTTTATAAAAAAATATTTCATAGGTAACGGTTGCAAATGCGTTGAGTGAAAGGTTTAGTTGATTGATTGAATAGTAAAATGGAAAAGAATGAAACAGCTTTGGATTGGAAGAAATCAGTTTATAAGCAGGGATAATTTATATTTGATATCATCCCACTTTCTGCGGGAAACCTGCACTGCAGAACCATCCGCCATTTTCAATTCATGATCACGGGAATAAGACTCTATGTATTTGGTGTTTACAAGATGCGTACGGTGGATGCGGAGAAATTTCTGCGGCACAAGCAGGTCTTCATATTCTTTTAAAGTGCGGGTGGTTGTTACAGGGCGTTTATCTTTTAAATAAAACCTTGTGTAATTACCAACTGCTTCGCATCGGATTATTTCTTCGGCATTGTAAAAAAAAGTCCCTTCTGTTGTTGCAACGGCAAGCCGGTAATTATTTGTCTCAGGCTGGTTAAGGTTGTAAAGCAGGTTTTCAAAAAGCGGCTTACTGTTTTGTAGTTGCTGATGTTTATCTATAAATTTTTCAACAGCAAGTTTCAGTTCATCGGTATCAATCGGCTTCAGCAAATAATCAAGTGCGCTGAATTTTATGGCTTTGATTGCGTAATGATCGTATGCTGTTATAAAAATTACATCAAAACTGTTTTTCTGAAATTTTTCAAGCAGTTCAAAACCGTTGAGGTAAGGCATTTCAATATCAAGAAAGATTAGGTCTGGTTTTATCTCGCCGATCACCTGCAAAGCCTGCTGCGCACCGTTTGAAGTATAAACATCCGTAACCTGCGGCACATGTTTTTGCAGCAGCAGTTTTACCACATTTACTGCACTTTCTTCATCATCAATTATAAGCGCTTTAATCACTTACACAAGATAAAAAACTTTTTTCAGGAAGCAAGCAAAGGCAAAGTAATTTCTACAGTGGTGCCTGCCGGCAAATTATCTTCTGCATATAAATCTTTTATCACAAAGCCTGTTTGCTGTACGCCAGTCTGCTGCTTCAGTACAGTTAGCCTTTGCGAAATCAGTTCTATTGCTTTTGATTTATATGGGTGCAATTTTTTTCTTTCAGCGGTTTTCTTTCTTCCAATACCATTGTCTTCGATGGAAAAAACGAGCATTTCGTTTTCTATCTTCCCTTTTACAGAAAGCGCCCTGGTTCCTTCCTTATGCAAAAGCCCGTGCCAGATAGCGTTTTCAGCAAACGGCTGCAGGATCAAAGTCGGCACTTTCAATTCTTCAGTAATAATTTCTTCATCCATTTCAACAGAATAATTAAAACTGTTTTTTAACCTTACTTTTTCGAGCAACAGGTAAAGGTTCAGCATTTCAAGTTCTTTGTCAAGCGAAATATTTTCATCATCGGAATGATTAAGCACCATGCGCAGCAGCTTTGATAATTTTGATAAATAAGTATTTGCATCATCAAGCCTTCCTGTAAGCATACATTCCTGTATTGAACTCATGCAATTGAAAATAAAATGCGGGTTCATCTGTGCATGAAGGGCTTTTAATTTAAGCGTTGTGTTCATTCTGCCAATCTCATTTTTCTGCACTTCAAGCTGTGAATTCAATTCTTTCAGCAGTTGTATGTTTTTGATCTTTGCTTTCCTGTTTCTGTTCAGGATATACAGCACGAGGGCAAGGAAAACAATGCAGAATCCAGCTCCAATAAGCATCTCTTTATTGTGCTGCAACTGTAAAGAAGCAGCAAGGTTATTGGTTTTTAACGTTTGGTTTTCTTTTTCCTTTTTCTCGGATTCAAACTGCGTCTGCAATTTTTGTAAATTATCTTCTTTTTCTTTTGTAAAAAGGCTGTCTTTTATTTTGTTTGCGTTGTCTGAATAGAAGTAAGCGTTCTTATAATCGCCCACAGCAGCAAAACTTTCAGACATTGCCTGCCTTACCTGGTATTCCAGGTTTTTGTCATTTAAATTTTGGGCTGCGGTAAGCGCTTCTGCATAAGCCTCTAAAGCATTTTTAAAATTTTTAATCTTTGTATAATCATCACCGATTTCAAAGTTGGTGTATGCCACATCTGTTTTATTGTTGTTCTGTGTATAAAGTTTTTTTGCAGTAAGCATATTGAAAAGAGCTTCCTCAAAATCATTTTTATTGCCGTATGCTGCACCGATATTTTCATAAGTACTGGCTGTTCTGTAAACATCCTTCAGCTTAATAAAAATCGGGAGTACCTGTTTATAATATAAAAGCGATGTATCAAATTTGTTTTCAAACTGGTAACTGTTTGCAATGCCGATAAGAGACTGCGCCATATACAGTTCATCACCGTTTTTTTTATGGATGTTATATGCCTGCTGAAAATAGTTGCGTGCTTTTGCCGGTTGTTGTTCCTTGTTGTAAATGCGCCCCATGTTGTACAATTCTTCAGCCATTTTCAGTTTATCACCAATATTGTCATACACATGGTAAGCCTGTGTGAACAGCGCCAGCGCTGAGTCGTAGTTACTTTCGCTTAAAAAAACATTTGCAAGGTTTGTAAGCGGCGAAGCGGTGAGTGTCTTGTTATCATTTTTATTATAAATTGCCAGTGCCTTATTGATATAAACTTTTGCTGAAACATTGTCTCCCCTGAGATAGTAAGCCCATCCAAGGTTTCCGTTTGCTTCGGCAATCCCTTTTTCAAATTTTATTTTCATTGAAAGCTCCAGCGCTTTGTTTCCAAAGTAAAGTGCGGAATCTGTATTTACTGTAGAATACCTGAAGCAAAGCATTGCATACAAATCAGCTTTTGCCGTGTCGCTCCCTGCTTGTTTAAGTTTCGCGGAAAGAATGCTGATATTATCAGTATCCTGCGAATACGATTTTATAAAAGGAAGACACAGAATTAAAAAGATGTATAGCCGCGTTTTCATAAAAACAAAACTAACCGTTCTGTGCGGTATCATCCAAACCGTTTAATAATCAGTTCCTGCCGTTCAATAACTGCTTTTGTTAACCAATATTTCTCAAAATAGTTTACATCAAAATTATTCAAAATGAAAAAACTTTTATCTTCAATTGCAGCCACGATTGCAATTGTGAGCATTGCTTCAGCACAACAATATGATTTCACAGCAGTTACTGTTGCCGTGGGCTACAGCAATTATACAAATGGAGGCAACAGCATTACATCAGATCCCTCCGGTGCGCAGTATGTTTGCGGCTCTTTTACAAACTTTACAACATTCGGCAGCACAACTTTATACGGCGTAGTGCCCGCAAACAATTATCCTTCCTGCGGTTATTTGGTAAAATATAATAAGACAGGAAAATTACTTTGGGCAAAGAACCTGATCTGCGATACTGTAAAAACAAGCACCCGTCTTGGCTTGCGCGCAAAGCAGGTAGTACGCGATGATGCAGGAGATATTTATGTTGCAGGCGATTATGCAGGAAGAATGATCGTTGATGGACATACCATGAACAGCGTTATCAGCGGCACTACTTCTTACACCAATAATTACTTTATAATAAAGTTTGACAAGAACGGAAACTTTATTTACATGAGTCAATACCAGCCGAACGGGAGCAGCATGAATTCAATGACGGTAGATCATAAAGGCAGTGCAATTGTTGTGGGACAAGATGGATATGGCTTGGGATATATCTGGAAATTAAATCCTGCAGGCGGAACTGCATGGACGTCAGTCTGTGAAAAAACTATTCACAGATGTGCAATAAAAATAAACAATTTTATGCAACAAGTATAACATGGCCATTGTCTTGAAAGCATGAAAATTATTCAGGGAATCTCCCGTCATCAAATGCAGTTTACGAGTTTG
>JBBRAD010000013.1:0-139517 GCA_038207175.1 Chitinophagales bacterium
AGTCGAGTAAGCAAGGGGGATTGCACCCCCTGCTCCTCGCAGAACCGTACGTGAACCTCTCGATTCATACGGCTCTTCAGGTGTTGTGAGCGTTGTTACACTCTGTTTTAATTTGACTTGTTCATCCCTTTCGGTTGACGCATCTATAAAACGAACACCTGTGTACTCCTTCGCTCTGTACACTTTCATGTACTTCATCGCTACTACGGGTACATCCGTCCCTGTTGCTGGTTTGTGAAGGCGTATTACATCTTACGGGTGCTCCGCTTGAATGTTTCTGCCTCTATGCCTTTCGTACGTTCTGGCGCACCTGCAAACGACTTTACCTATTCAGCATATTCAACCAGCACAGGTTCTCCAGTTCCGCCTTTGCGCCTGTCTGTAAGTCCCGGCAACTTTATCCCGGATGCAGCTAACCCTTCTGGCAACCTCTAACGAATGTTAACTCTCTCGAAACAATCATGTGCATCGTTTCTTTTTACATCGGTAACAATTATCGAGACCTCACAGTCGCTTCACTATACGTTCGGCTCTTACAGACACACCTGTTGCATCGTTCACCACCTCCTGACTTATCAGAACGCAGCATGCAACCGGTTTGATGGTGAAGGTTGCTCAACTTCTCCCATCGAGAGACCTACTCTCATCACAAAGGCAGCTTACCTGGACACACACATTGGTATTGCCAATAGTTGGGCTCGACATTCGAGCAATCAGCAGCAGTAATTCTGTTGCACTTCGGTTCAGGGCTTGACGAATAAAGCCGAACTTTAGTTCTTAATATTTATCTTTATCAAAAAGCCAGTCAGCGGTTCCGGCGAACGAATTTCAAATTCCCAACCATCGGCAATACCTACCGTTGTGTGCAATCTTGGCAGGTGACAGCGTAATATTCAAAACAGAGAACTTAAATGACAAAAATCTTTTTAATTACAATCCTCATTCTGTTTCAATGGACACTAACTAACGGACAGAATTATTGCACTTATATAACAAATGGTTCAGGCAAATCCATAGGAATGAAACTTAAAATGTTTTATCCTTGCTCTTGGACACAGAAAGATATTAACGACACAAGGACAGTTAAAAACTTTTCAACTCCTTATAAAGATGGATACCTGATTACTTCTAATTTAATTCTTATTCCAACTCCTCAATTACTTAATAAGGAACAGTTTGAATTTTCCATGTCAACTCCACAACTAAAAAAGATGATGAATGGAAAGGGTGAAGTGCAAGCAATACAACGTCTAAAGTTCGACAACTTTGACGGTGCAGAAATTCTTGTAAAGACTGTGAATGACGGAATGTATCATTACTCCGTTCATTACTACATGTATTCTAACAAAGGGCTTATGTTTTAAATTATTTCGTAGCCGCCGAGAGTGATACAAAAGCACTTTCAAGCTTCAACAAGAATAAAAATAAGTTTAGTGAACTTGCTAAAAAGACAACCTTATCAAATCCGCTGACAAATCAAGGTGTAACAAGTGGCTCTCCAAAACCTACATATCAAGACTGGGCGAAAGCTAATCCAACACAAACAGATAAGGCTTCATCAAACGATGAAATTGAAGGCTCACTATATCGAAATCCTAAATACTCATTTCGCATTCGTTTTATGGATAATTGGGAAATCAGAAAAGGTGACAGCAAGTTAACAGTTATCAAAGCCGTTCAGCCGGATAGTGGAAAGTCATTTCTTGTTTTAGTAAGTGACTATCCAAACTTTAAATTGAAAGAAGGAGAAATCACAGACAAGCAATTACAAGAAGACAAAATAAATGCAATAGCCATATTTAAATCTAAGAACATGACACCTCAAAATTATCAAGTAGTGAAAGGCTATCTGAACAATTTTCCAGCTTCTATTGCAACATTTACAACAGAAGTAAAAAGCCAGACAGATGTTCTTACGTACAAGTACAAACACATTAGTTGCTTCAAAGGTGGCTTACTTTACAACTTGACAATTTCAATGCCTTCGGTATTTTGGACTAATGACGAAAACAAAAGAATAAATCGTGTAATCGAAAGCTTCGTCCTTCATTGCTCCGGTTTTCGGTTTGTACCAGTTTTGTTTTCTCTGGATGAAGTTCCAATCCGCATTGAGCAAACCTCTCTTTTATGCTGAAATAGGTTAATACAAAATCAATAAAAATGTACATTAAAAAAGAAGCGGTAAGAGAGTATTTAGTAAATGGAATACCTTACCGGGCATTAGCCAAAAAGCACGAAGTAAGCCGAAGTACTATCAACAAATGGGTGCTTGTTCTCCATGACATTCATAATATTCCCCGGAGCCATAAGCAGGTTTCTTACGCTCTTCAACAAAAGAAATTAGGCACAAAATCTTGTACTGAAGCAACAAATCAGCAGCGGTTGTGGGCAGACACAGCAACAATTCCCGGCCTGCAAGCAATACCTGTTCGTTAGGGTCATTGTATTGCGACACCCTGCACTCAGACATTTCGAGCAAAAGATTTTAGATAAAAAGAAAATACTTATAAAAAATTTGCGAAACCAAATAGTTGCACATATATTTGCAACCGATTGGCTTCCCAAACAAATTTTAAATAAAATGAGACGAGACATTTTTCAGGCAATAGCTGACCCGATGAGGCGGGCAATTATTATCTTAATTGCATTGCAGGCAATGACCATTAACGCCATTGCCGACAACTTAACACTACCCGACAAACAGTTTCTAAACACCTTCGCATTTTGACAGAGTGCGAACTTGTAAAACAAGATCAACAAGGACGAGAAATTTACTACTCACTTGAGATTAAAAAAATGAAAGAGGTAGACAAATGGTTAGCCCAATTCAGGAAAATTTGGGAAACTCAATTTAATCAACTTGACAAAGTATTATCAACACTAAAAAAAAAGAAAAAATGAAAAACAATTTGCTATTTAATTTTACCGTTGACAAAGCAACAAAAACGGTATTTATAACCAGGGAATTCGACGCAGAACTTTCACTGGTATGGGATGCTTTTACTAAACAAGAAATTCTTGACCAATGGCTAGCACCTAAGCCCATGACATGTAAAACCAAATACATGGACTTCAAAGTTGGTGGCAAAAGATTTTATGCAATGGTAAGTCCTGAAGGACAAGAACGTTGGGTAATCCAGGAATACACTTCCATTACTCCGAAAACCAACTTTAAAATGTATAATACTTTTGCAGACAAAGATGAAAACCAGGAATTGCCGGGCTCTGAATGGGACCATACTTTCAGTGAAGAAAACGGAACAACAAAAGTGAACATCGTTATTTACAATGAATCATTGGAAAGATTAGAGAGAATACTTGATGGCTTCACTCAAGGAATGAAAATGTCGTTGAGCAACCTGGAAAATCTATTGACAACTTTATCCAAAAAATAATTACGTTTTAAAAAGTTCTTCAAAACAAATAATACAGTAAACAATTTAACAATCTAAAAATAAAATTATGGCACTTATCAATCCTCACATCAACTTCAACGGAAATGCCGAAGAAGCATTTACTTTTTACAAATCAGTATTTGGCGGAGAGTTTGCAAAAATTATTCGTTTCAAAGACCTTGCAAGTCCTGAATTCAGGGTTGCGGAAAAGGAAGAAAATAAAATTATGCATATTGCTTTGCCTATCGGTAAATGTAATATGTTGATGGCAAATGATGTTCCGGAAATTATGGGAAAAACAAACGAAAATGAGAACAGAAGTAAAATTGTAATAACTGCGGAAAGTAAAGAAGAAGCAGATAGATTATTTAATGGGCTTTCTGCAGGAGGACAAATAGAAGGGCCTATTGGTGATAGCCCCTGGGGTTCATATTTTGGTATGTTTAGAGACAAATACGGTATTGAATGGATGGTGGATTATACCTCCGAAGTATAATAAAGCGAGATTTGAATAGGCAAAATAAGCTACCTGTAATTTTATATTTATTATGAATGTACAAGAACAAATCAAAAAGTATATTGCCAGCCAGCCTGAACCAAAACGTAGTGATATACAAGCATTGCACCTTTACATCCTTAAAGTGTTACCAGGATGTAAATTGTGGTTCTTAGATGGCAAAGACGACAAAGGCAAAACTGTTTCTAACCCTAATATAGGATATGGATTTTACACCATAAAATATGCTAATGGAACAACGAGGGAGTTTTATCAAATTGGTTTAAGCGCAAACACAACCGGAATCTCTGTTTACATTCTTGGTTTAGAAGATAAAACATACTTAGCCCAAACGTATGGAAAAAAACTTGGCAAGGCAAGTGTAACAGGGTATTGCATTAAGTTCAAAACGCTAAAAGATATAAGCATTGATATACTTGAAGCGGCAATACGATATGGAGTTGAATCCACAAATGAAAAAATTAACTGATGAAATATTTAAAACAAATGTGGAGAATATCCCGGAATCAATAATTCTTTTGCAAAAACTTTCAAGACATTTTCCCGAACACAAAATAAATTTTGATTTGAATGACTGGGACAAAATATTAAGAGTGCAGGGAAAAGATATTTCAGCAGAGAAAATTATTCAACTACTTAACAAAGAAAATTATCAATGTAAAGTTTTGGAATAAGTTGACTCAATTTGTATCCTTACAAAACCAATTCGTATAGTTACCTGGATGAAGAAGCTTTTAAAAAGTAAAATAAAATGAGAAAAATAATTGTTTCAGTATGGGGAGATGGAGGCCGAACCACGTGCAACACCAACTTTTTTAAAGGTGCTATTTAAAGGGTTAGATACAAAAGGGCGGTGATATATGTGCAATAACTTCACGACGAAAAGCACGAACCGCTAACATGCGGTTACTGTTGCACAACCCTGATTTTTAAAAATACCTGTTTGTAATTTCTTTTTACAAGCATTCACAAAGCTATTACAGAGTGTCTGATTTTATGTTCCTGCAAAACATAATGATGGGAGGAAAATTTTGATGCCTTATCAGCCTTACAATAAATTGCCATAAAAGGTTTTTGATACAAACAAAGCCTTCTCTTGTTTTTGTTTTTCCCGCAATGTCTTATAAATAGCTTATATGACAATCATAGACATTGCGGTTTTATAAAACCAAATTTTTATTACAAATTTAATCTGTTGCCACAAAGTTCAAAACGCACAAGTGTGCGACGCAACAAAAGCTCAATTCATATTCTAAAGTTTGGCTCAAAAAATATTTCAAACAAAAAAGGCTGATAAAAATTACCAGCCTTTTAAAGTCCTTCGCGTTTGGAGAAGGATTTAGGATGAGGCTTATTCCCCCAGCATAAACGGATAACGGTAATCCGTTGGCGGGTTAAAAGTTTCTTTGATAGTTCTTGCGCTAAGCCAGCGGTATAAATTTAAAATACTTCCAGCTTTATCATTTGTACCACTTGCCCTTGCACCGCCAAATGGCTGCTGACCAACCACTGCACCGGTGGGTTTATCGTTGATGTAAAAATTTCCCGCTGCGTTGCGGAGCCTGCTGGTGGCGAGTTCTACGGCATTCCTGTCCTGGGCAATAATAGAACCCGTTAATGCATACGGCGAAGTTGTGTCAACAAGTTCGAGTGTTTTTTCAAAGCTATTAGCAGGATAAACATACACTGTTAACACCGGCCCGAAAATTTCTTCGCACATGGTTAGATACTTTGGGTTCTTCGCTTCAATAACAGTGGGCTGAATAAAATATCCTTTCTTCTTATCACACTTACCTCCCACCCAAATCTCCGTCTTGTCATCTTTCTTTGCGTTGTCTATGTAAGATTTTATTTTATCAAAACTTTTTTCATCAATCACTGCATTTATGAAATTGGAAAAATCTTCCACGCTGCCCATTTTAAAACTCTTTACACCGGCAATTAATTTTTTCTTTACTTCTTCTGCAATGTTGCCGGGAATATAAGCCCTTGATGCAGCGGAACATTTTTGTCCCTGGTATTCAAATGCGCCGCGCAGCAATGCAGTTACCACCACATCAGGATTAGCAGATTTATGCGCCACCACAAAATCTTTTCCGCCCGTTTCACCCACAATACGCGGATACGATTTATACATGCCCATATTTTTTCCAATCGTTTCCCACATATTGTTGAACACACCGGTTGAACCGGTAAAATGCACGCCTGCAAAATCGCGGTGGTTAAAACAAACCTTGCCAATGGTAGGCCCATCCACATAAATTAAATTGATTACGCCATCAGGCAAACCCGCTTCTTTCATAATGCGCATAAACATTTGTGCAGAATAAATTTGTGTGTTGGCAGGTTTCCATACAACTGTGTTTCCGCACATGGCAGCCGACGTGGGAAGGTTGGTTCCTATAGCGGTAAAATTAAACGGAGTAATGGCGAGCACAAAACCTTCCAAAGGCCGGAACTCCATCCTGTTGTGCATCCCCGGCCCGCTGATGGGTTGATATCTATATATTTCGCTTAAAAAATGAACATTAAAACGAAAGAAATCTATTACTTCACATGCGCTGTCAATCTCAGCCTGGTAAGCGTTTTTGCTTTGGCCGAGCATTGTTGCAGCATTCATATAGCTGCGGTATTTTGTTGCAATAAGGTCACCCGCTTTCAAAAAAATATTTGCACGGTTTTCCCAACTCATATTCCCCCAGTTTTCTTTTGCAGCAAGCGCCGCATCTATTGCCTGGTTCACATGTTTTTCTTCTCCTGCATGAAAATAGCCAAGCGTATGCGCAGTTTCATGAGGTGGATGAATCGCAATTTTTTTATTTGTCCGCACTTCTTTGTTGCCGATATACATGGGTATATCTGCTTCCCGGCTTTTCAATTCAGCCAGTGTTTGTTTTAAAGTTTCTTTTTCTTTTGAACCGGGTGCATAATTAAGTATTGGTTCATTTACGGGCAACGGGTAGTTAAAATATCCAGGGCTCATACAACAAGTTTAATGTTAGAAATGGGCCGCAAGTTAATTAATTGGCGTGATATGGATAATTGCAGGGTTTTGTGATACCGGCTATAATACTTTGGGCACCGCCTGTTGCGTCGCACATTTTAGCTTTCTGAACTATTTTGATACATTTAAAACAGGCACTAAAAAATTACAGCAAATAGTTTTTTTTCTTATTTTTCATCAATAATTTATTCACTGTTATGGAAAATTTATTTGAATCCGCTGTCACCGCTGAAATTATTTCACGCATTCAGCAGTTACAAAGCAGTTCCCAACCCAAATGGGGAAAAATGAATGTGGCTCAAATGCTTGCCCATTGCCAGGCGCCCATTGAAGCAGGGCTTAGCGACAAAAAATTAAAACAGGCTTTTATTGGAAAAATTTTCGGGAACATTGCAAAAAAAGGCTTCCTGAAAGATAAACCATTTGGTAAAAATTTACCTACCGATAAAAGTTTTATAATAAAAGATGAAAAGAATTTTGAAGAAGAAAAAAATAAATTAATTAGATTGATAAAACGTTTTGCGGCAGGTGGCCCTTCTGCTGTTACAAAAGAACCGCATCCATTTTTTGGCAAAATGACACAGGATGAATGGAGCCTTATTACGTGGAAGCACCTTGACCACCACCTGCAGCAGTTTGGGGTTTAATTTCCAATAACTTCAAAGCACAGCGGCCCGCAAATACCGCCTTCTCCACTTTAAAAAGTTGGTATGGCACAAACAAATTGAACTGCCTGTTGCTTTTCACCATAGTATTCATTATAAATTAAAACCCATGGTCTGTATCCTGATGTCCAGTCTTTACCAAAATAGTTATGAGAGTGAAATCTTACCGGAAGATTAGAGCTATACCCAATATAATTTTTTTAAAAAGGCTGAATAAAACGGTGAACATGACCCTAAAATAAAAAATCCCTTTCAATTGAAAGAGATTTGTAGCGAGATCGGGAGTTGAACCCGAGACCTCAGGGTTATGAATCCTGCGCTCTAACCGCCTGAGCTACCTCGCCATTTTTTTCTAATATTTAATACTGTGCGCTTTGGGCCATTAGGAATAAAATGTTCACAAACGGGCGGCAAAAATAGTGGTTTTGTTTTAAAAATCTTATTGTTTTCCGGGATAAACCTGCAGCGCCTTTTCCAGGCAATCCATTGCCGAATTGATGGCGGTAACATTTAAAACATAAGCCAGCCTTACTTCCTGCTTTCCTAATCCGGGGTTGCCATAAAATCCCGTTGCCGGTGCAAGCATCACTGTTTGATTATTGTATTGAAAATCTTCCAGCAGCCACTGGCAAAATTTATCCGCATCATCAATGGGCAATTTTGACATGGCATAAAATGCGCCGCCTGGGTTGGGGCAAAAAACATCGGGCATAGTATTCAGCCTTTTTACAATCAAATCCCTTCTTGCCTTATATTCTGCTTTTGTGATATCAAAATAATTATCAGGTAAATCAATTGCTGCTTCACCTGCAATTTGCCCGAATCCGGGCGGGCTTAATCTTGCCTGCGCAAATTTCATCACTGTATCAAGCAATAATTTATTGCGGGTGATAAATGCGCCAATCCTCGCACCGCAGGCACTGTACCTTTTGCTTATGGTATCCATCAGCACAACATTATCATCCACGCCTGTTAAATGCATGGCGCTGGAATGCGTGCCTTCATAACAAAATTCCCGGTAAGCTTCATCTGCAAAAAGATATAAATTATGTTTTTGGATGATTGATTTTAAAATTTCCATTTCTTCTTTGCTGTACAAATAACCGGTTGGATTATTTGGGTTGCAAACCACAATGGCTTTTGTTTTTGATGTGATGGCTTTTTCAAATTCTTCTATCGGTGGAAGTGCAAAGCCATTTTCAATATGTGAAGTGATGGGTATTACGTTTACCCCTGCAGCCACTGCAAAACCATTGTAGTTTGCATAAAACGGTTCGGGAATAATCACTTCATCGCCCGGGTCAAGGCAGGCCATAAACCCGAATAAAATAGCTTCGGAACCACCTGTTGTAATAATGATTTGATTGTAGTGTATGTCAATCCCGGCTTTGTGGTAATACTCAACAAGCTTTCTGCGGTAACTCTCGTTACCCGCACTGTGACTATACTCCAGAATTTTAAAGTCGGAATGGCGTACAGCATCCAGTACTTGTTTTGGTGTTTCAATATCTGGCTGGCCAATATTAAGGTGATAGACTTTTACACCCCTTTTTTTTGCCGCTTCGGCAAACGGAACCAGTTTCCTGATGGGTGATGACGGCATTATTTCACTGCGGTGGCTTATGGCTAATTGAGACATAGAGCAAACCTACATTAAACCTGTAAAACAAAAAAGTGCATGAAATGATCACAGCACTCTGCAGTTTTAAATTAAATTATTTTATTTCGATTTTACCACTTCTCCGTCAATGGTTAAAATGACAGGCTCCGCAATGTTTGCAAATTTTACAGTAACATCTTTTTTAAACTCACCTTCACTTGCAGCATTGTAGGTAACTTTTATAGTTCCTGATTTTCCTTTCAGTATGGGTGTTTTAGGATATTCAGGAGTAGTGCACCCGCATCCGGCCGTGGCTACTTCAATCACGAGCGGCTTATCAGAAGTATTTGTAAAAACAAAATTTGTGGTTACGGGTTTACCCTGCGGGATTTTTCCGAATGAATGAGTAATGGTTTTAAAAGTTACAGGCGCCTGCGCTTTTGCAAACACGGGAAGCACAACTATAACAGCCAAAACGGTCAATATCTTTTTCATAAAAGTTTATTTATAAATTTATTTCCCGCCGGATGATTTTAATTTTTGCAATGCTGCATTGCCGGGAGCAGGAGTATCGGGTGCTTTAAAAGTTTGCCCGTGAAATTTAATTACCTGGCTTAAACCATTGGTTAAATATACAGTAACTACTTTACTGAAATTGCCTTCGGTATAGCCATTAAAGCCAATAGTAACTTTAAATGTTTCACCTGCATTATATGGGCCGGGAAGCCATTTAGGTGTGGTACAGCCGCAGCCTGCCACAACATTCTGCAGCCTTATGGTATCATTCGTAATGTTTTTCATTACCAAATCAAATTCTGCGGGTTTTCCATAAGGTATATTGCCAAAATCATGATCAAGCTCTTTAAACTCAATCATTTTACTAATATCGGTTTGAGGTGCGGAACTTCCGGTTGACTGGGCATTTGAAACTGCAACTGCAAATAAAACAGGTAAAATAAGTAATAACTTTTTCATTCTTTTTGTCTTTAAGCGGTAAAATTATTGAATTATTAATTTTGAAACATTTTTTAATTGATAATAGTTTTTTAAAAGATCATTAAATATAACCGGGCCCATCCCGTAAATGTTTAATAAACGTGGAATATATGTGCATTAGTATAGATGAATATTTTTCTTTCTGAAAATTCTAAAATGGTATTTTTGTTTTATGGAAAACATAACTGCGCCCGCACAGGCCACTAACGATATGCTTTCTTATGAGGATTTCCGTGCAACGGTTTTAAAAGATTACCGCCTGGCGCTGGAAAGCCGGGAAGCCAGTTTGCTTGGCCGCCGTGAAGTGCTTACAGGCAAAGCAAAATTCGGGATTTTTGGCGATGGCAAAGAAGTGGCACAGGTAGCCCTTGCAAAATTTTTTATGCCGGGCGACTGGCGCTCAGGCTATTACCGCGACCAGACTTTTATGTTTGCCACCGGTATCGGTAATACACAGCAATTTTTTGCCCAGTTATATGCAGACCCCGATGCAGCGCATGAACCATTTAGTGCAGGAAGGCAAATGAGCAGCCATTATGCCACCATGAATATTGACGCATCAGGCAACTGGAAAGATCTTACTGCCCAAAGAAATGTAGCGGCAGACATGGCCCCTACTGCCGCTCAAATGCCGCGCAGTATCGGCCTGGCGCTTGCATCAAAATTATTCAGGAACACGGAGCACCTGAAAGAACTTCCCCATCTTTCAAAAAACGGTAATGAAATTTGTTTTGCCACCATTGGCGATGCTTCTACTTCAGAAGGACATTTTTGGGAAACCATGAATGCCGCCGGGGTAATGCAGATACCGCTTGCCGTATTTGTGTGGGACGATGGTTACGGAATATCGGTTCCAAAAAAATATCAAACAACAAAGGGATCGATATCAGCAGCATTAAAAGGCTTTCAGAAAAAAAATGATACAAACGGAATTGATATTTATACAGTAAAAGGATGGGATTATGCAGGTATGTGTGAAGTATTTGAAGCGGGTTTGCAAAAAATAAGGGATACACATGTGCCGGCATTATTTCATGTGGAAGAAATCACGCAGCCACAGGGCCATTCTACCTCAGGTAGCCATGAAAGATATAAAGACCCCGAAAGGCTTGAATGGGAGCGGGAATGGGATTCTATAAAAAAAATGCGGGAATGGATACTGGAAAATGCAATCGCGACAAACGAAGAACTTAATACAACAGAAGAAACTGCGAAAGAGCAGGTAAAGCAAAGCAAAAACCTCGCATGGCAGGAATATATTGATCCTGTAAAAACACAGGCTGCTAAAACAGCAGCATTAATCAGGGAGACCGTAGTAAATGATATTGATGCATATAACAGGCTGCAAAATTTAGCCAGAGACCTTGATAGCAATAAAGAGCCTTTACGCAGGGATATAATGCACACCCTGTCGCTTGCCATTGATGCTGCAGCCTCCTCTCCCTTTGTTGCAGGGCTAAAGAATTATTACCACGAACTGAAAAAAATAAATCAGTCTTTATACAATTCCGGTTTGTACAATTCCGGCCCCACCAGCGCTTTAAAAGTTGAAGAAATAAAACCCATTATCCCTTTAGATACACCTTCAGTAAATGGTTATGAAATATTAAATAAATATTTCGATCAACTTTTTACAAACAATCCGCTTGTACTTGCCTTTGGTGAAGATGTGGGGTTTATTGGCGATGTAAACCAGGGCTTTGCAGGCCTTCAGGAAAAACACGGGAGCAACAGAATTTTTGATACAGGTATACGCGAATTAACCATTATAGGGCAAGGCATTGGCCTTGCCATGCGCGGGTTACGGCCCATTGCAGAAATTCAATACCTCGATTATCTTGTGTATGGTCTCCAGCCTTTAACCGATGATGCAGCCACACTGCAGTACCGCACAAAAGGGCTGCAGAGCTGCCCGCTGATTGTGCGCACACGCGGCCACCGGTTAGAAGGTATATGGCATAGTGGCTCACCCTTGGGCATGATATTAAACTCGCTACGCGGAATGTATCTATGTGTGCCGCGCAACATGGTGCAGGCAGCCGGAATGTATAACACTTTACTGCAAAGCACAGACCCGGCTATCGTTATTGAATGCTTAAATGGATACCGGCTTAAAGAAAAACTACCTTCAAACCTTTCTGAATACACCGTTCCGTTAGGCATCCCCGAAATTATAAAAGAAGGAAATGATATTACAATTGTATCCTACGGTTCCACACTGCGCATTATTACAAATGCAGCGCAAAGATTAGAACAGGAAAATATAAACTGTGAAGTGGTGGATGTACAAACGCTTTTACCATTCGATATTAATCATGCAATATTATCCTCGCTTAAAAAAACAAACCGGATTGTTTTTGTGGATGAAGATGTCCCTGGCGGAGCAGCTGCCTATATGTTTAATAAAGTAATGGAAGAACAGGGTGGATACAAGTGGCTGGACGTAGCACCCAGGACTATTACAGCTAAAGCCCACAGGCCCGCTTATGGCAGTGATGGTGATTATTTCAGTAAACCCAATGCAGAAGATATTACAGAGACAATAAGGGAAATGATGATGGAATAAATCTTCTAAAAAGAATCCATATATAAGGGTATAATATTTCTTTTGAACAATCTGTTATTACAAAAAAATTACTTGCCTTTTCCGAATATAAGCGGCGCAATATAAACCGCAGCATTTACAGTGATATTTTTATCAGGCAATGCTTGGCCCGGAGGCACGCCGCCAAAAACATTTATACCTCGGCTGCCTGAAATTTGATCATATTGCAAACCCAACTTGACTATACCGCCAAATACAAGCCCGGTTTTTACCGTGAGGAAATGCCCGGAATTTTCATCGAACGGGTCTTGCTACCGTGAAGAAAATGAAAGATCAATACCTTTTTTATAAGGGGTTTTATCACCGCTTAAATATTGTTTTTTATAAAGCTGCAGACTGCCACCATAATCAACAGCGCTGCCACTGCCGCCGCCCGGAGTTAATCCGCCAACCGTGGTGCCTAAGGTGAATTGCCATTTCTGGTTGTCAACTATATCAATTTGTGCGGCAGAATTAATGCGCGGCCTTGTTGCTGCATTGCCCGGCTTTTGATCGAGTTCCGCATCGGCGCTTAAGAGGCGGAGGTTGCCTAAATTTTTTAATAGCAGCCCTGCCTTGCCATAAACTTCCACATCTCCAAGATCGGCTTTTATTACGCCATATTCCAGCAAAGTATATACTCCTTTATCGCCCACGAAAATACGGGCAAAATATTTATCCTTTGATTCACCGCCGGGTGGCGCATAAGCACGTGTGAAATTGAAAAAAGGAACAGCTTCCAGCCCTTTGCATTTTTTCTTTTCTTCTTCATTTTTTGGATATAGGTCAAGCAGGGAGGCAATATTTAACCCTGCATTTATATTCAATGCTGGAACAGTTGCTGGATCTTTTGTGTAACTACATTCAAATCTGTTGATGGTTTTCCAAAAGGCGATTTCCAGCGCGGGTCAACAATATTATCTAATTGCAGCGGGTTGGTAAGGCCCTTGGGAGGATCTGTAAAACTTGAAAGGAATGGGCTTATCACTTTGGTAAAGTCTTTGGGATCACAATGACAGATGCTGAGTTATTATTAAATATTATCAGGGAGCTTGAAAGAACGATAAAGACAAAAGGGGGTTTTACTGAATATCTGCGGACAAAGAAAGGATATTGAAAAACAGGCAAAAGCAAACCAATAAAAATAAAGCACATAAAAATTCCCGCCAAATTTTTAAATTGCCCCCTATATTGCCCCCTGAAAAATCAAAGCCTCCGCATACGCAATGCCTGCAAGGGTTTCAAAATTTGACATGTGATCCGGATTGGATTCGAACCAATGGCCTACTGCTTAGAAGGCAGTTGCTCTATCCAACTGAGCTACCGGACCATAAAGAATGGCGGCAAAAATAATTTTTAATTAGTTTGCAGCCAAACTGTATAATTTAATATATGGATGTAAAAATTGAAGGCAGTTGGAAAGAAGTACTGTATGCAGAATTTTCAAAACCATATTTTGAAGAACTTGCTGCCTTTTTGAAAATTGAAAAAGCACAGGGAAAAACTATTTATCCCCTCGGCCCGCTTATTTTTAATGCATTTAACCAAACGCCTTTTTATAATGTAAAAGCGGTAATACTTGGGCAGGATCCTTATCATGGCCCCGGTCAGGCGCATGGCTTATGTTTTTCAGTGCCTGATGGCATTGCACCACCTCCTTCGCTCATCAATATGTTTAAAGAACTGAAAAACGATATTGGCATGCCTGTTCCACATACGGGCAACCTTACCCGATGGGCGCAGCAGGGCGTTCTTTTATTAAATGCAGTACTTACAGTACGCGCCGGCGAGGCGGCGAGCCACTCCAAAAGCGGGTGGATGGATTTTACAGATGCTGTCATAAAAAAAATTTCAGGTGAAAAAAAGGAGGTTGTTTTTTTATTATGGGGAAAATTTGCACAGGAAAAACAGGTGTTTATTGATGAAACAAAACATTATGTTTTAAAAGCGGCCCACCCTTCCCCTTTCAGTGCAGACAAGGGTTTTTTTGGCTCCAGGCATTTCAGCAAGACCAACGAATTACTTATACAGCAGGGCATAGACCCTGTTGACTGGAATATTCATTAAAAATAAATCATCAATTGAAAATCATTAAAGAAATTTTTGGCCGTATCTGGGCGTTGTGGGCGCTGCTGCTGTTTTTATCCACAATGTTTATTGCCATTATATTTTACCTGGGCTGTTATTTAATAAAGGAGCCATGGGCGGCAAAATGGCATAGGCATGTATCGCGCGTGTGGATGACTTTTTTTTTGAATCTTGCAGGCTGCCCTTTAAAAGTTGTGGGTAAACATTATTTTAAAGAAGGAACAAACTATATAATAGTATGCAACCACAGCAGTTTAATGGATGTGCCCGTAACTACACCCTTTATGCCGCATGCCAATAAAACCATTGCAAAAAAAAGTTTTGCATGGATCCCCGTTTTTGGATGGATTTATACATTGGGCGCCGTATTGGTTGACAGGAAAAATGAGCAGAGCCGACGTAAAAGCTACGATGATATGAAAAGAGTTTTGGCAACCGGCCTCGACATGGTTATCTACCCGGAAGGTACACGCAACAGAACGGGCGATCCGCTTAAAATCTTTTACGACGGGGCTTTTAAACTTGCAACAGATACCGGCAAACCCATAATTCCCGCACTTATTTTTAATACAAAAAAAGTACTGCCCCCGCATAAAACATTTTTTATGGTGCCGCATAAGCTGCAAATGCATTTCCTCCCGCCTGTTGTATCAAAGGGTATTTCTTCAAAGGAACTGAAAGAAAAAATTTTCAGGATGATGTGGGATTACTATGAGGCAAATTATTAATCAGTCTCATCAAGAAAACTTCTTCAAAAAAATATTTTTAAATTAACTCCTACTATTCATATAGAATTAATACTATCCCTTACATTTGTTCTTTAATGTTTATTTAACCAACAACTTTATTAACTTATGGATGTCCACAAATTAAGCTCAGCAGAGGTGCTCAATTTTTTAATTATTGTGAGTGTAATCCTCATTTCAGCCCGTATTTTGGGCGAAATATTCCGTAAACTAAACCAACCCGCAGTTATCGGTGAAATCCTTGCCGGGATTATTTTAGGCCCATCTTTACTGGGTTCCATGTTCCCCGATCTTTTCAAACAGGTTTTCATTAGCCAGGACCGCGCCTATGGTGCATTTGACGGGCTTGCAAGCGTGGGGGTAATACTGCTCATGTTTGTAGCAGGCACTGAAGTGGATCTTAAGCAAATTCGCAAACAGGGCAAACAGGCCGCCTCCATCAGCCTGATGGGTTTACTGTTTCCGTTTTTTCTTGGTTTTATCACTGTTTGGTTTTTTTATGATACAATATTTTCAACACCAACAACCAATAAAATTATACCTGCAATGTTTTTTGGAACGGCCCTGTCTATTACGGCATTGTCAGTGTGCGTGAAAATATTAATGGATATGAGTATTCTGCGCACAAAAATCGGGAACCTGGTGCTCACAGCAGCTATGATAGATGACTTTCTAGGTTGGATTTTATTTTCTATTATTATTCAGTTAATGAACCAGAACAAGGGAATGAGCCCAACTGAATCCATCGGGCTCGTATTGCTTTTTGTGGTATTGATGATGACCATTGGCAGATGGATAGTAAATAAGATGCTCCGGCTGACAAAAAAATTCCTCAGCCCTCCTGGTGGAATAATCACTGTGGCAATCTGTTTATGCTTCTTAGGGGCAGTAGTAACGGAATACCTTGGCATCCGGGGAATTTTTGGCGCTTTCATTATGGGGGTGGCTGTGGGTGATTCAAAACATTTTTCTGAAACATCACAGCATGTATTGCACCAGTTTGTTGTAAACATCATTGCGCCATTGTTTTTTGCTTCTATAGGTTTACGTATCAATTTCGTAACCAATTTCAATCTTGAAATAGTATCCATTATCCTGGGCATTGCCTGTATTGCAAAATTAGTGGGGGCAGGCATTGGCAGCCGTATGAGTGGTATGAGCAGGAATGAATCGCTTGCTGTTGCTTTTGGCATGAATGCAAGAGGATCACAGGAGCTTGTGCTTGGCCTGCTTGCACTTCAGGCAAAAATTATTGATGAAAAAATATTTGTAGGCCTTGTAGTAATGACAATGGTTACCATTCTTATTGCCGGGCCGTTTATGAAGTTTTTTCTTGAAAAGAACAATGCCTTTCCTGATATCAGCTCATTATCATCAAAAGGAAGTACACCTGCAATTACACAACTTGAAACAGGGAAAATTGCGCAATAATATCATTTGAAAGATCAAAGTTTACAACTGCCGGGGAACAAATATGAGGTTTTGCCCGGCAGTTGATTTTTATAAATTGGTTTGCTTTTTATAAGGTTAAATGCTTATTCTTAATTATTCAGTAAATAAGCGTTTTGCGAATTAATTTCCTGCTTTGCAGATAGGTTTAATACTTTCACTTACATTTGTTCTGTAACGTCAGCGTTTACCAACAACAAACCAACAACCTATGGTCTCCAAATTAAGCTCAGCAGAAGTGCTGAACTTCCTGATTATTGTTAGCCTCATACTTATCTCAGCCCGCGTTCTCGGTGAGTTATTCCGCAAAATCCGTCAACCTGTTGTTATTGGTGAAATACTGGCCGGCATAATACTTGGCCCATCTTTACTGGGAACTTATGCACCCGGTATTTTTAATGATATATTCCTTTCACAGCCCCGCGCTTATGCTGCTTTTGATGGTTTATCAAATGTGGGCATCATACTGCTTATGTTCGTTGCCGGGCTGGAAGTGGATATAAAACAGATACGTACACAAATTAAACAGGCCGCTTCTATCAGTTTTATGGGTTTGATTATCCCTTTTGGCATTGGGTTTGGTATGGTTTATTTTTTCTATAATTTTCTTTTCAGCGCACCTACCAATAATATATTGATACCTGCTATGTTTTTTGGCACCGCACTTTCTATTTCTGCGCTTTCTGTTATTGCCAAAGTATTGATGGATTTAAACATACTCAAATCAAAAATTGGCAACCTTATTCTCACAGCTGCTATGATTGATGATTTTCTTGGGTGGATACTTTTCTCTATTATCATGCAAATGCTTACGGGAAAAGGCAATAGTAGTTCTTTTGCTTCCATTGGTTATGTTTTGCTTTTTGTTCTTTTTATGATGACCATCGGCAAATGGATAGTGAATAAAATGCTTAAGATTGCAAAAAAATTTCTCACTCCTCCGGGTGGTGTAATTACGCTCAGTATTTGTTTGTGTTTTTTAGGGGCAGTGTTTACTGAATATTTGGGCATACGCGGCATTTTCGGTGCATTTCTTATGGGCATAGCCGTAGGAGGTTCAAAACATTTTACTGAAGTATCGCAGCATATACTGCATCAGTTTATTGTAAATATTTTTGCGCCGCTGTTTTTTGCATCTATTGGTTTGCGCATCAATTTCGTAACCAATTTTAATTTGGGTATAGTGCTGTTTATCTTTATAGCATCCTGTATTGCCAAACTCGTGGGTGTGGGCATAGGTGGCTGGATGAGCGGAATGAGGAGAAACGAATCGCTTGCCATTGCATTTGGTATGAATGCAAGAGGGTCTATTGCAATTGTACTCGGGCTCTCGGCCCTGCAGGCAAAAATTATTGACGAGCCTTTATTTGTAAGTATTGTGGTGATGACGGTGGCTTCCATTCTTATGGCCGGGCCGTTTATGAAATTTTTTCTTAAGCGCCATCAGAATGTACTGACCGCTTTGGCTTCCGAAAACATTGGCTCCAAAATCATTCAAACAGAAAATGAAATGATGCTTTAAAAAAATATTTTACCGAAAAAAAAGCCTCTTTTACAAGAGGTTTTTTATTTTGCAGTACCTGCATTAAAGCAACCGGTTGCCCAGCGGACAAGAAGTACAAGTGAGTGACACAACCGGCGTTGCTATGAAATACAAAAGCTCAATGCAAAAAAATAATTGCCTTGTTTTACAGTATCCATTATCAAATTACCAAATCAGCCAGCCAAGGTTTATTTTTGTAAAAAAATAAAAATGGAACTGCAGCAACTTATTACCAATGCGTGGGCAAACAGAGAACTTTTAAAAGATATTAATTACAACGATGCGGTAAGAGCTGTGATTGAGGAAGTAGATAAAGGAAGGCTGCGCACTGCATCCCCCTCTGAAAAAGGTTGGGTAGTAAATGAATGGGTAAAGCAGGCCATACTTATGTACTTCGGGATACAGCAAATGCAGACATGGAGTGTTGGCCCGTTTGAGTTTTATGATAAGATGCTATTAAAAAGTAATTATGCTGCATTGGGTGTACGTGCAGTGCCGCATGCAGTTGCGAGGTATGGGGCATTTATTGCAAAAAATGTGGTGCTTATGCCGAGCTACGTAAATATTGGCGCTTATGTAGATGAAGGCACTATGGTGGATACCTGGGCCACCGTGGGCAGTTGCGCACAAATTGGCAAAGGCGTACACCTGAGCGGCGGCGTGGGTATTGGCGGTGTGCTGGAACCATTGCAGGCTTCGCCGGTGATAATTGAAGATGGATGTTTTATAGGCAGCCGTTGCATTGTAGTAGAAGGTGTAAAAGTAGAAAAAGAAGCAGTGCTGGGCGCCAATGTGGTGCTTACACAATCCACAAAAATTATTGATGTAAGCGGCAGTGAGCCGGTAGAATACAAAGGCACCGTACCTGCCCGAAGTGTGGTAATCCCCGGAACATATAATAAAGATTTTCCTGCCGGTTCTTTTGGGGTGAGCTGCGCGCTGATCATTGGCAAACGCAAGGCAAGCACAGATTTAAAAACAAGCCTGAATGAGGCGCTGAGGGATTTTAATGTAAGTGCGTAAAGTGAAATGGGAGAAGTGAAAGGTGAAAATATTTTTTTTTGAAAAAAGAGAATAACAATATTTCAGTTCCGGTTATGGGTTTCATTATCGCATTTATCAGTGCGGTTTTATTTTCAACCAAAGCCATTATTGTAAAAAAAGCATTTGCAGATGTGGCAGCATCGCCGCTTACACTGCTTGCTTTGCGCATGATCTTTTCATTGCCTTTTTACCTGGCATTTGCATTTTTTGCAGCAGGCAAAAAAGAAAATGTAAAGCTTACCCAGAAACAATCCCTACAGGTTTTTTTTATTGGCCTTATGGGATATTATGTAAGCAGTATGCTCGATTTTGCAGGCCTGCAGTATGTTTCAGCGGGTTTGGAACGCCTGCTGCTTTTTCTGTATCCTGCATTTGCTATACTCATTAACCGGTATTTTTTTAAACAGCAAATATCAGCAATACAAAAAATTGCGCTGGTGGTTACTTACACCGGCATTGCCGTTGCCTATTTTGGTGAATTGAATTTTGATCCGGCGAATCTCAATTTTTTATGGGGCAGCCTGCTTATTTTTATTTGCGCTATTACCTACTCTGTTTATGTTGTTGGCAGCGGAAAACTGATACCCCAAATTGGTGCGGGAAAATTTACCGCTTATGCAATGCTTGCCGCAACATTTGGCGTGCTTACCCATTTTTTTATAAAAGGAGATTATCATACCGTGCAGTTCAATGCATCTTTATTGTGGTATGGGTTTTTGCTGGCAGCAATATCCACTGTTATCCCTTCATTCATGTTATCATACAGTATGAAAACAATTGGCACAAATAATACGGCCATCATTACAAGCATCGGCCCGGTGTCCACTATTTTACAGGCGCATTATTTCCTGGGAGAAAAAATATTTCCTGCACAACTGGCTGGAACTGCCCTGGTAGTAACAGGTGTATTGTTTATTGGATGGAGAAGGAAAAATATGCCCGGCACATAATATTTGCCACCGTTCTGTTTAATGGCCCTGCAAATAAAAAAATTCACCGACTGTTTTCCTGCACTCACCTGCATTTATCAGCAATATGCCTAAACCTGCTTCCGCAGCAGGTTTACGTGCCTTAGTTTTGTTACATCAAATTAAAAATTAAAAAAATGGATGAACATACACCAGCAAAAAGAACAGTTACAACAGACAGCCGTTTACTTGCAGGCATATTTATAGCAGGCATGGGCGTTTTGTTACTGCTTTACAAAATGAACTTTCCCATTCCGCATTGGATATTTTCATGGGAGGTTATGCTAATACTTACAGGGTTGTATTTGGGTATCAAAAGCCGTTTTCAAAATTTTTCGTGGATCATACTCATGGCTGTGGGTAGCCTTTTTCTATGGGATGATGTGGTAGCCGACGTAAACCTTCATCAATATATAACACCCATTATTCTTATTACAGTAGGCCTGCTTTTTATACTACGCCCCAAACAAAGGTGGAAACAAAAGGGCAACTGGAATAAATGGACAGGTTATGATAACACCTTCAATACCATAAAAGGCAGTTCATCCAATGCCATTAATGAAACCGATGCTGAATGGCTTGAAATAAACGCGGCATTTGGCGGCGTAAAAAAAATAATTTTTTCCAAAAATTTTAAAGGTGGCGAAATAAACTGCTTTATGGGCGGCGCGGAAATAAATTTTCTTCAGGCCGACATGCAGCACCCTGTAAAACTTGAAATAAACAATGTTTTTGGCGGCACAAAAGTAATAGTGCCTTCCAACTGGGAAATAAAAAATGAAATGAATGCAGTGTTTGGAGGGGTGGATGATAAGCGCAATGTTGCCGCCGTGGTTACAGATCCAAATAAAACCTTGATAGTGGAAGGCAATTGCTTTTTTGGGGGTATTGAATTCAGGAATTATTAGAAGAAGAAAAAGGATGGGCCGGGCTGAAATGCAGATGGCATCTGTACTTGCGTCGCACACTTATACGGTTTGCCCTTTGCCGGGCACCCGGCAAAACCCTTAGGGGTGCGACGCAACGAAAGACAAATCGTGTTTCTAAAGCCGGGCTCACAAAAATTAAACAACCATAAAACTAATTTTGTTATGGCATGGTATCTTGTAAAACTCGTTTACCAGATTGTTTGCGGCGATGGAAACCACACACCGCAGTTTGATGAGCAGTTACGGCTGATAAAAGCAGAAGATGAACTGCATGCTTTTCAAAAAGCAAGAAAGCTGGGTGAAACTGAGCAGGATAATTTTATGAATGCATCACAAAAACCTGTACACTGGAAATTTATAGATGTATGCGAACTGCATGAACTGGATGAACTGATTGACGGGGCAGAAATGTATTCACGCATACATGAGGAAGAAGATGCTGAGGTTTTTATAAAAATTATGCATATACGCGCCGCACATTTACTGGAAAACAGTACTTATCATACATTGCGTTTGAATTAACCCGGATGCTGCAGCAAAAAACTTCTGATAAAAAATTCTTTCTGCCTTTTTCAATATGGTGGCTGGTATGGATTGCCGTGCATTACAGTGTATTGCTCAATTTTGGTTTGCCGACCCTTCAGTCAATTACTGACAGCCTGGTAAGCAATATACTGCTTGCAGCTTTTTGTCTGCTGGTGGGCAACAATATGCGCTACTATTTACCGCAACGCGAAAAATACTGGTATGTACTGATGATAAGTTTCGCCATCAGCACATTGTGGTTAATATTAATACGGGTATTACTATGGTTTATTTTTAAAAAAGATATTCTTTACACCCATATGCTGGAAACATCTTCAACCGTAAGGTTTAGCATTGCTTTTCTGCTGGTAGGCTGTATGGCCGTTATGAGCATGCTTTGGTATTCGCAAAAAGAGCAGCAGGAAATAAATGAACGCAAAACAGATACAGAAAGGCTTTCAAGAGAAGCGGAGTTATTCAAACTGAGGCAGCAGCTTCAGCCTCATTTTTTATTCAACAGTTTAAATTCCATCAGCGCACTGGCCGGCTCACATCCTGAAAAAGCCCGCCACATGATACAGCAGTTGAGTGATTTTTTGCGCGGCACTTTAAAAAAAAATGAACAGCACTGGAATACACTTGGCGAAGAAATGCAGTACCTGCAACTTTACCTGGATATTGAAAAAGTGCGCTTTGGCCACCGCCTGCAAACACATATTGAACATGATGAAATTTCCATTCAAATGAAAATTCCTTCCATGCTGCTGCAGCCCGTGGTGGAAAACGCCATTAAGTTTGGATTGTATGACACAGTGGAAGAAGTTTGTATTTCTATTACAGCCAAAAGCGAAAACAACTATTTAAAGGTAACCGTACAGAACCCTTTTGATGCGGAAACTTCGCAACCGTTTCATGGTACCGGTTTTGGCCTGGCATCCATAAACCGCAGGCTGTATCTTTTGTTTGCAAGAAATGATTTATTGCAAACAAAAACCGTAGAAAATAATTTTATCACAAGCATTTCCATTCCGCAAATACAATGAAAGTAATTATTATAGATGATGAGCCGCTGGCAAGAAGCATGGTGAAGGAATACCTGCAGCATTACCCGCAATTTGAATTAGTACAGGAATGCAATGATGGTTTTGAAGGTGTGAAAGCCATCCAGCAGCACCAGCCGGGCTTAATTTTTCTTGACATACAAATGCCCAAAATAAACGGCTTTGAAATGCTGGAGCTTATTGATAACCCGCCTGCGGTCATCTTCACCACAGCCTTTGAAGAATACGCCATTAAAGCGTTTGAAACACATGCCGTGGATTACCTGCTGAAGCCATTCAGCAAAGAAAGGTTTGATAAAGCCATACAGAAATTTTTGCAGCAGCAAAAAGCTCCGCAACCGCAAACGCAGGCTGTGCTTGAAACAGCAGCACTCTCCCCCGTGCAGGCCGGCCGCATTGTTTTAAAAGATGGCAGTAAAATAAAAATCATCCCGGTAGCGCATATACAATACCTGGAAGCAGCTGATGATTATGTAAAAATTATTACAGCCGGTGGCTCGTTTTTAAAAAAGAAAACCATGCAATATTTTGAACAGACACTTCCGCAGGAACAGTTTATCCGCACACACAGGTCGTACATCATCAATGTACAGCTTATCACACGCATAGATGCCTACGAAAAAGACAGCCATCTTGTGCTGCTTAATACCGGGGTAAAATTGCCGGTAAGCAAACAGGGTTATGCAAAGCTAAAAGCAGTTTTAGGGTTATAAACCGGAGGTTTGCAATTTGTTTCACGGCCCAATTGCAATTTTTACCGCTTCAGCAAACATATTTACCGTTTCAGAGCATTTTTTGTAATGTATAAGTAAATCCTCTGGATATTTAAATTTCTGTTATGCAGCTAAACTCAATTTTATTTTATCTTTAAATTATAAGCGGCCTGTTCATCACCCAATCAGCCAGCCATAATTGAAAATTGATGGAAAGATTACATGAGAGCATATTAAAGACCATCGCTTATTATGATATATTTTCCTATCCTGTTACTATACAGGAAATAAAATATTTCATGGATTTCCCCTGCGGTGATGATCAGCTTTCTTTTGCCCTGGATGAACTTGAAAAAGATAAAATTATTTTCAATATTAATAATTTCTATTCTTTAAAAAATGACGAACTACTCATAAAAAAAAGGCAGAAAGAAAACACAGATGCACTAAAGCAGTTAAAAACCGCAAAACGGGTTACTGCTTTTTTAACATGGTTCCCTTTTGTAAAAGGAGTAGCTATTTCCGGATCATTGTCAAAAAATATCGCCAATGAAAACAGTGATTTTGATTTCTTTATGATTACAAAAGCAAACCGGTTGTGGGTTGCAAAAATATTCTTTGCCTGCCTTATAAAATGTGCATCATTAATAGGTTTGCGAAAATGGTTCTGCCTTAACTATATTGTGGATGAAACATATCTTGAAGTAAAAGAAAAAAACACTTTTACGGCAACGGAAATCGCCACACTCATGCCTGTACGCGGCGCAAAAATATTCGATGATTTTTTTTCAGTAAATGCATGGGTATATGATTTTTTCCCAAACCTGCAGACAATACCCAATGCCGCAAAAGAATATTCACCTCCACTTCCGCGCAGGTTTATTGAATGGCTGCTGAAAAACAAAACAGGTGAGAAAGCAGATAACGTTTTCATGCATTATTTCAGCAGGCGCTGGAAAAGATTAATGGGAAAAAAAAAATTTACGCAAACCGGTTTCCAGTTGGGTGCCATGATGGTGGATAAGCACTCCTGTAGACCTTATCCTCACCATTTTCAGCAAAAGATTTTGACGCTTTATACAGAAAAAACAGAAAATATTTTAAAGACCCGTGATCTTATCCCGGTACTCCGGTAATTATTTTCTTTCAGAAATATTACTATAAAAACTCTTCTGTTTTTTTATAAACCACATTTCTTTCTTTCAGATAATCCAGCACAAAGTTGAAACAGTCTTCATGTTTACCTACCAGCTCAGGCGGGAAAACACCTTTTTCAATAAACATATCATTCATAATTAAATTCAAAGCTGCCGTGCAGGTATATCCTGTGGTGCGGCTCATGGAAGATGTTTGCGTAGCAGTATCATATACATCAAATAAATCGTAGGTTACTCTTTTTTGTTTACCGTTTTCCACACCTGTTACAATATTTCGGCCAATGGTGAATTCTTCCTCAGTTGCGCCCAGTTTCCATTGCTTAAATAAAATAGCTGATGAAAAATCAAGCGGCGAAAACTGCTGCCCGTTGAAATCAATTTTATGTTCATCAAAAAAACCGCCTTTGATCAATGACTTTATTAAATCAATATGGCCCGGGTAGCGCAAAGTTTTTTCCTTCATATTAGGTATGTGCGCCATGGTAAAAAGAATAGTGCGCAACCCATCTGAATTAAACGCTTCCAGTGTGCCCACTGGTGCAAAGTCAATTAATTCGGCTTCGCTTAATGCAGCCTTGAAAACAATTTTCCCCTGCTCCATAAACCTTGCCGGCCTGGTATAAATTTCAATTACATCCACAGGTGAAAACGGCGCTTTGTATTCAAAGGGTTTTACCCGTTGTTTGGGCAGGCCGCCTACCATAAATTCAAAATCGGTTACCTTCATTTTTGCATTGTGATAACCGATGATGAAATTGCTCATACCGGGCGCTACACCGCAATCTACGATGGTGGTAACATTATTTTCTTTTGCAAGCGCATCAAGTGCAAGCGCATCTTCAGGAAAAAAAGAAATATCCACTACATTTTTCTTTGCTTTAATTACGGCTTCAAGTGTTTTATAACCCATAAAACCCGGAACAGCAATGATCACGTAATCAAAACCGGAAAGCATGGAATTATAATTAGTGTAATCATCCAAATCAGCTTTTACCGTTTTGATTGATTTTTCTTTTGAAGAAAGGATGCTGAGCGAATGATCACTTACATCAAAAGAAGTTATTTCATTTTTTTTGCAAAGGTCAATAGCCATTGCCCGCCCAACCATACCTGCACCAAGAACTGCGATTTTCATATTACAAAATGTTTAATCGTTATAAAATATAAAGAAGTGACTATTTGTTTTCATTGAGGCTGAAAAGAGTATCTACAAATTCATGCTTGTCAAAAATAATCAGGTCGTCTATTTTCTCTCCCACACCAATATACTTTACAGGAATTTTAAATTGATTAGCAATGGCAAGCACAACGCCGCCTTTTGCTGTGCCGTCTAATTTTGTAATGATTATCGCCGTTACATCCGTCGCTGCCGTAAAATGTTTCGCCTGCTCCAGTGCATTTTGGCCAGTGGAACCATCAAGCACTAAAATTACTTCATGCGGCGCACCCTGAATTATTTTACTTATAGAGCGTTTTATTTTACCCAGTTCATCCATTAAATGCGCTTTATTATGCAACCGCCCGGCCGTATCTATAATTACCACATCTGCGTTTTTTGCTACGGCACTTTGCACCGCATCATAAGCAACTGCACTGGGGTCGCTGCCCATAGCCTGTTTTACAATGGGCACGCCCACCCTTTCGCTCCAGATGGTTAACTGGTCAACTGCAGCTGCGCGAAATGTATCCGCAGCGCCGAGTATTACACTTTTACCCGCTTTTTTATAATTGTGGGCTAGCTTACCAATGGTTGTGGTTTTGCCCACTCCGTTTACACCCACCACCAGTATCACATAAGGTTTTTTATTTTCAGGAATATCAAAAAACCTGTAATCCTGTTCACCTGCATCCACCAGCATATTTTCAATTTCCTGCTGGAGTATTTTATTTAATTCACCTGTGCTGATGTATTTATCTTTCGCCACCCTTTTTTCAATCCGCTCAATTATCTGCACAGTAGTATCAATACCCACGTCAGCGCTTACCAGGGCTTCTTCCAGGTCATCCAGCACTTCTTCATCCACCGTGCTTTTGCCTGCAACTGCTTTTGCAATTTTTGAAAGAAAACCTTCCTTTGTTTTTTGTAAACCCTGGTCAAGGCTTTCTTTTTCTTTCTTACCGAATAACTTTCCTAAGAAGCCCATCTTATTTAAGATTTACAATTTTCGATTTAAGATTTTGAAAATACAAAAAGCTGTTCCGCAAAAAACAGAACAGCTTTTATAAAATATACTTCGCGGCAATTATTTTGCAGCAAGAAAATCTTTTACCTTGTCTTTGTGTACAATCTGTTCCTTAAAAGTATAAGCGCCGGTTTTAGGGCTGCGAACGGCTTTTATAACTTTTGTCCAGTTTTTTGCTTCGGATGCCGCTTTCTGGTCTTTTGTTTTTATCGCGGTTTTAGCTGCTTTTGCCATAATATTCTATTTTGAAAACCTGTTGATGTGATGAGGAATTTTACTGATTAAATAATTATCAAATTAACTAATCAGCACATCTGCAAATTATTTTATTTCCTTGTGAACTGTTACTTTCTTTAAAATAGGGTTGAACTTTTTTAACTCCAGCCTTTCGGGTGTGTTCTTTTTATTTTTGGTGGTAATGTAGCGGCTTGTACCCGGCTTCCCGCTTGTTTTATGCTCGGTACATTCCATAATTACCTGTACCCTGCTGCCTTTCTTTGCCATTGTATAAACAATTTTAATTTGAACTCAATTAAATATGCTGACCCTTTGCCCTCAATCCTTTTATTACGGAAGCGAGGCCATTTTTGTTAATCGTGCGTATTGCTTCCGCAGAAACCTTTAATGTAACCCAGCGGCCTTCTTCTGCATAAAAGAAACGTTTGGTTTGCAGATTGGGCAGAAAATGGCGCTTTGTTTTAATATTTGAGTGCGAAACACTGTTTCCCCTCATGGGTTTTTTTCCTGTTACCTGACATACTCTTGCCATAACTCAATTTTTTCGTTCCGATTTTTTCGGGAGGCAAAGGTAAGGTTCGGCAGTTAATTATCCATAGAAAATCTGTTTTTTTTATGGGATTTATGCACATATTATGGGCAAAGCCTGTTTTAAAACAGCGAAGTTGTGGATTTACAGGTGAATTTAAGCAATAGGGTTTTTAGTTAACTGTTGTATTTTAAAGGTCTGAAAAATTTTATGTACGTTTGAATCCCGCAACAACCTTTGAATGAGTTTATTCAGTTACATCAGCATTGCCCGCAAAGTTTACAGAGAAATAAAAGTTCAGAAACAATTCAATAAAGATTTCCTTGTTCCTTATCTTGAAGAACTGGAAACTAAATATAGCGGCATTTTTAAACCGGAACAAAAAGGAAAAATTCTGAATTACTATGGCATGTTTATTACTTCTTTCCTGTGCAGCAGCTATAAAAGGCTGTACGGAAAGACCTTAACGGCTGATGAAAGAAAAAGGGCAACGCTTTTTGGCATCCTTACCCCTGTGGGCGATGATTTGTTTGATATTGATAAATTAGATATTGACAGCATAAAACAAATTACTTACAATCCTGACAGTTATAATGCACAAACTTTTTCATCTAAAGTGGCAAAAGAAATACAATCGTATGAGTTGAAAAATGTGCCGCACAGAAACGAATATCTCAAAGCTTCAAAGAATGTGCTGGAGATACAGGTTGAAACCATTAAACAAACAAACCGTAATATTTCAGCAGAAGATTTAGAACGCATTACTTACACAAAAGGCGCCGTTTCCGTAATTATTTATCACCAGTCGCTAGATGATGCGGCAAGTAAACAAATGCTGGATGTATTGTTTCTCGTGGGAAGTTTGTACCAGCTTGGCAACGATATTTTTGATTTGTATAAAGATGTGCGGGATAATATTTATACGCTTATAAACACATGTGGTGATTATATAGTTTTTAAAGAAAAGTTTATCGAAAGAATAAAACTGCAAAACCAAAAAATAATGGCTTTACCATATAATAAAAAAAATAAAAAAGAATTTTGTATTGTGATGAATACCATTAATGCGAGGAGCCTTGTAGCCATTGACCGGTTTATTGCATTGCAGAAAAAAACAAACCAAAAAATTGACTGGTGGCAATCAGAAAGAGAAGATATGATTTGCGATATGGAGAAAACAGGCAATATTTTAAAATGGGTTTATTATATATTTAAAACACCGGGTATGATGAGATGATGCGGAAATTTTATACCATATTTTTATTTATTGGTCTGTTTAACCCCGCCCATGCACAGCATAACGACAGTACCCTGATAAGTGGGCTGATCCGCAGCATAGCCGCAGAGCAGGTTTCATCAGACGGTGAATATTATGCGGGCATGCTGCCGGCTTTCCGTGAATGCGGCGGCGCACCGCATAATTACCAGCCCGACAATAATAATTTTTTCACTGCCGTTGGTGTCTTTGCTTTAGAGAATATGCTGCCGGGTTTACCTGCTGAAGATAAGAGCACTGCTTTACAAATTATACAAAACGCGCAGCGCAGTTTTCCTTTTTTTAAAAATAAAGATGGCCTTCCTTTTTATAATTTCTGGCCCACCAATGCAGTGATCATGCCGCATACTTATTACTTCAAATATTTGAAAAGCGTATTTGGCGAAGGTGAAGATGCAGATGATGCAGTGATGAGTTTGATGGCCTCCGGTGCAGATGACAGTACCTCCAGCGTTTTAAAACAAAGATTGATTGAAGTAAGCAACCTAAGCCAAAAAAAAATCATCAGCACCTATCCGGAATACAGGGAGATACCTGCCTACAGCACTTATCTTGGTTACCGCATGACACCCGATTTTGATTTTGGCGTGCACTGCAACGTGCTTTATTTTATGCTTGAAAAAAAATTACCATTGGTAAAACAGGACAGTGCCACCATTCACCTGCTTGCAGAAATGATTCGCAACCGTGAGTACATGAAAGCGCCTGTTTATCTTTCACCTTATTATGTAAAAAGCTCGGTGCTGCTGTATCATATTTCAAGGTTGCTCGGCAGGTTCAGCATTCCTGAGCTTGATGCATATAAACCACAGCTTATTGCAGATATGAAAAATAAATTAAACAAAACAAATGGCTTGATGGACAAAATAATTTTAAGTACCTCTTTATTACGGCTCGGCGCAAACCCGCCACCGGTAAACATTTCAAGCATTGACGAATTTGAAAAAAGCAACCAAAGCAAATTTATTTTCTTCCAGGCAAGGGCTGCTTTTTCATACCCCGCACCTTTCAAGCAAATTTTTCTGCACTGGAGTTATATCTGTTATTATTTTTATTGCCCGGCGTATAATAAAATATTATGGCTGGAGTATCTGGTGGAAAGGAATAAGAAATGATTTGAAAATTTGGAGATAAGGTGATTTGAAGATTTGATTTTGATGATGCTATTATTTTTGAAAGAACTTTTATAATAGAAGACACTTCATTTATTAAATTATCGAATTTTGGATAGTCATCTGAACTACAAATCATTTTCTCATCTCCAAATCATCCTCCTTCCATCATCAAATATGCTTTTATAAATCCGTCTAATTCGCCATCCATTACTGGCTGCACATTGCCCACCTCATAATCCGTACGATGGTCCTTAATCATTTTATATGGATGAAAAACATAACTTCTTATCTGGCTGCCCCATTCAATTTTTTTCTTTCCTGCATTGGTTGCATTCTTTGCGTCCTGCCTCTTGCGCAGTTCTTCTTCATACAAGCGGCTCTTCAGCATTTTCATCGCAAGCTCACGGTTTTCGCCCTGCGTGCGGCTTTGCTGACATTCCACAATAATGTCGCTGGGTATATGTTTCAAACGCACCGCGGTTTCCACTTTGTTTACATTCTGCCCGCCCTTGCCACCGCTGCGGTAAAATTCCCACTCCACATCCGCAGGGCTTACTGCTATTTCAATACTGTCATCAATCAGCGGATACACAAACACGCTGGCAAATGAAGTATGCCTTCGTGCATTGCTGTCAAACGGTGAAATGCGCACCAACCGGTGCACACCGCTTTCTGCTTTTAAAAACCCGTAAGCAAAAGGGCCGTCAAACTGGAGCGTAGCAGTTTTTATCCCTGCGCCATCGCCTTCCTGGAAATCCAGTTCGCTCACTTTCCATCCCTGCTTTTCGCCATACATGCGGTACATGCGCAGCAGCATTTCCGCCCAGTCCTGGCTTTCTGTGCCTCCCGCACCTGGGTTGATCTGCAGCACTGCGGGCAATTCATCTTCAGTATGGTTCAATGTACTTTTAAACTCAGCATCTTCAATTTCTTTCAATGCATGTTCATGCGCCAGTTTTGTTTCTTCTTCTGTCGCGTCGCCGCCTTTCCAGAAATCAAAGAACACAGCAAAATCTTCCACAGATGTTTCCACCTGTTTATACAGTTTCATCCAGTACTCGTTTACTTTTATGTCTTTCATGATGGCCGTGGCGCGTGCATTATCATTCCAAAAGCCCGGCGAAAGCGAAAGCTGGCGGTCGTTTATTACTTTTTCGTTGCGGTTATCGTAGTCAAAGAAACCTCCTTAGAACGGTAACACGTTCTCTCATTTGTTTAATCTGTTCTGTTGTCATAGTACGGCAAATGTAATGAGAAGATGCGGAGATATGCAAATGAGAAAAATATTTATGAACCAAACATTTAAAATTCTGTGGGGCTTCAGTTGCGTCGCACTCTTGTGCTGAATATTTTTATGGCAGCAGGTTTACAGCATGATGCAAACTTTCTGCAATCGCGATAATGTGGCTGCATTTGCGAATTTTTTATGTGTATTTTTGTGAATGCAAGAGTTGGGCGCAATTATGACGCATATTCAATAATCCAATGAAACTTTATACAGACTTCGCGGGAAAGTTCCAAATGGACATACCAGTTAATTGGGAGTACAAAAATCCTTCTCTTTACAGAAAAGCAGTAGAAGGTAGTCCACAGGCATTTGGATTTTATGATAAGGCTTTGGGAGCATTTCAAATAAGTTGTAAACCAGTGACCGACCATATTAAAAATGTTATAAAAAAAAGAAACGAACCTATTCAGTCTTCCTCATCCGGCAAACTGTTTTTTCGAAACAATTTATACCAAGCGTCACACAATATGTTTACGCTTTTAGTTATGCTGTGGACGACCATTATTTTTTTTCAACTTATATTTTTAAACCCAATAAAAACAAAGTAAAAAAGATAGAAACAGAATCATCAGAAGTCAGAAAAGTTGTGGCATCTATTAAATTTATTAAGTCACAATATAGGCACATCATTATTACTCAAAGACGATTAGACTTATTTATGTCCTCAATTGCAACTGTAATGCAGCTAAAAGGAAAAGCTATTGAAACAGGTCCTTTTGTTGAGTATATTGTTTATTCCACTAATCATATTGACGCTTTGTTGAGACTATCAGTTATTTTAACTAATCAACTTATTAATAAAAACGAAGGGATTGATTTAACGTTATTATTCCAAAATGAAGGAGACAAACCAGTGATGGAAAAGGAAGTATATAAAAAATGCTTTGATCTGAGAATAATCAATGAAGAACTTCAGAGTAAACTTTTTAATTTATATAATGAAAGAAATAAAGTAATTCATAGATATATTATAACAGACATAAGAACAGAAGATATTTTTAAAATCGCTTTGTCTTATGAAAAAATATATGGAGAAATAGATAAACTTATGTTAGAGATAGAAAGAAAACAAATTAAAGAGCAAGTTGGTAGTTGGAGTAAGACAGGAAAAAACGGACTAACTGAATCAGAAAAAGAAATACTATATACTAAAATAAGAGATAAACATGGAAAACTTCCTAAGGAAATATAACTGCGCCAACAAAAGGTTACTATGTAAAGCGGTACGAGAGGTTTAATATATTTATAAATGGTTTTACATATATTTTTTGACAAGCTGGGGATTTGAATGATTGCCGTTGCTGAAGTCGGGATATATTCCGGCGTTGTGCAATCATTTAAAGACACAGTGGAATGTCATTTTTCTTTCGCCGTTGTTGGTCGCCGACCACAACTGTTCGGAAGATTTGAAATGCAACCTGGTTATGTGCCGTAGGCACAAAATATTGGTAGAAAAAGATTAAAAATGATTTATTCGTGCCGTAGGTACGAAATATTTTAGCTGTTGAAAAGATAATATCGCGTACCTATGGCACGCAAAAAATAAAAAGGTGCAACTTGCTACCAATATTAAGTCCCTCCGGGACGAGACAGAATTTCTTCCGAACACCTTTGGTCGGCGACCAACAACTAACGCAGAATTTAAAATACAAATGGAAAATATCTCACAGCAATTATTTTCAAGGCACATCTCCCCAAAAATAAAAGCCAGGCATAATCCGGCTTTTAAAAGCATTTTTCTGCTAAAAAGTTTATTTGCTTAAATTATCACCACCCGTGCCCGTACCTGGGATGGTAATAATAGTGCCCGTAATAGCGTGGCTGATAGTATGGCCGGTAATAAGGACGGTAATATGGATGATAAGGCGCGCCTACACCCACACCTACTGCAACACGTGATGGCTCGCAGCTTACGGCGCCGGCAACCAGCACAATGATAAGGAATACCTGGATAATCTTTTTCATATTATTTAATTTAAACACTTATTAGACAAAATAAAATGCAGAAGTTTAATGGCCCTGCCCCTTTTTTGCAGCTTCTTAACGAAAGTATTAAAATTGAAAAGCCGCGTGATTTTTTTATCTTTGAAATTATAACTTTTTTGCCAAATGGAAACCTACGGAAAAATTTTACTTTTTGCAATGCCCGCTTTCCTGTTTCTTGTTTTATTTGAAAAATGGTATGGGTGGCGCAAAGGTTTTGATACCGTCCGCGGCATGGACATGCTCAGCAGCCTCAGCAGCGGCGTTACCAATGTAACAAAAGATGTGCTGGGCATTGGTATCTCCATCATCACTTATGAATGGATGGTAAGTAAAATGGCCATAGTGCATGTGCAGTCAACCGTGTGGGTATATATCATTGCATTTATGGTGCTTGATTTTTCCGGCTACGTGGTACACCGCCTTGACCATAAAGTAAATTTTTTCTGGAACAGCCATATCATCCACCACAGCAGCGAGGAGTTTAACCTTGCCTGCGCATTGCGCCAGAGTATTTCAGTGTTTGTTCAGTTATTTACTTTTTTACTGATACCCGCGGCGTTGCTGGGTGTACCTGCGGAGGTAATTGCCATTGTTACACCTATTCATCTGTTCGCGCAGTTCTGGTATCATACCTGCCATATAAAAAAAATGGGTGTGCTGGAATACATACTGGTTACGCCATCGCATCACCGCGTGCACCATGCGCTTAACCCCGAATACATTGATAAAAACCTTTCGCAGATTTTTATTTTATGGGATAAACTGTTTGGTACTTTCCAGGAAGAACTGCCCGATGTGCCGCCTGTGTATGGCATTACAAGGCCGGTAAAAACATGGAACCCGGTTAAAATAAATTTTCTGCATTTGTGGCTGCTGGCAAAAGATGCCTGGCGCACAAAAAGCTGGAAAGACAAATTCCGCATCTGGTTTATGCCCACAGGATGGCGCCCTGCGGATGTACAGGAAAAATATCCTGTTGAAAAAATAAAAGACCCTTATCATTTTGAAAAATACGATCCTGCCACTTCAAATTATCTGTACGCATGGACATGGGTGCAGATGATAATACTGCTGCTGCTTGTAAGCTATTTGTTTGGAGATATTGCAGCCATTGGCAGCCCCAATATTTTTATTTATGGTGCATTTGTGTTTTTGTATGTATATGCTTATGCAGAACTGATGGACAAAAACCAGAACGCGCTGATATGGGAATTGCTGAAAAGCATTGCAGGCATTGCGCTTATTTTTTATTTGGGCGATTGGTTTGGCGCCAATAAGTTTTTACCGTGGATAAGTAATGTACTGCTGATCTATTTTATCCTTTCTTCTGTAATTGCAGCCTGGTTTGTGTTTGCTGAATTTAAAAAAGAGAACAGAGCCGTTATGCCCGGCGCAATGGGATAAACAGCAGCGTTTAAATAATTTTGGAACAAAAATACCACTCCCCTATTTTTGCACACTTCAAAGCAAACAATTGCCCGATAGTATAAGGGCAGTACACCAGATTTTGGTTCTGGGTGTCTTGGTTCGAATCCAGGTCGGGCAACAAAAAAGCCCTGCAACTATTGCGGGGCTTTTTTAATTAATAAGGCACTGTTGTTTTACTAAAAAGTTTTTGTTGTGCAGCCGTTGTTTACTGATTATTGTACAGGGATTTTTTTAAACTTTTGAATGCTGTTTCCAAGAATATCTTCAACATAAATGTTTCCCAGGTTGTCAACAGCAACATCATGGTACCAGCATTTTGGACCGTCATATAAACCGATCCGGCCAAATTGTGATAATATATTTCCCGCTGAATCAATAATAAAAATGTTTGAACCATTATGTTTTAAGCTAAACCATGAAACAGCATCATCCACAGCAATAAATTCTTTATTTACTTTATCATAAATTATAGAGCAGATTCGCCCAAAATTTTTGTTTGTCCATTGTGTAATAAACTTACCGGTGGAATCAAAAACCTGTACACGGTAATTTTCCCTGTCTGCCACATACACATTTCCTTTTTCATCTAACGTAATGGCATGCGGTATATTAAACTGCCCCGGCTTATTTCCTTTTGTACCCCATTCCAAAAGATATTTTCCTGCGGGAGAGAATTTTACAACCCTGCTGTTGCCATAACCATCACTTACATAAAAAGAACCATCTTTTGCTATGGCCACATCAGTAGGGCGGTTAAAATGATTTGAATCATTGCCGGAAATTTTTGCTTCTCCCAATTTCATTAATAATTTCCCTTCGTGGCTGAATTTAAAAACCTGGTGCAGACCCGCATCTGTAATCCAGATATTATCATCACCATCAACAGTTAATCCGTGCGGCATAATAAACATACTGTCGCCCCAGCTGTTTAATATTTTTCCGCTTTCCCTGTCAAGCATTAAAATAGTTTTGGAAGAAATATACGTTTGCGGCATCGGGCCAATCAATGGCCAATCCCTGTCAGCCCTGTGAAAAATGAAAATGTTCTGGTCTGTGTCAATGCTTATGCCTGTAGGGTTGCCTAATTTAAAACCATCAGGCAAATTGGGCCAGCCTTTTACAAGCTCATACTTTTTTATGCTATCCGCATTATTGTTAATCATATTTTGTTCATAATTGTTACACGATAAAAAAAAGAACCCCGCAAAGAAAAGAATGAAATAATAATTTTTTTGTATCATGAGTTTTAGCTTTCTCTGATCAGCAAAGCATTACAGCTACCATCCATTTATTAATGCATGATTTTTATTTCTTAAGCGCTTCTGTATTTATTAAAAAACCATACTTTTAAAATGTCTGCCGTAATAATATACGCGGCAACAATCAACAGCATTGCGCCAAATTGCATAAATGGCAAAGGGACAAGTCCAACTTCGGAAGCAAATGGCATATAAGGCAACCCGATGGTAAGGATCAAACCAAAAATGCTTAATAAGAAAAGATATTTTCCCGGCCTGCTTTTAAAAAAATTTTTATGCGTTCTGATGATAAAAAGGATAAATAATTCCGTGAGGATGGATTCAATAAACCATCCTGTTTGAAAAGCTGATTCCTTTACTTTTAAAACATAGAGCAGGGTAAAAAAAGTTATTACATCAAATACAGAACTGTGGATGCCAAAGATGACCATGTAGTTGCGTATAAATTTCAAATCCCATTTCCCCGGCTTATCTAATTGTTCTTCGTCAACATTGTCGGAGGCAATGGTTAAGTATGGAAAATCAGTAATAAAATTGGTTAATAAAATCTGTTTTGGGAGCATGGGTAAAAATGGTAAAACCAGCGATGCTATGGCTACGCTGAACATATTACCAAAAGTAGAACCCGTATTAATGAAAATATATTTTAAAGTATTTGCAAATGTTTTTCTTCCTTCTTTAATACCATCCACCAATACTGATAAGTTTTTTTCCATCAGCACAAAGTCTGCAGCTTCCCGGGCAACATCTACCGCATTTTCTACAGATATACCTATGTCAGCTACATTGATGGCTGAAACATCATTGATACCATCGCCCATATAAGCAACAGTATAAGTTTTTCTTAATGCCTGGATGATCCTTTCTTTTTGTTGGGGCTCCACTTCAGCAAAAATGTGGGTTCCTTTTACTTTTTGCACCAATGCTTCTGTACTAATGCCCGCAACTTCTTTTCCTGTAATTACATTTGGGTTTGCAATGCCAATACTTTTTCCGATGGATGTTGCAACATTTTTATTATCGCCTGTTATTATTTTTAAATTAACCTGTAGTTTTTTTAATTCGTTGATTGTATCTGTGATCCCGGGTTTAACAGGATCCTGGAGCAAAATAAAACCCGCAAATGTCATGGCGGTTTCATCTTCTTTTGTAATACTGTTCTGCGAAATTGTTTTATAACACAGGGCAATAACCCTCAACCCGTTTACTCCATACTGTTCAAACTGTTTAGCTGTTTGTTCCGCATGAAGTGTATATGATTCGATGCTGCCATCTGCTAACCGGATATTGGTGCAAATGGCTGTAATTTCTGTATAAGCGCCTTTGCTGATTAATATTTTTTCTGTGCCTGTATCAACTGCAATGCTTAATCTTTTACGGATAAAATCATAAGGGATCTCACCAATTTTTTGAGGAGGGTTTGTTTGAGTTATACTTAATTTTTTCAGGGCCTCATCAATAGGGTTCGCATATCCTGTTTCAAAGTTTGCATTCCAGAATGCAAGCGTTTTCACATATTCATTTTCTTTGCCCGCACTGTCCACTATTTCCGTAACATTAATGGCCCCTTCTGTAATAGTTCCTGTTTTGTCCGTGCATAATAAATTTACTTCTCCTAAGTTTTGAATACATGCCAGCCGCTTTACAATTACTTTTTTCTCCAGCATACGCTTGGCACCCGCGCTCATAGCAATTGTGGTAATAGCAGGGAGTAATTCGGGAGCCATCCCCACTGCAAGGGCCAATGCAAACAAAGCCGATTCTATCACGCTTTTGTGATTGAGTAAATTCACCACCAAAATAAAAACAGAAAGAACGAGGGTTATTTTCATCAGGAAATAACCAAAATCTTTGATGCCTTTTTCAAAAGTGGTTTCAACATTTGTGGAAGCGCTTTGAACAATGCTTCCAAAAATGGTATTGCTGCCCGTGCTTATTACCAATGCTTTTGCGGTTCCGCTTACTGTATTTGTTCCTTCCCACAGGCAATTGCTGCGCTTTGCCAGTTCAGTTTGCTCATCAATCACTCCTGCTTCCTTTCTTACGGGAAAAGATTCTCCTGTTAAACTGGCTTCATTAACGTTTAATTCATTCGATTCAATAAGCAGGCAATCTGCCGGTATCATATCACCTGCTTTAAATAAAAGCACATCACCCGGAACAATATTATCAGCAATAATTTCCTGCGGTTTACCGTCACGCAGAACGGTACTTTTTAAAGCAATCATTGATTGCAATTTTTCCACTACCCTTCCTGCATTTCTTTCCTGGAAAAAACTTAATAAACCTGTTGATAAAACAATAAAGAGTATGATAAAAACATCAGAAGTGTCGCCTAAAAAAGCGGATAAAATAACGGCGCCGATAAGCAGAAGCATTAAAGGACTTTTAAACTGCCCGAGAAAAAGAAGCAGGTCTTTTTGAAAATGAGATTTTCCTTTTCTTACAACACCGGATTGAAGCAAAATCTGCCCTGCGGTTTTTTGGCTTAACCCATTTGCTGAACTGGTTAATTTTTGAAACCAATAGTTACTATCAAATTGCCAGAAGCTGTTTGATGTAGTAGATTGCATAAAAGCTTTAAATTAGAAATTGAAGCACCCTGATCTTCCCTGTTAAACATGAAAATGATTTTATTACAAACCTGTGGAATTATATTTTCCATTAAGCTATTTCATTACCTGTTCTGAGCCGGTTGCAATATTATCTATTGGCCTTACTGTATAGCCTTTTTCTTTTAAAAGATTAAGCAACCCATCGGTTCCGCCCAAATGCCCTGCGCCTACGGCAATTAAAATGCTTTTATCTTTTGTAATCTGTACAAATTGGTCTGCCCAATTGCGGTTCCGCCGGTTAATCATCGTTTCCTGCACATCTTTTGTTGTTGCATCGGTCTTCAGTGTAAATTCAAGCAGTTTATCTAAATCCTGTTCTTTATACAATTGAATCATTTCACCGGTTTCCACTTTTGATTCTTCCACGCTGTCCACGCTCTGCAGTAATTCCTGCGCCTGCACTTTATAAGGTATGCTGTCAATAAGCGATGCCTGGAAGGCCGCTGTTTCCAGCCCCTTAATTTCTTTTTTGTCTTTATGCGCTTCCACCATAATATTCATTTCCATACCGTCTGTTTCGGTACAGGGTAAAATTGCCTGGTAAACTAATGCAGAAACCAGCATGGGCTGAAAACCGTTCATCAGTTTAAATTCCATACCCATATTATGTTTTGCAAAAAAGTTATTGATGCGGGTATATTCTTCAGCCGAATAAAGGTCGTGCAGCGTGGTATCATGTTTCATTTTGCCCAAATTCATGCCGCTAAGCAACTGGCTGAAATCATCCAGGTCAATTTCAAAATATACCTCATCGGATGACTGGATTACCTTTTTCAGGTTATCACTCAAAACCGCGTCCTGTGCGCAAAGCAGGTGCATAGTACCAAAAACATACGAAGGCTTTTGCAGCCCGTTGCCGGATATTTCCCACAAAAGGCTTTTACCATTTTCTGCAGTGGAATACTGGCTTTGCGATTCACAGGATATAAAACCGGAAAGTGTTACCAGCGGAAAAAAATACCTGAAAAATTTTATCATAAAAAACAGGAATATATTATTGAAGTTAAGATGAAAAAAATGCAGGATTATTTATTATTATTTATAAAAATGAATAGTCTGGCATGGTTTTTAGTAAATAATACCTTAGTTTTTTAAGGGTTTAGGGTTGAAAAAAGGAGCGATGGTTTCCCATTGCTCCTATTTATTTTAAGAAACTGTCTAAAAAGGATTTATTCAAAGAAGCCATTTCGGGTCAGCCCAAAAGAACTATAAAAATAAAAAACGAATTTCTTTGCTCTTACAGGAATTTTTATTAACTTAATCCCTTACACTTATTAACAATCAGTGCTTCTCAAAATATCCCCTGTCAACTCATTTTCATCGAATTGTTATAGAGACATTATAGAGACATTATAGGGACATTATAGAGACCATATAGAGACGGTACTTGTACGCTGCCTGCACGCTGCCCGCTGGTAACCTTATAGTAAACCCATAGTACTCTTACCTCTCAGCCATATTTTATCTGTAATACAAATACCCCTGCCCGGAAAGTTGCAGGTCACAACTTTCCACCTCAACGCATTCAAAACAAAAATCAGCCTGGTAGCCTTACAATAGCTGATGGAACAATTGCAGCTGCTATGCAGGTGGCTACTGTCTCATCCGCAACTTTTTCCTGCAATAAGCAATTTATAGAATCATTTTTGGGCAACATCTGAGACATGGTATAAACTTCCTCCTTTATTAAACAGCTTCCCGATCTTTTTTTCTATAGCAGGGTCTTTCTCAAGCACGGGAGCATGGTGTGGTTTTATACGTGCATCAATCACCAGCGGCCCGCTGCATCCCCAATGTTTGTTTTCTGTAAAAGAATCAATACCAAAAATATCGTGCGACGGGTTACATCTTGTGAACGTTGCCCATAAAAAATTATTAATATCCTTTGAAACAAAATCAGCATCATCACAAATAATTATTAATGCAACATCCTGAAGTTTCCCGGCAACATTCTTAAATTGAAACTCTATTGCACTTTTTTCATAGCTTTCAAATTTTTTGCCCTCTGCTGCAATAATGCCCGGCAATACAAGTTTTGGATTATGAAAATCAAATTGCATTTCGTTTACTGCTTTAGGAATATCCCTGCACAGTGAGCGCAAAACATCCCCATAAGCTGCAAACACTGCCTTGCTTCCGCCGTTCAGATTTGTGCCGCTGTAATCCAATGTATCAATAGTTGTGTTTGTATAAAAATGAACATCTCTTTTCCAGTTAACCCTTTGCAGAAAATAGTGAAAGTATGCTGGTATATCACGTGTTGAAATTGTGTTTGTATCATCAGCTGTAATAAATAAAAATTTAGCCAGGCTCAATTGCCCGGTACCCAGAATATGATTAGCGATGGTTAATATTTCCGCGGGTTGCTTTATGGGCATATAAGGCGTATATCTTTCGCTGCCGATAGCAAGCAGCAAAGGATGTACGCCGGCGGCATCTACCGCATTAACTTCTTTCAATCCGGGAATTTCTTTTTGTAAAGCGCTGCCGGTTATTTCATGAATCAGTTCACCAAAACTTGTGTCTTCCTGCGGCGGGCGGCCTACAACAGTAAAGGGCCAGATTGCATTTTTCTTTGCATACACTTTATGTATCCGCATCAGCGGGAACGGATGCTGCAAACTGTAATAACCAAGATGATCGCCAAACGGTCCTTCTGGTTTATTTTCACCGGCATATACCTCTCCCGTTATTACAAAATCTGCGTCTGTACTTATACAAAACCCATCTTCATATATATACCGGAACCTTCTTCCGCCAATTAAGCCGGCAAAAAGCATTTCGCTCATTCCTTCCGGCAGTGGCATTACCGCAGCAAGACTGTGAGCCGGCGGCCCGCCAATAAAAACGCTTATTTTTAAAGGCAAATCCATTTTGTTTGCTGCTGTTTGATGCACGCCAATGCCGCGGTGCAACTGGTAATGAAGGCCTGCTTCTTTATTTAATTCATAATTGTTGCCCGTAAGCTGTATGCGGTACATGCCCAGGTTGGCATGCATGATTCCGGGATTATTTACATTTTCTGTATAAACCTGTGGCAGCGTTATAAATGCCCCCCCATCATCAGGCCAATGCTGTATCAAAGGCAAATCACTTATTTGTAATTGCTGATATAAAACAGGTTTTGTAAAAGGGTTATTTAAAGGCAATGCTTTTATTGCCGCAAGCCCATTATATATATTTTTAAACGGGTGCCTGAAAGCCTTTGCAGGATTATCTTTCAGCTTAATGATCTGCTGAACTGAATGAAGCGTGGAGCGGAAAATGAATTTGCTTCTTTCCAATGTGCCAAAAATATTTGATGCAGCCCGGAAAGAAGTTCCTTTTACATTTTCAAACAATAATGCCGGGCCGTTTGCCTCATGCACTTTCAAATGAATGGCAGCCATTTCAAGATATGGGTCCACTTCTTCTTTAACGCGTATAAGGTGACCGTTTTTTTCAAGGTCAATGAGGCAATGTTCCAGTGAAGTATAAATCATAACGTATTTGCAAACTTAGTAAGCAGTTGAACAACCAAACTTACATAAAGGTTTACAATACTTTCCGGGGACAGCCGGTTTGTTTCCTGGACCTGGATGAAAAACCACTGCCGCCGCTACCAAAATTTACATTGGGGAGTGTCCAGCAGATTCTTAAAAGTATAAAACGATAAGTATCTTTTTTATTAGGATTTCCCCTCACGCCGCCTGTTGGAAACAAAGAAGGCGGTTTTACTTCATCCCCCCTGAAAGAAAGGTCAACCGCTTCGGGCCCGCGGGCATTTAATAAGGTGAGACTGTCAGGATAGCGGGTGCTTACATCATCTAAGTAATCGGTAAATATTTTGCGGAATGAGAGCTCTGCTCCAACTGTAATGTTTTCTGATAAGCTGTATTTTATACCTACACCAAAAGGAATAGTAGCCTGTGTAAGACTGTATATTTTCCGGTCAGGGTACTGGGGCAAACCTTCTCCTTCTGTACCAAGGGGTTGCAAAAAAGTCTTTTTTCCATTCCTGTCGTATGCCCATGGATTAAAATGAAAAAAACCTGCTCCTGCAAAAACATAAGGTGCGAACTGGTGAGCGCGTGTTATTGCAAAAATATCATACTGCAACTGAACTGTAAACTCCTGTATATCTGTATGAAAACTAAGGTTTCTTCTTTGTTTAAAAGGCGCATTGGTAACATTGCTGTCGCTTGCGCTTATATTCGCAAGCATCAGGTTAGCCGAAACAAGAATATGCGGGTTGATTTTATACCCAACAGCCGCACCAAAAGCTTCGTTGGAAAGTTTTACGGTAAAATTTCCAAGCTGAAGATCACCCGAATAAATGGCCGGGCCACCCGCAACACTTAAAACAACCTTTTGCGCATAAACATATATCCCCGGTCCGAATAAAATAAAAATCAACAATACTTTCTTCATTAACAATTTGATATTATAAACCATCCCCATAGTTTTTGTGACGCAAATATCTGCTTAAATCTATTAAACGCTTATAAAGGAAAAAACTTTTGCATAAGTAAACTTTATTTTAATAAAATGGCGCATTGACTGAGTAAGTGCACCCTGCTTTTTAAAATGGTATAAAATGTGACGGACGCACATTGCGTTGCACCAGAAATCCGTTTTGCAGGTACTTTTTTGCACCCGCAATTTTGTACGGGAAAAATATTTTATAAATTTGAACATTATTTTTAATATTGTACCTGCAAAAATGTAAATTTTGCAAAAAAATATACTCAGAATAAAAAAAATGCAATAATGGTTAATGGCCGGATGGACGAACTAGACTATCTTATCATGCGGGAACTGCAGAAAGATGGCAGCATGTCATTAACAGTTATTGGAAAGAAATTAAAGGTTTCTATTGGAACAGTGCGCAACAGGATGGTAAAACTGATGCAGGATAAAACCATACAGATCATTGGAAGGATTGATCCGGATAAAGTAGGTTTTCACGCTTATGCAAGGATATTTATTTCCGTGAAGCCTGCAAAAAATATACTCGTCGTAGGGAAAAAATTATCGGGGCTGCCCGAAGTAAGCTTCCTTGCCATGATTTCCGGTAAATACGACCTGGAATTAAACGTACAGTGCAGGGACAATAACCATTTAATAGAACTGATGGAAAAAATTCATTTAGTAGAAGGCGTATATGAAACAGAAACCAATATGTACCTGCGTGTACTTAAAATTGCACAGCCGGATCTGAACCTGGTAAAAGACCTGTGGGTAAAATAAATATGCTTATCAGATTTGCAAAACAAAATTGAAAACCGAAATTTAATAATACCAAAATACAGCTTATGAAAAGTAAATGCTTATGGCGGATTAGCTTGCTTATGGTAAATATATTATTTCTGCATGCGGCATTTGGCCAGTCCGCACTTGTACTGAAAGGAAAAGTAACCGGAAAAAACAATACGCCCCTTGCAGGTGTAACAGTACTGGTTAAAGAAAAAACAAACGAAGCCACACAAACCGATGCAGACGGCATGTTTACACTAAGGGTAAGCGGTTCATCCGGCACACTTGTATTTTCCAGCGTGGGCTATACCAACAAAGAAATGCCATTTAATGCAGCCGCCGTTTCTTTCAGCGTACAGTTAGATGAAAGTGTAAGCGTGCTGAACGATATAGTGCTTACAGGTTATATAAAACAAAAGAAAAGTGATATAACAGGGGCCATTTCCTCCATACGCAACAAGGATTTCAAAGATCAGCCTGTGCTGAATATTGCCCAAAGCATCCAGGGGAAAATTGCCGGCATTCTTGTTACTTCGCCATCCGGCACACCGGGCGCAGGTTTGCTGGTAAGTGTGCGTGGTGCAAACAATCCGTTGTATGTGGTGGATGGGGTGCCAATGACCAGTGAAAGTAATTCTTCGCTTTCCACGTCTTACAACACAGATGGCGAAGTGCAGGGATCGGGTCAAAATGTAAGTTCCATCTCAGATATCAACCCTGATGATATAGAATCAATAGAAGTATTGAAGGATGCATCTTCAGCATCCATTTACGGGGCACGCGCTGCAAATGGCGTGGTGCTTGTTACCACAAAAAGAGGAAAAAATGGCAAAACCGATTTCAGCTTCAATAGTTTTACAGGTATCCAAAATGTGGCGCGGAAAATCCCGTTTTTAAACAGTGATGGTTTTGTAGCGTTGGAAGAAGATGCAAGAGCGCAGGATTTAAAACTGTACCAGCAGGATCCATCGCAGTTTCCCGCAGGTTTTGATCCCGCATTGCTTACCAATCCGTTGCCGCCATCCTGGCATACGGGTGTAAATACAAACTGGCTGGATGAAATTTTTCATACTGCACCCATTCATAATTTGCAGCTTTCTGCACGCGGTGGAAATGATAAAACAAAATTCTTTATAGCCGGAAATTATTTTGACCAAACGGGGATAGTGATAGAAAATTTTTATAAGCGTGGCACATTCCGCATGAACCTTGACAACAAAGTAAGCAACCGTGTTTCTATTGGTGCAAGCACAAGCTTTACTTATTCACGTAACCGCAGAAGTTTTAATGATGATACCTACACTGGCGTTGTTACAAATGCAATTGGCGCATCACCACTGGAACCCGTGTACAGCAAAAGTGGTAATTACAGCAATTATGCATCATACCAGGCAAGCTGGCTGAGTGATAACCCGGTAAAATCTGCGAAAGATATTATTGCCTTTACCACCAGTTACCGTTTTATCGGAACTGTGTTTGTAGATGTGGATGTAATGAAAAATTTAAAATTCCGCAGTTCATTCAGTACAGATTATACAAACCTTACCGATGATCAGTTTTTTGACCCTATTACTACAGATGGGCAATCTGTTGGTGGAAAAGCTATAAAAGGATTATTCAGGAATACCACATGGCTGAATGAAAATACGCTCACTTATCAAAACACATTTGCCGGAAAAAATCATCTTACCGCACTCGGGGGTTTTACCGTGCAGTCATCACGCACAAACACATCCCAAATACATGCGCAGGGCTTTCCGGAAGGCAGCGGCTTACAGAATATCGGAAGTGCATCAACTATTACAAGCGCTGCAGATTTGAATACCGGTTGGGGAATTGTTTCATTGATTGGAAGAGCAAATTATGATTATGACGGAAAATATTTATTTTCTGCCAGTGCCCGTTATGATGGTTCTTCACGCTTCGATCCTTCAGGCCGCTGGGGTTTATTTCCCGCAGCATCTGCGGGCTGGGTGCTTACAAAAGAAAAATTTCTTTCTTCTTCAAAATGGCTTACCAGTTTAAAACTGCGTGTAAGCTATGGCCTTTCAGGTGATAACGAGATCGGCGATTTTCAATACCTGAGTTACTGGGTACCGGCCAGGTACGATGGGCTTGCAGGCCTCCGTCCCCGCAATATCGGTAATTCAGATCTTACCTGGCAGCGCAATAAAATGTTTAATATAGGTACCGATTATGAAATCTTAAATGGAAAGATCAGCGGTTCAATTGAATACTTCCGCGGCAACCGCACTAAACTGCTTGCAGAAGCTGTATTGCCCGCCACATCAGGCTTTTCGTCAATTACCATTAATTCAGGGAACATCCAGAATACAGGTGTGGAATTTTCTGTAAGCGCTTACCCAATTAAAAAACAAAACTTCACCTGGACAACTTCATTCAACATCAGTTACCTAAAGGATAAAATTTTATCGCTTTATTCCAACAACGAATTATTAAGCACTTATGCAGATCTTTTTCCATCGCACATTTTACAGGTAGGGCAGCCAGTTGGTACTTTCTGGGGAATAAAATTTTTGGGTATTGATCCGCAAACTGGCAATCCAACCTTTGATGATTTGAATAAAGACGGCGTAATTGATAATAATGATCAGCAGGTATTGGGTAAAGCAACGCCGGATTATTTTGGCGGATGGACAAATGATTTCAAATATAAAAACTGGGATGCATCCATCGCCACACAATTCAGTGTAGGAAACAAAGTATATAATCTTATAAAAGGAACCTATATGACCCTTGGCTGGAGCGACCAGGGCTGGGATGCAAACAATGTGCTTTACCAGGTGTATGCAAATAATGCCACGCTTGTAAACCGGCGCTGGGAAAAGCCCGGCGACCAAACAGATATCCCGCGGGCATCACTTGTGTTTCAAAACTATATAGAAAACTCATCGCAGTTTATTGAAGATGGATCTTTCTTCAGGATAAGAACAGTGAATGTGGGTTATACATACAGGCCAAAGACTTCAAAAGTATTCACATCACTGCGTTTGTATGCGCAGGTGCAAAACCTGCATGTGTTTACAAAATATTATGGCTTTGATCCTGAAGTGAGTTCCAATGGCGGTGATTCACCCCAAACCGCAGGCGTCGATTATGCTGCTTATCCTCAGGCACGCACTTTTACTTTTGGTGTAAACTTTAATTTTTAAACCTGTCAGCCATGCGTAAAAATATTATTTTCATATTTATCATTTTTGCTTGCTTTAGTCAAATATCCTGCAAAAAAATTCTTGATCTTGTTTCGCCAAATGAAGTAGGCGGTAATACTGTGTTTACAAATGTTGCCGGCCTGCGCAGTGCACGCATTGGCATGTACAATACGCTGCAGGACAGGAATTATTACGGTGGTTATTTTCCGCTCATTGCTGAATGCTACACCGATGACGGAACCACTGGCGGCTACGATGTAATTGACCTTAATGAAATTGCTTACCGTGCAGTAAGCCCCGCAAATATTTATATCACCCAATCTTACAATGCCATTTATAATACTGTCTATACCGCCAATAAAATCATTAATAATATTGACCAGGTTCCCGGGCTGGTAAAAGTAGAACATGATAATACACTTGCCGAAGCATTGTTTGTACGCGCTTTAGCCGATTTTGACCTCCTGCGTTTTTGGGGCCAGCACTGGGACAGGAGTTCAACATACGGAATCTCTATAGTGAATAATACTGACGCCCCCGCACAACCTGTTGCGCGCAGTACGGTAGAACAATCCTACCAGCAAATTATCGGCGATTTAATGCAGGCTGCAACACTTTTTAATAATTACCAGGGCAACCAGTACGCATCCTTATCTGCTGCAAAAGCTTTGCTGGCAAGGGTTTATCTCTATCACGGCGATATGGCGCAGGCAGTGTTAATGGCGACTGATGTTATCAGTGACCATACATTCAAATTATTTGGCGTTGCAGATTTCCCTAAAATTTATATAGATAAATTAACTGCCGAAAGCGTTTTTGAACTTGTATTCGATCCGCAAAATACCAGTGCATATAATGCAGCCACATATTTGCGCGGCAATGCACTGCGCTCTGATGTGCTTTTTATTGCCAATACAAACCTGCATACTTTTTTTGAAAGCAGGCCCGCAGATAAGCGGAGCTTGCTGGTGGATTTTATTCATAATGATGTGAGCATTGAACCCGATGGGCGAACACAAAAATACCGTGGTGAAACAACGAAGGACAATTCAGCGTATGTTATCCGCCTTGCTGAAATTTATTTGATACGTGCCGAAGCAAAAGGAAGAACCGCAGGCCTTACGGATTTGAATACCATACGCACATCACGCGGAATGACAGCGCTTACGGCAGCCGATGTTCCTGATGATGCAGCTTATCTGAATGCCGTGCTGGATGAACGCCGGGCCGAATTAAATTTTGAAGGCCACCGCTTATTCGATTTGGCAAGAACAGGAAAAGTGGAAGCAGTTTTGGGTTCGGGTATCCAGCCCATTATGCCCATACCTCAAAGAGAAATTGATGGCACTGGAGGCGTGGTAAAACAAAACCCGGGCTATTAATGGTGACCTGCAAATAAAAAATCAGCGATCAAAAAATCAGACATCAGAGGTTCTCATGACAAACATTTTCAAATCCATATTTCCATACACACTCGAAACAGTTGCTGAATATGAAGTGATGAAGGAAGGTGTTGTAAACAACTGTTTATCACTTTCAGAAAAAGCATTTCATTACTGGCGCAAAACTTCTTTTGCTGAACGTAGTGCAATGATGATGCGTGCCGGTGATTTACTCATTGAAAAACGTGATGAGTATGCTAACCTCATTACAATGGAAATGGGAAAAACATTAAAAGAAGCAAAAGCAGAAGTAGAAAAATGTGCAACTGTATGCAGGTATTTTGCTGAACATGCGGAAAGTTTTTTGCAGCCGGTTGATATGCCATCCGATGCATCAAAAAGTTATGTACGTTATGATCCGCTTGGCGCCATACTCGCCATCATGCCGTGGAATTTTCCTTTCTGGCAGGTGTTCCGTTTTGCTGCGCCTTATTTAATGGCAGGCAATGTTGCATTATTAAAACATGCGCCAAATGTTTGCGGTGTTGCTATTGCTATAGAAAATATTTTTCTCGAAGCAGGTTTTCCAAAAGGTGTTTTTCAAACATTGATTGTAGATGTAGATATCGTTGAAACTATCATCAACCATGATATTGTGCAGGGTGTAACCCTTACCGGCAGTGAGTTAGCAGGTTCCAGGGTTGGCGCACTTGCAGGAAAAGCAATAAAAAAATCTGTGCTCGAACTCGGTGGCAGTGATGTGGTGATTGTTCTCGAAGATGCAGATATTCAAAAAGCAGCGCAGGTTGCAACATTGTCACGTATGCAAAATGCAGGTCAGAGCTGTATTGCTGCAAAACGTTTCATTGCAGTTGGAAAAGCGAAGGATCCATTTACTGATGCAGTGCAGGCGGAAATTCAAAAATTAAAACAAGGCAATCCTTTTTCAGAAGAAATAACAACAGGCCCGATGGCACGGATTGATCTCGCAGAAAAGGTGGAAGAACAATTTAAAAATTCATTGAATAAAGGTGCGCATCTTGTTGCCGGTGGAAATCGCAATGGTTGCAACTACACTCCTGCGCTTCTCACAAACGTATATGAAGGTATGCCTGCATTTGATGAAGAATTATTTGGTCCTGTTGCAAGTATTATTTTGGCAAAAGATGATACTGACGCAATTCGTTTAGCAAATGATCACCGCTATGGTCTTGGTAGCGCAATCTGGTCGAAGGATATTGAAAAAGCACAGGCTTTTGCAAAAGAAATACAGGCTGGTGCTGTGTTTATCAATGCGCTTGTCAAAAGCGATCCGCGTTATCCTTTTGGCGGAATAAAAAAATCAGGGTACGGGAGAGAATTATCTTCTTTCGGAATTCATGAATTTATGAATATTAAAACGGTTTATGTGGGGTAAGAAATTTTTTATGAGCTAAATGAAAGAATAATTGGCATCGTCCCTTGCGTCGCACACTTGTACAACAGAATAAAAATGAACATTAAAAATAAAAACTTGTAATTATGGAAACTGTAGCAGAAATGATTTCTCCACATGCAGAATTATACTTACGAAGAAAAAAATTAGTACCCAATGGCCTTGGCATTTTCAATCCATCATCGGTTCAGTATGCGCATGGCGCAACAATGATTGATGCAGATGGAAATGAACTCATTGATTTTGCAGGCGGCATTGGCGTTTTAAATGCAGGGCATTGCCCGGAACCTGTTGTAAAAGCAATTCAGCAACAGGCTGAAAAGCTTATCCACAGCAGCTTTAACGTGGCAGTGTATGAAGAATATTTTACACTCGCAGAGAAAATGATTGAATTATTGCCGCATGGGGATGCAACAAAAGTAATGTTCCTCAACAGTGGTGCGGAAGCTGTGGAGAATGCCATAAAAATTGCAAAACAAGCAACAAAACGCAGTGCAGTAATTGCTTATGGAGGCGGCTTTCATGGCCGCACGATGATCGGCATGACATTGACTTCAAAAGTAAGTTACAAAGCAGGCTGCGGCCCATTTGCGCCTGAAGTTTACCGTATTGATTTTCCTGCGTACAGGAAAGATGTGCAAACAATCTCCGAAGAAGAATTTTCAGAAAATGAAATTCAAAAACTGAAAGAGTTTTTTAAAACGAATGTGCGTGCAGAAGATGTTGCGGCAATCATCATTGAACTCGTACAGGGCGAAGGTGGTTTTTATGTTGCTCCACAACCATACATAAAAAAATTACGCAAGCTCTGCAACGATTATGGCATCATGCTCATATTTGATGAAGTGCAGAGTGGCTTTGGAAGAACAGGAAAATGGGCGGCCTTCCATCATTATAATGTTACACCTGATATTTCCACCTGGGCAAAAAGCATGGGAAGCGGAATGCCTATTGCAGCCGTGATGGGTAAGGCATATATTATGGACAGTGCAGGCCCAAGCACCATTGGCGGCACTTATGCTGGTAACCCCGTTTGTTGTGCTGCATCGCTTGCAACATTAAAATATATGGAAGAAATTGACATCAATTCTTTGGGAGAAAAAGTAGGAAAAATTGTAAGAAAAAGATTTGAAAGTTTCAGGCAAAAATTTCCAAATGTTGTTGGCGAAGTGCGTGGATTGGGCGCTATGCTTGCGTTTGAGCTTATTAAAGATGGCGATTACAAAAAACCAAATGCAGAGCTCACTACAAAGATCATCAACACCTCTGCACAGCGCGGGCTCGTTGTAATCAGCGCAGGCGTGCATGGAAATGTGATAAGGATTTTAAGTCCGTTGGTGATTGAAGAAGAATTATTGGATAAGGGATTGGATATTCTTGAAAGTGTGATCAAAGAAAATACAATAGAACACGGATAACACAGATTGGAAGGATTTAAGAGGATTTTATTTTGCAATTTATTTTTCAGAATAAAGATTCTAAAAAATGAAATACGAAGAAATTACGAATGCAATTATTAAAGCATTCTACAAAGTATATAACACACTTGGCTATGGTTTTCTTGAAAAGGTGTATGAAAATGCATGAGGATTGAATTGACATTAATGGGTTTCTCAGTTGAACAACAAAAGAGAATTGATGTTTATTATTTCTCGTATGAAGTAGGTGGTTATTATGCTCATTTAGTTGTTGTTGATTTGGTAATTGTTGAATTGAAAGCTCATGAAACAATTATTGAAGAACATGAAAACCAGTTAATCAATTATTTAAAGGCAACCGATATTGAAGTTGGGTTGTTGCTTAATTTCGGGAAGAAGCCCGAAGTAAAAAGGAAAGTATTTGATAATGATAAAAAAATAATGTTGTGAAAAAATAGAACATGGATAACACAGATTTAGACCGATTTAAAAGGATTAAAAACAAAATAAAAATCCTATAAATTCGTGCCCAAAGACCGTGTAAATCCGTGTTCTATCAATTGTTGCATTAAGGACAGAATGTACAAGAGTGCGACGCAACAAAGCTAAATAGTAAATCAACAGTTGGGCTCATAAAAAAATAAAAATGATAAAAAACTATATTAACGGCGAGTTTATAAATGCGCAATCAGGCAAAACAGAAAACCTCATTAATCCTGCAACGGAAGAAGTGCTTGATGAAATGGCATGGGGCAATGCGGATGATTGTAAAGCCGCAATTGACGTGGCTTCCGGAGCTTTTAAAACATGGAGCAAGATCAATGTTTATCAGCGTTCAGCAATTTTGAAAAAAGCAGCAGACATTATGCGCGCAAACACAGAAGAGTTTGCAAAACAAATGGTAATGGAAAGTGGGAAACCCATTGCTGAAGCAAAAGCCGAATGGGCAACTGCCGCAAATTTATTTGAGTGGTATGCGGAAGAAGCAAAACGTGCTTACGGAAAAACAATCCCTTCCATACGCAACGATAAACGCATGATGACCATCTGGCAACCGATGGGTGTTGTTGGTGTAATAACTGCGTGGAATTTCCCTGCATACAACCCTGCACGTGCATGGGCCGCAGCGCTTGCAGGCGGCTGTACATTGGTAACAAAGGGATCAGAGTTTACTGCGCTTACAACAAACAATATAGTGAAAGCCTTACTGGAAGCAGGTTTACCCGCAGGTATATTAAATAATATTAACGGAGATGCTGCTGCCATTGGCGATGAATTGCTGCACAATCATGCAGTGAAAAAAATAAGCTTTACCGGCAGTACCCGTGTAGGGAAAATATTAATGGATGGTGCTTCAAAAACAAATACAAAACTTTCATTGGAACTTGGCGGAAATGCACCTGTTATTATTGGCCCTGATGTTGATGTGGATGTGATGGCAAAATCTTCTGTGTTTGCAAAACTGCGCAATGCCGGCCAGGTATGCATTTCACCTCAACGTTTTTTTATACATGATAAAATTTTTGACCGTTTCGTGGATATTGCAAAAGAAAATATTCAAAAAATAAAAGTGGGATCAGGTCTTGATACCGCAACAAACATGGGGCCGCTCATTAACCGGCGGCAACAGCAGCAGGTAATAAATATTATTGATGAAGCAAAAAAATCAGGCGCCACTGCAACATCGGGAAATTTTTCTTCAGAGAAAGGGTGGTTTGTTGCACCAACAATTCTTACCGGCATAGATGCAACTACTGAAGCGGTAAACAAAGAAATATTCGGGCCGGTGTTGCCGCTGATACCTTTTGCAAATAAAAATGAAGTGGTGGAATGGGCAAATAAAACGCCTTATGGGCTTGCATCTTACGTTTGGACAAATAATCTTAATGATGCTTTTTTCTTTGCTGAATCATTGGAGTTTGGAATGGTGGGCATCAATGAATGGCTGCCGCAGGGCGTAGAAGCGCCGTTTCTTGGATGGAAACAAAGTGCTTTGGGCAGTGAAAGCGGCAGCGAAGGTTTGTATGAATACATGGAAAAAAAATTGATCAGTTTTGGCGGTATGAATTTTTGACAATAAAATTTTTACAAAAAAATAAATGGAACAAACTGATTCACTAAAACGAACCCTTACACCTGTTTTATTATGGGGGCTTGGTGTGGGTTATGTTATTGGTGGAATGTATTTTGGATGGAACCTTGGACTTGAAAAAGGTGGAACATTAGGTTTGGCTGTTGCTACCTTAGTAATCATAATCATGTACACCTGTTTCAGTTTTGCGTACACCGAACTGGCTTGTGCCATTCCAAAAGCAGGCGGGGCTTATGATTATGCTGACAGGGCAATTGGAAAAAACACAGGATTTATTGCAGGGATGGCGCAAATAATAGAATTTGTTTTTGCGCCTCCTGCCATTGCCTTTTCAATTGGTTCGTATGTTAGCCTTGTGTTTCCCGGTGTAAGCGCAACATCGGCTGCACTGCTTATGTATATTATTTTTACGGCGCTGAATATTTACGGAATAAAAACAGCCGCCGCATTTGAATTGATAGTAACCATATTTGCGGTAAGCCAGTTAATATTATTTGCAGTTGTAACAACGCCTCACTTTAAAATGGAAAACCTGCAGACAAATGTTTTGCCTAATGGATGGAGCGGCGCATTTGCCGCCATTCCTTTTGCAATTTGGTTTTTTTTAGGAATTGAAGGTGTTGCAAATATGGCTGAAGAAACCATTCACCCGCAGAAAGACATTCTTAAAGGTTTTGGCTGGGCCATTCTTACACTGGTGATATTATGTATCATCACTTTTGTTACTTCAATAGGTGTAAGCGGCTGGGAAGGCATAGTGTATAAAGCTGATGGTTCCACTTCCGATTCACCGCTGATGCTTGCAATAGGAAAAATATTTTCGCCCGGCCAGGTTATGTTTAAAATGTTTGCAGTGGCAGGTTTCCTTGGTTTGATAGCTTCTTTTCACGGGTTGATATTGGCCAGCGGCCGCGCTACATTTGAATTTGGAAGGGTGGGTAATGCACCAAAAATATTAGGCAAAATCAACCATAAATTTAAAACACCTGCTAACGCGCTTATTTTTAATTCCATCATCGGGGTGATTGCGTTGCTTACAGGTAAAATGGATGAGATCATTATCATATCAGTATTTGGCGCACTTACACTTTATATAATTTCCATGATTTCAGTAATAATGCTGCGCAAAAAAGAACCTGCATTGGAAAGGCCGTTCCGGGTACCTGCTTATCCCCTTTCACCTTTGCTGGCCTTCCTTATTGCTGTAATATCCACAGTTGCAATGACCATTTATAATATTGAATTAGCGCTTATATACTTTGGGTTCCTGCTCGTTTCATTTATCATTTTTAAAATCCTAAAAAAATAATTCAATGGAAACAGCAACATTATCATTGAAAGACGAAATATTGAATGACAATCTTGCCCATACCATTTTTTCATGGAGCAAACAGGCTGGCCTCAATCCTTTAAATATAAAATCAGGAAAAGGTGTTTATCTCTACGACCGCAGCGGGAGAAAAATACTTGACTTCACTTCTTTGCTGATGAATGCAAATATTGGCCATGGCCACCCAAAAGTTACTGAAGCTGTAGTGAAACAAATGAATGAAATAAGTTTTGTTTCACCGGCAATGATAACAGAAGCAAGGGGTAAACTTGGAAAAAAATTAGCAGCAATAACGCCGGGAACATTGAACAGGACTTTGTTTACCAACGGTGGCGCTGATGCGATTGAGCATGCTGTCAAACTTGCACGGCTTCATACAGGAAGACCTAAAATTATTTCTTTATATCAAAGTTATCATGGTGCTACTTATGGTGCACTCTCGGCTGGCGGCGATCCACGTGGTCATGCGCATGACTTCAACAGTGTGCCAAATATTTTTCATGCGGAGAACCCATATTTCTACCGTTGCCCATGGAAAAGTAAAACACCGGAAGAATGTGCAGAGAATGCAGCGGCACATTTGGAACGTGTGGTAAGATTTGAAGGCCCGCAAAATGTTGCTGCTATTTTATTAGAAGGTGAAAGCGGTTCATCGGGTTGTATAAAATACCCTCCCGGTTACTGGAAAAAAGTAAAAGCGATTGCTGATAAATACAGCATACTTATTATATGCGATGAAGTGATGAGCGGTTTTTGCAGAACAGGAAAATGGTTTGGTGTAGATCACCATGATGTGGTGCCTGATATGATGTGCATTGCAAAAGGACTTACCTCCGGTTACATACCAATGGGCGGTGTAATAGTAAAAGAAGAGATCATCAAACATTTTGAAAATAAACCATTGCCAATTGGTTTAACTTATTCTGCACATGCAGTTGCATGCGCAGCCGCAAATGCAGTAATAGAAATTTATGAAGAAGAAAATTTAATGGAGAATGCTGCAAACATGGGCACCTATATGCGGCAAAGAGTTGAAGCGATGAAACAAAAACACCCGAGCATTGGTGATTTCAGGAATACAGGTTTGCTGGGTTGCATTGAGTTGGTGAAGAATCGCGATAGCAAAGAACCAATGGCTCCGTGGAATGCAGCGCCTCATGAAATGGAAGCGATGAATAAAGTTTCAGCAAAACTTGCAGAGTTGGGGATGTTCACTTTTGTGCGCTGGAATTATATTTTCACTTGCCCGCCGCTTTGTATTACAGAAGATGAAATGGAAGAAGGGCTTGACATTATCTCGAAAGCGTTAACTGTGGCTGATGACTTTTGTTATTAGCCCCAAACCCCTAAAGGAGCTTTGAAAGAATGTTCTGCTTTTTCAATTGCTGAATAAAGATCAGAACGTACAAGAGTGCGACGCAACAGAAGCATCATACTTATACAACAGCTTGGGATAAAAGAAATAAAAATATTTTTCATAACACTCCTACTCTCCTTTAGGGGTTGGGGGGCAAACCAAAAAACATAAACGAAAAATGGATTACGGAGCGCTTTGTTTAATTCCGCCACTTGTTGTAATTGTGCTTGCAATTTTATTGCGTGCATCGTTTGAAGCATTACTTATCGGATGTATCGTTGGCTTTGTAATTATTGGGTACTATGATCATACAAATTTCTTTGCAGATTTTGTTGCATCGCTGTATAAAGTGATGGAAGACGAAAGCACTGTTTGGGTAATTTTAGTGTGCGGTTTGTATGGTTCATTGATCGGTTTAATGGTGCGCAGCGGCGGTGCAGTTAAGTTTGGTGATGATGTTTTAAAATACATCAAAACCAGGCGGGCAGCGCTTTTCGGCACATGGTTTTTGGGTTTGTTTATTTTCCTGGATGATTATTTAAGCGCACTCACTGTTGGCACTACGATGAAAAAAATCACCGACCATTTTAAAATATCAAGGGAATATCTTGCATACATTGTAAACACCACTGCGCCTCCCTGGTGCGTGGTGGTGCCGCTTTCCACATGGACGGTTTTTATCGGTTCCATTTTAGAGAAATGCAAATTCGCTCCGAAAGATTTGGGCAACCATGTATATCTTTCCGTAATTCCTTTTGTAATGTATGGATGGATTTCTGTTTTTCTTATACCGCTTGTTATTCTTGGCATTGTACCATTGTTTGGCAAATTAAAAAAAGCGCAAACACGTGCCGATACAACAGGAGAAACTATTTCACCGGGCAGACGCCTGGCATCCGTAAAACTTGAACATTTTGAAAACAACAAAAAATCAAAAGCCATTTATTTTTTATTGCCCATTGCAGTATTGCTTGCTTCCACTTTTGCATTAAACAACGATGCGCTTGAAGGTGTGATGATAGCTGTTGCATTTACATTCGTGTATTATCTTGTTATAAAACTTGCATCATTCCAGCAATTAAGTGAAACAATTTTCACCGGTTTCAACAGCATGGTATATGCATTGGCGTTGGTAGTGATGAGCTATGTATTAAAAGAAGTAGGCGACAAAATGGGGTTGACAGGTTATGTTATCAACGGTGTGAAACCTTTAATAAATAAGGAACTGCTGCCGGTAATCATATTCGTTTCCATTTCACTCATCACTTATACAACGGGGTCTTCATGGGGCGTGTATGCAGTGGTAATTCCAATTGTAATTCCATTGGCGCAGTCGCTTGGGTCAAATGTTCTGGTAAATATTGGCGCAGTGGTAAGCGCAGGCGTGTTCGGCGCAAACGCTTGCCTGTACAGCGATGCAACGATTCTGACATCGCAAAGTACAGACACAAATAACCTGGATCATTCCATATCGCAACTGCCTTATGCATTGCTTGCATTTGCATTAACGGCCATTGCATATTTAGGTCTGGGGTATTGGATGTAGATAATTTTTATGAGCCAAACTTTTGTATAAATAGCATCGCCCGTTGCGTCGCACTCTTGTACTGAAGAACATCTGGGAACAAAGAATAACCACAGAGTTTATGTCACAGAGTTAAAGGAGTTGTTTATTATGATTGAGAATGAAATAACAGAACAAATTTTAAAAGCTGCATTCTCTGTTCATACTGTATTGGGCCCGGGTTTACTTGAATCATCTCATAAAGAATGTCTTGCTTAGGAACTCATACAGGAAGGTTTTTTTGTAGAAAGGAAAAGCCCATCCTACTAATTTATAAAGAAGCAAAATTAGATATTGGATACAGATTGGATTTATTAGTGGAAAGCAAAATTGTTGTAGAAATAAAAGTTGCAGATGCATTTTCAGATGTGCATCTTGCGCAAATTTCGACTTATTTAAAACTCAGTAATTGTAAAGTTGGTTTATTATTAAATTTTAAAAGTTGCTTCATTAAAAAATGGAGTTAAAAGAGTAATACTTTAACTCTGTGCTACTCCATGATTCAAACTCCGTGCAACTCTGTGGTTAAACAAACAATATGAATTACAAAGAATCATTAGCATCAGGAATTGTAATTACAAATATGCAGGCTTCACACGCAGCACAACTGGAAGCCCTGCAGTACATCGTTTTCCCAACTCTTGCAGAAGAAGAAATATTACATGCAGCACAATATAAAAAGCATCTTGAGATTTTTCCTGAAGGGCAGTTTGTAGGGCTTGATAATGAAAAAGTAATCGGCGCTACAAGTTCTATCCGTTATCATTTTGATATTAACCACCAGGAACATCATACTTTTTTTGAAATCATGGGCGGCGGCTGGTTTACCACGCATGAACCAAACGGTGAATGGCTTTACGGTATGGATGTAAGTGTACACCCGGATTACAGGAACAAAGGAATTGCAAAAGCTTTGTACCGTGCAAGGCAGAATACATGCAAACAATTAGGATTAAAAGGCCAGATGACTGTAGGCATGCTTATTGGTTACGATAAAGTATGTGATACAATGAGCGTTGATGAATATTATGAAAAAGTAAAAAACCATGAGCTGTTTGATCCAACAGTTTCTGTACAGGAAAAAGTAGGTTTTGAAATCGTAGGGTTGCTGAAAGATTATCTCAACGATCCCACATGCGGCAATGCAGGAGCAGTAATAGTATTAGATGCGGGAAAAACAATTTGACAATTGAGCAATAAAACAATTCAATAATTTTAAAAATACAAATTTGAATCATGTCATCAATTAATTTAATTACAGAAATTCCCGGACCAAAAAGTAAAGTCATGCTGGAACGCAGGGCTGCAGCCACTCCCAAAGGATTAGCCAAATCAACAGATGTAGTTGTTGCAAAAGCTGACGGTGGCATTGTATGGGATATTGACGGCAACCAGTTACTTGATTTTGCTGGCGGTATAGGAATGATAAATGTTGGCCATCGCCCTGAAGCAGTAGTGAATGCGATAAAAAACCAGTTGGATAAATACATCCACACATGCTCGCTTGTTACAACATTTGAACCATACATTGAACTCGCTGAAATGCTTAACAGGCTTACTCCGGGTTCTCATGCAAAAAAAACTTTGTTGTGCAACACAGGTACAGAAGCAGTGGAAAATGCAGTGATGCTTGCACGCTATTATACGAAGCGCCCCGGCATCATTTGTTTTGAAGGCGCTTATCATGGAAGAAGTATGCTCACACTTTCATTAACAAGTAAATACAGTTTGTTCAAAAAAGGTTTTGGTTCTTTCGCAAGTGATATTTACCGTTTGCCTGTCCCAAATTTTTACCGCACACCAAATGGCATGACAGAAGAAGAATATCTGGATTGGTGCATTAAAAATTTAGAGCACGCATTTATTGCACAGGTTGACCCCGAATCTGTTGCTGCATTTATTATTGAGCCTGTTTTAGGAGAAGGTGGTTTTATACAAATGCCTGCACCTTTCATGCAAAATATCCGTGAGCTCTGCGACAAACATGGCATTGTAATGATCGCCGATGAAATTCAAAGTGGCAGCGGACGCACAGGGAAATTATTTGCAATTGAACACACAGGCATAGTACCCGATGTAATGACCATTGCAAAATCACTTGGCGCCGGAATGCCCGTCAGCGCTGTTGTTGGACGTGCTGAAATTATGGACTGCACGCATCTTGGTGGCATTGGTGGTACTTATGGTGGCAGCCCTGTAGCGGCCGTTGCTGCCATTGAAGCATTGAAGATTTTAAGTTCAGACGAATTTTTATCAAGGGCAAAGCATGTTGGTAATTTAATAAAATCAACACTCGATACATGGAAAGAAAAATTTGCATTGGTGGGTGATGTACGTGGCATCGGCGCCATGTGTTTGGTGGAGTTTGTAAAAGATAAAACGACCAAAGAGCCTGACATGGAAATTGCGTTGGAAATATTAAAAGATGCGGTAGCACACGGCATCATTTTAATACGTGCAGGGTTGTACAGCAACTGTATCCGTTTACTGCCACCAATTGTAATGAGCGATGCACAATTGCATGAAGGCCTTGCTGTGCTTGAGTCTGCGATTGCAGGGGCGTATGAGAAAAGAGGGAAATAGTTTTCAGTTATTGAAATGAAGTTTTTTTTTAAAAACCAGGCAACAGTACAACTATTAAGCAACTATTGCATCGCACTCTTGTACTATTAGTTCTTTGTTCAACAAATAAAACCACAGAGTTAAAAGAGTTTACTTCACAGAGTAACACTGAGTTTTTTTTGTGTAACTCTGTGTATTAACTCTGTGTTCTCTATGGTCAAAACATAAAAAATGGAAATAAAAATTGCAGCAACAGAAGAAGATATTTTAAAATGCTGGGAAGCAATGTATGCATTAAGGCCGCATTTGGTGAAAGACGATTTTGTTTCTACTGTAAAGGAAATGATTGGTGAAGGTTATCAGTTAGCGTATATTGAAAAAGATGGCAAAGCCGCTGCTGCCATAGGTTTTAGGCATCTGCAGTTCTTATACAATGGCAAGCATTTTTATATTGACGATCTTACAACCTTACCAGAAAGTCGCGGCAAAGGTTATGGAGGAAAGTTATTGGATTATGTTGCAGCACTTGCAAAAGAAAAAGGGTTTAAAGTAGTAACACTTGACTCAGGTTATGCAAGGCTTGATGCGCACAGGTTGTATTTGAATAAAGGTTTTGTATTGGCATCACATCATTTTTCAAAAAGTTTATAATGCCTCAACTCATTTTATACAACGCAGATGTATTAACACAAAACATCCATCAGCCAAATGCAGAAGCATTTGCTTTTGATGATAAAAAAATTATTGCTGTTGGTTCAAATAAAGAAATACTTGCACTGCAGCAATCAAATACAAAGATGATTGATGCAAATGGCAAAACAGTTTTACCTGGTTTTATTGATGCACATATCCATATCTGGAAGGTGGGAAATTTAAAAACTTTTTTACTTGACCTGCGTGGAATAAACAGCATTGCAGGATTGCAGGATAAATTGTCTGACTTTGTAAAACGCAATCCCGGAAAGGGTTGGCTGCAGGCTCGTGGCTTTAACGAAGTCAGCATGAAAGAAGGCCGCATGCCTACAAAAGATGACCTGGATAAAGTAAACGCTGAACGGCCCTTATGGGTGATACGCACCTGCGCACATATTGGTGTGGCGAATTCAAAGGCGATTGAATTAAGTAAAGTAACAAGACAAACACATGTTCCTGTTGGTGGTGAAATGCGATTAGATAACGATGGCCGACTGAATGGAATTTTTACAGAATCAGCATTGGGCCTGATTACAAATAATATTCCTGCATATTCTTCAGAAGATTATGCATTAATGATAAAAGCAGCAGAAGATGAGCTGCTGAGCTATGGAATTACAAGTGCAACTGACCCGGCTGTAATGCCTGATTTATTAGCCTGTTATCATCAATTGGAAAGAGAAAATAAATTGCGCATCCGCGTAAATGCAATGCCCATAATGGTTCCGGATGGCAGTGAAGAAATTTTATCCATTCCTGAAAAATTTTCTTCGCATAAACTTTCTGTAAATATTGTAAAGTTTTTTGCTGACGGTGGCTTAAGCGGCATGACCGCGGCGATGAACAAACCTTATAAAAATTCTACTTCAACTGGTGTTCTGCGATTAACAGAACCCTTCTTTTATCCTCTTGCAGAAGAAGCCGCAGCAAAAGGTTTTGGAATTGGTACACATGCCATTGGTGATAAAGCCATTGATGTGGTTTTGAATGTATATGAAGAAATAAGAAAAAAAAACTCCGGTATTTTATTGCGGATAGAACATCTTGGGCTTCCTTCAGCAAAGCATTTGCAAAGAATGAAAGACCATAATGTTCATTGTGTTTCGCAGAGCATTTTTTTGAAGGAGCTTGGAAAGAATTTTGAAATGTATTTGGAAAATGAAAGACTGCACCGGATTTATCCATACAGATCTGTGTTAAGTGCGGGTATCAATCTTTCTTTGTCTAGCGATGCGCCTGTGGTAAAAGATTTCAATCCAATAACAGGCATTAAAGCTGCCATATTCAGGAAGGATAATGAGGGGAATACTATCGGGCCTGGTGAAAAAATTTCTTTGCAGCAAACAATTTACGCTTACACAATGGGGAGCGCAAAAGCCAATGGCAGTAATGCTTTCAGCGGGAGCATCAAAACAGGGAAACAAGCTGATTTTATTTTGCTCAACAGGAAATTAAACGGGACACTGGCTGAGGATGAAAATATTTATGTAACCGCAACATTTATTGATGGAAAGAAAGTATTTGAAAAAGCAGGATAAGTATTAGAAAAACTCGCCATAAAAATTTTCCCGCTTACCAAATTATAAATACGGTCTGTTCAATTCATATTCGACCGATGAACGGATTGCGACGCAACAGGCGATGCCATAAAAAGCGGTGCCGGTACTATAAAGGCCAAATAAATCTCTCAGTGGTATTATTTATTGCTGACTGTAAAAATTAAATTAAACGAAGTGCTGCTGCCCGGACCGCTTTGCACGCTGATATTTCCGCCCATTGCCAGCATAAATTCTTTTGAGATTGACAAACCCAGGCCCGTGCCTTGGTGAAGCTGCCGGCTGCCGGGTACTTTAAAAAACCGTTCAAAAATTCTTTGCTGGTATTCTTCGGGTATGCCGGGGCCTTTGTCTGTAACGCTTATTGAAAGGCCGCCCTCTGCAGGTTCCGCGTTTATATAAACCGCTTGGCCCGGTGGCGAAAATTTTATAGCATTTGACAAAAGGTTTATTAAAACCCAAACAGCCTTTTCTCTGTCAGCGTTTATCAATGGCAGGTTTCCGGCCTGCTGCATTTCTACAGAAATACTTTTTTCCGCAGCAGATTGCTTCATTGCATTTTCGGCTGCATTAATTATTTCATTTGGGTCTACAGGCACAATATCCAGGTTAATGTTTCCTGTTTCAGCCTGCGAAAGATCGAGCAGTTCGCTTACTAATTTCAATAAACGCCGGTTATCTTTCTGCAAATCACCCACAATTTCTTTTTGAAAAGGAGAAAGCGTTCCGTGGCTTTCATTTAAGATCAGCTTAAGGCCAATATCAATGGAGGCCAGTGGTGTTTTTAGTTCGTGTGAAATGGTTGCAAGAAAATTTGTTTTGGCAACATCTTTTTCCCTGAAAGAAGTAATATTTTTTATACTGTACACTTTTCCGGCAAGCTGTTCATTAATAATAATATCATTTGTGTCTTTGATAAAATAAGACTCCCTGCTATCAAGTACAATTTTAAACGGTGCAGAGGTTTGCTCTTTTACCAGGAACCGGAACAGGTCATTTTTTGCAGCTACATCATCAGACAGTTTGCCAACTATATCCTGTGTTTTTAACCCGAGTATATTGAGCGCCTGTTCATTTACAAACAGGATTTTATTTTCTTTATCAATACCAAAACCCGCGTCCTGCAGGCTGTTGATCACTGCTTCCGCCCTTGATTTTTCAAACATCAGTTTATTTATATTGCTGTGTTCATACTCATCCAGCCTTTCGGCCATCAGGTTGAATGCGTTGGCTAACTGGCCAAATTCATCTTTATTATCAAGGCGCACCCTGTAGGTATAATCCTTTTTGCTTATGGCTTCAATTGCCGTTTTCAGTTTATCAATGGGTATTGTAAAAAGTGATGCAAAATTAAAAATGAATGAAAGCGCAATAATAATTATAACAGATGCGATGATAAGGATATAGCTTGTGGCGTTTTCAGCGGTGGCGGCAGCAACATTATTTTTTCTTTTAATGGCATCCATGTTTAATATCAGTACCTGCTGCAGGCTGCTGCGGATGTTGCGGGTTATTGCTGAATCAAAATTTTTATTTTTTTTGAGCAGGTTAAAATTCTCACGCAACTTTTGTGTAGCTTCTTTTTCGCCGGGCTCAGTAATATTTTTCTCCTGTTTTGAAAGGTTGATCTCAAAAGTTTCAGCAGCAGAAATATTTCCTGCCATCATACTATCTAATTCTTTCTGGATATTGTGGCAGTACTGGAGCGATTCATAATTATTGGTGATAATTTTTGCAGAGTCCTGTTTTAACTGCATTATAAAATAAATACTAAAACCAGCTACCAGTAAAATAAGCATGAACTGGAAGATGATACCTGAAACTAATTTATGTTTTATGGTTAATGCCATCAGGATAAAATAATTAAATCAACATCATTGTCAGCAAGCGATTTCAGCAACTGGTTAAATGTATTTGTTTTTAAAATAACATGGAATAAATTAATATGGGGTTTGCCTATGCATACGGTAGTAATTTCTTTTTGCCGCACCACATCCATAATTGCGTTGGTAATATTGTTGTCCTTTACCTGAACAATTTCCGCATGCAGTTGTGTAGCCAGTTCAAAATTATTTATAAGATGGCGCTGTTTGTCCAATGGTATCCTGTCTGCGCTTTCTTTTGCAGTTTGCACATACAGCACATACCATTTTGAATTATAATAATTTGCCAGGCGCGCCGTTTTGCGGATAAGCTTTTTTGATATTTCATTATTGCTGCTGATACAGGCTAAAAACCTTTCGTGGCGCAGTTGCTGCGGTTTTGTAATTTCTGTTTCCACTTTTCTTTCCACCTGCCCGGCAACTTCTTTCAGGGCCAGTTCCCGCAGTTGCAGTATTTTGCCCGGTTGAAAAAAATTATGCATCGCCTGTTCCACTTTGGCTTTGTCATAAATCTTACCTTCTTTTAAACGGGTAATCAGTTCATCGGCGGTAAGGTCAATATTAACCACCTCGTCAGCTATTTGCAAAAAACTGTCGGGCACACGTTCTTTTACTTCTATACCCGTGATTGTTTTTACTTCTGCATTAATACTTTCAATATGCTGAATATTCAGTGCAGTTATTACATTAATCCCCGCATCCAGGATATCAATTACATCCTGCCAGCGCTTTTCATTTTTACTGCCGGGGATATTTGAATGCGCAAGCTCATCCACAATTACCCACCCGGGGTGCAAAATCAAAACAGCATTCACATCCAGCTCCTCTAATTTTTTCCCTTTGTAAAAAACTTCACGGCGCGGAATGATGGGCAGGTCATCAATTAACGCATCAGTTTCTTTGCGTCCATGTGTTTCTATAAAGCCAATCTTTACATTAATGCCATTGCGCTGCATAGTATGCGCCTCCTGCAGCATACGGTAACTTTTACCCACACCCGCACTCATGCCTATATAGATTTTAAGCCTGCCCTTTTCCTGCTGTTTTATTTTTGCCAGCCATTTGTCTCCTGCATTTTCAGCATCATTATATGAAGGGGCTTCTTTCATTTTTTATCAGATATTTCATCCAATGCAATATTCAGTTTGAGAACATTTACTTTTGCCGTGCCGAATAAACCAAGCAAAGGTTTATCAATATGCTGCGTTACCAAATTTTTTATTTTGCCTTCGCTGATATTTCTTGCTTTGGCAATCCTTGCAATCTGTATATAAGCTCCCTGCAGCGAAATATCAGGATCTAACCCGCTGCCTGATGCGGTAACAAGTTCTGAAGGAATGGATGCTTTATCAATGCCCGGATTGTGTGCAAGAAAAGTGTCAATCCTGTTCTGCACTGTTTTTAAATAATCAGGATTGGACGGGCCTTTATTACTTCCGCCGCTGCCCGCTGCATTGTACCCAACAGCGGAAGGCCTGCCGCAAAAATAATTATCCTGTGTAAAATTCTGCCCTTCCAGTGCATAGCCGGCAACTTTATTATTTACTGTTACCTTTTCTCCTTCACCTCTATTGGGTGCAGCCTGAGCAATTGCCCAAATCAATAAAGTATAAAGACCAACAAAGAATATAATGCATACTGCAGTAAGCCTGATAGCCGGTAAAATATGCTGTTTCATTTTTTTAATTTTATGCGATAAGATTAAAACCATATACTCACAAATAAATCAATCAGTTTAATCCCGATGAATGGGATAAGCACACCGCCCAAACCGTAGATAAGTAAATTCCTCCTCAGCAATGCGCTTGCCCCTATTGGTTTGTAAGCCACACCTTTCAATGCCAATGGAATTAACAATGGAATAATGATGGCATTAAAGATAACAGCGGAAAGGATAGCGCTTTCAGGGCTGTGCAGGTTCATAATGTTCATTGCCCGCAACGAAGGAATGGATGCAATAAACAAAGCTGGAACAATTGCAAAATATTTTGCCACGTCATTGGCGATGGAGAAAGTAGTAAGCGTCCCTCTTGTCATTAGTAACTGTTTTCCTATTTCCACAATTTCAATCAGCTTCGTTGGGTCATTATCTAGGTCAACCATATTGCCCGCTTCTTTTGCAGCTTGTGTGCCGCTGTTCATAGCCACGCCCACATCTGCCTGTGCAAGTGCAGGGGCATCATTTGTACCATCACCCATCATAGCAACTAATTTTCCTGACTGCTGTTCTTTGCGTATATAATTCATTTTATCTTCCGGCTTTGCTTCTGCAATAAAATCATCCACGCCCGCTTTCTCAGCAATATATTTTGCGGTTAAAGGGTTATCACCGGTTACCATTACAGTTTTTACACCCATTTTATGTAAACGTTCAAAACGTTCCTGAATGCCAGGCTTAATAATATCCTGCAGTTCAATTACACCCAGCGCTTCGCCGTTCCGGCTTACCACCAAAGGTGTTCCGCCGTTTGATGCAATTTCTTTTACTTTTGTTTCAGTTTCCTGCGGAAAAATATTACCTGCCTTTGTTACGATGTTCCTGATGGAATCAAAAGCGCCTTTGCGCAGGTGTAAGCCTTCCATGTCCATTCCACTGCTCCTTGTTTCAGCCGTGAATTCTACAAAATGAACCTTATCTTTCTGCACCAAGGGTTTTTGAAACCCTTTTGATTCTGCAAGCGCTATAATTGATTTGCCTTCCGGCGTTTCATCAGCAAGCGAAGAAAGGATACACGCCTCCGCAAAATTATTTTCATCCGTATTATTTGCCGGCCAAAAATGTGTGGCGTTCCGATTGCCAATTGTGATGGTGCCTGTTTTGTCTAATAGTAAAGTATCAAGGTCACCGGCAGTTTCCACAGCCTTGCCGCTTTTGGTAATAACATTGGCGCGCAAAGCCCTGTCCATGCCTGCAATACCGATGGCGCTTAATAAACCGCCAATTGTTGTTGGGATTAAACAAACAAACAATGAAATAAATGCTGCAATTGTAATCGGTGTATTTGCATAATCGCCAAAAGGTTTAAGTGTTACGCATACAATTATAAAAATAATGGTAAAGCCTGCCAGCAAAATGGTGAGGGCAATTTCATTGGGTGTTTTCTGGCGGCTGGCGCCTTCCACCAGTGCAATCATTTTATCCAGGAAACTTTCGCCGGGCTCAGTGGTTACTCGCACTTTTATTTTATCACTCAATACTTTTGTACCACCGGTAACGGAGGATTTGTCACCCCCGGATTCGCGTATTACCGGTGCGCTTTCACCGGTGATAGCGCTTTCATCAATGGTTGCTATACCTTCAATAATTTCACCGTCCATTGGTATAATGTCGCCGGTTTCACAAACAAAAAGATCACCCTTTTGCAGTTGTGAAGATGGAACAACTTTTATTTCATCTACAAAAATTTCCCCAACAGGAAAAACTTTTTTTGCAGGCGTATCTTCCCTTGTTTTACGCAAACTGTCTGCCTGTGCTTTTCCCCTTGCTTCTGCAATGGCTTCAGCAAAATTTGCAAACAGCACGGTAAAAAAAAGAACAAGGAAGACCAGGAAATTGTATATAAAACTTCCCTGCGATTTTTCACCGGTAAGTATCCAGGCGCAAACACAGAGCATGATTGCCGTACCAATTTCCACAGTGAACATTACCGGGTTGCGCACAAGGATACGCGGGTTGAGTTTTATGAATGATTGTTTAAGCGCTTCTTTTATTAAAGATGCTTCAAATAGTTTGTTATCTCTTTTATGTTTTGACATGGTATTTTTTTTGTTTGACAACTTTTGTATTTCAATTGAGCTTCGTTGTGTCACTTCCCGAAAGCTTTCGGGATGCTTTCTGTTCAGTATTGAACTGAATGTTGAAGAGTGCAACGCAACGATGCTGAATAAAGAGCTTCTGCCCGGTATATAATATTTTTCCCGAAATTCTCTTCATGCATTTAGTGTTTCATTCCAAAATATTCAGCTATAGGCCCAAGCGATAACGCAGGGAAAAAACTTAATGCCACTATAATGGCAATTACTGCAAATACCATGATGCCGAATGTGGAAGTATCTGTTTTTAAAGTGCCCGCACTTTCAGGTATATATTTCTTTTTTGCAAGGATGCCTGCAATAGCCACCGGGCCGATAATGGGTAAAAACCTTGCCAGCAGCATCACCAGCCCGCAGGTGATATTCCAGAAAGGTACGCCATCACCAAGCCCTTCAAAACCGCTGCCGTTATTGGCTGAGGAAGATGTGTATTCATACAGCATTTCACTAAATCCATGATAGCCGGGATTGTTTAACCAGCCTGCATTTGTTGCTGGATCGGTTGCATACAAATGAGATGACAGTGCAGTAAATGCGAGTATTAGAAAGGTGTGCAGCAGGGCAATGATAGTGGCAATCTTCATTTCCCGTGCTTCAATTTTCTTTCCCAGAAATTCAGGTGTGCGCCCCACCATTAATCCTGAAATAAAAACAGCAATGATGATATAAATATAAAAATTAAGAAAGCCCACCCCTACGCCACCATAAAATGAATTCACCATCATACCCAGCAGGCAAAACATTCCGGTGAGAGGGGTAAAACTATCATGCATGGCGTTTACCGAACCATTGGAAGTAACCGTAGTGCTAATACCCCAATAGGCAGATGCAGCAGGACCAAAACGAACTTCTTTCCCTTCCATGCTGCCCATGTTTTGCACAATACCCATATTTGAAATGGCAGGATTGCCCTTCATTTCATTATAAATAGACGGAATGGCGAAACACAAAAACCCAACCGTCATTACCGCAAATATCATCCATGCTAATTTTTTTCTTTTGAGTATATAACCCAAAGCAAAAACCAATGCTATTGGAATAAGGATGATGCAAATATTTTCAAGCATATTGGTGAAATAATTGGGGTTCTCAAAAGGCACTGCTGAATTAGCCCCGAAAAACCCACCACCGTTTGTACCCAATTGTTTAATGGCAATCATTGCCGCAGCTGGGCCACGGCTTACGTGCATTGTATCGCCCTGCAGGGAAATATACTGATCCTTTCCTTTGAACGTCATGGGTGTGCCGTTGAACAAAAGAATAATAGCCACTACTATTGAAAGCGGCAACAATATCCTTGTACAGCTTTTAATAAAATAATTATAAAAATTACCAAGGCTTTCAGTAGTTTTTTCTTTCATTGCCCTGAACACCACTGCACAGGCGGCCATGCCCGCACCGGCGCTTCCAAACTGGAACAACATCAAAATCAGTTGCCCTAAATAGGAAATACCGGTTTCACCGGAATAATGCTGCAGGTTGGTATTGGAAACAAAGCTTACTGTAGTATTGAAAGCAAGATCGGCTGACATGGAAGGGTTGCCATCGGGATTGAGGGGCAGCCAGGCCATATTCATTAACACAAACATGGAGAAAAGAAACCAAACTAAATTAATTGTAAGCAACGCCACAAGATGCTGCTTCCAGTTCATTTCCTTATAAGGGTTGATACCGCTGAGTTTGAAGAATAATTTATCAAGCGGGTTCAATATCCTGCCGGGCCATGTTTTTTCATCTTCATATATTTTACCTATATAGCGCCCAAGCGGGATTGCCAGCAGCACCATAACAGTATACATGGTAATAACGCCGAAAATTTCTGTGTTCATGATATTAATTTTTATCCGCTAAAATTTTTCTGGTTTTACGAGTACATAACATAGATAACAGAAAACCAGGATTGCGATAATGAATAAGTAGATCATAGTTTACATTTTTTCAAAAAAATCAATTGATTTAAAAAAGAGGTAAAAACAGGCAAGGGCTGCGAGGATTAAATAATATGCCAGCATACTTTACAGATTTAAGAATGAAACAATAATTTTATTTTATAAAACCAGCCATTAGGAGCACCGCTGCAATAAGCCACCCTATTACAACAATGGCTATATCCGCTATTTTTTGTTTTAAACGGATAATCCATCATTGCCAAAGCTGTGCCTTCCTCTTTCAAAATAGCTTAAAAGCCGTGAAATGCAGTTACAGCAAGTGTTTTGAGAAAAGGATCATAATTTCTTTGATGCCTTTAAAATAAAAACCCTTTCAGATTGAAAGGGTTTCGTTTCAAAAAGGGTGGTTGCTGATTAACATCCGGCATTTTTCAGCGGGATACTTTGAACGGGTGTTACAACCAGCGGGGTCATTTCAATGGTTACATCTGCAATGTCTAACCCAAATGCTTTTTTATCGGTTTGGGCAAGGGAATTTATGGCGAAATATGAGTTGAGAATAAACCCTTCCCCCAGGGAAAATTCATTTTCCACAGATAATATCCTTCTGATAATTATATAGCGTATATCTGCGAGATGGATATCAAGTGCAGGGTCATGCCTGGCCATTTCGTATAGTATTTTTTTGAAAAATAAATTTATTCTCGGCTGCACGCGGAAGCCCAACCTTAAATCAATGCGTATAATTTTATCATGCACAATTTCAGCCACCGTGTATTCCATTGTATAAGGATCATCCACCCTGTCAATATGCACAAACCAATACACATCGGCACGTTTAGGGCGTTTGTGTAAAATAGATTCAATGATTCTTTTTTCAATACTCTTAGGGTTGTTGGCCTTGGTCATGAATACAAGATGTGTAGAAAATTTGGTCTCAGAAATATCTTTACTCAAATTTAATAATGCGGGGATATGCGGCTGCAGGTTTTCAAACTGCAAAAAGCGGTTTGTGATTTTCCTCGCCCTGAACCATATATACATAATATATACAACTGTTATTTCAAAGATGAGGAATTTCCACCGCTGCGCAAGCTTTGCAATATTGGCAAGAAAAAATGAGCTTTCAACAGTAAGGAATATACACAATATCGGTGTGTATATCCATACGGGCCATTTTTTTACAAACTTCATGAAATAAAACATGAGCGTTGTTGTCATCAGCATAGCTACCGTTATAGAAAAACCGTAAGCTGCAGCCATTGAATCAGAATCTTTAAAATAAAGCATCATTGCCACACATCCCCCCCATAATATCCAGTTGATACTGGGTATATAAATCTGGCCCCTTATATCTGATGGGTATTTAATGGTAATCCGCGGCCAGAAATTAAGGCTTACTGCTTCACTGATTAAGGTAAACGAACCGCTTATCAATGCCTGGCTTGCAATAATCGTTGCAAGGGTTGCAATAATAATGGACGGAATTAAAAACCAATGAGGAATGATTTCATAAAAAGGGTTCAGGTTTCCTAAACTTGCTTTACCGCTGTTCAGAAGCCACGCTGCCTGTCCGAAATAATTTGCAATCAAAGCAATTTTTACAAAAATCCAGCTAACCTGTATGTTTTTTTTGCCGCAATGCCCAAGGTCAGAATAAAGCGCTTCAGCACCTGTTGTACATAAAAACACTGCGCCCAATAATAAAAATCCTTTGGGATAACGGGCTAATAAATTGTATGCATAATAAGGATTAAATGCGGCCAGTATTTTCGGGTAAAACCAAATTTGCACTATGCCTAAAACCATAATCATACTGAACCAAACAAGCATGATAGGCCCGAAAGAACTGCCCACTACCTTAGTACCGAATTGCTGAAAGAAAAACAAAAGAGAAATAATGCCCAGCACAATTCCGATGGTTAATGGTTCCCCCGGTATAATAATTTTTTCAAGCCCGTGTACATTGCCCAAACCTTCAATGGCAGATGCAACAGAAATCGGTGGAGTGATGATGCCATCAGCCAGTAATGTTGCAGCGCCAAGTATCGCAGGAAAAAATAACCAGTGCCGGTAACGCCATACCAGCGCATACAAAGAAAAAATACCGCCTTCTCCTTTGTTATCCGCTTCGAGAGTGAGTACAATGTATTTAAAAGTTGTTTGAAGTGAGAGCGTCCAGAAAACGCAGGAGATACCGCCATACACCAGGTCTTCTGTAATTGGCCGGTCGCCAATAATTGATTTGAAAACGTAAAGGGGGGAAGTGCCGATATCACCAAAAATAATTCCGAGTGTGATGAGAAGGCCTGCTGCTGAAATTTTTTTAATGTGGGATTGCGTCATTTAGCGCGAATGCGAACAAATACAATGCCCGGGTTTTTCTTTTTTTATGCATGCTGAAACCCTTTCTGCAAAAGGGTTTTAGTTTATTTTTATTTTTTAATAATTGATGACCCGGGCAAAGTATTTTCATAATGAAAAAGCTTTTTTCATAATGAAAATAAACGAACGTTAAGTATTTGAATTTCCCCCGCTGATATATATGGAAAAATGAGCAGTGAAATGTTACATTTCCGCTCAGTTTTTTTTAGTGCAGTATACTGTCTTAAAAATAAAATAGGTTTATTCCCCCGATGATTTAATGCTGTATTCGTCAATCTTCCTGTAAAGAGTAGTTAAGCCGATATTCAGCAGCCTTGCGGTTTCAGTTTTATTCCCTTTTGTATGCAGTAATACTTTTTGAATATGCTTTTTTTCAATTCCGGCTAAATCAAATGCATCAAATAATTGCTGTTGGTTATTTGCGGATTGCATTTCGAAAGGCAGGCAATCAACTGTTAATTGTTCACCATCACATATTATCATGGCGCGTTCAATAACATTTTTTAATTCGCGGATATTTCCCTTCCAGTTATGATCCTCCAGCCGTTTTAAAAAAATTTTATCCATTTCATAGCAGGGCCTGTTCATTTTTGCAGCAAAATATTTTATAAAATATGCGGCAAGTGCAGCTATATCCTGTTTTCTGTCATTAAGCGCCGGCAATGAAATTTGAAATGCAGATAACCTGTAAAATAAATCCATCCGGAAATTACCTTTTTCACATTCATCTTGCAGGTTGCGGTTGGTAGCTGCAATAATGCGCACATCAGCTTTTTGCGGTTTCGTATCACCTACTTTTAAATACTCCCCGTTTTCCAGAACCCTCAATAACTTAGCCTGGAGCATTGCAGGCATTTCGCCAATTTCATCTAAAAACAAAGTTCCTTTATCCGCTTCTTCCATCAGGCCTTTTTTATCTTTTATAGCACCGGTAAATGCACCCGCTTTATGACCAAATAATTCACTTTCCAAAATTTCGCTGCTGAATGTGCTGCAATTAACAGCTACAAAGGGTTTGCGGCTGCGGCTGCTTTCATTATGGATAGCGGAAGCAAAAATTTCCTTACCGGTTCCGGTTTCACCATTCAGTAAAACAGTTGTATCTGTATATGCTACTTTTTTTGCAAGTTCAATTGCATGGAAGATGAGTGGTGATGCGCCAATGATGTCATTAAAAATATAACTGCCTGCCAGGCCATTTTTTTTCTTCGCGACTTTTGATACCATCAGCGCTTTATCCATTGCGCTGCTTACTATGGGAATAATCTTATTATTATCATCTCCTTTCACCAGGTAATTAAACGCGCCGTTTTTTATAGCCTGCACCCCATCAGGGATATTGCCGTAAGCTGTTAGCAAAATAATTTCTGTTGTCGGGTATCTTGTTTTTATCTCCAGGCAAATATCAACACCATTGCCATCGGGTAACTTTACATCGCAAAGAACGAGTGGAAATAAATTTTTTTCCAGGCACTTCATCCCTGATTTGTAATCAGCCGCCTGGGTTACTTCATAACCTTCGGCCTGCAGCAATCTTGCTATCATTTGCCGCAGTTGTGGCTCATCATCAATGATAAGTATATCAGTTTGTTTCTCCATTTGTTAAAATAAAGGTATTGAAGGAAAAATTCATTTTCTTTAATCAATAAAAAAAACCAAGTATTAAGGCAAAACCGTATCTTGCATGTAAACAAAATTCATTCATACTCTTCCTGTAGTTTATATAGCTGAAAAATAACTTGTAAATCGAAGAATACTTAACGTTAAGAACAACCATCCGGATTTCAGAATCAATAACCCCTATTAATCTACACACAACAAGAGCAGCGGCTGTTAATATTTCAGCTACTTAAATTTATTTCTATGCCCAAAGTAACCTTCACCAACAATAGCCGCTTATTTTTTCAATCAGTGAAGAATTCAGTGGAAGAATATTTCGTTGCCAACAAAATCAAAAAAACCGGAAACTGGAAGTTATACCTGAAACCTATTATCCTTTTCCCGCTTGCTGTTTCATTATACCTTGTTTTGCTTTTTGTTAATTATCCGCCGCTTGCCGGCATTATACTGTGCATATTGTTTTCGTTAGTACTGGTAAGCATCGCTTTTAATGTGATGCACGATGCCTGCCACGGCAGTTTTTCGAGCCGTAAATGGGTAAATGAAGTAATGGGGCTTACCATGAATGCGCTGGGGAGCGATGCTTTTTTATGGAAGATAAAACATAATATTATCCACCACACTTATACCAATGTAGATGGAGTGGATGATGATATGTCAAAAAGCCCGTTATTAAGAATGTGCCCTCAGCAGAAATGGTTTCCTGCACACCGGTTCCAGTTTTTATACATGTTTGTGCTGTATTCATTAAGCACTATTTTCTGGTTGCTGATATTTGATTTCCAGAGATATTTCAAAAAGAAATTATACACAACCCCAATTTCAAAAATTGAACCCAGGGACCACTTTATTTTCTGGACAGGTAAAATCTGTTACATTATTTTCTACGCAATTATTCCTGTTATTTTTGTGGGCTGGCTGCCCTGGCTTATCGGGTTCCTTATACTGCATGTTACAATGGGGTTCACGCTGACTCTTGTTTTTCAATTAGCGCATATAGTGGAAAAAACAGAGTTTGAACAGGCAGGCGAAGAGCCCAAAACAATTGATAACGATTGGGCGGTTTACCAGGTATTAACCACTGCTGATTTTGCCCCTAAAAACAAAATTGTATCTTGGTTTGTGGGCGGATTGAATTACCAGATAGAGCATCATCTTTTCCCCCGTGTAAGCCATGTGCATTATCCTGCACTAAGCGCAATTGTGCGCGAGAACTGTAATAAGTTTAACCTGCCTTACAATTCATATCCAACTATGAGTGCCGCAGTTGCTTCGCATATACGGCTGATGATGCTGATGGGCAAAGAAGATTTCCGCGAACAAACTTATAAACCCATACAATAATTCCCCCACCGCGTTTTTAGACCCCGTACAAAAAAGCGGGGTATCCTGAAAATTTAGTTTGAATTTGTAAGCAGTAAGCTTTACAGCCGTCATAAAAAGAAATATTTGATATGCGAAAAATGCTCTTCTCAGCGGCAGTCGTTTTATCTGCAGGTTATGGCTGCGCACAAAAATCTGCAGTACCTGTACCGCCGGTCAATGGTTTTGCAGTTGTTGAGTTGTTCACATCCCAGGGCTGCTCCAGTTGCCCACCCGCAGATGCCCTCACAGCAAAGCTCCTGGAAGATTATAAAGAAAATGTTTTTGTGCTCGCTTTTCATGTTGACTACTGGGACTACTTAGGCTGGAAAGATAATTTCAGCAGCAGCGCTTACAGCCAAAGACAGCAATGGTATGGAAATATTTTTCACCTCAACTCGGTTTATACACCACAGATTGTTGTAAACGGCACAGATCAGTTCGTTGGTTCCGATAAAACTAAACTGTACAACACAGTAAAATATTCATTGCAGCAACAATCAAAAAATATAATTAAAATTTCAGCCACAGGTGATAACAGTAAAATAAAAGTTACTTATACAACCGGTGCAACAAATACAAAACTCAATTTTGCCCTTGTGCAATTGCATGCACAAACAAAAGTGCAGCGTGGTGAAAATGCAGGAAGCACATTACAGCATGTAAATGTGGTGAGGGATTTTATAACCATTCCTTCTGCAAAAGCAAATGGTGAAATACAACTATTGTTACCCGCGGGTTTGTCTAAAGATAGCTGTGCAGTGATAGCTTTTGTGCAGGATGATACTTCGCGGGAAATAACTTCGGCCGCTGAATGTATTATTCAGTAAGATGAGGATCCTGTATTCTCAGTTTTATCCCTGCACCACAACATTAAAAATTTTAAGAGTTAGCGGGAAAATGGAAACAACTGAGCAGGTTTACCCCTGAACTGTTTTATAGTGATGGCGTTCATGAATGATTTTTCCATTCTTCCATTTTTGAAGAGATAGCTGGCGGCAATCCCATTTCCCCCATGTTTTGTGATCAAACTTATAATGCCACTCACTAACCGACATATCATCACTTACAATAACATTCATCAGTTCTGCGCTGTAGTTGCTGATGTTTTCCAAATATATTTTTGCAGCTTTACGGTAATCTTCCAATCCAATTGTTGGCGGCGCTTCATTTTCATGGGATATAATATTCACATCATAAAATTTGTCAAGCGCTTCTTCAAACCTTAACTGCGGGATTAAAGCGCTTAATTCGTTTACAGTTTCTTTTAATGATTGCATATAAAAAGTATTGGCTTTTGTAAAAATAAATATAAGTAATTATAATTTCCCTTCACTTTGTCGCCCAATGTACGGAACGTACAGGTGTGCGACGCAACAAAAGCCGAATAGAATTAACTTAGCCGGATAAATAAAAAATATGAAAACTGTTATTATAACCGGTGCCAACGGGAACCTGGGAACCGCCACTGTAAAAAAATTCCTGGATAAAGGATATACAGTTATTGCTGTAGATGGCAAAAATGATCACCTGGGTTTTGCGACGGGCAATTCTAATTTTGAATTTCATACGGTAAACCTTACCAATGAAAATGAAACGGCTGATTTTGTAAATACTGCAATTTTAAAACATGGCAAAGTGGATGCCGCGCTGATGCTGGTGGGCGGTTTTGCGATGGGTAATGTAACAGCTACTTCAGGTGAAGATATTCAAAAACAATTCTCACTCAATTTTGAAACAGCATATTTTGTTACCCGTCCGCTTGTGCAGCATTTTCAGCAAAATGGATACGGCAGGTTTGTATTTATAGGTGCAAGGCCTGCACTAAAACCGGCACAGGGAAAGGGTTTGATTGCTTATGCGCTTACCAAGTCTTTGCTGTTTAAGCTTGCAGATTTTATCAATGAAGAAAATAAGGGAACCAATATTGTTGCTTCTGTAGTTGCGCCAAGTACGATTGATACTGCACTTAACAGGTCAGGTATGCCAGGTGCTGATCCCGGAAACTGGGTAAAACCCGAACAGCTTGCAGATATACTTGAATTTATCTGCAGTGAAAAAAGTATGCCCTTGAGAGAGCCTGTTTACAAAGTGTATAATAATTCCTGATGGAGTTGCTGTTTGCCATTGAATACCGCATTTTATTAAACCAAAATACAGGTGAAAAAAAATAATCACAAGTACAATGCAATTATACTTACTGGTGGGCTGCTGCATGAACCTGATGCAAAAACAGCGCATGGATTGATCAGGGGAACCGACCGTTATAACATCGTGGGTGTAATAGACAGTGTGCATTATGGAAAAGATGCAGGAGAAGTCCTGGACGGCATATGCAGGGATATTCCTGTATTTGCGAGTGTAGAAGAAGCCGTTGCGAAAAATAAAGAAATCCACTATTGCATTATAGGCATCGCTACAGTTGGTGGTGTTTTGCCACACAGGTTTATTCCTGTTATTGAAACATGTATCAAACAAAATATATCCATTGTAAATGGCCTGCATGATTTTCTGAACACCATGCCTTCTATAGTTTCTCTTGCCGCCAAACACAATGTGGAATTGATTGATGTGCGTAAACCAAAAAATAAAAAAGATCTTCATTTCTGGTGCGGTGAAATTTTTACAGTTTCTGCACCTGTGATAGCTGTAATAGGCACCGATTGTGCATTGGGGAAAAGAACTGCCTGCCGTCTTGTGCGTGAGGCATGTGAAGCAGCAGGCATAAATGCGCAGATGATTTACACCGGGCAAACCGGCTGGTTGCAGGGAGGCAGGTATGGTTTTATTTTCGATTCTACCCTGAATGATTTTATTTCCGGTGAACTGGAGCATGCAATTGTTTCCTGCTGGAAAGAAACAAATCCAGACGTAATTTTTATTGAAGGCCAATCAGCATTGCGCAATCCCAGCGGGCCTTGCGGCGCTGAAATACTTGTATCTGGAAACGCAAAACATACGATACTTGTGCATGCACCGAAACGAAAATATTATGAGCATCTGCCTGCATGGGGAGAAATTGCTTCAGCAAAATCAGAAATTGAATTGATTGCTATGTATGGCTCCAAAGTAATTGCGCTTGCGTTAAACACGGAATATTGCACACCGGAAGAAGCGTTTACTTTTCAAAAACAATATGAAGAGGATTTGCAAATACCCGTGCTGCTTCCACTGCAGCAGGGTGTGGAGAAAATAGTTCCGCTGATAAAATCTTTACTAAAAAAATAACTCCAGCGATGAAAATAATATCCGCACATGCATACATAGAAAAATTACCCTTGACCAAACCTTATACCATTGCTTATAAAACCATTACCTGCGCAGAAATAGTTTTTTTGGAAATAATCCTTGAAAACGGGATAACCGGCATGGGTGCATCCAGCCCTTCTGCTGATGTAGTGGGAGAAACACCGGAAGATACACTTGCAAATCTTCAATCAGGTTTTCTGCAGGATATGACCGGTAAAGATATCCGGAACTTTACTCAAATAATTGATGATGTATCAACTTTATTCCCAAAACTCCCTGGCACGCAAGCCGCGATAGATATTGCCCTGCACGATGCATTCGGAAAATTTCTCCATGTACCTGTTGTTGATTTTTACGGAAGAAAAATTAATTCGTTGCCTACTTCCATTACCGTCGGCATAAAAGAAACAGAGCAAATGATTGAGGAAGCGAATGATTATTATAAATCTGGTTTCAGGATATTTAAAATAAAAACAGGTATAAATGTTGAGCAGGATATTGAACGCGTTCACAAACTTTCAGAAAATTTCGGAAACGCTATAAACATCCGTGTGGATGCAAATACGGGTTATAATTTAAATGAGCTCAAAAAATTTATTCATCAAACAAAAGAACTAAAGCTGGAACTGATAGAACAACCATTAAAAGTTAGCGACGAAAATCAACTGTGCCTGCTTGAAGCTGATGAAAGAAAAATACTGGCAGCAGATGAATCATTGCTTGATGCAGCTTCTGCAATGGTGCTGGCGCAAAACCCGCAGCCATACGGCATTTTTAATATCAAGCTGATGAAATGCGGCGGTATCAAAGCAGCTAAAGAAATTGCAACTATTGCGCAGCATGCGGGTATAAAATTATTTTGGGGCTGTAATGATGAAAGCATTGTGAGCATAACAGCCGCAATGCATGCGGCCTTTTCCTGCGCCAATACCTGCTACCTTGATTTAGACGGAAGTTTTGATATACATAAAGATATTGCAGAAGGTGGTTTTACGGTAAAAGATGGATATATGAGCCTGGTGGATTTGCCGGGGCTTGGGATAAAAAAAATATAATCCTTTTCTGCAGGGCCGGATTTATTTCAAACATTTTGCCTGGCAGGATGCAATTTCATTTCCATAATGCTCTTTCATATATGAATAATGCTGAACCCCATTATCAGCATTTACATACAATACAACCCAGTCGCCGTACTGCACAGCCTTTGCATGCAGTTCAACCGGACATGCAACAAAATCCTGTACAGCTTCGTTCATTTTTTCACCATTTGGCCCAACAATAAGGTAATAATTCTGATTGCCGTTTTCACCTGTTACCTTTAATACAGGAGGGATGCCCCCGAGAATACAGCGTACCGCACAATCCTTATGGGGTTTGCCTTCGCCGGGTTTCATTACCCCAAAAAAACATTTTGGATCTACAATTTCCCCCTTCAAATCAAGCATGCCCAAATTCTTTTGTTCTGTAAACAAATCTGGAGGTATATTTACCGTATCAATTTTTACAAACGGCGTATCATTTGCATCAATCTGCATCAATAGTTTTCCATCGTTGTAAAGCAAAGTTCCTTTAAGCGTAACTTCTTTCCCATCCGGTGAAATATTTTTTTCTTTTTCTATATCAGCAATTGTTCCGTCTGCGCCATGTTTACCATAACCAATTAACGGAACAGTAATAAAATTTTCATTCCCCCAAATGTCTTTCCCGTTCACAACTTTGATATTCGCAACAGGCTTGTTGAAATAAATTCCCTTTACTTCTGTAAGTGTACCGAATTCAAAATTGCCTGCCCCAAATTTTTTTTGTGACAAGGCAAGCAAAACGCCGAGTATAATTATTACGGGTAATAACACAAAAAGATATTTTTTTATCCATGCCGCAAAACCTTTTGGTGCTGCGGGTTGCCAGCCAATATAGAACTCTTCGTCTTCCATTTTTCAGTGATTAATTTTTATTTGCCAAACTAAAGAATATGAATTAAGTTTTCGTTGCCCGTGCGAATGGTAAGGACGGGCGGACGTGTCATTCCCGCACTGCACTAATTCTTATCATCAAACTCAACCCCTTAATTCCTAATTACCAATTACCGCTCCGTTCCTTCAGGGTAAGGAGTTGGGCTGAGCCATACTTTTGTACCTTCTGCTTTTACATTGTATGTACTCACTACTTCTTTAAATGGCGGCGGTGATTGCCCGTTATGCGGCAGGTATTGGTAACCATGCCAGGGACAGGTAATGCAACCATCTAAAATTTTTCCTTCGCCCAATGGGCCACCCTGGTGCTTGCATACATTGTGTATGCCGTATAATTTATTTTCGTGTTTGTAAATTGCTATTCGTTCTTTATCTATACAAAATATTTTTGCACGGCTTTCTTCAATTTCATTTACATCGCATACATAAACAAATCCTTCCTGTTTCCACTTATCGTCTCCGACGGGGGGCAATGAGTACTTAAGATTATCTTTTCGAACTTCTTTTCTCCCTGCCACTAAATGAAGTATGATAAGAGTAAGTGTTCCAATGATCATGATGTAAAAGAATACAGGGTTTGTTTCGTATTGTATTACGCCGAGCATCACATGCATCACTACTAAGAAATAAGCTAAGTACACAAACATGTGCAATGTCTTCCAAACCTTTGGTGAAAGATTATGCAGCCAAAAATCATGACTCGTAATTGCCATTAAAAAGAAAATGATCAGCGCAAAAAATCCCAGGGACTGAAAAGGAAAATCTGCAAGCGAACCAAAATGTGTATTGCTTGTAAACAGCGATACAAAAGGATTTACGTTACCCAAAGAATGAAACTGCAATATGCTGAATGCACCGTGCACCAAAACAATACAAAACATTGTAACACCCAAATGCCTTCTGTTGTAAAGCAGTGGCAGAAATTTTTTGTTGATGCGTGTCAATGGGCCAATGCTGAGTATTATATGCAAAATTATAACGGCAAGCGTTGCTGTGCTGCGAATAAGAACTGTTTCAAAAGTATAATCAGGATTGAAGATGGCCGTAAGCACTATAAACGTTGTAAGATATACAGCACAGAATGCAAATATTATCCAGTCGTACATTTTCTTTTGCTTGTTCCAGCTTACTGCTGTATAACTTGCTCCCATTATTAAAACTTTATGGTGTCAATATTTTTTTGATGAATGAAATCGTATAGCAAGAGTTGAAAAGCTGGTGGGTTAATAAGTCGAAAAGTCGAATCAAGTTTAAAATAATAAGTTCCCCTTGTTTCTATTCTTCCAATCAACTGACCATTTTTTATATCATCGCTTCCAGCCGCCACGCGATAAATTGTTGCTGTGGGAAATGTCAAAGTTTTTTTATTAACCCATTCCAGTTGCAACTGTGAAGTATCATTGCTGCTTTTTATACTTACTGTGTAGTTTTCCTTATCTATTAATTTGAGTACAACCGGCAAAGCTCCTGTCGCAATGGGTTGCAGCAGTTTATATGATGGCTGTTCCGGTATTGCAAACCATGCGCTGATGATACCGGCAGGAAGCAATACTGCTAATAGGGCCCAGATTTGTAAGTGTCTTTTTCTGAGAGGCTTTATCATATTTAATTTTTTGGGGCAAAGGCACAGGGCTTTACACAGAAGTCATTTCATTCAACGAAAACTTAACTTATGTTCAATGCTCTTAGTCAAAATTCAATTTCCGGGTTATTATAACTCATCTCACTTTAAAGCCTTTCCTGCAGGGGAGGTTTGTTGGCGTTTCTTCATCCACTTCCTCAATAATACCGGCCAGAAAACTATGCACCCCGGAATGATGATGATGCGAAACCCAATGCCGCTTCCATGTGCACCTTCGTCAATCAAGTTAATGCCTTTTATTACAAATGCAATGGCAAACATCAGCCCGCAAAAAAAATATATTGCTGCAACCCAAAAAACTATCATTATTAACTGCATGGCTGATTATTTTTTTTGTCTTATAAAATTACTATCATTATGCGCGGTAACAGCTTTATCTAACTGTGTTTTTTAAAATATTTTTCGGTTCATTTTGTATATCGGTGCCGGGCTTATTTAAAAAGTGCGCAGGGAAGGTATTTGAACGGGAAACGAGAAATAATTTCATAACACAATTCTAACGTTATTTATCAAACCATTGGCGGTTGATTCACCCGGAGTATTTTACTTTTACGCTCATAAAAATAATACGCCTGCAATATTTTTATATTTTAAGGTCCACCGCCTAAATTTGGGGTAGGTTGCACGCAATGCAAATATTGAGCGTTATGCAAACCCTTACAAAAGTTAACAGGAAATATATGAATATTAAAAAGCACCTTAACTGATTTTGAACTTATACTGATAAAAAGATACTTCAACTAACTTTTCATTATCCCTCAACAGGGATTTTATATTAAAACCAAATAAAATCAATGGAACAAAAACTACAAAATCAAATCGCCATTATTACGGGCGCCGGCAGCGGCATAGGTGCAGGATGCGCAAAAGAAATGGCAAAAGCCGGTGCAACAGTAATTGTAAATTACCCTGTAGTCGGCGCAAAGCCTATGGCAGATACAGTCGTAGCCGATATTAATGCAGCCGGCGGCAAAGCAATTTCTTACCAGTGCGATGTGAGTAAGGAGGATGAAGTGATAAAAATGTTTGCAGATATAATTGCACAGTTTGGCACTGTTGACATACTCGTAAACAATGCGGGCCTGCAGCGCGATGCAAAATTTGTTGATATGACACTTGAACAATGGAACTTTGTACTTGCTGTAAACCTTACAGGCCAGTTTCTTTGTGCCCGTGAAGCCATCAAAGAATTTTTAAGAAGAGGCATTGATGAAACAAAAAGTAAAGCGGCAGGAAAAATTATTTGCATGAGCAGTGTGCACGAAGTGATTCCCTGGGCAGGCCATGCAAATTATGCTGCAAGCAAAGGAGGTGTAATGCTGATGATGAAAACTATTGCACAGGAATATGCGCCGCACAAAATTCGCGTCAACAGTATTGCGCCCGGCGCTATTGCAACGCCCATCAATCATGATGCGTGGGATACACAGGCGCACCTGCAGGAACTTTTAAAACTCATTCCTGAAAAAAGGATTGGGCAGGTGGAAGATATTGGCAAGGCTGCAGTGTACTTAGCCAGTGATGATGCAGATTATGTAAACGGAACTACCTTATTTGTTGATGGTGGAATGACTTTGTACCCCGGCTTTGAGGATAATGGATAGATCCTGGCTTAAAGCAGTTGATTATTGAATATTTTGATTCGGGTATCAGAGCCTTAATTATACTTTTCTTGCGTCGCACTCTTGTTCTGTAATAACTTGATTGAGCTTTTATCTAAGCATATTGTTAACCACAGGGTAGCACAAAGGAAAGAAGCACGGAGTTATACAGAGGAGCTCTGTGGCTCTCTGTAAAAAACTCCGTGAAACTCTGTGGTTAAAAAAGTCGCACAATGTTCAGAAAGCACAAGTGAGTGACACAACTAAAGCCAAATAGCAGTTCAACTGTTTATTACATAAAAATAAAATTATGAATGCAGAACAACAAAGGTTAAAAAGCAAAGACTGGAAACAATGGGGGCCTTATATTACTGACCGCCAGTGGGGCACAGTACGTGAAGATTACAGTGCAGATGGTAATGCATGGGAATTTACTTCTCATGATATGGCGCGCAGTAAAACCTACCGATGGGGGGAAGAAGGCATTGCAGGTATTTGCGATGATCAGCAGTTGCTTTGTTTTGCCCTGGCATTGTGGAACAAGAAAGACCCGATATTAAAAGAAAGGTACTTTGGTTTAACTGGCAATGAAGGCAATCATGGTGAAGACGTGAAAGAGCTGTATTACTATCTTGATGCTTCGCCCACTCATTCCTATATGAAAATGCTGTACAAATATCCGCAGAGTGAATATCCATACAGATTGCTGGTGGAAGAGAACCGCAGGAGAACGAAGCTGGACCCGGAGTTTGAACTGATAGATACGGGCATATTCAATGATGACAAATATTTTGATGTGTTTGTTGAATATGCAAAAGCTGCAGAGGATGATATTTTGATAAAGATCACCGTTTACAACCGCGGTAATGAAAATGCAGCATTGAATGTGCTGCCAACAGTTTGGTTCCGCAATACATGGGTATGGGGTTATGATGATTATAAACCGCAAATCATGTCAACGAATGATGGCGACATTATCATCAATCACAGGGATATTGGTCAATATATTTTATACGCAGAGCATCAGCCGCAAACATTGTATTGCGATAATGAATCAAACCAGCAGAAATTGTATGGCGCGTCGAACACTCCTGCATTTGCAAAAGACGGTATTAATGATTTTATTGTGCATTGTAATGCAAAAGCTGTGAATATGAATGCCATTGGTACAAAGGCAGCAGTAAATTATGATATAGTGGTAAAAGCAAATGAAAGTGTTACGTTGCGTTTGCGTTTAACAAAAGAAAACATAAAACCATTTGAACAGTTTGATGAACTGTTTGCAGTACGCATACAGGAAGCGGATGAATTTTACAGCGGCATACAGGAGGGCATACAAACAGAGGATGAGAAAATGGTGCAGCGTCAGGCATTTGCGGGTATGCTGTGGAGCAAACAATTTTTTTATTATGATGTAGAGCAATGGCTGAAGGGTGATCCGGCGCAACCTGCACCACCAGCCGAAAGAAAGGATGGACGTAATCACGAATGGCTGCATTTAAATAATGCAGATATTATTTCGATGCCCGATAAATGGGAGTACCCCTGGTATGCCGCATGGGATCTTGCTTTTCACTGTATTTCATTTGCCGTAATTGATCCGGAATTTGCAAAGAACCAGTTGTCTTTATTAACGAAAGAATGGTATATGCATCCTAACGGGCAGTTTCCTGCGTATGAATGGGCATTCGGTGATGTGAACCCTCCTGTACATGCGTGGTCTGCGTGGAGAACTTATGCAATTGATAAAAAAAACAACGATGGAGAAGGCGATATTGCATTTCTTGAATCAGTATTTCACAAACTGCTTTTAAATTTTACGTGGTGGGTAAACAGGAAGGATACAGAAGGTAACAACATTTTCCAGGGAGGTTTTTTGGGATTGGATAATATTGGTGTATTTGACAGAAGTGCGCCATTGCCCACGGGCGGTTTTATTGAACAGGCAGATGGCACAAGTTGGATGGCGATGTACTCACTCAACATGCTGCGCATATCCCTTGAATTGGCAAATTATAATAAAGTATATGCGGATATGTCAACTAAATTTTTTGAACATTTCTTATACATTGCCGGCGCTATGAACAGGATGGGTGATAGCGGCTCCGGGTTGTGGGATGAAGAAGACCAGTTTTTTTATGATGTGCTTAAATCCCCGGATGAGGGAAGCGTAAAATTGAAAGTACGCAGCATGGTTGGCCTCATACCTTTATTTGCCGTTGAAGTGCTCGATGATGAAATCCTGGAGATGCAACCCGAGTTTGCAGTAAGGCTAAAATGGTTTTTAGAAAACCGGCCCGAACTTGCGGGTCTTGTATCGCGCTGGTATGAAAAAGGAAAAGGGGAAAAACATTTACTCAGTTTATTGCGCGGTCATCGTATGAAAAAAATATTGCAGCGCATGCTTGATGAAAGTGAATTTTTCAGTGACTATGGAATCCGTGCTGTGTCTAAGTTTCATGAGCAGCACCCTTATGAATTTTGGGTGAATGGCAATCGTTTTGCGGTGGAATATACGCCCGGGGAATCAACAAGTGGTTTGTTTGGCGGCAACAGCAACTGGCGCGGCCCAATATGGATGCCGGTAAATTTTCTTATTGTAGAAAGCCTGCAGAAATTCCATTATTATTATGGCGATGATTTTAAAGTTGAGTGCCCAACAGGAAGCGGGCAGTATCTTACTTTGAGAGAAGTTGCAGATATGTTATCGAAAAGACTGGCAAATATTTTCCTGCGCAATGCAGATGGCAGGCGCCCGGTAAATGATCAGTACGAAAAATTGCAGACAGATCCTTATTTTAAAGATCATGTTTTGTTTTATGAATATTTTCATGGGGATAGCGGAAGGGGTGTTGGCGCTTCACATCAAACAGGATGGACAGGTCTTGCAGCAAAACTTTTACAGCCGGCTAGAAAAGAGAATTAATTTTTGTGTACTCCGCTTCAGAATAAATATTAAGCTTTTCTGCGCTTGCCCCGCCAACGGCGGTAGTCGCACACTTGTAAAGCTTATTATTTACCCAAAAATATAATCCGTGCCTTTCGTATCTCCGTGGCAAAAAAAATTTATTTTGCTTTGCCGGTGTCCGTACCTGCAGTTATATTTTGCTGCCTTTGGCAGCTATCCTGCATCTTTATTCCACAATTTTTCTTCTTTTTTAAAATTAATCTATCACCATGCTTGCAAAAGATAAATCCACACTGCATAATTTCAGTGAAGCCATACAATACGAATGGCTCGAAACAAATGGGCTTGGCGGCTGGGCTTCATCATCTGTTATTGGTTGCAATACCAGGCGCTATCATGGTTTATTAGTTGCAGCCACAAATCCACCCGCAGAACGGATGAACCTTGTAAGCAAATTGGATGATACCATTATCATCAATAATGAAAGGTTTGAATTAAGCTGCAACGAGTATGGCGGGGGAATTATCCATCCAACCGGAAATGCTTACCTGCAATGCTTTTCCAAGGATCTGTTTCCTGAGTGGATATATGAAGCAGGTGCTGTACAGTTGAAAAAAACAATTGCCATGCTGCATGGAGAAAATACAACCCTTATCATATACGAAGTGCAGAAAGCTCCATCAGCATTTACATTAGAATTACTGCCGCTTATATCCGCAAAAGATTATCATGCATTACAGCAATCGTATAATAATATCTGGTGGGATGTAAAGTTTGAAAACGGTATTTTCCGCAACCGCCCTTTTGAAAATGCGCCAAATATTTTTATTTCAGTTCCGGGTTCCCGCTATCAGCATAATCCATGCTGGTATAAAAATTTTAATTATGAAGCAGAAATGTACCGCGGCCTGGATTTTGAAGAAGATCTTTTTAACCATGGAAGAATAATTGTTGATTTAAAGGAAAGGGACAGCATTGAAATAATTATTTCAACAGAAGACCCGGCAGGCAGGGACGCAGAGGAATTATTTGAAATCGAAAAGCAAAGAAGAAAGGATATTATCAAATTTTGCAATAATGAAACTTTACAGCAGCTTAGTTTGGCTGCAGACCAGTTTATTGTAAAACGCAGCGAAGATTTGAAGACAGTGATAGCCGGTTATCACTGGTTCACTGACTGGAGCCGCGATACCATGATATCCTTGCCGGGTCTGTGTTTGAGTACCCGCCGTTTTGAAGATGCAAAAAAAATTATTACTGCTTTTGCGCAAAATATAAGCATGGGCATGCTGCCCAACCATTTCCAGGATAATAATGAACCGCCCGGATATAATAATGTGGATGGCACGCTCTGGTATTTTATCGCGATAAAAAAATACATAGATGCAACAGGTGATAAGGATTTTGTACTGAATGAAATTTTACCTGTACTGAAAGAAATTATTGACTGGCATTTTAAAGGCACGCGTTATAACATTCATGTGGATAATGATGGCTTGTTATACGCAGGTGAAGCCGGTCTGCAGCTTACATGGATGGATGCAAAAATTGGCGATTGGGTGGTTACACCGCGTATGGGAAAGCCGGTGGAGATTCAGGCTTTATGGTATAATGCTTTGAAAATATTTGCTGAATTGCTGGTGATGAATAAACAATCAGCCGATGCAGCATCGGTTGAACTGGCTGCTGCAAAAGCCAGGCAAAGTTTTTTAGATACTTACTGGTATGAAGCAGGAAATTATTTGTATGATAATATTGATGAAAATGGAATAGCAGACGCCTCGCTTCGCCCAAACCAGTTATTTGCATTAGGTTTAGTTTATCCCATTTTTGAAGACAGTGAAAAAGCAAAAATAATTTTAAAAACTGTTGGAGAAAAATTATATACACCTGTTGGGCTGAGAAGTTTATCGCCTGATGATGAAAAATATATTGCTGTATATGGCGGTGACCAGTACAGGAGAGATTCATCCTATCACCAGGGCACCGTGTGGAGCTGGTTGCTGGGGCCTTATACTGATGCAATAATGTCTCAGCCCGGATTTACAGGGTCTGATGGATTAAGCGGAATTGAAAGAGTAAAAAAAATCATTAATGATTTCAAATATCATTTGAATGAAGGGTGCATTGGTTCTGTTTCTGAAATATTTGATGGAAATGCACCGCATCATCCCCGCGGATGTATTGCTCAGGCATGGAGCGTGGCAGAATTGTTACGGGTAATAAAAGATTATCAAGTGTATAAGTGACCGTTTTATTTGAATCTTATTTTATAGAATAAGATAACAGCCGCGAACATTAACGTAACCGCATTTGCTACAGATACCGGGATATTCGCGCTGAACAAACCATAAAGCAACCAAAGCAAAGTTCCGAATGTAAACAGTGAATACATTGCAAGTGAAATGCCCGAAGTATCTTTAGTCTGAATTGTTTTTACAGCCTGCGGCAAAAATGAAACAGTGGTGCAGCATGCCGCAGCAAGTCCCACAACAGTTATTATATCTATGCTCATAACCGGGCGAAGTTATTGAATACTTTTGCTTTAAGAAAGGCAGCTCCTTTTATTTTCAATACCCTGTAGAGCAGCTGTAAAAAAAATTCACCGGTACCTGCAGTAATAAGAAAAGAATAAAACCTATAAGTGTCACCGGCGCTTTGGTCAGGGTGCCGGCATTCATCGTCGGCATGCGGTGCAATCCAGATAGCTATCGGGGATTAAATCATGTTTAAAAGCCTGGCGCATAAAAAATATACCCGCCGGTTCTTTTAGTATTTGTAATAACACTAATTTTAAACAAAGCTTTATGTATGGACAGAAGAAAATTCTTACGCAACAGTTCCTTTGCAGGTGTTGCAGTTTCTGCTGCGGCTATCAGTTCATTCAGGGATGATGCTTCAAAAAATACAGCAAATAATTATAAAGATGATTTTGAATTAAACGAAATTACCATAGATGTATTGCAGCAAAAAATGCAAAACGGTGAACTCAGTTCTGTGGATATAACAAACAAATACCTGCAACGTATAAACGCTATTGACAAAAACGGCCCGTTGCTTAATGCAGTGATTGAGCTAAACCCTGATGCAGTAAGCATTGCAGCGGCGCTCGATAATGAAAGAAAAAACGGGAAACTGCGCGGGCCATTACATGGCATCCCTATACTTGTAAAAGACAATATTAATACAGGTGATAAGATGATGACCACCGCAGGCGCCCTTGCACTCAGCGGAAACATGGCAGCAGCAGATGCATTCATTATTCTGCGTTTAAGGGAAGCTGGTGCGGTACTGCTGGGTAAAACAAATTTGAGTGAATGGGCAAATTTCCGTTCATCAAGATCAACAAGCGGATGGAGCAGCCGCGGCAGCCAAACAAAATGCCCGTATATACTTGACCGCAATCCCTCAGGATCAAGTGCTGGTTCGGGCTCTGCAACAGCTGCTAATCTCTGCACGCTGAGCATAGGAACGGAAACAGATGGTTCTGTTGTTTCACCTTCATCTGTTAACGGGCTTGTTGGTATAAAACCAACCGTAGGTTTATGGAGCCGCAGCGGCATCATCCCAATTTCAGCAACACAGGATACCGCAGGCCCAATGGCACGTACAGTAAGGGATGCAGCCATTTTATTGGGGGCGCTTACAGGGGTGGATACAAAGGATATTGCAACAAATACAAGCGATGGAAAATCTTTTAAAGACTATACACAGTTTTTAAATGCAGGCGTTTTAAAAGGAAAAATAATTGGCATAGAAAAATCACATTTAAAAGGCCATGAAGGAATTGTTGCGTTGTATCAGCAGGCAATACAAACGATGAAAAATATGGGTGCAGCCATTGTTGAAGTTGATTTATTAAAAACAATTGGTGATGTGCAGGGAATTGGCGATGCAGAATTTCTTGTGCTGTTGTATGAGTTTAAAGATGGTGTAAACCGTTACCTCACCGCTGCAAATTCAAAAATGAAAACGCTTGCAGATGTAATTGCATTCAACAACCGGAACGAAACAAAGGCAATGCCTTATTTTAAGCAGGAAACATTGATTGCTGCACAGGGAAAAGGCGATCTAAACAGCCAGGAATACAAAGATGCACTTACAAAAACACTTTCATCGCGGAATATTATCAGCAATATTATGAGTGAAAATAAGCTCGATGCACTATGCGGCGTTACCAATGGTTTGGCCTGCTGCATTGATCTTATAAACGGAGATTATGATACAGGTTTCTCACTCTCCACGCCGGCCGCCATTGCAGGCTTTCCGCATATTACCGTCCCCATGGGGTTTGTACATTCGTTGCCAATAGGTATTTCATTTTTTGGAACTGCATACACTGAACCTCAGTTGCTAGGTATTGCTTATGCTTATGAACAGGCTACGAAAATGCGTATGGCGCCTGTATTTCAGCAGGATTTATTGGTATAATTTTTTTGTTACAGGCTTTTGTAACACAGTGGCATCACCTCTTGTGCCTGCCCCGCCAAAGGCGGCGGTCACTCGCTTTTGCTTTACGTTTTTCATGGCACCAGGGATAAGAATAATATGAAAGGAGTTAAGGGTACATAATAAAATATATCCTGCAGATTGATTTATCACTTATTCCAAATCTTCCAGTTTTCTTCAGCCTGCAATACCAGCATTTCATAACCGTTTTCAATTGAAGCTCCTTGCAGTTGCCCCAATGAAAGAAATTTTGTTTTAGCGGGGTTGTATATCAAATCAAAAAGATAATGTTTTGAAGTAAGCAGTTGATAAGGCATTTTCGGGGCTTCATCAATATTTGGATACATGCCCGATGGGGTGGCATTTATGATGATGGTATAATCAGAAAATATTTCTTTATTCAAATCATCATAACTCAAAATATTTTTTACTTCGTCTTTTTTTCTTGATACAAAACAATAATCAATATTTAATTTTTGCAGCACATATTCCACAGCGGCAGCGCCACCTCCGGTTCCCAGTATCAATGCTTTTTTATGGTGCGGTTGCAAATATTTTATAAAAGACTTTTCAAACCCGGTTACATCTGTATTGTGGCCAAACAATTTTCCATCAGTTATTTTAATGCAATTGCAGGCTCCGGTTTTTTTTACAGCACCCGAAATTTCATATAAAAAAGGGATAATGTTTTTTTTGTACGGAATAGTTACTGCCAGGCCAAGCAACAATGGGTTGTTTTTCAAAACATCACTCAGTAATTTAATATGCGCAATAGAAAAATTTTCAAACGCCGCTCCTTGGATATGCTCTTTTTCAAATTTTTTTGAAAAATATTTTTTTGAAAAAGAATGAGACAAAGGGTATCCTATTAATCCGTACAGGCGCATGACTGATGATGGTTGACTGATGATGGTTGGCAGATGACGGTTTACAGTTCAACAAAACGAATCCGCAATCTTTATTTATCTAAGTATAAATGAAAAGTATCGCCGCGCAACCCTACTCGCATAGTTTCAAGCGGGATTACTTCCGTAGGTGCAATATTACCCAGGTTTACATTGCAGCCAAGCAGTTCAAGAAAATATAACTGCTGTTCTTTTTGGGGCGCTTCCCACAAAATTTTTTCACCGGGTATTTGTGTAAGGATTTCATTTACCAGGCCTTCACGCACTTCGCCGCTGCCGCGGTAAATGCCCACATTACCTGCTTCACGCGCTTCTGCAATTACATACGTGGAGCCGGCTTCCAGTTCGGCCCGCATCAGTTCGATCCATTTATATGGCGGAATAATATGCGCGGCATCTTTGCTGCCCACTTCACTCAGCACAATTCCGTGTTTGGTAAGCTTCTCTATATACCCGCATTTTTCTGCATGCGGAATAGTAATGGAACCATCACTTACTTCCATGTAATCAATTTTGTAATCTTTACACACAGCTATATAATCATCAAACTGGTTGCGTATTAAAAACGCTTCAAACAAAGTGCCACCAAAATAAACAGGTATATCATAAGACTGGTAAACTTCAATTTTCTCACGCAGGTTGGGCGTTACATACGATGTACCGAAACCCAGTTTTACAATATCAATATGCGGATGCGCAACACTTAAAAAATTTTTTGTTTCATTAATGCTCAGGCCTTTGTCCATCACCATTGTAATGCCGTCTTTACGGGGTTTGGGCCTGCGCTCGGGTATTTGTGATAAATTAAAATTCATTGTGCATTTTTTAGAACTGTGCAAATTTAGGGGAACAGGTTTTAAATTTTTATGATATGCAACGTTAAGCTAATCAGAAAAAATGGAAACAGGCGCTTATTTTATATGGCAGTGCGTTGTAAAATTTCAATAAACAAAAGAAAGAAGGAAAGCATGGGGTGGAAACCGTTGCATTTGCAGAAAATATCTGTTTGCCGGCAGCGGTATTTCATAGCATCATCTCTTGTGTCACTCACTTCATCGTTCCTTTTTCAATAAGCAGGTTAAATTTTCTTCCCTTTTTTATAACGGGCCAGTATATCAACTACATTATTATTCTGCAAAATAGAAGGATTTATTTCTATTAGTTTTTTTACCAGCTTTGGTGATTTGCTCAAACCATTTTCTAACTGCTGCAGTGCTTCTTTTTGTTTACCCAATGCAAAAAGAACAGCGCTGTATAAATAATAAAAAACTGGTTTCAATTCCGTTGCTTTTAATGCGCTTATACATTGGTGTGTGGCTTCCTCCATATAACCTGCTTTATAAAGGCAATTGATGAGCGCTTCCCACCCTGATGTATTTTTTGGCCTGTTGCGTACCACGATGCCAAAGTATTGTATGGCTTCTTTATACCTGCCAAGATGCATGGCGCATTCACCCAATGCAAGGTTATATTCCGGTGCGTTGCGGTTTATGCGTATGGCCATTTCCAATGGTTTTAAAGCACTTTCCCATAATTCTTCATTAATGTATGTGAGGGCGATTTTATAATGCAGTTTGCCGTCATCGGGATTCATATGTGATGCTTTGCGGTAGTTGAAACGCGCCTGCGCATACTTATTCAAGCGCTGATAGCAATAACCGATGGCCTCATAAATTACCTCTTCGGGCCTGGTAAGCTCAAGTACCTTTTCCAGCGCCTCAATTGCCTCTTTATATTTACGCAGGCGGATATATGCATCACCCATATTCCGGTAAGCGTAGTCAAATTTTTCATCAATTACAACTGCATACTGATAAGCGTCAATTGCCTTTTCGTAAAGTTTTAACCCCTGGTATGCTGCGGCAAGGTTAAACCATGCCAGTTCATTATATGGAAAATTTTCAATTATTTTTTGATGGAGCCTTATGCTTTCTTCATTACGGCCTGTAAAATCGGTCCAGAAACAAATTTTGTAGAGTGCTTCTTCATTAGTGGCTTCCTGTTCAAGAATCATCTTCAGGCAGTCGAATACTTTGTCAAATTCTTCATAATCATCATATACATCAGCCAGTTCAAAAAGCAGGTCAATTTTTTCTTCATCTTCAAATAACAGCAAGGCCTCTTCCAGCACTTCCACTGCTTTTGGCTGTTGGTCCAGTGCAAGATGTGCATCGGTTTTAAGTATGTAGATATTAATGTCGTTACTGTCAAAAAGTGAAGCATGCTCCAGCACTTCCAGTGCCTCGGCATAGCGCCGGGTGGCAATTAAAAGATCGGCTTTTTTAATAAGCAATTGAGAAGAAAAGGGGAAATATTCCAGACCGGTTTCTGCAGCTTCAAGCGCCTGCTGCAAATCATCCTTATCATCAAAATAGTCTATCAAACGTTCAAAGGCATCTTCTTCAAGAAAGGCGTGGCTTTTACCCAGGCGAAGGTTATTGTATTGCCTCAATATTTCTTTCAGTTCTTCATGTTCTTCACGGAATGGATGCTCCTTCATGTGTATTGGTTTCTGAAAAGTAATTATGAAAGTTGGATTTTCCAACTTTTATGTAACATTTCTGGAATAAATACGTTAATTAAGAGTGAATAAAATTTGTTAAGAATAAGAAAAGGTAATAACTTTGAGCCCGATGAGAAAGCACGGACATAAAACCAAAATATTTTTTTCTGCATTGTTCATTATTGCGGTGAATTTATGTTTTGGCGCTTTTTCAGGCAAAACAGATGATAACAGCAACAGTAAGTTTAGTTTAAAAAACCTGAATAACTATTCTAAAAATTATTACACACTTTCGTTACTGAAAACATCTTCGTTTCAATTTAAAGGTTCGCAGGAACTGTATCAGCAGAAAAACGCCAATGGTTTTGAAGTAACCTCAATGATACGTATGGAAAAGGGAAATACCACTTATGTTTACCCTTATAAATACAAGGTAAAAGTTCCATTTTTCAAAACTCCTGCTCCTCCACCGCTTCATTAATTATTTCTTATCAGGTATCCTTTTTCCGGTATTTTAAACCTGGATGACGGCACGGGGCTGAAATCTATTTTAGAAGCAGTATAAACTATATTATTCTTTTTATCACTTTCTGCCTGGTATTCTAAAACCAACCCGGGTATATCTTTAAACTTATACGGGTTTTGCTTGGTAGATGGAGTGATGTATAAAGCATAGTAAAGGGTAAATGAACTTCCGTCCTTTAAATCAACCCTGGCTTTTTTACATTCATATCCCAAAATATTTTTGGTGTCGGGTCTGAAAGTAATTTTCATTCCATCATATTTTTTATTTTGTTCCTGCCATTTTGCGGCATCCAGTTTTGACATGTATTTATTTCCACCTATTTCCTGCAGAATGATTGCTTGGTTTGTATTATCGTTGTAAATTACTGACTGGTTGTACCCTTCACTGATTATATCCATCCTCGATTCACCGCCTTTTATATAAAGCTGCAGAACGGCCCCTTTTAAATTATTGTTTGTTGTATCATCGCCCGAAATACTGTACGTAACTGTGCAGTCACCTATTACTTTCTGGGTTTGTGCCGTGGCAAAAAAATGAATAAAGAGAATGGATAAAAAAAATACAGGTTTTATCATTGATGCTTTGCCTTTTTGGTAAATGTATGTTTTTTTTAAAACCCTCAGCCCTAAAAGCAAGCACCTGTCAACAAAAAAATTATTTCCCGGTTAACCTAAAAAAAACCTGAGCAACTTAGATCTGCCGGTAGATTTCAGCCTGCTGATGGCTTTATCTTTTATTTGCCTTACCCTTTCACGCGTAAGGTGGAAACGTTCCCCAATATCTTCAAGACTTAAAGGATTTTCCATACCGATACCATAAAAATAGCAAAGAACGTCTTTCTGGCGCTCCGTTAAAGTACACAATGATCTTTGCACTTCTTTGCGTAATGATTCATGATGCTCTAAATTGCCATCCGTTTTTTCAGCATTTGGGTTTTCAATCAGGTCTGCAAGCGTACTGTCCTCCCCTTCTGCAACCGGTGAATCCATACTGATATGACGTATGCCTAAATTTACTGTAAACCTTACTTCGTCAATTCCAATCTCAAGAAAATTAGCCAGCTCTTCGGGCGTTGGTTCGCGCTCATATTCCTGTTCAAGCAGTTGAAAAGCTTTGCCGATCCGGTTTGTAAGCCCCACCTTATTTAGCGGCAACCTTACAATGCGGCTTTGTTCTGCCAAAGCCTGCATAATACTTTGCCTTATCCACCAAACCGCATAAGATATAAATTTAAAGCCCCGGGTTTCATCAAAACGAAGTGCTGCTTTGATTAAGCCGAGATTTCCTTCATTAATAAGATCAGGCAATGATAGCCCGTGATTTTGATATTGCTTTGCAACAGATACTACAAACCTGAGGTTTGCTTTAATTAAGCGTTCAAACGACTGCTGGTCCCCATGTCTTATTTTTAAAGCAAGCTGAACTTCCTCATCGGGTGTTATCAGTTCTACTTTTCCAATTTCCTGCAGGTATTTTTCAAGGCTTTGCGATTCACGGTTAGTGATCGATTTGGTTATTTTGAGCTGGCGTATACTCATAGCAGCAGTTATTACAGTGTAAAATAAAATTTCATATTTGGTTACATAATAAAAAAGTTGTGGAGGAGTACGCTGAAGTAAAAGCAAGATAAACAATAATAAATTTCCTTCCAAAAAAAATATAAGTTCAAACTATTGACCTGCAAACTGTTATATTGATATCATTTTAAAAAAGGATTCCCGGGCGCCTCCTTGCAGAATATTTCAGAAAAAATATTTTTAAGGTATGAATTATTTAATATTATTGCATACTTCAAGCACGGAAGAATAAACGCTGAACGATGGCAAAAAAACAATTATTTATGCTGGAATACCCTGTAAGGTGCTCACCGCAGATACTGTATGAATTTCTTTCAACACCTGCCGGACTGGGCGAGTGGTTTGCTGATAAGGTTGATGAGCGGGATAATGTTTTCAGTTTTTCATGGAATGGATCCGTTGAAAAAGCAGTGCTCCTGGAAAAGGAAGTTGATAAATTTATCAGGTACAGATGGTTGACTAACCCGAAAGAAGAATATTTTGAATTCAGGATAGAAAAAACCGAAATCACCAATCAAACCACCCTTGTAATAAAAGATTTTGCCGAAAAAAGTGAAATAAAAGACCAGTCAAGGCTTTGGGAATACCAGGTGAAAGAGCTTTTTCACCGGTTGGGAAATTAATCATTCAGCATCTGCAATATTTGATGATAACCCGTTTTAAAAAAATTCATTGCATCACCCCATTTCTCAAGCGGGATTTTTTTAGACAGTTTAAAGAATTTTTTTTCCGGTAACCCCAATGTTTCACTTTCATTGCTCCGCAACAGTGAAACGGGTTGATAATTGTCAGCATCAAAATGATGCTCCCATTCCGTATCACCTGTACAGAAAAACCACTGCTCCGTTTCACTGTTATTATAAAGCCTGTTCAGCACTTTGCCTGCATACCTCTGCCGGTAACTGCCTGATAAATGCAGCGTAATACTGAAAAAATTCCCCCACCAGAAAAAATTTCTTATTGCCATCGCCTCATCTTTTAAAAAATACCTCGGATAGTCAAGCATTACATAAGGCAGCCCTTTATACTGCTCACCTTTGTATATTTTCGCAGAAGTTTTGAAAATCTCTTCCGGCAAATTATTGTATGCACCTGCACTACTTATATAATCCCCGCTCAGTACCCCAAACATTTCGTACACTTTCGCAATAATCCTGTTCTTTGTTAAAATAATATCTTTATTATTAGCAAGCGCTAATTCATTTTCCGAAAGGTTTACATTTGTATGGTGCATAAATTTTTTTTAAAAGTAACACAAGGTGATAAAAAAACTTGATACCCTTATTATCCGCGCATTTATCGGTCCCTTTTTTGCCACTTTTTTAATATCGCTTTTTGTTCTTATCATGCAGTTTGTATGGCTGTACCTTGATGATCTTGTTGGCAAAGGTTTAGACCTTATTACTATTTTTAAATTAATGGGTTACGTGGCGGCTACTGCAGTACCCCTGGCTTTGCCACTGGCATTACTGCTTTCTTCCATAATGACCTTTGGTAATCTTGGTGAAAGCTTTGAACTGGTGGCCATAAAATCAGCCGGCATCCCGTTATTCCGCTTTATGAGGCCCCTGTTAATAATTGCTTTCTTAATCAGTGGCGTTGCTTTTATATTTCAAAACAACCTTATACCTGTCGCTAATTTAAAACTCAATGCGCTTAAGTACGATATCATTGTAAAAAAACCGGCGTTTGATATAAAAGAAGGTGTTTTTTTTGATAAAATTGAAGGCTATGTAATAAAAGTGGGCAAAAAAGATGCAGACGACAGCACCATACATAATGTAATTATTTATAAAAAAGGTTATGGCCTGCAGGATAATTTTATGACTGCTGAAAGCGGTGTAATGCGCGTAACACCCGACAAACATTTTCTTGAATTTACACTTTACAACGGCTGGAATTACGAAGAAACCGGGAACCGCTACAGCACCAATACAGAGTTTATAAGAATGGGTTTTAAGGAATATAAAAAAGAATTTGATTTGAGTACTTTTACGATGGCAAGAACAGAAGACAGCCTGTTTCAGTGGAACGCACAAATGCTCAGCCTGCCACAGCTTACCCGTGCTATTGATTCAATCGGGGATATAAACAAAGAATATTATATAAGGGCGCAACGTGAATTAAGACCCAGCCTTGCCCTGGTAAAATATGCTGACAGTTCATGGCCCGCAGCAGGGGAAATGCAGATAAAAAATATAAAAAAATTTGATGATTTTATTCCCGACAGTTTGAAAAATACTGTGACGGATGCAGCGCTTTCACAGGTAAATGCCGCCAAAGGCAATGTAGATTTAATGGCAGTTGATTATAAATCAAAAAAAGACCTGCTCACAAAAAACCTGATAGAGTGGCACCGCAAACTTACTTTGTCTGTAGCCTGTATTGTACTTTTTATGATCGGCGCGCCGCTGGGTTCTATTATACGCAAAGGGGGTTTGGGTGCACCGCTTATTTTCGCCATTATTTTCTTTGTGCTGTTTCACCTCCTGAACACTTTTGGGGAAAAATTTGCAAAAGAATATGTAACCACCCCACTTGCAGGCATGTGGCTTTCTACAATAGTATTAACGCCCATCGGTATTTTCCTTACTTTTAAAGCCATGCGCGATTCGCAACTCTTCAATAAGGAATTTTATTTCAGGTTCTTTAAAAATCTACGGAACTTTATTTTTAAAACCGGGTTACTAAAATCTTCATCATAAAAAATTTATTATGGAAAAAAATTCAGGATCAGGCCGCAGAGAGTTTTTAAAAACTACCGGCAAAGCAGGTATTGCCGCAGGCCTTGCTTTATCAGTTCTTCCTGCCTTTGCAAAAGAAAAAACTACGCCAAACAATTTTTTTGGCTTCCGCGGAATGGGAACACCTTTTCAGCAGCAGCCTTTGCCTTATGCATATAACGCACTGGAGCCTGTAATTGACGCCATGACAATGGAAATCCATTACAGCAAACATGCCGCTGCTTATGCAAAAAATTTAAACGATGCATGTGCTGCTGAAAATGTAAATACACAAACAGCCGTGCTGGAAGATGTGCTGGCAAACATTTCAAAATATTCAATGAAAATGCGCAACAATGGGGGCGGGCATTATAACCATGAACTGTTCTGGAAAACAATGGCGGCCCCAAATTCTACTGCACTTCAGGGCAAACTGAAAACCACAATTGAAAGGGATTTTAATTCTGTAGATGCTTTTAAAGCACAGTTTAATGATGCAGGTAAAAACCGTTTTGGAAGCGGATGGGCTTGGCTTATACTCACCAATGATAAAAAACTGATAACGGGTTCTTCACCAAACCAGGATAACCCGCTGATGGATGTAAGCGACCTGAAAGGCTTTCCGGTAATGGGTTTGGACGTATGGGAACATGCCTATTACCTGAAATACCAAAATAAAAGGGCCGATTATATTACAGCATGGTGGAACGCAGTAAACTGGGATTTTGCCGGAAAACGTTTTGAAGAAATGATGTAAAAAAAATATTTTTTTTGAATGGTGCCGCTCTTTAAAAAGGCTGCACCATTTTTTATTATAAAAATAACCTCAAAACCGCCGGGGGTTTTTTATTTTACAAACTTCTTATCTTGCCATGATGGATTATACAGAAACCCTTGAATATTTATATCATAAGCTCCCGATGTACAGCCGTATTGGCGCTGATGCATTTAAAAAGGATTTAACCAACACCATTAAGCTTTGTGATGCGCTTGGCAATCCCCAGGAAAAATTTAAAAGCATACATATTGCCGGTACAAATGGTAAAGGCTCCGTAAGCCATATCCTTGCTGCCGTTTTGCAAACCGCCGGTTATAAAACAGGGTTATACACATCACCGCATTTAAAAGATTTCAGGGAAAGGATAAAAGTAAATGGCAAAATGTGTGAAGAAGATTTTGTAATAAGTTTTACTGAAAGAGTAAAACATTTGATTGACGAAATTGAACCATCTTTTTTTGAAATTACCGTAGCAATGGCGTTTGAATATTTTGCACAGCAAAATGTTGATGTGGCGGTGATTGAAGTTGGCCTTGGCGGAAGGTTTGACAGCACAAATATTATTAACCCTGAACTTTGTGTGATAACAAATATTGGCTGGGATCATACAAATATGCTGGGTGACACACTGGAAAAAATTGCTCGTGAAAAAGCAGGTATCATCAAACAAAATATACCCGTGGTACTTGGTGAAACCATTGCAGAAACAAAACCTGTATTTGAAAAAAAGGCTGCTGAAAAGCAGGCACCGCTTTATTTTGCAACAGATAAAAGATATGTTACTGAATGGAAATATGAACACCATCAGTTAAATGTTACCGTTGCAGATAAACACAATGATGAAAGAAAAAATTACACTTTGGATTTGCCGGGCATTTATCAGTTGAAAAATTTACTTACTGTTTTAGAAGCCATTCACCAGCTGCAACTAAAGGCATGGAAAATTTCGCAGCATGATATTGATAAAGGTTTGCTGCAGGCAAAAAAAAATACCGGGCTGCATGGCCGGTGGGAACTTGTTCATCAAAACCCCTCCGTTATTCTTGATGTGGGGCATAATGAAGACGGCGTAAAACAAATTACGGAGCAGTTAGAATTACTTACTTATAACCACCTTCATATCATTATTGGAATGGTGAAAGATAAAGCTGTGGAAAAAGTATTATCGCTGCTGCCAAAAAAAGCTTTTTACTATTTTACAAAAGCGCAGATACCAAGGGCGCTGCCTGAAAATGAGCTTGCTGAAAAAGCTGCTGTCATAGGGTTACAGGGAAATATGTTTGCAAATGTAAACTCAGCTTTACAAACTGCACTCCGGCATTCAGGCAAGGATGATTTGATTTTGGTTTGCGGAAGCGTGTTCCTGGTTGGAGAAGTAATATTATAAAATTTACTTCAGTATGCAGCAGCATATTTTAATTTATCCAGGTAACGCATTGCATAAAATATGGTGCTTAAATGCATGGATTGCAGAAACCTTCTTTCTTCCACCAGTGTTATTAATTCATCCATTGTTACCGGCATTATTTCTATTTCTTCATTGTGATCAAGTTTCTGTTCCTGAATTTTTTTGCCGCCTTTTGCAATAAACATATTCATTAAGTTGCTGTTGGTGGAAGGGTTGGCAGAAATTTGCCCGAGGAAATGTACCGACTCAAATGCATATCCCGTCTCTTCCAGTAACTCGCGGCGGATGGCGTCTTCAGCGTTGGTATCAGTTGCATCAATACAGCCGCCGGGCAGTTCTATGCATACTTTGCCAATTGCATGGCGGTATTGCTTTACCAGGATTATTTTTCCATCTTCCGTTATTGGAAATGCAGTTGCCCATTCAGGAAATTCAAACACATAATAGTTGTTTATGATTGTGCCGTCAGTTTTTTGACAGGTGTCTTTTCTTGCGGTAAACCAGCTTTCTTTATAAACGTATTCGGATGAAAGTGTTTTCCATTTCAGGTGCCCGTCCATAAGTATAAAACTCTTTTTCGGTGAATAAAGTGATTCAGTATAAGAGTGCGGCCCAACCCCGCCTGACCGGACGGGCAGGAATGATGCCAAAAGTAAAAATGCCCGGTAAAAAATTACCAACTCATTCTTTCACGCAACGCTGTTATATGCTTTACATGGTGTTTTCCATGCCACGCATATAAACCTAAAAGCTCCCATAAACTCATTTGTTTGTTATGCTCAGGATGTACAACTGTTCGCTCCCATTCATCTTCGCTGAGGTCTTTTATGGCCGCTGCCCAGCGGATGTGCATTGCATGTAACAATGTGAGTGAAACGTTTATGGGCACTGTATTTACATCAGCAAGCTTAGCCCAGTCTTTTTCTTCATAAGGTTTAATAGTTGGGTTATTTTCTGTAAGCGCAAGCTTGAAACGGATATAAGCATTCATGTGGCTGTCTGCTATATGATGCACAAGCTGCTGCACAGTCCATCCGCCATCGCGGTATGGCGTATGCAGTTGTGCTTCATCTAAATTTTGAACAGCCATTTCTAAATCTTCCGGCAAAAATTTTAAATCAAGCAGCCACTCTTCTTTTTGTTTATATGAAAATGGTTGCGGTAAATATTTGCCCGCGGGATAACGGAGATCATCATTCATATAGAAATTTTTAAAGATTTTTATGGAGCCGGCTTTGGGTTTTCAATTAAACTGTTGTTGCGTCGCACTCCTGTGCGTTCCGTTCACTGGCATCACAGGTTCACGCGTCTTCCCTTATTGCATGTCCCGTTAAATTAATAAACACATCTTCTAGGTTTGCTTTCTTCACTTCTTTTTGACGTTCAAAACCGGTGGCTACAAGATCATCAATTAATTTATCGGGTGAAGCAGATGCAATTATTTTTCCTGCATCAATAATAGCCACGCGGTTGCAGAGGATTTCCGCTTCATCCATATAATGCGTGGTGATGATAACCGTGGTGCCGCGCTGCCTTATCTCTTTTATCAAATCCCACAAATTCCTTCTGGCCTGAGGGTCAAGCCCGGTGGTGGGCTCGTCCAAAAAAATAATTTTGGGGTGATTGATAAGGGTGGTGGCAATGGAGAACCTTTGTTTTTGCCCGCCGCTTAATTCTTTGAATTTATTTTTTGCCTTGTCGCGCAGGTTTACGGTATCAAGCAGTTTCAGCGGGTCAACATTTTCGTTATATAATCCCGCAAACAAATTTATAAGTTCTACAAGGTTTAAACCGGGATAATAACCTGATGTCTGCAACTGCACACCGATTATTTTTTTAATGTCATTCGGCGACTCATCTAAGTTAAAGCCATCCACAAAAACTTCACCGCTTGTTTTTTCACGTAGGGTCTCAATAATTTCAAGCGTGGTGGATTTGCCCGCGCCATTGGGGCCGAGCAAACCAAATATTTCGTTTTCATACACATCAAAACTTATTCCTTTTACTGCTTCAAAATCGCCGTATTTTTTTACAAGGTCCTTTACGGAAATAATAATATTACTCATATTCTTTAAATAAGCGGTAAAGATAATTCCATTTTAATATCTGCAGAAAGAAAAGAAGTTCCCGATACCGGTACATATTTAAAACCGTATTTTTCGTAAAGCCGGAGCGCGGTTTTTAACTGGCTGTTGGAGAATAAAATTATTTTTTCAGCTTTCCCTTGTTTGGCTGTACCTATACATTTTTCAAGCAGCATTTTACTGATGCCCATACCGCGGAATGCAGGCGCCACGGACATTTTAGCCAGCTCATACATATTGCCCGGTTCCTTTATCAATGCTGCGCTGCCCACAATTTTATCTTTATGTTTGGCAAGCCAGATACAGCCGCCTTTATCCAGCACAGTACCTTCAGGGTCATCCAGCACTTCAAGATCATGCGGTTCAACAAGGTTATAGGCATCCAGCCATTCAATATTAAGCTGCTTAAAAGCTGCTGCGTGCTCTTTGCTGTAATTGATAATTTCTATCATCAAATTCTTTCCCCGAAAATCGGAAAATAAAACCGGTATTCAGCATAACAAAAAAAATATTGCCGCAGATCCGCAGGTTTTTTTTATAAACTTAAACGCAGATTTTATATTTCTGTACCGAAAGGTTTAATACAACCGGTTTTTAAAAGTTTTTATTTATACAGAAAAATTTGTGTACAGAAGATTTCACCATCAGCTGAACGAAAGGCGCCAATACCCGTAAGCGTATAATTGCCTTCAATATTTCTTTTATGCCCGGGGCTTTTCAGCCACATATCCACCATTTCTTTTGCGGTTAACTGTCCTCTTGCCACATTCTCTGCCGATGCCGTGCAAAGCCCGGTCTTTTTTGAAATATTATCTATCCTTTCATCAAAACCATCATGGCCAAAAGCCGTTTTTCCGTCTGCCATGTCTGTACTGTGCTGCAGGGCCTGTGCAGTCGCTTCAGTAATAAGTACAAGCCCGTTTAAACCCATTGATTTTCGGTGCTGGTTTACATAATACAGGATTTCTTTCTGCATAGTTACCATATCTGTATCGCCGGTAATTTTAAAAATTACAGGTGCGGATGCGCTTTGGGCCGGCATGCTTAGCGTATTGCACAAAAACATAATAAAGAAAATCCGGGCCGCAACAGGCTTTTTTTTGAACGGGTGGTTTTGTATTTTAAACATGTTTTGAAAACGTAAATAGCTGAAAATAAGTATGGCATAAAACTAAAAATTAAGATAATACAGAAACCTGTTAATCTTAGAAACTGTCTAAAAATAGATTTCTTCAAAGAAGCCATATCCCGTCAGGTCAAAAAAACAATAAAAATAAAGAATGAAATTCCTTTGCCTTTATAGAAATTATTATTAACTTGATGCTGTACACTTGTAACCAATGGGTATTTCTCAAAATATACCCTGTCAGTTCATTTTCATTCAATCAGTCAGAGACTTTATAGAGACCTTATAGGGATATTATAGAGACCTTATAGGGACGATGCTTCATAATAACCTTATAATACATCCATAGGAACTTTATAGTACCCCTGTCGCAATAACCTGTTAGCCATACTCCATCTGTAACCCGGATACCTTTCTTTTAAAGTTACAGACCATAACTTTCGCTTAGGAGCTTTCAAAACAAAAATCAGCCTGGCACTTGCGGTAGCTGTAGGAGCAATTGAGGTTATTATGCCGGTGTCTGTTGCCTGCCGCGAACTTTTTAATGCAATAAGCATTTTGCAGAATCATTTTTAAACAGCTTCTTACATGTTTAATAATTTCCTTGCATTTCTCAAATTCTTTTTTAACTTTAAACCCTCAAGTCTTGTCAAAAAAAAACCTCTAACCTGTAACCTGCTTTTATCAAAACTAAAACTGTTGAACTATGAAATTCAAATTATTTGTTGCATTTCTTTTTGCACTTACAACTTTCTGTAACATTTCTTTTGCTCAAACACTCGTAAAAAATATGAGTTCAACTAATGGCTCTGTTTACAGTGTATATAAAAATGGAGGAAAATATTATGTGGGCGGAAGCTTTAGCTATGCAGGTTTAATGACCGGAGCCGCAGCGCTGAACACAGTTTCAAAAGATTATCCTGATATGGGTTTTCCTGCATTTAACAGTACTGTGCGGGCCGTTATTTCGGATGGCAGTGGTGGATGGTATGCTGGCGGTTTTTTTTATGCGTATGATGGCATTTCTTCAAATGCACTGGTGCATGTGCTTGCCAACAATAATATAGACCCGTCTTTTACAGCAAATCTTTCAGGTGGTAATATTTTTTCTCTTTTTAAAAAAGGGAACAACCTGTACATAGCCGGAACATTTACTTCTGTAAACAGCACTCCGCGGAATTATATTGCTGAGCTGAATGCTGCAACCGGAGCTGTACTTAGTTTTAACCCTAATCCAAACAATGTAGTGTATGCTTTATACGCAGATAATGTAAATGTATATGCCGGCGGCAGCTTTACAACAATAGGAGGAAAATATAAGCCATATTTTGCCGTGATGGATAAAACCACGGGCAATACAAAAAAAGGAATAGTAACTCCAAACAGCACAGTATATACAATAGAAAATAAAGGTGATACAATATTGCTGGGTGGGTCATTTACACAACTTGGTTTTCAAATAAACTATTTGGGGGCTTTAAAAGATGTAAACGATATACCCGATACAGATTTCCCCACTGCAAATGGTTTGGTGCGTTCAGTTGTTCCTGATGGAAGCGGTGGTTGGTATGCAGGGGGCAGCTTTTCATCTATTGGCGGAGTTGCCAAAAACAATATTGCTCATATCACCCCGGCAAAAACAGTTGATGCCTCTTTTACCGCAGATTGCAATGGTGATGTAAGGACCATATTAAAGATTGGAAATAAATTATATATCGGCGGGGCTTTTACCACCGTTAATGGTGTTGGGCGGTTATATGCCGCTTCTGTAAATGCTTCAAACGGTACGGTAAACAGCTGGGATCCTTCTTTAAATAATATTGTAAATTCCATTGCAACCGTTGGCGATACTGCTATTTTTCTTGGTGGATATTTTACAACAGTAAATACAGGCAACCTTCGCCCATACCTTGCGCGTGTAAATGCTTCAAACGGCAATTTAATTGACGGATCAGTAAATGCAAACGGCATAGTTAATAAATTGGTTAATCTTGGAGACACCGTTTTCGCTGCGGGCAGTTTTGGCAAGCTGGGCTTAAGAACTGACTATCTTGCATCCATAAATACAGGAAGCAATGTAGCCGATCAGAACATGCCGAATGCAAATGGTGATATACGCTCGGTAATTTCAGACGGAAGCGGCGGATGGTATGTAGCAGGCAGTTTTACAACCATTGGCGGTATATCAAAAAGCTATGTAGCCCGGATACTTTCTGATAAATCAGTAGATGCCACTTTTAATATTACCTGCAACGGGCCTGTTTATTCAATTGTAAAAGATGGTACAACACTTTACCTGGGCGGTACTTTCACACTGGTGGATGGTTCAGTGCGCAATTACCTTGCTGCGGTAAAAGCTACAACAGGTGCATTGCAGAATTGGGACCCAAATGCAAATAGCTATGTAAATACGGTTGCCGTAAAAGATACAGTAGTTTTTGCAGCAGGCGCCTTCACAACAATAGGAACAAAAAATGCTTACCGTTTTGCCGCGGTTTCAAAAGCATCAGGCAGTGTTGTAAACGGTTTTATTGGCTATAACTCAACAGTAAACAGCATCACTGTAAAAGGGGACTCTGTTTTAACAGGCGGTACTTACAGCACTGCCGGCTATTTCAGTCCCAATGCTGCAAAGCTTTCCACTTCATCTGTAATACCTGATATAAATTTCCCTTCAATGAACGGGTTGCTGCGCATGGCCTTGCCTGACGGAAGCGGCGGATATTATATTGCCGGAAGCTTTTCAGTAATTGGCGGTATAAACCAGCCCTATCTTGCGAGAATAAATTCATCCAACCAGGTAGTTGCTTCTTTTGTACCTGTGCTTAATGGTGAAGTAAGGTCAATGGTGCTTGATGGCACTACACTTTACATTGCCGGTGCATTTACCACCTGCAATGGCGTTACGCGCCAGTATATTTCAGCGGTAAGCACTTCAAATGGTTCCAATAAAACATGGAATTCCAATATGAACAATGCCGTATATGCACTTGCGTTTGACGGAACAAGTATTTATGCAGGCGGCGTATTCACCACTGTAAACAGTACTGCACGCAACCGGCTGGCAAAGTTTAGCACAAATGGAAATTTAGATGGCGCCTGGGATCCTAATGCAAACAGCAATGTAGAAGCGCTGGCAGTTTCAGGAACGGATATTTTAGCGGGCGGAAGTTTTTCCACAATGGGCGGATCGGCAAAAAATTATCTTGCAAAACTTAATAATACAAACGGCACAACTGCTTCATGGGTTGAAGCAAACAGTACCGTTTATTCCTTATTTGTAAACGGTACAACATGCTATGCTGGCGGTAACTTCACAACACTGGGTGCATCCACCCGCGACAGGTTGGGCGCCATCACCATTTCAAGCGGCGCCATCACATCTTTTAACCCCGATGCAAACAGTGCAGTGGATGCAATAAATTTATCAGGAAATGTACTGTACTATGGAGGGAGTTTTACAACTATTGGCGGCGTAGCGCGTAATTATCTTGCAGCATCAAATATAAATACCGGGGCGCTGCAAACCTGGAGCCCTTTTGCAAATAGTTCAGTAGCCTCCATCAGCATTGACGGCAGCTACGTATTTGCAGGCGGCTATTTTTCTGCTTTCCAGGTAGTAACCCGCAATTATGCTTCAATGCTCAGGTACTCAACAGGCATATACACAAACTGGAGCCCCGTAGTAGATTCATACGTATATACTATAACAAATAATACCGATAAAATTTTTATCGGCGGAATATTTCATAATGTGGATGGAAATGTGAGGGATAATTTCGCTTCGTTTAATATATCAAACGGTATGCTTAACTCTACACAGTTAAACGTGAAGAAAAACGGGCTGGCATCCGGAACTATCATAAGAACTATCCTCCCCACTGCAACAATTGTTTATATTGGCGGAAATTTTGATATGGCTATTGCCGCAACAAGAAACAATTTTGCTGCAATGACTATTTCATCAGGAAAAATAACTGCAACTGACCCTTCTCCCGATGGTGATGTTTATTCAATATATCTTAACGGCAGCACAATTACTTATGGCGGATATTTTTCATACAGTGGTTTTGCAAACAGGAATTACCTCGCTTCATTTCAAAACTCCACAGGAACAGCTACAGCGTGGAACCCACTAATGGATTCCTATGTTTATGACCTTGCATTAAACAGCAAGAACTTATATGCCGCTGGTATTTTTGATAATGTAAACGGCATTGGTAAATACGGTGCATGTTCATTCAAGTTATCAAACGGTACGCTAAATTCATGGGCTGCTAATCTTAGCCTGAATAATGTAAACAGCAGTGCAGATTGTTATTCAGTTACAGCAAATGATTCGATTGTATATGTTGGCGGAAATTTTGATAAATCAGGCACTACTCAAAGAAATTATATTGCAAAGTTTGATGCTTCCAATGCAGCCCTGCAGCCATGGGACCCGCAATTAAACAGTTATCCTGTTGCTATTGCAACCGATGCCCATGATGTTATTATCGGCGGTTATTTTACTTACGGAAAATATGCCCCAAGAAATTACCTCACTGCTGTTTCAATATCAGGCGGGCTTACCAATAGCTGGAACCCTTCACCCGATTCTTATGTATATGGTATTGCACTCAATTACAATAAAATTTTTGTCGTAGGGTTATTTGATAATGTTGCAGGAACACAACGGGGCGGTGCTGCCGCATTCAGCCTTAACAATGGCACACTGGCCACATGGAATGCACAGTTAACAAAGAACGGGCAAAGCTACAGTGCTGATCTTTATAGTGTTTATGCTGACTCAACAAATGTGTACCTGGGAGGCAATTTTGATATGGCTGCCGGAACCCTGCGTAATGACGTTGCTTCCGTTTCAGCAAATAATGCAGCATTACAATCATGGAATCCATCCACAAATAATATTGTACGCACCATTGCAAAAAATGGAAATAATATTTTATTTGGCGGCGATTTCCTTTTTTGCAAAGGAGCTGCACGCAGCAATATAGCGCAGATTGATTCCGCAACAGGACTTATCACAGCATGGAACCCCGGCACAAACTCCACTGTATATGCCATTACACAAAATGGAAATAATGTGTACCTCGGCGGAAACTTTACACTGCTTGGCGGTATAACAAGAACAGGACTTGGAAGTGTAAACGCAAATACAGGTGTTACTTCTTCTTTTGATCCCGTAGTTCAGTTAAATGGCTCTACCGGCACTGTTTTCACACTAGCTTTTGACGCATCAAATATTTTATATGCCGGGGGCAACTTTAATATGGTAAAGGGAAGTACAAGAAACTATCTTGCTGCACTCAGTACATCTGCATCGCTGCAGGCATGGAACCCAAATGCAAACAGCTATGTATATGCCCTTGCAGTAAACGGCTCAACTATTTTTGCGGGAGGAAGTTTTACAACCCTCAATGGTTCAACTACAAGAAACCATCTCGCATCTGTTAATAATACAAACGGAAATGTAACATCTTTTGACCCGAACATGAATAGTACCGTAAATGCTTTAACCATCGGTGGAAATACAATTTATGCAGGTGGTGCATTTTCGACAGCAGGTGGTACGGCCAGGAATTATCTCGCTTCGTTCAGCACTTCTTCCGGCGCACTTAATATATGGAACCCCAATGCCAACAGCAACGTACTTGCTTTAGCGGCTCAGAAAGATACTGTATATGCCGGTGGTTATTTTACCACGCTTAACGCGGTAACCCGTAACCGTATTGGTGCTGTAAGCGGTGGCGCAGGCACGTCAGTACTTACTTTTGATCCATCAGCAAACAGTCTTGTTTATAGCAATTTTATTGAGAATGGCGTATTACTCACTGGCGGGGGGTTTTATATTATAGCATCAAAATCAAGAGGCGGTTTTGCAGTTTATACCCTGCCGGGATACGGGCTAAAATCTTCTCCTCCTGCTGCCCAATCATTACCTGCCGCTGTTGCAGATGTACAGCAAAAACAATTTACAGTTTATCCAAACCCGGCGCCTGCAGCACAAATAACTTTAAGATGGACAAATGTAACTGACAGTAAATTACTCTTAAAAATTTTATCTGCTGATGGTATTGCCGTGTTTGAAAAATCAATCCAGGATGTTTTGAAAAATAATTACATAAGTTTAAACCTTTCCTCACTTTCACATGGCATATATATTTTAAATGTAACCGGGGAAAAAACAAACTGGAGCACACATCTTGTTATTCAGTAAAAAGAGAATGTGTAAGAATATTTTTAAGAATGCCCTGCCGTGAAGCCGGGCATTTTTTATTCCACTCGTCATGCCCATGAATCGTTAATCACAAAAATATTTTAATCCTGCTTTTTCTGCTTTAGCTTACACTTCACTAAAACCTGTTTTATGAAAAAAATATGTTCTTTTCTTGTTTTATCTGTTATTTGTTACGCATTGCAGGCCCAGCTTACCGTTCCGCCAAATGGTGGAAACAGAAAAGCAACTGTGGGTGAGCGCATTGGCATTACCGATGTTACCATTCACTATGACCGCCCCGGCGTAAAAGGCCGCGAAGGAAAAATTTGGGGTCAACTGATTGCACCCGGATTTAATGACCTTGGCTTTGGAAACACCACGCAGGCGCCCTGGCGTGCAGGTGCAAACGAAAATACCACTATTGAATTTTCAACAGATGTAAAAGTTGAAGGGCAAAACCTGCCAGCAGGTAAATATGGTTTTTCCATTGCTTACGGCCCCGATGAATGCACGTTGATCTTCTCAAAAAATTCCACTTCATGGGGAAGTTTTTTTTATGACCCCAAAGAAGATGTACTGCGTGTAAAAGTAAAACCGCAACCTATTGCTAACAGCGTGGAATGGCTGAAATATGAGTTCACCAATCAAACACCAAACAGTGCCGTCATTTCACTAATGTGGGAAAAATTATCCATACCTTTTAAAGTAGAAGTTGATTTGAATAATACGCAATTAGAATCATTCAGAAAGGAGCTGCGCAGCGATAAAGGTTTTTCTTGGGAAGCATGGAGCCAGGCCGCGCAATGGTGTATACAGAATAATACAAACCTTGACCAGGCTTTACTTTGGGCCGATACCGCTGTCTCCCAAAACTTTGGCGGCGACAGGAATTTTACAGCATGGAGCACAAAAGCACAGGTGCTCGATAAGCTTGGCCGCACAGATGAAGCAAATGCCATTATGAAAAACGCATTACCGTATGGCAGTGAATTTGATGTGCACCAGTATGGAAAAGAATTACTTCAGCAGAAAAAAACAAAAGAAGCGTATGATGTGTTTAAAATGAATTATGATAACCACCCCAATACTTTTGCAACAAATATGGGCATGGCAAGGGTAAACTCCGCAATGGGCAATTTTACCGAAGCATTAAAATATGCGCAGGCCGCACTGCCGCTGGCGCCCAATGATGTAAATAAAAAGGCGGTGGAAGGAATGATTGAAAAATTAAAACAGAAACAGGACATTAACCAATAAAAACTTTATTATACAAATAAATTTAAAACACATGGCTATGCTGTGTGTTTTTTTATTCAGGAAATACTTGATTTTTTTAAAAGGCATTAATCATCAGGTTGATAGCACACTCCTGCGTAATTAACTGAAGCCGGAAGAGCACGACGCCGGAAAAGTTTGATAACAGCAATGGTGCCGTTATATAAAATATAAACTGCATACCAAAAACATCTCTCTGCAATACGGCGTGTAAGCCTTACTTTTGCGGCTTCAAAAAAATTATACCAGTATATAAATTATTAATTTAAAATGATCAGTGCAAGAAATATTACACTCGCTTATGGCAAGCGTGTATTGTTTGATGAAGTGAATTTGAATTTTATAAAAGGCAACTGCTATGGTGTAATTGGTGCCAACGGTGCCGGCAAATCTACTTTTCTTAAAATTTTAAGCGGAGAGATTGAACCCAATAAAGGCACCGTAGAAATTACACCGGGGGAACGTATGGCTGTGCTGAAGCAGAACCAGTTTGAATTTGATGAAGCTACCGTATTAAACACGGTGCTGATAGGGCATAAACATTTGTGGGAAGTGATGCATGAGCGCGAAACTGTTTATGCCAAAGAAGATTTTACAGAAGAGGACGGGATGAAAGCAGCAGACCTTGAACACGATTTTGGTGAAATGGGCGGTTATGAATCAGAAAGCAATGCCGGAAGTTTATTAAGCAGCCTGGGTGTTACAGAAAATTATCACCAGGGTTTGATGAAAGAAATTCCTTCCAATTTAAAACTGCGTGTATTACTGGCGCAGGCGCTTTTTGGAAACCCTGATATTTTATTGCTTGATGAACCTACCAACGGGCTGGATATTGAAACAATCGGCTGGCTAGAAAATTTCCTCGCCGATTATGAAAACATTGTGCTGGTTGTAAGCCACGACCGTCACTTTCTCGATTCAGTTTGCACGCATGTTGCCGATGTGGACAGGCAGAAAATAAAAATATTTACCGGCAACTATACTTTTTGGTACGGGTCCTCACAATTGATGAGCAGGCAGATAAATGATAAAAATAAAAAAACTGAAGATAAGCGCCAGGCCCTGCTCGATTTTATTGCGCGTTTTTCTGCCAACGCTTCAAAAAGCAAACAGGCAACATCACGTAAGAAAGCGCTGGAGAAACTTACTATTGAAGAAATAGAACCATCCAACAGGAAATATCCCGGCATTATTTTTCAGCCGCTGCGCGAAGTGGGTAACCAGATTTTAAATATTGAGAATTTAAGCAAAGCCATTGATGGCAGGAAACTTTTCGACAAAGTTTCTTTCAGCATACATAAAGGGGATAAGATTGCAATCCTTAGCCGCGACCCGCTTGCCGTAACAAATTTTTTTGAAATCCTGAATACTAATGCAACTGCCGACAGAGGAAAATTTGAATGGGGCATTACTATTACAAAAGCCTACCTGCCTGTAGAAAATAATGAATTTTTTAAAGAAGGGTTAACGCTGATGGACTGGCTGCGGCAGTATGTGCCATCGCATGTAACAGATGCCGATGAGCCCTTCCTGCGTGGGTTCTTAGGCAAAATGCTTTTTAGTGGTGATGATATTTTAAAGAAAACAAATGTGCTCAGCGGCGGCGAAAAAGTTCGCTGCATGATCAGCCGCATGATGCTGCAAAACCCTAACCTTGTTATGCTGGATCAGCCAACCAACCATCTCGATCTTGAAAGCATACAAAGTTTTAATGAAGGCTGCCAGTCATTTCCTGGCATTGTACTGCTTACATCTCACGATCACACATTTATACAAACAGTTGCCAACCGTATTATTGAGCTTACGCCAAAAGGGATTATTGACCGCCTTACAACATTTGACGAATACATGGAAGATGCAAGGGTGAAACAGTTAAGAGAGGAGATGTATAATTAAGTAGTAAGTTATAAGTAAGGAAATTTTTTGTATGCCTGCTGAAGTTATGGCTTAGGTATGAGCCGGGCTTTTACTCTTTGTGCATCTGCTGTTGCGTCGCACACTTTTACTTTATCAACTCAATTCAACAGGGTACAGCCCTGCCATTCACTTTTTTGAATATGCAGGCGGCAATAAATAAAAAAAGGAAACCATTCACAGTTTCCTTTAATCAGAATTTTCTTAGCTATTACTTTTTATCCGCAACAGCAACAGGTTTATTTATTGCAATGCTCCACTCCTGGCTGATAGCTGATTTCTCAATTTTTATATAACTGCCGGGGCTTACTTCAAGCTGCAGCGTATTGTCTTCATTCACTTTATTAATAGTGCCGTGTATGCCTGCAATGGTTACCACTTTATCACCTTTCTGCAGGTTTGCAATAAAGTTTTTTTGTTCTTTTGCTTTCTTTGCCTGCGGGCGGATCATAAATAACCAGAACACGAGAATAATTGCCCCCATCATTATCAGCTGAAATGAACCGCCACCGGATGGATCGGTACTTAAGAAAAAAAACGTGCTCAACTTGCTCATTATATTTTATTTTAAATTTTAGAAATGCTTATTTGTGTGTGGATGAATCGGTCGCTTTAAATGAATTTGTGCCTGCCGAAACATCTTTTACTTCGCCGGTGAATACAAGGCGCGGCGATTCATTAAGTGTATTTGCGCTTACCGTAAGGGTTTTTCTTACTACCGTTGATGGTGCTTTCTGGCTGTCAAATTCAGCATTCACTTCACCCATTTCACCGGGCGGGATTGCTTTCTTTGTATAATCAGCAATGGTACAGCCGCAGCTTGGGCGTACAAAAGTTATATACAGCGGATGCGTGCCCGTATTTTTGCAGCGGAATTTTACATGCACTTTTTCCCCCTTGTTTACAGTGCCAAAATCCACCAAAGTATCCAGCCACTGCACAGTAGTAAATTTAGAAGAGTCGGTAAGTACATCAGCAGGCGGGTTGCCCCTGTCAGTGCCGCTGCAGGAAGAAAAGGCAATGGCTGAAGTTATTATCAATCCCGGAAAAAAATTTCTCATCGCTGTTTGATTGAGTGTGCAAATGTAGAAGTTATTGAGGTTATTTTTTTTGTTTAAAATCAATTTTATGAATTTTATTTTGTGAAAGCAGTTCTTTGTGGATGCTGTCTAATATACCGTTTACAAAATGCCCGCTTTGCGGGGTGCTGTATTCCTTTGCAATGTCAATATATTCATTGATGCTAACTTTTGGCGGTATAGTTTCAAAATAAAGAAATTCGCATACGCCCATTTGCATCAGTATCATGTCCACAACGGCAATCCTGTCCGAGTCCCAGTTTTTTAATTTTGGTTTGATGAGTTCCGTCAGGTAATTTTTTTTCTCCAGTAAAATAAGCAAAAGGTCTTTTGCGAATTTTCTTTTTTCATCGCCCGCCATATCTTCCAGGTTAAATGTTGCGGGTTTTTGCAGGAAATTCATCATCAGTTGGTTTATCATTTCAGCGTCATCATCCCAGTTTGTGAAATGATCTTCAATATGGCTGGTGAAATTTTCATCGGGCAGCATAAGATCCGTAAATATGTACCTGATTATTTCCTTTTCAGAATTTTTTTCCCGCCCCTGTTCATTTATATATTCATGGTACACTTCGCCTGCAGCAAGGTTTTGGTAAACTTTCTTTACCATATCGGGTGTATCTTCAAAACTGGACGCCGCACCTGAACCTTTCTGGAAAGAAACATTCTCCAGTATTTTCCACAGCATCTGGTTACCCGCAATTTTAATATTTACATTCAGGTCCTCCGCCGTGGTTAAATTCCGTGATGCCCGTTTCTTCGCATCCCTTTCTGCATATCGCGCAACCTGGGTGAGGAAGTATAAAAGATAGATAAAGAGTTCCTGCGACTGGTTTAGCTGCTGCTGCAATTTTTTTACCGGATCATTTTTTTCATTATTCCCGTCACCGGTTTCCAGTGCATAAACCAGCTGCATCACTTTCACCCGTATGTTTCTTCTGCTGATCATTTTATTAAAGAACTTTTTTGCGCCGCGAAGATAGGGGAAAATGCCTGATGACTGAGGGAGTGATTTTACAGAGATACCGTAAAAATATAAGTTATAAAATAGTAATACCCCCGTATTTCTGCGGGGGTATTATTTATTCCAAATCTTTTAATCAATAAATCAATTTTACTTCACTTCTTCAAACTCAGCATCTGTAACCGTTTCGCCGGCTGCATTTCCCTCTTCATGAGCATTTTCGGCTCCGGCTTCATTTGCATTGGGTTGTTCTGTGTTGTTACCCTGCTGCGCTTTATAAATTTCTTCACTTGCTGCGGTCCATACAGTATTCATTTCTGTAAGCGCCGCATCTATCGCTGCAATATCCTGATTTTTATGCGCTTCTTTTAATTTGGCTAAAGTATTTTCAATCGGCGCTTTCTTATCTGCGGGGATTTTATCGCCAAATTCTTTCAGTTGTTTTTCTGTCTGGAAAATCAATGCATCGGCCTGGTTCATCTTTTCCACTTTTTCTTTTGCCACTTTATCTTCAGCTTCATGCGCTTTTGCTTCAGCCCTCATTTTTTCCACTTCTTCCTTGCTTAAACCGCTGCCTGCTTCAATGCGTATTTTTTGTTCTTTGCCCGTGCCTTTATCCTTTGCGCTTACATGTATAATCCCGTTCGCATCAATATCAAAAGTTACTTCAATCTGCGGTACACCACGCGGTGCCGGCGGGATACCATCAAGGTTAAAAATACCCAGGCTTTTATTGTCTTTTGCTATCGGCCTTTCGCCCTGTAGTATTTGTATCTGCACACCGGGCTGGTTATCGCTTGCGGTTGAAAATATTTCTGTCTTCTTTGTAGGAATGGTTGTATTGGACCCGATCATCGTGGTCATTACACCACCCAATGTTTCAATACCCAGGCTTAAAGGCGTTACATCAAGCAGCAGCACATCTTTTACTTCGCCTGTTAAAACAGCGCCCTGTATGGCAGCGCCAATAGCAACCACTTCGTCAGGGTTTACACTGCGGTTTGCTTTTTTGCCAAAGAATTTTTCTACAATCTCCCCTACTTTGGGAATACGCGTAGAGCCGCCCACTAAAATAACTTCATCAATCTGTGAAATAGTGTAACCGGCATCTTTCATAGCGGCTTCGCAGGGTTTTAAACACCTTGCAAAAAGGTTATCGGCCAACTGCTCAAATTTTGCACGGGTTAATTTTTTTACTAAGTGCTTTGGCACGCCATCAATAGCTGTTATATAAGGAAGGTTTATTTCTGTTTCACTGGAAGAGCTTAATTCAATTTTTGCTTTCTCTGCAGATTCTTTTAAACGCTGCAAAGCCATCGGGTCTTTGCGCAGATCCACATTTTCATCTTTTTTAAATTCATCTGCCAGCCAGTCCATGATCACTTTATCAAAATCATCACCACCCAGGTGCGTGTCGCCGTTTGTTGATTTTACTTCAAATACGCCTTCTCCCAAATCAAGAATGGAAATATCAAACGTACCGCCACCTAAGTCAAACACCGCTATTTTCTGGTCAATATGTTTTTTATCAAGACCATAAGCCAGTGCAGCAGCAGTAGGCTCATTTACAATCCTGCGCACATTAAGCCCCGCAATTTCGCCGGCTTCTTTTGTAGCCTGGCGTTGTGCATCGTTAAAATATGCAGGCACAGTAATTACGGCTTCATGCACTTCCTGGCCAAGGTAATCTTCTGCTGTTTTTTTCATTTTCTGCAGTATCATGGCAGAAATTTCCTGCGGTGTGTATAAACGTCCGTCTATATCCACACGAACGGTATTATTGTCACCTTTGGTTACTTTATAGCTCCAGTGACTTATTTCTTCGGTTACTTCGTCATAACGCCGGCCCATAAAGCGTTTCACACTCATAATAGTGTTGTGCGGATTGGTAATGGCCTGGCGCTTAGCCGGGTCGCCCACTTTACGTTCGCCATTTTTTAAAAATGCAACCACGCTCGGGGTTGTGCGGCGGCCTTCATCATTGGCAATTACTACCGGCTCGTTGCCTTCCATTACAGATACACAACTGTTGGTAGTTCCAAGGTCAATTCCTATTATCTTTCCCATATTATTTTTTTACTTTAAGGTTAGTATTCAAGATTTTACCAGTTTTTATTGTCAATGATTATGCCATGAGGCAAAAGGTGAAAAATTGGCAGACAAAGAAGTTTGCACTTTGAAGTTCAAAAGTTTGAGGTTTTGAATACCAGCTTTGGTATTTTATGTCATCCCGGTTGCGTCGCAAGCACTTCATCTGAATAACAATAGGCGCCTGTTGCTTTAGCATAGTATCCAGTATCTAAATTTTGGATGTTTCTTATATTTATCATACAAATCAATATCATGCCTGCACTATTTTCACAAAAAGTAAAAATAAAGGAAGGCTTTACTTTACTTACAATTCATGCGCCGCGGGACTTTAAACAAAAACTGGAGCTATTGTCAAAAGATGTAAAAATTTCCGCAAATGCAAAAAAATACCGGCAAATTCATTGGTTTGTGGCAAACAAAACGCAGCTTGAGCGGGAACTGAACAAAGTTTTACCATTAATAAAAGATGATGTTGTTTGCTGGACCTATTATCCAAAAGGAACTTCAAAAATGCAAACAGACCTTACAAGGGATAAGGGCTGGGATAGTTTACTGGCACACGGTGAACTTACATGGATAAGTTTAGTTTCTTTTGATGAAACCTGGTCAGCATTCGGGTGCCGCTTAAAAACAGAAGCCGGTAAAAAGAAAGCGGCGCAGCCGGAGCAAAGGGCAATTTTTGATTATATTGATCCAAAAACAAAAACCATACGGCTTCCGGGTGATCTTGCGGCCATGCTGAAAAAAAATGAAAAGCAGGACACGTTTTTTAATTCACTTTCATTCAGCAACAGGAAAGAATACGTCGAATGGGTCATCACCGCACAGCGTGAAGCAACAAGAAACCAGCGGTTAAAAGATATTATTGAAAGGTTGAAAAAAGGGTGGAAAAACCTGGCCGGCAGGTAGTATATGATTTCATTTTTCTCCCGCCGCCCAAAAATTATTCTTCTATTTTTTCAATTCTTCCATCTAATAAATGCACGACGCGTTTTCCGTAAGCCGCGTTTTTTTCACTGTGCGTAACCTGTATGATTGTTACACCATCTTCTTCATTTAATTTTTTGAACAGCTCCATTATTTCTTCTCCCTGTTTTGAATTAAGGTTACCCGTAGGCTCATCTGCAAGGATTAATTTGGGCTTGCTTACCAACGCCCTTGCAATCCCCACCAATTGTTGTTGCCCGCCCGAAAGCTGTGATGGAAATAAATTCTTTTTACCCACAATCTGGAACCTGTCTAAAATATCTGCAACTATTGCCTGCCTTTCACTTGTTTTTACACTTTGGTATAACAGCGGTGTTTCTATATTTTCATACACATTCAATTCATCTATTAAATGATAAGCCTGGAATACAAAACCGATATATTGTTTATAAAGTTGTGAGCGGTGTTTTTCTTTTAACTGATGAACGGCTTCGTGCAGAAAAATATACTCACCTTCATCAAAACCATCCAGCATGCCAATTACATTCAGTAAGGTTGATTTTCCTGAACCTGACGGCCCCATAATGGAAATAAATTCGCCTTCTTTAATGGTAAGGTTTATATCTTTTAATAAAAATGTTCTTATCCCGCCTATGGTTACCCATTTTGAAAGATGCTTAAGTTCTATCATTGTTTTATTTTTTAAGTTTGAATTATTAGTATTGTAAAACGCAAAATAAAATCAAATCACTCAGTTCGCAAAGACTCAACAGGGTTTGCTATTGCTGTTTTTGCTGTTTGTGAACAAATTAAAATTGCTGTAATTATTGCGAGTACAAGAGTTGAAATGAGAAATGGTTGCGCTGATATTGAAATCCTGTAAGCATAATCATTTAACCAGCTCTGCATAATAAAATATGCAAGCGGACAAGCAACTACGCCTGCTAATAAAATGATTTGTAAAAATTCTTTCAGGAAAAGAGACATGATGCCGGAAACCGAAGAACCAAGCACTTTGCGAATGCCAATTTCCTTTGTACGCTTTTGAACACTTAACGATACCAACCCAATTACACCAAGCAATACAATGATGAATGCAAGTATCGTTGCAGTATATGATGCCTGTTTTAACTGCAGCTCATTTTGATAAATCCTTTTTAAATCATCATCCATAAAAGTATAATCAAAGGGTGCATCAGGAAAAAGTGAAGACCATTTCTTTTGCAACGCGGCAATGGAATTGCCAACATTGCCCGGCTGCAACCTGAAAGAAATGAAACGGTAAATGATTCCGATATTTATATGATAAAATGCGTCAGGCGCGATACTTGTTTGCATGGAACCAAAATGAAAATCTTTTGTAACGCCGCTGATTGTAAACACTACAGGTGCACCCACCGACATTACTTTTTGCCCCAGCGCATCATTCGCATTTGCAAAGCCCAAAGCTTTTGCAGCAGTTTCGTTGATAACAATTTTTGAAGAATCAATGGCATCCTGCGGGTCTTTATAAAACACACCAGCCGCCATTGGTATTTGATAAGTTGCGGCGTAATTTTCATCAGTGGTTAGTTGCTGCACTGTAATTGAACTGGTGGAGTCTTTACCAAATTTATACATTTGGAACCCGCCTGCATTTGCACCATCTGGTATTTCAAAAGAAACGGAAACATTACTGACGCCGGGTGTTTTTGCAAATTCATTGCGAATGGTTTCAATATGCTGCACACCCGCAGGTGTCCAGTCACGCGGCACCCTTGCAGACACAATGTAATCTTTATTGTAGCCTAAATCTTTGCTGAAAAAAAGTGAAACCTGCTGTGAAATAATGATTGCCCCAACAAACACAACCGTTGCCATACAAAATTGAAACCCAACTAATGACTTCCTGAAAAAAACATTTTCTTTCGCCGTTTTTAATTTTCCTTTTAGTGAATCAACAGTTTTTAATGAAGATAAAACAAAGGCTGGATAAATACCTGCAAGCAAGCCCACAAACAAAGTGATTGCGAAAGGAATAAAAATAAAATACAAAGGATATGCTGTAAGCGATGGCACTTCTTTGCCAAATATTTCGCTGAAATAATTTCTTGTTGCCGCATAAATAAGCAAGGAAAATAAGGTTGCAAAAAACACAAGTACCAGAGATTCAGTAAGAAACTGCAATAGTAATTGTTTACGCAAACTGCCCAATACTTTTCTCACACCAATCTCCCGCATCCTTGCGGCAGAACGGCTTACCGAGATATTGATAAAGTTTACAACTGCCATCAGCAAAATAAAAATGGCGATACAAGATAAAGTATAAAGCATTTTTTTCACCAGCCCGTTATTGCTTTCTAAATAATAATCCTCCAGCGTTGTTAAGTATGGGGTTACATCGCTGTTTACTTGTGCGGATGCATTTTCTTTTACCACTTGCGCAATAGGTTTTTCCAAATCTTTTGGCGTAACACCTTTTTGCAGTTCTATAAAATTCACAATGTACACATTGCCCCATTTTTCCATATCACGGCCAAAAAAACTCATAGAATTTTCTCCAAGATAAACCTGGTTATCATTATCGTATGTAAGGTGCAGCACTGAATTCTGAGGCGGATTTTTCATCACACCGGTTACCATAAAATCATGTTTTGTTCCGGAGAAACTTTGTATCGTAATTGTTTGCCCCAGCACATCTGTTTTACCAAAAAATTTCAGAGCCCGGTCTTCTGTAATCACCACGGAGTAAGGATTATTCAACGCTGTTTTTGCATTGCCATACAAAAGCTGAAAGCCATACATGGTAAGGAAACTGCTGTCGCCAATCTGCAATCCTTCTTTAAAATGTTTATCACCATTAGATACAATGGAAGTAACTCCGTCCCACCTGTAATAATTCTTTACAAGATCCGGATATTGCCGCTTCAATTCTTTTGCAAGCGGGCCAAAGGTTGCAATTGCGTAACCCTGATTAGGGTCTTTCCATTTGCTCTGAATGATGTACTGGTTATCCGCATCAGCAATATGTGCATTCACCTGCAATTCATTCCACACATAGCCGCCTGTTAAGAATGCAAATGCTATACCTGCGGAAAGCCCAATAATATTTACCAAAGAATAAAACTTGTGGCGAAAAATATTGCGCCATGCGATGATGAAATAATTTTTTAGCATCAGTTGATTTTATTTGTGTGTATATTTTTTTGTTACCAGCTTTTTGTTTTTCATGGCATCGCCTGTTGTGTCACTCACTGCATCCGTTCAGATCATTATTGAACAAAGCCTGCCAGAGTCCCGCAACAAGCGGGATGAGGCATGCGCCGCAAAGATGATGCCCCATCCCTAAAGGGGCTTTGAAATAACAGCCCTAAATATTCTATCAATCTTTTCCGGTCCCCTTTAGGGGCGGAGGCGCTACCTATTCTGTTCTCAAACTCTTTACCGGGTTCATCATCGCCGCCCTGATCGTTTGAAAAGAAAGTGTGATTAATGCTATAAAAATCATTACCAAACCGCCAAGTAAAAAGATCCACCAGCTTATCTCTGTTCTGAAAGCGAAATTCTCTAACCATTTGTTCATGCCAAACCATGCAAGCGGCGCGGCAATAACAAATCCAAGTAATACTAATAAAATAAAATCTTTCGAGATCATGGTTACGATCTGTGTAATGGTTGCGCCCAATACTTTTCTTACACCAATTTCTTTTGTGCGCTGTGTAGTAGTATAAATAACCAACCCGAGTAAGCCCAGGCAACTGATAAAAACGGAAAGACCGGTTGCCCACTTAAGCAGGCTTGAAATATTTTGTTCCGCATCATAATATTTAGCAATGCTCTCATCAAAAAAAGTATAATCAAAATCATCGTTCGGATATATTTCTTTCCATGCTTTTTCTATTTTGGCAATGCCTGTTTTCCATGTATTACCTGCTTTATTCTGCGGCTGCAAAGCGATGTTGATGGTACGTTCCTGATTTGCCCAGGTACCAATGGCCATGGGCTTTACAGCTTCGTGTAAAGAGCGCTGGTTAAAATCTGCAATTACACCTGTGATTGGGTATTGTTTATTGCTCCACTCAATATATTTACCGATAGCATCTGTTGGTTTTTGAAATCCGAGTATGTGTAAGTATGTTTCATTGATTACAAAAGAACTAACCGTGTCTGATGCACTGTTGTTAGTGCCTGCCAGTAATTTTATCTGGTACAGTTTTAAATAATTTGCATCAGCATATTTCTGCTGCACATCTGTTTCTATTTCTTTTTTGCCATCTTTATATTTCATGGTACTGCTCCATGTATTACCAGATGATGGCGGGCTTGTACTCATGCTTACCATCGCAATTTCAGGTATGGAACGCAGCTTACTCATGAATGTATATTTATTACTTTTTACAGTATCATAGTAATTCGTTTGCAGAAATACAATGGCATCTTTCTTAAAGCCCATATCCTTATTAAGCGAGTAGGTAATTTGTTTGCTTACTAATAAAACACCCATGATAAAAACCTGTGCAATTACAAACTGTGAAATGGTTAATGATTTGCGTAACCATGCATTGCGTGTTTTGCCTGTATTATTATATGCCTGGTTCTTTAATACCAAAACAGGTTTGTATCCTGATAAAATAATTGCCGGATAAAACCCCGAAACAAACGATACAATAATTATTAAAAGCAATAAGAATATAAGTACACCAGGTTGTTCAATTGCACTAAAATGCAAACCTTCAGGAATAAAGCCTGCAAAGGCTTTTAAGATAAGTGGTGTTAAAAAAATTGAAAGGATTGTTGCCGTAAACGTAAGCAAAAATGTTTCACTCAAAAATTGGAATATCAGTTGCTTTCTGGAACTGCCCATTGTTTTGCGGATACCAATTTCTTTTGCACGCTGTGCTGCATGGGCTGTAGTTAAATTGATAAAATTTATACAACCTAATAAAAGCAAAATAGCTGCTACTGCAAGCAGACTGTAGAGCGTGGGTTTGTTTGCAAGTGCATTACTGTAACCACCATAATCACCATTAAAATGCAGGTCGCTTAATGGCTGTAGTGTATGCCATGATTTACTGTTATCACCGGGTTCTTTCTTCTCATACTTTTTAAAAAGGTTATCAATACCTGCCTGCACTTTTGCTGCTGTTGTTCCCGGCGAAAGCTTTACATATAACTGCGAAGCGCCATTGGTATTGTCCCACGCATCCCAGTCGTTTGGCTTTAGTGAAGTGCTTTCGAGTGTAGCCCTTGATATAAATGTTTTAAAAGTAAAATCGGTGTTGTAAGTAATATCTTTTACCACACCGGTAATGGTTGCTCTCACTGTATCATTAAAATAAATTTCTTTACCAATTACCTGAACTGCGCTCAATGAAGGAAAATAAAGTTTTGCATTCGATTCGGTTAATACTGTTTGATAAGGTTGCAGCAAAGCAGTTTTTGCGGAACCTGCAAGCCATTCATAACCGATAAGGTTGAAAAATCTTTCATCAGCAAAAACTATTTCGCTTTGGTTTTTAAAAACCACTGGTTCTTTTTTATCTGCGACGGGTACGCTTACTTTTGCTCCTTCATCCACTGTTCTAAACGGCACTACAGCTTCAATGCCCGTAATTTCTTTACGCACCGCATCGGGCAAAGGCGCGGCTACGCCTGAGTTGTGGTAACTCTCTCCAGAAAAACTAAAGTCGGAAACTACACGATAAATACGGTCATTATCTTTTTCAAACTTATCAAAAGTAAAATGATAATTTACCAGCAAATAAATTACCAGCGATGCACTAATGCCAATGGCAAGCCCAAGGACATTGATGGAAGTAAACAATTTGTTTTTCCAAAGTGTTCTGATGGCAATGGTTAAATAATTTTTAATCATATTCAGTAGTTGTATGTTTTAGGTTTATGAACCAGGCTTTTGTTCTTACTTTATCGTCTCTTGCGTCGCACTCTTGTGCGTTCCGAACTTTGATGAGCAATGCTCAATTATTATCCAACAATGCAAAAATGTAACGCAACGATGCTTAATTTATGTTCTACTTTTTGGTTCATAAATATTTTCTTCATTCGCACACTATTCCGTTCTCAAACTCTTCACGGGGTTTGCAACCGCAGCTTTTATCGCCTGAAAACTTACTGTTACCAATGCAATCAGTAACATTAAAATGCCGGCAAACACAAATACGCTCCAACTGATGTTGATGCGGTAAGCAAAATCTTCCAGCCATTTATTCATCCCAAACCATGCAATTGGAAATGCAATGCAGGCAGCAATTATGATGAGTTTTACAAAATCTTTTGACAGTAAGTTCACAATGCTTGAAACACTTGCACCCAGCACCTTGCGGATGCCAATTTCTTTTACACGCTGTTGCGTAGCGTATATAGTAAGCCCGAATAACCCGAGACATGAAATGAATATGGCGATAACCGCGAAGGAAGTAAATATTGCTCCCTCCTGTTCGTCCTTTTTATGAAGTGATGCAAAATTTTCATCAAAGAATTTATAATCTACCAGCCAGTTCGCATCGAAAGAAGCAACTGTTTTGCGTATGTAATCTATTGTACTGTTAAAATTACCAGGACGCAGTTTTATAAGCATATAGTTATAGGTCATCCAATCATAAGGAGCAAACTGCAAAAGTGCTGGAGCAATTTTTTCATGCAGGGAACGGAAATGAAAATCCTTTACTACGCCAAGAATGGTTCCATGTTTTTTATCTTTTTCACCGCCCCATAAAATTGTTTTTCCAATTGCGTCCTGTATATTTTTAAAACCCAACTCATGAACTGCTGTTTCGTTTACAACAAAACCTTCTTTTATATCGGAGGCATTATGTGAATTCAATCTGCGGCCTGCTAACAATTGAATGTTCATCGTTTTAAGAAAATCATCATCGCTAACATAATTTTCAGTTTGAATAACGGGTGAATTTTCTGTAAGCCTTATGGGCCAGCTATCTCCACTAAAGCCGGGTGCATTTGTGGTTCCTGTAGCACTAACAATATTGCTATTGGCAAGCAATTGGTTTTTTAGTACATCATACTTCTCAACAAGTGGATTATTGATTGGAAATACAATTACCTGTTCGCCATTGTTCATTGAAGCCTGCTGGCGTACATACTGCATTTGCTGGTAAACAACAGCCGCCGCCACCATTAATCCTAATGAAGCGACAAACTGTACAGTAACCAATGCTTTTCGTAAACTGATTTTCCAGCCCCGGTTGCTTACCCGCCCTTTTAATGCTTCTATCGAAGACAATTGCGAGACAGACCATGCGGGAAACAGGCCTGCAATTAATCCTGAGATTACGCCGATCAGTAACAATCCAAAAATAATAGAAGGCTGTACAATATCACTTAATACAAACGACTTTCCTGAAACATAATTAAACACCGGTAAAAACAGTTGTGCTAATATAAATGAAACTATTGTTGCCGATAAGTACGTGATAAATGATTCACTCAGGAATTGCTTTATCAGTTGTGAACGGTGTGCACCTATCACTTTGCGTACACCAATTTCTTTGGTTCTTTTTATCGCATTCGCTGTGGTAAAATTTATGAAGTTGATACAGGCAATTAATAAAATAATAAGGGCAATCGCTGCAAAAAGATATATGTATGAGATATCACCTGCACCCGGTAATTCTCCCTGCAAATGCGACTGCAAATGAATATTAGTAAGGGGTTGAAGAATGAGATTATAAGAAAGGTCTTTGTTTAATTCTGTTCCATCATTATGCTGTACAAATGCCGGCAATTTAGCGGCAAGCTTATTTGCATCAGTTAAATTATTTAATAAAACATAAGTATAATTACCCGGCATCTGCTGCCATAAATTAGTTGTCCAACCGGCTTTATACATCGTGGCAAAAGATATAAGACAATTGAACTGAAGCTGAGAATTTTGTGGCAAATTTTTGAATACACCTTTTACTGTTGAATTAAGGCTGCCGTTGCTGCCTATTTTTAAAATTTTATTTAAAGGGTCTTCATTACCAAAATATTTTTTAGCCATTTGCTCACTTATTACAATTGAGTTCGACTCTTTTAAAGCTGTATTGGGATCACCTTCAACCAGGGGGAAAGAAAATACTTTGAATACATCTTCATCAGCAAAGGAAATGGGTTCAAAATATTCGTTGTTTTCATACTTCATTAAGTAAGGATCCTGGTAATCTATACGTGTTACCGCTTTAATTTCAGGCATCTGTTGTTTCAATGCAGGGCCAATAGGTAAAGGCGTTGTGGCGCTGCCGCCCTGGTTGAGATAATCAGAAAATGAAACCCTGTAAATTGAGTTTGCATTTTTATTGAAGCGGTCATAGTTCAATTCATTTTTAATGAACAGTATCATCATTAAACAACATGTGAGCCCAAATGCTAATCCAAAAATATTTATGAAGGCAAACGTTTTGTTCCTCCAGAGATTTCTGAATGATGTTTTGAAATAATTTTTTAACATGATTATGTTTTTTATTTATGCTCAATAAAATTGCTACAGTACAAGTGTGCGACGCAAGAAAAGCTTAATTCTTATTCTTCAGTTTGGCTCCAAAAAAATATTCAACATTCAATAATCAATGTTCAATTTTCATTTGCACATCCACGGATTTGCATATTCGCACATCATTCTGTTCTCAAACTTTTCACCGGGTTCGCTACTGCCGCTTTTATTGCCTGGAAACTTACAGTTAGCAATGCAATAATGATTGATGCTATGCCGCCTGCAAAAAATATCCACCAGCTTAATTCTATTCTGAATGTAAAATGCTGCAACCATTGATTCATAAAATACCAGGCGATTGGTGTGGCAATTGCAAACGCAATAGTGATTAGTAAAACAAATTCTTTTGAAAATAAATAAACAATGTTTGCGGCTGTAGCACCAAGCACTTTGCGAACACCAACTTCTTTTACCCGCTGTACCGCCATGAAGGAAGCTAAGCCGTATAAACCAAGACAGCTAAGGAATATAGCGATAAAGGCAAAGATCTTATAGAGGTATGATAATTGATTTTCCTGCTTGTAAAAGCCTGCAATTTTATCGTCGAGAAATTTGTATTCATACACAAAATCAGGGTATGTTGTATTCCATATTTTTTCAATCGATTTCATTGCCGTAGCTACATCTTTTGTGGAGAGCTTTACCGATGCCTGGGTATAGTTAGTTCGCGTGGTTGTTATAAGCATCGGTGCCAGGCCGTCTCTGAAAGATCTTGTATTAAAGTCTTTCATTACACCAACAATATTTCCTTTGTATTTATCACTGAATTTAATTTCTTTATTGAGTGCATCCTGCGGGTTGGTAATGCCTAAATTCTTCACCAGCATTTCATTTACCAAAAACTCCCGCATGGTGTCAGAAGCTTCTAAATTTCTGCCTGCTATTAGTGGTAATTTATAAGTAGGAACGTAATCGTTATCTGCTGACTTAAATATCGAATAAAAATCTACCTGCTTTGGCGAATGATCGAATTCGAACATACTCCAGTTATCAGTATTATCTTCAACAGGTGTGTTTGAATTAAAGCTTACACTTTGAATTCCGTTCACATTTACTAATTGTTGTTTAAGATAAGCGAGCTTCGTATTGTTCAAACTATCTGTAGGAACGGGAATATTTACAATAGCATCTTTATCAAAACCCAGTGGCTGATTGGCAAAGAAATTCATTTGTTTTACAATAATCAATGTGCCGATGATCAACGTTTGCGCTATAATAAATTGAAATACCACCAAACCTCTGCGCAATGAAATACCGCTGTTACTCTTTGCTGCAAGCTTGCTTTTTAAAGCCGTGATAGGATTGTAACGGGATAAGATTACTGACGGGTAAAAGCCTGCTAATACAGTAATAGTAACGCATATAGTTCCAAGAAATGTTGCTATATCGAGTACATTATTACCGCTGATATTTAAAGGAAGTTCTAATATTTTACCAATATATGACACTGAAAACCACGTAATGATCAACGACAATATCATTGACACAAGAACGATCAAAAATGTTTCAGCAATAAACTGTAATTGCAATTGCCATTTATTACTTCCCAATACTTTTCTTACACCAACTTCTTTGGCACGGTTAACTGCCTGTGCGGTTGAAAGATTGATAAAATTTACACATGCAATCAACAAAATAAAAGCGGCAATCAACCATAAAATATTAATCATTGTATGACTGATTGTTTGATTGCTGAAATCTCCTGCTTGAGTATCATAATGTACATCACGCAAGGGTTGAATTATTTGTACATCGTTATTATCCGCTGATTTTACTTTTTTTGAATATGCTTTTAGCTGGCTGCTTAAGCTGGCAGAAGAAGCACCCGGTTTTAATAAAACATAGCAGCCAAAGTCTCCGCTTGTGCCATCATAATCTGTAGAAGTTACAAACCGCTTTGTGTAGCCTGTTCCAAATGCTACAACTGCCTTTAACTGAAACTGTGTATTAACTGGTATTGAAGCAAGAATGCCCGACACTTTTACAACATCCGAATTATTTATTTTAAATGTTTTGCCAATTGCATTCTTCCAGTCACCATAATATTTTTCTGCCGTTTCTTTTGACAACAGAACATTGTTCGGGTCTTTTAAACTTTCGTATGAACCTGCCAGTAAAGGGAAGTTGAATATTTTAAAAAAGGTGGGATCAGCATAAAAAAAGCCATCACTTTCTTTAAACTTTTTATCTGTTTTATTATCACTGTTCAACACCATAACCTGGTCATCGTGATCCGCCATTACCGGCGCCGCACTTTCCACCTGGGAAAAAGATGTTCTCAGTGCATTCGGAAATCCAAAAGGAACCCCTTTCCCGGTAAATACATCTTTGCTATCTGCATGATGGTATTCAGTCAGCACGCGGTAAATACTGCCTTCATTAGCATGAAAATTATCAAAGCTGGTTTGATATTGAATGATCATAAAGATCGTCATGCACACAGCAATACCAATTGCCAAACCAGCAATATTTATAATTGCATAATTTTTATTGCGGATCAAATTTCTGAATGCAGTTTTGAAATAATTTTTAAACATGTTATAAGTTTTATTTACGATTCACCATTCGCGTTTTTTATTCCGTTCTCAAGCTCTTCGCCGGGATTGCGATTCTATTTTAGCATTCATTGTATGGACTGAGCAAAGCGTAAAGTATTGCCGTCCACGTCTGTGACATAAAACTCTCTCATTCCCCAAGTTTGATTGATAGGGCTTTCATGAACAGGGGAATTTTCTTTTTTAGGCGTTATCAATCCCTGATTTATATATTTTTTAAACAAACTATCAATATCATCAACACGAACATATACAGCAATCCCGAATATGCCATCTGTTTCACTAAGTTGAAATTCCGCCTCTCCGTTTATCAGATCCACACAAAAAATATTTAATTCTTCATCAGGACATTTCAATTCAAAATCAAGCACGCCGGTGTAGAAACCTATGGCTTCTTTGATATTCCTGACTTTTAAAAGGGGAATAAATTTCATGGTAGATAGTTTATCTTTTTTTACATATTGCTTCAGATAGTTCCACTCCTTTACATCCGCATACTTTCAAATTCAATAATCTTTTTAATTTCATTCCGTTCTCAAACTCTTCACAGGGTTTGCAATTGCTGCTCTTATTGCCTGGAAACTTACGGTAACAAATGCAATTAAAACGGCCACCAATCCTGCCAGGGTAAACATCCACCAACTGATATCTATCCTGTAAGCAAACAACTGCAGCCATTTGTTCATAACCCACCACGAAATGGGCGTGGCTATTACAATAGCTACTGCAACTAATTTTAAAAAGTCTTTTGAAAGTAACTGCACAATACCTGTAACACTTGCGCCTAATACTTTACGCACCCCTATCTCTTTTTTTCTCTGCTCCGCACTGAATGCAGCAAGCCCGAATAAGCCAAGACATGAAATAAGCACAGCCATTATTGTAAATAAATTAATGATGCGCGATAAGGTAATTTCCGCCGCATATTGTTTTTGCACTTCATCATCAAGGAATGTATATTCAAAGGGCACAGCCTGCAAATCTTTATGCCAGAGGGCTTCAATTTTTGAAAGCAGCAAAGTATAATTCTTACTGTCAACAGCTACAATGATATTAGAAATATCATCGCGCTTTGGATTGTACATCAGCATAAAGGGTTTTACATCATCGTGCAGGGAATTGTAGTTAAAGTCTTTCATTACACCTGCTATTTCAACATAGTATTCAGGATCCGGGGGATAATGGGCATACAGCTTTGTTCCGGGGGCCTGCTGTGGTTTTAATCCCAGCCGTTTTAAAAGTGTTTCATTTACGAGCACTTTACCTGAATCATATAACTGAAAATCCCTTCCGCTGATTATCTTAATACCGTTGGCCTTTACAAAGTTTTCATCTGTGCTCATATTTTGTGCATCTGTAGCAGTGGCTTCACTGCCGCCGGCGAGATATACTCCATTATCGTTAAACACAAATTGGCTGAGGTAATTATTTGCCCTGCTCACCGCTTTTACTTCTGCTAATTGCCGCAGGTCATCCGCAAAGGGTTCCATTTTACTTCTTGCATCTTCAGTATAAAAATTAAAGATGAGTTTTTGATTTTTATCAAAGCCGAGGTCTTTGTGTTCTATGTAATCAAGCTGGCTGTAAATAACAATAATCCACCCAATAAGTATTACAGATAATACAAACTGGAATACCACCAGTGAACGGCGTATGCCTGCTGCTGAAATATGGCTGGCAAAGTTTCCTTTGATTACTTTAATTGCCTGGAAGGCAGATAAATATAATGCGGGATAGCTGCCTGCCACCACTCCTGTAACCATGATGATGCCTGCAAGCAATAACCATATCCTGTAATCACTGAACATTGATAAATGAATGTCTGCCTGCGTTACCTGGTTAAGATAGGGCAATACCAGTATCAATAAAGGCAGTGCAATTAATACACCAATAAGGGAGAGCAAAAAAGATTCACTCATAAATTGTTTTACAAGATCTTTTCTTTCTGCGCCGATTACTTTCCGCACTCCCACTTCCATTGCTCTTTTAGATGCCCTTGCCGTGGAGAGGTTCATAAAGTTGATACAGGCAATAACCTGTATTAACACAGCAATCAGTAATAAAATATCCAGGGAAGATGGATCAACTGTTTTCGTCATTTCAACTTCATAGGCTGTAGTAGTATGAATTGTACCAATGGGCTGCAAATGCAAACGCTTTTCCATTCCCAGTTCTTTTAACTGTTCTGCTCCATACCTGTTTAAAAATGCAGGCAGTTTTTTTTCCAGCGCCGCCGCATCAGCATTAGGAAATAACTTGAGATAAGAGTTGGTAAAATTATTACCGGCCCAGGAATTATTCTGGCGCACATATTCACCAATTCCGCCGCTGTTCATGGTAATAAATATGTTGGCCTGTATATTTGATTTACCCAGGCTTTCATCTACCACGCCGGTTACTTTAAAATCGTGCTTACCATTGTCGTCATCAATCTGAATTACTTTACCAACAGGGTCTTCATTGGTGAAAAGTTTATCAGCAGTGCTTTTCACCAATACCAGGGAATAAGGTTCCGACAAAACATTTTTTGCATTTCCATTTGTAAAATGATAAGTAAACACATCAAAAAAAGTAGAATCTACATATACCGCGTTTTTTTCATAAAAAGATTTTTCTTTATAACGGAGTAAATGCTGGCTGGAACTAAAGTCAGATATTACGCGTGTAAATTGCTCCACTTCCGGAAAATCTTTTTTAATTGCCGGTGCAATGGGCGGCGAACAGGTTGAATTATTATGTTTATCTCCCGGAAGGCTCAGCCACGTAGTAATACGGTAAATATCCGCTGCATTATTTTCGTGTTTGTCATAGCTGTACTGGTCTTCTACATATAAAACAATATATAAACAGCACAGTGTGCCAATAGCCAAACCAATAATATTAATAAAGCTGAATGTTTTGTTTTTCAGCAAAAAACGAAATGCAGTTTTGAAATAATTTTTAAACATATCTTTAGGTATAATTTGTAAGTAATAAGTTTTTTTTGTACTTAATTTTTGTCCTTTATTCATCGCCTGTTGCCGGCCCGGCGTTGCCGTTCGCACGGGTGCCACTCACTTCATCATCCCAAGCTCTGCACAGGAAGAACGATATTAATTCCAGCTGTACAAGAGTGCGACGCAACAATGTTCAATTCATATTCTTCAGTTTGGTTCAATAAAATTTTCAATTCTTAATTTCTAATTTTCAATTCCTCACTCCGTTCTCAAACTCTTTACCGGGTTTGCTACTGCTGCTTTTATCGCCTGGAAACTTACCGTTATAAGCGCAATAAGTGCAGCAGCAATTGCAGCAAGCACGAATACCCACCATACAATATTTATGCGGTAAGCAAAATCCTGCAGCCAGTGCGCCATAGCATACCATGCCACAGGAAAAGCTATAACTGCAGCAATTATTACAAGCTTTAAAAAATCTTTTGATAAGAGTGCAACAATGCTGCTGACATTGGCGCCCAGCACTTTTCGCACACCAATTTCTTTCACACGCTGTGTGATGGTAAATGCGGAAAGGCCAAACAAACCCAGACAGGCAATAAATATTGCGACACAGGCAAATACGGTAAAAAGGGTTCCTTGTCTTTGTTCTGACTGGTAGAGCTTTGCAAAATTTGCGTCAAGAAATGTATACTGATAAGGTGTTTCAGGATATACTGCGTGCCAGGTTTTTTCAATTAACCCAAGTGATGACTGCACATTATTTCCTGAAATTTTTACTGACAGATCGTTGAAGTAGGGTTGCGATGGTGGCGGCAGCCTTAATACCAATGGTACTATATGCTGGTGCATACTTTCAAAATGAAAATCTGCCATCACTCCGATTATATGGCCCTTGGTGTTTCCATATTTAAAATCTTTGCCTATTGCTTCCTGCGGCGATTTCCAGCCAATTGTTTTTACTGCCGCTTCATTCAGGATAAAGCTGGCTGTATCTGTTCCATATTCTCTTGAGAAGTTTCTGCCTGCAGTCATTTGTACACCATAGGTTGGCACAAAATCATAATCCGCAGAAACGAATTTTATATCTGAGTTTACAGGCCGTGCCGAATCACCAATGTAAGTAGATGCATTCATATCATCGAGCAACCTGCCACTTGGTATGCGCGAAGAACGTGAAACCGATTTGATACCTGAGTTCTGCAAAAGCTGTGTGCGGAAATTTTCATACGATGCACCAAGTGTATTGCTGAAGGGAATAGTAACAACATGATCTTTATTTATTCCCAGTGGTGTGCTTTCCATATAACTCAGTTGCTGAAACACAATCATGGTAGTGATAATAAGAATGATAGATATAGCAAATTGCGCAACCACCAGTACTTTGCGCATGGTAATATTTGCGCCACCTGCTTTAAACAAACCTTTAAGTGTTTTTACCGGCTGGAAGGAAGACATGAAAAGTGCGGGATACAAACCTGATAAGATGCCTACAGCAAACGGGGTAAGTAAAACAGGTAATAAAATTTTCCAGTTAAAAAGAATGTCAATGGAAAGATGCAAACCTGAAAAAGAATTTATCCAGGGCAATGTAAGCCAGGTAAGGCCAAAAGCCAGCACAGCCGCCACCCATGCAATAATTACTGACTCGCTTAGAAACTGCCCGACCAATGATTTTTTCCTCGCGCCGATTACTTTACGTATGCCTATTTCTTTTGCACGCAGTGCAGACCTTGCGGTAGAAAGGTTCATGTAATTGATGCACGCAATGAGTAAAATAACCAATGCGATGGCAGAAAAAATATACACACGGCTGATATCGCCATTTTCTTCTGCTTCATAATCTGTATGTGAGTAAAGGTGGATGTCAGTTAATTTTTGCAGGGCAAGGCTTGTACCCTTGGATGGTTTTACCCCGCTACCCTTATAATCATCCTGCATATACTTATCAACAAATGCAGGAAACTGTTTTTCCATATTCCCAACAGGGTACCCTTTTGGCATGAGCAAATAAGTAAAAAATGAATTATTGCCAAAATCATGATGCAGGTTATAATCGCCATACACTGCAGTATCCTTTAGTGTACTGAAAGAGAACAGTACAGCCGGGTGCAGGTGCGCATTTTCAGGAAAGGCTTTATATATACCTGTTACCTTAAAATTAAACTGGTTATTGTAACGCAGTACTTTATTCATCGGGTCTTCATTGCCAAAATACTTTTTTGCCATTTCTTCTGTAAGCATGATGCTGTAAGGCTCCTGCAAAGCTGTATGCGGGTTGCCTTCTGCAGTTTTAACCGTAAATACATCAAAGAAATTTTCATCGGCCCAGAAACAATTTGTTTCGTTAAACAATTTATCCCGGTACCGCAGCGGTGAAAGGCCATCAGGGTATAGCCTTGTAACTTTTTGTATATCGGGGAAATCGTTTTGCAAAAGCGGCCCGAATGGTGGCGCCACTGTACTGAGGTTAAGGCTTGCAGTACCGTCTGTATTATAAAAAGTGCGGGTTACGCGATATATGCGGTCTGCATTTTCATTATATTTATCATAACTCAGTTCATTAAGAATATAAGTTGTGATAAGTAAACAGCAGGCAAGACCAATGGTAAGGCCAAATAAATTGATGAAGGAAATGAATTTATACTTCATCAGGTTCCGCCACGCAAGTTTGAAATAATTTTTTAACATTACTACAGTTTTATAGTGTTTAAAATGTTCAATAAAATTTCAACCGTACAAGAGTGCGACGCATCGAAAGTTCAATTTTAATTCTTCAGTTCGGCTCAAAAAATTCTTCATACTCTCTTCACGATTGACGATTCACCATTCACGATAATCAGTCTGTTCTCAAACTCTTTACAGGATTGGCTATTGCTGCTTTTATTGCCTGGAAGCTGATTGTTATTAAAGCAATTAACACGGCAGAAATTCCTGCTATTGCAAATACGCCAATACTAATGTTTATTCTGTATGCATAACTTTCAAGCCATTTATACATTGCCCACCATGTTACCGGGATAGAAATAATAAATGCAATAACAACCAGTGATAAAAATTCTTTTGATACCAATAACAAAACCTGTTGTACGGAAGCGCCAAGCACTTTACGGATGCCTATTTCTTTTGTGCGTTGCTCAATTACAAACGCTGAAAGTCCAAATAACCCAAGCCCTGCAATGATGATTGCAATAACAGCAAATGCAGAAAATATTTGTTTTGTTTTTAATTCACTTGCATATAATGCGGCGAACTTATCGTCAAGAAAAGTATAACTTAAAGGCCCTTGCGGATTAAAACTATTCCATGTATTTTTTAAGTCTTTTAAAAAAACGGTAACATCACCGGTTTTTATTTTGATGATGAACCCGCCTTGGTTACCGCCCAGCACCATCATTAACGGTGCTATTTTTTGTTTAGCTGATGCATAATTAAAATCAGCTACAACACCAACAACTTTAAGTTCTTGCTGGCCTGAACGCACAATAGTTTTGCCGATTGGATTTGTATTATTCCATCCTAATTCTTTAACGGTAGCTTCATTTATAACAACACCTGATGCTGAATCGGTTTGAAAATCTTTAGAAAAATTTCTGCCCTTGATAACGCGTATACCTAATGTTCGTAAATAATCATAATCTACATGATAAATATTTCCATGAATTTCTGTTCCATTGCCATTATCATTCTTAGGATAAATCTCCGTGCCATCCATAAAAACATTACCGGGCACAGACCTTGAAATACTTGCAGCAATAACGCGACTATCCTGTAACAACTGCTGTTTAAATGCATCCTGGTTTTCGCCCATCAATCTTCCGTCAGGCAGAAATAAAACCTGTTCTTTATCATAACCAAGTTTTTTATTCTGCATATAATTCAATTGCTGGTAAACAATGATGGTTGCAATAATTAATGCAGTAGAAACAAAGAACTGGAATACAATTAAACTGCTGCGCAAATAATTTTTCTTACTGCCAGTTACAGATGCGCCTTTTAAAACTTTTATTGGATTAAATGACGATAAAAAGAAAGATGGATAAATGCCGGCAATTATTCCAACAAAAAATACCAATGCAAGCATAGCAAGTATAAACCTGTAATTCAAAAAATAATCAAAACTTATTTGTTTGCCTGCAACCTGGTTAAAGTAAGGCAGTAAAACAAATACTAAAACGATTGCCACCAGCATGGCGCAAAAGCTCATTAATACTGACTCTGAGAGAAATTGCTTTATTAACTGAAGTTTTCCTGAACCCATTACCTTTCTTACACCAACTTCTTTTGCCCTTTTGGCTGCACGGGCTGTTGAAAGGTTTGTAAAGTTTACACAGGCAAGCAGTAAAATAAATATCGCTAATACAGAAAAGATATACACGTATTGTATATCGCCGTTGGGTTCAAGCTCGTATTTTGTATGTGAGTAAAGATGAATTTGCGTAAGTGGCTGCAAAGAGAATACAAATGTGTTCACCGACTTTTGTGCTTCTGCATAACTTACGCCCATATCATGCTGCACTTCGGGCACAACATATTTTGCAACAAGCTGCGGAAACTTTGCTACTAATTTTTTCGGATCAGCATTATTATTCAATAACAAATAAGTGTATTCGCCGATATTACTCCAGGTTGAATTTGTTATATGAAAAGTTGAGAGGCTTAAGAATGCATCAAAATGAAAATGCGAATTATCAGGTACTTTATCAAATACGCCTGTTACTTTATACACCGCATCATGCAAACCAATAACCAGCGATTTTCCAACAGGCTCTGCATCACCAAAATATTTCTTTGCAAATGCTTTTGAAATTACAACGCTGTTAGGTTGCACCAATGCATCTTTATTGCTTCCATCAGCAAGCGGTATAGAAAATATTTGCAGAAAATTTGAATCTGCAAATGCGAGCTTATCTTCTTTAAACTGTTTATCATTATACTTTACAAAATCAGTTGCGGGCGATAACCTGGTGAATGATTTTATTTCAGGAAAAGCATTTTTCATTCCTTCACCAACGGCCATATCCACATCAGGATAAACAGCCACATCACCATTGCCCGTAACATTCACGTTAACTCTGTAAATATTTTTTGCATCAGCAGGGTGAGTATCATAATTCAACTCATCATATACAAAAACAGCTATGAGTACAAAGCAGGTTAAACCAATAGCCAAGCCAATGATATTAATGAATGAAAAAGTTTTATTCTTCATTAAATTTCGGCAAGCGGTTTTGAAATAACTTTTAAGCATAAAATATAATTTCTGATGTATAATTTAATGATGTCTGATTTTTTCATCTCACTTCTCACCTTTCACATCTCCCTTTCTTTATTCTGTTCTCAAACTCTTTACCGGGTTTGCTATTGCTGCTTTTATTGCCTGAAAACTTATCGTTGCAAGAGCAATAATTATTGAAACAAGTCCGCCTGCAGCAAATAACCACCAACTGATGTTGATACGATAACTATAATCCTGTAACCATTGGTGCATGTAATACCATGCAATGGGTGTAGCAATAACAAAGGCAATTGCAATGAGTATGATAAATTCTTTTGAAAACAGATAAACGATACCGCCTGCAGTAGCACCAAGTACTTTACGAATACCAACTTCTTTTATTCTCTGCACTGCCATGAATGAGGCTAAACCATACAACCCAAGACAGCTAAGGAATATAGCGATTGCTGCAAAAATTTTATACAACTGCGACAACTGGTTTTCCTGCTTATAAAAACTATCTATTTTATCATCAAGAAACCTGTATTCATAAACAAAATTTGGAAAAGTTTGCTCCCATATTGTTTTAACAGATTGCAGTGTAGAAGAAATGTTTGTCGTTGCAAGTTTTATTCCGGCCTGGTTGTACATGGTAACGTTTGGGGTAATAAGCAATGGTGCAAGATCCTGGCGAAAAGATCTATCATTAAAATCTTTCAATACACCAACAACAGTTCCTTTCATCTGAT
>JBBRAD010000014.1:0-138986 GCA_038207175.1 Chitinophagales bacterium
TGTTGTCTCCGCGCGGCGGCGGCTGCCCACCATTGTTTTGCGGGGGTGGTTGATTGCTACCATTTCCGCCCGTGCGGGGTTGCTGTGGATTATTATTTGGTCTTTGTTGCTGGTTAGGATTATTGCTGCGCTGCTGTGGATTGTTACCGCTGCGTTGTTGATTAGGATTGCTGCCACCGGGTTGCTGACTATTGGGTCCACCTCTTTGCTGAGGATTGCCTCCGCCACGTGATTGCTGTGGGTTATTATTTGGTCTTTGTTGCTGGTTGGGATTATTGTTGCCGCGCTGCTGCGGACCACTGTTGCTGCGTGGTTGGTTGTTGCCGCGTTGTCCTTGTCCCTGCTGCGGCCTGTTTTTGCGATCTGCTTTTTCCAGCGTATTTAAACTGATTTGCCCTACCAGCTCCACAAACCCACTTTCACTTTCTTTTGGTTTGTTGGTAGTAATATCAACTGCTTCCAGTTCTTCGGGTATCACATTCTGTGCATTCAGTTGTTTAATCTTGCGCACCCTTTCAATGGTTACGGGGTATTGCTTATTACTGTCTGGCAGCGTATACCACATCAGGTTTTTAAAAATATCTTTTTTTATTAAAATGGCAGCGCCTTTTGTTGTTTGAAGCGTGTCTGCATTATCGGGAAAATTTTGCAGCGCATCTAAGTAGGTATCCAGTTCATAATTCAAACAGCATTTTAAACGGCCGCATTGCCCGCTCAATTTTGTTTGGTTAATAGAAAGATTCTGATACCGTGCAGCGGTAGTGGTTACACTTTTAAAATCAGTAAGCCAGGTGCTGCAGCAAAGCTCCCTGCCGCAACTGCCTATTCCGCCTATTTTTCCCGCTTCCTGACGTATGCCGATCTGCCGCATTTCCACTTTTACTTTAAAATCCCCGGCAAATATTTTTATCAGTTCACGAAAATCCACGCGGTCATCCGCAGTATAATAAAATGTTGCTTTTCTTCCATCGGCCTGGAACTCCACTTCTGCAAGTTTCATTTGAAGGTTCAACTGTCTTGCCATTGCACGGCTGCGGGTAAGCGCCTCTTTTTCCCGCGCTTTGTTCTGCTGCATCATTTCTATGTCGCGCTCGGTGCTGCGGCGCAATACTTTTTTTATTTCAGGGTTAAACTCATCCACCCCTTTTTTCTTCATCTGAAGACGCACCATTTCGCCGGTAATGCTTACTTCGCCCACATCAAAACCGCTTACGCCTTCCACTGCAATATATTCACCTTTTTCAAAATATTGTAAAGTGGCGTTGCGGTAAAATTCTTTACGGCTACCCTGGTTAAAACTTACTTCAATTATTTTGCAGTTGCTTTCAGGGTCACTGAAGGGAAGGTTCATCAGCCAGTCGTGCACATTCATACGGTTGCACCCGCCGGTACTGCACCCACCATTGCTTTTACAGCCATTTGGTTTACCTGTTCCGCATGATCCACAGCCCATTTCAATTTCAGATTTAAGAGTTACAATTTCAGGTTTTGTTGCCCGTGCAAAATTGATGTAACGGGAAATTTTTAAGAGAAGAATTTTATGAAGCCGGCTGTGGCAGTACTATTAAACTTTGTTGTGTCACTCACTTCAGCGTTTTGTTCAATGCTGAACTGTTTTGCTGTTTAAAATGCCGTAAGATAAAACCTGCATGCATTAAATGCTGAAATATATTCTACAAAAAAAGAGTGCGACGCAACGAACGATCCCATACGCACAAAAGCCTGGCCCACAAAAACCTTTTCTTTTTAAAAACGTGAGACGTGAAACGCGGGACGTGAGATGATACAGATGAAACGCCAAACGAAAACGGCAAACGTTATGCCGCCAAAAATAAGGTTTTATTGCGAATGATATGGTACAATTTGATGGTGAGGGCGTGAAAGAGCATTTTGGCGTTGGCGTTGCGCTCTATATAATAAGCCGCTTTGTCAATTTCTTCCACGATGGCCTGCTGCTGGCTTACCGATGCAATTTTATTGAGCCGCTGCGCAAAATCTTTTTCTTTTTCTGATATGTTCACACAGTTTTCACCCATTACTTTTACGCGTATGCTTTGCTCCAGCAAATGATTGAAGTAGCGTAAAAACTGTTTTTGTTTTTCGCGGCCCAGCCTGCCTGTTTCTTCAACCCATTTTACCTGTTCGGGCAGCATTTGCCGGATGATGAATCTTAGCCAGTCGTTTAAAAGACTTTGCCAGTCTTCTTCTGCATGCTGCAGCAACTGAAGCGCTTCGCGGTAATTGCCTTCGGAAATACTGGCGGTTTGCCTTGCCGTTTCTGCGTTTATATTTGCCCTTGTTATTAATGCCTGCTCAATATCCACCGTATCGAGCAAAGGGATTTTTACAAGCTGGCAGCGGCTGAGGATTGTGGGCAGTATTTTTTCTTCGGTTTCCGCCACAAGGATGAATAAGGTATTTGGCGGCGGCTCTTCTATCAGTTTCAACAATTTGTTTCCTGCATTGCCCAGGTATTCGGGCATCCACATCACCAGCACTTTGTATTCACTCTCAAAACTTTTCAGGTTCAGTTTGCGGAGTATATCGTTACATTCTTCGGCGGTAATATTTCCCTGTTTATTTTCTGCATTTATAAACTGCAGCCAGTCGAAAATATTCCCGTAAGGATATTTTTTGATGAATTCGCGCCACTCGCTTATAAAGTCCGTACTGACGGGTTTATCGCCGCTTTTTTTTGAAATAACGGGGTAAGAAAAATGCAGGTCGGGGTGTATCAACTGTTCCGCCCGCTGAAATGCAGGCTTAGTAATCATTTCATCAGGATGGATAAAAGAAGGCGCAGCTTCCAGCGCGGTAAACCCGCCAAACAAATCTTCCACTACGGGTGAAGGCTGCGGCAGGCTTACCACATACTGTGCGAATGCAAGAGCCAGCGGCAATGCGCCGCTTCCTTCTTTGCCAAGAAATAATAAAGCATGGCTGAGACGGTTTTGCTGCACCATCTCCATTAGATTTTGTTTTGTTTCCTGCTGGCCAATTACATCTTTGAACTGCATGGAGCGAAGATAACAGAAGTGTAGGCTTTTTTGAATTGAGAAATGCAAAGGTGAAGAAATAAATGATGCCAAAGGCGGCAGTACAGGCACCAACAAGAGCAGGAAATATTTTATGGTACAAATTGCCATTATGAATGTTATAAAATTTATTTTGCCATTTAATTGTTTTGAAGCCCGGAGTTTTAAAACTTCCGATACTTTCTTCTCAATTAATAACCATGCAAATTAAAAGAAGACAAATATTTTAATTTCCCTGAAGGGCATTATAAGGAACAAAAGGGAACTGAAAGGCGCTAAAAGGAGCAAAAGGGAACTGGTTGCAAATTAGGAAAAGTGCTGTGAAGGGGAGCAGGTGGGCTTAGGATGGACGTTACCCGGCGTTACTATGGAGTGTGTACTAAGTAGCTAACTTTTGTCTTGTACTGAAAAAACTTTTCAGGCATTGCGGACACCAACAACAGCAGAAAGATGTTACGTTTTATAAAACTTAGCAGTACTTTTTACCATCTTTTTGTATATTTTCATTGCTAAAGAGTTTTTAGCTTTTTTTATTGTCCCCAACCCTCCTTCATAATTTTCAACTTCGCCTTATCATGTTCTTTAAAAGCATTCGATGCTTTCAGGTGTTTTTCCATTGCATCCATATCATCACCTGCAATTGCTGAGCTGAACATATATGCTTTCAGCAGCATCCTTACATAAGGTGACGGTTCTTGCTGCCTTGTTAACTTTCTTAATGCAAGCATATAATCATCCCGGTAAACAGTTGGGATAATAATTTTCGATTGCTCCTGTTTTACCAGTTCTGCATTCATCATTACCCTTGCTATCCTTCCATTGCCATCAAGGAAAGGATGTACTTCACTTACCAGGAACATCATGTAAGCTGCTTTGGCAAAAGGGCCGGTAAGTGCCTGGTAAAAATCAAAGCCTTTTATTAATGTTCCTTTTACCAGCGTATTGTCAACAAAATGTGTACCGCCTGCCCGGTTGTTTTTATCTTTAAACTGCCCGGGATTTTTTGAAGTTCTTGCACTCATTAAAAACTTATGCCTGTATAAAAGTATCTCCAGCAGTGCTGAGGGTTTGCCTGGTGTTATATTCATTTCTTCCCTGTTGCTTACCAGCTTATACGTTCCCAATATATCATGAGAATCTTCATCGCGGTTGGGCATGGGGGTTTCCGTTTCAATAATCTTTTTTGCATCTTCCAGTTCAAACTCAGTACCCTCGATGTAGTTGGAAAAATAGGCTTCAAAAAAAGCAAAATTTCTGAACGACCGGTTGGTGGTATTTTTTTCCGGCAATGCTGCAAACTCTTTTTGTTTTAGTTCAATAAATAGTTTTTCAAACAGGGGCAACCTTGCCGGGTCGTAAGGATTGCCAAATGCCCTTGCCACCGCAACGGGGGAAGACAATATTTTAGAAGGCTGTGTATTTAGTAAGGCACTGATGAGTTTGTTTAGTTTTTCAAACTCCTTCTGCATTCCCAGTTTTTCAGCTATTGCCCTTGCCCTATCCCTCAGTTCATTTAAACCAACTTCGCCTTTTACCCTTATTACCTGTTCCAGCCGCTCTTCCAGCTTGGGCAGGGTAATGGTTTTTGATTCAGGACCGGGTTGCCGGGATACCTGCATATTTTCCAGTAAAGCCCTTTCTAATTGAGACGTATACAGTTCGCCGGAAAATAGGTTATCGCCTTCTATTGGCTCATGTCCTTCCATAAAGCGAAGGATAATGCCCGGCAGGCTTATTTTTTTAGTATAGGTATAGGTAAGAAAAATATGCCCTGCTGAGGTTGGCTTAAACTCCAGCGCCGACCGGTGACTGAGCATGGAACCGGGATACAGTTTCCCCAGGATGGCAAAAAGATTTCGCCTTACAATAGTCTCCGGGCTATCGGTAAAATTGGGCGAATAAATACGGGCAGCAATCTTTCGCAGCTTGCCTGCTGTTGAAAGCCTGGATATTTGCTTGCTGAATTTAGTGTCGCTGGACGAAAAGACCACTTCCTGAAGGTGTACAGGTAAAATATTTTCCATTATAACCGAACTAAGGAGCTAAATTAGCAAATATTTTCCAGTATAAGGTAATTTTAGGATAATTATTTCCAGTAAAAGTCGGTTAAGAAAACTGTCTGTTGCTAAAATTTTCCAGTAAGCCGGAATTTTATGCTTTATTTGGATAATTATTTCCAGTAAGGGATACTTTTAGGATAATATTTTCCAGTATCAAGAAAATGGGGGTGGCTCTAAATGGCTTATTTCTATAAAGAGGTATGTTTTAGGTATGTGTTTTTGTTCCTCCATAAATTTTTATAAAAGCCAGGCTTTTAAAGATAAATAACAATTTTTCTGGTAAAAGTAATTTTTACAACAAGTTTTTACTTTTTATTCATAGCCTACGCCATCATTCCGAAGGGTGTTGCAGGGTATTACTATTATACCGCAATGTCGCTTTCCGGACATAAAGCAATGCGAAGCAGACATTGCGGCAAAGGAGAGTGCTGTGAAGGGGAGCAGGTGGGCTTAGGATGGGCTTTACCAGGGCTCAGGTGGGGCTTTACAAGGGCTTTACAACGAAGGATGATTAATTTTGCATGCCTTTAAATGCTTATTAATCTTACTCATAGCCTACGTTATCATCCCGAAGGGTGTTGCAGAAAGCCCATACTTTGGAAACTATGCCGGAAGTGTTTTGGGAATTGTTATTGCTCATTATCCATACCTGAATTATTATTTTAATTTTTTTTGAACCAAGCTGCATTAAATTATGAGGCTTTTCTTGCGTCGCAGCACTCTTTACTACAGCAAGAAATGGAACTCTTAAAGCAAATGAGCAGCAAATGCGGCTGACTTAAAGGGTATTACTATTCTATCGCATTGTTGCTTTCCGGACACAAAACAATGCGAAGCAGGCATTGCGGAAAAGAAATATACAGGGGTTCTAATATTGCTATTTTATTTTTTTAATCCCGCTATAATAGTTCTGAAACTCTCCAACCCCGCTTCTAAATTCTCCACAATATCCAACGCCAAAACATCCGGGTCAGGAAGATTATCCAAATCAGCCAAGGACTTATCTTTTAACCAGGTAATATCCAATGATGTTTTGTCTCTTGCAACAATCTCATCATAACTAAACTTTCTCCAACGACCTTCTAGAGTTTCTGCACTCCATGTTGCTGTTCTTTTATGCCTGTTGGCTGGATTATAACACTCAATAAAATCTTTCAGGTCTTCTGTTTTAAGAGGATTCTTTTTTAACGTATGATGCACATTAGTTCTGTAATCATACACCCATACTTCTTTTGTCCACGCGTCTTTACTGGCAGGTTTGCCATCCCAGAACAATACATTTGCTTTTACACCATTGGCATAAAATATTCCTGTTGGTAAACGAAGAATGGTATGCAGGTCTGTTGTTTCCAACAATTTCTTTCTTACGGTTTCGCCGGCACCGCCTTCAAACAAAACATTATCTGGTAATACAACGGCTGCATGGCCGGTTGTTTTCAACATGCTCTTAATATGCTGTACAAAGTTCAGTTGCTTGTTGCTGGTAGTAACCCAAAAGTCTTGCCTGTTATAGGTAAGGTCTTCTTTTTCCTGTTCGCCTTCTTCATTAGTAAAAGTCATGCTGCTTTTTTTACCAAAGGGTGGATTTGCCAGCACATAATCGTAACGTGTTTCGGGTTGCGCAATCAATGAATCATTGGGCGATATCAATGTATCACTGTCTATATTACCAATATTATGCAGGAACAAATTCATCAATGCCAGCCTGCGAGTGCCGGGCACAATTTCATTGCCAGCAAAGGTGTTGAATTTTAGAAACTGCTTTTGCGCTTTATCCATTTGCAGATGTTCTGTTAGCCAATCATACGCAGCTAAAAAGAAACCGCCTGTACCACAGGCCGGGTCTGCAATTGTTTTATTTGGCTCGGGGCGAATGCACTCCACCATTGTTTTAATCAATGCCCTTGGTGTAAAGTACTGACCGGCGCCGCTCCTGGTATCTTCTGCATTTTTCTCCAGCAGCCCTTCATAAATATCGCCCTTGTCTTTTACGCCCATCAATATCCATTCCTCTGCATTAATCAGTGCAATCAGTTTATACAGTTTGGCAGGGTCTTGTATCTTGTTCTGGCTCCTGGTAAATATCTGCCCCAGCATACCTTTTTCAATGCCCAAATCGCGTAGCAGTTTGCTGTAATGCGTTTCCAGTTCATCGCCGCTTTTATTCAACAGGCTTTCCCAATTGTATTGTGCAGGAATAGGCATAACACGGTTATGCGGAGGCTTGCTATATTCATCTGCCATTTTCAAAAACAGCAGGTACGTTAACTGCTCTAAATAATCTCCATAGCCTACGCCATCATCACGAAGCGTGTTGCAGAAAGCCCATATTTTAGAAACTATGCTGGATGTATTCGTTGTTTGATTACTCATATTTATTAAACCACTTTTATTAGCCCAACTGCATTGCTACTATTAAACTTTACTTGCGTCGCACTCTTGTACTTTTTCTTTTCTATTCCCCATTGTCTGAATCAGGATTTAATTGATTTCAGGATGACCAGGATTTTTTATTAAGTACTTCCAGTCAAAGTTATCTTATACATTATTTTATCCCGGGTTGCTATATCCTGTTCATCTTTGCATCCTGAAAATCTTGCTTCAGACAACCTTCTCCATTGTCAGAATCAGGATTTAATTGATTATAGGATGAACAGGATTTAATCGGAGTATCCTATCCTGTTAATCCTTGTATCCTGAAAATTCTGATTAGACGATTGCAGGATTGTTATATTTTGGATTGAATACTTTTTTATACTGTAAACTTACTGCTCCAAAATTTATAAGTAAGCCAATAGAAAGATCATAAGCTACTACATAATTTTTAGCCTGGGCTAAGTGTACATCTTCTAAATTAATCAATGCCTTTAACTCTACCATGATGTTACCTTGGACAATAAAGTCAGCTCTCCTTGTTCCCACTTCTTCACCTTCATAAAAAATAGGCTGCTCTTTTTCTCTTACAAAATCCAACCCCGCCTTTCTTAATTCTATAGCAAGACATCTTTGATAAATTACTTCCTGGAAGCCGTTACCTAAAGTATTATGTACTTTCATTGCACAGCCAATTATCTTATATGTTATTTCATCAGGTTGCATATCCTGTTAATTTTAAATGTCAGAATCAGGATTTAATTGATTAAAGGATTTGCAGGATTTCATAACATTACCCATCCTGTTAATTTTAAAATCCTGAAAATCCTGATTCAGACAGCCTACGCCATCATCACGAAGTGTGTCACAGAAAGCCCAGATTTTGGAGACGATGCCGGATGTGTTTGCTGTATTGCCGTTGCTTATTTATTTAATATTATTCTGGACTTTGGTGAAAATTTGGGGTAAACCCTTTCCTTTTCAGATTGTTTTTTGGGTTTTGAAATTTCTTTTTCTTCGAAATCAAGGTTTTGGACCTCATAAATTTTTAGGCGGTCTTGATAAAAACCATCCTCCTCATTTGAATAATCTGGAACAAACATTTCTTTTATACTTACCCACCTTCACTTTTTCTAAATGAGTTTAGTGGATAAAACCCTTGTTTTAACTTACTGTTCGAATTAGTAAGATCTTCGACTTTTAATACCTGATTACTATCAATAACTCCTTTAGATTTTAGTTTATTATAAAAATCACTAGCGTTAACAGGGCAAACTATTTCATGCCAAGGAAATGCATAGTCAGGATTTAAATCGTAAAAATCTGGTATTATCCAAGCATCTTCGCCATTTCGATTGATTCGTTGATTATACCGCTATTTGTGAAAGAGTGGTTTCTTCCTGGGAAATGTCATTTTGAATTTCTTGGAGTTTTTCTTTTTTTGTGATCTTTTCCAAATAAGGACTTAATGCCAAATCATAAATGGAAATTTTTCCAATAGATTTTTCTATACAACGTTCAATTTTTTCTGATTTGCTTACAAGATCTTCATATATTTTTTGAAAGGACGCCAATATTTGCTTTTCGTATTGTGCAATATTATTTAAATATGCCTTCTGTATTTTTTCAGCACCAACGAATTTGGAAACCGTATTTTCCTCTAATTTTTTAAGGCTCTTTTTGACTTCATCCTCAATCCTATGAAGTTCGGTTGAATAATCATTTAAAACAATCTCTTTTAAAATTTCTAGACTTTTTTTACAAGAGTCATGCAGAATACGGTTTCCTAATTGTTTTGTGTATTCGTCTTCTTCCTCCTCTGTAAAACCCGCATCTATTCTAAGAGTGGCCAATTCCTGTTTTCTTTTCGCCAGATTCTGTTGACGGGCGGCTTTATCACCCTTACCTTTGAGTTGAGATTGGTTTGCTATTAGCTTCTTTTCTTGTTCAAAGAATTGAAACATATTATTTGCAATCAAACCTTTTAATCGTGATATTTCGTCGTTTGAAGCAGAATAAAATTCTAAAAAATCAGGCTTCTCTTCCAAAATTGATTGAATCAATTTTTTCAATTCATCATTTCCTCTTTTTTCAGCCAAATGATTAATATACATCTGGGGAATATAGGTGATTTGTCTATTTTTAGACTGTGGTGAGTCAGTGATTTTAAACGAAACGCCATCGCCCCAGATTACTTCAAAATTGAATCCAGCTATTTCATTTTCAAAAGTATACCTATCTAAAACACTCAAATCATCATACTTATCTTCTAGTTGAAGTGGGTCAATTGTCTTTGCAATGTAATATAGCAGCAATGATTTTCCAGATGACTTTCCACCTATTATGGAATTAAGGGTTGAATTAATTTCAATAAACTCATTAGAAAAGGTTAAGTCAGGAGACTGCGAAAGAAACCGCACTTTATCAATAAATAAATGCGGTCTCTTTTGTTCTGGTTTATCTTGTTGAATCCGAATACGGGAAAAGGGTTCAAAGATTATTTGTCTAAATCCCTCAAAAGTAGGATCAGCCTTTATCCAGCAATATCTTTTCTGGTCAGGTTCAAATATTTTTGAATTTTCATGAGCATCACAACCATGTAAACATGGTTTTAAATTCCTACATTTTCTTTTTACTTCATTTATGCTATCAACCCCCAACCCTAAAAAATAATCGATATCTTTTTGATTAGATGAAAAAACCCCATCGCTTAAATAGTAAATCGTCTGCCGTGTGCCATCCAGAATATTATGCTTTTCACCTTCCAACAATTCAGCATGAGCATTTAAACCTGACACGCCGTCATTTGATTTGTTTGAAACAACTACAATGCAGTTGTCTCTTAATTCTGCATCTTCATCAAACACCTTATTTAAATGATCAATACTTGGAACGAAGATTTTAATACCTTCTTTATAAGCAACGTCTTCTTCTAATAATGGAGTGTTTTTATATTTTCTACCTAACTCAATTAATTCACTTTTTGTTGCTAAATAGTCTCGTGTTTGATAATGGAATTTGAGTTTACTATAAAATCGATCGTTGAGTTTGCTATCAAATAATGGGTTGAAAATACAATGAATATTTATTGGTGTACTGCCACCTGTAACTGGACTTATTCTAAGCTCTATGTTTGGAAGTACAAGTTTAAAGTCTTTCGTTATTTTGCCATCTTCAATGGCTTTTTTAAAATAAAAGTAATTATCAGAAGATAAGTAATCGGTTATGGCAATTACTGAAATATCGTCAGGATAGATATTGATATCATTAATAAATTTATCCCATTTGTCAGCTAAGTCTGCTCCATTGAAATTATCATTTTTAACTGTGCCTGGAGTATGAATGTGTGGTTCCCACCTTCTCCATTCAGATCCTTTAGAATATATGTTTGACATAAATTATTTTTTAAACTAATTTCCCCTCAAACGCTTTCTTTAAAATACTTTGCCTTAACGCTTCTGCCTGTTGCAGGCTTTGAGTTATGCTTTCTTCCATTTTATCCGCTACGCTGAGGCGGCTTTCGATTTCCTGAACGATTTTGTTTTGTTCTTCAATTGGCGGGAGAGGAAATTGCAATTTTTTTATAATACCAAGGTTTAAATTTGGTTGCACACCCCCAGATGATTTTTTTCTAACCTCAATATAGTTTTTAAAAAGAAAATATTTTAAATAAGGTTTTACAGAGATTTGCAGCTCATTAAAATATATTGCTGCTATTGCTTGATTTGTACAAGCTTCAATCGACAATTCAGAACATTTGCCTCTTGTTTTTCCTTCGCCATACATTGCCACTAGAAGTGTATGCTTTGGATAGATTGTTAGGTTTGTTTCTTTCACTGCTTTTTCAGTAACGAAGTCTGTTGCTTCTCTAACATATTCTTCATTCAATGCACCACTTGTTACCCATGCAATACTTCCTCCATAATATTCAGATTTGGATTTTAAAGGTGTTGCACCTGTACCAACAGATGCTACCTCATCAATTGTTATTAATTTCCAACCCTTCGGCAATTCTCCTTTGTCTGAACTGTGATTTATGTGATTGTCCTGGTTTTCCTGATTATTTTTTAGTTCATAAACAACGGCATCCGGTTCTGCCGCAACAGTTAAATCATGTGCATCATATAAATCATACAAATCATAGTTCAGACTTCTTGTTAGCTTCCCCTCAAATGCCCATTTCAACACACTCTGCCGGTAGGTTTTTAATTGCTGCTGTGCAGTTTTTAATTGTTCTATGCCTTTGTCTAACTCACTAAAGAGCTCTTCTATTTTGGAAACAATGGCTTGTTGGGTGGGTTTAGGTGGAAGAGATATTTCTATCAGTTTGAAATCTTTTATTCCAACCAAATTTGACATTGCTGTTCCTTGAGATTGGTCAAATATTTTCTTTTGAAATTGCGCAGAACGAAAATTGTATAAAAAGTATTTCTTTTCAATTAATTCCTCTTTTAGTCTAACTCTCAAAAGCGCTTGATTAATTACTCCTGGTTTGGCATTAGTCGGTATTTCCGCAATTCTTCCTAAAGTGCCGGAGCAACTAACTATTAAATCTCCTGGTTGAACATTGAAATTAATAAGCTCTTGATACTTTGTTTCATCTAAAAAATATCTACCTCTAAAAGCATCATTGTAAATTGCGTTAGATTGTTCATAAACTTTGTATCCATTTGGCACAAAGAATTCTTTTTTAATTGCACTTCCAAATGGCCCTCTTCTTAGACCTTCTTTGTTAAGACACAATTCTCCCAACTTCACCCACTTCCAATCTTTCGGTAACTGTTTTATGTTTTGTTCTTCAATCATTGTTGAATAATGTTGTGCAGTACAAGGGAGTGACACAACGATGTTTAATAGTAGCACAAATGTCTGAACCATGATTTTTATGATTAAAGGATTAACATGATTTCTTTGTGTTTGCATAATCAAGACAATCAAATAATCCTTTAATCACGGTTGAGAATTTTATTATTGTGAACTCTTTTAAATTCTAAACTTCTTGCTCCAAAATTTATTAATAATCCTATTTCCATTTTATATGCTTCCAGGTAATTCATTGCCTGTGCAAGGTGAACATCTTCAAGCTTAATGATAGCTTTTATTTCTACCATTATTTTATCTGCTACAAAAAAATCAACACGCCTTGCTCCAATTTCATTGTCACGATAATATATTGGCATTTCCATTTCTCTTGAAAATTCAAGATCCGCGATACTCATTTCAATTGCTAAAGCTCTTTGATAAATCACTTCCTGGAATCCATTTCCTAATCTTTTATGCACTTCCATTGCGCAACCAATAATCTTTTTTGTTTCTGTTTTGTATAATATGTCTGAACCTTGATTTGCCTGATTGAAGGATTCTTCAAGATTGTTGATGGCTATGATTTGGCAATCTCTCAGTCCGGCCTCCCCCAAAGGGGAGGAGAAAGAATCTGTTAACGGTGGTATGTCTTGCAATCTTGTTCTTAGTGATTTATCCTGTTTGCTGTATTCTAAAAATGTTTCAGGGCGATGAAAGGTGAATACAGGTCTGCTTCCTGGTTTGATATCCCGGTAATCAGTAAACCTAGTTACTTCGCCGGTGCTTTCATATACAAAAGGAAGCGGATCATTATTTAAGTGTTTGAGTGTTGCTGTAGCATAACCATCACTTTGATCTTCATGCATGGTAAGTTGTACGCCTTCTTCTGCACGTTTAGCTTCGATGATGCCAATAGATTTTTTATCTACGAAGAGTACATAGTCTGCCGGGCCAATGTCCGTTTGATATTCCCTTACAGCAATACCGAGGCTTGCATTGAGATTGATTTTGTTTTTGTTTTGAATGAGCCATCCCGAAGCAATAAGCATTGCATCTATTTTATCTCTGGCAAGTTGTTCGGGATTTTGATTCATTCTGTAAAGGGGGTAAAAAGTAAATAAAATAAAATTAAAAACCTAATAACCCGTAAATTAATTGTGCAGAAATATTTTCACAAGTTTAGGGGTTACACGTTATGAATTAGTTTTGCTGAAACAGGATGCCTAAAAATAAAAAAGGCTGACAACTGCCAGCCTCTAAAAAATATTTATGCTAAAAATCCTCTGTTACGGTTCTGCAAAATACCTGGTAAGTTCCGGGCTTTCGGGTGTTACCTTACTGTCAAAATAAGCAACTAAATTTCCGTGTTCATCAATGAGGAATTTATTAAAGTTCCAGCTAATGGTGGCATCAAGTACACCGTTTTCGCTTTTGCTGCAGAGATATTTAAAAACAGGGGTTGCGTTATCGCCCTGTACATCCACACGTGTAGTAAGCGGAAATGTAACGCCATAATTTTTCTGGCAGAAAGATTTTATATCGCTGTCTTTTTTGTATTCCTGACCGCCAAAATTATCAGACGGGAAACCAACGATTACCAGTTTGTCTTTATGCGCTTCGTAGAGTTTTTCCAGGCCTGCATACTGAGGCGTAAAACCGCACATAGAAGCGGTGTTTACAACAAGTATTTTTTTGCCTTTGAACTGTGAGAAATCAATTACGCCGCCATCAAGTGATTTTATTTTAAAATCGTAAATGTTGATGCCTGTATTGACCGGCGCTTTCATAGAAGGTGATTGTGCAGTGGCGGAAAAAGAGGCAATAAGAATTAATGCCAAAAGCTGAGTGCAATATTTCATGGTAATGTTGATTTGATAAGTAAACAATAAATTGAGCGCAAAGTTCTGTAAAATTTCCTTGCCGGAGATAAATTTCTTATACCGTATAAGCAACTGTTGCAATACTCAGTTTTGTGTTTTCAGCGCCCAGCGCGGCTTCCCCGCAGGCTTCCAGCGTGGCACCGGTGGTTACTACATCATCCACCAGCAAAATATGTTTATTTTTTAACAAATTTTCATCCATTACGGTAAATACATCCTGCATATTCTGCCAGCGGGAAATACGGTCTTTCTGTGTTTGTGTTTCTGTAAAAATTTTTCTGCCGAGCGCATTTTTTATTACCGGCCTATGCCATACTTCCGCTATTCCATCAGCAATTGCAGCGGCCTGGTTGTACCCGCGCATCTTTTCTTTTTTTGTATTCAGCGGAACAGGGACAATTATTTCCACTTCCTGAAACCCCTCTGATTCCTGTAAACGGCAGCCAAGCAGCTTTCCCAGATAATAACCGGCATCTTTATTTCCATGATATTTCAACTCAACAATTAAATGCTGCAGCAGTGAATCTTTTGCAAAATAAAAAGCGCTTGCGGCATTTTGGATGTTGACCCTTCCATAAAAAATATTTTTAACAGGGTTGTCTTTTTGCTGAAAGAAACCCGTTTCGGGCAACTGGACAAAACAGGCAGCGCATAAGGGCGCATTATTTTCCAGCGTATCTGTGCCGCAACCCAGGCAATTATGCGGAAAGAACAGGTGCGCAAAATCATTGAAATATGATGGAAAGTTTTTTATCATTTTTTCAAATTACATATAAAATATAAATACATCAAAATAAAAAGCGATAGACTTCATCTACGCGCCCCAAAGCAACTACGTCTATTTTAAACTGATTTTTATCAAACCCTTTTTTATTAAAACGTGAAACAATTATTTTTTCAAACCCAAGTTTCTCAGCTTCCGCAATCCTTTGTTCAATCCGGTTTACTGCACGTATCTCTCCATTCAACCCCACTTCGCCAGCAAAGCATATATGCTGCGGCACGGGTACATCTTCATAAGAAGAAAGCAAAGCGCAAATAACCGCCAGGTCTATAGATGGGTCTTCCACTTTCAATCCACCGGCAATATTTACAAATACATCTTTAACGCCAAAATGAAAACCACCGCGCTTTTCAAGCACTGCAAGCAACAGTTGCAGCCTTCTTAAATCAAAACCACTTACGGTTCTTTGCGGCGTGCCGTAAACACTCTGCGTTACAAGCGCCTGCACCTCTATAAGCAATGGCCGCAGGCCTTCCATGCTTGCTGCAATGGCGCTGCCGCTTAATTGTTCTTCTTTCTGGTTGATTAAAATTTCTGAAGGGTTTATTACCGGCCGCATACCTTCACCCGTCATCTCGTAAATGCCTAATTCGGCGGTGCTGCCAAAACGGTTTTTTAATGTGCGCAAAATGCGGTATGCATAATGCTGGTCGCCTTCAAACTGTAAAACCGTATCCACCATGTGTTCCAAAATTTTTGGACCGGCAATGCTTCCGTCTTTTGTAATATGGCCGATTAAAAAAACAGGCGTATTGGTTTCTTTTGCAAAGCGCTGAAATTCCGCTGCACATTCGCGTATTTGCGAAATGCTTCCTGGTGATGATTCAATAAGGTTTGACTGGAGCGTTTGCACGGAATCAACAATTACAAGCTGCGGTTTTAATTTTTTTATTTCCTGGAAAATTGTTTGGGTAACCGTTTCGGTAAGCAGGTAAAAATTTTCATTTTCAATATTCAGCCTGTTGGCACGCATTTTTATCTGCTGTTCGCTTTCTTCACCGCTTATATAAAGTGTAACAATATTTTGTAATTGCAGAGCATCCTGGAGGAGCAATGTGCTTTTGCCAATACCGGGCTCGCCTGCTACAAGTATAATGCTTCCGTTTACAATACCGCCGCCTAAAACCCTGTTCAGTTCACTGTCTGCAGACGATATCCGTTTTTCTTCCTGCGCACTCACTTTATTTAGTGCAACCGTTTTTACTGTTTTCTTTTCGCCATGATAATCTTTCCATGAACCGTTATTTTTATTTGTTCCGCTGTCAATCAATTCTTCCACAAATGTGTTCCACTGGTTGCAGGACGGGCATTTACCCAGCCATTTTGCACTTTCATAACCACAGTTACCGCAGAAAAAAGCGGTTTTAATTTTACTCATTATATAAAGATAAAATGAGAAGCATTAATGCCTGCTTTTTTTAAAATTTTTATCAGCCTTTGTTCAAAAAAATATCTTATTGGTAAATACATTATTTTTGCGCCCCGTTTGCGGATGTGGCGAAATTGGCAGACGCACCAGACTTAGGATCTGGCGCCGCAAGGCATGTGGGTTCGACCCCCTCCATCCGCACTTTTTGGTTGATAAGCAGACTTGCAGGAAGCCGTGCTCTTTATGCATTTTACTTCTCAATTATTCAACAGATTAACAAGACAATTTATACGATCATGGCAACAGTAACAAGAGAAAACATCGGACATTTAAATGACAAGCTCACCGTTAAGCTTGCAAAAGAAGATTATATTTCTTCTTTTGAGCAACACCTGAAAAAATATGCAAAAAGTGCAAATATCCCCGGTTTCCGCAAAGGCATGGTGCCTGCGGGTTTGGTAAAAAAAATGTATGGTCAGAGTGTATTTACAGATGAAATACTGCATACTGTGGAAAAGGAACTGAACAATTATATGGTGCATGAGCAATTGGATATTTTTGCACAGCCGCTGCCGCTGGAAAGTGATGCGCGTATGCTGGATATGAACAACCCGGGTGATTATGCATTTGCTTTTGAAATAGGATTAAAACCTGAAATAAATATTGATGCAGAAAATGTAAAAGTTACGCGCTATAAAGTGCAGGTAACTGATGAAATGATTGATGATGAAGTAAACCGTTTGCAAATACGCAACGGAAAGATGACCGAACCTGAAACAGTTACCGTTGATGACAATGTGCTGAATGTGCTTTTTACAGAAACTGATGCGGATGGCAATGAAAAAGAAGGCGGCATAAGCAAAGCAAATTCTTTGTTGCTTAAATATTTTGCCCCTGAAACACGTGCGGAATTATTGAATAAGAAAAAAGATGATTTTATCATTATTCAACTGAGTAAAGCCTTTGAAAATAAGGAAAGGGAATGGGTAACCGGTGATTTGGGTTTGAATAAAGATGATGCGGCAGATGCAGAAAAGTTTTTTAAGATGGCTATCACCAAGGTGGGCTTTATTGAGAAACCGGAAATGAAGAATGAATTTTTTGAAGCAGTCTATCCCGGCAGAAGCATAACAACCGAAGAGGAATTCCGCAATGCAGTAAAGGTGGAAATTGAAAATTATTATGAAGGCCAGGCACGCAACCAGGTGCATGACCAGATATACCATCACCTTGTGGACCATACACAGATTGAGTTTCCGGATAATTTCCTTAAGCGCTGGATACAAATGGGTGGTGAAAAATCGAAGACAGCGGAAGAAGCGGAAAAAGAATATCCCACGTTTGCCAACCAGTTAAAGTGGAGTTTGGTGAGCACTAAACTTATCAATGATAATAAAATCAGCGTTGACCCGGAAGAAATAAAAGCGCAGGCCAAACTTCAGATAATGGGTTATATGGCCGGCCAGTCACCTGATGATGCGCCCTGGCTGGATGAATATGCCAACCGGATGATGAAAGATCAAAAATTTACTGAAGAAACTTATTTCCAGATACAGACAAACAAACTTTTTTCATTACTCGAAACAAAAATTCAGGCAACAGAAGAAAGCATAAGCGCGGAGGATTTTGCAGCAAAACTGCATCATCACCATCATTAACGCCAGCAAACGTGAAACATGAGCATCTTTCGTTTTATGTTTCGCTTCTTAGGGGCAACTTGGTACAAAAATATAAACCGGGTAAATAATTTTTACCCGGTTTTTTCATTTTATGTTTCGTTAATTTTAGTACCTGTTACCATTCCATTTAAAATATATTTTATGAAAATTAAATTTTTGTTTCAGTGGTTATTTATATTTTTTCTTCTGCCGTTTACTGTATATGCGCAGCAGGATTCTGCTTTTTATACTTCATTTGACAATACAAAAATTTATTACAGTGTAAATGGAAATGGTTATCCTGTTTTGCTTGTGCATGGTTTTACCGGAACAGGCGAAGGATGGAAAAAAGCGCCGGTGTACAGCGGTTTGCTGGCTGCGGGTTATAAAGTAATCACACTTGATATGCGCGGCAATGGCCGGAGTGATAAGCCCCACAACGATTCTGCTTATGCAAATGATGCCGAAGCCAAAGACATTATGGGGCTGCTTACCACGCTTGGTATAAAACACTATGATGTTGCCGGCTATTCACGCGGCTCTATTATTACTGCAAGGCTGCTTGTAATGGACAGGCGTGTAAACAAAGCAGTAATGGGTGGTATGGGCACAGATTTTACAAACCCTGAATGGCCACGCAGGCTTATGTTTTACCACACATTGAACGGTGATTCCACACCGGTTGCTATGCAGGGTTTTATGCAGTATGTAAAACAATCCGGGTTTGACCAGCAGGCGCTTGCCCTGCAGCAAAAATACCAGCCATCTACGCCGAAAGAAGACCTGCAAAAAGTACTGCAACCGGTGCTTGTGATTTGCGGTGATAAGGATTCAGATAATGGTAATGCGCAGGAACTTGTAAAATTATTCATGCATGGAGAATATGCACAGGTGCCGGGCGACCATAACCATGCAATGGGTACAAAAGAATTTTCTGATGCAGTAGTTATGTTTTTCGGGAAGAAATGATAAGTTTATTGATATTGGAAGAGGGATGTTTTTCAGTTCCGTAAAATTCCGGCTGTACAAGAGTGCGATCACCGCCGCTGGCGGGGCAGGCTGCAGGAAAAGATGTTTTATATACCGTAAGCCCGGCTAATAAAATTACAGGTTGCATATTTCAAATAATCCTTCTACATTGCACCTTTAAAAAAATAAAATGAAGAAAAACTTTTTTGCAGCCATTGCTTTTGCGGCATCGGTTTTATTAATGGGTTGCCAGGGCGGCAGCGGCACAACTGCCGGTACAGGCGGGGGGGCTGTAACCCTGAAATTCAATATGGATAAAGGTTCTAAGTTTGAATATACGATGGATATGGACATGAAAGTAAAGCAGGATGTAAGCGGCCAAACCATGGACGTGACCAGCAAAATAACGATGGGATATATTTTTGAAGTAACGGGTGACAGCGCAGGATGGAAAACACTTACTTCCACTATTAATAAAATAGCTATGGATATGAATGGCGGGGGCATGTCGATGAAATTTGATACCGATAACCCCTCCGCATCTGATACTGCAGGCCCAATGAGCAGTATAGGTAAATTATTCGCTGCTATGAAAGGCGGCCAGTTTTCTTTTACTATGAATGAAAAAGGTGAAGTGGGTTCGGTAAGCGGCATAAAAGAAATGATGCAGCGGGCGATGACCGCAGCAAATGTGCCTGATGCGGCATCCATGATGCAGAATATGGGTAAAGCATTTGATGAAGATAATTTTAAACAAAACATACAGCAGTCGTTTGCCATTTATCCTGATAAGCCTGTAAAGCCGGGCGATACCTGGACAAAAACAATTAACATGAACACCAGCGGTATGATAATGAAAGCGGACAATACTTATACGCTTGAATCTGTAACCGGTGATAATGCCAAAATAAAAGTATCGTCCAAACTGGGTTCCGGTGGCGACAGCACGGCTGTGGCAGGCGTACAAATGAATATGAGCGGCACGATGGACGGCGATATGACCTACGATATACCTACCGGAATGCCTGCAGCGGGAGACCTTAATATGAAAATGAGTATGAAAGTAAAAGCCGGGAGCCAGGAAGTACCGGTAACTATGGATATGAAGATGACCATAACCGGTAAAAAAATGTAACAGGTTTTTTATGTGTGTCAGCATTAAAACCTGCGCCCCGCCTGCTTTTTTTGGCGGGGTTTTTATTTACAGGCGATGCATTTTTTTCAATACAATTTTTTTGAACCGGACATTTTATCTTTTATAAACTTTGGTTGCGTCGCACACTTGAGCGTTCAGATTATGAGTGAACTTTTTTTAGCCACGAAGACAAAAAGACATTAAGTTTTTTCTTTGTGCATTTACGGTAATTAATGAAGTTATGCCGGAAAGAGTTGACAGAAAAGCCCCCATTTTTTATTAGCACTATTATTTTATCTCCAATATCCTTTTAAACCGTTTTATATCTGCAAGAGTATCTATGGGTGCATTGCCGAGTAAATGTTCTGCAAATTGTTTTGCAAAATACGGGGCAAGCGAGCAGCCTTTTGTACCCATACCGTTTAAAATGCCAACGCTTTTATATAACGGGTGCAAACCCACGAATGGCCTGCGTTCCAGCGCCGCCGGCCGCAAAGAGGCGAGATGATCAACAATAGTAAATTGCAGTTTCAAAAACATTTTCAGTTCCTGTATTTTATTTTGTTTAAACAATGGCGTGGGGGAATTATTTTCATATTCATTCTCATAACTGCTGCCAGCCCACCATAAATTATTGTACCAGGGCACAAGCGTGGTATTACCAAATTTGAAAATATTCGCCGTTGATAAACCCGGAATGTCCGCAATCAGCGCTTCGCCTTTATTTAAAATATAAGGAAGGTTTTTCCATAAAGGGTTTGAAAAGGAATTAATGCCATCGCAAAAAATTATTTTTTCTGCCTGTATATTTTTATATAAAACATGGCTTTCTGAAACGGAAAGATTTACCTGTTCAAATTTTTCTTCAAGCAACGCGTTTTCTTCTGCTAATTTTTTCCTCCCGCCGTTTAGCAAAGGATGCAATTCTATCAGCCATACCGGGTCTATTTCAACCGCACCAAATAAAATATTAAATGCTGTATCAAAATTTTTATCTCCTGAGACATTCTTTATATACGAATTCTCTTCTTCAATCCTTTTATTATATGCTTCCCTCATTTGCGGCATAGCCGGAAATGCAATAATATTTTTTTGGTAAAAAATTTTTTCGCCAATATCATCCCCGATTTCAGTATAAGCCTGTTTTGCAAAAGCCATTAATTCTTCAATCATCCAGGTGCTTACTACCCGGCGGCCCGTAACCGGGTTGATGATGCCGCTGGCTGCTTTGCTTGCTGTGTAAGGGTTTGACTCATCAATGACAAGAACTTTTTTCCCTGCTTTGTGTAAATAGTAACTGAGAAAAGTTCCGCAAATACCCTGGCCAACAATAATATAATCAACTTGCATTCCGCAAAGAAACTAATGCTGAAGCATGTTGCAAAATAGAAGACGTAACAAGGCCCCGTTTAGGGGGTTTGGGTGCTTACCCTTATTTTTATTCCCTCGCTGTGGCTCATAAACTCCGGTGCATACATGCACTGTATGTTTGCAATACCCACGGAGAATGTACCCGCATGTGTGATGTACAAAGGATATTCAAACACATACGTTCCTTTCTGTAAATAGCTGATAAAGAAATTTGTGCTGGCATCTTTTGTGGCTTCATAATATCCCAGGCCATCCTGCCACTTGTATTCACTTAGAACATTTACAGGTTCCATTGCTGCTGCACGCATATCTTTCAGATGCACGTATTCCATATCGCGGTCGCATTTTAATTCTATCCGTACAACAATTTTATCGCCTATGTGCAGTTCGTCATTATCATTTACTGCTACGAGTGTTTTTCCCGCATCAGAATTTTTTTCGATAAATAATTTTTTGTGGAGGGTTAATGGAGTTGTGGCCGGAGTAATCTTATCAAGGTCTTCAAAATATTGCCAGTAAACAGCGCCCCAGGAAGGGAGAGCAGTCCCCTCCAAACCTCCCCCAACGGGGGAGGCTTTTTGAGTATTGTCGTGATTAGATAAAGTGGTAACAGTTATATTTCCCATTTCACTCTTTACATCTTCGCCATTTATTTTCTTTTTAAAATATCCAGTACCTGCTTCTGTCCCTCCTCCTTTGGAGGAGGTTAGGAGGAGGCTACCCAATTTTATTTCTACATTTCTTTCAACACTTAAATTATCATTGCCGCTCAACAACAACGCGAAACATGCATCAGCAGTGGCTTTGGTGGTTTTCCAGTTGGTGGTTTGTTTGTTGCGCAGCAACCATGTTTGCATATCACCAACTTTTTGATTGAGTAAATTATTTTTTTGTAATTGTGCGGCTTCGTTTACAAATTCAATCATCAGCGCCTGCTGTTCTATCGGCGCCTGGTACCAGTAATAACCTGCGCTTGCATCTTTCCAGTACATGCCTGCATCCGCATCTTCCACTGCATTTTCAATTACCGCAGGAAGTATATTGCTGTTTACAAACTGCTCTTGTGCTGTTCTGTATAATGTAATACCAATCATCGCTTTCATATAGTTGCTTTGATCTTTCCAGAACTTCATCTGCTGCTGGTAATAATAATTGTATGCGGTTTTATTTTGTATGGCTGCGTCTTTAAAATAACTGCGCATGTACAGGTATTGTATCTGTGTTTGAGAAAGATTGTCTTTGCTTAAATCTGCTTTGTACTTTTTTAAGTTATTGTAATCTTCCAGTATTGCATTATCGAGATAACGCAAACCCTTTGTAACAATATCATTCAATGCATCTTTGCTTTCCTGCGGAATGGCCTGTAGTTCCTGCAAACGGCCAACGCCCGTTAATATATATTGCGTGATATAACGGTCCTCGTAGCCGCCTTTGAACCATGCAAATCCTCCGCTCTCCATCTGCATCTGTTTTAATTTTTCTAATGCAGACTGCAATCCATCTTTCATTTTCATCAGATCAAACAGTAAAGCAATATTTTTTTTCTGCTGTGCTTCATTTTGCGCATCCAAAACCCACGGAGTTTCTTCGAGCAGCACCTGTTTAAGTTCTTCATTTTTCTGAAGAGAGCTTATTAAAGCAATTGTATCATTTCTCCATTTATCAAACACTATTTTTATTTTGGGGTGTGCATTTGCAATGTATGATGCCAATGCATTTGCATAAAAACGGTTAAAGGTTTGTTCAGAACATTCATAAGGATATTCCATTAAATATGGCAATGACTGCACGGCATACCAAACAGGATTGGAAGTATATTCCACTGTAAGGCTTTGCGTGGAAAGAGTTTGCGACTGATTCTTTAATAATTTTTCAAACACGTAATGTTTGGTGGTATCACCGCGCATATATAATGGCAAACTTTCTGTTACAAGCATTCGATTTGTGAGAACAGGTAAACTGTTTTCTTCACCATCGCTAAAATTTGCCGCTTTTGCTACAACTCGCCATGTAAGCGGCCTGTTGAAATTATAAGGAATGCTGATAGGGAATTTTACAACTGTGCTTTGTCCTGCTGCTGCTGTGAAATACTGGTCAGGAATTGCATTTTGAAAAAGGCCATCAACAATTTGGTTGGTAGTTGCATCAACGAGTTCAAGTGATGCTTGTCCAGTTAATTCACTGTCACTAAGGTTGCTGATCTTGGCAGTAAATTCCATCTGGTCGCCTTCACGCATAAAGCGTGGGGCATTGGGCTGAACCATTAAAGTTTTTTGCGTGGTGATGGTGGTTTGATGATAACCAAAAGCTAAATCTTTTGTATGCGCAAAACTCATCCATTTCCACTGCGTTAATGCTTCGGGTATGGTGAAACTGAAGCTGTAATTGCCCGCTGTATCAGCATATAACTGCGGAAAGAAGAATGCAGTTTCGTTGAAGTTTTTGCGGATTTGTACTTTAATATCTTCGGTTTTATTTTTACCAGATTGATTTGCTACATCACCAGAAACCAAAGTGGTATCACTCATTGCTTCTTCATCCTTAACAATTTTTGGCAATGAATATCCTAATGACTTTGATAGTCTTTGTACTCCTAATCCTGTTACAACAACTTCATCGAAATTCGTGGTTCTTGAAATTGGATGAGCGGATATTCCATCCAATGCCATAGGTGTATAAAAGTTTTTATCTTTAGTTGTTCGCATATTAAAGCGAATGCTATCATATTTATAAATAATCCCCTCCCACAAAGATTGTCCACTCATTGCCAACACATCATACACTTTTTCAAAATAAGATTGTTGTTCATCGTGCCTGTTTGCAGTAGAAGCACTTACATTAAAACAATTGTTCCCCTGCCAGTTATTGCTTGTGTAATAAGATGGCCATATATCATTTGGTGTTTGCCAGCTATGCGGTTTAAATTGGTTAAGAGAAGCATCATACATGCCTGTTAATAATTCTGCCACTACTTTTTCTCCCTTGCTGCCGCTTATTTTTACTGTCCATTTTTCATTGCTGCCGGGTTCAGTTTTATCGCGGTAGGTAGTATAAGAAATATTCAGGTCTTTTGCATCGTTTTGTACCAGCACATTCATGCCGCCTGTATAAAAACGGTTGTGCAAAACAAAAGTATAATACAAGCCTGCGCCGTGGTCTGCTACCGTTACAGGAAATTCAATTTGTTTTTTGTTATTATCAAGAGAAAAATAATTATAAGTGCCGGCAGCATTTTTTTCAAGGCCTGTCTGCCTTTGCGTGTTCTGTATCACATACACATCTTTTGCAGAACTGCCAATAAGCATTCTTGCAGTATCACCCGGCTGTACTGTATTTAAAATAATATTGCTCCAGTTGTATTGCGGTGAAGGCAATGATGCAGATTGCTTATCATACAACTGCACATATTTTATTTCTTTTACTTCCTGCCCGTCTTTGTCGTGTGTGGTTGCTTCTATGACGTACCAGCCCTGAGTTAATGTTGAGTGTTGAATATTGAATGTTGAATGTTTTAGAGTATTTAGAGTGTCATTAATTACTGCGGTTTGTTTTTGCCATGTTCTGTAATTGGTTTCTTCTTCATATTCATCGTAAGGAAAATATTTTGTGTAGTCGTCTTTGCTTATTACAAATTCATCGGGTCTTGACCAGTATCTTTTTCTTATCAACCTGTCAGGTGGTTGCAAAGGATAAATATTAATGCGCACATCTGCAGGTACATTTTGCCCTGAAAGATTTTGAGTGTTTACATAAATGCTTTTAAATGCAGATACATCAATGGTTTCAGGAACATTTAACAGAAGCATAAGCGATTTATACCCAACAGAAATATTTGTGGTTTGCTCCCTTGTTTCGCCGTTGATATCTGTAACAGAAGCTTCTACAGAAAAATCAAAAACAGGATCAGTGTTTTTGTCTATAGAAAGATCAGGCTTTGCAATAAAACTGATTTCAAATTTGCCGTTGGCATCTGAAGTAATAATGCCATCTGCTATTTGTTGTTTTTGAGAACGTGGTCTTGGCCTGTACCAGAACATCCAGTCGTAAATAAATCTTGTATTGCGCTGCACATTAAATTTTACCTGCGCACCATCAATATTATTTCCTGCGTAAGCTTTTGCATGTCCGGTAATTTTTATGGTGTCGCCTAAACGGTAAGTTGATTTTAATGTATCAAACTCCACATAAAATTGGGGGCGCTTGTATTCTTCCACATTAAAAGAAGCCTGCCCGTCAAAATCAACTGTTTCAATACTGAATTCACCGGTAAGCACATTTACAGGTATTTTAAATTTACCGCTGAACGAGCCATATTCATTGAGTTTTACTTTAAACGAATCCACAGTTTTATCGTTCACATCATTCATGTTTACTTCAATGGTATCCGCATCATTCATCAGTTTGGGCTGCTTTGTTTTTTTATCTTTTGTTATCACAATGCCCTTGAAAAAAACTGTTTGCCCCGGGCGGTAAATACTGCGGTCGGTGAAGAAATAAACTTTTGCATTGTCCGTTTCATAAGTGGCACTGTCTTTATTTGCATCTTCATCATTTTCACTATACCTGCGCGGATTATAATATTCACTGTTTCTCAATTCAAGCGTATCTGTTTTTGAATAAAAATGCAGTTGAATATTATTGTCATTGTTTTTTAAATCGGGCATGGAGAAGAAACCATGTTCATCAGGTATTTTTGTGGCTATTTCCCTGCTTATATATTTTTGTTTTCCGCCATCCCAGGTTTGTGCATCTATCTTCACTTTTACGCCCGGTATTGGTTTACCCGTTTCACGGTTCAGCACAAAAATGCCGGAGCCATTTTGTAAATAGCTGATGTTAGAAACATCAAAAAACTGTATCACAAGCTTATCTGCGGAATCTGTGAAATCACCGCCACTGCTGGCTAACAGCGCATACTGACCAACAGGCAATGCGTCTATTTTTATTTCTGTGGCATGCTGCTGGTAATCGTTTTTCTGCGGCAATGGTTGTGTGAATGTTTTATAGGACGTGTATTTTACAACCTTCTTCCAGAAATTTTCTTCATAAATATTTTCAGGGAAATTTTTAATGTCGTTTAACCGGAGAATCCTTCCGTATAAAACTTCTGTGTTTTTATATTGTACATACATCCGGAAAGGTTGATTGGGAACATTTACGTTTTCAACCTGGGAGCTCAAATCTTTGGTTTCAATTTGTTTCAGCAACTGCTGCATATTGCTGTTGCCTTCGCTTGCTGCGGGCTGTGCTTTCAGCCTTTCTTCGATCATTTGTTTTGCAGCAACATAATTGTAGCGGTACATTGTATCACCAAATGGATTATAGCCGGTTGCTTTATCTGCAATAATTTTTGCGAGCAGGTACCAGGCCTGCGCAGCAGCAGGGTCATCAGTGTAATGCTGCGTAATATCTTCCAGTGATTTTTGATAAAGCGTTTCCTTTTCATCCATCACTGCATTATCGTTTACCCAGGCAATCCTTTCTAAATTAACATCAATAAATGCCGACGGATCTTTGTCGTTTTTATGGAACTGCATCAACTGCTGAAATAACTGCAGTGATTTTAATAAATAAGAAGAAGAATCTTTTGAAGAGAATTTTGTGTTTAAAAATATATCCGAATTACCCAATGCTGCAGCATCTTTTACTTCAAATGCATAGGTTGGTTTCGTAATATATGCATTGGGAGATTTAAAATAATCCAGTGCTGTATGTGCAAGCAAATCGTATAAAGCGGGGCGCAGTTTTTCCGTATTGCTGCCTTTTATGATAATGGCGCTGTAAGGCTGTAAAGTTGTTTGCTGCAATATTTCAGCAGGCTGTAATGCTTTGCTGTAAAGGTTTTCAACGGCATTGTTGAAATCATCAAGGTTCCAGGTGGCAATGTCTTCTTTTTTATAACCTGTGGTTTTGCTCCGCTGTGCTATCTGCCAACTGTAATTGTTCAGGTAATTAGTAAAAGTATTTGCCAGTAATATCTGCAGGATACTTTTCTGCGGAATATTTTTTGCGCCATCAATTTCAGTTTGCAGTGCAGCCACATTTTTATTTATGTCTTCTTCTGTTACAGTGCTTTCTAAACTCATTCTGTACAGTAATGATTTTATCATTTGCGCTGAAAGGTTCCTGCGTTTTGCTTCGCTGTAAATGTCATTCACTTTTATAAGTGCAGATTTAGGAAGGTTTTTCCCTGTGATAAGCGAATCAACAAGCCTCCATTGTTTTTGAAAAGAAGTGTCTTTCATTTGTGCAGATGCATTAAAACAAATTGAGCTGATACCTAAAACAATTAACAAAAAATATTTCATGTTTGAGAATTTCAATTAACAAAGTAAGATGATTGTATGCAAGATGCAAAGATTGTTGCGATTGCATAAAAACCAGACGGGTTTTTTTGAAGTGGCAATAAAAAAAGCTCATGGCAGTGCCATAAGCTTTGTTCCCGCCTGGGATAAGGGTTACATTTTTAAACAGTCAATCCCATTGCATTGGCAGTATTTACTTCGTAATAAGTTTCGGTGCTCCAGTCAAATACTTTGCTGCGCAGGTATTTGTCTAATGCATCAATACTGTCTGCCTCCCATAGACAGGTGGCTTCATTCATTTCCTGGTTGGGCAATACCTGTATGATGCGCTGCACGCCGCCAACAGGTAATTCCGGCAAACTTTTTTGCGCCGATGCCCAGAAATCGCCCGGGCTATTTACTTTGTGGTTTACTACGATAATCATGATTTTTTTATTTAGGATGTAAATATTCTTTTTATTTTTTTAATAACCCATACCATTGAGCGGGTATATTTTTTACCTGCCGTGAACGAAGCGTTGCCCCTGCGGATATTACAATCATCCTGAAAAAGAATGATTCTGCGGGCCTGTATGCAAATGCACAAATGAGCAGCAAACAACTGCGGGAAATTTGTGTGATAACCCAGGCAGGCGAATCGTTGTTGAAACGGGCAATGGAAAAATTAAATTTAAGTGCAAGGGCTTATGACCGCATTTTAAAAGTAAGCCGCACCATTGCAGACCTTGCTGCAAGCGATGATATAAAAGTAGAACATCTTGCAAAAGCCATACAGTACAGGAGTTTGGACAGAGCGGGGTGGGCGGGGTGAGTCGAATTAGTGATTGTCCAAGGTCAATAATTCTCTAGTTACTGACTTTCAAAAATTGTTTCAAACATTTTCAGGAGAATAACTAATAAGATGTAGCCGATGCAAATCCTTTCATCAATTATTGATATTTAAAAACCCGGTAGCTGTTATGCTCCGGGTTTTTTGAAATACGCATTTTTATTGTTTCATCAACTTTAATGTTCCCATGTGTAACTGGTCTTTTACTGTTATCATATAAATGCCTTGCGCAAAACTGCCTAAAGGTATTTTTACTGAACCGTCTGTAACTTTCTCAACCTTCCATAAAACCACCCCCTGCAGGTTTGTAACAATTACACTATATGGTCCTTTTACATCCTTCACAGTTACGTTTGCAATAGTAGATGCGGGATTAGGATAAATGGATGCTGAAAACCCATCACCTGCAGATGCCTTCGTGTAGTCAGATGTATTGGTAACAGATATTTCAGATGGTGATACAGGTGTTGTAAAATTAGAGCCCGCTGTATACCCGCTCATTATAATTACAGGGTATTGGCAAATGCTGGCTACCTGCCACTGGTATGAAGTATTTGCCTTCAGCCCTTTTAACGTATCCCGGTTACTGTTTACCGTATCAGTAGTCCAGGCTGGCTTGCCAACCTCCCTGTACTTAACAAGGTATTTTTTCGCGCAACTCACTATTGTCCATGTCAACTTTGTGCTGTTGTTGTTAAGCACAGTTGCAGTTAAGCCGGCAGGACTGCCGCAGGTAACGGTTACTACAGTTGGCGCACTATATCCCGTAAAGCCTTTTTTGTCGGTTACCTTCACCGTGTATGAACCGCTGGTTTTAACCTTGATGCTGTCTGCTGTTGCTCCTGTTGACCAAAGAATTGTAACAGGTTTGCCGTTTATTTTGTTCTTTGTCCGCAGTATCACCGAATCACCTGTGCAGAAAGTGGTTGGACCACTCGCTGTAATAACAGGCGCAGCCAAGTTGTGATTTAGTATGGTAGCCGTTACAGTATAATTACTTCCTATGCCATAACCGCCGCCGGGACTGCTTGTAATGATGATCCTTTTATCTGCTGATAAAAGTGTATCGCCCACAGGGTGTATATACATCACTGCTGAAGAACTGTCCTTTGGTATCAAAATAGCTCCTTCCTCCCCATCAATACCTGTAACAGATGTTTGACCCCCGCTGTAGGTTACTGCATAATCTTCATTATATTCCGCATTGCCTGCAAGGCTGTAGTAGACCACTGTCGGTGCTGTTACCGGCGTATTCCGCGTAAAGTGAATATCCATTGTACCCTTGGCATCTTCATACATAGAGCTTTTGCCTATGGTTATATTTAATGCATCTGAACCCGTGCTGAAGATTGTAGTAGCCACATTAAAGAAGGAAGTATCCGGTGTGGTTTTTACATTGCCATACAGATCGGCAACACTGTCCACTATCACCCTGAACAGGTGTCCTACAAGAGGAGCAATATTAATCGCAGGTAAAATGATAAGCCTGTTGCTGAATCCGCTCAGTTGTACGGGTATTGCCGTATTGGTCGTCAGATCTTTGAAATGCACCATGCTGTCCCTTAAATTGGTATTGTCAATCACCTCAGTGTATTTATATGATATCTGGGTACCTGTTCTATAGATACCGTCGGAAGGTCTTGGTATGCCAAAGAGTGCTGGCGGTGTCCGTTCTATTGCGCCTGTTACCACGGATGAATAAACAATATTATTATTCTTGTCTATTACCATAAGCCTCAGGTTATAGGGACCGTCAGCGATATTTTTAATGTTCCAGCTCTTGGTTGTGCCTGTTATAGCGTTGCCTAATTTATTCTTTAAAACAGTAAATGCCGTCGTCCATGTACCAGTACCGGGAACATTATATTGAAGTGCTATTGACACAAGTTTACTCGTATCATAGCCATTGAAAGTTACAGACACTGCATTGTTAGAAGCCTGATTTGCTATCCAATTGCTTGTGGGTGTTACCAGGTTTACTCCGCTTACAGGAGAGGCAAAATCTGCTGACAGTAATATTCTGCTTTGCTGATGCGGATATAAAAGGAATTGCTGTACAGTTGGAGGGAAACATGGATCTGATAATATAAATTCAAGGTTATCATAATTAAATACTCCACTGGAAGAATTACGTATAACGCTTATTGTTACCTGCTGGTTTCCTCCATTGGGAATGAAATAAGTTACTCCATCAGGATTAGAAGTGCCGCCTATAAGAACAGTTGCACCGTTAGGATTGCTTGATGCATTAAGAAACAGGAGGTAAGCTCTTGGATTTGGATCAATGCTAAGATTTCCTAAATACAGTGTGAAATTGGCGGTGTCTGATTTTACATTACTTAAACTTTGAGTTTTAGCAGTAAGAACAGTATTATCTAACGCTACTGTTCCTTCCTCATGCGGGCAGGACGATTCACCTGCTATTGTTTCAAACATAGGCGTACCATATACAGGATCTTTTTTAATATTAACGGTAAACAATCCGCCAGTATTATTATCCTTCAAGGTATAACCCGTGGTTGTTTCAACAGTATTGGTTGTTGTGCTGCTTTGCCCGGTTGTCATTTTAAAACCAACATCAAAACCGCCGCTTAAACCTGTACCAGCTATTTCAAAACCTACTTCGGTTGCCAGTTTGCTATCAATCTCCATAGTATATTCATATGTATTGGTATTGGTAGTACTTCCGGTTGTTGTGCTGCTAAAGCTATTACCGCTGCTAAAGCTGAGATTGGAATCAATTGCTGCCTTCTGTTTATTTAAATCATTATTTTCAAGCAACTGTTGCCAAACTTTTATCTGGTTATTAAAAAAATCTGCGGAATCCGGCTTAGCCTGTGCTGCCAGCTGCAATTTTGGTATTTGCTGGTCTCTTATTTCTGCGAGTGTATAAACAAAAGAAGTCTGGATTCCTTCCGGTGCAAAAACCGGTACCTTTTTGCGGGAAAATACGCAATTAAGGCTATCCCAGTCGATCTCGGTACCTTCCGAATATTTCATATTCATGGCAGCTCCGTAGAAAAGGTCATCATCCGGACCAACATATCCAGGGTCTTCTGATGTTGAAAAATCGTTTGTACTGGTAGTTTCAATAACTGATTCTTTGGTATTATTTGTGGTGTTAGTTATATCAACAGACGCTTTTATATCTCCCCAAAACTTATCTTCCTCCTCAAGGAAAACTCCCAGGATAACATCAAGACCAAGTTTTACATCTATCCATCCGCCGGTACTTAAAGTACTTTCTGTTTGAAAACTTATTGCCTGTTCACTGCTAACGCTTTTTGAATAGGTTGAGAAGCTCTGCGCCCCGGGAGGATCATGCAATATCAATAATGGTACCTGAGGAGTAACTGTTAAAAAGGTTTTGGCAGTTGTGTCTATCGCAACGCCTGTAACTACAATAATTGGTAATGCCGGGTTTAAAGAGTCTGAAGAAATGCTCCTGCCCAGCGGGTCTGTATATTTTGCTGAGAAATATTTGGCATAATTGCTATCGGCATTTTTAAGCGGATTTGGCTGTGCAGCAAGCAAATGAAGTATGCCCTTGCCATTTACAATCGATATAGTATCCTTGTCATATTTCCCCATCATGTTGCTTACATCTGTAGTAAGATACACTGTCCCTTTGTTTAACGGGCAACTTCTGCTGATGGGCCCCTGGTAAATGTTAAATGTAACAGGTCGAACTTCTTCCTGCGGCCAGATGGCAAACTTTTGAAAGGCTGAGCAATTTTGAATAATGGATGAATCAAGTAAGCCCGATACCTGCATTTGAGGCGGGCGCTGGTAAACGAGATTCATCGTTGTATCGTGTGAGTATATATTTCTATAAACACTGTCTACCGGTAAAGTGTTGAAAAAAGATTTTATAATGGCTTCATTGGTAGATGCATCATAGGGATCGGAGACAGCAACACTAATGATCTTTACTTTGTAAGCGCGTGCCGGAAGCCTAATAGAATAGTGACCGTTGGCATTGGTAGTTACCCGCATTTTAAATATGGAAGATCTTGACTTTCCATTATATCCTTTAGGCAGTGTATCGTCAAACTCAAGGACTGCTTTTCCTATCACATCACTGCAGCCTGCGCCAAAAAATCCTGAAATAACGTGCGTGGTGATATCCTGAAAATTAACATTGCTTACGTTGCTGCTTAAAGTAACCACTGAATCAACCGGTTTAAACGTATGGTTAAGAAACTTTGGCGTAACGGTATAATTATCATTTGCATTTTGAAACAATAATCCATAGTTCCCGTAAGTTCCGGGAGGAATGCGGTAGCCCGTTATTGAAGAATCTTTGCCGTGTTGGTTTATACCTATACCCACCACCTTTACGCTGTCCAATGCGCCGGTAATAGTATCTGGTTTGTTTTTGTTATTAAGACAGCCTATGCAAACCTGGTAAACCTGCCCGGTAATGGCGTAAAGGGAAGTATCCCGGAAAGGTGTGCTGAGATTGTATATATTATTACCACTAAGTGCAGACAAAGTAATAAACGCATTCTGAGGATTATCATATTTATGGTTTCCTGCAGTATCGGGAAAAACTTTAAATCTTACCGAAGCTGAATCTCCATTGTCTTTATCACCATAAAAAATACTGTCTATACTAAACCTGCCCTGACTATCAGTTAAGGTGCTGTCAAGAAAACCAACAGCTCTGCCTTTTAAAGGTGTTAAACTTTGTGCATATACTTTTCTGCCCAAAATATTTGTGCCGTTGCGGGATACTACATTTCCGGTTATCTTACCGTTTCTTCCATTGGCAGAATTCATTACTTTTATCTGCACTGTGTCACTCCAGTTGCCAAAACCACCACCGATTACACAGGCATTATTACCACGCCTGTAGTAAGTGATTGTTTGTATGCTATCCACATCAAAACGATAAGCAGGTGTATTGGTGTTATTTTTTGCTGTTACAAAATTAATGTTGTCTGTGCTTTGTTGCCAGGCTATAACTGGGCCAATTGGAAGCACAGGGTCTACGATACTCGTTATATTATCGGGCGTAAGTTCAGGTGTATAGGTTATTGTATGTGCATTGCCAATTGTGCCTGTTGTTCCCGCATTGCAGGTATAGGTTAAAATAATTCTGCCAATCCCTCCCAAGACAGTGTTGCCGATGCCGTTTCCGCCGCCACCGCCAGGAAAGCCGCCGGGTGATGCCTGCCCTGTTGTACTCCCGGCACCCCCCGAACCTGCGCCGCATTGTCCAATACCAGGACTGAATGGCTGCCCATACGCACCCGGACCGCAGGAACTGCCCGCAGCGGCGCCACCGCTGGGAATAGGGTTTCCATTGTCATCATGTCCGACTTGTCCGCCACCTCCGCCATATGAAGCAGCAACATAGCCGCCACTGCTCGCTACGCCACCGAAGGGGAACCCACAGCCATACATGTCGGAGCAATAGGATGTTGCGCCATTGGCAGCAACATAAACAGTGTCAACAGTACCGAACTTACTGATTAAAACATCATTGGTATAAGGAGCGACATAGTTGGCAACGTACACATTGTAGGTTTGGCCAGCCGTAACCGGAATAGCCGTAGTTTGAACAAATGCACCACCCCCGCCTGAATAGCTTCCATCACCAGCTCCGCCGCCACCCCACATTTGCAGGGTAACGCTGGTAACGCCTACCGGGCAGATCCATTGGGATGTGCCTCCATTATCAAAATAAATATTGGTTTGTGAAAAAGCGCCAATGGTTATAAAAACTAAAAGCTGTGCATATAGAATGCGTAGAAACTGTTTCATAAAAGGAAGTTTAGATTACCTGATAAACTTATGTAGATACCAAGCACGTTTAAAGCAGGCAAGGACGAACTGTGGTGAAGAGTGTCCGAATGAAGGGAATATTTACCGGCAGGTTATTATTACAACTGATAAGTATTTATATGGAGATGGTGTGTTAAACTCAGGCAGCTTTTACTGATTTAAATTCAAAGAAAATATGTGTGCCGTTGTAACTGCAATGCATTTGTATAATAACCCGTTGCCTGCACAAAGTTGTTGGTTGCGCTGTAAGTATCGCCAATGCCTGTGTTGCAGTATAGCATATTCCTTGTGTTTGCTAAATAACAAAGGGGCAGCTATTAATAAGCTGCCCCTTTGTTTAATTGCGCCCTTTGTTCAATTATTTCGAACTTAACAATGGTTTGTATATAAGCAATTCGGACCATCGGCTCTGCACTATATCTGAATAATCCTTTAACCACGCGTCATACGATCCCGCTCCGTTAGTGGCAGTGAATCTGTCAGTCATTGGTTTACGGTAATCACTGGCCAATTCCTGTAAACCATTTTTTAAACGGGTAACGGCTATATATCCCGGCTCGCCGGAAAACGCAGCCGAATAAACGGCGACAGATTCGCCACCCGCCGCCCAAACTTTTTGGAGTTTTTGAATGAGCGCTTTCATTTCAAGGATTTTACCGGGTTTTGCTGTCATGTGTGTGATAACAATTTTATCAGCGTAATCAGTTAACTGAACAGTACTTAAATCGGCCTGGAAATCATAATAGCCGCTTTGACCCTGACCTGTGGTAAGTGGCAATACATTTTTTTCCCAATCTGCGGTGTGTTCCGCACTAATGTCGCCTCGACCATCCAAAATATCCCAACTGCTTGGACCTTCAGAAATCATATATCCACCTGCATCCGGTCCGGATTGAATACTCCACACCCGCCACTTTACATCGTCGGTGTGATATTTTTGAGCATGGTTTGCAAGTGCTGTTTCAAATTCAGAAACTTTGTCGTTTTTGGCAAATAAGCGGTTTGAAGTAAGTACTGTTTTTGTCTGACCTATTCCTAATAAAGGAATAAGTAAAAGAATGAAGAAATACTTTCTCATGTTTAAAGTTTTAAATTATTTACTAAACTTATCTATATAGCAAGTGTGTTGAAAGCAGGCAAGGACGAACTGTGGTGAAGAGTGTCCGAATCAAGGGAATATTTACCGGGAAATTTGTGGTTACGAGGCGATAACTTTTTTTTGTTGAAATGCTGCTTCAGTATCAGGCAGCTTTTACTGATTTAAATTCAAAGAAAATATGTGTGCCGTTATTGTTTTCTTCTTTCATAATTCCGCCCAATTGTTGCGTAAGCAGCGATATAAGTTGTCCGCCGAAACCTGTGCCGTTAATGGCACCGCTTTTACCTATACCATTATCAGATATTTGCATTTGTAAAACACCATCTGGTTTCTGCTCTAATTTAATCTGCACTTTTCCACTTCGTCCATCAGGAAAAGCATATTTGATGGTGTTGGTGAGCAGTTCGTTTACAATAAGGCCGAGCGGTACAGCCGTATCAATATCTACATTTAAAGCATTCATCGCACATTCTACCTGTACTCTTTTATGTGCGCCAAAAGAATCGAGAATACTATCGCTTAGGTTAATGAAATAATCCTTCATTTCAATTGCACCAAGGTTTTTGCCCTGGTATAATTTCTGGTGAACGATGCCTATGGATTGTACTCGGTTCTGTCCTTCAAGCATGGCTTCTTTGGTGTTTTCATCATCTATCTGGTTACTTTGCAAAGCCAGTAAACTGCTTACTACTTCCAGGTTATTTTTTACACGATGATGAATTTCTTTTAGCAGCAGCTCGTTATCCATCAGCAACTGGTCACTACGTTTTTTTTCTTTAGCTATCTTATTGCGTTGCCGGAACACCACCATAGAGAACACCAGCACAATTGCCAATACCGCAATGCATGAGTACAGTATGTTGCGCTGGCGGTTTATTTCTGCCTGCGTAAGCAGATCCTTTTTTTCCTGTTCCGCCTTTAAAGCAGCTTCTTTTTTATCGCTTTCATATTTCATTTGAGAAGCCACCGCCTTCTTTAGTGTTTCGTCACTAAAGGAACTGTCATTGATAACGATATATTTACGGTAATGCAGGTAAGCATCTTTCCAGTTGCCGGTGGCACTATCAAGCAACGCCATTCCGCTATAATACGATGCCATGGATAAATCGGCACCTAACTCTTTATAGAGGGTCAGCGCATTGTTGAATGATTTTGTGGCCTGATTATATTGCTGCAGCCGAGTGTAGGCTATTCCCATTTTAGCGTATAAATATGCCATATCCCCCTTATGTGCGATCGACCTATAGCCATTTTCCGCCTTCCTATAATTTATAATGGCCTCTTTATACCGGCCTTGTGAAGCAGATATATCTCCCAAGCCAATATGCACATCTGCCAGCAGGTTTGCATCCTCTAATTCATTGGCCAATTGGAGCGCATACGCATAAGAATTGGTCGCTTCGGTAAGGTTGCCTGTTGCTTTGTACACATCACCAACGTCGATGTTGGACTGTGCCTCCTGAAATTTGTTGTCTGTACCATGGATGGTTTGTAATCCTAGTTTATAATATTTTAACGCATCCGGGTAGTTGCCAATATCTCTTAAATTTTGCCCCAAATGTGTCGCTGCATAGTAGATGGACATTTTATCGCCCATTTCTTCGGCCACTTTTAAATAAGTATACCCCATTTCTGTTGCCTTGGAAATGTTTCCCTGCATGCGGTACATATAACCTATTATATCGTATGCTAAAGTAAGAGTTTGTTTATCGTCGTTGGCAATGCAAAGCTTTACTGATTTTAATAAATAAGGTTCAGCCTGCGCATATTTACCATCATCCACGTAATCCTGTGCTATTTCTACCAATATATACCGGCCATAAGGGTTATCGGTTTGCTGATAAGCCTCCAGTGCTTCATTATGATATTTCAATGCTTCGGAAAAATTGCCCTTACGCCAGTTAAGGCGGCCTATCCTGTCTTTGATCTTTGCAACACCGATCTTCCATCCGGTTTTTGTTGCCAGGTCCAATGCCGCTGCCTGGTAAGTCAAACCCTCTTCAGGTTTATAATACACATATGCACTCATAAGATCAAAGTACATATTCACTTTTGCTGTATCATCTTTCATCCCGGCTAATGCAAGGAGCAACGAATCTACCAGAGGTTTCCCTGTTTTTTGAGCATAACAATGATATTGAAACAGCAAACCTGCAACGAAAAGTAAAAGGATTTTTTTCATATTAACTAACAGCATTTTTTGCCTGTCCTCATGCAGCTTTTATTGATTTAAATTCAAAGAAAATATGTGTGCCGTTATTATTGTCTTCCTTCATAGTACCGCCTAATTGTTGTGTAAGAAGAGATATAAGTTGCCCGCCGAAACCTGTGCCGGTAATAGCGCCGCTTTTACCTACACCATTATCAGATATCTGCATTTGTAAAACGCCATCTGATTTTTGCTCTAATGTGATCTGCACCTTTCCATTTCGTCCATCCGGGAAAGCATATTTGATAGTGTTGGTGAGCAACTCATTTACAATAAGACCAAGCGGCACAGCGGTATCTATATCTACATTTAAAGCATTCATAGCACATTCTACCTGCACTCTTTTATTTGCACCAAAAGAATCGAGTATGCTATCGCTTAGATTAATAAAATAATCCTTCATTTCAATAGCTCCGAGGTTTTTACCCTGGTATAATTTCTGGTGAACGATGCCTATAGATTGTACGCGGTTCTGTCCTTCAAGCATGGCTTCTTTAGTGTTTTCATCATCTATCTGGTTACTTTGTAAAGCCAATAAACTGCTTACTACTTCAAGGTTATTTTTTACACGATGATGGATTTCCTTTAACAACAATTCATTCTCTGCATTTCTTGCCAACAGCGATGCCTGCGCTGTATTAAGCTCTGATACTGTTCTTTCTATTTTATCGTTTTTGTCCTGCAATGCAAGGTTTGCTTTTTGTTTGTTGCGATTATTACGATAAAGAATAATTGCAATTACCAGCGCACTTATGAATAAGCCAACACTTGTATTAAAGCGTAACTGGTCATTAGCAGATTTTTCAGCTAAGTGCAAATCATCAACACGTTGCTTTTCTTTTATCTCTAATTGTTTTACCTGCTTCGTTTTTTCAACGTTTGTAACAGTGTCGTTTGCGGCGGTTGATACTTTTAAATAAGTATAAGCTTTTGCCGGATCTTTTTTCTCGTACATCTGTGACAATAAATTGGATGAATTCGCTATTACAAGATAATTTTTGAGTTGGGTTGCTCCCTGCAATGCTAAGCTTGCATACTTTTCAGATGAGTCTTGCCTATTGTCATTAAAATAAATTGTTGCCAGTTCATTTTCCACTTCAATTTGAAAAAAGATTTCATTGTTGTTTTTCGAAGCGTCCAAAGCTTGTTTTCCATAACTAACGGCTTCATCATACTTTTTTAGTTTGCTGCTAACCCGGGCTAATATCATCATGGGGTAATCTGCCTGGAACGGAAAATATTGCTTTGAATAATCAAGTGTTTCAAGCGCGAAATGATATGCAGAATCAAGGTTGTTTAGTCTTTCATGTTCCTGGGCCAATAAAAACATTGCACTCCATTGTGTGAAAGGATCTGCCTGTTTTATAGAAGGATGATAGTATGCATTTTGCGCCCACCTGAGCGCTTCTTTATCATCACCTAATTTTTGATAAAGCAACCCCATCATATTTATTCCATAGATCTCTCTAATAGGCGCATATTTTTTGCTTAAATCCATGGATTCATAGGCTGTACTAAACCCTTTTTCAAATGAAGAAGTAATGGCGTAAGAGAATGAAAGCGCTTCCAGGCATTCCAATTCTCCAATTGGAAACTGTATCTTCCTTGCTAAGTCAAGGCCTTTATTTCCTAATTCTACAGACTCGTCTGTATTACTAAGCGTGGTGCCACGGCTAAGCCAATAAAAAGCATGCACCTTGTTTGAATCCTGCGCATTGCTTTTTATAATATTATACAAACTATCTTCAGCAGTTTGGTTCATTGGAGCAGGCTGCGCACTTAATATATTGGCAGCAAATAAAAATGCCGGCAGAAGAAGCATATTCTTTTTATCTGTAGCTATTTTTTTCAGAAAAAGAGAAAAATGGCAATACATAGTTTTCATTTATATGTTGTGTTGGCTCATTTTAAGTTGACAGAGATCGCTTTGCTGTTAAATTTGGTGCGATACGTTTTGGTTGCATTAATTCTCACCAATTCCACTTTCGCAGCTTTAGATTTCTGGTACTTTTACCTAAATATACAAGGTAACTAACTTTTATTAACTGGAATTTTTATTATAAGGTTTGCATGCGTCGCATCAGCTTTTCCCGCATTCCTGTACCCAGTGGTATTGCCTTATCACCAATCATTACATCGGCTTCCAGCACCTGATCAATACGTATCATATTTACCAGATAAGACCGATGGATACGCATGAAAAAAGGGATTCTTAGTTTCTCTTCAATGTATTTAAGGGTAACGGATAGCATAAACTCTTTTTGACTGGTAAAAATGCGGGTATAGTTTCTATCAGCTTCCATATACAAAATATCCATCAGCATTATCTTGACCATTCTTCCATTATACCTAACAAAAATGCGGTCTGTTAAAATAAACGGATGTTCCTCCTGCACTTCGGTTGGCTTAACAGCAAAAGGCTCTGTCTCAGCCAGGTGAATGATAGTAAGTTCAATAGCTCTTTGCAGGTCTAATTGTTTAAAGGGTTTTGATATAAAAGCGGTGGGTCTCGTATGTTTTGCGCGGTTAAAAGTAGCGTCGTCAGAATTAGCAGTAAGGTAAATAACAGGGATGTTTTTTTGCTGAAGAATAGCTGCGGTTTCAATACCGTCTATCTTACCTTTTAAATTGATATCAAGTATAATTATATCGGGTTTATTTTCTTCTACATATACAAGAGCGTCTTCACCCCGTGCTAACAGTCCGGTTACTTCGTAACCCATGTTAGTAAGCAACATAGATATTTTTGCTCCGATGAGCATTTCATCCTCCACCACTAATATTTTTACCGATGTATCCATTTACTTATTGCAAATTAAGAAGATATTACTATCCGCCTGTCAATTGGTTGCTATTTCCTGCATAGATGGTTGTTTTGTAAAAGAGATATACTTCAAATCGTCGGATCATTAATACTTACTCAGGCTCTCTAATTTTTCACCTGCTCATTGAGTACATGTTTCTGTGCTCTTTCATTTATGGTTACCTTTGAAAATAATAACTTTGCGTCAGCAGTTCATAAAATAAAAGCTATGCCTTCCATACTTTTTGAAATAAAAAATAATATTGCATTCATTACATTCAACCGGCCGGATAAACTTAATTCATTCAACCGCGAAATGGCTTTGCTGCTACAGCATAAATTAGATGAATGTGCTTCACTGCACGAAGTGCGCTGTGTGTATATAACCGGTGCAGGAAAAGGTTTCAGCACCGGGCAGGATTTGGCGGAAGTAGCCCCTACCCAACCTCCCCCGAAGGGGGAGGAGATAACCATGCAGCAAATATTACGTGAACATTATAACCCCATCATTACACGCATCCGTAATTTACCAAAACCCGTTGTTGCCGCGGTGAATGGCGTGGCTGCAGGTGCGGGTGCAAATATTGCACTGGCCTGTGATATTGTTGTAGCGAAAGAATCCGCGTCATTTATACAGGCATTTTCAAAGATCGGTTTGATACCTGACAGCGGGGGCACTTATACGCTGCCGCGTTTAATTGGCTGGCAAAGAGCAAGTGCATTAATGATGCTGGGTGATAAAATTTCTGCGGCACAGGCTGAGCGGATGGGAATGATTTATAAAATTTTTGATGACCAGAATTTTGACGGCGAAAGCCTGGAGATTGCGCAAACACTTGCCGCAATGCCCACAAAAGGTTTTGCCTATACAAAACATGCGCTCAATTATTCGGCAACAAACAACCTGGAAGCACAATTGCACCTTGAAGATGAACTACAACAGAAAGCCTTTGCCACAAAGGATTTCAGCGAAGGGGTAGCCGCATTTCTCGAAAAAAGGAAACCCGGTTTTAAAGGGGAATAAAAATAAATTGACATGCATATTGCACAGTTAAATATTGCCAGGATGATTGGCGCAAATATCAATGACCCTGTGATGAAAGATTTTGTGGCGCAGCTCGACAGCATCAATGCGCTTGCTGAAAACAGCGAAGGTTTTATCTGGCGTTTGAAGGATAAATGTAACAATGCCACCGCTTACAACCCATACAATGATGACAGGCTTATCATAAATTTTTCGGTCTGGAAAAATGCAGAACACCTCAAAAATTTTGTATATAAATCTCTGCATGTACATGTGATGAAGGACCGGAAAAAATGGTTTGAGAAATTTGAAAAAGCATATTATGTTTTGTGGCATGTGCCCGCGGGAACCATCCCTTCTCTTGATGAAGCGGTGGAAAGGCTGGCGTATCTACAGCGCCACGGGGCTTCTGAATATGCATTTGATTTCAGCAATATATTCCTTCCGCAAACCACCGTATAAAAATTGAATTATGCCGGATGAAAATTTAGCCCGTAAAGTAGTGGTCAAAATGATGCAGCTTGATTATTTCAGCCAGTGGATGGGTGTGGAGATACTGGATGCGAAAGATGGATACTGCAAAATAAAAATGGTTTTGCGCAAAGAAATGCTGAATGGTTTTGGCATTGCGCATGGTGGCATTACGTTTGCATTTGCAGACAGCGCTTTCGCATTTGCCTGTAACAGTGATGGAAAAATTACAGTGGCGCTTGATGTAAGCATTTCGTTTCCCAAAGCTGCCAAAGAAGGCGATATACTTACTGCCGAAGCAAAACAAATCAATAAAACAAACAAAACCGGTTTGTATCTCATAGAAGTAAAAAATCAGCATGAAGAATTGGTGGCGCTTTTTAAAGGAACCTGTTTCAGGACAGGGAAAGAACTGGGATTTCTGTGATTTTTATGGGATTGATTTGAAATATTTATGGAACTGAAGTATAAAGAAATAACAGGAACAATTATAAAATGCGCGATGGAAGTGCACCGCGTTTTAGGAAATGGGTACCAGGAATATATTTTTCACAAGGCATTTTTAATTGAGCTAAAAAAAACAGGCTTGAAAATAGAAGATGAGGTTGATTTAAAAATTTATTACAAAGGAGAAATGATTGGGCTTAGAAGGGTAGATTTTCTCATTAATAAAATGATACCAGTTGAAATAAAAACGGCCACAGTAATTGCAAATGTGCATCTTGCCCAGGCAATGAATTATCCTGAGTGTGCCAATTTTGAAATTGGTTTACTGATTAATTTTGGCGCGCCCGGCCTGTAGTTTCACAGGCTTACAAATAAAAAATTTACTTCTCATCCAAATCCATCTGAATCCCAATAATCACAGTTCTATGTTTTACTCATACAAAAATTTCACTCCCGTTGTTCATCCCACTTCATTCATTCACCCGCAGGCTGCGGTAACAGGCAATGTAATAATCGGGAAGAACGTGTATATTGGCCCGGGCGCTGCCATACGCGGCGACTGGGGCGGCATTATTATTGAAGACGGTTGCAATGTGCAGGAAAACTGCACGGTACACATGTTTCCGGGAGTTACAGTAGTGCTGAAAGAAGGCGCGCATATTGGCCATGGTGCAATTATTCACGGCGCGGTTATTGGAAGAAATTGTTTGATAGGTATGAATGCAGTGGTGATGGATAATGCGGAACTGGGTGATGAATGTATTGCGGGCGCATTGAGTTTTATAAAAGCAGGTGAAAAAATTGCTGCAAGAAGTTTGATAGCCGGCAACCCGGCAAAAATTATTAAGGAAGTGACAGATGAAATGATTGCGTGGAAAACAGAAGGCACAAAACTCTACCAGCAGTTGGCGGGGGAAATGCATGAGTACTGGAAAGAATGCCGGCCGCTGCGTGAAATTCCGGATGAACAGCCTTCGCAGGAAGCATTATTTAAAACATGGAAACAATTCAAAAAAATATGATAAAGATGATTGGCTTTGTATCCGCCGCACTTGCACTAACCTGCTGCAGCAACAGTAAACAGATTTCAATTAGCGATTTTGATGAATACGCAAGGGAAGAACAGTTGACAGATTCTGTTATGCATTCACTTCAGCAGCAGAATGATTTGGTACTTGCTTATGCCACCGAAAACAATGCCTGGGCAAAAAGCGCTACTTACCAGATAATTGCAAAAAACCATGATGGAAACTGGATGGGATATTTTTATTATGTAAATAATACACCCGGCGTTGTACGCAGCGGCGGAAGCAATTTCAATATCAACCCTGCTGTTGTTTCAAACAGTGCATGTGATTCTGTATGGCAGTTTTTTCAGCAGCAGCAGGTATGGAAAATAAAAGGCGATGAAGGAAAGAATTTTTGTGCCAGCCCAAATAATAACTGCACCATCAATGATGGCCAAACCATGCGGCTGCTGATTATTACCAAAACAAAAATTACAGATGCTTCTTTTTACGAACCCGTTTTTTTTGAAAACTGCTGTCCCGGAAAAGCAGACAGGAAGCTGTTTTTAGAGGCGGGAGAAAAAATACGGGCGATGGTAGCCACGCATGGAAGCCGGTGATTTTTTAATTTTATACAGCTGCATTTAAAATCACTTTTCAAAACGCACGATAAATTCTGAAACATATTCGCTGCTGTCGCCATGCATGTCTTTAAAAAATAATCTTGCTTCACGGTTAAGTTTTAAGCAGGTGTTTTTATTGCGTATATCTTGAGCAGAGTTTACCGGCTGCAGAGACGGATACCATAAAATATGCCCCGGCCTGTTTATAAGCATTGCAGGTTTTGTCCATTGCTGTGCATTATCACTATCAGTAAGGTCTGCATTTTTATTAAAAGATATCCAAATACTGCTGCCCTTCCAGGAAGCGCCTTCTGCGCGGCTCATCAGCATTACCCAGCATTGCAGGTAACTGTTCCAGCTTACGGATGGCCCCCAGTGAAATTTAGAATCCGGCGAAGAAGCAGGCCCGCCGCCGAGTTCCGTCGGTATCTGCAGTGATGCAACGGGTGCGCCCACACTATTATATGCAGCATTAAACCCTTTGCCATCCCATCTCCACGCTTTTCCTTCTGGGTTATTAAGATCAGACAAAAGAATGCGTGCCACACTTATGCATTGTCCGCCTGCTTCAATCAAAGCGTCATAATTTTTTTTATCATATTTACCGGCGTAGCCATACTCACCATAAAAAAGGTATAAATATTTTCCGCTGGCCACGGCAGAAGGGTCTCCCACACCGCCTGCAAATGTTAATGAAGTATTGTGCGGTTTTAAAATCATCCGCGGCTGTAAATCTTCAATAAAAATGCCCTTGTTCTCCCAGCTTCTGCCACCATCGGTGGATTGCATGATACCTATCCTGCATACCGCTGAGGGGGAAGCCGGGCCGGTAAGCCCCTGTGGCCAGTCTTTATCCATATAGCCTTTGCCGGTTGCAGCATTGTAAGGAAAGGTGGCTGGATAATTTTCGTTGTGATATACTGCGTACAATGTTTTCCCCGATTGGTCATTTGTATCCTGGTAAACCGTTTCAAACCAAACAGCGCCATGCAAACCATCCCCGGAAGGCAAAACATTTTTGGGCATTTTAGGCACATTGAAATCTGAAGGCTTGCTGCTGAATGCTTCATCGGCATTTTTTCCACCGGCGAATTTCAATTCATTTGAAAACCCTCCCCACACGGGGTCTTCGCCATATTTGCCCGGAAAAATGCGGAAGGTATCGCCAATCCATGCTTCAGCCATATTGCAATCCACAAAAGAATTAAAATAAAATTTTTGCGAAGGAATAAGTGTGGCTTTTGGATGGCTGTCAATATTTTTAAATGAAAAATTACAAACAACCACAACCATAAATATAATTGTAACTGGAATAAATATTTTTGATCTTATCATGAAGTTAAAGTTATAAAATAAAATCGCGTGTACTGCCACTTCTCCACAGCAAATAAATATCTGTTTCAATAATCCTAATTTTACCGGCTTAAAAAGAAAATGAAGTGACGGACATCATCCAGTTATTACCTGATAATATTGCCAACCAGATTGCAGCAGGCGAAGTGATACAGCGGCCTGCCAGCGCGGTAAAGGAACTGCTGGAAAATGCCGTGGATGCAGGCGCCACGGAAATAAAATTAATAATTGCAGATGCGGGAAAAACTTTGATACAGGTAATTGATAACGGCAAAGGGATGAGTGAAACCGATGCCAGGATGAGCTTTGAGCGGCATGCCACCAGCAAAATAAAAAATATTGAAGACCTTTTTCATATACGCACCATGGGTTTCCGCGGCGAAGCGCTGGCATCCATCGCGGCTGTGGCGCAGGTTGAAATGAAAACAAGAAAAGCGGAAGATGAAACCGGCACTTTTTTATCCATAGAAAACAGCGTGGTTTTAAAACAGGAAGCGTGTGCCTGTGCGGCTGGCACAAACATCAGCATGAAAAATTTGTTCTTTAATGTGCCTGCACGCAGGAATTTTTTAAAAAGCAATGCTGCTGAAATGCGTCATATAGTGGATGAATTTATCCGTGTAGCGATGGCATTTCCGCAGGTATTTTTTTCGCTCACCAGCAACGGGCAGCAGGTGTTTTATCTGGAAGCAGGCAATGCGAAACACCGTATCCTGCAAATCCTCGGGAACCAATATGCAGCAAAGCTTGTAACGGTAAATGAAGAAACCGATTACATGAATATTTATGGTTATGCAGGTAAGCCCGAAGCCGCAAAAAAAACACGCGGCGACCAGTATTTTTTTGTAAATAACAGGTTTATAAAAAGCGCTTACCTGAACCATGCGGTGATGGGCGCATTTGACCAGATGATAGCGAAGGACAGTTTCCCTTTGTATGTTTTGTTTATTGACCTTGATCCTTCGCAGATTGATATAAACGTTCACCCCACCAAGCAGGAAATAAAATTTGAGGATGAAAAAATTATTTATGCATTTGTGCAGGCAGCGGTGAAGCATGCAATGGCTCAGTTCAGCATTGCGCCATCGCTTGATTTTACGCTGAACGCAGAGATACAGCAGTTAGAAGCCATAAGCAAACCTTTTACGGATGATAAAAAAGAGTCCGTTTCATCATCAAACCTGTTTAAAACATTCACCCAAAAAAACCAGGCACATTTTATTGAACCAAATGAAAAGGGTGAACTGAAACACTGGAAGCAGCCGGGAGACAGGAGTTGGGAGCCAGGGGTTGAAATACAGCATGATGAAAATATTCAGCAATTAACTTCAAATAACCAGGTTTTATATTCTAATTCCCAAGTCCCGGCTCCTGATTCCCTGTTACAGCTACACAGCACATACATCCTTGCTTCCACACAAAATGGATTTATTTTAATACACCAGCAATCGGCGCATGAAAGGGTTTTATATGAACGGTACGTTGGCTCTGTGCAGGGGAAAAATATTGCCACACAGCAGAGCCTGTTTCCTGTAACGCTGGAGCTTGCTGCCGCAGATGCCATGCTGCTGACAGATTTGCTGCCGGATCTTCAAATTATTGGATTTTTAATTGAGCCTTTTGGAAAAGACACATTTGTAATACAGGGCACGCCTGCGGATGTACTGCAGGGCAATGAAAAAAATTCCATTGAATTACTGATAGAACAGTTTAAGCATTTCAGCAGTGATATAAAATTCAGCCGCCGCGAAAAACTTATCCGCTGTATGGCAAGGCAGCAGGCCGTTAAAGCGGGGCAGCCACTCACGCAAAAAGAAATGCAAACACTGGTGGAAGAATTGTTTGCATGCAATGCGGCAAATGTAACACCTTCGGGCAACCCAACTTATCTTGAATTTAAACAGGATTACCTGGAACGGATGTTTGGAAGATAAAGTGATGCCCCAACCTTAAAGGGAGTTTTAGTATTTATCAATAACAGAAGTTAAAAACTCTGCTACGCTGTTTCTTATATCACCAGCACTGCTTACATGGTTGCCCACCTGCACAGAAAAAATAAGCGTTTTATTTTTCTTTGTGATGATATAACCGCTTAAGGAAGCATTGTTGCTGAGCGTGCCTGTTTTGGCATAAATTTTTTCGCCCATATTTTTAAAAGCGCCGCCCAGCGTGCCATTGCCGCCGGATGCAAATATGGTGGTGATGCGGTTCCACGAAAATTCATTCCGCATTTTATCAAGTACAAAAATAAAATCCTGCGGTGTAAATAAATTATAACGGCTCAGGCCGCTTCCATCCACCCAGCTTGGCTTTTGGGGCATATCCTTAAAATCAGTTTTTAATAAAGTGTCAATAATTTTCTCATCATTCATTATACCCAGCATTTCATTGCTTACCATTAATAAAGATTGTTCAGCATAAAAATTATCGCTGCGGTGCATCATTATTTTAAGAAGTGAATCAGTGGGCTGGGAGTGGATGACAACGATGCTTTTATCATTTTCTTCAAAAGGTATAAAATCAGTTTTGGGAAATATTTTTACATGCAGCGTATCAGAAAGAATTTTTTCATTTGATTTTCCATTGAATGTAACAAAGGGAATATGAAAAGTATCATTCCGTTTTCCATTGAATTCAAATGTGAAGTTATTACTGTCTTTTGTTCTTACCGCTTTCGATAAATACGCATCAGGGTTTGATCCATAATAAGTATATGAGTTTGGTAACACAGGTAAAATATGAACACCTCCTTCTTTTCCAAATATCCTGAATATGTTGCCATATATAGGAAATGCCGAACGTTCAGCCATGTAGTCATCGTTATAATCATCCCATGACCAACCTGACCCTAAAGCGTTTTCCTGCCATGAATCATAAAGAAATGTAACAGAAAATAATTTTAAAAATTTTAAATAATTGAAGACATTTTGATTTGCAAAATCAGGATGCAAAAAGGTTGGGTCGCCTGTCGGAAAAATATAAGCATTTCCATCATCATTATAAATTTTCGCCCCCACCAAACTATCGCCCAAATATTTCATTGCCGCATAGCAGGTAATGATTTTTGTATTGCTGGCAGGAATAAAATATTTATCTCCATCATAATTGTATAAATATTTTTTTGCCCCGGGATCATAAATGCTGATGCCCACATGCGCGGTGGTTAAACCAGGTTTATTAATGATATCCTGCTTTGCGAATTTATCAACCTGTTTGCTTACAGAACAGGAGGAGAGGGAAATAAGGAATAAGGAATATGAAATAAGAAATAAAGAAGCGGAAGAAAATAAATGCAGGTAAGTTCTTTCTGATGTGAAATACTTTTTCATTTCTTATTTGTTATTAAAAGTTTTTCATCTCCCCTTTAGGGGCCGGGGCTTCTCAACTTCTTTCCACCGCCCGCATCCACCGTTCAGGGATTTCATTATGTGAGGCGGTTATATAATCCTGATGGCTGCATGCAATAAATTTTCCACCGGGCAACTGCATCCACCAACGCCCTGTTTTTTTGCTCTGCAGAAAAGCGGTTTCCACTTCAGCAAATGCTATTTTAAATTCACTGAAGTTTGCTGTATCGCTCAAATCTGCTTCCTGCTTACCTTTAAGTATGCCATCCATTAAATACCAGAGCAGGTGGCTTATTTGTTTTGCAGTTAAATCATGCATATCGTGCCTGGGTATATATCCATAAACCCCAACTGTATTTATGTTCCCGCTCATGCCTGCATACTGCATCAGCGTGCAGGCTTCTTCACCATTAAAACCGTTTGGTGAAATATAATTTGCCGGCGCGTGGCTGTTTTGAATGGCAGAAATATCAAAACTGAAAAGATGGGAATTGCGTATCACCGGCTCCATTTCTTCCATATTCTCTTTCACTTTCCCCACGCGGTAGCAGTCAAAACGGAGTTTGTCAATTATTTCCAGCATGGCCGGGTGCACTAAATAACTCTGGAAACCGATATGGTTGTAATGCTTTACAAAATTTGGCTGACCGGTAAGCATGGGCATCAAAAAATTTTCTGCCGGTAATATACTTTCCATGTCCAGGTCAATCATCGCATCCACGCAGGTGGCTTCAATAATTTTTTCCGCTGATGCATACGAATCATACTGCGCCAGTGTAAGGTCATGCGAGCCACCGAGTAATACCACACGTTTTCCATGAGCCAGTAATTCACCGGTAACGGTTTTTAATGCAGCATAAGTATCGTTTAAAGAAGCGCCGGTTTTTATATTGCCTGCATCAGCCACATTCACTTCATTGTGCCAGTGGTACAAACTGTAAAATTGTTTGCGTATGGCATCGGGGCCGGAGGTATTTCCCTGTTCAATACCGGCGCCGCGGCTTTCACCACAGCCTATTAAAACCATATCCGCATTATCAATATCAGGAAAATTATTTTCATACGCCGCAATATGTTTGCCCAACTGTGTGTCTTTATAACCTGCATCATTGCTTAGCTCAGGAATATTTATTGGCTGAAGAAAATCAGTAACTGTATCAAGGGAATGAAAAGCCATGTATAAAAATTGTTTGCAACCTGCCTACCGGACAGGCAGGCAAACATACTTAAAATGACGCAAGTTGTTTGCACACAAATACAGATTGAAAATATTTTTTTAATATCCGGCCCTGTTGATTATATATTCACTGTTTCGGTGCAATAATACTTTGAAACTTAATTCTTATTTTTCAGCCACGCTAATAAAAAATCCTTTCTTTATCTTGCATTTTCAATGGCAAAGCAGATAAAAAAAGAAAGACCGGTAATACTCATCACAAACGATGATGGCATTACATCTCCCGGTATAAAAGCGCTGGTGGAATGTGTAAAAGACCTGGCCAAAGTGGTGGTGGTGGCGCCCGATAAACCGCAGAGCGGCATGGGGCATGCCATTACAATCGGACAGCCATTGCGCATGCACCCGGTAAAATTTTTTGACAGTGTGGAAGCATGGCAATGCAGCGGCACACCGGTAGATTGTGTAAAACTTGCAGTGGATAAAGTACTGCACCGCAAACCCGATCTTTGTTTAAGCGGCATCAACCACGGCGCCAACCATTCCATCAATGTTATTTATTCAGGCACCATGAGTGCAGCGCTGGAAGCCTCTATTGAAAGCATCCCCAGCATTGGCTTCAGCCTGCTGGATTACAGCGTGGAAGCGGATTTCAGCGGGGCGCAGCATTATGCAAAAATTTTAGTGCAGCAAATACTTGCCAAAAAATTTGATAAGCATTTGTGCCTGAATGTAAACATCCCAAAAGCCCCGGCAGAGCTGCTAAAGGGTTTAAAAGTGTGCCGCCAGGCTTATGCCAAGTACGAAGAAAAATTCGACGAGCGCAAAGACCCGCACGGAAAAAATTATTACTGGCTAACCGGCGAGTTTGTAAATTTTGATAAAGGAAAAGACACTGATGTGTGGGCGCTGGAACATAATTATATAAGCGTGGTGCCTGTGCAGTTTGACCTCACAAACCATGAACTGAAATCAAAACTTGAAAAAAGCCTCCATAACTGATGCTGAAAAAAGATAATCTCCGCCTGGGTCTTGCACTTGGTTTTGCTGCACCGCTGGTGGGCATGGCCGCTTTTTATTTTATTGAGTTTTTCCCCACTTATTCACCCAAAGACTTCATTACAGTTCTGGGTGAGCAGCCCACACTTATTACAGGTGTGGCCACACTTGCACTTTTTGCAAATGCCATATTGCTTACCCTTTATCTCAACAAAAGAAAAGACAAAACAGCCATCGGCGTTTTTATTGCTACCTGCATTTGCGGTGCAGCCTCGCTGTTGCTCAAGTGGTTTTTATAATTTGCCAAACAATTTGTCCGCTGTGCATCTTCGTTGTGTCACTCACTTGTACGTTTTGTTCAATATTCAGCAGAATGCTGAAGTGATTGCGGCGCCCGTCCGAATGGCAACGCCAGCCGGGCAACGAAGATGCCATATAATACCAAAGCCGGTATATAGATAACCCAAAGACCCGCATTAAGTATTTTATATTTTTACCGGTGTTTCACTTCTGAACGTTTCAGGCAATTTTTTTACAGTAAAATAAACAAGGCAGAGCAGTATGGTAAATGAAAAAGTAAATGCCCAGGTTTGAATATGCTGAAAGGGGTTAAAAATATGCCCCGTGGTTGTTTTTAAAATATTTTCGGGGCTTGTAACTATATCCCAGCTGTTAAAACGCAAAAACCTTCCTAAGTAAATTCCGTAACTGCATAAAAGCATGCTTGCAAATATGATTATTACCAGACCAAAATTTTTAAAATATTTTGATAAAAAATTTTCCACATACATCAGTGAAACAATGCCCAGCATTAAACCATTCCAGGCGGCTGACATTACAAGCACCAGGTCGAACCAGTAGGGAACAGGCTGCCTTTCTTCAAAATGAAAAATATCTGTGATGATATAAGGTGCATTCTGAAAAAATAAAAGCCAGCCGCAAAGCAGCAGGATTGATTTCCGGTTTATCTTTTCCATTTTTTTCAGTTGCCTGCTCAGCAATAAAGGTACGGTGGCCAAAAAAGTATTCCACACATAAAAGCCGTACATGATATCTGATGTATAAATAATGCGTGCAAACAAAAGCGCCATTGTAAAACCAATAGAAATAACCAGCATTTTTTCAACAGGCGGCAAATTCTTACTCATAATAATGCAATAATTTTCGGGATAAAAATAATGCACGCAATTACAGCGCTGATAATGGATACCCAGAGCACCGCGCCTGCGGATATATCTTTTATAATTTTAATTTCAGGATGATATTCTTTCTGCACTGTATTACATAATTTTTCCACCACACTGTTTACCATCTCCAAACCCAGCACCATTGCAATGCACAGCAACACTGCAACCCATTCGGTAACTGCAATCCCCAAACCAACTGAAGCGGCAACTGCCGTGGCTGCAATAAATAACTGCACTTTCCCGTTGCGTTCATGGAGTAAAAAATATTTCATGCCGTGAAAAGCATAAACAAAACTTTTGAAAAATTTTCGGGTGCTGCTTTTTTTCATACTGTTTCTTTCAGTAAACAAAATGTTTTTGCTTACCGAAGTTCATTACATTTTATAAACCCTGCAGTTTATTTTTTTGTTTCCGCGTAATAAAGAAACCAATCAACCAATGGATCAATATCACACCCATGCACAAGCACCATGCAATAAAAACCATCCACACAAGGTTGCTTTCCCTTATTTCCACTTCGGTTAAAGAGCGGCCAACAGCTACATAAGCCACCTGCGGCGAAAGAACATTTTCTACCACGGTGGCAATCCTCACCCCCGGCCGCGGCTGCCATGTAATGGCATCTTCATTGTTATTTTTTGCAAAGTCCATTACACCCGGTGGTATTTGCGGAAACTTTCCATCAAGCAGCCCAGTGGAACTTACCGGGTCGCCTTTTTCATTATACTGGGTAACGAATACACCCAGGCTTTTTGCAATATCAATGGTATCTTTTGGCAGCAGCGGTTCAATGGATTTGTCCTCGTTTAAAAATTCGCTGATGTCACGGGCTATCTGTATTTGCGGGTCGTTGGCTGCTGTGCGGTGCGCCTGCTGCACCGTGGCATAAATAGTCATCATTATTCCGCTGACAATAATGGCGGCGGCAAAATGTGTAAGGAGTGCAGTTTTCATAATTGCATTGTTTTATGTGTAAAAATTTTATTCTTGATATCTTTTGTTTGCTGTGGAATTAATGCAAACCAGTCCCAATGGTGAATGGGTATGCAGGTTTTTCCTTTTTTAAAAGATGACTGCATTTTTTTCCAGTATTCCGGCGCTGTAAGCAAACCAAATAAAACTGTTGCAAGTACGGGAAATGAAACCCTCCCATTACCCAGCATAAAAGACTGTAAACAAAGTTCGCCTTCTTCCGTAGTATCAAAGCCGAGGGCTATATGTTTCATATCGTGCCTTGCATAATGTGTAAGAAGTTCAATACTTTTTGCATCAATAAACTCTGCGAGTTCCCTTCCCATTGTGCCTTTATCCATTTGCATTAACTGTTCTTTTGTCCAGGGAAATGGTTTTGGTTTCCTGAATACTCTTAATACAGGCAAGCCAAGGTGATGCGTAAGAAAAACAAGCATATTGCAGCGCAGTCTTTTTAAGACAGCAAAAACAGATTTTGTAGATTTCATAAAAGTGCTTTGTAATTCAAAGTTTTGATAGAATAATTTATTTTACTGATTTTATCATTTGCCCCAGGGCTTCCAGATGCGATTTGAATGCTTTTTCCCCTGCTTTTGTAGCCGAATACACTGTATTTGTTTTCCTGCCTATAAAACCTTTCTGCACTTTTATAAAACCGCTTTCTTCCAGCGCTTTTATATGGCTGGCCAAATTGCCGTCGGTTGCCCGGATCAGTTCTTTGAGGTCGTTAAAGTTTACTGATGCATTTACCATCAGCGCACTCATAATGCCCAGCCGTATGCGGCTGTCAAAGCTTTTATTCAAATTTTCTATCAGGTTCTTCATGTGCCCCATCCCCTGAAGGGGAGTGTATTTAATCTATTGTCAAGTAAAAATTATATTTAATCTGAATAAGTTTTTTTTATTCCCCCCGATGGGTTAGGGGGGCCTCATTCCTTTCATATTTCCACCACATTACCGTTCCATAAATAATATGTAATACACCAAATCCAACTGCCCAAAAATAAATGCCGCCGCCAATAAACAAAAGGTTGAGTATGCCCAGCACTAACTGGCAGTAACCAAGATAGCGTATTTCGCCAAGCGTGTATTTGGATGCATTAACCAGCGCAAGGCCATAAAACAGCAGGCAGCCGGGCGCTATATATGCATAAGCGCCGTTCTTTAATAAGGCAAGCATATAAATGCCACCAACTGCCATGGGTATGGAAACATTTATCATCAGCCTTCTTGCAGTAACTCCCCACAAAGGCGTATTTGTTTTTTTACTGCGCAGGAAAGTAAATATAAATGCGGAAATAAATGCGGCTGCGAATGTACATACGGCAATAATAAACAGCGGGTGCTGAATAATGCCGCTCATGTTTATTCCATCCTGCTCAGAAGGGCGGGCGGCACTTCCGGGAAATGCAATATCCCCTGATTGAATAAGGGTTTGCTGTAATTGGTTATATGCAAACCCGGCGCCAAGTAAAGCGCAGGTGCCGGCTGCAATACCGCTTAAACCGCTCAGGCTGATGAAGCGGCTGCTCCGCTCCATCATCTGTTTAATATCTTCTAAAGTTTCTGCAGGATGGTTTTGTTCATTCATAAAAGCACTTTGAAATTCAAAGTAAATGAAGAAAAATTATATTGCCAAATTTATTTGCTGAAGAAACCCGGTTAAAGATTTAAAATTTGCTGTTTTTTGCGCCAGCGGCTAAAAGTTTTGACTGTACAAGTGTGCGACGCAACAAAGCTGCCATGAAAACCGCAGCAGGTAACATAAACTTACCCGCTGCGCTAATCCATTTATTTATCCGTTTCTTTGCAGCAATTTTTAAAACAATACTGAACAATATGTGGTACAGCCTGGGGCAATTTATTTTGAAATACCGTTTAGCACTGCTTGTAATGCTTGCTGCAGTTACATCTGTGATGGTTTATTATGCCGGCAAAGTGGAGCTGAGTTATGAATTTGCAAAAGCCATCCCCGCTGACAATATAAAATATAAAGAATACCTGGCTTTCCGGCAAAAATTTGGGGATGACGGAAACACAATGGTGCTGGGCATTACAAGCAGTAATTTTTTTTCAAAAGATGTTTTTAATGCTGTGGCGGCGCTTCACAATGACCTGAAAAAAGTTAATGGCGTAGAAGATATTTTAAGCATACCCGAAGCGGTTACGCTTGTAAAAGATTCCGCCGAAAAATTAAAATCAAAAAAGATATTTAATTACCCTTTTGCATCACAGGCGGATTTGGACAGCAGTAAAAATGTTTTTGAAAACCTTCCTTTCTATAAAGGCCTTTTGTATAACGACAGCGCACATGCTTACCTGCTGGCCATGCGCTTAAATAAAGATTCTGTAAACAGTATTGCGCGGACAAGGTTAATGAATAATATTTTGCAGCAGGTGCAGTTGTTTGAAAACAAAACAAAACTGCAGGTGCATATAAGCGGCCTTCCGTTTATACGCACTAATATTGCCAACCGTATTGCGCATGAGATGAACTGGTTCCTCGCCGGATCGCTTATTTTATCTGCCATCGTGCTTTTATTATTTTTCCGTTCCGTAAGTGCAACTGTTATGAGTTTACTCGTTGTGGGAATTGGTGTTGTATTCAGTTTGGCAACAATGGTTTTGTTTGGGTATAAAATTACTTTGCTTACTGCATTGATACCACCTCTGATCGTAGTGATTGGCATACCCAACTGTATTTATTTTCTGAACAAATATCACAGTACTTATAAAGAAACCGGCGACAAACAAAAAGCGCTTACAACCATGGTGGGAAGGATGGGCGTGGTTACGCTCTTCTGCAATATTGCGGCTGCCATTGGGTTTGCGGTGTTTGCATTGACACAAAGCGCTTTGCTGAAAGAGTTTGGTGAAGTGGCTGGCATTAATATAATGGTGCTGTTTATCATCTCGCTTATTTTCATCCCTTCGGTTTTAAGTTACCTGCCTGCACCAAAAAGCAGGCATGTAAAATATTTAGACAATAAAATTCTTGAAAAAATATTGCTGAGGATTGAGCAATGGACATTTAACCACAGTAAATGGGTGTATGCTGTTACCATAGTTGCGGTAATTATTTCTGTAACTGGAATGACCAAATTAAAAAGCGAAGGTTTTATTGTGGATGACCTGCCAAAGAACGATAAAATTTATACCGACCTGAAATGGTTTGAAGAAAATTTTGACGGCATCATGCCGCTGGAAATAACGGTTGACGCCAAAAAGAAAAATGGTTTGACCAAAACGCTTGCGCCCATTGAAAAGATTGATGAGTTTTCACAATATATTGCAGGGAGGCCGGAGACCGCACGGCCATTGAGTTTTGTGGAAGGATTGAAATTTGCAAAGCAGGCTTATTATGATGGCGACAGCGTGGATTATAGTACGCCCACAGAGTTTGATATGCCGTTTATGGGCAAATATTTAAAGGGCGATAAAAATGACAGCACGACAAAAACCGGCCTTACAAAAATGCTCAGCAGTTTTATTGACAGCAATAAACAGGTGGCAAGAATAAGTGTGAACATGAAGGATATCGGCAGCGCAAAACTGCCATCCCTGCTGAAAGATTTTGATTCTGTTGCAAAACAAACTTTCGACACGGCAAATTATAAAATAACCTTCACAGGCACGAGTGTTACTTTCCTTGAAGGCACTACTTTTATCATCAACGGTTTGCGCGACAGCATACTCTGGGCATTTCTTTTTATTGCGTTGTGTATGCTGTACCTGTTCCGCTCGGCAAGAATTTTATTATGCTCGCTCATCCCAAACCTTATACCACTGGTTATTACCGCAGGTGTAATGGGCTGGGCAGGCATTTCGCTGAAACCCTCAACCGTGCTTATTTTCAGTGTAGCGCTGGGTATTGCCATTGATGTTACCATCCGGTTTCTTGTAAACTATAAACAGGAACTGCCTAATTTTAATTTCCAGGTAAAAGAAACATTGATACAAACCATCCGGCATACCGGCATCAGCATAATCTATACATCACTCGTGCTTATTGCGGGTTTTATTATTTTCTGTTTCAGCGATTTTGGCGGTACAAAAGCATTGGGCTGGTTAACCTCGCTTACCCTTATAACCGGCACGCTTACCAATTTAATTTTATTGCCTGTTTTGATTAATGCACTGGCGAAAAAGAAAAAAAAGTAAGAAGAGATTTTTTTTGAGCCTGCTGAAGAAGAAATATTGAACTGTGGTTGGGCCGCACACTTGTACGGTGGATTTTATGGCGGCAGGAAGAATTTATTTTCTCAAAAGCTTAAGATGCTTCTGTACGCATTGCTGTGCCTCAATCTTAAGACAGCGGGGGAAACAGGTTGTTGTGTACAACTATTTAGTATTTATCTTATAGATTTTCATCCTTTCCCTACAAATCTCGTTTCCAATATAGATTCGCATAAAATAATTAGACAAATAAAAATGATAAATACCCAAATTATCTTTGCCAGAAAACCATTATTATTTGCAAGCAAATATCTTAAATGTAAAATGAACAATACAAAAGCTATGACTGCAATGGATAATTTGTAAAGTGAGTATTCTGTTCTACTCAAATTGTAATACATAATACATGTCGCCGTTCAAACCAGGTCTTGCTGAAATTGTAGCAAAACAATCCCAACCATATAAAATTAAAATGCTTAAGTATATAGGTATTGCAATAATAGTCCATATTATATAATACCATTTTACTTTCATGTTATTATCTTTTTAGCCCTTGCTTCAGCGATACATTTTTAAAAGTTATTGCTGAATAAAATATCCGAACGTACAAGAGTGCGACGCAACAAAAGCTTTATGCATATTCAAAAGCTTGGCCAATAAAATTACCTCACTTCCAGTTCATCTCTTGAAGGCAATTTTGGAAACGGTGTATGCGGTTCCGTTTGATACCAGTAAGAAACAGAAGCAATATCATCCTGTAAAGGAAGATAGTGGCCATCCAATCTCCATCCCAAATCCTGTATAGTAACTTTTAAATCTTTATCAAAGCGGATGGGGTCGGCAATATGCCAGCGGTATAAACCAAAACGCTGCATTACATTGTAGTGTCCGTCGCCGAGTATCACCTGCGGTAAGCCGGTATAAGGACTGCAAAACTCAGTGTAGGCGCTGGTTTCCACGCCTGCATCATTTTTCTTTTGTGTATCAAAATCGTAAGAGCCGCAGAAATAATCTTCCGTACCCGTTCCGCATATTGTAGGGAACTGCGTATCGCCATCCATATAAAATTTTATTTCGCCTTCACCCCACCAGCCATTATCATGCACACCCATTGCAAGGTATGTGCCCACATATTGGCCCTTGCCTTTTACACTGTCAAGCAAAGTATAATTTTGTTTGTATGGTAAAGGGTTCGTTCTTCTGAACTGCGCATGAAAATATGCCGCATCATCCGGCACTGTTGTTTCTAAATAATCAACCTGGTAATACAATACCATATCTTCATCAGCAATATTTTCCATGGTGATTCTGCATTTTTTTCTGAAAGGCATTGGCCAGTAACAATTAAATGCACTGCCGGGATTTACTGCCACTGCCAGTGACTGAAGCGGTGAATATTTACACCAGCCCATGCAAAAAAAATCACCCACAGGCACTTCCACCGAAGGTGATGTTTCATCGTCCCAGTAAAAACGGAGGATAGAAAAACGCCAGTTGCCTGTTGGCGTCATCCATATATGCTGTATAGAACCTGAGCCGCTAATTTCTGCAACAGTAAAAGTGGTATGCGCTTTTATTACAACACTCGGGCTTATTTTCCAGCCCTGCCCCAAATCCTTTGCAGCACGGGCTCCTGTGCCTGTTGTGGCCATGCCTGCTTTACCTTTTTCACCATTAAAATTTTCAGGGCTTATGGAGCGGCTCTTTGCATCGGACAGGCGGTAAAGGTTTCCAAGATTTACATCTGTTCCATTGAATTTTTGTTGCGCATCTGCAACAATAGATAATAAACAGGCAATTGCAAGGCAGGCAAATAATTTCATATTGATCGTTTAAAAATGGGGAATTATGGTAGCTAAAGTTAACAGAAAGAACCAGAAAAAGAAATTTATTGACCCGGCTTTTATTTTTTCATGGCATCGCCTGTTGTGTCACTCACTTGTACTGTATAGCAATATGGAGTAATAACAAATTATAATTCCGTTGCGGCTGCTTCATCTGCAAACCAATGCAGTTCACCATTTGCGGGCTTTATAATTTGCGAAGGATACAATTCAGGATTGTAATTTCCTTTTAAAACTTCGTGCAGGGCATTTGATTTGTTGCTTCCACTAATTAGAAATGCAATTGCAGAAGATTGATTTACTATTCCATGAGTGAGTGTAATTCGATACATATTTTGTTCTTCCAACCATAATGAGGTACACCATTTTTCTGTTTCATGTATCACTTCTGTTTTGCCGGGAAAAAGAGAAAGTGTATGCCCATCATCACCCATGCCGAGGAGAACGAGATCGAAAGTTGACGGTTCGAGGTTTGAGGTTTGAGGTTTATCGTTTGGAAAATATGAGCGAAGAATTTTTTCATAAGCTCTTGCAGATTCGTCAGGCAAAATATTTTCTGTTTGCATGATATGGATATTTTCTTTTGCAACCGGAACAAAATTCAGCAAAGTATCAAAAGCCATTTTTGCATTGTTGCGTTCATCATTGAATGAAACAAAACGTTCATCGCCGAAAAATATATGAATCTTAGTCCAGTCAATTTTATTTTTATATACATCACCTGCAAGCAATTCATTTAATTTTTTAGGTGTGCTTCCGCCGCTTAATACCAAAGTAAATTTATCCTGCTTTTGTAATGTTGTATTTATATGATCAACAATCCAGTCTGCAACTGAAACGCTTAACTGGTCTATATTTGAGGAGATGTGGAGTTGCATAGATTTATTGATTTATTTTCTTTCTTTTGTCTTGACACAAAAGAAAGAAACAAAGAAAAAGTCAAGGCTTCAGAAAAATGACTAAAATTTATTTCGTTTCGCTACAGCGAAGAAGCTTACTATGACCTGCTTAAATATAAAAAACGAAGATTAATGAAGAGCTGTTGTCTATTACTTAGCATCTTCGCTGTTTAACGCTCCACTTAATAAAATTTCTTAACCCCATTTTTCTGAGGCCGTAAGACCATTTTACAGTGCTGCCCTATGAATTCAACCGATGAAGTGATTGCGACGCAACGAAGCTGCTATAAAAAACTACAGCCCGTACCCAAAAAAATAACAAGAAACCTTCCTACCGGACAGGCAGGCAAAAACAACAAACAATAAAACTATTCCTTATGCGGCGCAGGCAATGTTATCCAATTTTTTCCGTCACGTGCTATCAATGCTTCCGCATCTTCGGGACCCCAGCTTCCGGGCGCATAATTCGGAAAATCAACAGGCGGCCTTGTTTCCCATGCATCAATAATGGGCATCACCACTTTCCATGCTGCTTCCACCTGGTCGCTGCGCATAAACTGCGTGGCATTGCCTTCCATCACATCAAGCAACAATGTTTCATAAGCTTCGGGTTCCTGCCCGTCATAAGCATCTTTATAACTGAATATCATATCCACAGGATTGAGCACCATGCTTTGGCCAGGGCGCTTTCCCTGGAAACGTAAACGTATATCCATCTCCGGTTGTATGCTGATGGTTAAACGGTTTGGCCGCCATGTTTCTGCTGCTTCGGGCGGAAACGCGTAATGCGGAGCCAGTTTGAACTGTATGTTGATGACAGAAGTTTTTTCACGCATGTATTTTCCGGTGCGCACATAAAAAGGAACATCCTGCCAGCGCCAGTTGTCAATATAAAATTTCATCGCGGCAAAAGTTTCCACCGGTGAATGCGCATCCACTTTTTCTTCCTGCCGGTATGCTTTTACTTTTGTTCCTTCCATCCACCCATCACTGTACTGGCCACGCACTGCATACTCATGCGCCTCTTCTTTTTTTATTTTGCGCATAGCATTCAGCACATCGGTTTTTTTATTGCGTATTTCTTCAGCATCAAAACTCACAGGCGGTTCCATACCCACCATGCATACCAATTGTAAAATATGGTTCTGCACCATATCACGCAGCGCACCGCTTTGTTCGTAATAACCGCCGCGGCCTTCTACACCAACCGTTTCAGCAACTGTTACCTGCACATGATCGATATAACGCCGGTTCCATATTGGCTCAAACAATGCGTTTGCAAAACGAAGCGCTAAAATATTTTGCACAGTTTCTTTTCCCAGGTAATGATCTATGCGGTAGATCTGGTGTTCATCAAACATGGATGTCATTAATGCATTTAATTCCTGTGCACTTTTCAAATCATGACCGAAAGGTTTTTCCACAACAATTCGTGTGGTTTTTGCATCATCGCATAAATTGAATTTTTCTAATTCTTTTGCAATATCAGGAACCAACTGCGGCGCTACTGCGAGATAAAAAATAAGGTTCGCTTTTTCACCAAACTGCTGGGTGTATTTTACAACAAGCTCATTGATTTTTGTGTACGCATCATCCTTACTTAAATCAAGATTCAAATAGCATAATGCCTGGGAAAACGCCTGCCAGTGGCCATTTTCATCACTGTTGCGGCGGGAGAATTGTTTGATGCCATCGAATAAATGTTCGCGGTATTGTTCATCAGTATAATCAGATCTTCCAATGCCAACGATAGTAAATTTCTCCGGCATCCATTCATCCAAATATAAATTATACAATGCAGGAATAAGTTTGCGGAAAGTAAGGTCGCCGCTTCCGCCAAAAATAAAAATGATGGATGATGGCGGACGTTTGTTGGTATTTGTTGTCATAAAGTTTTTATCGGGTAAAGAAAATTAATTTGGAAATATTTTTTTTGGGGCCAGGCTTTTGTATTTTATGGCATCGGCTGTTGCGTCGCACTCTTGTACTTTTGTTTTTTATGCAGCAACGCATCCGCACATTTTCTCATCTGCACATCCATACATCAGCTCCCCCATTCCGTATGAAAACTTCCTTCTTTATCAATGCGCTGATAAGTATGCGCGCCAAAATAATCGCGTTGTGCCTGTATTAAATTCACGGGCATTTGTGCAGATGTGTACGCATCAAAATATCCGAGCGCACTCATTAAACCTGTTGCGGCAATTTTATTTTGAGTGGCCAGTTTTACCAGTGCGCGCATATTTCTTTCTTTTTTCTTTAGCAATCCTGCAACAGTTTTATCAAGCAAAATATTTGAAAGTTGCTTGTTCTTTTTATATGCCTTATAAAATATTTCCAAAAGTGTGGAGCGAATAATGCAGCCGCCACGCCATATTTTCACCACATCGGTTAAAGGTGTTTCCATTTGCAGTTCGGCAGAAGCTTTGTACAGCATAGCTAATCCCTGCGCATAACAAATAAGCGTGGAAAAATACAAAGCATCATGCAGTTGTTTTATTACTGCTTCTTTTTTTGCAGCAATATTTTTTACAATTGGTTTGTATAATGCAGCGGCAGCAAGCCTTTCATCTTTATACGTTGACAAATCGCGCAGCGCAACTGCCATATCAATAGTAGGAATTGAAACGGGCAAGTCCATTGCATCCTGGCTTGTCCATTTGCCAGTACCCTTACTTCCGGCTTTGTCCAATATCATGTCAACAAGAAAATTATTTGATGCATCATCTTTCTGTAAAAAAATATCGCTGGTTATTTCAACTAAATAAGATTGCAGTTCACCTTCATTCCATTTTTTAAATACTTCATGCAGTTCATCATTGTTCAGATTCAATCCGCGTTTCATTATATCATACACTTCGCTTATCAGTTGCATGATGGCATATTCAATTCCGTTATGCACCATTTTCACATAATGCCCTGCTGCATCTTTGCCCATATACGCAACACAAGGTTCATTGTTTACTTTTGCGGAAACCGCTTCCAGCAAGGGTTTTACATTTTCCCATGCAGCTACATCACCGCCGGGCATAATGCTTGGGCCGGTGCGGGCACCATGCTCGCCACCGCTTACGCCCATGCCCATGAAATGTATTTTTTTTTCTTCAAGAAATTTTACACGGCGCAATGTATCGGTGTAATGCGAGTTGCCGCCATCAATGATAATATCATTTTCATTTACGTGGGGCAATAAACTTTCAATCACATTATCAACGGGTTTGCCTGCCGGTACAAGCATCATTATTTTTCTTGGTGTTTGTAAATGCTGCACCATTTCTGCCAAAGTATTTACACCTTTTACATTTGTATTTGGTGAAGCGGATGATTCAAGCGCAGCCGCTTTTTGTGGATCCAGGTCAAAACCTATAACTGCATAACCATGATCGGCCATATTGAGCAAAAGGTTGCGCCCCATTACGCCCAGGCCAATCATGCCAAAATCGTATAATTTATTTTCCATGAAAGTCTTTTTGAAAAATGAAACTGCAAGTTAGAGAAAGAATTGTTGTGGTTGTGATAAGAGAAAAATGGGTATTATTACTGCGGACTGACAAATTTGAAAATTAATATTGTTTCAAAGCATTTTGATAATGCCGCTGCATTGCTTTACGCAGGATTAACGGTGAAATAACCTTTACTTCTTCACCATAAGATAATAACTCCATTTCAAAGTCATAACTGAGCTTTAGATAAAGTTCGAATATTACTTCCTCATTTATTTCTTTGACCATTTTTTGTGAATGGTGCAAAGGATAATCTTTTACATATTGTGCCTGTTCGTAAGTAAATGATAAAATTACTTTTTGAGGCTTTTCACTTTCACCGTTAATGATACCGAACGAATGTTTAAATAATTCGTTGATATTATAACCAGATTTGTTCCTGAATGATGTTTTGGAAATGTCAATATCTTCTATCCTGTCAAGCCCGAAAGATTTAAGTATATTATCTTTTATATCCACTGCAATAAGATACCAGCGCCCTCTTGATTCTTTTAACGCAAGCGGGTGTACACTGCGTTCCATAAGAAAATAATCTTCATATTTATAATGATTGAGCTTCGTTATCTTTTTATTTTTGATGGCATGGAGCAGACCGTAAAAATGTTCCAAACCCTTTGCCCGTCTTGTTTCTAAAAATATATGTTCTGCATAATCCTGCGCAGCATTTATTACATTTATCATCTGATAGCCTTGCAGCAAGCATTGGCTATGATTTTCTGTTTCCGGTTTGCTTATAATGAAGTATCTTTTTTCGCCTTTCCTTTCATTTGCAATTTCAATATTAAATTGAGAATAAATGTCTTTAATATCTCTTTGGAAAGTGCGTATATCAATAACAAAATCCTTATCCCGTAAAACGGATTCGTTTTCTAAATACTTTATTATTTGTTCAAAGGTCGCGGGGCCTTTCTCTAAGCGGTTTATGATAAGTGAATAACGGGATAGAAAGGTTTGTTTTGGCATAATAAACCAAATTATTGTTCGATAAAAACCGTGAACAAAGAAATTTATTATTAGTAGTAAATACTCTATAATTCAATGCCCACAAGACTTGTTTGTATGATTTTAATTTTTTCAATTAAAAAACTTGCTGTCTCACCAATATTAATATCATCCCAAACTTTTTGATTTGTATCCCAGTTTTCCAAGTCACCTTTGAAATAGTGAAGAAAAGCCCAATTTGGATAATTTTCATCTTTGCCAATTGGTGTCTTTAATTTGGATGAAATTGTAGATTTCAAATTTTTATATCCTGAGGATTTATCTTTGATATCCACACCAATTGAAAAATTATTATATCCATTATCAAATCCTAAACAAATGGAAACCTTTCTGTTTGAAAATGGTAAAGAAAAATAAAAATATGATTCACCACCTGTACCCCACTCTTCATCTAATGTTGCTAATCCGATTTTAAATGCCATTTCTACCAATTGTTTTTTAAGTGTTTCCAACAATTTTTTTCTTGTTTGAGTTCGTACTAGAAAATTTTCACCGGGAAAAGAAGTAAAAACTTTTTTATTCTGTATTGACTTAATTATGTCTGTTATTATTTGCTTCATTCGTTTATTTCGACTTAACCAGCCGGGATGTGCTGTCCAAAAAACATGTGTGTTATTACTTTTAATGAAATAGTAATCTAAATGGTCTGCAATTTTTTTATCATCAGAATAATCAAAACTTTCAGTTAGCCATTTGTCATTCTCTTCCCAACGGAGTATAATGATGATATTTGGTTGGAATACATCTACTAAATATTTAGCACTATCAAAAATCAAGCTTGCTGTTTTCACCTTTTCCCATTCTGCTCTGCTAGTATTTTCCTTTCTATCTGTGGCTTCAAAGCGTTCAATAGAAGCTATATTACTCCAGACAAAACTTTTTAAAATTTCTGGAAACTCTTTATTTTTTATTTTTACCCAATCATCAATATCATAAAAGCAACTCAGGAATTTAAATATAAATCCCCAGAAATCAGTTCCAGTATTATTGTGAAAACAATTAGAACCATCCGTTGTAAAAAGAAAATCGTTTCCAAAATACTTATCCCATCGGTGTAATGCTTTCTGAACTCCTACTTCTTTGTAATCTGAAATAAAATCTTTAAGTTTTGCATTATCTCTTGTTTCCCATCCAACAAATGCAATCTTATACGGTGAATTTTCATATCCTTTGCCATAAACTGGGAGATGGGGTTCTGGTAAATCATCTGTAATTACATTTTCAACTTTCTCCATAAATTGGGTTAATAGAGGAGTGTATGTCTCAATAAACTTTTCTTCAATACTCATTTTTTAATATTTAGAATTACTAAATTAAGCTTTAATGATTTTCAGTTATTTTATCAACTTGATTCTATGCAACCAATCTTCAATCTCGTATCCCCAAACTCTTTAATATCCCCACCCAAATACTCTGCTCTTTCTAAACTCCATTGTTTTATTAAGTTGTCTTGTTGTGCTTTCTTTAGAAATGGGTGAGCTAAAGGTATTCCGCTTTTTCGGGTTGTAATAAAAACATTTAGTTGCTTTTCTTTAACAAAGCCAACTAAGTAAATGAGTAAGCTTTCAAAATCATCCTGGCTCGATGCACCCTTATGTTTGTCAATTCCATCTACTACTACAAAGTTGTTTTGCTTTTGTAACAATTCACTTTTTAAAATATTAAGAATATCCTGTAATGTTAAGGAGGTTTTCTCCTTATAATGATAACGAAAAATTATTACTTTAGTATATTCTTCTATCTTGTTTTGCCAATAGGCTGCTGTATCATCCAATGAAATAAATATTGGTTTAATCCCTGTATTTTCTTTTACTAAACAGTGGACCAATTTTATACTCAAAGCAGTTTTGCCCACTTTCTCCGCACCGCTGCATATATGCAGTTTCTTTGTTTGCGCAAATTTTTCTGAAAAATGTTTTACGCTTGCTGTTTCTTCTGTTTTGAGGGGCTTGATTATATATGTTTCCACGAAAAATGTTTTACAGAGTAAGGGTTATTTGCATCACTGATCTAAGTTTCTAAATTGTATCTTCTTTATTTCAGTGGTAAAAATATTATCTTCCGGCGACAAACTGTGTCGTAATAAAAATAATTTCTTTCGGGGCATAAAATATCCTGGTTACTGTACTTTTATCCTTCTGCTCAAAGTTCCAGACGTACAAGTGAGTGACACAACCGGCGTTGCCATGAAAAACCAATGCCTGCACACAAAAAATAATTTCACAATTTATACTGTGCAAAACCTGCCTATTGAATACAATCCTTATTTTTGATTCATGCCTGGATTAAATGCACAAAAATGGGTGGATGATTACAGCGATATGCTTTTCCGTTTTGCGCTTCCGCGGGTAAACGATAAAGAGATAGCAAAAGACCTGGTGCAGGATACTTTTCTGGCGGCATGGCGCAACCATGATAATTATAAAGGGGAGATTTCTGAAAAGAACTGGCTGTTTACCATTTTGAAAAATAAAATTATTGATCATTATCGCAGAGCATCCACGCGGTTGACAGAAAAATTTCCGGGCACTTCTGAAAGCGGTGCTTATTTTGACGATGCTGACCACTGGACAAATATTGCCGGCCCGCAGGACTGGGGCGTTGATTACAATAAAAACATTGAAATAAAAGAATTTTACAAAATATTAGAGGCCTGTAAAAAAAAGCTGAAGGATATACAGAGTACGGTTTTTAGTATGAAATACTTAGATGGGTTTGAAAGTGAAGAAATTTGTAAGGAACTTAACATTTCACCGTCAAATTACTGGGTGCTTATACACCGGGCAAAACTGCAGTTGCGTGCATGCCTGGAAAAGAACTGGTTTATAAAATAAATGCAGAAGGAAAGAAATGATAACGTGTAAAAAAGCAACGGAATTTATTATTCAACGTGAAGAAGGAAAAATTTCTTTTCGCCAGCGGGTGCAATTATGGCTGCACATGGGCGTATGCGGGCTGTGCAAACTGTTTTACAAACAAAGCAGTTTGATTTCAAAAACTATACATCATTTGCATGAGCATATTGACGATCAGTTATCGGCTGCGGAAAAAGAGATAATGATAAATGCATTGGGCAGGGAGGCGTAATTTTTTACCACTTTTCTTCATCAGCAATATTTTCACCATTTTGTTTAAATTCTTTACGTGATTTTATTTTTTTCAACTGGCGTTCAATAATTAAATCAGCAATAATCACCCCCGCATCTGCCGCAGCATTGTCCTTAAGCGATTCCTTTAATTTTTTTTCACTTACATCAAGCCTGTATAACCAGCCTACTAATTTTGCAAAATCATGGTTAACCAGTTCATTGATGTATGCAGCAAGCTTTTCAATAAAAATATGCGCTGAAGTTTCATGGAGCAATGATGCGCCGGTAGTTTTAATTATTTCGAGCTGTACCAATTGCTCCTCCGCTGTCATAAACTGTTCCTGTTTTTTATTTTTGCATCATCCTGCTTTACCAGTTTTTTCAGCAACACAATTTGCCCCAGGTGATAATACGCATGCTCCACAATACCATGAAGCATTTTATAATGCGTGGAATGACCTGTAACAGTTAACTGAAATATTTTTTCTTCGGGGAAATGCTTTACCGCTTGAGCGAGTTGACGTGCAGAATCCAGGTTGCGCTCTTTCAGTTTTTTCCAGTCGTGTTCATTTTTTACGGGTAGCATTTCAAAACCATTTGTATCACTGATAACAGGGTTTACCCCGACGAGGCGCTGCATTACCACATCGTTGTAAAAACTCAGGTGGTGCACCAATGCAGCAATAGTATTGTATGAAGCCTTCGTTACAGTTGTGGCTTCTTTATGGGTCACATCTTCCAATGTGGTTTTAATATTTACTTCTGTCCAGTTATTACCCTCATGCACTTCAAGGATATGCGTAGCAATAGCTTCAGTTATTTTCATATATAATATTTTTGTCAATAATATTTTTCCATTACACCCAGCCCAAACAAAGCAAAATCATATTTCACCGGATCACCTGAATCGAATGTTTTCAGGTGTGCGGTTAATTCAATTGCAGCAATCCAGTCTGTTTGCTTACGGTGCAGCAAGTTAAAACGTTTTGCAACACGCGCAACATGTACATCCACAGGGCAAACCAACTGCGAAGGTTTTATATAGTTCCATATCCCAAAATCCACGCCTGTATTGTCTTTCCGCACCATCCACCGCAAAAACATATTTAATCTTTTGCAGTTAGACTTTTTTTCGGGTGTGGCAATGTGCTTTTTTGTGCGCAGCGGGACATCCCGGAGCGAAAAAAAATAATGGTGGAACCCGGTAAGTGCCGGTTCAATATTTTCAGCATCAGCATTCATCCATTTTGAAAAAGCATTTTCCAGTGAATCATTGTCTGTGTAATGATATTTTAGAAACTGAATAAAATACAACAGGTCTGTGGCATTGAAAGTGCGGTGCCTGAATAACAATAATTTTTTAAGGTCATCGCCGGTATGGTTCATACAAAAATCATGCGGACTCATATCCATCCACTGCATCAGATCACGTGATTTATTAATGATGGTTACCCTGTTGCCCCATGCAAAAACAGCGGCAAAAAAAGCTGCAATTTCAATATCCTGTTTTTTTGTAAAAAGATGAGGGATGCAAATGGGGTCGTCTTTTATAAATGAAGGATGATTGTATTGAACAACTTTACTGTCAAGAAAATTTTTAAGTTCATCATTCATTTCATCCAATTGCATTATTTAAATCTTCTATCAGATCATCCGCATCTTCAATGCCCACGCTTAAACGGATAAGCGAATCATTTAAGCCGTTTTTCATCCGCTCTTCTTTGGGTATAGATGCATGTGTCATAGATGCAGGGTGATTGATAAGAGATTCAACACCACCAAGGCTTTCAGCGAGTGCAAATATTTTTGTTGATGATAAGACACGTGTTGCATTCTCTATGCTGTCATCTTTCAGTTCAAAACTTATCATACCGCCAAAATCATGCATTTGTTTTTTTGCGATGTCATGGTTGGGATGGTCTTCAAAGCCCGGCCAATATACTTTTGCAACTTTTGGATGGCTGCGGAGAAAATGCGCAATTTTTTCACCATTCTCACAATGCCGCTGCATGCGCACATGCAGAGTTTTTATACCGCGCAAAACAAGAAAGCAATCCTGCGGACCCGGAACAGCGCCACAACTTTTTTGAATAAAATAAAGCTGGTCGCGCAGTGCCTGGTCATTCATCACTAAGGATCCCTGTATCACATCACTGTGCCCGCCAAGATATTTTGTGGCGGAATGCATTACAATATCCGCACCCAAATCCAAAGGGTTTTGTAAATAAGGTGATGCAAATGTATTGTCCACGCAAAGCAAAATATTATGTGGTTTTGCAATGGATGCAAGTGCAGCAATATCTGTAATATTCATCAGTGGATTAGTGGGTGTTTCCGTCCAGATAAGTTTTGTATTTGTATTGATAAAGGATGAAATATTATTTGCATCCTGCATATTTACATAATGAAACTTTATGCCGAACTTCTCAAATATTTTGGTGAACAGCCTATAAGTGCCGCCATACATATCATTGGCTGCAATCACTTCATCACCGGGCTGCAGTAATTTTATCACAGCGTCCGTTGCCGCCACGCCACTGCTGAAAACAAGGCCGAATTTACCGTTCTCAATTTCAGCCATTGCTTTCTCCAAGGCAAAGCGGGTGGGGTTTTGAGAGCGTGCATATTCATATCCTTTATGTTTACCCGGGGCAGACTGTACATAAGTGGAAGTTTGATAAATAGGCACCATGATGGCACCTGTAGATGGATCGGGTTCTGCACCGGCATGAATGAATTTGGTGCCTGTGCCCCAATCCCCGGAATGTTTTTTTTTATTACCGTTCATATTTTGCCGTTTATTTGAAATGCAATATTACTTCATTCCCCTTTAGGGGTTAGGGGTAAATATTTTCGCAGCGCATAAATACCGCCAGTCGAAATTATCCTTATCATGCGCGGTTTTTGAATGTACGGGCTGCTGCAATATTTTTTTATCCAGCACATGTTCATGCACTAATTTTTTTCTTGCTTCCATTATCATTTCCCGTATTTGTTCATGCAGCATCCATTTTTTTTGCGGAGGTTCGTACCCAATCTTCCCTTTTCGCCAAACAATTTGCTCCGGCAAAAAGTTATCCATGCTTTTTCGCAATATCCATTTTGTAAATCCATTTTGTATTTTAAATGATGATGGGAGCGAAAAAATAAATTCCACTAATTGATGGTTTAAAAAAGGCAACCGCACTTCTCGTGAATGCGCCATAGAGTTCCTGTCTGCATAACGAAGCAGTTCTCCGAGGCCAAAATTAAAAGTATTATAATACAAAATATCTTCTACGTTTTTTACAACAGGTTTTACAAAGCTGTCTTTGTTTTTGTACTTCAGGGTAAATTCATCATTCAAATACTTATGATTACGGATTTGCCTGAAAGCCTTATCCAGCAAATATTTTGCGGTTTTCTCAGGAAAATAAGCGGCGGCATAATTTTTAAAACCCCAGTTTTCAAGAAACTGGTTTTGTTTTAATATTTTTTTTTCTTTTATAAAGACTGATTTATCTGTGCGCAGCAATTGCTGCAAGTACCAGTGGATATATTTTGGGTAGCCGGCTAAAATTTCATCCGCTCCCTGCCCGTCCAATAAAACAGTAATATTTTTTTCTTTTGCCAATTGATATATCATAAACTGCGTAAGCACACTGCTGCTTTGCAATGGCTCTTCCTGGTAATACATCAACCGGTCAAAATATTTTATCCAGTCATTTTCATTTGGTGCAACAATATATTGACTAATGCTAAAATGATCCGCAACCTGTTTGCTATAAAGGCTTTCATCTTTTTCAAAACCCGGAAAAGTGGCGGTAAAGCAAACATTCTTCCATTGTGCAGAAATATTTTTTTGCTGATGAATGGCTGCAACTATGGAAGAACTGTCAAGCCCGCCGCTTAAACTGGTACCCACGCTTACATCGCTTCTTAATCTCCGCTCAACAGAAGTAAAAAATAAATTTTGAAACTGTTCAATCGCTTCGTTTTCGCTTTTTACTCCGTATTCCTTACTTCGTACTTCGCCATTCATATCATACCATTTCCTCATCTGCATTTTTTTTCCCGCCGGGTTTATAATTAAATAATGTCCCGGCGGCAACGATAAAATATTGCTGTAAAACGTTTCAGTTTTTTTTATGGGGTTTTGCGTATAACCGTTTGTGATGTAGTTCAGCATCATGGTTCCGTTCAGTTGTTTCGGCAAACCCGCTGCCCATAGGGCTTTCATTTCACTTGCAAAAATAAATTGCCCGAATTTCCCTCTTTCAAAATAATCCGCATGATAATATAAAGGCTTTTCACCAAACCTGTCCCTTGCCAAAAAAACTTCCTGCTTTTTTTTATCATACAAAGCGAATGCAAACATGCCGTCAAATTTATCCAAACATTCCATTCCCCAGCAGTCAAAAGCTGCAGGAATAATTTCTGTATCGGATTGTGTGGTGAATGCGTAACCTTTTTTCTGCAGTTTATCTTTCAGTTCAATATAGTTATAAATTTCGCCGTTGAAGATGATGGTGTAATGCAGGCAGTGCATGGGTTGTGCGGCTGCACTGCTCAAATCAATAATGGATAAACGACGGTGCGCAAAGCCAACGGTATTGTTTTCATTTATCCAGTAACCTTCACCATCAGGCCCGCGGTGCAGCATGGAGTTTGCCATTTGCTGTAAGCGTTGCTGGTGTGCCAATGATGTGTCTGGAAAAATAATTCCTGCAATACCGCACATGAAAAAAAGTTTCAGGCTGCAAGTTACAGGTTACGGGTTTCAGGTTTGTTTAAAAAAGGTATTGAGTATCCCGAAAGCTATCGGGACCGGGAACAAAAAATAATTTATACTTAATTAATAGCTGACAGGCACCTCAACTTTAATTGTATCCCACAAAATAACAAGATTGGATGTATTCTTAGCGTCATCAAAATACATGGTAAAAGCTTCCACCGGCGTATCGGTTTGCTGTATAGGCTCATCTATATGCAGTACATCTTTTTTTGCATTGTATGACAAACCCCAGATATCTTTTTCGCTGTTGAAAATTATAGTCCATTTATTTTCTGTACAAATGGCATACATTGAATAGCGGCCTTTGGGAATAGTTTTGCTGCCTATTTTCACACTGCGGAAGAATTCTATTTCAGTTGCTTCATTGGCGCCCAGCCTCCATATTTGATTGTAGGCTACAATGCCGCCAAATATTACCCTTCCTGCCTTTTGCGGCCTGCTGTAAATAACCCTTGCTACAGGGTCGGTGGCTATTTTGCCGTTCATTTTTAAAATCGGGTAATTATTGGGGCAATAACTTATGTCTGCGGGGCTTTTATCAAGGTCTGTTGGTTTTTGCTGTGCTATTGCAGCGATTGAAATAAAAAGAAATAATAGAGCGGTAAGTTTTTTCATCAATAGTTTTTTTATTAGTGCAATAATGCAGCATATGACTGTTTTTATTTACTGCCGTTTAAAACCTAATGGACAGAAATAAACAAATAATTGCTGCAAAAGCAGCGCAAATATAAGTCGCTATTGATTTAGTAATTCATTGAAATGATGCCATGCAAATTTTTTAACGGATGGAAAGAACACCCGGTAACATTCCTGCAATTGAGGATAATGGTTTTGAAACAATGAAAAAACCTCATTGCTGCTTTGCAGGTAAGCGGCGCGGCGGGCCAGCCCGGCGAAGCTTTTTTCCGTACCACTAAGTGCTTTATAATTATACAGCCAGTCCTGGCTGCTCATATAAGGCAGCATAAGGCGGAATTTTTCCGGCAAAATATTTTCCTGTGCATACAGTGCAGCATAAGTACCCGAAGCAAAACTTTTTAAAGAAGCAGCGGTAAATTCATTTTCATCATTTGCCAGGAAGTGATCGTATGCAACATCTATAAAAGCGCCGGAATATAAACCCACAGCAGGTTTCAAAAATTTCTTTGCTTCTTTTGCAGCGGCGTGTTCATCCGTAAATGTATCAATCATACGGTGGAGCATTATTCCTTTCTGAACAGTTCCGCTGAAATCAAATTTCTTTTTCCCCTTTACAAAATCACTGATCATATTACCGGCCAGTATCCCGGGATTATTGAAGGAGAGATAAGCGTGGGCGAGATAATTCACTGTTTATTTTTTACATTTTTATCAAGCCAGTTACCCATTATTTCAAGTGCTTCCGGCGCAAAGGTTTCTTCCAGTTCGCCATATTCCTGCACCGAACATTTGGTGCAATGCTGGAAAAGATGGTTTAGGCCGTCTATTTCATGTGTTTCGAAAATTTTAGATTTGCTTTTTTCCAGTGCAGATTTTATACCTGCAAGGTTTGAAGACGGGATTACCTGTATGTCTTTACTGCCGTTTAAAGCCAGCACTTTGCAGGTAAATTTTTTTATCATGGGCTGAGGGTCAGTGGAAAGAAAATAACGCATCCACGGGCTGCCAAAAGCTTTTACCAAACTTCCAACAATTTTTTTATCCGCATCTTCATCTGTCATCTGCAATGCACTTAAAACGGAAGAAGGCTGCTGTTGTTTCCATAAAACAAAAGCCGGGTAAGCTTTTGAATAAGCTGATGCTGAATCTTTCTCAGTAATGGAATATTCAATTATCTGCCTGTATAAGGGTTTGTAAGCCTCAACTGCATCTTCTGAAATACCTGAAGATTTCATAACTGCCACACCTTGTTCAGCCAATAAATCGGCCCCTTTAATACCGGGGCCAGCCAGCATAATAATAAAATTAATATCCTTATTCCGTGAAGCGATAATTGTTTCAATCAACCCGCCTTCACTATGGCCGATCATCCCTAATTTATTTTTATCCACTTGACTTCTTGTTTTTAAATAAGCCAGGCCCGTTTCCACATCATTGGCAAAATCCGCGCTGGTAGCGGTTTGTGCGCTTCCTGTTGTTTGTCCCACGCCGCGGTCATCCACCCTTAAAACTGCATAACCTTTTTTGGTTAAGTAATCAGCAATTACCGAAAACGGTTTATGCGCGAAAATGGTTTCGTCCCTGTCCTGCTGTCCGCTCCCGGTAATTAATATAGCGGCAGGAAAAGGTCCATCCCCTTTTGGAAATGTAAAAGTGCCGCCAAAGTGAATAGATTTATCCGCGTTATCATAGCCTACTTCTTCGCTGTTGTAATTGAATGGCGGTTGCGGGGTTTGAGGCCTGTTTACTTTTGAAACTTCTTTTACATGCATTACATTTAAAGGAAAAGATGCGTTTCCCTGCGCCCACGTGCCATCAATTACAGAATCATTTATAAGTGTGCCGGAGAAACTGCCGTTGATGGGTTTTATTTCTACCATTATACTGTCACCCGACAGCGATACATTTGAACAGGGAATCCCTTTTACTCCCTGATCCGGGCTGTCCAGGGAACCTGAAAATGTTCCGTCCGCATTTTTTTCAAAATGAAATACTATCCTCAGCGTAACGCCCACATTTAATTTCCCTTCCCATATTCCTGCAATATCTTTTTGCTGCGCCATTACTGTTGACAGTGCGGCAAAAAAAACTGCACCAAGCATTTTTATTTTTTTCATAATTTTTATTTTATGATTTTGTTTGAAGGGATTTAAAATATGTATAAGAATATATTACCGGCACCAATGTCATTATTAATATTGCGGTAATAAGTAAAACGGTTGCAGCAGCAGAAGATAACACTAAACCACCCGCAGCTATTACAATGCCTCCGGCAAACCAAATCTTGCCGCCCAGCTGGTGGGTTTTGCGCCATGTTTCTTCATTTTCCAAAGTCCACGGTGTGCGGATGCCGGCAAAATAATTTGGTTTTATGCTGTGCATGATGTTTCCCATGAAGGCAAAGAAAACACCTGACATAACGGTCATTGTATTACCTGTATTAAAAGACCCGTTTTCTGCAGCGAGTATAATGATAAAATTGATGGCACATAAAAGCAGCACCACTGCCACCGCTATTTTATTAAAAACCGGGGCAGAATATTTTGCTGATTTTTTAGGATCTATTTTTGGGAGGAAACGCATCAGTAAAAACAATAAGATACTTACAACGCCCGAAATGCCCAGGATTTGCCATAATGAAGATTTATCGCCAGTTGCATCAGGCTTTCCATTCAGCCCAAAATGCGTGGGCACAACGGCAGGCAGTTGCGGATATTTGTATGCCAGGTAAAGGAATGGCAAAATGATAATTGCCAGAATAAACAAATCGTAAAAATGTAATTTTGGTTTCATGTTTATTTCTTTTTTTTGGTGAACTGCATCATCCATTTGAGCATTTCGTCCATTACGGTTGTGTTGATAGAATAAGATACAAACTGCCCTTCTTTTACGGCTACCACAAGCCCGGCACGTTTCAGCAGTTCCAAGTGGTGCGAAACGCTTGGCCAGGAAATATGAAACTGCTCGGCAATTTCACCCGCTGTCATATCCTTCTTCCTGAGTAATTCAAGGATTGCCCGGCGTGTGGGGTCATTCAGCGCTTTAAAAAGAAGGTTCAAATTAATTAGATATTTAGACAAATGTCTAAATACTTTTTTATTTTACCAAAAAAAATTTTTTAAACCGGCAGGTTTAATGCTGATGCACTGCCACTTTCCCATTTTAACCATTGCTTTACGGTATTTGGCCTTTTATTAAGAAATGCTGCATAACCTGCGCTGCTGCTGTATTTCAAAGCTTTTAATTTTTTTGAGAAAAATCCAGAACTGCCGTCTGTAACGACCATGTACGAAAAACTTCCTATTTATCATAATCTATCAGGCTGCATATAATACCGTCATAATTTTAACTCATCAAATCAAAAAAAAATTTTAAGAACAGCAAAAAAAATCAAATTATGAAAAAACAAACCCCGCTTCAAAACCAAAGCACTGGATTGTCCTTTGGGAAAAAATTATTCATCACAGCAGTTATTGCTGCAGTATGCACCGTGTCAGCTTTTGCAACCACGCCGCCGGATATAAAAAGCGTTAATGCAAAAGCACTAAGCAGCCTGAACTATGAATTTAAAAATGCAACAAACATAGTATGGAAGGTTACTTCCGGCTATATTGAAGCGGCTTTTACCTGGAACGGGCAAAGAATGAAAGCTTTTTATAACATGGACGAAGACTTTGTTGGCACAAGCACAGACATTACAAAAGAAGAATTTCCGCAAAGGATGTTGAAATTAATGTGCAAAGAATACGATGGCTATAAAATGACAGAAGCTATTGAATTTAAAACTGCAGAGGGGCTAACTACCAAATATGCATCCCTGGAAAATGGTGAAAAGAAAGTAATGCTGCAGGTTGATGAAAATGATAATGTTTCTGTATTTAAACCATAGGTACCGCAGAAAAATGTAAAGCCCCTGCAAGTACCATATAGCGGGGGGCTTTATTTATATTTTACAGCTTTTAAAACCTCTTTTTAAAATTTGGGTTACGGTTATCACGCAGCCCGTTGCTGCGGTTGTCCCTGCTGTTACGATTATCGCGGCCCGGGTTATTGCGGTTATCACGGCTGCCGGTTCCCCTGTTATCACGCGGGTTATTGCGGCTCCCGAAATTCTGCCGACGCCCTGTTCCGCCCCTGCTGTAATCATCCCTTTCAAAATTCTGGTTACGGTGTTTTATATAAGGCGTGTTGCTGAATTCAAGCTGCCCGCCGGTCATGCTGTTCAGCTCGGTGCGTATGGCATCATCATGCACAAGTTCTTTATGCCAGTTGCTGTAAGAAAGCTTCATATAGTAGGCGATGGAATTTGCAAAGCCTGCTTTCTTTTCGGGGTCTTCTTCTTTCAAAGCCTTATCAATTACTATTTCCAGATTTTTGCCTAAATGAGAAAATTTGGGATAACGTTTCGGATAGCCCATTGGCCCTGTTTTGGCTTTATAAGTAGCCTTTTCAGGAACAGGATAAGGGCTGTCCACATCTAATTTAAAATCGCTTATAAAAAAAAGATGATCCCACAGCATGTGCCGGAAATCTTCCACATTTTTTAAATGCGGGTTTAAAAAACCCATCAGTTCAATCACCACTTTTGTCTGCCGCTGCCTTGCTTCACGGTCGTCAACAGTAAGCAGGTATTCCACCATTTTTTGAATATGGCGCCCATATTCCCGCATGGTTAAATAATTCCTTGTGGTATTGTATTCCATGTCCCAGTTGCCTTTTTCCATATAGATATTTGAAGGGCAAATATAACAAAGGTTTTGTGAGGAGAATAAATTTTGTGATACCGGCGCAGAGGAGGTTCAAAAGTTCAAATGTTTAAGCGTTCCTTTGTGCCGGGAACCCTTTTTGAACTTTTAAACGGTTAAACATTCAAACTGCACAATAAAGAGCTAAACGCTGAAGTGTGCGACGCAACAAAAGCCACATTTATATTCCTTCTGCCCGGCTCAAGTTAATTTTTTCTCTTATGCCGCCGGAAAAATCATTAGTATGAGCTTTCATACATTCAAAAAAACATTTACATTGCGTCAGCCAAACACAATGGTGAAACTTCCAAAATTATACCCACAATTATGAAAAAGATTTCCCTGCTTGTTGTATTAACCGCCGTATTTTTTATTTCCCGCGCACAGGATACAAAAATGAATAATTATATCAATGCCCTGATGGCTAAAATGACGCTTGATGAAAAAATAGGACAATTGAATTTAGTTACACCCGGTGGCGCTGTTACCGGCGCTGTAGTAAGTAAAGATGTGGATGATAAAATCCGCAAAGGCTTAGTGGGCGGCCTGTTTGGAGTATGGGGACCGGAAAAAGTGAGACAGGCGCAGCAAATTGCAGTTGATAAGTCACGCCTGCATATCCCGTTGATTTTTGGATTGGATGTAATACACGGGCATAAAACTATTTTCCCGATCCCGCTTGGCATGTCTGCCACATGGGACACTGCACTTATTGAAAAAAGCGCACGCATCGCTGCAACAGAAGCAACAGCCGACGGATTAAAATGGGCATTTTCCCCAATGGTTGATATTGCCCGTGATCCCCGCTGGGGAAGGATTTCAGAAGGTGCGGGTGAAGATCCATATTTGGGCTCAAAGGTTGCACAGGCAATGGTACGTGGTTATCAGGATGGTGATGTTTCCAAAAGCAATGCATTGATGGCATGCGTAAAACATTATGCATTATATGGCGGTGCTGAAGCAGGAAGGGAATACAATACTGTTGATATGAGCCGCCTGCAAATGTATCAGTATTATCTGCCACCTTACAAAGCGGCGATTGATGCAGGCGCAGGAAGTATCATGAGTTCATTTAATGTGGTGGATGGAATTCCATCAACAGGAAATAAATGGTTACTTACAGATTTGTTGCGCAGGCAATGGGGCTTTAAAGGTTTTGTGGTTTCTGATTACACTTCTCTTAGTGAAATGACGGCGCATGGAATGGGCGATTATCAAACTGTATCAACGCTTGCGTTAAAAGCGGGATTAGATATGGACATGGTGGCAGAAGGCTTTTTAAATACACTTAAGAAATCTTTGCAGGAAGGCAAGATAACTCAGAATGATATTGATGTTGCATGCAGAAGGATACTTGAAGCAAAATATAAAATGGGTTTGTTTGATGACCCTTACCGCTCAATAGATGAATCAAGGCCCGCTAAAGAAATATTGACAGATGAGAACAGGAGAGTTGCACGTAATGTTGCAGAACATTCTTTTGTGTTGCTGAAAAATGATAACCAGTTATTGCCATTAAAAAAATCAGGAACCATTGCATTGGTTGGCCCGCTTGCAGATAACCAGCGTAATATGCTCGGCACCTGGGTGGTTGCAGGCGACTGGAAAAAATCGGTGAGTGTTTTGCAGGGAATAAAAAATGTTGTGGGCAGCAGTGTAAATATTTTATATGCAAAAGGTGCAAACATTACAGATGACTCGTTATTAAAAACGCGTACAAATGCTTTGGGTGTTGAAGTGGAAACTGATACACGTTCACCGCAGGCAATGATTGATGAAGCTGTTGAAGCAGCAAACAAAGCCGATATGGTTGTTGCAGTTGTAGGCGAAGCGGCAGACATGACAGGCGAATCATCAAGCCGGTCTGATATCAGCATCCCTGAAAGCCAGGAAAATTTACTGAAAGCTTTGGTGCAAACCGGAAAACCTGTTGTGGCAGTGCTTTTCAACGGAAGGCCGCTTACGCTTACATGGGAGAATGATCATGTGCAGGCAATTTTAGACACATGGTTTGGCGGTACAGAAGCAGGCAACGCCATTGCCGATGCGTTGTTTGGAAATTATAACCCTTCTGGAAAAATTAGTGCAACTTTTCCGCGAAGTGTGGGACAAATTCCCGTTTATTATAATCATAAAAACACGGGCAGGCCTTTCAACGGTGAACCATTTGCAAAATTCAAGTCAGATTATCTTGATATTTCAAATGACCCCTTGTATCCTTTTGGTTACGGTTTAAGCTATACAAGTTTTTCTTACGGCGATTTAAAGCTTAATAAAACAAATTTAAAAGGTAATGAAACACTTACCGCAACAGTAAATATAACCAACACCGGAAAATTTGCAGGCGAAGAAACAGTGCAGTTATACATCAGCGACCCGGCTGCAAGTGTGTCACGCAGCGTGGAAGACCTGAAGGGTTTTCAAAAAATATTTTTGCAACCCGGTGAAATGAAAGCGGTATCATTCAGTATCACCCCAGAAGAATTAAAATTTTACAACAGCGATTTGAAATATGATTGGGAAGCAGGAGAATTTATTATTCATGTTGGCACTAACTCACGGGATGTAAAATCTGCAAATATGAATTGGATGAAGTAATTTTTTTGTTACCGGCATTTGTATTTCATGGCATCGGCTGTTGCGTCGCACTTTTGTACGATTTGTGATTCTATTCAGCCACAAAGGCACTACGGCACGAAGTTTTTTCTTTTTGTGTCTTCGCGTCTTTGTGGCAAAAACTCACTTTATATCAAAATCTACCACTACTTTTTCTGTTTTGGGATGGCTTTTACAGGTTAGGATAAAACCCTGTTCTACTACTTCGGGTTCTAATGCATAACAAACATCCATGGTTACTTCACCGTTCAGCAGCCTTGCTTTGCATGTGCAGCAAACTCCGTGTTTGCAACTGCATGGAAGTTCTGCCCCATTGTGCAATGCAGTATCGGGAATGCTTACATCATCAAACACTAAATCAAAAGCAATACCATACAGTTTTACTGTGATTTTACTTTTGGTGCGGGCTGATGCCATAAAGCCGGGTTTATTTTGCATCAACGGAATCATGCACCACCACTTTATTCCAGAGGTGCCCATATTCTTCTATAAATTGTAAATGGATAGGGTCGGTTTGATAACTTTCCTGGTCTGCATCATTGTCAAATACCAGCATCCATGAGACCGAATAACTGTTTTCAATTACATCGCGGTTTGTATTTGCAGGTACGCCAATATGAAACTGCCTGATGGTTTTTACTGCTGATAATTTCTGCAACCCTTCAATCAATTGCTCCAGGTCTGCTTTACTGCCGGTATTTTTCAGCCAGAAAAAAACATGATGGATGAAAATATTTTTTAGTTCCATAATTATTTTTTAAGATACGGTTGCTCATTAAAGATTTTGAAGTTGAAGTGTGCGACGCAACAAAGATGCCATTTGCACTAAGCCGGGCTAATAACATTTATTATCCAGGTATCCTTGAAATATATTTTTCAATTTCTTTTATCTGGTCCAGCACCTGTTTTGTTTTTGGTTTTAATGCCTTTGCTTTTCTGAAAAAGTCCTTCGCGGCGCGGAACTCGCGTTTATTCATAAATATCTGGCACATGCTTAAATAGGCAACGGCTTCGCTTTCTTTATCAGGGATGCCTGCACGTATGGCGCCGCGGATATATGCTTCGCCATTTTTAAAATCGCCTTTCTGCAGAGACATCATACCCAACTGCAGTTTATTTGCACCTTCTGCTTCGGGCATGGCAGCGCCAAGCGCTGAGCTTCTTTTTAAATGTTTTTCAGCAGAGTCAAAATCCTGCTTCATCATAGCAAGGTTACCTTTTACAGTGTAATAGGTGGAGCGGATAGGCTTATACAGCAGACCGGGAAACCAGATAGTATCCATTATTTTTTCCACTTCTTCCACATTGCCTTCTTCCATAGGCGCCTGTATAAGCCGCATGGGGCCAATAAAAAAATGCGAGAATAAACCGATAACCCCGAGAAAATATAAAACAAATGAAGGCCAGAAACCTGAATAAATATTTACCAGCACTGCCAGCGCTATTGCCAGCAAACTCAACCAGAAACGGTATTTGATAAGTACATTGTAAAACTTCATACGCACATTTTAGGAGCGCAAAGATAGGGGAAACGGAAAGGGTTTGCGGCTTCAGGTTTCAGAACCTGTCGTTATTGACTTCAATCCAGTAGCCATCGGGATCCTGTAAATAAATTTGATGGATATTATCAGGCCGCACCGCTATCTTTTTGTATTCACCCTGGAAATTGCCGTATTTAACCTGCATTTCATCAAGGTGTTTCATAAAACCTTCTAATGAAGCAACGGTAAAAGCAAGGTGCACATTTACATCGTGCGGTATTGCCTGTACTGCGCCGCCCACCACATGCAACTGGCCATGCTCACCAATCCGGAACCATACATGCCTGCCGTCGTGAAAAGGTTCGGGAATGGTATCAAGCCACATAACATTTCTGTAAAAATCTGTACTTACCTGCAGGTTGGTTACATACACAGTTAAATGATTAAATACAGGTGTTTGCAGGTGCTGGCCGGGTTGCGCACCGGCAGTTGCAGCAATCATTATACCGGTAAAGCAAACAGCCGCAATAAATATTTGTTTTTTCATTTTCATTTTTTTTTAGATGCTGAAAGTAAAAATAAAAACCGGAAAATATGGTTTTGATTTTGGACAGTTGATATAGCAGAATCCTTTATTTTTGCGGCTGCGCGTAAAACAGGTCTCATAGTTCAATGGATAGAATAGAAGTTTCCTAAACTTTAGATCCAAGTTCGATTCTTGGTGAGACCACAGTTTTCTCTTCAGTCTAAACCTTTTTTGTTTTTTTCTATCTTAATAATTACAGCAAATATCCTGTATCCTTAAAACAAAAACCAAGGCCATGAAATACTTTAACTTCAGCAAAAAGAGCTATCCTTTATTTTTTTTCCTTTTTGCGTTCACTGCTTCCTTTGGCCAATCCCCTGTTATCAATGGCGTATCAACCAATAACAGCATTGTAAAAAAATACGCACTCTTTGAAATTACTATTAACCTTACCGCTGCCTATACCAACCCCTATGATTATGATGATATTTCACTACAGGCAATTTTTATTTCGCCGCGCGGAAAAAAAGATACTGTGGACGGTTTTTTTATGCAGAATTATATACTGGATGATGCAAACTGGATGATAAAAAAATCCGGGGAGGGAACTTTTAAAATACGCTTTACGCCTGATAAACCGGGAGTATGGAAATATGCAGTAAGCTGCAAAAATAAATATGGCGTTACTGCCGCACAGACTAAAACTTTTACCTGCATTGAATCCGCAAACCCCGGGTTTATCAAAAAAAATAAATCAAATTATTTAAGCTTTGACAATCACCTTCAGTATATCCCGGTTGGTGAAAATATGGATACTTATGAAAACAATTTTTTTACTGATTATAAAAGATGGATGGATAACCTTGCCGCAAACGATGCAAATTTCATAACCGCATGGATGATAAATAAAGGCAGTGGCATTGAATGGACTGCCGGAAAAAACGGATTTGAAGGTTTGAAAAAATATAACCAGGCCAATGCTTTTCAGCTTGACTGGCTGCTGGATTATTGTGCTGAAAAAAATATATATGTAATGATTTGCCTTAATACAGCAGGCAATGTGGTGTCCACCATAAACCCACCCTGGGCAGATAACCCTTACAATAAAATAAACGGCGGCACCTGCATAAACCAGGGTGATTTTTTTTCTGATGCGCAGGCAAAAGCAACGCTGAAAAACAGGCTGCGTTATATTATCGCACGGTATGGGTATTCGCCAAATATTGCGGCCTGGGAATTATTTAATGAAGTGGATGATATTGACAGGTATAAAAATTATAAAACAGTTGTAACTAACTGGCTGGACGAAATGTCCCGGTTTTTAAAAACTGCAGATGTAAACAAACATCTTGTAACGGTGAGTTACTCCAATGAAAACAATAATGATGATACCTGGATGCTCCCGGGTATTGATTTTACGCAAACACACCAGTATTTAACGCTGGCAAATATTGAAAAAGCAATCGCGGATATTGCAGATATATATGTTAATAAATTTCATAAGGGGGAGTTAACCGGTGAGTTTGGTATTAATGCCGAGAATATCAACCTCGCCCAAATAGATCCCAATGGCGTTTACTTTCATAATGTAATATGGGCAAGCGCACTTAGCGGTGCTATGGGAACCGCAGTTACCTACTGGTGGCACAATTATATTGACCCGCAAAATTTATATTATCATTTTAAACCGCTCTCCATTTTTCTGTCATCGCTAAAACTGAAAGATGAAAAATACCAGAAAGCTGCTGCTTATACAGTAAACGCCGGGCTTACAGATATGCAGTTAACCCCGGATGCAGGCTGGGGAACAGTTACAGCCGATACATTTAAAATTGATGCTGCAGGCAACCTGCATCCCAAAATAAACCAGTTAGGTATTTATTTATTTGGTAAAGCTTTAAATACACAATTTTATAAGCCCGCAATATTTACCATAAATTATTTTGCTGACGGAAAATTTACTGTGGTTACCGGCAGCAGGGGTACGCCTTCGCCAAAAATAAATATTGCACTTGATGGCAAACAGTTACTTGATAAAGATGCAGCAATAAATACCGCATATTCCATTCCGGTACCTGCCGGAAAGCATATAATAAAAGTGGATAATACCGGCAAGGACTGGATATGGGTAAACCAGTATCTTTTTACAAATATCGTTTCACTGCTTGATTGTTATGTGCTTAAAAATGCAGCAGGCACAAAGGCTGCGGGTTATATACTTAACAGTAGATACAACTGGAAATATTTAAGCGAACATGCACAAACGCCCCCGCCTGCAATTGGCCGCGGGAGCAGCATTTTTATTTCCGGTTTGCAAAATGGAAATTATACCGTCAACTTTTTTAACTGTGCATCTGCTTCAGTAATAAGCAGCGTGAACGCATCTGCAAGTAATGGCACGCTTAGTTTTTCTTTGCCCGCCGTGCAGTGGGATATTGCTTTTACCGCAGAAAAAATGAAGTAATTTTTTTTGGGAGGCGGGCTTTTGGGTTTTATGGCGCCGTCTATTATGTCACTCACTTGTACCGTTGGAATTCTATTCAGCAAAAGAAAAACCACAAAGTACACAAAGGCAATCACAAAGCATTCTTTGCGCCCTTCGTGTACTTTGTGTTAATTGATACTTGCACTAAAAGACCAGTTCATTAACTAATTGTATTTTGCACAAAACTTAAAATTCCCGCCCGGGGCGGCAACAGGACATGAAATATTACATCATATCCGGAGAAGCAAGCGGCGATTTGCATGGCAGCAACCTCATCAAAGAATTAAAACTCCTTGATGATACTGCAAACATCCGTTGCTGGGGCGGCGATTTGATGGAAGCCGCAGGAGCCACGCTGGTAAAGCATTACAGCGATCTGGCTTTTATGGGTTTTACTGAAGTGCTGATGAATTTAAAAACCATTTTTAATAATTTAAAATTCTGCAAACAGGATATTGAACAGTTTCAACCTGATGTTTTGGTGCTGATTGATTATCCAGGTTTTAATTTACGGATTGCTGAATGGGCAAAACAAAAAGGATTTAAAATAATTTATTATATCTCCCCGCAGGTATGGGCATGGAAAGAAAGCCGTGTACCAAAAATGAAACAGTGCATTGATAAAATGCTGGTCATCCTTCCATTTGAAAAAGAGTATTATAAAAGCAAATGGAACTGGGATGTGGAATATGCGGGTCACCCGTTAGTAAGAGTAGTTGACAGTTGTAAGTTGACAGTTGGCAGGTTTTCGCAAAAGGAGATTATTGCATTGTTACCCGGCAGCCGCAAACAGGAAATACAGATAAAACTTCCCATTATGCTGGAAGTGAGTAAAGCATTTCCAGGTTATCATTTTATTGTAGCGCAGGCGCCGGGTCTGGAAGACGGTTTTTATAAAACAATGATGCAGCCCTACAGCAATGTTTCTTCCGTAAAAAATGAAACATACAATTTATTGCTGCAGGCAAAAGCGGCGCTGGTAACCAGCGGTACGGCCACATTGGAAACGGCTTTATTTGCTGTGCCCGAAGTGGTTTGCTATAAAGGTGGAAACATCAGCTACCAGATTGCGAAAAGGCTGATAAAAGTAAAATACATCTCGCTTGTTAATTTAATTATGGACAAACTGGTAGTAAAGGAATTAATACAAAATGAACTTACTGTTGAAAACCTCACAAAAGAAATATCTGATCTATTAAATAATCCTCAACGGCAGCATCAGTTGCAGCAGGACTATGCCGCATTGAAAAATATTTTATCCGCCGGCGGCAATGCATCCGCAAATGCAGCAAAAAGTATTTATAATTTTATTTTAGCTCATTAATATTGCAGGTTTAACAAAACCACGGCTGTATTTTTTCGTTATTATATGTTGTTTTTAATTTTAAAATATTATCTATGAAAAAAATATTTTTTATATTTTTTTGTTTTTGTGTACCGGCCATATTTGCTTATGCACAGCAAAAATTCCCTGTTACCAAGACCGATGAGGAATGGCAGAAAACGCTTACACCCGGTCAGTATGCTGTAACAAGGCAATCGGCGACTGAAATACCTTATAAGAATGGGTATTGGGACAATCATGAAACTGGAACTTACTACTGTATTTGCTGCGGACAGCCGCTTTTCAGCAGTGCTGCAAAGTTTGACAGCCATACAGGATGGCCAAGTTTTTATCAGTCTTTAAGCAAAAATAAAGTTGGGGAGAGAACGGATAGCGGTTATAATATGGGGCGTACCGAAGAGTACTGCACAAGATGCGGTGCGCATTTAGGCCATGTATTTGATGATGGCCCAAAACCAACGGGGTTGCGGTATTGCATGAATTCGCTTGCAATGAAGTTTGTAAAAGAATGATCACCTGTAAAAAAGCGGGACAATCACAAAACGTATAAACATAATAATTAAAGCCACGAGGAACATGATAAGTGAAATACGGTTCATGCCGTGCATATATTTCACAAATTTTGTATTTGGCGTGTTGGGATTGCGTTTTTTTATATACAGGTACTACGCTATTTGCCTCCAGATGCCCATGATAAAAATATTTCTTTTCAAAATTAACAAGGATTATTGAGTTTGGTTCATTTTTGATTTTGTTTACCTGCTGAATTTTATTTTATAGTACAAGGGTGCGACGCAAGGGACAATGATAAAAGTTATGCAGTTGGGTTCATAAATATCTGCAACTTTTTTTTGCGCCTATCAATGGTATCTGTATTATTACAGTAAAGCATAAACCCATCCATTGAGTTTTTACGAAAAAATATACCGGCACAGTCCTGTTGCACTGCAAAATTTCATGGTATCCGCGTATGGCTACAAATGGATGAAAAGGCGCATGGGTGGCATATTTCAACAGGAATACATTAAGGCAAACGAAAGAGAAAATTTTTCAAAGGAGCAATGGAGAGATTACCAAAACAACCGGCTTCAAAAAGTTCTTCAGCATGCAATTGCGCATGTTCCGTATTATAAAAATTCATTTCAAAAAAATGGGCTGGATGAAAATACAGCCAGGAAAATTTCAGTTGATAACCTGTCTTTACTTCCCATTCTTTCAAAGGAAGATTTGAGAAAGTTTGGAATTACTTCGTTGCTGTCTGATATGAGAGAAAAAGGCGGCACTTTTTTTGCCAGCAGCGGCAGCACGGGCACACCCACTCAAATATTATTTTCACATTCAATGCACCAGCGCTGGTATGCAATATTTGAATCAAGGGTGCGCGACTGGGCGGGCGTAAACAGTTTTATTCCCCGTGGAATGATTGGTGGCAGAAGGGTTTTACCAGATGCGCAAAATAACCCTCCCTATTACCGGTATAACTATTTTGAAAAACAGGTTTATTTTTCAGCTTATCATATCAGTGCACAAAATGCAGTAAGTTATTTAAAAGGCATACAGGAGCATCATGTGCAATACATGACAGGCTACGCCATGAGTAATTTTTTTCTTGCCAGGTTTTTTAAAGAGATGAATTTGAAACCACCTGAATTAAAAGCTGTAATTACTTCAAGTGAAAAACTTACTGCTGAAATGCGGGAGCTTTTTAAAGAAGTTTATCATTGCAAAACTTTTGACGGATGGAGCGGTGTGGAAGCCTGCGGATTAATTTCAGAATGTGAACATGGCAGCCTGCATATCAGCCCCGATGCGGGTTTGATAGAAGTACTGGATGCGGATTTAAAGCCTGTTGCACCGGGCATTGCAGGAAATGTATATTGCACAGGGTTTTTGAACTATGACCAGCCATTGATCCGCTATGCCATTGGCGATCAAATTATTTTATCTGATGAGGGCTGCACCTGCGGAAGAAATATGCCGGTGGTAAAAGAAATACTGGGGCGTATAGAAGATGTAATTGTGGGAAAAGACGGCAGGCAAATGGTGCGGTTTCATGGTATTTTCACCGGCCTGCAATCCGTAAAACTTGCGCAGGTGATACTGGAAAACCCGGATGAAATAACTGTTAAAATTGTTCCGGATAACAGTTTGAACAAAGAAGATGAAACGCAAATAAGAAAAAGAATAGAAAGCCAGTTGGGTAATGTGGGTGTAAATGTTGAAGTGGTGAAAGAAATCCCTTTGAATAAAAATGGAAAATTTCCGGCGGTAATTTCAAAACTAAAAAAATAACACCCTGTATTTTTATATTCTTAATAAGCATAAGAAATTATACTTTATTTTTCAGGCATATTTATCATTAAATGAAAATACTTACAGTTATAGGTGCAAGGCCGCAGTTTGTAAAAGCAGCCGTTGTATCGCGGGCTTTGCAGCAGAAAAAAAATATGCAGGAAATTATTGTTCATACCGGGCAGCATTATGATAATAACATGTCGGATATTTTTTTTACAGAAATGGATATACCCGCACCTGCTTATAACCTTGCCGTGCAGGAAACGCTTCACGGGGCGATGACGGCAAAAATGTTAACCGGTATAGAAACTGTTATCATAAAAGAAAAACCTGCTGTGGTATTGGTTTACGGCGATACCAACAGCACACTTGCCGCATCTCTGGCTGCATCCAAACTGCATGTTGCAGTAGCGCATGTGGAAGCGGGTTTAAGAAGCTATAATATGCAGATGCCCGAAGAGATTAACAGGATAGTTACTGATAAAATAAGCAGTTTTTTATTTTGCCCTACTGAGCAGGCAGTAAAAAATCTGCGGCAGGAAGGCTATGAAAATGATTTTAATAATATTTTTTATACAGGCGATGTAATGTTTGATGCTGCATTATTTTATTTTGGGAAATCAAATAATGAAATCTTAAAAAAACTAAAACTCATTCCTGAAAATTATATTCTCGCCACCATCCACCGTGCAGAGAATACTGATAATACCCATCATCTTGCTTCCATCATTGAAGCACTGAATGAACTGCATCGGCGGCAAACCGTTGCAGTTCCATTGCACCCGAGAACTGCCAAACTTATTAAGCAGGAAAAATTAAAACCTTCATTTACAATTATTGAACCGGTTGGATATTTTGATATGCTGCAGTTGCTCGCCAACTGTTCGCTTGTAATTACCGACAGTGGCGGGTTGCAGAAAGAAGCTTATTTTTTTAAAAAGTTTTGCGTGGTGATGCGCGAACAAACAGAGTGGGTGGAACTGCTGCACAACGGGTGCTGCGCACTGGCCGGCAGCAGCAAAGGAAAAATTACTGATATTGCAGAAAAATTTTTAATGCAAACTTTTTCTGAGGATACAGGCCTTTATGGAAATGGAGAAGCAGGAGAAAAAATTGCTGACATACTCGAAAGAAAAGTTTACAGCCAGTGAAGATCCTTATCCTTACGCAATATTATTTACCCGAAACCGGCGCCCCGCAAAACAGGCTTTCCAGCCTGGCGCATTATTTAAAAAAACTAGGTAACGAGGTGGAAGTATTAACCGCTTTGCCCAACTACCCCAAATATGAAACATATCCCGGCTATAAAGGCAAATGGCGGTTTAAAGAAAGTATAGAAGGTATAACTGTACACCGCTCATGGATATTTGTGTGTAAGAAAAAGGCTCTCTTTTACAGGCTTGTAAATTATTTTTCTTTCACCAAAAGTTCCTACTGGTGCGCAAGCATGCGGCTGAAAAAATATGATGCTCTCATTTGTGAATCGCCACCCCTGTTTCTCGGCATCACCGCAGTTTTATTAAAACGAAAATGGAAATGCAAACTTGTTTTCAATGTATCTGACCTGTGGCCGGAAAGCGCTGAAAAAATGGGTATCATCAAAAATAAATGGACTATTCGCCGGTCATATAAACTCGCAAACTGGATTTATAAAAATGCTGACCTTGTGAGCGGGCAAACAAAAGGAATCATTGAAGCCATCAGGGAAATGCAGCCTCATCAAAAATATTTCTGGTTCCCCAATGGGGTGGATTTGCAAAAATTCAACAGTAATATTCGGGTGCCCAAAAAAACAAATCACCAATTCTGTCTTTTATATGCAGGTATCATCGGGCATGCACAGGGGCTTGAAGTTATTTTACGCGCAGCAGATATTTTAAAAGAAAAAACAGGCATCCATTTTTATATTATCGGCGATGGCCCGGTAAAGGAAACCCTTATTGCATTGCAAAAAAAAATGGACTTGCAGAATGTAACCTTCATCCCCAACCAGCCCGGCAGCGCAATAATGCAATGGGTGCATGAATGTGATGCGTATATAGTGCCATTAAGAAAATTAGATCTTTTCAAGGGTGCCATACCTTCAAAACTGTTTGAACCGCTTGCTATTGGCAAACCCATTTTGCTTGGCGTGGAAGGCGAAGCAAAACAATTATTTATTGATGAAGGCGAGGGGGGCTTGTTTTATGAACCCGAAAATGCGCAGCATCTTAGCGATGCCATATTGCAATTGTACAACAATCCCAAACTGGCGGCGGAGCTTGGTGAAAAAGGAAAGAATTATGTGATGGCAAATTTTATGCGTGAAAATATTGCCATACAGTTTAATGAAGAACTGAGAAAATTATTTTGAAAGCTGCTCGGCAAAACGAAACAGTCAATGTTAATAATACAAATATCAAGGTATAACTTTAATTTGCTTTATTAAATACCAAACATGCAGGCTTTGTATTTTGCACATCCCACAGCAATCATTGATGAAGGCGCCGAAATAGGCCATGGCACCAGCATCTGGCATTTCTCGCACATAATGCCGGGATGCAAAATAGGCATGCATTGTAACATAGGACAGAATGTAGTAGTACTGCCGGGCGTGGTGCTGGGTAATAATGTAAAAGTGCAGAACAACGTTTCTATTTATACAGGCGTTACATGCGGGGATGATGTTTTTCTCGGCCCTTCCTGTGTTTTTACAAATGTAATTAACCCGCGCAGCGCCATTGTGCGCAAGCATGAATACGCGCAAACCATCGTGGGCAAAGGTGCATCGATTGGCGCTAATGCCACAATTATCTGCGGGCATAATATCGGCGCATATGCTTTTATTGGCGCCGGTGCAGTGGTTACGAAAAATGTTCCTGCTTATGCACTGGTGGTTGGCAATCCTTCCAAACAAATTGGCTGGATGAGCGGGTACGGGCAAAGGCTGCACTTTGATGAAAATGGTTTTGCCACCTGCAAAGAAAGTGGTGAAAAATACCGGATAGAAAATAATACGGTAAGTAAAGTTGAGTAAGGATTCTTTATGTTCCGGGCAACAGTATTTCATAGCATTTCACGTTGCGTCGCACCCTTAGGCTGCAGAAGTATTGCTGTACCGGGGCAATGTGGTAAAAACGTTTTTTAAGTAATATCAATTTCAATAAACCAAATGGATAAAATAAAATTTGCAGTAATGGGTTGCGGGCATATTGGCAAGCGGCACGCAGAAATGATACAACGCAATAATGAAGCGGAACTTGCGGCACTCATTGATGTAAAAGACCTTTCAGCATTAGGCATTGAAAAATACAATTCACCTTTTTTTCATACCCTTGAAAGTTTTTTACAGTCCGGTATAAACACTGATGTTATCTGCATCGCCACACCAAACGGCCTGCACGCAGTACATGCATTGGAATGCTTGGAAGCAAACAAACATATTGTAATTGAAAAACCACTTGCACTTAAAAAATCCGATGCTGAAAAAATTATTTATAAAGCGTTGCATGTACATAAGCATGTATTTGCGGTAATGCAGAACCGCTACTCGCCCCCATCTGTATGGGTAAAAGAAATAATAAGCACCGGAAAACTGGGGAGGATATTTCTTGTTCAGTTAAACTGTTACTGGAACAGGGATGAACGTTATTATATAAAAGGAAACTGGCATGGTACAAAAGAGCTGGATGGCGGAACTTTATTTACACAGTTCAGCCACTTTATTGATATTGTATATTGGTTGTTTGGCGATATAGACAATATACAGTCAAAAATGAAATCATTCACACATAAAGGGTTTACTGAGTTTGAAGATTCTGGCATTGTGACATTTGATTTTGCGGATGGCGGTATAGGCTCATTTAATTTTTCCACCGCAGTGTGGAACAGCAATATGGAAAGCAGCATAACCATTCTTGGTGAAAACGGAAGTATAAAAATTGGCGGCCAGTATATGGATAAAGTAGAATACTGCCAGATAAAAGATTACACCATGCCGCAGTTGCCCGCAACCAATCCCGGCAACGATTACGGTGGCTATAAAGGTTCAGCAGCCAATCACGGTTTTATTATTGAAAATGTAATTGATGTAATAAAATTAAGGGCGTCTATTACCACAAATGCATTAGAGGGTTTAAAAGTGGTAGAAATAATTGAGCGGATGTATAAGGCAGCGCAATAATTTGTTTTGTGTTAAAGCTGAATAAAGAACAAAGCGCACAAGTGAGTGACACAAGGGAGCTGAGAAAAGATATGTTGCCGGTTACAAAAAACTATTTTTTATTATTCATTTTTGCAGCAGTATAAATTTTTTCTATAATCTCCACCGTCTTTAACCCGTCATAAGCGCTGGCCGACATGGCTGTATTGTTTGTAAGCACATCCACTACATTCTCATATACTTTATCGTGGTTGCTCATGCTGCCGGTATAACTGCCGTAATTGTTTGCTGTATTGCTTTTTGGCAAATCCCTTATTTCATATCCATCAATGCATTGATATTCCAGCTCGTTTAAATACTGGCCGCCGATTTTCACGGTTCCTTTTTCCGCAAAAATGGTGAGCGATCCTTCCATGTTTTTTTTATAGCTGTTTACTGTAAAATTTATAGCGCCCAACGCTCCGTTATCAAACTCCATCATCACAACTCCTGAATCCTCAAACTCAATACAGCTTTGGTGTGCGAGATTTTTGGTAAATGCAGAAACTTTTTTTACATCCCCGATCATCCAGTACAGTAAATCAATAAAATGGCTGAATTGCGTAAATAAAGTTCCGCCGTCAAGTTCTTTTGTTCCTTTCCATGAATTTTTATAATAATCTTCATTTCGGTTCCAGAAACAATTTAACTGTACGCTGTAAATCTTTCCGAGCAAACCATTGTCAATCGCTTGCTTTACTGCAATTACCGGCGGGTTGAACCGGTTTTGTTTTACTACAAATATTTTTTTGTTGTTGTGCTCCGCTGCTTTTATCATTTCGCCGCAATCAAAAGAATGAATAGCCATGGGCTTTTCGCACAGTACATGGATGCCCGCATTTAATGCCGCAATGCTGTGCGCGGCGTGCAGACCATTTGGCGTGCATACTGCAACCACATCTAAGTTTTTTTCTGCCGCCAGCAAATCATTTATTGAATAATAAGTGCGGCAATTATATTTGGTGCTTAATGCATCAGCTTTTTCAGCAGCCACATCGCACACAGCCTGCAAAGTACCTGCGTTATATATATGCCCTGCATGGCGCTGTGCTATGCGGCCGCAGCCAATAATTGCAAATTTTAAATCAGATGCATCCATCAAAGCAATTTTGAAGGCAAGATAAATGAAGAAATGCTTAATCGTATTGGAAATCTGTTTTGGTTATCAATTGCTGAACCTTATTTTTGCAGCCTGTTTGGGGAATTAGCTCAGTTGGCTAAAGCGTCCCGAAAGCTTTCGGGAAAGTTGCCTGCGCAATGCGAAAATATGTTCTTGGATATTCTTACAGGGGGAATTAGCTCAGCTGGCTAGAGCGCTTGCATGGCATGCAAGAGGTCACCGGTTCGACTCCGGTATTCTCCACAAAAAAACCCGCAATTACTGCGGGTTTTTTCATTAGCTAACCTTGATTAATTAATCACTATTTCCTTCTTCTCCAATTCTTTGCCGGGAATAACAGGCAGTGTTACCTGCAATACACCATCCACATACTTTGCTGAAATATGTGCAGCATCAATGGTTTCATCAAGTGTAAATGTGCGTTCAAATGCGCCGCGGCTGTACTCCCTTTTTACCCAGTCGGGTCGCGTAAAACCTTCCGGCGGGGTGTATGAAACGGTAAGCCCGCTTCCTTTCACATCAAGGTGAAAATGTTCCCTGATGCGGCCGGGTGCAAACACCAGCATTTCAAAACTGTTTTCCGTTTTGCAGATGTTTACCGCAGCTCTCTGCATGGAGCGGATAAGCAGGTGCCTGTTCCTGCTTCCGTGTTCGCCTTTTGCGGCGCATGACTGATTGTAGTTCATGTTTTTGTTTTTAAATTAAAAAAAATGTTTCTATACAGTATGACGAATGAGCATGACAAATATTTTAAATTCTTTTGTACCAGGCATTTGTATTTCAATGAAGCATTGTTGCGTCGCACTCTTGTACGTGCTGAACATGTTGCGCTAATAAAGCATTCATTGATATTTATGAAAACTTTTAAAGCTTGCATCTTATTACTAAACCTGATCTTGAAGTTTCTCCTGCTCATATTTACTAGTCTTTTATTCTCCTACACTAATAAGGGAAATAAGCCAATATTGGGCAACACTTCAAAGGATACATTTCTTAAAGTTATTTCGACCGGAATTCCAGATTTAGAATCAATCACTCAATTAAATAATTTTGCCAAAAAATACGGGTTTAAATATTATCCAATCGGAGGTATCGTCACAACCTCGCGGGGAGACAGCATTCTCAAGGAAAATAATTCAATATATAAAATTTTGGAAGAGCGTTATGGAAAAAATTGGAAGGAAGAATTCGATTCACAATATGATACAATAAGTCAAATAAGATCACAAGCGTCCGCTTTAATAAATGAACAATTTCCTGACAACATTAGATACTTTTATTATCTTGTTGAACGAACTTCTGAAAAAGGCTATTACTCAGTAAAGATATATACTACAGATTCTTTAAACGGAAAATCAGAGCTCATTGTGCATTATAAAATGACAATTGCATTAAAGCAAAATCAAAAGGCTCAGATTACAGACTGTTTTGAAAAATTAATTTCTCCCAAAAAATGAAATTAGTTGCATAACTAACTATTTTTGTGGTTCTCACAGATAACGCAGATTTTCACAGAAAAGCAAATGGAATTGAACGATATTACATACTTAATTCGTGGTGCGATATTTAAAGTATATAATTCCCTCGGCCCGGGTTTATTTGAATCTGTATATGAGGCAGCTCTTTGCTATGAATTAGTTCAATCAGGATTAATGATTCAAACGCAAGTTGGTATTCCTGTAAATTATAATGGAGTTCAACTTGAATTAGGTTTTCGTTTGGATATTTTGGTAGAAGATGAAGTAATTATTGAAGTAAAGTCAGTAGAAGTATTGACAAACATTCACAAAAACAATTACTTACTTACCTTAGACTTACGGGCAAAAAGGTTGGGATTTTGGTGAATTTTAATTCTGATACATTGGTTGATAAGGAAAATGTAGTAAGAATAATTAATTAAAAATCCTGTGTAAATCTGTGAGAAATAAAAATCTTGCGTATGAAAAGAGTAATTAAAAAAGTCGCTGTATTAGGAAGTGGCGTAATGGGTTCACGTATTGCCTGTCATTTTGCGGGCATTGGGTTAAATGTGTTACTGTTTGATATCGTTCCAAAAGATATACCGCCAGATGCCAAACCTGCGCTGCGCAATAAAATCGTAAATGATGCACTTGCTGCTGCCATAAAAAGCAACCCATCGCCGGTTTATACAAAAGATGTGGTGAAGAAAATCACCACCGGCAATTTTGATGATAATTTAAAAGATATTTCACAATGTGATTGGGTGATTGAAGTGGTGGTTGAAAGATTAGACATCAAACAACAATTGTATGAAAAAGCGGAGATCTTCAGAAAGCCCGGAACGCTTATCACATCCAATACTTCAGGCATTCCCATACACATGCTTGCGGAAGGCCGCAGTGAAGATTTTAAAAAACATTTTTGCGGCACACATTTCTTTAACCCGCCAAGATATTTAAGGCTGCTTGAAATTATTCCCACAAAAGATACAGATGCTGAAGTGGTGGATTTTTTAATGCATTATGGTGACCTGTATTTAGGTAAAACTACCGTGCTTGCAAAAGATACACCTGCATTTATCGCCAACCGAATTGGTGTATTTGGTATTATGGCTATTTTCAACAGCATGGAAAAATTGGGTTTAAGCATTGACGAAGTGGATGCATTAACAGGACCCGTAATCGGCAGGCCAAAATCCGCAACATTCAGGACTGCTGATGTTGTTGGAATTGACACATTGGTGAAAGTTGCAAAAGACGTTGCAGATAATTGTCCTGATGACAAAGCAAAAAATATCTTTACCATTCCATCATGGCTTGAAAAAATTGTTGCCAATAACTGGTTGGGTGATAAAACGGGGCAAGGTTTTTTTAAGAAGATGCCTGCAAATGAAAAGGGCGAGAAAGAAATTTTTGTTCTTGATTTAAATACTTTGGAATATAAGCCAAGAACAAAACCAAAGTTCGCAACGCTTGATGCTGCAAAGCCTGTAGAAGATTTAAAAACAAGGTTGAAAATACTTGTAGCAGGCGCAGATAGAGCCGGAGAATTTTACAGGCATTTTCATTATGCGATGTTCTCATATATTTCTCACCGCATCCCTGAAATAAGTGATGAAATATATCGTGTGGATGATGCAATGATGGCGGGCTTTGGCTGGGAGATTGGTGCTTTTGAAAGCTGGGACACACTTGGTGTTGCTGATATTGTTGCTAAAATGAAAACAGCGGGTTATTCTGTTGCAGCATGGGTGGATGAAATGCTTGCTTCAGGCAATGCATCTTTTTATAAAATTGAAAATGGTAAAAGATTGTGCTATGATGCGGCAACTAAATTATACAAAGAATTACCAGGCGGCGGGTCATTCATTATTCTTAATAACTATAAGGAAAAAATAGTTTGGAAAAACAGCAATGCTGCATTGTATGACATTGGCGGCGATGTGGTGGCTTTGCAATGGAACACAAAGATGAACACTGTGGGCAGCGAAGTGCTGGAAGCTTTAAATAAAAGTATTGCCTTTGCCGAAGAAAAATGTAAAGGCCTGGTAATAGCCAATGATGGTGCTAACTTCAGCGCGGGTGCGAATGTGGGAATGATTTTTATGTTTGCAGTGGAGCAGGAATATGATGAACTCGACATGGCAATAAGGATGTTTCAAAACATGATGATGCGTGTAAGATATTCTTCCATTCCTGTTGTAATTGCGCCACATGGCTTAACACTCGGCGGTGGATGCGAAATGAATTTACATGCTGATAAGATTTGCGCTGCTGCAGAAACTTATATTGGATTAGTTGAATTAGGTGTGGGCCTTATTCCGGGAGGTGGCGGCACAAAAGAATTTGCATTGCGTGCTGCAGATGAAATGCATGAAGACGAACCTGAGACAATCACTTTAAAAAACAGGTTCTTAACCATTGCCACTGCAAAGGTTGCTGCGTCTGCATTTGAGGCATACAACCTCGGTATTTTGCGCAAAGGACAAGATGAGGTAATAATGAATCAAAGCCGCCGGGTTGCTGATGCAAAACGCAGCGTGATTGAACTTTTTGAAAGCGGTTATGTTACGCCAACGCAACGTACTGATGTAAAAGTATTGGGACGTTCTGCGCTGGGCGCTTTGTATGCCGGCATCAACGGAATGTGGCGCGCCAATTATGCAACAGATCATGATGCACTTGTTGCACGTAAATTGGCTTATGTTATGTGCGGGGGCGATTTAAGTGAACAAAGTTTAGTGAGCGAACAATACTTACTCGATCTGGAACGTGAAGCATTTCTTTCTTTATGCGGCGAAAGAAAAACTTTGGAAAGGATTCAAAGTGTATTAAAAGGCGGCAAGCCTGTGAGGAATTGATTTTTTTAATTTATTGTTCCGGCTTTTGAATTGCTATTTAGCTGCTGTTGCGTCGCACACTTATACTGCTGAACAGATGCCGTCATTGCTTCTCCCGATAGCTATCGGGAGAAGCAATCTGTGGTAATAAAATTAAACATGTCTATTGTGTTAACCACAGACTGCTTCGTGCCCCGCAATGATGGGAACGTACAAGTGTGCGACGCAACAAGCGATCCCATGTAATATTTTCGCTAGACCTACAAAAATTATTTTTCTTTTGGATACACATCAAACAGCAAATCTGTATTGCTGATGAATGCAATATGCTTACTGTCCGGCGACCATGATGGTGTGTTAATGGTTCCCTGCCCGCCAAACAAATAGGCTATTGCTTTAATTTCTCCACCGTCAACGGCCATCTTTCTTATATAAACCCTTTGATAAAAGGGATGGTCATCGGCTTTTACTTCTTTGGTAAATGAAATAAAAACCATCCATTTTCCATCGGGTGAAATATGCGGGAACCAGTTGTTGAGCGTATCATTGGTGAGTTGTTCGGGGTTGCTTCCATCAGGCTGCATGCGCCATATTTGCATGGAACCGGAGCGCACCGAATTAAAATAAATATATTTTCCATCGGGCGAATATTCGCAACCATCATCAAGCCCTTTTGAATTGGTGAGTTTCATTTCATCGCCACCTGCGGAAGAAATTTTGTATATGTCATAATCATTATTCCGCTGGCCTACAAATACCAGCCATTTGCCATCGGGCGACCAGCCATGCAGGTATGAAGGGCCTGTTTTGGTAATGCGTTTTGGCTCCCCGCCCGTTATTGGTACGGTGTAAACATTTGATGCGTCTTCACCTTCAGGCGTATTGCTGATGGCAAGCATCTTTCCATCAAATGAAATTACATGATCGTTGTTATTGTCTTTTGCAGAACCCGTGCTTAACAGGGAAGGTTTTTTTGCGGCAAGATCAAATTTGTATAATAAACCCTGGCTGTTATACAACAAAGTTTTTCCATCTTTCATCCAGTTAGGCGCCTGTATGGATTTTGGCGACTGATAAATAATTTTACTGTTGCCGTTTGCAACATCAAGTATTTCCAGATCGCTGCCGATGTAGTCGTGGTAAGGAACATAACCTGTTTTGGGCGGCACTGCAATGCGCACATTATTAAACACCGCTTTTTCTGAAACCGCGGAATTATGAGAACACACAAATAAACCCACATATACTTCATCACCTAAATTAATATCACTTAGCTGGTTACTTGTAAAAATTTCGCCGTTTTGTGCAACAGACATAACAAAAGTATTTCCCCTTCTTTCAAGCTGAACAACATTTGGCGCAGTAACAGAAGATTTTATTTCTTCAGTTACCCCTGCCTTTGTGCGCCTGAACTGGAGAGAAGTGAGCCCGTCGCCATGCACAGCAACGTCAGCGTAACCTGCATCAGAATCAAGCGAGGAGCGTATCATCCATCCAAACTTCCGATGGTCTTCCACACCTTTGCCAATAAACATTGCATTGCATCTTAAAATAAAATCACCTTTCATTTTTTTCCATACAAAATGAAATTGGTCATGATCAACCCACATATTGGTGCCGGAGCCTTCAATGGTATATTGCTGCATCAGCGGATCATACACAGTGCTGCCTTTGCGTGCCGGATTGCCCACATCTGTTTGCGCATCAAAAATACCTGTTGTTTTTATTTGAGCATCTGTATGGCTTACTGATAAAAAAACAACACAAAATAGCAGGCAGGATGATTTAAGTTTCATAAACAGGGGTTTTACAGAAAAATTAAAAAGACAGGTGATAAATTTAATGATTCTTCTTTTATTAATCCATACAAAAATTGCCGTGAAGGAGCCATGAGCAGCCGGGGTATTAAACCCGTTATCAGGCGTTGGTGAAAAAAATCAATTAAAATAGCAGAAGAATATTATAAAAAGATTTTAACTTTAAGCAGCAATTCATTTTAATTCTCCGGCCAATGGCGTTGGTAATACCAAATATTGTTCTGCTGTTTACATTGATTGAGCTGATGGTTGTAATAGCTATTATTGCTATTGTTACAGCTATCGCTATTCCTAATTTAGTAAGCGCAAAAAAAACCGCTGCCTGCCTTGTTTTATGGAAGGAAGTTGAAAAGAAAGCAGAACATTGCCAGAACATTGTTTCTGACACTTCAAAAACATTTGATGACCTGAAAGGATGGGCTGGATAAGCTTGACAAAGAATTAGATAAATTTAAAAAGGAATGTTTTGATGAAGACAACAACACCTATAAGGATAAATTTGTTACACTAAAAAGTTTAATTGAGGAGCTTGCGAAGAAAAAAAATAGCACCAGTGACGCCGGAGAACAGAGCACGCTTGATAAATGCATTAATAAAATAAAAGGTTTTTTGGGTTTGTGAAGTTTTTTTGCTTTTAAACAGGCTGGTGCAAGTTTCTAATTTAATATTAGAAAATATAAACCTGCGTGTTGCAAATATGCTTGCTGTGTAGTGGTTATATTGTTACCTATTTGACCTGTATTTTTTTGTGGATGCCATCCCAATATTCAATCCATCTGTTTTTTATTTCGGCTTCGGTTACGTTTGTATCGTAAACAGGAGACATCAGGGGCATGATTCTTTCAACCTTTATGAATGCAATATTGTTTATTTTGTGTTTGGATCCCAAACTTCGGTAAAAAGAAATAATTTCTTCAAAAACCCAGCCTTCTGACAGCACTTTTGCTGTGCCTTTAAAACGGTATCCCTTTCTGGTAAAAATATCCACAACATTTACTTCAATGGCAGGATTAGTGATAAGGTTATTAATAGTCTCATGTGAATGAATATCGGCAAATTCCAAATGCTCATTGTCCCAGGCTATCGTTGTACCCTTTGGAGAAAGATTAGGGGTTCCATCAGGACAAACAGTTGCAGCAAATCCAAGTTTCTGTTTATTTACAAATTCTTTTATTTCATTTGTGATGACTTGCATTGCGGATCAATTTGTCTATAGTCTTTGGCGATGAAATCAAAGGTACCTGTCTTTAAAGTAAAACTCATTGCAACCAACACAAAGGTATGCCACATGAAATACCTGGCTACCATAAAACTATGACGTACCTTTCGCACTCAAATATCTTTCTGCATCCAACGCAGCCATGCAGCCGCTGCCTGCCGCAGTTACAGCCTGACGGTAAATTTTATCCTGCACGTCTCCGGCGGCAAATACACCTGCAATATTTGTTTTTGATGTGCCGGGAACAGTTTTTATATAACCCGCTTCATCCATGTCAATCCAGCCTTTAAAAATATCGCTGTTGGGCTGATGGCCAATTGCCACAAAAAATGCGTTTACCGGAATGTTTTGCTGTTCCTGTGTTTTATTGTTTTTGATCAATACACTTTCCACTTTGTTTTCTCCAAGCACTTCAACGGTTTCACTGTTCCAGTAAATTTTTATGTTTGCTGTTGATTTTAACCTGTCCTGCATTATTTTACTTGCTTTCATTCCATTTTCATCTTTGCGTACAATCATGTGAACGGTAGTACAAAGTTTTGATAAATACAACGCTTCTTCACAGGCAGTATCACCCGCCCCTACAATGGCCACTTCTTTATTACGGAAGAAAAAACCATCGCACACTGCGCAGGCGCTTACACCATAGCCATTCAGCCGCTGCTCACTTTCAAGCCCCAGCCATTTTGCAGTGGCGCCTGTTGAAATAATTACAGTATCCGCTTCAATCCATTTTTCTTCATCAATAAACACCCTGTGCACAGGACCCGTAAAATCAACCGCAGTAGCAATGCCATAACGTATATCAGCGCCCATGCGCGCCGCCTGTTTTTCAAAATGCACCATCATTTCGGGGCCCTGAATGCCATCAGGGTAGCCCGGATAATTTTCCACATCGGTTGTAATGGTAAGCTGGCCGCCCGGCTGCAAACCCTGGTACAGCAGGGGTTTCATATTTGCCCTTGCAGCGTAAACTGCCGCGGTATATCCTGCCGGGCCTGAACCTATAATTAAACAATGAACTTTCTCCATACTGAAATTATTTCTGTTGAATAATGTTATAAACGTATAAGTGTGCGACGCAACATAAGTTTCATATTTATTCTGTTGTCGGGCACAAAAAATATTCTTTTTAAAGACGTGCAAAAATACAGATACTTACTTTTGATGGCTATGCATAAGGTACAAACTGGATTATTTGGGGATAATAACCGATTTATACTGCGTGGAATATCCGCAGAATGCACCGAGTGCACCATTGCTGATGTTACCAATAACTTTTACGGGTGATGAAAACGGGTTGCCATAACCCTGGTATGCAAATTCCCAGGTGTTCCAGAAAGTGAAAGTGGCCTTGTCTATATTGCAGAATTTTAATGTTACCGTATCGCCGCGGCGTGCAAAACCATAATCTTCACCGCTGGGTTCTTTCGTGTTTTTATTATAGCCCATATCAAAAGGGACGCTGTAGGTTTTCCCATCCACTATCTGGTCATCAAATACTGAATTTAATCCCGGCAAATATGAACCGCTGTTGGTTTTAGTGAAATAGCGGATATAATTTCCCAACCCCGGCGGATCGGTAAATTTTCCATACATCAGGCAACGGTTTGTATCAGGGTTGCCGGGCGAAGGCTGCCACCAGATGGAATCGCAGGTTTTTGCAGGAACCGGGATTATTGTTGTTGCCGCATAATTTTCACCATCAGTTGTTTGAATATTTAACCGGTATTGTTTATCAACCTGCCCAAGAATAGCATTTGCTAAATCAGCAGAATCAATAGTGTAATAATAAACGGTAAAATTGCTTGTATCAGTGAATGAATATTCTTTCAGCGTGTTTGTTTTTACACCATCACTTACCGTAATTTTTGCACCGTGGATAAATGAAGCGGATAATTGCTGCGGAGTAATGCTGCTGAAATAATTAAGCGATGTTGACAAAGCAATTAATGGCGGCTGGTTTTCTTCTATGGATGCATCCACCACTAATTTGGGCGGCTGATTCTGCACGCTCAGTTTTATTGTTTTTTCGCAGGAAGTGAGCAGTAATAAAGATACAGCCAACGAATATAATTTTATCCTCATGGTGCGAAGGTAATTATGAGAGTGAAATAACAATGTTAAGCTGCCAGAGTTCAAAATAAAATGTACTTATTTATCACTCACCGGCTTTCCTATCTCCCAGTGAAGCCCGAAAGGATCAACTAATCTTCCCAATTTCCAGCCATGTTCTTCACCCACGGAAAATATTTCTGTTGCCCCTGCTTCTAACGCTTTTGCAAAAACCGCTTCAGGGTTTGTAACAGTCAAAATCATACGTATTGAGCCGCCACCAAGCGTTTCAGGGTTTGTGGAATCAGAAGCTGCATCACTTAACCAAAACTCTGCGCCGTTAATGGAAAGTTTTACAACTGCATTTCCATCAGGATCTTCGATGCGGTAAGTTTCAATTGCTTCAAATGCAGACTTATAAAATTCTGCTGCTTTCGCACTGTTGCGCACCGAAAACCACGGTGCTATAGTAGTTGGGATAGTTTCAATACGGGTCATTATTTTTTTAAAAAATTAATTTGCTTTAAAATATTTCAACTAAAAAAACAATTACGCAAACAACCCGTCAATACTTAAATATCTTTCGCCAGTATCATAATTAAAAATCAGTACACGGCTGCCTGCGGGAATATCAGCCAGCTTTTTTGCAAGCGCAGCCATGGTTGCACCGCTTGATATTCCCTGGAAAATACCTTCTTCTTTTGCTGCACGCTGCGTAAAATCAAATGCTTCATCTTTGCTTACCTGTATTATGCCATCCAGTACCGCTGTGTGCAAATTATTTGGAACAAACCCTGCACCAATACCCTGTATGGGATGCGGGCCGGGTGCACCACCGCTTATTACCGGCGACAGCTCAGGTTCAACCGCAAACACTTTTAATTTTGGAAAATGTTTTTTCAGTACTTCACCCACGCCGGTAATATGCCCGCCTGTACCCACACCTGTAATGAGAAAATCAAAGCCTTCAGGAAAATCTTTTACTATTTCTTCCGCAGTTGTTTTTATATGTATATCAATATTTGCAGGGTTATCAAATTGTTGCGGCATCCATGAATTGGGTGTGGATGCAATCAGTTCTTTAGCCCTTTCAATAGCACCTTTCATTCCTTTTTCACGCGGTGTTAATTCGAATGCGGCACCGTACACACTCATTAAACGGCGGCGTTCCACGCTCATACTTTCGGGCATTACAAGGATAAGTTTATATCCTTTTACTGCGGCAACAATTGCCAAACCAATACCGGTATTGCCGCTTGTGGGTTCAATGATTGTGCTTTCTTTATTCAATAAGCCTTTGCTTTCCGCATCTTCAATCATGGAAAGAGCAATGCGGTCTTTAATGCTGCCGCCGGGGTTTGCCCTTTCTAATTTGCTCCATACTTCAATATTCTGCGGATATAATTTATTGATGCGCACATGCGGCGTATTACCAATTGTCCCGAGGATGTTGTTTGCTTTCATGTATAGAATTGTTTGAATGTTTTATTGTTCAATTGTTTTATTGCTTCAGAAAGTTCAGCAGTTCACAAGTTTCACTGTTCACAGGTTCTCTAAAGCTTACTAACTATTGAACCTTTGAACAGTTAAACTTTGCCACTATTTTTAAATAATAAAATTCACCGGCTCTGCAAAATCTTTCCGGTCGTTTACCACCGTTTGATTTTTTTGATATACCAAACTGAATGGCTGGATACTATGCGTAAGCCATGTATTGCCGCCAATAATACTGTCGTGCCCGATTACAGTATTACCGCCAAGAATGGTGCTGCCCGCGTAAATTACCACATTGTCTTCAATGGTGGGGTGCCGTTTTGTTTTTGCATCTTCTTTGCGTACTGCAAGCGCACCAAGGGTTACGCCCTGGTAAATTTTTACATTGCTGCCAATGATAGTGGTTTCGCCAATTACTACACCAGTGCCATGATCAATAAAAAACGGGCTGCCAATGGTGGCGCCGGGATTAATGTCAATACCAGTTTTGCTGTGCGCATACTCGCACATGATGCGTGGTATCAAAGGCACTTTAGCTTTATAAAGCAGGTGGGAAAAACGGTAGATCATGATGGCATTAAAACCCGGATAGGAAAGTATGATTTCTTCCAGCGAGGTGGAAGCCGGGTCAAAATCAAGTATCAGTTGCGCATCGTTGATTAAGATATTTTTTATTTCTTCCAATGATGCAAAAAAATGTTCTGTAATAATTTCTTTGTCTGTTTTCCCCTCAGGGTCAACTGAAGCGATTAGATCAACCAGCGTATGGTGCAGTTTATACAAAATGCTTTCATGGTGTTCAAGGAATAAGCCCGGCTCTTCCGTAACGGGAAAAAGGTAATGTGTAAGCTCATCGACAAATAAATGTATTTCTTTACCTGATGGTAAATGCCTGCTGAGTATGTATCCCGGGTATTGCATACAATTAAGTTTTAATAAAAAAGAAAAACCCTTCTGATGAGAGAAGGGTATAACCGTTTATAATTTTACACACGCTCTCCCTTTTAACCGGAACTGCAACAACAATATGTAACAAAGAAACGCATGGTATTTTATTTCACTACAAATTTAGTGGACTATTTCATTAAAAAAAATTACAATTTTTAAATAACATTTTTATGACATTTACATCTTTAATGCAAATCGCTGCAAAAGATGAAAATACAGTTATGGAGTGTGGGAAAGCCGCATGAAAACTATATAGAGACTGGTGTGGAAGATTTTACCAAACGGCTGAACAACTATTTCAGTGCCGAATGGGTTATTATTCCCGCGCCAAAAAATGCAGGAATGCTGTCAGAAATGGATTTAAAAAAACAGGAAGGCAAAATAATCCAGGATTGGATCGATAAAGATGACTGGCTTGTACTGCTGGATGAAAGAGGGAAACAACTGAGCAGTGAGGAACTTTCTCAATTTTTACAAAAAAGGGCCAATGAAAGTGTAAAGAAATTAATTTTTCTTATTGGTGGCGCTTATGGTGCGGATGATACAGTTTTAAAAAGGGCAAACTTTACATGGAGCTTATCAAAGCTTGTTTTTCCGCACATGCTGGTAAGGCTGCTACTGGCAGAGCAACTATACCGGGCATGCTCTATTTTAAGAAATGAAAAGTATCACCATGCCTGACCGCCTGTGAATGATTTCTTTATTCATAACTGCGATGTTGTTATTTTTATTGCTTTAAAAAATACAGCGCTGCAGATTCACAGAGAAATACGTCTTCAAAAAACCTACGGATCTGCGGCTTTTAAAAAAATTATCAATGACTCTTACCATTACGCTTATCATTATCATTATTACCTGTATCGTTTCTTTCACTGCATTCTCCAATCAAAAAATAATTAACGACCTTATTTTTTATCCGCCGGCTATTACCAATGATAAACAATGGTACCGTTTTATCACCTGTGGTTTTATCCATGCAGATTTTGGGCACCTTGCATTTAATATGTTTTCATTTTACCTATTTGGCGGATTGGTTGAGGATGCATTTACACAAATTTTTGCAGAGAAAGGAAAACTGATTTATGCAGCCCTTTATATAACTGCTTTGATTGCTTCCTTAATACCTACATACAGCAAAGAAAAAGATAATTATTATTACCGCAGCCTCGGCGCTTCCGGCGCTGTTTCCGCGGTAGTATTCGCGGGTATTTTTTTGTACCCGCTTGATAAGATTGGATTATTTATTATACCACCAATAATCCCCGGTTTTATTTTCGGCCCAATTTATTTATTTATGTCGGCTATGATGAGTAAACGCGGTGGTGATAATATCAACCATTCTGCGCATATATGGGGAGCAATATATGGTGTGGTGTTTTTAATTGTAATGAGTTTTGCATTGAGTGATTTTAACCCCGTTACCAACTTCCTGGAAGAAGTAAAATCATTTTTCTGATTTTTCCGCAAAACTGATGCGCAGTATTTTTCTTGTTGATGCAGTAATCTTAAACCTTTCATCAATACGGTAACCAATTACCCATATTATTTTTTTGTTCACTTCCAGCACCCACACTTTTTCCTTTTCTGGTTTTGATAATTTCAGGTCAATAAAAAAACGGCTGAGTTTCTTTTTTTTCGTCATGCCCAGCGGGTAGAAATAATCACCCTGCTTCCATTTTCTTAAGAGCAGGGGGAATTTTATTTCAGCAGCATCAAGTGAAGCCACAAGGTTTGAGGTTTGAGGTTTGAGGTTTGAAGCCCGGAGCGGTTCAAATATTAATTCCCCATTTTCAAAAATTATTTTTTTTTCTCCTTCTTCAATTAAAATATTTTGTGCTGCTTCTGTTTGCAGCGGCGCAATGATAAGCCAGTTACGGTTTTTAATAACCCTGTGGGACGATGAAGAAATATAACTTCCATTATCAGCATCAAATATTTTTTTTACTTCATCAGCCTGTGCGGTTGTAAAATTAAAGCCTTTTATAATTTCCCAAATGACAGAATGAAGCGGCTCTGATTTCTTCAGTTTTAAAATTGGGATGTGTAATTCATTTCCCTTTTGTTCAGCCAATTTCTTTTTATGCTGTTCAATTGCCTGCTGATATAATATCCCTGCTTCTTTAAAACGCTCAATGTTATGCAGCAGGTTTTCCTCAACATCCGGGAACAGCTCTTTAATTGCGGGAATTAAATTAAGCCTGAAAAAATTCCTGGTGTATTTATCAGTTGCATTGGAAGAGTCTTCCACCCAGTTTAATCCATTCTCCTTTGCATACAATTCTATCTCTGAGCGTTTTGCAAAAAGCAGGGGCCGGATAATTTTTCTTTCTTTATCAAATTCGGGAATGGCTGCCAATCCCCTGATACCGGTACCGCGGAAAAAATGAAATAATAATGTTTCAATATTATCATTTGCATGATGCGCTGTGGCAATAAGGTGAATGCAAAGTGATGGGTGATGAACACCTGGAGCTTCTTTTTTGGGGGTTGCCCCTGTATGCGCGACAGGCAGGCATTGATCATTCACTATTTCCTTAAACCACGCATACCTCAAATTCCTTGCGGCCTCCTGTATTGACATTTTTTTTTCAGCGGCATATTTTTCTGTATCAAATTTTTTTACCAATACTTCTTTGCTATATTTTTCCTTCAATGATCTTACAAACATTTCATCCCTTTCACTTTCCTCTCCCCTTAATTGAAAATTACAATGGGCAATCGTGAAATTAAACCCGCATTTGTATATCAAATCAGTTAAAACAATACTGTCAATGCCACCGCTTACTGCAAGCAGCAATTTGCAATCCGCAGTTGGCAGGTAAGGGAATTGCTTTTTCCAGTTTGCTTTAAAATTTTCTGATAACCCCATTGTTATAAAGATAAAAAATGCTGCAGTTTTTTGCAGCATTTGAATAAAATCATAAAAATTAAAATCAATTTTTTTTCTGCTCTTTTGCCCAGGTGTCTTTCAGCGTAACGGTTCTGTTGAAAATCAATTTACCATCAGCGGCATCTTTATCAAGGCAAAAATATCCTTTGCGCAAAAACTGGTAACGTTCATTAAAAGAAGCATTGGCCAAAGCAGGCTCTGCATAAGCATTTGCAAGTACTTCTAATGAATTTGGATTAATATATTCTTTAAAACCGCCTTCTTCTGAAGAAGGGTCTTCCACTTTAAACAAACGGTCATATAAACGCACTTCCAGGCGCACGGCATGGGGCACACTTACCCATTGCAAAGTTCCTTTTACATGGATGCCGCTTGTATCATTGGCACTTTTGCTTTCAGGTATATAAGTGCAGTGCAGCTCTGTAATATTTCCTGCATCATCTTTTATCACTTTTTCACATTTAATAATATAAGCGCTTTTCAAACGCACCATCGTTCCCGGACCCAGCCTGAAATATTTTTTGGATGGAAATTCCATGAAGTCATCTTTTTCAATATATAATTCACGGCTGAACGGAATATCACGGTAAGTTTTATTTTCTTCTTCGGGGTTATTTTCACTCTGCAGCAATTCGGTTTCACCTGTGTAATTGGTGAGCACAATTTTCAGCGGGTCAAAAACCACCATCCTGCGCAATGCAGTTTTATTCAGCTGTTCACGCACACAAAATTCAAGCAGTGAAACATCAATCATATTTTCCCTTTTGGCAATACCAATGCGGTCACAAAAATCACGGATGCTTTCGGGCGTATAGCCGCGGCGGCGCAACCCTGTAATAGTGGGCATGCGCGGATCATCCCAGCCGGTTACATAATTTTCATTTACCAATTGCAACAATTTTCTTTTACTCGTAACTGTATAATTAAGATTGCGGCGTGCAAACTCATACTGCCGCGAAGGATAAATTTCTAATTTTTCAATCAGCCAGTCATATAATTCACGGTGAGGAACAAACTCAAGCGTGCAGATGGAATGTGTAACGTTTTCAATGGAATCACTTTGCCCGTGCGCAAAATCGTACATAGGGTAAATGCACCATTTGTCACCGGTGCGGTGGTGGTGCGCATGCTTAATGCGGTAAAGCACGGGGTCGCGCATCAGCATATTTACATGCGCCATATCAATTTTTGCACGGAGTGTGCGGCTGCCATCCTCAAATTCGCCATTCTTCATCCGCACAAATAAATCGAGGTTCTCATCAACTCCCCTGTTCCTGTAAATGCTGTCTTCTCCGGGTTCTGTTGGTGTGCCTTTCATAGCCGCCATTTCATCTGAAGTGGAATCATCAACATACGCAAGCTCTTTGCGGATAAGCTTTACAGCAAACTGATACAATTGGTCAAAATAGTCGGATGCATACAATTCATTCTTCCATGAAAAACCAAGCCATTGTATATCTTCTTTAATGCTTTCAACGTATTCTGTTTCTTCTGTTACAGGGTTTGTATCATCAAAACGAAGGTTGGTATAGCCGGGAAATTTTTGTGTAAGGCCGAAATTCAGGCATATACTGGATGCATGACCGAGGTGCAGATAACCGTTTGGCTCGGGCGGAAAACGCGTAACGATATTTTTGTAATTACCGCTCTGTAAACCGGCCTCAATAATTTCTTCAATAAAATTCAATGATTTTTCTTCACTCATTTCCTTTGTTTTTGAGGGACGGCAAAGGTAAGGAATACTGTTTAACGGTTACCTGCGGCAGGTTTTGAGGAAGTTTTACCCCGTATTTTTTGTTTTCTTTAAGTTTTATTGCAATAATCTCCCCCCAATTCAATTTGCAGGGTTTACTTTTTATCTGTTACAGTTATATTTACCGGGTTTTGCAAACAGGGCATGCTTATTGCCTGATACGGATGTAAATATATTTTTAAAATTATAAAATCAGTAAAATGAAAACAGATAGAAAAATAATGTTTGTGGTAATAGCTTTTATGGCCTCATTTATCATGTCGTCCTGTTCTGCCACATACAGGCTGCATCATCCACGGCCAGAACGTGAACATGTAAGAGTTCGCTAATCAAACACTGAAACTTGTAATAAAATATCCCTTTATTCTTTCCTTAACTACAGGATTTGATTTAATAACATCCAATAAAAAAGGCAAAGAAATAGCAGAAGAAACTGCACAGGCGCAGCAGTAATGAATAATATTCAGGTGAGAACTATACTTGATAACGGTGCAATAAAATTTGTACCGTTATTTTTTTTGCGTTCTGCTTCAAGATTAACGCAAAAGCATTATTGGCAAAAATTAATTTTAATGAAAAAAAAATGATTGATTTTTGTCCTGTTTTAAATTTTCTTTTCGTCGTTATTAAAGGACCTTATTTAGTAACAACAAAAAAATTACATTATGAAAGAATTTATGCTCATTTTCCGCAGCGTCAGCCGCGCAGCAAATTTTTCGCCTGAAGAAATGCAGGCGCACATGCAAAAATGGTTTGCATGGGTGGAGGACCTCAGAAAAAAAGAAATTTACAGTTCCGGTGCACCGCTTATGAAAGGCGGCAAAATGGTAAAAGGCCCTGAAGCATTGGTTACTGATGGTCCTTTTGCAGAAAGCAAAGAAGTGATAGGCGGGTTTTTTATTATTAAAGCTGAAAACTACGATGCCGCCATCGCTATTTCAAAAGATTGCCCTGACCTGCCTTTAGACGGTTGCGTAGAAGTAAGGGAAGTAATGAAGATGTAATGATAGGCGGACACACATCATCACCCCAAAAAATTGTTGATCATCTTTTCCGTCATGAAGCGGGAAAGATGATTGCTGTTTTATCACGCATTTTTGGCATGCACAATTTAGCGCTTGCTGAAGATGTGGTGCAGGAAGCTTTTTTAAAAGCAATGCAAACCTGGACCTTTGAAAGAATACCTGACAATCCTGCTGCATGGCTGATGCAGGTGGCCCGTAATAAAGCAATTGATGTAATACGCAGGCAGCATAATTTTCAGCATTGCTCAAAAGAAATTGCACAGCAACTGCAGCACGAAGCTGAAAACACTGTAGAGCAATATTTTTCCGCGAATGAAATTGCCGACAGCCAATTGCGGATGATTTTCGCCTGTTGCCATCCTTTACTGAATGAAGAAGACCAGGTGGCGCTTACTTTAAAAACAATTTCAGGTTTCAGTACAGCTGAAATAGGAAGGGCATTGCTTACTAATGAAGCAACCGTACAAAAGCGTTTGTACCGCGCAAAAAATTTTATAAAAGAAAATAATGTGCAGTTGGAAATCCCTGCGGGCAACCAACTGCAGCCAAGGCTGGATATGGTTTATACCGTGCTTTATCTTTTATTCAATGAAGGGTATAACTCCCTGAAAGCTGATGAACTGATAAGAAAAGATTTATGCATGGAAGCCATGCGGTTGTGTTTATTATTAACAGAGCGTAATGCCACACCACAGCCTGCTGCATTTGCATTGCTGTCATTGATGTGCCTCCAGTCATCACGTTTCAGCAGCCGCCTGGACGAAAATAACTGCATCATTCTTCTTGAACAGCAGGAGAGGAGCAAATGGGATACAGAACTTATGGATATGGGATATTATTACCTCAATCTTTCATCTAAGGGAAATATGCTCACTGTATATCATATCGAATCAGCCATTGCCGCGGAGCATTGCATGGCCGCTTCATTTGAAGAAACCAACTGGCAGCGAATACTGAAATTGTATGACCTGCTGCTTTTGCACAAACAAGTACCTGCAGTAATATTGAACAGGGCTGTTGTTTTATCACAGCTTCATCAAACAACTGCTGCAATAAAAGAAATTATGCAGATTGAAAATATTCAAAAACTGCTGCAGACACAGTATATCTATAATGCAGTGCTGGGTGACCTATTTTTTAAAAACAGTGATGCTGATAATGCTGAAAAATATCTTACAGCTGCTTACAAACTCACTTCATCAACCTCGGAAAAAAAATTGATTGCCGATAAACTGACTGCTGTTTATAATGGCTGAATTTTTTCAGTGGTTAAAAAGTTTACAGGTTCAGCGTTTTATCTTTTGGATATTTCACCGAATACGCAAACCTTACCTTTTTGCTTTCACCGGGCGCTAATTGCAGTTTCCAGTTAAGCACCCCAATTTCATTGTTCACTTCAGCATCGCTGCTTTCAAGCAGTTCAACAGTTATATCATTGTTTGTTGATAACGGGAACTGGTCTTTCAGCAGCATGTTAACCGGTTCATTTTTATTATTCTTCACGGTGATCTCGTAAGTGAATTTTTGCAATTTGTTGCTGCCTAAAAATTTTATACTGCTGAAATCAATCAGCTTCTCACGTTTTACAATTACACGTTTGTCTTTTCCAAGAGTAAGGTTAAGTGTATCTGATGTTGAATTGGGATCAATAAATGATTTACCCACATAAGTTCCTTCAAAAATAATATTCGCATCGCCGGGCAACAGGTTTAATTTTTCCCAATCAGGAACTTCTGCAAGCAGGTAAGCATCCTTGTCTAATTTAGGCACACTGTAATGTTTGTAATTTGCATTGATATCAAAGGACTGAATAGTGGCTGTTTGCTCTTTACCATTCGTGGGAACATCATAAGGTGTATCAATATCAAATGTTACGTTGAGTGTATTATCTGCAACAGATACATAATCTTCAAGACCGTCTTTTAATTCTACTACAACTGCGCCGCCCATTGCCTGTGCACCATAGATTGCGGTCGCCTGCGATGATTTCAGGTTGTCTATTTTTTTTATGGATGATGGTGCTAACTTTTGAAATTCGTTTTCACTCATTATTGCCCCGTTAACAACATAGATTGGTTTTGAATCAGCTTTATCATTTTCATCTGAAGTTTCGCCTCTTGCAGTTCCATATCCTGTCACTACAACTTCATTTAAAGCTGATGGCATTGACTGAATATTATTGTAGGAAAGATTTTTATTCATAACATTTATTGGGTTTATATACCCCAAAAACCATGATTGTAAAACAGGTGCAGTACCCCATTGGCTGGGCATTGAAGTTGACAAAGAAAGTTTTACCTGCTTCCAGTCAATACCTGTGGTTTGAACAACTTTTGCTTTGTAAATTACTTTCAGCGGGCTTTTTATATTTTCTACGCGTATGTCGTAAAACGGTGTCCAGTAAGCATTCTGGGCGATATAGGAAACCGTGAAATCTGCTTTGCCTGCAGTGGCAGCAGACAGTTGCAAAACAAGCCTGCCTGCTGACGAAGTATTTTTCTTTTGCTCTTCCGCAAGCTGGTTTCTTAATTTATCAATCAACTCCTGTTCTTTTTTCTTTTTATCGTTTTGTAAATAAATATCATTCTGCAGCTCAAGCGATTTGCTTTTATAATAATCCATAAGCTTCATCAGTTCTGCAACACTCAATCCTGTTTGCGATCCTTTTATATCGCGGTTTGCTTTTAATACTTCAAGCAATTCATTTGTATTTGCAATGGAAAGGTCAATTTTATCCATTTCTTTCTGCACAATTTCCATTGAATCTTCAAGCAGTTGTACACGCGGCGTTTTTTCAGTTGAAATAAGATAGTTGTTCGAGAACTCCACACCAAGAATCGTTACAGTGGAAGGTGCATTTATCTGTATGCTGTTTATATCAAGCTGGTTGCTGATATTGTCAATGATGAGTTCATTGTTTCCCTGTTTAAGCAAAGCGTTTGCAGTATGCACCATTTCGGCGCCTGATCTGTAAACGGTTACAGACTTAAGTTGTGAGCCCACAATATTTCTGTCATCAAAAGCATGGGCAGTAAAATGAACAATGCAAAGCAGGAATGCAAAAAAGATTTTCTGTTTCATAACGGTGATTTTTGAAACAGATGCAGGGAAAGAAAAGATTACATAAATGAAATAAAAAACAGAAGTTAAAATATTGTTTAAGGATTTTTTGTAACGAGCTGTTGTTTTTTATAGCATCACCTGTTGTGTCACTCACCTGTACATTTGGTTTTCATGGCATCTGTTGCACCTGCCCACCGAAGCTTAGCGAAGGTGGGTCGCACTCTTGTACTTTCGTCACTGCGAGGCACGAAGCAGTCTGTGTTTATGAATTCCAGATTGTTACAAATCAATAACACAGATTACTTTGCGGTGCTCGCAATGACGGTTGTTGCGTCGCACTCTTCGGCTGTTGGTAAGCAGGGAGCAAAGGCTGCCGTAACCCTGAACTTGTTTCAGGGTCTCCTGAATTGGATTACTAACTTTTCCAGGAGATGCTGAAACAAGTTCAGCATGACGCCCTATTTGTTACAAATTTATTTTTTCTTTTTTTACACAAATAAGGTTTAGTGTTCTGCTAGCATAAAATATGTGTTAAATAAACCGCAATGTCCATAGCTAATGCACACAGCTATTTATGAGAACTGTCGGACATGAAGATATATTTCATGATTTAATTGCTGCATATAGCTCAAACTGCACAAGAGTGCGACGCAAGAGTTGATGCCATAAAATACTATAGCCTGGCTCAAAAAAAAACTCAAAAAAAAACCGCATTACTGCGGTTCATTTTATTTTCACGATTCACTTTTCACGTTTCCTACACTTCTTCTTTCACTGTTTTATTATAATCTTCTGCAAGCTTCTTCTGCAATTCATAAGGCACAGAAGAATACTCGTGAAAATTCATTTTGAATTTTGCGCGGCCCTGCGTAATGGAGCGGATAGTGGAGGAATAATCGCCCATTTCTGCAAGCGGAACCTTTGCTATAACTTTTTGAAAATTTCCTTCGGTGTCTATTCCTTCCACAATGGCGCGGCGGCTTTGCAGGTCGCCCATTACTGCACCGGTGAGGTCATCGGGGCATAATACTTCCACATGATAAATTGGCTCGAGTATCTGCGGATCGGCCTGGTTAAATGCCTGCCGGAATGCCTGCAGCCCGGCGATCTTGAAAGAAATATCATTTGAATCCACGGGATGCATTTTACCATCATACACGCATACACGCACATCACGCACATAAGAACCGGTGAGCGGGCCGTTCTGCATTTTTTCCATCACGCCTTTTAAAATGGAAGGAAGAAAACGCGTATCAATGGCGCCGCCAACAATGCAGTTATAAAAAACTAATTTGCCACCCCAGTCTAAATTATGTATGTCTCTTCCACGTACATTTAATCCGGGTGGTTCGGGCATGCCTTCGTACCAGGGTTCAATACGCATATACACTTCACCAAATTGTCCGGCGCCACCGGATTGTTTTTTGTGGCGGTAATTTGCATCGGCCATTTTGCGGATTGTTTCGCGGTATGGAATGCGCGGCTTGCTGAATTTTACTTCAAGCTTATGGATGTGTTCTATCTTCCATTTTGCAACAGCGAGATGCATATCGCCCTGGCAATGGATAAGCGTTTGTTTTAATTCAGAAGATACTTCAATTTTTAGCATGGGATCTTCTTCACGCAGCTGGTGCAGCGCTTCGGATAACTTTTCTTCCTCACCTTTGTTTGCCGTTTCAATCGCAATGGTCATGTTGAATGAAGGAAATTCTATAGGATTCAGTTCATAACTTTTTCCTTTTGTATGCAGCGTATTATTTACGTGTGTGTTTTTTAATTTTAAAGTGGCGCCAATATCACCGGCCACCAGTTCATTTGCATTGGTGCGTTTGTTCCCCACAACTGAGTACAATTGATTTATTTTCTCTGTTACGTTTGTTGATTCGTTGTGCAGCTCCATTCCCGCTTTCACTGTGCCTGAATATACTTTAAAGAATGAAAGATCACCCACATGCGGCTCTGAGATTGTTTTGTAAATGAAAATACAGGCAGGCCCATTTGCATCGCAGGAAATTTTTTCACCGCTCTTTGATGTTTGCGGCAGCATTTCATTTGCGCTGGGGCATACATTATCAATAAAGCCCATCAGCCTTCCGCTGCCCATATCTTTTTTGGCAGATAAACAGAACAATGGAAAAATATCATGGTTGATAAGGGATTTTTTTAAACCATCACGCATTTCATCTTCATCCAGTTCACCTTTATCAAAATAATGCTCCATCAAAGTTTCGTCGTTGCTTGCAACGGCTTCTATCAATTCTTTATGCAGCGTTTCTGCTTTTTCTTTTTCTTCTGCCGGAATGGACAACTTCTCCGGTTTGCCGCCGCCCGCAGGGAATTTATACATCGTCATTTTAAGCACATCAATAATGGTATTGAAACCGCTGCCCTGGTTAAGCGGGTATTGAACCACTACTACATTATTTCCAAAATGTGATTTTGCTTCCAGAACAGTTTTGTCAAAATCAGCATGTTCATCATCTAATTTATTTACTGCAAAGATCATGGGTGTTTTAAAACGGTTGGTATAATCCCACATTACATCAGTGCCTACTTCCACACCCATTGTGGCATTCAGCAGCATAACGCCTGTATCGGCAACACGTAATGCAGAAAGCACTTCGCCGATAAAGTCATCATAACCCGGTGTATCAAGGATATTTATTTTGTAGCCGCGCCACTTTGTGTGGAGCAATTTGGAGAAGATGGAGTTGCCGCGTTCCTGCTCCAGATCATGATAATCACCTGCGGTATTTTTTTCTTCAATGCTTCCGCGGCGCGTAATAAGCCCGGCTTCATATAACATGCATTCCGCTAATGTGGTCTTACCGGAACCCGCGTGGCCCAGCAAGACAATATTTTTTACGTGTGAGGTATCAAATTCAGCCATAGCAAGCGTTTTATCCGTTAGAAAAATTTGTATAAAGTACAAAATGTACCTGCATATGCAAACCTGCATATGCGTAAAAAATCATGTGGTTTACACTAATTTGATTGTGCAAGAAAATTATTAAATCCACTGCTCAGTTCCTGCAGTGTTTGTTCAAGGGAAATATATTCATTGTATAAATGCTCATGTTCTGTAAGGGTTTCTTCGCTTACATGGCCATTTCCCGCAAGTTCAAAATTTAACTTTCTGTCGTGGGATTTTATGGCCTGTTTTAAATCATGGATATTGATCAGCTGGATGTGGAACTGGTTTTGATAGTGCTCTACATTCTGCAATGCATCTGCGGGGAGGGGGTGATTGGCCGCCTGCTGAAGGCGTTTCTGTGAGTGATTAAACTGGTCGCGGTAGCTGCGCAATGTTTCCCTCCATGAATTGCACTCGCGGGAAAGCTGTGAGATGTCTGTCTGAACCATGGGATTAAATTTTAAGTGAACAATGAGGTTTTGTATTCCTTTGCCTGCTATGCAGGAAATTGATAGCTTAAATTTAATATTACTTATTGCAAATACAAAATGTTTTTTATTTATTTATCCGCCCAAACTGAACAGTTGCCAAACCTGTTTTTGAAGTGCAGGCAAAAAAACCACCCCTCTTACAATTTTTTTTTTCACCGCAATCATTTTTTAAAAAAATCTTTCTGCACAAAATACCGGTTTTTTCTTTTCATAAAAGCGCAAAACTTTATTAAATTGTGGGTAAATAAAAATTGTGGTGCAAAACCCGTAAATTTTTTTTGCATAATGATTTTGACTGTTATATTCGTTCCCCTTTACTCAGCGGGCAACAAAAAAAACAATCACGTAAATAACGCAGATGTACTAACCCGGGAGGATTGGTGAACATAAGTTTACTGACCTTTAGAACCTTTATTTGCCATGGAGCTTACCAATCTGAACAAAGAACGCAAAAGCCGCAGGAAACCTTCGGTTGACCTCAGCACAATGGTATATGGAAAAGTGCCGCCACAGGCCAAAGAGCTTGAAGAAGCTGTGCTTGGCGCCATCATGCTAGAAAAAAATGCATTTGATAACGTGGTGGAAATATTAAAGCCTGAATGTTTTTATGTGGAAGCGCACCAGCGCATATTCAGGGCATTCCAGAGCCTGGCACAGAAGAATTTACCCATTGATATTTTAACCGTTGCAGAAGAATTAAAACTTAAAGAAGAACTGGATATTGTTGGTGGCCCTTACTATGTAACCAAGCTTACCAATGTTGTTGTATCCACTGCAAACATAGAAACGCATGCAAGGATCATCTTACAAAAATTTGTGCAGCGCGAGCTTATACGCATCAGCGGTGAAATAATTGGTGATGCTTATGAAGACAGCACCGATGTTTTTGATTTAATGGATGATGCTGAAGGAAAAATATTTGAGATAACAAATAATTTTCTCAAAACAGATTATAAGGAAATGAGCAGTGCGCTTGCACAGGCCATTAACCGTATTGACCAGTTGAGGACAAGCAAAGAAGATATTTCCGGCGTGCCCAGTGGCTTTAATAACCTTGACCGCATTACTTATGGCTGGCAGCCCACTGATTTAATCATTCTTGCTGCACGCCCTTCAGTTGGTAAAACCGCGCTGGCATTAAACCTTGCACGCAACGCGGCGCTGCACCCTACAAAGCCCACGGGCGTTGCATTCTTTTCATTAGAGATGAGCGCATCACAATTGGTGCAGCGTATACTTTCTGCCGAAAGTGAAATAATGATGGAGAAAATTGCACGCGGAAAATTAGAACCGCATGAATATGAGCAACTTCATAAAAAAGGTATTGCACGTTTGGAAAAAGCGCCCATTTATATTGATGATACTGCAGCGTTGAACATTTTTGAATTCCGTGCAAAAGCCAGGAGGCTGGTTAACAAGCACCATGTGGGCCTGATCATCATAGATTATCTGCAACTGATGAGCGGAAGCGGCGACCGCAACAGCAACCGGGAGCAGGAGATAAGCAATATTTCACGTAACTTAAAAGCGCTTGCAAAAGAACTGAATGTGCCCATTCTTGCATTAAGCCAGTTAAACCGCGCTGTAGAAACAAGAAAAGAAAGTAAAGTACCCGTGCTTGCGGACCTGCGCGAATCCGGCGCTATTGAGCAGGATGCGGATATGGTGATGTTTATTTACCGCCCCGAGTATTATGAAAATTATTCCAACGAAAATGGCGAAAGCACACGCGGTGAAACGCATATAAAAATCGCCAAGCACAGAAATGGTGCATTGGACACCATCAAGCTCCGCGCATTGCTGCATATACAAAAATTTGAAGAATGGGATGGCAATGATGGCATAAGCGGAATGATGGGCGGCGGAAACTGGAAGCCTGTTGGCCCTTCACCCATACCGGATGATAAAGGCGAAGGCGGGAAATTCTTTATTGAAAAAGGGAGCCGTATGAATACCGGTGGTTTTGATGAAGGCTTTGAGGGGGAAACACCTTTTTAAATATTTTGTACCCGGCTGCTGAAACTTTTATTGGGCTTAAGTTGCGTCCCACTCTTCAACTATAACAATTCTAACAGGCAAATTGTACCGTTTATTTCTTTGGTTTCAATGAGAATAAATAAGCCACTGAAAAATTAAACACCTGGTTTTTAAAATCCCAATTATCATCTGCTGGATATATATTGCTAAACCCATGGCTATAATTAAAAGTAAATTGGAATTTTTTTAATTCAATTCCTGCCAAAACATTGTATCCAAAATCAAAAGGTCTTATTGCAGTTGTATTTGCTTTATAGTAAGACTTGTTATTGGTAAAATATACTTTGTTGTTAACCTGGTTATTTGTCAAATCACCATACAAAACCCCTTTTTCAGTTCCTGAAATACCTGCAGAAGCATATAACCCGCCACCCGCAATTGCAGTTATTTTTTTATCCAGTTTTATTTTTGCCCCAATATTTGCAGGTAGCTGGATGTACCAAAGCCTTGTGGTAGTTGCACTTCCAAACAAAAAGTTACCCGTAGTAAGATATCCACCTTTACCGGAAAACAGCAAGCCTGTTTGCAAAAACATATTTTTCTTCGTATCTATTTCTACTAAACCCCCGGCCTGAAATGTACCGATTGATGATTTTTTAACCGGGTAGTTATCGCCGGATAAATAACCCCTGCCAGGCCGGTAAGCCTCGCAATATTATAGCCTGCCTGCACACCCCATTTAATTTGACCGAAGCAATGACTTGCTGATAAACACAAAATGAAGAAGGGTATTTTTTTCATAGAGGAATTTCACTAAGCAGACACAGGTTATATAATAAACGCTGCATTTTACAACAGCTTTATAATTATTTTTACATCATGCAGTTACCTTATTTCTACCAACAAAATATCCTTTCAAATATTACAGATATGATATTGAGTGAGGAAACAAGCAAACACTGCATACAGGTGCTGCGCATGAAACCGGGTGATGAACTGCAGCTTACTAACGGCAAAGGCAAACTTATTACAGCAACTGTTATTAATGCTGATAAAAAAAACTGCCGTGTAAAAATTGAAGAAACCTATAACCAGCAACCAATAACCAGAAACATTTCAATTGCTATTTCCTTACTTAAAAACACCAGCCGCTTTGAATGGTTTTTAGAAAAAGCAACCGAAATCGGCGTAAGTGAAATCATCCCTTTGCTTTGCCACAGAACAGAACGCCAGCATTTCCGTTTGGAAAGAATGAATGCCATCCTTATATCCGCTATGCTGCAGAGCCGCCAAATATGGCTGCCTGTATTGCAGACCCCGCTTGCATTTGAGAAAGCGGTAGCTGGATCATCTTACCAAAAAAAAATAATAGCGCATTGTGCAGAAGATGAAAAAAAAACTATCAATGAACTGAATAGCGGGAATGAAGTTCAAATATTTATTGGCCCCGAAGGCGATTTTACCGAAACAGAAATTGAATGCGCCCTGCAAAATAATTTTTATCCCGTAAGTTTGGGCAATACAAGGCTGCGCACAGAAACCGCTGGAATTGTTGCGGCAGCTTTGCTTATCAATTCATCATCTTAATGTATATTCACTGCCCCAATAACTGTACATGAAAACGAAACACCCTTTAACCCGTGTATGTGCTGCCGCATGTTTTATCGCTTGCTTTTGCGCATGCCGCAACGGTCAAAATAAAAATGAAGAACGTGATACCACCGTTACCATTACTTCTTCTTTCAATAATTTATTCTTAGACAGTTCACAGCTGGAAAACTTTTTATTGGCCAATCCTTCCGGGGAAAATTATGAAAAACAACTGATGGATTTTTACCGTCAGCGGAATTATGAATACGCATGGTTTGATTCTTCAGGGCTGGGTGAACAGGCCAATAATTTCATGAACCTTTTAAACACCACGATAAATGATTTGGACGACAGCAGTTTATACAATCCGAAATTGTATGAGCTGTACGCAAAATTAAAAAATGCCGCAGATGCAAAACCGCACCTGGGCGATGTACTGCAAACAGAACTTAGTTTAACCACACAGTTTTTTGCTTATTCCGCCAAAGTTTATAAAGGCAGCGATATAGATGCCACGCAGCTCGGCTGGTTTATTCCGCGCAAAAAAGTTGACCTTACTGCGCTGCTCGATTCTGTAATTCTTTTTAAAGACAAAGAACCGGATGAGTTTGTTGCATTGAATTCACAGTACAACAAACTGAAAGGGTTTCTCCCGGAATATTTTGATATACAGAAAAACAATCACTGGGATACCATTGCAAAACCCCCGAAGCCATTGCATTTAGGGGATAAATCAGTTATTATCCCTGTGGTAAAAGAAAAGCTTTTTGTGTATGGCGATCTTAGTATAAATGATTCATCAGATATTTTTGATTCATCATTATTCTATGCCGCAAAATCTTTTCAGAAAAGAATGGGGCTTGGTATTGATGGCGCTGTTGGCAACGGCATGATCAGCGAATTAAATGTGCCCGTAAGCAAAAGGATAGAACAATTATATATTAACCTGGAGCGCATAAGATGGATGCCGCCTGAACCCGGCAGTGATTATATTTTTGTAAACATACCTGAGTTTAAAATGTATGTGTATGAAAACGGTAAACTTAATTTTACCATGAATGTAATTGTGGGTAAAGTTGCAACAGGCACCATAATTTTTACAGGAAATTTAAAATTCATTGTGTTCAGCCCTTACTGGAATGTGCCGCCCAGCATTGTACAGAAAGAAATTATTCCGGGTATGGAAAGGGACAGCAATTATATCAGTAAACACAATATGGAAATAACTTCCACTTCCGGCGGCATACCCGTGGTGCGGCAAAAACCCGGTGATGATAATTCACTCGGGCATATAAAATTTTTATTCCCCAACAGCTACGATATTTATTTTCATGATACGCCCAACCATGACCTGTTTTCCGCGTCCAGCCGAAGTTTCAGCCATGGGTGCATAAGATTGAGCGAGCCGAAAAGACTCGCGCAATTTTTACTCCGCGATGATTCTTCCTGGAACGAAAAACGTATGGACACATCCATGCACTCAAGTAAAGAAATATGGGTAACGCTTAATAAAACCATCCCGGTTTTTATCGGTTATTTTACTGCGTGGGTTGATAGTGATGGCAAATTAAATTTCAGAAAAGATATTTACGGACACGATACAAAACTTGCAGAGAAATTATTTGTGAAGTAAATTATGATGTTTATACATGATATTTATTCGAAGACATATTGAACACTTGTTGCTTATATTTTTCTTAACCGTTTGGGTTCATACTATCGCGTATACTCAAAATTACTTTAATGTTGCTCCGGAATTAGCCTTAGTTAAAAACCAACGGGCACAAGTACTTTCCTTAGATTCAAAGCGACTGGAGATTGCGGGGTATCTTTCTAAAGGTGAGCTCGTTTCAGTAGAAAAAACAGCGATAGTTTCTACATTATAAAAGTATGTGCCGCACCTTTTTGGAATTACAGAAGTCTTATTACTTTTAATCAACGGCAACTATTTATAAAAAAACAAGACATTATTTGTTTTGACGACTTACCCGATAAAAAGAAAAAATGGATAATCAGCACTGTATTAGATTCTGTTGGCTTTTATTTCAAAAAGCGGAATAACGGGACACGTGAAATTATTTATGTTGATAATGATTCAATAAATTTGGACGAATATGATAGCTTAAAAAAAGAATGGAAACCCGTTCCCTATTATGATTCTATTTTAAGAGAAGATTTTTATTACACTTATTATTTCGAACCAATTGAAGGAGACGTTATGAGCTTTATTATTCAAACGAAAGATTCGGCTCTTTTAATAAAATATGCCTCTACAATTGAAGGTCCTCTGGGCGCCGCAGCAGCTTCTACTGAACTTTTTGCGTACAAAATAGTGGGCGTTTGCTGTTGTGACCTGGATTTTCTTATTAAAAGTTTGAATGCTATTAAAGATAAAACGGAAAAATCTTTTTTGAGAGACGAAATATACTATGCAATAAATTCATATTGGAGCACTCTTCCGGTTCGTTACCCAGTTAGCTATTGCCCGGAGAATTTGTACAAGATACTCGACAAGGATATCAGCGACTCCTCTCTTGAGAAATTTGTGAATTTAAAGTTTGATATCCTTAAAAGAATTCAACATGAAGTAAAAGATTAAAAATGAGTTGATAATAATATCAAAGATGAATGATAAACAAACAGTACAAGTGTGCGACGCAACAACTGATGCTATGAAAAATAAACGCCGGTAAAAAAAATAAATTAATCTTCATTCAGTTTTTCCATTTCACCATTTACAAATTCCATCAGCGTTTTTATATGCTCCGGGGAGAAATCAAATTTTAAACCTGCGGCTTCATATAATTCGGGCAATGTTTTTGTTCCGCCAAGGCTTAATGCATTAATATAGTTCTTCAATGCCTGCTGCGGGTTTTGCATATACTGCATCCACAAACCAATGGCGCCAAGCTGCGCAATGCCGTATTCAATATAATAAAAAGGCACTTCAAATAAATGAAGCTGGCGCTGCCAACCAATTTTGCGGTATTCCTGCAGCCCGCCGGTATCAATGGTTTTGGTAGAAAATTCATCCGCAATATCCAGCCATTTTGCTGTTCTTTCTTCAATAGTGTGACCTGGATTTTCATACACCCAATGCTGGAATTTATCAATGATGGCAATCCATGGAAAAATGGTGATTACCCTTTCAAGCTGGTGCTCTTTTGCGCGTTTCAGTTCTTCCGCGTTATCAAAAAAAGCATGCCAGTGGTTCATGCTGAAAAGCTCCATCGCCATACTCGCCACTTCAGCAATTTCCATCGGGTATTCTTTAAAAGCGCTGAGTTCCAAATGGTGCGAAAGAAAAGAATGAATGGCATGGCCGCCTTCATGCACCATCGTGGTTACATCGCTCATCTGCCCGGCCGCGTTCATAAAAATAAACGGCGCGCCGCTTTCTGCAAGCGGGCAGTTATATCCGCCGGGAGCCTTGCCCTTCCTGCTTTCCAGGTCAAAGTGTTTCATGGTATCCATCTTCCGCAGGCAGTCTGCAAAGAAGGGATTGAGTTCAGTAAAACACTGTTCTGTTTTTTGTAAAAGTTCATTACCTGTTTCAAAAGGATGAAGCGGCTGCACGCCTTCTTTTTCCGCTTCGGTATCCCAGGGCCGCAGCGTATCCAACTGTAATTTTTCTTTCTTCTGCTGATAAATTTTTTCAACAAGCGGAAGCACATGCAGCTTCACCGCTTCATGAAACGAGAAGCAGTCATCTTTTGTATAATCAAACCTTCCGAGTTCTGCAAACTTGTAATCGCGGTAATTTTGGAAGCCTGCATTCTTAGCCACCTTATCCCTGCGTTCTATTAATTGGGAATAAAGTTCATGCATGGCATTTTTATCCTGCAGCCTTCTTTCATTTATTTTTCTGTAAACTTCTTCCCGTAAGCCGCGGTCATGGCTTTCTAAAAATTTTGAAGCCTGCTGCAGTGTATATTCCTGCCCGTTTACTTCAATGGTCATTTTGCCCGCAATAACGCCATATTGCTGCTGCATTACGCTCAGTTCGGCCTGCAGCGGTATATTTTCTTCACGAAAAAGATCAATGCTTTTTTTTACGTTGCGCAGGTAAGTAAAATATTTTTGCTGGTCAAGTTCTTTTGTAAAAGGGGAAGCGACCAATTTTTTATTCAGCGCATCTGCATAAGGCTGCAGTTTTGGCTGTACCTCCATGCAGAAATAAGTAAATGCCTCTTCAAGTGATTTATCAGTTGTATCACAGGTCATGCGTATCTGCCGCCAGCAGGCGTCTTCACTTACCACGGCTTCCAGTTCGCTCATATCTTTCAGCCATTGCTCAAATATGCTGAGCGAATTAATTTCCCTGTCAAGCAATTGCTTTACATAAGGCTCAAGCACTTCCCATGTTGTTACGGAAAAATCAGCGGGCAGAAAATTACGTTCTGTTTTTTTTATATCGGCTGTTAATTGCATAAGTGCTTATATAATTTTTTTTGAACCGGGCTGGATATCTTCAATTAAGCATTCTTGCGTCGCACACTGCATCGCTTTGTCCGTTAATCAACAATTAACAGGGTTCAGGTTATTCAACTTTCTTTTTACGTGCAGTTTTCTTTTTGGTTTCTTCAGGTTCCGGCGCCTGTTCAGCAACGGGTTCAGGTTTTGTTTCTTCTGCCGGTTCTTCAGTTGATTGTTCTTCTTCCTTCAACTTAAATTCAATATTATTTGCTTTTAATATCCCAAACCAGCGCAGCATTTTTTTCATGTCGCTGGCATATACGCGGTCAAAGTCAAGTTCAGGATATACTTTTTCAAAATATTTTTTTATGGCTGCTGCATCTTTGTCTGATGGCAGGGGTTCAGTGCTTGTATCCATTGCCTGCAGCAGGTCTACCAGGTTGGTATTAACGCCGGTTGTAAATATTTCTATACTTTCAAGGTGAGAGAAATTGTGTATGCGTGATGAAACAAACTTCGTGGTTTTATCTTCCAATGCACGCACAATGGCGCCGTCTGTTTTACTTCCTATCAATTCATACAAACCGCTTAATCCTGTCACTGAAATTATTTTACTGTATTCCATATCAATCAGTTTATTTTAAGGGGTGCAATATAAACACAGAGAGGCGAATTGGAGTGTTTAATCTGGTAAAATTGAGAAAAAAACCAAAGTCTTTCTTATTTTAAACTACACATTCATATCAGGGTTAATAAGACCCGCAGTAAACGAATCTTCCCGGTGCGGGTTAGGCGCTTTTATTTTTTCCGGATGGATGTTTTTTACCTGGCATAATGTTTCCATGCAATTATCAACAATTTCTTTTACAGTGCGCTGAATGTATCCGCTTTTTTTAAACTGCATTACATTCTTGTCCATATCTTCCGCCGTCCAGCCCCTGCTCCAGCCAAGAAAACTAAATGGCGGAAAAGTAAAACCAAGATCGGTAAAGAACACCATCATTTGCCCTGCCACCTGCTGAATATTATCCTGACCGCCGGTGATAATAAACGAGGCTATTTTATTTTTTATAAGCACCCGGTCTTTTATGGTAATCTGGTTCTGCACACAATTCAGCCGTTCGGCCATTTTAAAATATAATGATGAAGCGTTGCCCCAGCGTATGGGTGTTGCAACCAGCACAATATCGGCCCATAAGATCAAATCACGGTACAATTGTGTAAGCCCGTCACGGGGTTGCATTTCTGTAATACTGCAGGGCCAGGTACATGCACTGGCGTGTTGTGAATAATATCCTTCGCATGCACGAAAGCCAAGTTCGCGCAGCTTGAGCATTTTTGTGGAAGCGCCGTGGTTTTCTCCGGCATAATCCAAAGCCATCTGCAATGCGGCTTCTGAAGTACTGTAACGGGGAAGATCATCATTCATATTAGTGGCGGAGATACCAAGAATATTTTTTGATGAAGATGTGGTTAAATATTGCAGCTTTATCAAATCTTCAATCATGCTTAAATCGTGTTGTGCACGGTGCGCTTTTACAACAGGCTGGCTGCTGAGTAAAATATCACTGCCTTCAACCTTTACTTCATATACTGCCTGCTGATCTTTATATCCCGGGGGCGCTGCACCCGTTTTAATATTGTATTCCCACCCATGCCAGGGGCAGGTTACATATAAACCATCATACTTTTTTTCAACCAGCCCCAAACCCAATGGCCCTGCTTTGTGCAAACAGGCATTGGCCATTGCTGTAATTTCTCCATCATAGTTAAACAATGCAACTTTATGCATGCCCACCTGTACAATTTTCCGGCTGTTTGGCGGTAGTTCTGCAAGTGTGGTTACTTTTATAAAATCCATAAGTATGTAATTAATTCAGCAGTAAGTTCTTATTTTTTTTTGAATGATAAACAAAAATAATTCCGTCAGTTTTTATAAATTGTTTAAGCCATTTATTTTTAATACCGGCAATTGTTCCGTATGATCTGACAGAACGTAGCGGTAAGAATTTATATAATACAAGGTTCGGTACGGGCGGGAAACGTCTCTTGCATCACAAGCTGCATAATGAATATTGCAGCATCAATCAAAACAACCTGCAATACTTTTTTTGATAAGCGGTACTGCGAATGATTAAAATTATTTGTCATTTAGTAAAAAATATCATGAAGAAAATCTTTTTTTTATTGCTGATGAATTATTTTGTCTTCAGCACCTGCGCACAGCAGCAAGCACCCATAAGCCCCTGCCATACCAATTCTGCTTACCGCCAGTTTGATTTCTGGATTGGCGAGTGGGAAGCTTTTAACCCTCAGGGAAAAAAAGCCGGCGACAGTAAAATAGAACTGATATTAGACAGTTGCGTGATTCTTGAAAACTGGCACAGTGCAAGCTATAATTACAGCGGCAAAAGCTTTAATACATTTAATACAGAAACCGGCAAATGGCAGCAAACCTGGGTGGATAATGCCGGGGGAATTACTTACTATAGTAATGGCGAATTTAAAGATGGTAAAATGATTGTTACAACGCCAAATGATAAACAGCCGGACGGAACTTATAAAATGCTCCGTATGACTTTTTCGAAATTGAGCGATGATAAAGTACGGCAGTTTGGTGAAAGCTCCACAGATGGCGGCGCTGTATGGAAAACAGATTTTGACCTTGAATACAGGAGAAAGAAATAAATGGTTTCTTTTTTTTATTGCATATTTGCTGCATAATCATTTATTAAAAACCGATATGACCCCTTTTGAAAAACTGCTCGCCGACAATAAAAACTGGGCGGAAGAAATGGTGGATAAAGATCCCGAATATTTCAACCGCCTCGCGCATCTGCAAACGCCGGAGTTTTTATGGATTGGCTGTAGTGACAGCCGCGTGCCTGCGGATAAAATTACGGGTACGCAGCCCGGCGAAATTTTTGTGCACCGCAATATTGCCAACATGGTGGTGCATACGGATGTAAACCTGCTGAGCGTGCTTGACTTTGCGGTAAACCAGCTTAAAATAAGGCATGTGATTGTTTGCGGGCATTATGGATGCGGAGGCATAAAAGCAGCGATGACCAATCACGATTACAGCCATGTGCTTAATATGTGGCTGCGCAATATTAAAGATGTGTACAGCCTTTTCAGGGATGAGCTTGACAGTATTGAAAATGAAGAACAGCGCACAGACAGGCTTGTAGAATTAAACGTAAAAGAGCAGGTGATACACCTTGCGCAAACAGCCATTATACAACGGGCGTGGAAGCATGATCAGCGGCCGCACCTGCACGGGTGGGTGTATGGATTAAAAGACGGCCTGATAAAAAGTGTTTTTGAAATGGATCCGCAAACGCATATTGATCCATTGTATGAGTATGATGATTTGTAAATCACATACCTGAAGTCTTTATTACAAAAAAACCTCCTGAATTTACAGAAGATTTTATTTAAAATAATTTATTGTTTATTTTTCCCTTACACTTAAAGAAATCCGCCTGTCTTTTTTCCTTTCTTCATCCGGTGCGTCTGCTGCGGCTTTTGCAAATTGTGAACCATAACCTTCGGCGCCAAGCAACTGTGCGGCATTTGCATTCAGTTTCTGCAGGGCTGATAATACAGTGGTGGCGCGGCTTTGCGACAAATTAAGATTGGCAGTGCTGTCACCGGATTTATCCGTATATCCCCCGATTTTTATTTTCAGTTTTGGATAGGCTTTTAAAACAGCGGCAATATTCATCACCTGCGCATAACTTTCATTTGTAAGCTCTGCACTCCCTGTTTTAAAATTAAGGTTATCAAAATCAAACCAAACATCCTTTCCTGCCTTTGCTGTGGAATCATTTAAAAATGCCACCAGCTTATCTTCAATACCGCCTTTTATTGCATGAAGTTCAGTGCCATCGGGCAATGTAACATTTACGGATGCTTCAGCAGCGGTCTTTGAAGCTGCTGTTGTGTCAGTATTCGCCATCATTGCTTCATTGTTATTTTCACCGCTCACTGCAGGTACGCCGTTCACCGGCATATAATCGCCATGACAGCGCATCATAAGCATCAGGAAACAAAATACCGCTACGAAAGCAAGAAAAGCCGTAAGCGTGAATTTTTTTGTGTCGTTGTAATCAAATTGCTGTTCACTCATAAATTAAATTTTGGATTGCGCTAAAGTAAAAACTTATCCGCGGAATGAAAAAAATGAATTTAATTTTTGTTTCCGGTTACAGGTTTGCTTATCCTTTTACTGCATACTGCATCATCTGCAAAATCAAATCAGGATTTGGGCAATTAGCTAAGTATTTTTCTTTTTCAGAAACTGCACAAACACCGGGATAATCACCTTTTTTATATTGCATATCCTTTATCACCTGAAAATGCAGGTGTGGCGGCCATTCCCCGTTCTCATGCAGTTCTCCAAAATGGCCAATCACCTGCCCGCGGCTTATATAAACACCTTCGCGTAAATGTTTAATATCATTTAAAGAAAGATGGCCGTACAAAGTGTAAAAGGGCAGGCCATCCAACTGGTGAAGTAAAATAATTGTGGCACCGTAATCGCCGAAGGAATTATTAAAAGCAAAACTGTGTACCATGCCGCCCAATGGCGCAAATACAGGCGTGGCGGCGTTTCCCCAGATATCAATGCCCAGATGCAAACGCCGTGGCCCGGCACCTTTTGTATCAAACACTTTGCTCATAGAATAAAGCGCCCGCTGTTCATTATAGCCTCCAATGGCATAAACCGAGTTGGTGGTTTTAATTTTTTGGTTTATATAATCACCAAACAGTTTTGTATTTTCAAAAATATCAGCGCTGAGCTCCCTGTTCTTTTCCGTAAAATCCAATTGAAGCAAATGCTCTTTCACCGGATCAAAAGCAACTACTTTATGAAACGTATTTGCATGTTTTGCCAGCCGTTCTTCAAAAGGGATTATTTTGAACATGATTTTGTAATTACTGATAAAGCTAATGTAAAAAATCAAAAAGAATTTTATGTACCCGGCTGAAGAATTATAATAAGGCACCTGTTGCGTCGCACACTTCAGGGTTTAATCCGCTGCTGAACAATGGCAAGCACAATTTCATTCAATTTCCCGCATATACTTCTCCCGTCAGGTTTTTATGGTCGCTTCCGGCAATACTTTTTGTGCCGCAGCCATGCCATTTGAAAGTACAGTTGTTTCCGGGTTGCTGAACCAATTCCAGCGTTTTTTTGTACTCAAGCGTGCCTGTGCAAAAAACAACTGTGTTTGAAGAAGATGTACTGGCAGCCTGTATTTCAGCGGTAGTAATTTTTTGTGACTGTGTACCGTTTCCTTGCAGTATCTGCTGTGCCTCTGCGCAGGATGCATCGTCGCCAGTCAATAAAAATGAACGCCTGCTGCCCGTGTTGCTTTTAAAAATTGAATAATATAGCAGTGTAAAAGGCGCGGCCATTAAAGAAATAATGCTGCGCAGATAAATGGCAAGGTGCAGAAAAATATTTGTTGCCCACGCATCATTTCCTGAATAATGTTTTTTTACAAATATGCGCATGGCTTTGTAAAACAGGCGCACATAATTAAGACTGCCGCGTTTTGTGCTCTCGCCTTTAAAATGCAGGATGGTAATATTGCCGAGATAAAAATTTTTATATCCAGCCTGCTGTATGCGGAAACTCAGGTCAATATCTTCACCATACATAAAAAAAATTTCATCAAACGCGCCAAGCTCAGTAAGTATATCTTTCTTCACGATCATGCACGCACCGGAAAGCACATCCACTTCATGTATGGCATGTTCAGCCAGGTAGCCGAGTGCATAGCGGTTAAAAAATTTTGATGTGGGGAAAACGGCGGACAAACCCGTTAATTTAAAAAATGAAACGACCGGCGAGGGAAATGAGCGCTTACTTTCCGCAAGAAATTTTCCCCGGCCATCAATCATCCTTACGCCTGCTGCGCCTGCATTTGCGGTAGTTTCAAAAAATGTTAAACATCCCTGCAGTGCATCTTCCGGTAAAATAGTATCCGGGTTTAAAAACAAAATATATTTTCCGGTGCATTGCTTCAATGCCATATTATTTGCTTTTGAAAAACCAAGATTGCTTCCGGCGGAAATGAATTTCACCCGGTTAAACTTTTCCTGCAGATATTCAATACTGTTATCTGCGGAACAATTATCCACTACGCATATTTCCGCATCAATATCTTTAATTGCTTTTTCAACAGAACACAAGCATTGCTCCAGGAAAAATTTTATATTGTAGTTTACTATGATGATGGATAACTGCAAACAATTTCAGTTTTACAAATTGCGAATTACGGGTGTTTTATCAAGCTTTACAAACCTGCGCTCATTTATTCCGGTGCTGTCAACCGCATCAGCTTAAATAATACATTTGCATTTCTTTTAAAATGGCAATAGAAAAAATAAACATACAGCAATTTATTGAACTGGCTGAAACGCGGCCTGTGCTGGATGTGCGCAGCCCTGCTGAATACAACCATGCTCATTTTCCTTCTGCCTTCAGTTTGCCACTGTTTTCTGATGAAGAAAGAAAAGTTGTGGGCACAGCTTATAAACAGCAAAGCCGTGAAAAAGCAATCAAGATTGGCCTGGAGTATTTTGGCCCAAAGACCGTAAGTATGATTGAAACTATGGAAAAAATTTACGAAGTACAAAGCACGAAGTGCGCTGGTGAAACGGGGCTATCCGCAGATCGTACTTGTAAACCCGTACTTATGTATTGCTGGCGTGGTGGCATGCGCAGTGCAGCCGTGGCCTGGCTTTTAGACCTTTACGGATTTAAAGTATTTACACTGGCAGGCGGCTACAAAACCTTCCGCAACTGGGTTTTAAAACAGTTTGAAAAAGAATATCCGTTTAAAATTATTGGCGGCTATACAGGAAGCGGCAAAACAAAACTGCTATATGAATTAATTAAAAAAAATGAAATTGTACTTGACCTTGAATCGCTGGCAAACCACAAAGGTTCAGCATTTGGCAATCTTGACGGTTCACCGCAGCCATCGCAGGAAATGTTTGAAAATAAACTGGCGGTTGAGTTGCGGAAGAAAGATGACAAATGTTTTATGAAGGATGACAGGCATAAAGAAGTTCTCTCCGGCAACTGTCAGCAGCCACCTGTCATCTGGATGGAAGATGAAAGCCAGCGTATTGGTGATGTGAATATACCTAATGCATTGTTCAGCCATATCCGCACAAAACCCGTTTTCTTTTTAAACATCCCTTTTGATGAAAGGCTTGATAACATTATGTATGAATATGGAAAATTTGAAAAAGAAAAAATACTAAATGCCATTATGCGCATCAAAAAAAGACTTGGCGGGCTTGAAGCAAAAACCGCGGTAAATTTTTTAATGGATGATGAACTGAAAAACTGCTTTGCGGTGTTATTGAAATATTACGACAAATGGTATGTAAAAAGCCTGCACAACAGGCAAAACCTTTTATCGCTTTTACATACAATACCATTGCCGTCTGTTGATGTAAAAGCAAATGCGGAGATATTACTGCAACTTCACCATTCAAAAATCAGCGCACATGAACAATGACATCTTTCAAAATATAAAACTCACACAATACTCGCATGGCGCGGGTTGTGGCTGCAAAATTTCACCCGCAGTACTCGATACAATTTTAAAAAGCAATATCGCCATGCCGGATAATGACAAACTTATTGTTGGCAACAGCAGCAAAGATGATGCTGCTGTTTATGATATGGGAAATGGAACTGCATTGATCTCAACAACGGATTTTTTTATGCCCATTGTGGATGATGCTTTTGATTTTGGAAGGATCGCATCGGCCAATGCAATCAGTGATGTATATGCAATGGGCGGCAAACCCATTCTCGCAATCGCCATTTTAGGCTGGCCCGTAAATAACCTGCCGGCGGAAATTGCGCAGCGTGTAATTGAAGGCAGCCGCAGCATTTGCAGGGAAGCAGGCATACCGCTGGCGGGCGGCCACAGCATTGATTCCCCTGAACCAATTTTTGGCCTGGCTGTAAACGGGGTTGTAAATATCGAAAACATAAAACAAAATAATACCGCGAAAGAAGGTGATGTTTTATTTCTTACAAAAAAATTAGGCACCGGCATTTTAACTACTGCAGAAAAAAAAGGTATTTTAAAACCCGTACATCAACAGCTTGCCGCACAGCAAATGATGCAGTTGAATAAAGCAGGCGAAGCATTGGGAAAATTAAAAACTGTTTCTGCCATGACGGATGTTACCGGTTTTGGGCTGCTGGGACATCTTGCTGAAATGTGCGAAGGCAGCGGTTTAAGCGCAATCATCAACTTTGAAAAAATTCCTTTGATAACGGATGAACTGAAATTTTATATCAGCAATAATTCCATTCCCGGCGGCACAAACCGCAACTGGGAAAGCTATGGCCATAAAATAATTTTTGCGGATAATGTGGATACTGCTAATGCAAAAGCTATACTTGCCGATCCGCAAACAAGCGGTGGGTTGCTTATTGCTGTTTCAAAAGATGGAGTAGAAGAAGTAAAACAATTATTACAATCATACCAATTATATGCGGATACAATTGGCGGAATGATTGCACAAAAAGAAAAAACAGTTTATGTTCAGCAATAAATTACTGCAATGAATTTAAACGTTAACGATTATATTGGTTTTGCGGGTGTATTTACTTTACTCGTGGCGTTTTTGCTCAACCTTTCGGGAAAAATTTCAAGGGACGGGTTGCCTTATATACTCATGAATATAATTGGCGCAGGGGTTGCCTGTCTTGCATCCTGGCTTATTCATTATCTGCCTTTTGTTATTCTTGAAGGAACCTGGACTGTGGTTTCTTTATTTGCATTGATAAAATATTTTTTGAAGAAAACATGAAATATTTTTTGAGCCGGGCTTTAATATTTCTATTTAGCTTCTGTTGCGTCGCACACTTGCATGCCTGTGCGACTATCGGTGGATTCAGAATTTTATTCAGCTTTTTATTTTACCACAGAGTAACGCAGAGTTCTTTTTCACAGAAGGCCAGCGTTTTTTTCTGTGTAACTCTGTGGCATAACTCCTTTAACTCTGTTGTTAGGTGAATTCACGAAAAAATTCATTTCAATATTCTCACAGTTTGCAATTATATTTATTCTGAGATTTGTGTTTCACCATTAACGATAAAAACTTGCTATGCCACAATATATCCTCTCATTCGACCAGGGTACCACCAGTTCACGTGCTATTGTATTTGATAAAAACGGAAGCATAAAATCCGTTGCACAAAAAGAATTTACGCAAATATTTCCTCAGCCCGGCTGGGTGGAGCATGATGCAAATGAAATATGGGGTACCCAATTGGGCGTTGCCGCAGAAGCTATTACACAAGCGGGTTTGAGCGTGAAGGACATTGCAGCAATTGGTATTACCAATCAAAGAGAAACAACGGTGGTGTGGGATAAAAAAACAGGCACACCCATTCATAATGCAATCGTGTGGCAGGACAGGCGAACAGCAAATTATTGCGATGATTTAAAAAAGCAAGGCCACACAAAAAATATCCAGCAGAAAACAGGGCTGGTGATTGATGCGTATTTTTCTGCAACAAAATTGAAATGGATTTTAGACAATGCAGAAGGCGCAAGAACAAAAGCTGCGAATGATGAATTGTGTTTTGGCACCATTGATACATGGTTGCTATGGAAACTCACCAATGGCAAAGTGCATGCAACAGATGTAAGCAATGCATCACGCACAATGTTATATAATATTCATGACTTAAAATGGGATGATGAATTGCTGCAACTGATTGACATCCCAAAAAATATTTTGCCTGAAGTGCGCAGCAGCAGTGAAGTGTATGGTGAAACACAAAATATATTAACGGCGCATAATATTCCTATTGCAGGAATCGCAGGCGACCAGCAGGCGGCGCTCTTCGGGCAAATGTGTATACAACCGGGTATGGTGAAAAACACTTACGGCACCGGGTGTTTTATGCTGATGAATACAGGGGAGCAACCTATTATTTCAAATAATAATTTGCTTACAACTATTGCATGGCAGATAAACGGCAAAACATTTTATGCACTCGAAGGCAGCGTATTTATTGCAGGCGCGGTGGTGCAGTGGCTGCGTGATGGTTTGCATTTTGTGCGTTCATCAACAGAGATTGAGAGCCTTGCAAAAAAAGTTGATGATACAGGTGGTGTGTATATCGTTCCTGCATTTGCGGGACTTGGTGCGCCTTACTGGAACCAGCATGCACGTGGCACAATCGTGGGTATTACACGCGGTACCAACCAATCACATATTGCAAGGGCTGCTCTTGAAAGTATTGCATATCAAACAATGGATGTAGTGAATGCCATGCAGGCCGATTCAAAGATTGTGGTAAAAGAATTACGTGTGGATGGCGGCGCCACCGCAAATAATTTATTGATGCAGTTTCAGAGCGATATACTCAACACAAAAGTTATTCGCCCAAAAATTACAGAGACAACAGCATTAGGTGCAGCATATCTTGCAGGTCTTGCGGTTGGTTACTGGAAAAATATGGAAGAGATACAGCAGCAATGGCAAATAGATAAAATATTTGAACCTGCGATTGATGAAGAAAAAAGAAATAATTTTTCAATGCAATGGAAGCGCGCGGTTAAAGCTGCGCAGGCGTGGAGTGAAGAAGAATGATGTACCGGGCTGTAATGCTGGTGGCATCTATGTTGCGTCGCACTCTTGTACTGAAGAAAAGCTATGAGCTATTAGCTGCGAGCGGTGAGCTCTCTGGTAGCAGGGTCTCATCCCACGCTCAAATGCTGGGTTATGAAGACCCTGCTGCGACAAGGAACTATCCTGTACCGGAGCTGCATATCCCTGTCCGCGCGGGAAGGCAATAATTCTTTGCTATAACGCTTTATTTTTAATGGTGTTGAATAATGTTTACTATATGCTTTATTGTATCCCGGGGGAGGTCTCCCGGTAATTCTGCGTTGCCTACCAACGATTCTGCGTTGCCTACGAATGATTCTGCGTTGCCTACGAATGATTCTGCGTTGCCTACGAATGATTCTGCGTTGCCTACGAATGATTCTGCGTTGCCTCCCAATGATTCTGCGTTGCCTACGAACGATTCTGCGTTGCCTACCAATGATTCTGCGTTGCCTTCCGATGGTTTTGCGTTGCCTACCAACGATTCTGCGTTGCCTTCCGATGATTCTGCGTTGCCTTCCGATGATTCTGCGTTGCCTTCCAATGGCAGGGAGGATACTACGGATACAATAAAGAGCTGATTTTTAGTGGATTGTAAAAAACGTGCGGGGATGAGAAGGGTAGCCTCCGGGAAGGGGGAAACCCGGGTGAAGACGGGATATACCCTGGTTCTACCTGTAGTTTGCTTCAGTATAAGTTCAGTATAACATCAGTATAACTTCAGTATAAGTTCAGTATAATATAGGGGGGCTGATTATTATTTGTGCTGCTGCCAGTGTTGTGCTCAGCATGCTGTGTGGGGGCTTTTCACCAACAAATAGTAATTCATGTTTCTCTGCTGCTAGTGAAGCCCGGATACAAAACCATTTGCCAGCACCGGGGGTAAAACAGACTGGTAAACAGCGACAATACAAAAAGCGCAACACTAAAAGATTGATTTTCAATGGTGGAAAATATTTGGATATATCATGTAATAGCGCCAATTTACGTGTTGGCAGAAATTTTATGAGCGACCTTTTACACATCATATCTCCTTTAAGGACACAACTCAAAACCTTAGAAAATAATCAAGGAAAGAATCTTGAAATCATTCATGAGAATTTGAATGCAGTTCCAGAAATTTATAAAACTTTCGAAGACTCATGGGTTGGTGGTTGGGGACAAGCAAATTATAATCATTATCAAAATCCCAGAAATCATTATGAACGTGTACAGATCAACGAAGAATATTTTTATGACATTATATCAAAGAAATTAAAAATTAATCTTGACAGTATTGACAAAGACATTTTAAAAAACTTAGAACCTTTTAAAAAATTTCAACAACATTTAATTACGGAACTATCTATCATTCGCGACAAGGAAAATTTCAATAATGAAAATGAGTTATTAAATTCAATCGAAAAGTTCAAATGGGGATTTATTACTTCAGACTATATTCAAATAAGAAGACCAACTCAAATTCCAATTTATGATATGGATGTTTTGAGCAGAGGTATCGAAACTCCACCACATATTACTGTTATCGGATACATTGTTTCCTTAACAACTAAGGCGTTTTCTGCAAAAAGCTTTATTGAAATTGCAAATAGATTATTGAGACAAGTTGAGCTTAAGTTAAATGTAAAATCTATTCCTGATGATTTCGGATATACAGAAAAAGTTTTGAGCGAAGTATTTGATAATTTTCATAGTTTTTGCAATCAATTAAAAAATAGACATAATAAGAGAGCAACTATTGCAATCCTTGATGAATATGATGTTCAGGATTTATTGCATTCAATTTTGAAGCTTCATTTCAAGGATGTCAGAGAAGAAGAATATACTCCTTCATACGCAGGCAGTTCAACAAGAATGGACTTTTTACTTAAAAATGAAAATTTAGTTATAGAGGTAAAGAAAACAAGAGACAAATTAACTGATAAAGAAATCGGTGAGCAACTAATTTTAGACGTAGCACATTATAAAAATCATCCTAATTGTAAGTTTTTAAAATGCTTTGTTTATGACCCAGAAAACAAAGTAAAAAATCCCAGAGGACTTGAAAGTGACTTAAATAAGTTATCAGACGACACCTTTTCAGTCGAGCTTTTTATTAGACCATAAAAAAACTTCTGCCAACAAGTGGTGGCTGATGCACAACCACCTTTTTAAAAAATAGCTGTTTGCTTTTTAATGCTATTAAAGCATTTGTTTACCATCAAAATTTGACTTTAATTTTTTACAGTATATAATTATTGGAAGCTCTATTCAGACTAATAGAATATAAAACAACAAAAAAAGCCTTTTGCAGCCTTTGCTGCATTGCTCTTACATCAGCCTTTACCTTTCTGGTTCTAAACTCCCGGGTGTTGTATAACAGCTATTCCAAACGCAGGGTCTCATCCCACGCTCAAATGCTGGGTTATGAAGACCCTGCTGCGACAAAAATTAGAATATTTGCATAACAATCCTGTTGCAGCAAGATTTGTTGAAAAGCCGGAAGACTGGCTGTACAGCAGCGCTGCAGAATATTACACCGGCAAAAAAGGGATGATTGAAATAATAATGACAGACCCACAAATAATA
>JBBRAD010000015.1:0-116547 GCA_038207175.1 Chitinophagales bacterium
ACTGATGCAGCTTTGTGCCGCTGTTGGTGTTGCGTTTAGCATTTGTACGATGGCTTTACCAACAGTAAGGGGCATAAATATGATTTGTTGGTGAAGCCGGCACGGATTGCCTTCGCACAACACCAACAAAGGCATAAAAAATACAAGCCATTATTTTCGGGTATTTTTTTACGCACACTCATAGAGCAAAATTATGAAATTGCGGGGCATTTGTTTTCTATCTACTGCAGTACCAACCATGCCGCAGAGTGCCTGCTTTTACACAAAGCTTTGAGCAGGACACTTTGCGGAAAAAGAAAATGAATACCGTTGATGAAACTTCACAGTCACTTGCTAAATACATATTGCTCCTAGAAGGAGGCTGTGCGGAAAAGGAAAACACAGTACCAAAGCGGGTTTGCATGACAGGTTGGCAATGCATTTCAGCAAAAAAATTCTCAGGTTATTTTTTTTCTGCAAGGTTAATACCGCCGCCTTCAAATAAATGAAACACTTTAAAGCTGTAGTTGCTGCCATTATAATTATAGGTAACCTCCCCTGTATTTTGCAGCCAGCCCGTATTACTTTTATTGTAAAACAGTGTGCAGGATATTATTGAAAAATTTTCGGGGATGTATTGAATATTTTTCATGCTGTCAATAAACATCAGCCGCACCGGGAATTTTTTCGCATCACTTTTAAGCAGCTCCATACCTCCTGCCTTTTCAATTGTATAAACAACAGTTTTGTTCAGCAATGCAGGGGAAATTATTTTCCTGTTCATTGTATCGGGAAAGAAAAAGCTTTCACCGCCTGATTCAGTAAAAAGCATCAGACCGTTTATAGGTTGCCGGGCATTTTCTTTTTTTGTAAGCGCCCTTAAACCGCAACTGTAAATCAACAGCAGCGAAAAAAACAAGGATAATATTTTATAAAGCAGTTTCAATTTGCACCAAATTATACCAAAATAAAAATAAACATTAAAAAACCCGGTAGAAACCGGGTCTTTTATTTTATCAAACTTTATGTCAATCGCCATTTACTTTTACATTGTCAATTTCAAAAGTGGTGGTTTTATCAGTTGCAGTACCTGCCGGGTCTGCGCCTTCATACACAAAAGCAATATGTATTTTGCCAGTATAAGCACTTAAATCAATATTGCCTGAACTTATGAAACTGCCATAACCGGAAGTATGGCCCCCTGAAATTGTTGCACTTAACTCCGTCCATACTGCACTGCTCCAAGGGGCCGCATTTATACCATCGTAGTTTTGAGAAATATATATTTTAAGCATGGCGCCGTTATCATACCCGTCTGCATTATCAAAAGTGAGTGCCGGGTTTGGGTGTGTACTTACATCAATGGCAGGCGTAATAAGCCATGACTTTACTACAGATTGTGATGATGCGAAAGCGCTTACCTTAACGAAATTATTTCCGCCGTACGCTGCGCCTTTATATTTTACAGTTCCGTTTTCGGGAACATTTATCCATCCGGCAAGGGACAGGTCAGCGCCGCTTACTGCTGTTGCAAAATCTTCATTAAAAATATTGCCGATACCACATCTTGTATCATAAAATTTTACATCAGAAGTATCGCGTATATTCAACTGTTTGGTTGAACCAAAAACTGCGTAAACAGCAATAATAGAACCATTGCCGTTTGGCAGGTTGTAGCCTGCAAAATCCGCATAACTGCTGTTGCGCAGTATGATGCTGCTGCCATCACAACTTTTTAAAGTAAAGTTTACCGCGGAAGAACCAAGCGCTGGATCAGCATAAGTTGCGGCAGTGTCTGTTGCGGCAAATTCAAAATTGTCAAGCTGTATTAATTCGTTTTGCAAAGAATCGGCAAGCTGTGCAGCAGTTACAATTTTTGGCGCAACCACATTACCCAATGTACCTTTTAATACATATTTGCTGATAAGCAGCGGCGCAACAGGCTGTACAGATGGTGTGGCGCCTGAATTATCCACGCTGCCGCCAATTTCTATCAACCCGTTATAATCGCCCATATACAGCCCGTTCATTTTTATAAATATATGCCTCCCTATGGGATAATCTGTATAAAGATCATAAGCATCCAGCTTTACAAGTATGCCTGCGGTTGAATCTTCTATTACAATGGATTTATAAAAATTGCCGCTTTGGTCATCTGCAACCACTACGCCTTCTATCACTTTATCACCTGTAATTTGCTCCGCATTTCCTTTTACATGCATGGCTTTAAGATCTCTTATAGAAAGGTTTGCCGTAATATCCGGCGGTATATAAGCAGGCGGTTCATCAAATTTTTTATTGCATGAAAGCATAAGCATACCGCCTGCGAGCAACACTGCAATGGCAGACTGATACAGAACTGATTTGTTTTTTTTCATAGCAGCAGTTTGTATGATTTTAGAAGTTAGTTGTTTAAAAATGTATGGCTGCACTTATAAAATAATTGAGCCCGTAAGCATAATATAATTTTGGTGGAAACTTATTTATATCGTGATCAGCAAAATCAAACCTTAATTGTTCGTAGCCGCCTGTAACAATATCCCGGTTGTTGAGTAAATTATTTACACCTGCATTAAACACTAAGAAAACAGGTTTTTTATTTATGTTGAAAGAATGCGGCAGTTTCCATGAATAGCCGGCAAAGAAATCAAGTGTGTATTGCGGATCAAATTTTGCCTGATCAATTATATCATTCCACAACCTGCTTTCAGGATCAACTCCTTCTGTTGCCGAGTATGTTCTTCGCAGGGGGTTAAATGATAACCACATCTGGTCAAAATAATTTCCGGTTAAACTGAGGAACCAGAATTTGGGTGACCGGTAGGTAATGCCCAGGCTGTAAGCTTCCTGCGGCGTGGATGGCACGCGGAAGTTTTGGGAATACACTGTTTCCCTGTCTAATACTTTAGCGCTGTTATCAAGCGTTACCACTGCATTTTGCCTGCTGCTGTAATAATACCTGCCCACGGCAGCGGCGCCGGTAACCGAAACATTGGACATTATTTTGGCTTCAATCCCAAATTCACCGCCATAATGTATTTTATCAATATTGCTTAATGCGTAGTTTACAAAATTGCGGTAATCGTCATGATAAAAAGTAAGCACATCAAACCCGTGTTTAAAAGTGGCGTAATAGCCCGTAAGCCTGATCTTTAATTTAGGCGCATTCAGTACATAACCTGCTTCCGCATCCTGTATGTCTTCACTTACAAGGCTGTCCTGTTCAATATCCCTTGAGCGTGCAGATATATAAGCATTATCAAAATAAGGTGCGCGGGTAAGTAAAGCCGCATTTGCATATAAATAATTTCTTCCGTTTATTTTATAAGTAATGCCGCCTTTAACTGCATAATTTGTAAAGATGTTTATTTTGGATTTGCCATAAGAGTTATCAGGGAACAGGCCATTTTTTACATTGCCTGTGCGGTAGAATTGTGTTTGCGATGCCTCTGCTGCCAAAAAGAAATCTATCTTATTAAATTTAAAAACAGTTTGCGCCCATTCTGATGCTTTGTAAATGGTAATATCATAATTGTATCCATATTTATCACCTGCATGCAATATCCTGTTTGGCCTGCTCAGATCGTTTTGAGCGGCATTAATATCCGTTGGAAAATCTCTTTGCGCAAACTGGTTCAGGTCCACATAAAAATCTCCGCCTAAAAGATCGTTCACTCTTTCAAAATAATTATTCTTCTGCCATTGAAATGATGCGCCTGCGGTAAAATCAGCATGATTACCCAACCGGGAATTGATAACAGAATTAAAATTTAAACGCCTGGTATCTGTTACACTTTCATGCACAATATAATAAGATCTGTGGCCTGAAACGTTATTGCCCGCAATTCCGTTTGCATCATAAATTGTTGCATAACTGTCGCGGTTTACATCATACAAATGCTGCCAGTTTATTTGTCTTGCGGCTTCGTTATTACGCAGTTCATCAGCCACCAGCAGGGCCTGTATGGAATCAGTTTGATAACTGGGCAGGTAGCGGTAATAATCCGGGCGCGGGTCACCGGCATTATACCAGTCTAAGCCGCTGCTGCTTTTTTCCCCGAAAGAATAAGCAAGTGCAGTAACTAAAGAACTGTTGCTATTGATACGGTAATCGTGGGTTAAAATAATAACTGGCTGATTGGTTTTACTTATATAAGCATTCCGCATTTTTCCATCCTGGTAACCCCAGTAAGGGTTATAATAATGCGAGCCTGCAAGGTCCATCATTTCCGAAACTGAGCCTGCCTGCTTTCCATTTTCAGTGGGAGCGCCAAATGCAACCAGTGAAAGCAGGTGCTTTTGCCCGAAGCGTTTATCAATTCCCGCAAAATAACTCCATCCGTTATAAAAAGTCCCGGGCGCATAACCTTCACCGGCCCACCGGCGGCTGCCCGAAATAGTGAAAGCCCATCCTTTTTTTCCGGCGCCGGTACTATGTGTAAAAGTCCAGCGGTGGTTGTAACTGCGGTTAGAATATGCGTAACTGAAATTTGTTTGTTTAATTTGTTTACTTGCCCTTGTATCTATATTTGTAACACCTGCGATATCGCCAAAAGCATAAGTATTATAACGAAGTCCGATAGAGACATCGCGGTTATGCATCACATCATTTAATCCTCCCCATAAACCATAAGGAGTAAACCCGTTGTCAAGATTGTTCATGGGAACGCCGTTGATATAAACACCTGAAAGGTCGGCATCAAAACCGCGTGTGCGAAAATGTACAACACTGAAATTAAAGGAAGCGGCAGTGTAAAAAGGATCTTTCCCCGCAGTAAGCAGTGAAGAGATATTTTGCGTGGCTGCATCACTTAAGCCGTTATCGTCAAGAGAAATAACAGGAATATTATCAAGCACATTATCCTGGATATCCTGAATTAAAGAGTCATTTTTTGCGGGTATAGTATTGATACTGCCGCGGTGAAGAGGAATTTGCCCTAAAACTGAATGGCAAATAAATGTGCATAACAGGAAGTAATTAACCCTTTGCATAAAATTTTATTTTTTATGAATGGGTGTTATACACTGACAATGCAAAACCAAAATAAAACTTAATTTTGAAAATACAAAATTTTTTTGAAAAAATTTTGTATTTTGAGGCAAAAGCCTGCGTATGAAAACACTTATCTTTATTTTATTCTTTTGCCTTTCTGTTTTAATAACAGGCGCCCAAAAGCAACAGTACAAAATTGCTATTGTGGCTTTTTATAATCTTGAGAATTTTTATGACACAGTAGATAACCCGGTTGTAAAGGATGAGGACTTTACACCAAATGGGGAAAAACATTATAATACTGCTATATACCTGGATAAAGTAGATCATCTTGCCACTGTAATTGCACAGATAGGTACAGATTTAAACCCTGATGGACCGGCGCTGTTAGGCTGCGCCGAAATTGAAAATGATACCGTACTGAATGATTTGATACATCACCCGCTGCTCAAAAACAGGAATTACCGGTTTATTCACTATGATTCAAAAGATATACGCGGTGTGGATGTGGCACTTATTTACAATCCAAAATATTTTAAACCGGAAGACAGTAAAAAATTATTTGTGCGTTTACAGCAGGGAACAAAAGGATCTTTTTTTACACGTGATGTATTATGGGTAAAAGGTAAGCTTGATGGCGAAACGGTACATATACTGGTGAACCACTGGCCCAGCAGGCTTGGAGGCGAAGAACGCAGTGCGCCTGCGAGGGCTGCAGCTGCAATAATTGATAAAAACTTTATGGATTCGCTTCAGAAAGAGAATGAAAATGCCAAAATAATTATTATGGGCGATTTGAATGACGATCCCGTAAGCCCCAGTGTAACAAAGGTTTTAAACGCCAAAGGGAAGATAGAAGATGTAAAACCCGGCGGGCTGTACAATCCCTGGGTAAACCTGTATAAGAAAGGGATTGGCACGCTTGCTTACCAGGATGCATGGGGCTTATTTGACCAGATAATGATAAACTACCCCTGGCTGAATAAAGAACAGCAGGGTTTCTTCTTTTCCCGGCAATTTATTTTTAATAAAGAATTTATGGTGGAAAATATTGGCAGATATAAAGGATACCCCATGCGCACCTGGGACGGCAATAATTACCGCGGCGGATACAGTGATCATTTTCCTACCTACATTATTTTGCTGAAAAAAGCAGGTTGAAATTACAGGCGTTAAAGAAAATTTTCACAAAATCCAAAGGAATTTGTTTATAAGGTTTGAATACTTCAGTTAAATTCGTGCAATGCTTATCCTTTGCATACTAAAATAGCAGTGGATACAGTTAAAGAACAAATTTTACAATTGCACGATATTCTTTCCTGATGAAACGATCTGTAAAAATCCTGTGGCGTGTTTTTTTTATTGCATTTGGTTTATTTGTATTGCTGGTACTTCTTGCAAACTTTGGGTTGCTGGGCAGTATGCCGTCTATTGAAGAATTGCAGAACCCTTCCGCTTACCAGGCCAGCCAGGTATATGCTGATGATGGCACGCTGATGGGTAAATATTATCTGCAGGACCGCGTGAATGCAGATTATAAAGACATCAGCAAATATGTAATCAATGCTTTAGTGGCAACAGAAGATGAGCGGTTTTATGACCACAGTGGTGTGGACCCGCGTTCTCTTGGCCGTGCCTTTTTTTCTTTCGGTTCAAAAGGCGGGGCGAGCACCATCACTATGCAAACCGCCAAAAACCTGTTTACCAATAACCCCAGCAGCAACATAGTAGTGCGCATAGTGCAGAAATTAAAAGAGTCCATCATTGCCATTAAACTGGAAAGAAATTTTACAAAGGAAGAGATCATTACACTATACCTGAATACTGTTCCTTTCAGCGATAATGTTTATGGCATAAGGAACGCATCCAAAACTTTTTTTCAGAAAGAGCCTGACAGGCTTACCATAGAAGAAGCTGCAACTCTGGTGGGCATGGTGAATGCGCCTACTGCATATAACCCGCGCCTCTACCCTACCAAAGCCATTGAAAGAAGAAATACGGTAATTGATCAAATGGTGAGAAACAATTACCTGAGTGCAGCGGAAGCAGCACCCATCAAGCAAAAACCCATCACACTCAATTACAGAAAATTAGATGAAACAGCAGGGCTGGCCCCTTATTTCAGAATGGAATTGGGAGAAGATATGAAGAAATGGTGTACTGAACACAAAAAGCCAAACGGCGAAAATTATAACCTGTATAAAGACGGCCTGAAAATTTATACTACCATCAACCCGCGGATGCAACTGTATGCAGAAGAAGCAGTGGCAAAACATATTGCTTATATGCAACAGATACTCAACGCCCAGGATAACATAAAAAACGGATCAGTTTGGAAAGGTTATGAAAATGTAATAGAAGCTGCGATGAAACAGAGCGAGCGCTGGAAAAATATGAAGAAAGACGGCACCAGCGATGAAGATATAAAAAAATCGTTCCATGAAAAAACGCACATGAAAATCTTTGCATGGAATAACAACCGCTCAAAAGATACAGTGATGACGCCTTACGATTCTATCAAATACTGCAAACAGATGCTGCAGGCGGGTTTTATGGCAATGGACCCGCTGAGCGGTGAAGTAAAGGCATGGGTGGGCGGTATTGATTTTAAAACATTCAAATACGATCATGTAAATATTAATACGAAAAGGCAGGTAGGCTCTACCATCAAACCTTTATTATATTCCCTTGCCATTGAAGATGCAGGTTTTACACCCAATACACCGGTTGATGATGAGCAACAGCATTTTACAGGTTATGGCAATGTACCTGCCACCGCCACCACATGCACCGGGCAAACCATCCCTATGGCGGAAGCGCTTGCATTATCAAGAAACTGCGCCACTGCTTATATCATGAAACAAATGGGCGATGGAAATGAAAGCGCAAAACGTTTTATTGAATTTTTACACAACTGCAGTGTTACAACCAATATCCAGCCTTATCCATCCATTGCCCTGGGAGCGTCTGAAATTTCTTTATATGAAATGATGCAGGCTTACAGCATGTTTCCGGGAAGGGGTTTTAACGTGAAGCCTATGTACATCACGCGCATTGAAGATAAGGATGGCAATGTACTGCAGACATTTATCCCGCAGCGCAAAGAAATTATCAGCGATGTTACCGCCTATTCTGTAATCACCATGATGCAGGGTGTAATGCAATACGGTACAGGGCGGAGGATTTGGGGTTATGGCGTAGAGGGTGATATTGCAGGCAAAACCGGAACCACCAATGACAACAGTGATGCATGGTTTATTGGTTATACCCCACAGCTTTTATGCGGTGTATGGACAGGCTGTGATGACCGTTTTATACGTTTCAACAGTACATCGATAGGCCAGGGCTCTTCTGTTGCATTGCCGGTATGGGCCTATTTTTACAATAAAGCAACAGCCGATAAAACCCTTGCATTAGATACCAAAACAACTTTTGTAAAACCAGATGTGATGAGTAACGATATTACTTACGACTGGATAAACAATGTACCCCAACAGCTTGGTGCCGAAGGCGGGGATGCTAGCAATGGCAACAGCAGTGATTATTCAGACTCTATTCCCAACAATATAAAACCACAGGATATTGCCCCTGAAAGTGAATTGCCCAAAAAAGATACCTCAAATAAAAACAATAATAAACCACAGCAAAACCCGCCCGGAAATTTACAACCGCAGCCAAAAGCCGTAATGCCGCCCAAACCGCCGAAAAAGAAATAGTGATTTATCCAATGGGCTGTAAAACTGCGGCTGCAAAACATTCCTGTACAAATTGGGGCTCCCCTTTACAATAATGAATATCCCGTTTAACTAATTGTTTCCGGTTTTTAATATAGAAACTTTCCTGCCCGGAATGTTTTGGTTGTTTCTGTGTTTATCTTAAAATAATTTTATTGAAGATTAAATCCAAAAGACTTCATCAACCTAAAACCTTTATAATGAAAACCCAAACTGTCTGCATCATTGATGATGATATGAGCTTCCGCTTAACCACAGTAAAAATTCTTGAAACAGCAGGATTGGCAAAGGAAAGCATTGCCTTTGCTGATGGCCGGCCTGCTATTAAATTCCTGATTAAAAATGCGGGTAATTTTTCCGGTTTGCCGATATTATTTTTCTTGATATAGAAATGCCTTTTATGAACGGGTGGCAGTTTCTTGAAGAATTCGAAAAAATAAAAGCGGGGCTTGCAAAAGAAATAGCTATTTATATGGTTAGTTCATCCACTTCGTATTATGATATACAAAAAGCAGGGTGCATTGAAGATATAAAAAAGTATTTTGTAAAACCTTTTTTGCTGCAGAATTTTTTGGGCATCGCACAAAATAACGCCGCATAATGGCCGCTAAAAATTGATGCGGTTTTTTGCTTCCATGAAAAATAAAAAGTACAAGGGAGTGACACAAGGAACGATGCCATGAAATGCTAAAGCAGGTAAAATAAAAATGCCCTTCGCAGTTGAAAGGCATTTTACTTAAAACTTACAACTTTTACGCCACCGCTTTTTTTATCAATGCCGCCGCTTCGCTTAATAAAATAGCGCTCTGCACTTTCAGCCCGCTTTCATCAATTAATTTTTTTGCCTCCACTGCATTGGTGCCCTGCAGCCGCACAATAATGGGGATGTTGATATTGCCGAGTTTATTATAAGCTTCTATAACGCCCGCTGCCACACGGTCGCAGCGCACAATGCCGCCGAAGATATTAATGAGAATGGCTTTTACATTCGGGTCTTTCATAATAATGCGGAAACCTGCTTCCACAGTTTGTGTATTGGCGGTGCCTCCCACATCCAGGAAATTTGCAGGCTCGCCGCCGCTGAGTTTTATCATATCCATAGTAGCCATTGCAAGCCCCGCACCATTTACCATGCAGCCCACATTGCCATCTAATTTTACAAAATTCAAATTGTACTGCCCGGCTTCCACTTCTGTGGGGTCTTCTTCTGTAATATCACGCAGTGCCCCCAAATCGGCATGGCGCATGATAGCATTGTCATCCAGATTCATTTTACAATCCACTGCAATTATTTTATCATCGCTTGTTTTAAACAAAGGGTTTATCTCCAGCATGCTGCAATCAAGGCCTGTATAAGCATTATACAGATTGGTTACAAATTTTACGCAGTTTTTAAATGCATCTCCGCTGAGGCCTAAATTAAATGCAATCTTTCTTGCCTGGAAGGGCAGCAATCCACCTGAAGGGTGCACCCATTCCTTAAAAATTTTTTCAGGTGTATCATGCGCAACATCTTCAATATTCATACCGCCCTCAGTGCTGTACATTACTACGTTTTGCCCTTTTGCACGGTCAAGCAGAACAGATAAATAAAATTCTTTTACCGGGTTGGGACCGGGGTAATATACATCCTGCGCCACCAATATTTTATTTACCTTTTTCCCTGCCGGGCCTGTTTGAACAGTTATCAATATATGCCCCAGGATATTTTTAGCGATGGTTGAAATATCTTCCAGGCTTTTACCTACTGCCACGCCGCGCTGCTCACTGCCTGTAATTTTTCCTTTGCCGCGACCACCCGCATGTATCTGCGCTTTTACTACTGCAAAGTTGTTGCCTGTTTGGTTTTTTATTTGCCTGTAAGCGTCTTCGGCGGCCATTACAGTATCCACTGCAATGCCATCCTGAACAGGGACATTATATTTTTTAAGCAGTTCTTTTGCCTGGTATTCGTGAAGGTTCATAGTAAGAAATTTGTGTGGCGAAGATAACAGTTTGAATGAAGTTTTTTTTATTCCCTTATAAATTTTTGCAGAATCTCTTTCCTCAATAAAAAATGTAAAATTATTCATCCATATTTTCACCACCAGTTATTATAAATAACAACTGCTGCAAGCAACCAGAAAAAAATTGCAGGAACAGTATTTTTGTGGGGATATAAAAAGGCATTGGATACAAAAGCCGCAGCGGGTAATGCTGCCGGCAAAAGCGCACCGGGCCAGGCATCGGGTAAAAAAAATACAGGTGGTACCAGCAGCAGCAGCAGCATAAAAATAATCACCCAGTTTTTTCTTATCTGTACCACCATACGGCTGCTGTTTTTTTGCCATACATACACACCAAACATAATTATTAAAATCACTGTTATAAAAGTGACGGATATATGTAATATATTTTCCGGATGTATTACATGCGGGTAAAATATTTTAAGCACCCCCTGCACCATGTCCATTTTGCCGGTCAAAAAAAGATAGCCGGCAAAAAAATACGCCGGGGTAATAATGCCCAGAAATAAAACAACCCATTCATTTATCCTGAACGGCCTTAATATGCCCACTGCAAAAAACAACAGCAATACAACAGGTGCCGATGCATAATAAAGCAATACCGTGCTGCCTGCAATAAGCCCGGCATTATATACAGCGGTTTTAGGCCGGAGCGAATTATATATTTTTATTACTGAATACAGCAGCCATATAAGCATGCAGTTTGCAGCAAATGCAGTGGTGATATTATTCCATTGCGGCAGCAGCGAAGCAAGAAGTATGTATGCAAGTGCTGTAGTAAATGCCGGCTTTGAAAACATACGCGCATCGTTCAGCACAAAATTTATCATCAGCGCCTGCACTACCAGTATTATCTGATAAATTACTGCAAGCGCCACAGATGGCAATGCCTGAAGCTGCAGGAGCAAATAGTATGAAAGCCCCTCATTACTGTTTGCAATTACTGCAGGCGGGCTTATAAAAAAATGTACATGCAGGCAAATGCTTACTGCAATTACATCAAACACGGCTGCCGGAGATTTTTCTTTAAAGAATGATACCACTGCCTTTATTTAAAATTCAATTTTTGCATAGCAAACATAATTCCTGTACTGGCAGGGAACTATCAGTTGCCGGCTGCCTACCTGTTTGGCGTACTTCGGCATAAATTGGTAATCTTTATCAAGGTCGTGCAGGGTGGGTTTACGGTCCACCTGCCCGTCGGGTGTTATGCTCTGGTCGGTTAAAATCAGTACTTTTCTTGCAAGTTCATTAAACAGAAAATGTATTTCGCTACCTGTGTTTAAAGTAGTATAGCCAATAAAATCATCGGTATTATCATCATATTGTGATTTGGCTATAACATTGGCCCAGCGCATGTTTGCGGATGAGTCAAATGAAATTACGGCAATATTATCTGCATAATACCTGTTTGTTTGCGTATTATATAAACCCGAATTCCACCAGGGGTAGTAGTAACTGTAGGGACTGCTCCACAGGTAACTGTTGGATGGCGACCAGTAGGGTGAACCGTTTAAATAATCCCAGCGGTTCGTATAATTTCCGTGCGAAGATGAATAAACAGATTCTGCGGCAATTAAAAAACCACCGTCTTTGCGCATTAAAATATTTTGCAGGTAAAAATCATTGAAGGCACTGTGCACACTGCCGTCACTTCTTGCCTGGCTGCGCAAATCATCAGAAAAAACTGTATTAACCGATGCAATTTCTTTCGCCTGCACTTTATCCCACAGCATACAGTAAAGCCCGTCAATATTGCCACGGCGTGTTTTTGAAAAAAGTGAGGTTACAAGGTAATGCTTATTTGCATTATCCACCTTTAAGCGTATGTCATCTAAATAAATATATTTTACATTTAAATCATAAAAATTTACAACATCACTGCCGGGGTCTTTTGTTATGAGTGTAAGCGCGTTGATATTGTCGCTCTGCGCAGTGCCCGAAGCTTTTACAAATACAAGGCCGCCATCATCATCCACCACAAACTCGGTTAAAAAATCTTTACTGCCGTGTACCGGTATGCCTGCCTGCGATTTATGTAAAAGGTTAAGGCCTGTATCAAACAGGGAACTGGTAACAAAATATAAATCGTTATCCTTGCTGTTTATTTTAGATACAGCAATTTTTTGTTTGTCTTCGCTGTTGATGATTGTATAAATTTTATTGCTTGCCGCAAAACTTATTACGGTAGTATCTAATTGTTTCGGTTCACCAATTATTTTTCCGTTCCCGTCCATTTTTGCAGCCATGCAGTAAACAATATTCCTCCGCTGGTACTGGTAAATAAAATAAAAAAAATCCCTGTAAGTAATAATATCGCTGTTAATCACTTTGTCGGGCAGAAAGCCAAGCTCTGTTTTGTCAAGCGTTTTCATATCATTATCAAATACAGAAATATAATACCTGGCTTTTTCATTTTTATATATCAGGAAATGATTGTTTATTTTTCCGATGATATCAAAGTCCACTGAACGCACATCATCGCGGTCGGGTTCAGAATAACTGATCCTTTGCGCGTGCAGTACAGTGCAGGGTAAAATAAAATAAATGAGGCAGCAAAATTTTTTGAATATCATAATAAAATATTTTTTACGCTAACAAATGTATGCTTTATACAAATTTATTTGATGCAAAAAATTGCAATAATTATGTTTGAAAAAAGCGGCGCCTTATTGCGCATTTTAAAGTTTACAATCTTTTTCATTATACATTTGTATAGAATTAACATAAAGACATAAAACACCGGTGAGCAAGCATATAAACAAAGTAACAGCAGCAGGCCTTATAGTTGCATTGGGAATCATTTACGGCGATATCGGTACTTCTCCGCTGTATGTATTTGACGAAATAATAAATGGCAAAGTAATAAGCGATGACCTTGTAATTGGCAGTTTGTCCTGTATTATCTGGACGCTTACACTGCAAACCACCATAAAATATGTAATCCTTACTTTAAAAGCCGATAACAGGGGTGAAGGCGGCATTTTTTCTTTGTACGCTCTTGTGCGCAGGCACCGCAAATGGCTGGTGCTGCCTGCGATGGTGGGTGGTGCAGCATTGCTTGCGGACGGAATGATAACTCCCCCTATCAGTGTTACTTCAGCAGTTGAAGGATTAAGACTGATACCTGCATTAAGTTCTATTCAAGAAAACACGATAATAATTATTGTACTTTCTATCCTCAGTGTACTGTTTTTTCTGCAGCAGTTTGGCACTGCAGTAATTGGCAAACTGCTGGGGCCAGTAATGTGTGTGTGGTTTTTAATGCTCGCTGTATTGGGCTTATCGCACCTGTCGGATGACCTTTCTATATTTAAAGCATTAAGCCCGCATTATGCCATTGAACTTTTAACGGAATACCCAAAAGGTTTCTGGATACTGGGTTCTGTATTTCTGTGCACTACCGGAGCAGAAGCTTTGTATTCCGATCTGGGGCACTGCGGCAGGGGCAATATCCGCATTTCATGGATATTTGTAAAAACCTGCCTTATACTTAATTATCTTGGCCAGGGCGCATACCTGCTGGCACATCACAATCGGGAGGTTTTACCCGCAGAAACATTTAAAGTATTTTTCAGCATAATGCCGGATTGGTTTCGTCTTGCAGGTATTGTAATAGCCACCGCCGCAGCCATTATTGCAAGCCAGGCTTTAATCAGCGGGTCATTTACACTTATCAGTGAAAGCATGCGCCTGAACCTGTGGCCCAAAATGAAAATAAATTATCCTACAGAAGCAAGGGGGCAATTATATATCGGCGGCATAAACCTTCTTTTATTTTTTGGCTGCTGCGGTATTGTAATTTATTTCCGCAATTCTACCAGTATGGCTGCGGCATACGGACTTGCCATTACACTTTGCATGCTGGCCACGTCTATTCTGTTTGCAAACTTTTTAGTAAGCCGGCGTGTAAATGCATTTTTCATTTATCTCTACTTATTGGTTTACCTTACCATAGAAATTTCATTTCTTATTGCCAACCTGCAAAAGTTTCAGCATGGCGGATATGTAACCCTGCTGGTAGGCGGCGCATTATTTGCTGTGATGTACGTGTGGTTCCGCGCAAGGCGTATAAAAAACAGGTATATAGAATTTGTACGGCTGGAGCATTATATACCGATGATACAGGAACTAAGCAGCGATAAATCTGTGGCCAAATACTCTACCCATCTTGTTTATCTTACCAGTGCAAATAACCCCAAGGAAATAGAGCATAAAATTATTTATTCCATCCTGAATAAAAAACCAAAACGTGCGGATATTTACTGGTTTGTACATGTGGAAGTGTTAGACGATCCTTATACCTGTGAATATGTAGTGGACCATATAATACCCAACGACATTATACGCATAGAGTTCAGGCTGGGTTTCCGCGTGGAGCAGAAGATAAACCTGATGCTGCGCAAAGTGGTGGAACAATTAGTAAATAATAATGAAGTAAATATCATCAGCCGCTACGAAAGTCTTGAACGCAACAATGTGGTGGGCGATTTCCAGTTTATAGTAATGGAAAAATACCTCTCAAACGATAATGAACTGCCTTTTTTTGAAAAGATAATTATGAAACTCCACTTTTTTATAAAAGAAATAAGCCTGAGTGAAGAAAGAGGTTTTGGGCTTGACCCAAGCTTTGTAACCGTGGAAAAATTCCCGCTGATTGTTTCTCCTGTTGCATCCATTGCACTGCGCCGCGTTTTTACTGAGCAGGGGGAAGATGAATAAAAAGTTTATATAATATCCCTGCTGCACATTCCGCTCCAGTGAGGCAAAAAGCCCGTATCTTCCATCAGCCTACCATACAGGCAGGCATAAAAGCCATATATTAGCCCTGTTATATTCATGATCTTACAAACACTTCTCCATGAAAAAGCAACTGCTGCTGCCACTGATACTGATTGCCATATCTGTAACAGGCATAATATTTTTTTATAAAGAAAATTTTATTGTGCCAAATAACAGTGAAGTAAATTTTGATGAACATGAAGAAGGTTTTACCAATGCAGACAAGCAGATGAATATGTGGTTCTGGAGCCGCGCTTATCCTGATCCGTATAACCTTGATGAAAAGTACATGCAGGCCTGGGTGCAGGCTGAAGCCATTCGCGGGAATATTGCATCAAAAGGTGGAAATACGTATGGCGGCTGGGTTTCACTGGGCCCGGATAAAACCATTGGCGGCAGGATCCTTACCATCGCCATCAACCCCAAACACAGTGATACTATTTTTATCGGCTCCGCAAGCGGTGGCATCTGGCAATCAACAACTGCAGGTGAAGGCACAAATGCATGGAAGCGCGTGAAAACAAATTTACCCGTTCTGGGCGTTGCTTCCATTATCATCAATCCGAACAATACCAATGAAATTTATGCAGGCACCGGCGAAGTGTACCGCGTGGATACTACCGGTATTGGGTTTAATGTCTGGAAAACAAGGGGCACTTACGGTGTGGGTATTATTAAAAGCAATGACGGCGGCAAAACATGGGCACAGGTATTAACTAAAAATAATGCAGAAATGTTTGCCATACAAATGCTGCAGTTTGACCCCGTGAACAGCAATTCCGTTTATGCCTGCGCTACTGACGGGCTTTACAGATCGGATAATTCGGGCAGCACATGGAATAAAATATTAGATAAGATTTATGTTTCCGATGTAGCCATTGATCCTGCCAATACAAACATACTTGTTGCATCGGTGGGCAACCTGGTAAATGCAGATAAAGGGCTTTACCGCAGTACCAATGGGGGTGCATCATGGGCAAAAATAACCGCGGTTGTTCCTTCATCTTTTGCCGGTTTGATCAGGATGGATAATGCAGGCGCAACAAGGCTTTACGCCAGTTTTGCAAACGGTACAAGCGCGGATGAGCTATATCTTTCAACAGATTTTGGCGCAACCTGGATTGCTAAATCATCATCTGCACACAGCTCCTATCAATTCTGGTATGCCAATGATGTGGCCGTTGACCCTTCAAACATCAACCGTGTTTTAATGTGCGGTGTAAGCATGTACAGTTATACATCCACATCCACTACCACAGGTGCGGGCACACGCAGTTCCATTGGCGGCAATATACACAGCGATATACATGATATTGCTTATGATCCATTGAACAATAATATTGTTTACGTAACCTGCGATGGCGGTATTTACAAAAGCACCAATAACGGTAGTTCTTTCAGCCAAGAAAATAACGGTTTAGATGCTGTGCAGTTTTATGCATCTTTTGGTGTATCGCCAATTGATTCCAATGCAATGCTGGGAGGGCTGCAGGACAATGGTTCTGTAAAATATGATGGTACTTCCTGGAAATTTGTAAACGGCGGTGATGGCGGCCCCACTGTTTACAATCCGCAAAATGCAAATATTGTTTTTAATTCCATTGATGCAAGAAATGTGTATCGTTCTACAAACGGGGGTAATTCTTTTTCAAGTGTTTTAGGTGGATGGAGCGATGACAGAACAGGTTTTATGGCGCCGCTTGCCATCAGCACATCCGATCCAAATTATGTGTATTGCGCATCCGACAATTGGCATGCTTCAAAAGATGGCGGTAAAACCTGGAGCAACTCATCCGAATCATCCACCAGTTATATTGAGGCAAGATTTAAAACAGGCGTTGCCATTGGCGTATCGCCGGTTAACAGCCAGAAAATATTTGTTTCCACTTCACCATTTTCACAAAAAACAAATAATGACCTGCATGTAAACCCGCCGCCCAATTTATTTAAAAGCACCAATGCCGGCGCCGCTTCGCCCACATTTACTAATGTAAAAAATAATTTGCCCGACAGGTTTGTAATGGATTTTGCATTCAGCAAAACCAATGACGACAGTATGTTTATTGCATTAGGCGGATTTGGTACGCCGCATATTTATGTAACTGCAAACGGCGGCGGTTCATGGACAAGTGCAGGCAGCGGTTTACCCGATGTGCCATTCAACGCTGTACTGCTTGACCCGGTGAACCCGCAGGTTTTATATGCGGGCTGCGATCTTGGCGTATATGTAAGCCCCGACAGGGGACAAACCTGGTACGATTTTAATAAAGGGTTTTGGGATGCCACATTGGTAATGGATTTGCAAATTTCCGCCGATAAAAAATTAATAGCCGCTACGCATGGTAAAGGTGTTTTCAAAAGCCCGCTTTTCAGTGGTATTATTTTGCCGGTAACACTTACAGCATTTACCGGTGAAAATAAAAACGGCATGAATGAACTCAACTGGAAGTCTGCAAATGAAACAAATTTTTCTTATTATGATATTGAACGCAGTACTGACAGTATGCTTTTCAGCAGCATTGGAAAAGTAAACGGCACGGGCACTGCAGCCACTTACCATTATACAGATGATATTTCAAAAGCAGCGGCAAATGATTTTTATTACCGTTTAAAAATGGTAGATAAAGATGGCAGGTTCAGCTTTTCAAATATTGTACACCTGCGAACAGTTTTTGCAAAAGCGTTAGAAATTTTTCCAAACCCTTTTGTTGATAAAATCACTATCAGATTTCCTTCAGCCACAAATGCAAACATCCAGGTTTCGCTGTTTGATATCAACGGGGAAATTTTGAGAAAAGAATCAGCCGGTTTAAATGCAGGCGGCAATATTTACGAATTAAAAAATCTTTCCGCGTTGCCAAAAGGAATGTATGTACTGCAATTAAATATTGATGGTGAGATGGTGAAGAGGAAGGTGGTGAAGGAATAATAGGCACTATAAAAATATACAGTACAAGTGTGCGACGCAACAGGCGATGCCCAAAGCTTCCAAAGCCCGGCCCAAAAATATTCTTAAAAAAACTTCGTGCCTACTTCTTCAAATATTTCCCAAACCATTCCAAATATCTTGTAAACCTGTCTTTTAAATAACTGGGAACAGTTATTTCATGGTACTGGCCCGGATAAATTACTAACTCCGTGGGCACGCCCTGTGTGCGCAATGCCTCGTACATCTGTTCCGCGCCGGAGGATGGTACATTAAAATCTTTCTGGCTGGCCATAAATAATGTGGGTGTTTTTATCTGGTCTGCTTTAAAGAACGGGTATGAAACTTTCAGCCATTTATCTAAATTTTTCCAGGGCAGTCCTAACTCCATTTCATACTGCGACACGTATTCATCCACGCCATACATACTCAGCTGCAATGCACTGCCGGCGCCGCTTGCAGCCGCTTTTATCCGCGGGTCGCTTGCAATCATATAATCAGTAAGTATGCCGCCGTAACTCCAGCCTGCAATGCCCATGCGCGTGGAATCGGCAATTCCTTTTTCAATTAAATAATTTGCAGCGCCTTTTATATCAAGCACTTCTTTATCACCCCAGTCAGCATAAATGGCGCGGATATAATCAATACCCCTGCCGCTGCTGCCGCGGTAATTTACTGCCGCCACTGCATAACCACCGGAGGCGAGAATATTACGGTACAGGTCAAACGAATAATCATCCTGCCCCACGGGGCCGCCGTGTATATATAATATCAGTGGTAATTTTTTCCCTTCGGAACCTTTGGGTCGGTATAAAATCCCTGATACGGTTGTGCCGTCACTGCTGGTGCTTTTAAAACCTTCCACCTGCGGCAGGTCAAGCGGTGCTAAAAAATCATCTGTTACATGCGTTAACCTTCTTGTGGCTCCGTTTTCCAATGCGTATAATTCAGATGGTGTATATGGGTCGCTCATTTCAGCAAGCCAGTTGCCGTTTGCTTTGTTGAGTGCAATATTTGAAAACATACGCATGCCTTTGGCAACCCTTTTCATTTCCGCTGTTGCCACATCAAATTGTGCAACTACCTGTGCACGGTCATCTTCCATCAGCACGGCAATTGACTTTCCATCTTTGCTCCACTGCGGGTTTGTAACGGGCCTGTCTGTTGACTTCGATAATAATTTTGGTTCGCCGCCATCTTTTGATACTACCGCTAAAATGCCGTGGCCATACATGGTATATACTTCATTGCTGCTGGATTGTATGTATGCAATGCTTTTGCCGTCGGGACTCCAGGCGGGGCTGTCATCCACGCCAAACCATGTAGTGATTTGTTTTGCAGGTGCATTGGGTTTTGCATCCATCACAAAAATATCGGTGTTCTCATTCCTGTCAGGATCAGGTGTATGGTTGCTTAAGAATGCAATTTGTTTTCCATCCGGGCTCCATGCAGGGGAAGACTCATTATAATTACCGGCGGTTAAAGTGTCTACATCCTCTGAATCTATATCGAGCAGATACAAATGTGTTTTGCGGTTGTCAAGATAGCCATTGATATCTTCTTTAAAATGATAACGGTTCATTACAAAAGGGAGGTGTGTTTTTGTGGAAGCTGTATCAGAAAAATCCTGGTCCATCATTACCAATAAAATTTTCTTCCCGTCAGGGCTCCATGCATAATCTTCAATTTCACCTTTTACATCGCTGATCTTTTTTGCATCACCGCCGCGGCGGTCCTGCAGCCAAACCTGGCCGGGAGAATCATCATCTTTATCATCATCTGCATAACGCAAAGAAATAAAAGAAAGATATTTACCATCAGGGCTCCATTTGGGGTTGGTTTCATCTTCATCACTGTTCGTTAGCTGTACAGTATTTTTTCCATCCCAGCTTACCATCCATATATCTGTGTTTGTTTCATCTTTTGATGTATCGGTTGATATTAACTCATAAGCCACCCAGTTGCCATCGGGTGAAACCTGCGGGTTTTCTATATCCTGCAGCCGTGCAAGATCAGATGGGTTGACCGGGCGTTTGGTTTGCGAAAATGCTGTTGCAAAAAAAATGCATAACGCGGAAAGACATATAAGTTTTTTCATACAGATAATTTTGTTTGCTTAAAAGAACAGGATAAATGTAGGCAAAAAAACCACAGTCATCCGCCGGGTTTATTTTGTTTGTAAAATATGAATTAATTTCCCGCAAAAAAATATGGCCGAAGACGAAATCATCAAGCATACAAAAAAAGTTTACACCATCTGGAAAAACCCGCACACGGGCTGGCAGCATAAACTGAAAGAAATAGTGATAGAAATACTCATTATTGTTTTTGCTGTTTCGCTTTCTATATGGCTGCACAACTGGAGCGAACAAAGACATGAGCATGCACTGGAAAAAAATTTTCTAACCGGTCTTAAAGAAGACCTGCAAAATGATATTACAGAAATGAAAGGAGATATCAGTTCCTATAATACCTCGCTTTATGCGATTGCATATTTCAACAGGGTGATACAGGGTGAACCGCTCAACAATGACAGTGCAAAAAAATATAACTGGACGTTTTATAACACCACACAGCTTGTTCCAGATAACAGCCGCTTTGAGGGTTTAAAAGCATCCGGGCAATTGCCAATTATTGAAAATAAATCATTGCTTGATAATATACTTACGCTTTACCAAACAGATATTCCAAACCTGCTCAACTTAAACCGCGTATATAATGAGGGCAAAACAAACAGGCTGGTAACTTATCTTGACGGGCATCTTATAAATACAAAAAATGGCACAACCAACCTTGAAACTGTTTTAAGACAGCCCTATCTGCAAAATTTATTCGGGAGATCTGAAAGCCCTGTGCATGAAATACTTGACCAATATGATACAGTGATGGTTCATTCTCAAAAATTGATAACCCAAATAGATAAAGAATTGAAATAGGTATCAGCGCCTCTTTATTTCATCCCTTCCAGCTCCTTCTGCAAACGGAACATTTCATCGCGCAGCCTTGCTGCTTCAATAAAATCAAGGTCGCGGGATGCTTTTTCCATTTGTTTTTTTATCTGATGGATTGCTTTCTCCATCTGCGGAATTGTTTTGTACACCGCCTGTTCTTCCGCAGCGGTTGTAATAATATCTTCATCAGCCTGTATGGCGTAAGGATTTTTTGCATCAAAGCCTTTTATATTGAGTACAGATGTTTGGGCAAACACATCTTCCGTACTTTTCTTTATTGTTTTTGGTGTAATGCCATGTTCAATATTATATGCCACCTGTTTTTCGCGGCGGCGGTTTGTTTCATCAATGGTGCGCTGCATGCTCTCCGTCATGGTATCTGCATAAAAAATTACCAGGCCGTCCACATTCCTTGCCGCACGGCCGGCGGTTTGTGTAAGCGACCTCTCATTGCGCAGGAAACCTTCTTTATCCGCATCCAGGATGGCAACAAGAGAAACTTCGGGTAAGTCCAGGCCTTCGCGCAATAAATTCACGCCAACCAGCACATCAATTTCCCCCAAACGCAGTTGCCGCAATATTTCCACGCGTTCCAGCGTGTCCACATCACTGTGTATATATTTTGATTTTATGTTGATGCGGTGCAAATATTTATCCATCTCTTCGGCCATGCGTTTTGTAAGCGTGGTAACCAAAACACGGTCGCCTTTTATAACACGCTTATCAATCTCATCCAGCAGATCGTCAATCTGGTTTACACTCGGCCTTATTTCAATGGGTGGTTCCAGTAACCCTGTTGGCCTTACCACCTGCTCTACCACCACGCCGCCTGTTTTTTCCAGTTCAAAATCGCCGGGCGTGGCGCTTACAAAAACTGTTTGTCCCACCAGGCTTTCAAATTCATGAAAATTCAACGGCCTGTTGTCAAGTGCGGATGGCAAACGGAAACCATAATCCACCAGCACGAGTTTACGGCTCCTGTCGCCGCCATACATGCCCGCTACCTGCGGAATAGTTTGATGGCTTTCATCAATCACGCATAAAAAATCTTTTGGAAAATAATCCAGCAGACAGAACGGCCTTGTGCCCGGTTTGCGCTGGTCAAAAAATCTTGAGTAGTTTTCAATGCCATTGCAATAACCCAGTTCACGTATCATTTCCATATCATATTCCACGCGCTCTTTCAGCCGCTGCGCTTCAATCAGTTTACCAACTGTTTTAAAATATTCATTCTGCAGCATCATCTCATCCTGTATCTCGTATAATATCTGCTGCAGAATATCTTTCCTGGCAATGTATAAATTAGCAGGAAAGATAGCAGCATCTTCTACCGTTGCAATGCGTTTGTTTGTATGCACATCGATGGTTTCAATCTCTTCAATCTCATCACCAAAAAAAGTAATGCGGTAACCATGATCCACGTAAGGTAAATTAATATCCACCGTATCGCCTTTCACGCGGAAAGTGCCGCGTTTAAATTCAATTTGTGTGCGGTTATACAAACTGTTTACCAGTGCATGTAAAAAACTTTGCCGCGCCATCACCTGTCCTTTCTGAATGCGCACAATACCATTTTCAAATTCAGTGGGGTTGCCGATACCATAAATGCAGCTTACACTCGCCACTACAATAATGTCCCTGCGGCCGGTAAGCAGTTCGCTTGTTGCCTGCAGCCGCAGCTTGTCAAGCTCTTCATTGATGCTTAAATCTTTTTCAATATAAGTATCACTCACGGGCATATATGCTTCGGGCTGGTAGTAATCATAATACGAAACAAAATATCCCACTGCGTTATCCGGAAAAAATTGTTTGAACTCGCCATAAAGCTGCGCCACAAGTGTTTTGTTATGCGTTAGTACAAGCGTTGGCCGCTGCAGGTTCTGAATAACATTGGCCATAGTATAAGTTTTACCGCTGCCAGTAACGCCCAGCAATGTCTGGTATCTTTCACCGCTCAGTATCCCATCGGTTAACTGCTGAATGGCTGAAGGCTGGTCGCCGGCGGGTGAGTATGGTGCGTGCAATTGAAAAGGCATAGGTGCAAATTAGCAAATTAGCTAATTTGGGATATGATAATTTGATGATGGAATTTTTTATTACCAAGCTTTTGTCTTTTATAGCATCGGCCCTTGCGTCGCACTCTTGTGCTTCGTGAACTTGTGGCAGCAGGGTCGCAGGTAAGTGAAATTTCCGCAGTATTTGTTATAGCTTTCAAATTGCTTTAGCAGATTTAAAGTGTAGTTCTTAATGCTCAAGCCGCATGGCTTCGTAGTCTCAACGGCACTGCTTTTTTCTTTGAGGAGCTATATTGTCTTTATATCTTTTATCATTAATTCCTTTATTCGGCTTCTGTATAAATCCCGCGAAGAAAGAGGCGCCTTATTAGACAACGGGTGGAAAGTGCAGCAGGACTATAGGGTGGGGTCGCTGGAATTTGTGTTGTTTCCCCGCGATTCTGCGTTGTCTTCCAGTGATTTTGCGTTGCCCACCAATGATTTTGTATTGCCTACGAATGATTCTGCGTTGCCTACGAATGATTCTGCGTTGCCTTCCAATGATTCTGCGTTGCCTACGAACGATTCTGCGTTGCCTACGAATGATTCTGCGTTGCCTACCAACGGTTTTGCGTTGTCTTCCGGTGATTCTGCGTTGCCTACCAATGGCAGGGAGGGTACTACGGATATAATAAGGGACTGATTTTTAATTAATTATGAAAAACAGGTTGGGAATATATAAAAAACAATAACTGATAAAGATCATATTTTTTGCATTGATGCCTTTGTAGCTTGTGCATCGAAATACATTCACTTAAAAGATAAGTTGCAATGAAAAGAATAAGGCTCAGCACAAATTTTACAGTATTCCTGCTTTTCTTCGGAGTTGCCACACTTGAGGCATTCCAAACACGTAACTGGATAAAGGCTGCTTTCTGGTTAGCAATCGCCATTGTATTCCTGATGGCTGATAACCGAAAAAAGTGAATAAGGGTTGAACTGTTTGAAGCCGCCACAGGCTGCACCGCTGCTGCATTTTAGCCCATGTTAACGTCTGCGCCAACCTTAAAAGCCGTTTCACCTGTTTGCAGGGGCACTAACAAAAGCTATAATAAAATCGAAAAGCTCAATATATAATCCACCCGTACAAGTGAGTGACCCTGAAATAAATTCAGGGCAGGCTCCACCAAAGCCTCATAGCAGCACTGCGGCTTGCTAAAAAATACTTTTTTGGGTTATATACACAAAGGCTGCATATAAAAGCCCAATAAATAACTAACAGTAAAAGTGCCCTCCCGGCTGAATGCCGTTCGTACGGGAGTGCCACAATATAGATGCCACAGAAAACCAATGCCGGGTAAAAAATTTCCTTCCCTACATTTGCACGGTTTTATTTTCAGCACGTATATATTGAATATGCAAAAACAGGGGATACTTTTTTTATTTACCGGCATTTTTTTATTATCAGTTTTTTATACAGGGGCGCAATCAGAGAACGACACGCTCCGCAACCTGGAAAAAATACATGTACTTGGTTTCCCTGTTATTTCCTACTCCCCTGAAACGCGCACAGGCTATGGTGTTGCGGGTGTCGCCACTTTCCGTTTTGGTAACGACCCGCTGCATACCAAACCATCGCAGATGAGCCTTGGTATTGGTTATACGCAAAACCACCAGCAGTTATATTACCTGCCATTCCAGCTTTATACCAACCGCAACCGGTACAATATTTACGGCGAGGCAGGCTACTATAAATACAATTATGTATATTTTGGCATTGGCACCAATGAAGTGCCAAAGGAAACCTATGATGCGGAATACCCGCGCATTAAATTAAGCGTGCTGCACAAATGGGCGCCTGATTATTATGCGGGTCTGCGCTACCAGTATGAAAATTACCGCATCACGCAAACTGCCCCCGGAGGCGAGCTGTCGCAGGGAATTGTACCCGGCAGCAAAGGCAGTGTGAGCACAGGTTTGGGCATAGCGCAGGTATTGGACAAAAGGGATTCCGCCCTTTACCCCACCAAAGGTTACTGGATGGAACTTGCCCTTCTGTTTAACACCACTTCATTGGGCAGCACCAATAATTTTCAGCAATATTCTTATGATGTTTCAATCTATAAAAGTTTTGCAAAAAAATATGTGTGGGCGAATGAACTGTACACAAAAATTGTAAGCGGTAATGCACCGTTTAACCAGTACGCCATTATTGGCGGCAATAAAAAAATGCGCGGCTTTTATGAAGGACGTTACCGCGATAAGCATTCGCTGATTTTACAGACTGAAGTCCGGGGCGACCTGTATAAAAGATTTGGCGCTTCTGCATTTTGCTCCGTTGGTTTTCTTGGCGGAGACAATGAATATGTGCGGTTCAATGATTCGAAATGGGCGTATGGTGTGGGTTTCAGGTATATAGTAACAAGGGCAGACCATTTGAATTTGCGGATTGACTATGCTATTGCAAATGGCAAAGGAAGTTTTTATGCTACGTTTGGGGAAGCGTTTTGAATGAGTGATTGTGCCACGAAGACACTAAGCCACAAAGCTTAGAACTGCTTAATTTGTATTTCTTTGAGCCTTCGTGGCTAAAAAAATCTTTTTTCTTTAATAGCTTTGTTTCTTAAGAAAAAAATATGACGGAAGAAATAAAAAACGGGTATGTAAAAGTGGAAATGGAGCATGGCGTTACCACTATTGAATTTTTTCACCCTCAAAGCAATTCACTGCCGGGGAAAATATTGGAAGCGCTGGCGCATGATATACACAGTGAAGGCCTGAACGCAGAAACAAAAGTTATCATTCTCCGCTCTGCAGGAGAAAAAGCTTTTTGCGCAGGCGCTTCTTTCGATGAGCTGGCCGTGGTTAAAACGCCGGAGCAGGGATTAAAATTTTTCAGCGGATTTGCAAATGTTATCAATGCCATGCGCCGTTGCCCTAAATTTATTATTGCGCGTGTGCAGGGCAAATGCGTGGGCGGTGGCATGGGGTTGGCCGCAGCATCAGATTACGCTATTGCACTGGAAGGAGCTGAAATAAAATTAAGCGAACTGGCATTGGGTATCGGCCCGTTTGCAGTAGGCCCGGCAGTGGAAAGAAAAATGGGGTTGTCTGCTTTCAGCCAGTTGGCCATTGATGCCACAAAATGGCGCAATGCAGACTGGGCGCGGCGCAAGGGATTGTTTGCAGAACTGCACCCCACGGCGGAAAGCATGGATGATTCCATCACGCGGCTTTCAACGGAACTTTCACATTCCTCTCCTGAAGCTATGGCAGAAATGAAAAAAATTTTATGGCATGGAACGGAACACTGGGACCAATTGCTGAATGAACGTGCGGCTATCAGCGGCCGGCTGGTAACGGGAAGTTTTACAAAAGAGTTTATTAAGAAATTTAAGGAGAAAGCAAAAGAATAAGAAGCTGTTTGAGGTAAATATTTTTAATACCGGCAAAAGTTTTTTATAGCATCTTCCTTGCGTCGCAAGCACTTCATCTGTATAATTTATGGCATCTTTTAGCAGTATAAAAAATATACACTTCTAATTGCTGGATTTTTTTTAAAGGCCGGTTTGCAATAAATGCTGTCATTTATTAATCCTGCTCTTTTCATACTCCATCCATGCAATCACCAGTTTTATCTCACCAAAACTTATACTGTCGTCCAACTGCTGTTTTACCGGCGTGATAGAACCGCCATCAAAATTTTTTACTGCGGGTTCTATCAGTATTAATTTTTCGCGGCTTACTAATTCATCAATTTTTATTTCGCCTGTTTGTACAAAATGCGCCAAATGCCCTTCAATGGTTTGGGGCGCAAAATTTCTATGCGCTGCTATTGCAGCTACTGTTTTACCTTCTTTGTACAGCCGGAATGTTTCAAGTTTTGTATCCGTTTTTAATACTGTTTCCTCTTTCCGTTTCCGCTTTGATATTTTTTCATGAATAAGTGAGCTGAGTTTTTGCTCTGTGCAATACGCAATAATTACATTCAAAAACCGCTGCCCGTATTTCCCGGTTTTTACTTTCCCAAAACCGCTTATTTGTGATAATTCATTTAATGTTTGCGGCAGGTAGCGCGCCATTTCATCTATAGTGGCGGTGCCTGCAACCATGTACAGCGGCGCATCTTCCTCATTGCATATTCCATCCCTTAATATCCTCAAATTCCGGTGCAGCAAGGGATGCGGACTGTCAATTTTTTTATAAGCTGAAGCACGGGCATGTGCATTTATGTTAAAAGGCGGAAGGATAAAATTATTTTTTTGCTGGTGGTATGCTTCTGTACTGAAACCGTTTTCACAGGCTTCTATCAGTTGTTTTTTTAAAGCAAGCTCAGTATAAATTTCTTTCAGGTTTTCATTGTACTGCAAAGCATGTATTTTACTGTCCGTTACAGCGGGTGACTGCACAATAAAATCTAAAATAATTTTTAATTGCACAGAAAAATATTTTGCGGCAGCGGTAATTCTTTGCTGTAATGCAATATTTGATTCCGGTAATACATCCTGCTGCATTAACTGCTGCAACTGCGGTTGAAACTTCTGCGCCACATCCTGCAATGCTTCAATTTTTTCCTGTAAAGTTTTAAGCCAGGGAATTGTTCCGGTATTAAAGGAGGAAGCGTATTCTTCGGCGTAGCCGGTAATTAATCCGCAGTTTTTTATAACGGAAGAAAAATCAAATATTGTTTTAATTATTTTCCCCTGGTAATGATGTTTGGAAACAATTAATTCATGCTGCAGTTGTGATGAATGGATTTTATTTTGCGCAAACTGTACAATGCGTTCATCACTGTGCAAACTCCGGGCATTGATGCGGCTGCTGAGCACCAGTCCTAGCAATGAAGTGCACCTGCTTAAAGCCACATATACCTGGCCCGGCGCAAATGCAGCACCCGCATCAATTACAGCCTTTTCAAAAGTAAGCCCCTGGCTTTTGTGAATGGTAATGGCCCAGGCAAGGCGCAGCGGGTACTGCGTAAAAGAACCCAGTTCATCTTCTTCAATATGCTGCGTTGTTTTATTAAGCGTATAACGTATATTTTTCCAGACTTCTTTTTTTACTTCAATAGCATCTGTTTCATCTTTACAGCGGATAAAAATTTTATCTGTTTCAATTTTTTCAACTGTACCAATCTTTCCATTAAAATACCGGCGCACTTTTTCCAAATCATTTTTTATAAACATTACCTGTGCGCCAACCTTTAACTGCAGGTTTTCATCAGCAGGATAACTCTTCTCATAAAACTCCCCTGTTATTACAGCTTTAAAAGAAAAAATGCCCCCTTTCAGTTTCATTAATTCATCCGCATTTGTAGCATCGGCTTTGTAGTTGTGTGTGGTGAGTATAATACTGCCATCATCTTTGGATGGCTGAAAAGCAGGCTGGTAGCGGCTATGAAGCAACTGCATCCCATCTTCATCCATTTCATTGTTGCGCACCTGGTTTAGCAGATGAATAAACTGCGCATCGCTTTGACGGTAAATTTTATCAAGTTCAATGTATGCAGGCTGTTGTTCCATTACCCTGCTGCTGAAAAAATACGGGCTGCTGTAAAACTGCGAAAGCAGTTGCCATTCTTCATCGGGCGCTACGGGCGGCAACTGGTACATATCGCCGATAAGCAATACCTGTACGCCGCCAAATGGTTCACCGTTGCGGCTGCGGAAATGCCGCAGCACAATATCAATGGCATCCATCACATCGCAGCGCACCATGCTTATTTCATCAATAATCAGTAACTCCAGTTGCCGGAGCAGTTTCCTTCTTTCCGTATTTAATTTTATTCGGCTGAGCAAACTGTGTTTATCCGCCGCATCTTTAAATTCGCTGCTTAAACCTTTATGCCCCGGAATAAAAGGCGTAAAAGGCAACTGGAAAAAAGAATGGATGGTAACGCCACCGGCATTGATGGCCGCCACGCCCGTGGGCGCTAGCACAGCGGTTTGTTTTGTGGTGTTTTGTTTGATGTATTTAAGAAAAGTTGTTTTGCCCGTTCCTGCTTTGCCGGTAAGGAATAATGAACGGTTTGTGTAATTGATAAAATCAGCCGCCAGTTGAAACGGTATTGATGGAGTTTCCATAAAGTTTAATTTTAAAAAAGGCGGGCCGATGCTGTGGTGTGAAAATAAAAAGAAGTTTTGAAAAAGAAGAAACTGCTTCAATAATTTCAGGAACTGCATGAAAAGTTTACCTGCTGAATAAACTGGTGCAGTTGCTGCGCAATAGTACAGCGTACAAGTGAGTGACACAACGAAGCTGCACAAAGCCGTGAATGCCCGGTACATAAAAAACTTTTCCGCCGCTTGCTGCTATTTCATTTTGCTGTAATTTCACGGCTCATTTAAAAAGAGCATGTAACTATGGCCGAAGTGATATTAATGCCCCGCTTAAGCGATACAATGACGGAAGGTGTAATTGCTGCATGGCACAAGAATGTGGGTGATGCTGTAAAAAAGGGCGACCTGCTTGCCGAAATAGAAACCGATAAAGCTACGATGGAACTGGAGAGTTATCAATCCGGCACTTTGCTGCACACAGGCGGCGGCGCAGGAAGCAAACTGCAGGTAAACGACCTGCTTGCCATTATCGGCAATAAAGGAGAAGATGTGAGTGCATTGGTGGCGCAGCACAGCGGCCAGCAAGCAACCGCAACCGCTGAGCAGCCTACTGACAAAAAAGAAACAGCAACTATAGCAGAACCGGTAACCGGCAACCAGCAACCGGCGGCTTCTTCACCAGATTTTTCTGCCATGGAAGAAGTGGTGCTGATGCCGCGCCTGAGCGATACCATGACAGAAGGCGTAGTTGCCGCCTGGCATAAAAATATTGGTGATGATGTAAAGAAAGGTGAAGTGCTGGCTGAAATTGAAACGGACAAAGCCACCATGGAACTGGAGAGTTATAAAGACGGGAAACTTTTATACCAGGGTGCAAAAGCCGGAGAAAAAATTCTCGTAAATGATTTGCTATGCATAATCGGCAAAGAAGGTTTTGATGTAAACGCAGTGGTGAATGGATTGAAAAGCGGTCAGCAATCAGCAATGAGCAGTGAGCAACCAGCGGAAACAGGTAAGAAAGAAACAGTACAGCCAGAAACCAGCAACCAGCAACCGGCAACCGTAGTAAATGAAGGAAGGATAATTGCATCGCCCCTTGCAAAAAAAATGGCGGAAGAAAAAGGTGTTGACCTGCGCTATATAAAAGGTACCGGCGATGGCGGAAGGATTATAAAAACGGATGTGGAGAGTTATCAGCCATCAGCGGTGAGCAATCATGAGCCAGGAGTCAGGAGCGAGGAGCCGATAATCAGTAATCAGCAACCAACTGTTTCTTCAAACCAGGAAAGTTTTGATGAAGTACCGGTTTCACAAATGCGCAAAACCATTGCACGCCGTTTAAGTGAAAGTTTATTTACAGCGCCGCATTTTTATCTTACCATGAGCATTGATATGGATGCATGCGTAGCGGCGCGTGTTAAACTGAATGAAGTAAGTAAAGTAAAAATTAGTTTTAACGATCTTGTTTTAAAAGCCGTGGCTGTTGCCTTGAAGCAGCATCCGAAAGTAAACAGCAGTTGGCTGGGTGATAAGATACGTTTCAACCATCATATAAATATTGGTGTGGCTGTTGCAGTGGAAGAAGGCCTGCTGGTTCCTGTAATACGTTTTGCTGATACAAAATCACTGAGCCAGATTGGCGCTGAAGTAAAAGAATATGCGCAAAAAGCAAAAGATAAAAAGCTGCAGCCGGCTGACTGGGAAGGAAGCACATTTACCATTTCCAATCTTGGCATGTTTGGCATAGATGAATTTACCGCTATCATCAACCCGCCGGATGCCTGCATACTTGCAATTGGTGGAATTGCGCAAGTGCCGGTTGTAAAAAATGGACAAATTGTTCCGGGAAATATTATGAAAGTAACTCTGAGTTGCGATCACCGTGTTGTGGATGGAGCAACAGGTTCGGCATTTTTACAAACGCTGAAAAGCCTGCTGGAAGAGCCTTTGCGGATGATGGTGTAAAAAGTTGTAAGTATTAAGTTATAGGATATAAGTAAAAATTCTTGGGGTAACAATACTGGTTTTTTATTTTTTTGATACCGGACTTCGGGAGTGCTATTAAGTTTTTGTTCCCGCCGTTGGCGGGACACCGGTACTTTTAGAATATTATTCAGCAGCTAATCCTCCAGCACTTTCTCCATCTGCATACTGCGCGAACCTTTTACTAATAAATAAGTGTTTTCAAAATGCTGTTGCTGCAGCCATTCTTTAGCTTCAGGGGAAGAATTAAAATAATGATAAGGGTGCTGCAGGTTTTTAAAATCGCCGCCAACAAGCACTACATTTTTCCAGTTATATTTTTCTATCAGTGCAACAATGTTTTCATGCTCCTGCAAACTTTCTTCACCAAGTTCCATCATTCCGCCGAGCAATAAAACTTTTTGCGCGGCATTTATTTTTGCAAAATTTTCAATGGCGGCTTTCATGCTTGTTGGGTTTGCATTATATGCATCAAGGATTATTTTGTTGCTTCCTTTTTCCATCAACTGAGACCGGCTGTTGGAGGGGATATAATTTTCAATGGCAGATTTTATTTTTTCATCCGGCACATTAAAATATTTCCCTGCGGCAACTGCACAAAGCACATTGGGTAAATTATAATCACCTATCAATTGTGTTTGCAATGATGAAAAGTTTACACCCTTAGTCATGGCAATTTTTAAAAAATGTCCGTTTTGTTCCGCATGCCCCGTTACATTTCCCCTATGTGTACCATACCAAAAAATTTCATCGATGCCTTTGCTCATTTTATGTAAATAATCATAATCATCATAAGCAAAGGCAGCACCGCTGCGGCTTTTTAAAAAATCAAATAATTCACCCTTGCCTTTGCGCACACCTTCCATTCCGCCGAAACCTTCAAGATGTGCTTTACCGCAATTGGTGATAATGCCATGTGTTGGTTGCGTGTAAACACAATACCCTTCAATTTCTTTTTGGTGATTGGCGCCCATTTCTATCACAGCCATCTGCGCATCATCCTTTACATTTAAAATTGTAATTGGGATGCCTATATGATTATTCAGGTTTCCCTTTGTAGTATAAGTAATAAAGTGTGATGATAAAACAGCATGCACTAATTCTTTGGTTGTGGTTTTGCCATTGCTTCCTGTAATGGCGATAAATGGGATTTTAAATTGTTCACGGTGATGCTTTGCTAATTGCTGCAAGGTTGCAAGCGCATCATCCGTTTTTAGCAAGCGCTTATCACTGCTGTCAATATCTTCATCCACTACGGCATAAGCTGCGCCTGCATTTAAAGCCTGCAATGCAAAGAGGTTGCCGTTAAAATTCGGGCCTTTCAGCGCGAAAAAAATATCACCGGTTTGTAATTTTCTTGTATCGGTTTCAACAGACGGATGGTGTTTGAATATTTTATATAATTCTTCAATTGTCACTGCGAAAAATTTTTCACAAGTTACGGCAACAGCCTTTTGCGTGAAATAAATTCCACGTATGGAATATTTTATATGCAGCAGAAAATACTCAAAAGCAATTCAAATGGAAAATATTGCCATTAGCTTAACAAAATCCGGGACAATTTTTTTAAACTGTTAAAACTGAACATGGACATTAAACGATCCCGCGATCATTAATGTCCGATAAAAAATTACATTATATGAAAAAGCAAATTGTAAAATTTTCATTAATGCTTACCTTACTGGCAGGATTTTCGGCTGCGGCCAATGCCCAGCATATTTATGTAAGAGTACAGCCGGCAGCCCCGGTGGTTACAAGACCGGCTGCGCCTTCTGCGCGCCACATATGGATTGACGGAGAATGGATAGTGAGAAATAATAATTATGAATGGAAACCGGGCTATTGGTCAATTCCCCCGGAACGGAGCAGATGGGTTCATGGTTACTGGGTAAAAGAACGCGGCGGATGGTACTGGCATCCCGGTTACTGGAGAAAATATTAATCTGCGCTGCGTTTAAAAAACGGAAAGATGTGTAAAGTCCTTCCATTTTTTTTAGAATTAATTTTCCTGTTCCTCTTTTTCCTGCAGCTGTTTATAGGCCATAATGAATAAAGCTCCCAGGTTTTTTTGCGGGGGAACATAATCATCAAACAAAGAATGATCATTAATTATTTTTGAAAGATAGCTCCACATAGCGGGCCAGTTTAAATCTTTTCCCTGCCGCAATTGGTCCATTATGGCATAAATCATGGGTGCGTTTACACTGCCGCTGCCGGTTTGTTTGGAAGCGACAATTTGTGCTGTGGGGCAAATTTTTAAAATCTTATTGAGGCTTTGATATGCCCCGCAACTGCCCAGCAGTACCACTCTCGCTGATGGCTCAAGCTGCTCTATGGTATAAGGCAGCCAGTAGCTGTGGCCGCGGTGTATTACAACAGTTGGGGTAATATCATTGTCTATCATATAATCATGCAGGGCAGCCTGCGCCTCTGCATCTAAATTTTTCGTTTCATCCAATGGTTTATTTGCATAAATTTCCAAAGGCGTGCCTTTCGCAGATGATATTTTTACCCATTTTTCAGCGTCTGTTTTTTTCCAGTTCGCATTGCTGAAATTGCTGAGAAAACTGTTAAATACACCTTTGCCGTCTTTATCGCCATAAAAAAATTGCTGCACAATTATTTTTCCTGAATCATTTTTCAAATCTTTATTGGGCATGAAATAAACGGGTGGTATGCCCAGCGTTTTGGTTATATCAATATGATTGGCTGAATCCATCGAAAGAAAAAGTGTATTGAGGATGCCATAAATGTTGATGGCTTTTGTATTATGCTTTTGCTGCGCTTGCTGCAGGTTGTACTGCACCTGGTTAAGGATCAGTTTCTGCAGGCCTTTATCTGTAATGCTTGCATAAGAATTTGCTACATCCACTGCGTCTTCCAGACTGTCGGGGCCAAAATTTCTTTCCAGGCCGTTGGCGAAGGCTTTCATCAGCACTTCGGCATTTCCTTTGTCCATCCGCTTTAAAAAATTGTCAAGCGTATTATAATTTGCCGCCATTTTTATCCATTTCCTGAAACGGTCAAACTTTACACTCATCAGCAATGAATCAGCACGTGGCGGCTTTGGCCCTTTCCATACACGGGGGTAAATACCTTTTACGTAGCTTGATGTATAAATTTCTTCCTCTGTCAGCACAGCCATATAATAAAGATCCTGCGGGCCAAATGGTTCAATAATCCTGAAGCGTATATTCTCATCATTTATATCGTGCAAACCATTGATAGTATTCACAAAGGGGTCAATGGCATTTTTCTGCAGTTTTAAAGTGAGGGACTGCATCCCCATCGGCGTATCTTTTCTGCGCACCCTGTCAGCATAGTCAATTTCCGTTTTTACCAGAAGTTTATAATATTTTACACTGTCCTGCATGGCAGAGTCAATTTGTTCAAAACTTATATTACCATGATAAATATTGTCAAGAAAAGGGAATAATTGCCTGCCGCTCTGCAGCTTTGCCATACGGGTGATTATTTTTACAAGCGTATCGGGGTTATTCTGGATTTTATGAGCAAGTTCATTTGAAGCCTGTGCATAAGTATAAAGGCTTCCCGGGTCGCGGCGGGCAATTACGGTAATAAGGCTGTCAGCAAAAGGAAGATCGGGGTTGTCATTTAATTTTGACAGTGCCTTGTCGGGGTATTTATTACAGTATTTAAGCAGTAGCTGCTGCATGCATGATTCGATGCCACTATTACTGCTGAACGAAACTGTATGCAAAAGGATATTATCCACCTCGTAATTATTGGACGCAATTACGCTTTCTATGGATTGGCGGGAGGCTTCCAGCGGCATAGCCTGCTCAAATGCTTCCACAAGTTTTGGCAATACGGATGCCTTTATTTCACGCATTTCGAATCCATTATAAAATGCACGGAGCGCTTCATCCAGCCCCCTCAGGAATTTTATTTTGCTATTATTGTCCAGCAAACTATCTGACTCAACAGACAGTTGAAGCAGGTCAATTTTTTCTGTGGCTGTATAAGTAAGCAGTTTATTCAACTCAGTATTTTGGCCGGGTGCAAAAAGGCTGTCATCAACCCCGTCCGATGCTAAAATTTTTTTCTGCGCTGCATCTATATTTGCATGAAATAACTGGCGCATTAAAGGAATATTCTGGCCATTAGCAGCCGGTTGGGCGCTGCACAGGGCTGAAACCATTAAAGCAACCCAAAAAAAATAAATCTTTGTGTTAACCATGTTGAATGTATCTTAATCACTGGTAAAGACTTTCAAAATTACTGATTAGCTGCTTAACAATAAGATAATGCCATATTACTGTTTGGTGCAGCCTGTAAAATTAATTTTGCGTAAACAAATTGTTAATGAGCACAAAAGCAAAAAAAATACTGGTAGCTGATGACGAACCGGATATACTGGAAATTATCAGTTATAATTTAACAAAAGAGGGATATGAAATACATACCGCAAAAGATGGCAGCGAAGCGCTCGAAAAAGCAAAGCAAATTTTGCCCGATCTTATCATCCTTGATATAATGATGCCGTACCGCACGGGCATTGAAGTTTGCCAGATATTGCGCACCAATGCACTCTTTCAAAATACGCTTATTATTTTTTTAACAGCGCTGAGCGATGAAAGCGCGCAGATAAAAGGGCTGGAGTCCGGCGCCGATGATTATGTAAATAAACCTATCAGCCCAAAAGTACTTACAAGCCGAGTTAATGCACTTTTCAGAAGGGTAAAAAAAGAAGAGGGTAATGTTCTTGTTTTTGGAAACCTTACCATTGATCCCGTAAAATTTGTAGTGCTTATTGAGGGAAAAGAAATTATTCTTGCAAAAAAAGAATTTGAACTGCTGCACCTGCTTGCATCCAAACCGGGGCGTGTTTTTTTGCGCAATGAAATACTGAACCAGGTTTGGGGAAACGAAGTGATTGTAGGTGACCGCACCATTGATGTGCATGTAAGAAAAATACGCCAGAAATTAGATGTGGACTGTATAACCACCGTAAAAGGCGTGGGATATAAATTTGATATGTAAAACCACCTACCGCCTGAAGGGGGAATTTAACCATCCTGGTTATCTTTGTAAAATCCATTAAGGCGGATCAATTTCATCATGTTTAATTTAAAAAACCTTTCCCCTAACCAGTTATCGCTCCTCACAGCCCTTTTTTTATCTGTGCCTATCAGCCTTGGTTTTTATTTTGTGCATACCAATATCCTTATTGCTGTTATTTCCTTAGCTGTTACTTTCCTGGGCAGTTACCTTCTTATCCGTTTTGTGCTGGAATCATTTGTTTACCGCAAAATAAAACTTATTTATAAACTCATTCACCAGACAAAAGCCAGTAAAAAAGAAGAGATGTACTACAAATATATCCTTCCCAAAAAAGGCATTGATGATGTAAGGGAGGATGTGGAAAAATGGGCCGAGCAAAGAAAGGATGAAATTGAACTGTTGAAGAGCAATGAAGCCTACCGTAAAGAGTTTTTGCAAAACCTGGCGCACGAATTTAAAACACCCATCTTCGCCATACAGGGTTATGTGGATACACTGCTGAACGGCGCCATGGAAAACCCGTCCATTAATAAAAAATTTTTGGAAAATGCTGCACGCAATGTAGAGCGGATGGTAAACTTAGTAAGCGACCTGGATGAAATAACAAGGCTGGAAAGCGGTGAGCAGCCTTTATATAAACAAAATTTCGTGATGCAGGATTTAATAAAAGAAATTTTTGACACCCTTTCGATAAAAACCAATGCGCGCAATATTAAGTGCGGTATTAAAAAAGGGTGTGAACAGCCGGTTACCGTTTTTGCTGATAAAGAAAAAATTTCACAGGTATTGCTTAACCTGGTGGAAAACGCCACCAAATACGGCAAGCAGGACGGCACAATTACAGCCAGTGTTTATAAAACAGATGAACAGCGTGTACTTATTGAAATAAGCGATGACGGCATTGGCATTGCTGAAGAACACTTACCAAGAATTTTTGAACGTTTTTACCGCACCGATTTGGGGCGCAGCCGTCATGTAGGCGGAACCGGCCTGGGGCTTGCCATCTGCAAACATATAGTGGAAGCACATGGCCAAAGCATACATGTGCGCAGCAAAACAGATGTGGGCACTACCATTGGTTTTACACTTGATGCAAAAAAAGATTGATATTTTTTTCATCAAAATTTATACTGTAAACGCTCAATGGGTTACCAACCGCTGAGGTAGGCCGTTGCATAAAGCTATAGTGCACACCGAGTAACCGCTGATACCCAAAACACTGAAGGGCTTCACAGGTTTCCTGAGTTAATCCTGCTTTCCGGTTTACTTTAGCAATCCCTCTTTCTGCTCCTCTTTTGTTGATTGGTGTTTCCAGTATGCCCTGCCTGACTGCGCCACGCCGCAAGAATGAAAGGGTGTTGAACAGCAGTACAACAGTTGAGGAGCAAAAAAAACCATCCTCCGGAAAGAGAATAGTTTTTTTACCAAATCTTTACCGCAAATTTATTTTGTAAGCACCATTGTTTTTGTGTTCACCAATTTTCCATCCACCAGCAGGGAATATTTATACGCACCGGATGAGAGTGTGCCTGCATCAATATTCAAACTGCCTTTCCCTGTTCCTGAAACATTTACCTGTTTTAAAATTTTTCCATTGTTGTCAATAATTACAATTTGTGCAGTTGCAAATTTTGAAGGCAATGTATAACGGATAACCGTTGACTTATTAAATGGATTTGGCGCATTTTGTTCAAGGGAAAGAGCATCATTATTATTAATAATAACCTGCTGACTGCCGATTGCTGATTGCTGATTGCTGCAAGGGCTGCATAACTGTAAAGCAAGAACGGATTGCTGTAATTGTTTCATCAGTGATTTTAAATCATCAATTTGTTTTTGCTGGTTGTTTATTATTGAATCTTTTTGTTTTGCCACCTGCTGCAGTTCCTGTATGCCTTTAATGGCAATTACGCCAAACCCGGTATAGTCCATCAGGTTTACATCAGTGCCGCGTGCTGTATCAACATAATGTGTAACCAATGATGGAAAAAGCTTTTCAACTTTTTGTGCGATGAAACCCATTGAAATGTTTTGGTTCTTACTGTTTTTAAAATTGTATGTAACAGGTTCAAGTAAATTTATTTTATCGAGTATGGAAGGCATGGGTTTTATATTTGTTTTCATCCTTTCATCAGAAGTAGTTTTATATGCACCTGAAGTATGGTCGAAAGCACCGAGAGGCGAACTGCCGCCATCATAATAAAGCAACATATCCCCTGCTGTAAATGATGCCCCGCCGCTTGTTGTTCCGCTGCTGCCTGTAATATAATGCTCCCAGTTATCAAGTGTGGATGCATTGGCTATATCAAAACCATAAGTGCTGTGCAACACTTTTAATTTATATACGCCGGCGGTTGTACCGCCAATGGCAACATTTACGCCGGCGGTCGCATCCCCAAGTACAATTGTACTGCTTGTTGAAACTTTTGCACTGTAACCAATGGCAGTGGCATTAGAAAGACCGCCCGTTGTTACATCGGCATAAGCGCCAAGGAAGCTGTTGTTGTTTCCACCATTATTTGTATATCCTGATGAATCACCTAGGGCAGTATTCCTTGAGCCTGTTGTATTCAAATACAAACTTCTTACCCCTAAAGAAGCGTTACCCGAACCACCGCTGTTTGTTGTGCCCGCTCCTTTGCCAATAATTGTATTGTAAGAGCCTGTGTTGTTGCCACTCAATGCATCCACACCCACAGCAATATTATCATACCCGGTAGTGTTAGAAAATAAAGAGGATGCACCTACCGCTGTGTTTGCATTTGCGGCTGTGCTGTTATAGCCCGCCTTCCAGCCAATATATGTGCTGTAATTGCCTGTAGTAATTTGCTTTCCGGCTTTAGAACCAACTGCTGTATTACCACCCAAACCTCCATTTAATGAGTAGAGGGCAGAATCGCCTATTGCAACTAATTCGCTGCCCGCAGTATTTTTATACAAAGCAAAAATTCCAACTGTTGTATTATAACTGCCTGTTGTATTAAATGAATTTGATTCATAACCATAAGCGGTATTGTTACTGCCTGTTGTATTACTGAATAGAGAAGCAAATCCATTTGCAGTATTATTGTCTCCGGTAGAATTATTTTTAAGAGCACTGCTTCCTGTTCCGGTATTATACTGGCCTGTTGTATTAGCGTAAAGAACCTCGCTGCCTAAAGCAGTATTGGCGCTTGCGTTTGTATTAGAAGTAAGTGCCGCAAACCCGAGAGCCACATTACTGTAACCTGTATTATCAGCAAAAAGCGCTTTGGTTCCTATTGCTATATTGCCAACAACAGCACCGGTATAGTTATATGATGCGGAATCGCCAATGGCTATATTATCAGCGGAAGTAGTTGATTTGCCCAATGCGGCATTACCAATAGCAAGGTTTGCGCGGCCGGATGTATTGAAGCGAAGGCTGTTTGCACCAATGGAAATATTATTGGAACCCGTTCCCGTAGTTGAAGAATTTGAACTAAGCGCTCCATAACCTATTGCAACATTCCTTGCCCCTGATGAAGTAAATTGCATGGCATGGTCTCCTATGGCTGTATTAAGCCCATCAGAAAAGTTTCCTGAATTAAACCCACTCAATGCATAACTTCCAATAGCTACATTGGAATTTGTAATTGTATTTGACTGGAGTGAAAAAATACCAAGCGCTGTATTATTGATACCATCTGTATTACTTAAAAAAGAATTGTAACCCACAGCAGTATTTGAAAACCCACCCACTGTTGCAAACCCTGATTTTTGCCCAATAAATATATTGCCTGAACCTGACAACCCGCTTGAAGAACTGCTGTATCCGGCGCTGTCACCAATAAATACAAGCCCGTTCTGTGCAAGGTTATTATATCCTGCAGCATTTCCTAAAAACACATTGTTGCCCCCGGTTGTATTATTGTTGCCGGCACGGTTACCTATAATAGTGTTGTTTGCACCCGTAGTGCTTACACCTGAAAAAAAACCTGCAAAAACATTGTTTGTTCCGGCAACACTGAAAATACGTTTGCCCGCATGGTAAATATCCCCGTTGATGAAAAGGTTGTTCCACAAGTTAGTGGCGCTGCCAAGATCAAGCGTAGATGAAGTACCCGGCAGCAAAGACTGGTTAATGGCAGTAGGCGCAGTAAGGTTTGACAGGCTTTTATTTACGCCCTTTGCAGAAACGGCTGTCCACTTAGTTCCATCATAATAATAAAACCCGGGGCTGTTGTTGACCTGAAAGATAAGTAACCCGGTGGCGGGCGAAACAATTGCATCACGTTTTGCCTGGTTCATCCGGGGTATCAGAAGCCCCATACCGGTAGTGTCTAAATCTAAAATTGCCGACGCATCAGGAGTAGTAGTGGCAATACCCACTCTTCCTGAAGCAGGCCAAGGATAAGTATTTTGCGCATGGCTTTTTTGTGCAGTGAATGTAAGCAGCAATACACTGCATACAATTTGTAAAACCGTTTTCATAATATAGTTTTTGGGTAATTAATTTGGCGCTTCAAAGATAGAAGTATTAAATATAATATGCAATCGCATGATGATGCGATGCCTGAAAGAGTTTTTATTTGCCCGGCAAAGTGTTCACACGAGGCTGCGGTTGCCCATCCGGATGGCAGTCCGCGCGGACGCTGCACTGCAACAGGTTCTTTGAATACAATTCCAAAGTTCACGGGTTCACAGGTTCAATAGTCGGCACGCAATAAAAAACTTGCGAACAATGGAGCCTGTGAACTGCTGGACCTTGTTCAGAACGCATAAGAGTGCGACCCAACGAACGATGCCACTGTTTTTGCAGCCCGGTAAACAAAATATATAAGCGCTTATACAATTTTGTTATGGATGGCTTTTGCCACAGCTTCGTTCATGGAGTGTACATGCAGTTTGTCATAAATCCTCCTTATATGGGTGCGCACTGTATCAAGAGAAATATTCAGCTCGTTGCCAATCATTTTATAGCTGTTGCCTTTTACAAGAGAGGTGAGGATGTCTTTTTCGCGTGGGGTGAGGTTGTATTCACTGTTTGGCTTCGCAGGCATTTTTGAAAATGACAGCAAAACTTTTTTTGCAACTGAGGCCGTCATGGGTGCGCCGCCGGAATGCACATCTGTTATGGCTTCAATAATTTTTTCAGGTGGTGTGCATTTTCCAGCAGGGTGTTTATATAAGCAGAGTCTGTACGTAAATATAAATGCTGAGAAAAACTTTTTTGGTTAACGGAAAAAAAACAAACCAGGTAAAAGCAAATTTTCAGCGGGAACGGATTAAAGGATTTATTGGCAATCATCGGTATAAATGCTTCGGTATAAATATAACTACATATTTTGTTTTCCAATGCAGGTGGCAGGTGTTTAAGTTTTATACAGCTGTGGCAGTTGTTAGAATTAATAGCAGCTGTCAGCGCCATAGAAAAATAAAAAATCCCAGGCACTTTCCAGCGTCGGGGACTTTTACCTTTAACCTTTTCCTTCGTAGCCCGTACGGGATTCGAACCCGTATCACCACCGTGAAAGGGTGGTGTCCTAACCCTTAGACGAACGGGCCATCCTTTCGTTTTAGGGAGCGCAAAAATAGGCTCGTTTTCGAAACAGGCAAAATATTTTAAATAGTGCACCGGAATCCGGTTGCGTTTTTAAAGTCTGGTTGCGTTGAAAGCCCACAGCAGCAAAGGGTTCAGAACGATAAACGGATTGCATCGCAGGGAACGGTGCCATTGCATTCTATTGCCGGTAACATAAATTTCTCCTTAAAAATCCGTTGGATACCTTTAATTTTGCAACTCGTTTTAAATCTTATTAATTAAATAAAAACCTTTGATTCATGAGTACAGTAAAAGTTGCGATTAATGGTTTTGGCCGCATTGGCCGTTTAGTGTACCGCCAGATTTTTGATATGGACGGGATTGAGGTAGTGGCTATTAACGATTTAACCAGCCCTAAAGTACTGGCTCATCTTTTAAAGTATGACAGCGCACAGGGCCGTTTTGAAAATGAAGTAATATCAACCGAAAATTCTATTGTGGTAAATGGCCATGAAGTAAAAATATATGCGCATAAAAACCCCGCTGAAATTCCCTGGGCACAGCACGATGTGGATGTGGTGCTTGAATGCACCGGCTTTTTTACCGATAAGGCAAAAGCAGAAGCACATATAACTGCCGGGGCAAAAAGAGTGGTTATTTCTGCGCCCGCAACAGGTGATTTAAAAACAATTGTATTTAATGTAAACCACAGTATTCTTGACGGCAGTGAAACAGTTATCAGTTGTGCAAGCTGCACCACCAACTGTTTAGCGCCCATGGCACAGGTACTTGAAAATACATTTGGTATTGTAAATGGATTGATGACAACCGTACACGCGTACACAAACGATCAGAACACGCAGGATGCGCCGCACCCCAAAGGCGATTTAAGAAGGGCGCGTGCCGCGGCTCAAAACATTGTACCCAACAGTACAGGCGCTGCAAAAGCAATCGGTCTTGTATTGCCTTCACTAAAAGGTAAACTGGATGGCAGTGCACAGCGGGTACCAACGCTCACAGGTTCACTCACTGAATTAACAGTTGTGCTTGGCAAGAAAACAACAGTGGATGAAGTAAACGCCGCGATGAAAGCCGCAGCCAATGAAAGCTTTGGCTACACAACTGATGAAATTGTAAGCAGTGATATTATCGGCATCCGTTACGGCTCCCTATTTGATGCCACGCAAACACGTGTACAAACAGCAGGAGATGTGCAGTTGGTGCGCACTGTAAGCTGGTACGATAATGAAATGAGTTATGTAAGCCAGTTGGTGCGAACGGTACATTATTTTGCAGGCTTGATAAGCAAATAATTTAATTGTGTACCACGCTGAAAAATTACTATTGCGCACCATTGCGTCGCACACTTATCGGTTAGCTCTTTATTCAGCAATAAATACTTTCAAAAGGCTTTCTTAACCGAAAGCCTTTTTTATTTCAAACCAATATAAAATTTACTTTCGCAAAATAAAATCAAACTCCAATGGGCAAATTCTCCAGCCACAACTTCGCAAATGAAAAAGCTTTGATACGCGTGGATTTTAATGTGCCGCTCGATAAGCAGACATTTAAAATAACTGATGATACACGTATGCGCGCCGCCATACCCACCATTCAAAAAATTTTGAAAGATGGCGGCAGCGTAATTTTAATGAGCCATTTGGGAAGGCCAAAAGAAGAGCCAACGGAAAAGTATTCATTGAAACATTTGGTAAAACACCTGGGTGAACTGCTTAACGGCACAACCGTTTTCTTTGCAAACGACTGCATTGGCGAACAGGCATATCTGACATCATCCATGCTTAAACCCGGAGAAGTTTTGCTGCTTGAAAATTTACGTTTTTACAAAGAAGAAGAAAAAGGGGATGAAGCATTTGCAGAAAAATTATCAAAGCTGGGAGATGTATATGTGAATGATGCATTTGGTACCGCACACCGCGCCCATGCATCTACGGCAGTGATTGCAAAATATTTTCCTGCTGATAAAAAAATGTTTGGCCTGCTTATGGAAAGTGAAGTAGCCAGCGCAGAAAAAGTACTGCATACATCAGAAAAACCATTTACTGCAATTATAGGCGGGGCAAAGGTTTCAGATAAAATACTGATTATTGAAAATCTGCTGGAAAGAGCCACAGATATTATTATCGGCGGCGGCATGGCTTATACGTTTATGAAAGCAATGGGCGGAAAGATTGGTAATTCTTTGTGTGAAGAAGAACGGCTGGGAACTGCAACTGAATTACTGAATAAAGCGGAAGCGAAAGGTGTTTGCATACATCTACCTTTCGATTCCATTATTGCGGATAAGTTTGCTGCGGATGCCAATACTTCCATGGCGCCCAGTAATAATATCCCTGATGGATGGATGGGATTGGATATTGGTCCTGAAGCTGCAGGCCAGTTTGCCAATGTAATACATAAATCAAAAACCATTTTGTGGAACGGCCCCATGGGTGTATTTGAAATGGAAAAATTTCAGCATGGCACAAAAGCGGTTGCCATTGCAGTGGCTGCAGCTACAGAGGCGGGTGCATTTTCGCTGGTGGGTGGTGGCGACAGTGTGGCGGCAGTAAACCAGTTTGGGTTTACTGATAAAGTAAGTTATATAAGCACTGGTGGCGGTGCATTGCTGGAGTATTTTGAAGGAGAAATTTTGCCGGGCATTGCGGCAATAAATGAATGATTTTTTATTTAAAAATTTATTTTAAGAACTACTCCGCTTCTTAGTTCATTTTTTCAATATGCATACTTAATTTTTTATCTTTTTTAAAGTATTCAAGTATAGCTACTGTTCCTGTTTTGCCGGGTAATACAACAAGGTCACTGGCTTGAGACTTCAGGTTGATTTTATCTGTAGTAAGCTTATTGTTAAAATATGTTATTGTATTAAATGTAGCCCCTTTATAATTACTTGATCTTACATAATCAGTATAACCAACTACAAAAGTAGTATGGTTTATATCAGTTTCAGTATAAGAGTAGTCGAAACCTCCTATATATTCCGCAACCATCGCCATTAGCTGAGGGCCCATAAATTCGCTGCCTCCGGGCATTTCAATATTATTGCTGTTCTTGGTGTAAATTTCAGCATCCTTTACATTAAAATTCCGGTCAAGCTGTAGTAAAACCATATCTGTTATCTTCAGCTTAAAAGCACCGCCACTTCCCGCCAGCATTTTAAACCCAATACCCAGTGCACTTACCACTTTTTTATACCCTTCGCCTATTGCGAAAATTTTACCATCGCTTGTTTGCAATATCCGGTGGAAATAAATATATCCTACATCATCAACTTTACCGTTACTGTTAACACTAAGATATTTGCTGAAATCAGTTTCCCAGGAATTATACTTTGTTGTGATAATTTTACCCTGGTTATTTATTATCCACACACCCAGACCAAGGCTGTTATCCTTAATTACATTGTCGCCATTATGAAAATAAGGACCGATTAACATTAAATTATTATCCTGATCCAATTTTCCAATATTCATAGGATAAAAAGTGTATTGATCTTTGTCTGTTTCAAATTCAAATGCTTTCTTTCCATCATCAAGGTAAATGCCCAAAATCAATGTATGTACTTTCTGACTAAGCATTGCATCCCGGTCAAGCACTTCAAAAATAGCAACGCTGTCATTACTTCCAAGATATGATGCCATTGCAAATTTTACATTTTCATCAGGTGTATAAACCCATTGTTTTTTTTTGTCAGTTTGATAAAAACTAACTTCATACGTGTAATCCCCTTCATTACGCAGGGGTATATCGGCAATGAATCCTTTATTCTCAATGCTAAATAAGGTTTTGTTCTGTGTTTCTTCCCCGCTAAGATAGCCTCCGCTGCTTTTCATGTAAACAATGGTTTTTTTATCCAGCTCTCTTTGATAAGAAATATTTTCTTTGCCATCAATACCATAAGAACGGTATTCAAGTAATTTCTGATCTTCATCAAAAAAAACAAATAACAGGTCCGTGCCATTGAAAGCGCCTTCTTTTAACGTAATGTCTTTTGAATCAGTAAAGGATATATCTTTTACTTTATTAAGGTTTTCGTCAAGTATCTGAAGAGTATAAGCATTTGTTTTTCTGTCTATTTTATCAGCCTGGTAAAATAAATAGTATCCTTTTATTTCGTCTTTCTCAATAATAGGTCCTGAATTGCGGAGATAAGCATTATAAACATTGTCAATAGTAAGATCAGACTGCGCATGCGCAATATTTTGCAGTATAAAGCCATACAGTATTATTAAAACAAGTTTTTTCGGATTCATGGCGTTTTTGTTTAATTAAATAAAAGTAATAATTTAAATAATATTTATTCATTTAAATTGTAATTAATGAGGCTTTGATTCAGTTGCTCCCGGAAGTTTTTATCAAAAGAAAATTTTTCTTTGAACTGAAGCATATAAAAATAATTTACCGATGCCATGTCCTGTAAATGCAGGTTGCCTAAAAATTGCAGAAAATCATTATACTTTTCTTCCTGGTACGGGGAAGGTGCGTCTGCAATTTTACCCAGTACGTGATTTTTTTGGGCGTTATACATTTTGTTCAGGCACCGGCCTGTATTAGTAATAAGGTAAACATCATTAGAATAAAACTGCATCATTTGCAATGTAAAATAAAGGCTTCTTGATACATTTCCTGTGTTGTAACAATATTCAATTATTTCATAATCGAATATGTGCTTTAGCTTTTCAAAAACCGAATCATCACTGGTATTTTTTCCCTGTGCATTTTTTATATATTTCTGAACAAGAGGTGTTAATCTCTGGATACGCATCTTACAATCGGGATGTGTTTTAAGAGAGTCTTTTTCTTTTTCCAAATCTCCCTGTGAAGATTTGGCCATCGCACTAAAAAAGTTTTGTTCTCCTTTAATCCAGTTTTGCTGAAAAGGATAGCCTTTGCTATCAAATATTTTTGTTACAGGAGGGGAAATATTATACTTGTCGTTGTCAACAGAATCCAGCAATGCCAAACAGGTTAAGGCCTCATTTATATTAAAGCGTGTATTTTTCATAAATTCAATTGCCATTGAATCTGCCTCACTTTCAAACTCTCTGCTGTGCCTGCGGCTACTGAATGCAAAATTCTTTGTAATATTTTCAAGCATCGTGTTTTTCTGATAATCTGCTTTTTTTACATTTCTCATCTCTTTCTGAAATTCACTGGAGTGAAGCATATTTACATAACGGGTTATTGCATTATTGTTATGGTTTAGATATAAATGTGCCAGCTCATGGCACAAAACAAAACAAACCTGGTCTTCATTCTGAAGCCTGTTAAATAAACCTATATTGAACTCTATTACACCATCTCCCTCACAAGAGGCGTTGGGCCAAAAGTCCCTGGCAAAAAAAATAAATACGTTTATGTTTTGCAGAACTGGATTGTTTTGACGGATTTCTTTTAATAACATCTGCAGATAATTGTTTGCAGTGTCCCATGTAATGACCTCCTTATCTTCAAACTGCTTCTGTATGTGCTCATAACGTTCTTTATATAATTCAGCGATATACTTTTTATTTTCTCCTGAAACAGAATCAATATCAGTATTATACTGCTCTGTTATAGCATTAAAAAGGGTATTATATTTTGATTCATTATCACTTGGCGGAGTATAAATAAATGCTTGCTGGCAGAATGAATTATAACTGCAGTTTAAAATAATAATTATAAAGATTGCGGGCTTGAAAACTTTCATATTTCAATTTCATCAGTAAACAAATATATTATTTCTATTTAACCATTCTGAAAGAAAACCTGCTTTAGGTTTAGAATATTATCCATGACAAAAACCTTGCTGCAACTTTTTCATCATTACTTTTGTTATTCAATAAAACAAAAGCATGTCCAATAAAATTGCCCTTGCCATTACAGGCGCCAGCGGAAGTGTTTATGCAAAAGTTTTACTTGAAAAGTTATTACAGTTGAAAGATCAATGGGAAACATTAAGCGTGGTAATGAGCAGCAATGCAAAAGACGTTTGGAAAACAGAATTGGAAAACGAAGACTACAAAAATTACCCCGTTCAGTATTTTGACAAGCATGATTTTTCTGCTCCTTTTGCATCGGGTTCCGCAAAATATAATATCATGATTATTGCGCCGTGCAGCATGGGTACACTTGGGCGCATTGCTGCCGGTGTAAGTGATGATCTTATTACACGTGCTGCTGATGTGGTGCTGAAAGAAAGAAGAAAACTGATATTGATGATCCGTGATACGCCATATAATCTTATTCATATAAAAAATATGGAAACGGTTGCGCTTGCCGGTGGCATTATATGCCCGGCTTCCCCTTCTTTTTACAGTAAGCCAAAGACCATTGAAACTATTGCTGCCACTGTAGTTGACAGGATACTGGATCTGGCAGGATTAGACATTCATACCTACAGGTGGGGGAAATAAAATGCAGGAGCACCGATTTTATTGATGATTATAATTCAGGCCATTTGTTTTTTTTGATATTGAAAGCTGATAGCGGTTGCTGATATGTTTATAGTACAAGTGTCCCGCCAACGGCGGGAACAAAAGTTTAATTCATATTATGTAGTTCGGTTCATAAAAAAATAACCCCGGCAAATTACCGGGGTTATAAATTTTATCCAGAGCAAAATTTAATTAGCAGTATCGCTCTCTTCTTCTTTTAATTTTGCTTTTATTTCCGCCAAAGCGCTGAGGTCGCCCAGGGTTGTTTTTTCAACTTTTGCCTGCACGGCTTTTACCGCTTTTTTGGTTTTATCAGCTTCAGCCCTTTCTTCTTTTTTCACTGCTTCTTTTTCCTGCGCCTGCGCCTGTTCCCAAATGCGTGTATGGCTGAGCACAATCCTTTTTTCGTTGCGGTCAAATTCTATTACTACAAATTGTGCGGTTTCATCAGCGGCTATACTTTTGCCATCTTCCTTCTGCAGGTGGCGTGCAGGCGCAAAACCTTCCAGGCCAAAAGGAAGCTGAACTGTTCCGCCTTTGTCATCGCGGCGTGTAACGGTTCCTTCATGAACGCTGCCAACAGCAAATGTATCTTCCAGTGCGTTCCATGGATCTTCTTCTAATTGCTTGTGGCCAAGCTGGAGTTTGCGGTTTTCTTTGTCAATACCAAGAATCACCACATCAATATGCTCACCTGCTTTTGTATATTCTGAAGGATGATTGAACCGTTTCAGCCAGCTAAGGTCGCTGATATGTATCATACCACCAATACCGGGCTCAAGCTCTACAAACACGCCATAAGGTGTAATATTTTTTACGAGTCCTTTGTGTTTGCTTGCCTGAGGGAATTTTGTTTCAATGGTATTCCACGGATCCTGTGAAAGCTGTTTGATGGATAAACTCATTTTGCGTGAGTCTTTATCAAGTGTTACCACTTTTGCTTCATATTCATCACCCAGTTTAAAGAATTCTTTTGCATTGATGGGTGTATTTGCCCATGTAATTTCGCTTACATGCACCAGGCCTTCCACACCCGGCTGAATTTCAAGGAACGCACCGTAGTCTTCAATGTTTACCACTTTCCCTTTTACAGTAGCCCCTTCATGTATCCATTCGGGCAATACATCCCATGGATGCGGTGTAAGCTGTTTTAGCCCAAGGCTGATGCGTTTTTTATCATCATCAAAATCAAGTACGACCACACGCAGTTTCTGATCAAGTTTCAATACTTCGCTTGGGTGCGAAATACGTCCCCAGGAAATATCTGTTATATAAAGCAAGCCATCTAATCCGCCCAAATCCATAAATGCGCCAAAGTCTGTAATATTTTTTACCGTTCCCTCAAGCACCTGACCCTTTTCTAATTTACTCATTATTTCTGTGCGTTGTGCTTCAATATCGCTTTCAATAAGTGCTTTATGCGATACAACGGCATTCTTAATGGTTTCATTTATTTTCACCACTTTAAATTCCATTGTTTTTCCGACAAACTGGTCATAATCTGTTACCGGCTTCACATCAATTTGTGAGCCCGGTAAAAAAGTTTCCATTCCAAAAACATCTACAATTAAACCGCCTTTTGTTTTGCTGGTAACAGTACCGGTAACCACTTCACCGGTTTTATGCACTTCCACAATACGCTGCCATGCACGGAAAATGCGTGCAGATTTTCGGCTCAGGTGCAAATGTCCCGCCCTGTCTTCTTTTTCAAGCACCATCACTTCCACCTCATCACCTATTTTCAGGTTTTGCAAATCGCGGAACTCATTTAAAGAAATCAATCCATCGCTTTTAAAACCAATGTTTATCACCACATCCGTTTTTGTAAGAGCAACTACTGCGCCGTTTACAATTTCACCGTCATCAATCTGTACAAAAGTGCCGTCATACACTTTATCATACTTCATCCTTTCCTCTTCGTTGTAGTGGCTTACATTACGCTTGTCAATGCTCCAGTCAAAATCATCATGTGCGGCTACAGTTTCTTTTACCGGTTCTTCCACTTTTACCGGCTCCTCCATTACTACCAGCGCTAAAGGCGGAGTTTGGTCTGCCACAGGGGCATTTGTTATCGCTGCAGTTGCTTCTGTTGCGGTTTCTGCAACAGGGGCATCCTCCTGTGTTTCAGCGTTTGGGTTAACAATATTGTTTTCGCTCATAAAATAAACCCCGATGGTTTTTTATTCGGGGCTGCAAAAGTAGTAAACTCTGTTTGAAGTAAGAAGTTTGAGGCAAAAATTTTATGATTTACCCTTTCATTGCAGGGCATATCCGGCCATAATACGGTAAGCCCGGAACAGAAGATTAAATCACGAAGGATATTCCTGCTTAATGGTTTCTTTGACTTCCTGATTTTCTTACTAAGATTGTATATAACTCTGCAAATGCGATATGGTTTCCTGGTGCAGGAGGATGGTTTCGGTAACCACATCATTAATGGAAATAAGCCCGGCCATTTTGTCCCCTTCCATTACCGGCAGGTAGCGCAGGTTTTGTTTTGACATAAGTTCCATGCAATGATCTACCGTATCATTTGCTGAAACGGAGGGAAAATCAGCAGACATAATTTCCTTAACGGTTGTATCAGTGGATGATTTTCCTTTTAAAATAACCTTACGTGAATAATCCCTCTCCGTCATTATTCCTAAAAATTTATCATGCTCTGCCACTACTACAGAGCCTATATTTTTATCGGCCATAAGGTGAAGTGCCTCAATAACGGTAGTAGATGGGGAAATGGTGATTATTTTGCTTCCTTTACGGCGGAGTATATCTGCAACTTTTCTCATACAGCTAAAATTTGGGGAGAGTAAGATACGGCAAATTTTTGTAAAAAATAATTCTCAAAAATTATTTGCAGTACAGGATTAAACATTCATCAAAAATGATTTTCTAAATTTATACCATTTCCTTAAGTTTCTCTACTACTGTATCCGCTTCTTCTTTATTGTTGTATTTGCTGAAAGAAAATCTTACGGTTACCTGGTCTGGGTTATTGTTAACTGCGCGTATCACGTGACTGCCCTGGTCGGCGCCACTGGTGCAGGCGCTGCCCCCGCTTGCACAGATATTATTTATATCAAGGTTGAATAAGATCATTTCGCTCTTTTCTGTTTTGGGGAAACTTACGCTCAACACTGTATATAAGCTTTTGCCCGGCGGATCGCCATTGAAAGAAGTATTTTTTATATTTTTCTTCAACTGCTCCATCATATACAGTTTCAATGATTTTATATGAGCGCTGTCATTTTCATAATTTTCTGTTGCAAGTTCCAGCGCTTTTGCAAAACCAACGATGCCGTATAAATTTTCCGTCCCTGCACGCATGTTGCGCTCCTGCGAACCGCCGTGCACAAAGGGCTTTATTTTTACATTTTCATTTATGTATAAAAGCCCTGCACCTTTTGGCCCGTGAAACTTATGACCTGCACCTGTAATAAAATGTACCGGGGTATGGCGCAAGTCGAAAGGGAAGTGCCCAACGGTTTGCACAGTGTCGCTGTGAAAAATTGCGCCGTATAATTTGCATAGATTACCCACTGCATGAATATCAAGCATATTGCCAATTTCATTGTTGGCATGCATAAGCGTTACTAAACACTTTTCTTCGCTCTCAGATAAAATTTTTTCAAAGTCTTCCAGGTCAATATGCCCGTTGGGTAACAGTTTTACATAGCTGAGTGCTGTTTCACAACGGTGAAACAAATGGTCTGCTGTATGCAGTGTGGCATGGTGTTCAATGGCTGATGTAATGATATGTTTGCAGCCCAAATCCCGCACTGCCGCTGTAATTGCGGTGTTGCTGCTTTCGGTGCCGCCGCTTGTAAAAAATATTTCTGCAGGATGGGCGTTGAGGATTTTTGCAACACTTTTTCTTGCGTTTTCAACTGCCAGGCGGCTTTCCCTTCCATAACTGTATATGGAAGAAGGGTTGCCAAAATGCGTGGTAAGATAAGGCATCATTGCTTCGAGCACCTGCGGCTCAAGTGCAGTAGTAGCGGCATTATCAAAATAAATTCTGTTCATAATAAAATCCTCCAAACTTTTCACCCGGGCGGAAGGCTTAAAATATTTTAGTGCAAGTTTGATTTTTATTGCTCAGTTGTGCACTGCAGTATAAGTGAGTGACACAACGAAGACGAGTAATGATATTAAAGCCTGTGCAAAAATAAAAGATAACTTCCTATTGTTTTTGCATACAATTTATATTGAGTATTTGCTGTTTTTGCAACCGGGTCAATACCTGCTACATATATTCTTTTATATCCTGCATCAGTCGCCTGGCAATGTTATCAGCGGTTGTTTCAAAATTGCTTTCTGCGTAAATGCGTATAATGGGCTCTGTATTGCTGGTGCGCAGGTGCACCCAATCGCTGTCAAATTCAATTTTTAAACCGTCTTCTGTATTTGTGGGGTTGTTTTTATATTTTTTGCGGATACTGTCAAAAATTTTTTTTACGTCAAACCCGTTTTCCAGCTCGATTTTATTTTTGCTGATAAAATAATCGGGGTAAAGGTTGCGCAATTGCCGGGCGCTTTTTTTTGTTTGCGCCATATGCGTTAAAAACAGGGCAATGCCAATCAATGCATCACGGCCATAATGCAGGTCGGGCACAATAATGCCGCCATTTCCTTCGCCGCCAATTACTGCATTTACTTCTTTCATTTTTGCAACTACATTTACTTCGCCCACAGCGCTTGAAAAATATTCTCCGCCATGTTTCAGCGTAATATCTTTTAAAGCTTTTGTGGATGACATATTGCTGACAGTGTTGCCTTTTCGGTGCTGCAGCATATAATCGGCCACGGCCACCAGCGTATATTCTTCACCAAACAAAGTACCATCTTCGCATACAAAACACAGCCGGTCCACATCGGGGTCAACTGCAATGCCCAAATGCGCCTGCTGTTTGTTTACCTCGTTGCAAAGCCCTGAAAGATGCTGTGGCAAAGGCTCGGGGTTGTGTGCAAATTTTCCGTTCACTTCACCGTTTAATACTATAATATCTTTTACGCCAAGGGCCTTCAGCAGCGCCGGAACCGCAATGGCGCCGCTGCTGTTGATAGCATCCACCACAATTTTGAATTTGCTTTTTTTAATAGCAGCAACATCAACAAGGGGGTAGTTGATAACAGCTTCGATATGTTTGTCAAGTACCGTAAGATCCGTGGTACAGGCGCCTAATTTATCAACAGAAGCAAATTTGTAATCTCCTTTTTCAGCTATGTCCAAAACTTTTGCACCATCGGCTGCGCTGATAAATTCACTATTGCTGCTGAGTAATTTCAATGCATTCCATTCTTTGGGGTTGTGGCTTGCAGTAAGGATGATTGCACCGGCCGACTTGTGAAATATAACGGCCATCTCAACGGTTGGCGTGGTAGTTAAGCCAAGATCAACAACATCAAGCCCCAATGCATTCAGTGTACTTATAACAAGGCCCTGTATCATTTCACCGCTGATGCGGCCATCGCGGCCAATAATAACTTTGCTGTTACCGGGGGTTTCAGTCAGCAGCCAGCTGCCAAATGCTGCAGTAAATTTTACAACGTCCAAAGGGCTCAGTGTTTCTCCAGGTTTGCCACCAATTGTTCCGCGGATACCGGAAATACTTTTTATCAATGCCATTGCTCACTAATTTGGTAACGGCAAACATAAGTGAAAAAAATTAATTGATGCTTTGCAAACGGTTTGGAATTCCGTAAAAAATAAATTGATGTAAATGTTTTTTTAAAAATAAATTTGAACTCTTATAATTAAATTGATATGCGCGGTAAAGAATGGTATAAAGACTGGTTCAGCTCACCCTATTATGATCTTTTATATTTTAAAAGAAATGACGCAGAAGCTGCTGCATTTATAAAACTGCTTATACAGTATCTTGATTTAAAACCCGGCGGCTCCCTCCTGGACGTGGCCTGCGGAAAAGGCCGCCACAGCAGGGTTTTGGCACAAATGGGTTTTGATGTTACAGGCATTGACCTTTCTTTTGAAGCCGTTGCGGAAGCTAAAAAATATGAAACCGGAAAGCTTCATTTTTTTCAGCATGATATGCGCCTGCCATGCTGGGTAAATTATTTTGATGCTGCATTTAATTTTTTTACAAGCTTTGGTTATTTCCGCACCCGGCGGGAACATGATGCTGCTGTGCGCACTATTGCGCAAAGCCTTAAGGCTGACGGCCTTTTTGTAATTGATTACCTGAATGTACATTATGCGGAAGACCATCTTGTAAAAAATGAAGAGAAGAAAATGGATGAAGTAAAGTTTTTCATTTCACGGAAAGATGATGATGAATATTTTTTTAAAACCATACAGATAGAAGATAACGGCATAATGTTACATCAACAGTTTACAGAAAAAGTGGCAAAATTTTCACCCGGCGATTTTACGGAAATGCTTGCGTACCGGGGGATGCAGGTACAGCAGGTATTTGGCGATTACCGGTTAGGGAATTATGATATACGGAAATCCCCACGCATGATTATTGTAGCAAAGAAAACCCGCATGTAACTTTTTTGCAGGATGAAATTTTTCACTGTGCTGAACTGTTACTGAAACAAAGTATCCAGAAATATTTAAGATTTGTAAAACTGACAGCAGTTGCTTTTTCTTTCAGTTTTTCTTTTATAAAATCCTCTTTCTGAAAATTTTTCAGCACCAGATGTTCGCTGCTATCGTCCAGTAAACGCAATTGATAAGTATTACCCTTTTCATCTGTGTGCGTAATCGGCCGGCTGCTGTCTTCCATATAATTATTGTCCATCAGCACAATGGTTCCGCCCGGCTTTACCAATGCCCGGATGGTGTTTAAAAAAATATCCAGTTCCTCCAGTTTTATATGCGACCAGATAAACCCGCCAAAAAGGTTTTCATATTTTTGCGGGTATGCAGTGTAAAAGAAATCATCAATTTGAAAAGTTACGTTTGCGGAGCCATGATTTTTTTGTTTTGCAATTTCAATAACCGCCTGGTTAATATCTGTTGCAAAAATTGATGCAGCAGTTTGCGCAATCCGTTCCGTCCAGAACCCTGTACCACAGGCTATTTCAAGCACATCCTTACCGGAAAAAATATTTTGCAAAATTTTTGTTGCCTGAAAAATTTCATCCTGTCTTTCAAGCTTTTCATAAATCTTTTCATATTCCTTAGCCCTTTGTTTATAGTATTCTGCCAGGTTGGTATTCATTATTCAGGCTGACTTTTTGATGAAGGGTTACAATTTACAATTAAAAAACCCGGTAAATAGTTTGCGCCCAGTATCTTATAAATTACCTGAAGACCTGAGATATAAAAGAAAAAATAGGTCTGCAATAACAAGTGCTGCAATAAGTTTTGAATACATATTTCGTACACGCTTCAACCTTGCCCGTTCCTCATTTGAAGACTGCAAAATATTATACCTGCTGAAATAAAACCAATGCCTGAACTTCCAGTTGCGGTTTTTATTACGGATGAAATGGATTGTTTTCACAACGAATAATATCAGGATAATTATATTGAGCAAATAACTGTAAACAACAGGGTTCATTTTGCGGGATTTACAAAGGTTATAAATGGGGTTCTTTTTAAAACTATTTCAGCCTAAATATACGACTAAGCATAATATTAAAAACAAAAAACATGGCCCCCGCAGCAATGTTGATTTTTTTAAATACTGCCTTTAATAAACAGGACACCAGATAAAAAAATTTGACCATTAAAAAAATATTTTTAGATTTGTCTAAAATTTAATTACGTGAATAATAACTTTTCTGTTGCGGAAGAGAATTATATCAAGGCGATTTTTCATTTGCAGCAACCCGCCGGCAGGGTTACAACCAACGAACTTGCGGCAGCACTGCAAACAAAACCGGCATCCGTTACGGATATGCTGAAAAAACTGAAAGCAAGGCTGTTGCTGCATTACAAGCCATACCAGGAGTTTTATTTAACCGAGGAAGGAAATAAAATAGCATTGGCCATTGTGCGCAGGCACCGCCTCTGGGAATGTTTCCTGGTAGATAAACTGCAGTTTGGATGGGATGAAGTGCATGCCGTGGCGGAAGAGCTGGAGCATGTAGGCAGCAAAAAATTAGTGGACAAATTAGATGCTTTTTTAGGACGCCCTAAATTTGATCCGCATGGCGACCCCATTCCTGACAGTAACGGAAAAATGAATGTACCCAAGCAGATCAGCCTTCCCCGCCTGGCGTTTAATACCCCTGCGGAAGTGACTGCAGTGGGCAGCCAAAGCTCTGAATTGTTAGAATTGCTTAAGCATAAGAATATCGGCATTGGCACAAGGCTGGAAGTAAAAAATAAATTCAGTTTTGATAACTCCCTTGAGCTGAAAATAAAAAACCACCCTGTAATAACGATCAGTGAAAGGTTAGCCAATGCATTATTTGTAAAAACTATTTAAGAAAATGTTGCAGAGATTTCATAGCGAAGCATCTTTAAGCGAAGTACACGAAACCATTGATGCCACAAAACAGAAAAAAGGTTTTCGAAAACTTTTGCCTTATATAGGCCCGGCTTACTTAGTAAGCGTTGGCTATATGGACCCGGGCAACTGGGCTACTGACCTGCAGGGTGGCGCGCAGTTTGGGTATAAATTAATATGGGTTTTGTTTATGAGCAACCTGATGGCGCTGCTGCTACAGGGTTTGAGTGCAAGGCTGGGCATAGTAAGAAGAAGGGATCTTGCACAGGCCAACCGCGAAACTTATCCGCCGCTTGTAAATTTCTGTTTATATATTTTAGCTGAACTTGCCATTGCTGCCTGTGATTTGGCAGAAGTACTGGGTATGGCTATCGGCCTGCATTTGCTTACGGGTATTACAGTACTGGCTGGTGTTTGCATTACGGTACTGGATACGTTTTTATTATTGCTGCTGCAGCGTTACGGCATCCGCAGGATGGAGGCATTCATTATTATGCTTGTGGCCACTATTGGCCTTTCTTTTATTATTGAATTGATTTTTGCGCAGCCGCATTTTGGTGAAGTGGTAAAAGGTTTTATCCCCACTTCCCTGAACAGTGAAGCATTATATATTGCAGTGGGCATCATCGGCGCTACGGTAATGCCGCACAATTTATACCTGCACTCCGCGCTGGTTCAAACAAGAAAAATAAAAAATGATGATGCCGGGATTAAGCGTGCACTTAAATTTAATTTCATTGACACAACCATTGCACTCAATCTTGCATTTTTTGTAAATGCAGCTATTTTAATTTTAGCCGCATCGGTGTTTTTTACAAGCGGCAATACGCAGGTGGCAAAAATTGAAGACGCTTATAAACTGCTGCCCGCAATGCTTGGCACAAAACTGTCACAGATAATTTTTGCCGTAGCATTAATTGCAGCCGGGCAAAGTTCTACGGTTACCGGTACTTTGGCAGGACAGATTGTAATGGAAGGATACCTTCGTTTACGCATCAACCCGTGGATAAGAAGGCTGCTTACCAGGTTAATTGCAATTACGCCCGCAGTAATAGTAATATTAATTTACGGTGATGAAAAATTAGATGACCTCCTGGTATTAAGCCAGGTTGTGCTAAGTTTGCAATTAGGCTTTGCAGTAATCCCGCTGATACATTTTGTGAGCGATAAAAAAACAATGGGTGCATACGCCATTAAACTTCCAAAAAAAATCCTTTCATGGCTGGTGGCCGCTATTTTGGTTTTCCTGAATGTAAAATTAGTGGGTGAAGAATCCATTAAAATTTTTCAGCAGGATGGAAGTATATGGCTTAAACTGGTCATCATCCTGAGCGCCGTAGCTTTTGCATGGCTGTTTATTATGATGTCATTTCTTCCTTTAATGAAAAAAAGACCGAAGAAAATGAATGTGCTTGTACACAAAGAAGAAAAACTTCTGCATGTGCTACAGATACCTGGGCCGCGTAAAATAGCAGTGGCTCTAGATTTTGGAGAGAAAGATGAAAAAATGATTGCTTACGCCATTGCGCAAGGAAAACATGACGCTTCTTATTTATTGCTGCATATTGTAGAAACTGCACCCGCTGCCCTGCTTGGTGAAGCAACGGATGATTACGAAACAAGGGATGATAAACAGCGCATTGAAATGTATGCTGCACAACTGAAGGAAATGGGATACAATGCGGAAACACATATCGGCTACCGCAGCAGGGTAAATGAAATTGTGCGCATTGTAAATGAAGAAAAAGCGGATTTACTAGTCATGGGTTCTCACAGGCACAGCGGGCTAAAAGATATTTTGTATGGCGAAACAGTTGACCAGGTGCGGCACAAACTTTCTATTCCTGTTTTGATCGTAAATTAAAAACGCGTTTTTGCGTTCACTTAACTGATGAATAAATGAATGGTGGGTTTACTATAAGAAAAATTCAGAAAGAAGATAACAGGCGGCTTGCTTTTATTATACGTTCAGTGCTGGCAGAATTTAAAGCAAATAAGGCCGGGGCGGTTTATTTTGATCCCACAACAGATGACCTGTTTGCATTATTTCAAATAACAAATGCCGGTTATTTTGTTGCTGAAATAAATGGTGAAATTGTTGGTGGTGGCGGTGTGTTTCCCACACCCAATTTACCTGCAGGCTGTTGTGAATTAGTAAAGTTATACCTGCTGAAGCCCGGTCGTGGAAAGGGTTTGGGAAAAACATTGATACATGAATGTTTTGATGCCGCAATAAAATTCGGTTACACAAGTATGTATTTAGAAACCATGCCCGAATTAAATACGGCTGTTGGTATGTATCAGCAATTGGGGTTTGAATACCTGAAAGGCCCCCTAGGAAACTCCGGGCATTTTGGATGCGATATATGGATGATCAAAAAACTCTGAGCCTTAAGGGAGAAAGAAAAAATGAAAATAATTTTTTCGACCGGGCTTTTGTATTTCATGATCGGAGCCGGGCAAAAAAAATCTTACCCTGCTTTTTAAAATTCATTAATCATTGCTCATGCCTGAGTACCGCTCCATCTCCGCTCTCTTCTCAAACTGTTATGTGGTAAGGGTTTGCGGGATGGTACATTTTTTTGTATGCTTAACTGCGGTGAAAAGGTCGTTTGCTGCAAATGATAAGGATGGTCTTCAATAACGGGAATGGTTTTCGTGATAAGCTTATGGATATCTTTGAGGTAAGACCTTTCTTCCACATCACAAAACGACAGAGCGATACCGGCGGCTCCTGCCCTTCCTGTGCGGCCAATACGGTGCACATAAGTTTCAGGGATATTAGGTAATTCAAAATTTATTACATGGCTAAGGTCTTCCACATCAATTCCCCTTGCTGCAATATCCGTAGCCACCAATACCCTTATACGCCCTGATTTAAAATTACTCAAAGCATTCTGCCTTGCATTTTGTGATTTATTTCCATGGATGGCATCTGCCTTTATATTTGCCCTGGTTAATTCTTTTGCTACTTTATCTGCACCATGTTTGGTTTTTGTAAACACCAATGCACTTGTAATAGCACCGTCTTTCAGCAGGTGAATAAGGAGCGAACGTTTATTGCCCTTATCAACAAAATAAACAGCCTGTTCTACTTTTTCAGCAGTGGTTGACTGGGGTGTAACTTCAACTTTTACCGGGTTAGTTAATATAGTATCAGATAATCTTGAAATTTCAGGCGGCATGGTAGCAGAGAAAAATAATGTTTGTCTTTTTGCGGGCAGTTTGGCAATGATCTTTTTTACATCATGAATAAAACCCATGTCAAGCATACGGTCTGCTTCATCAAGCACAAACATCTGCAACTGCTGCAAACTAATGTACCGTTGATCAATCAGGTCAAGCAGCCTGCCGGGCGTGGCAATTAAAATATCTACACCGTTTCTTAATGCATTTGTTTGTGGCAATTGAGATACACCTCCGTAAACCACTAAATGTTTAAGGCCTGTATATTTGCCGTAAGCTGCAAAGCTTTCATCTATTTGTATAGCGAGTTCCCTTGTTGGTGTTAATACAAGCGCTTTAATGCCTTTTATATTTTTATCTGCACGTTTCTCCAAATAAAGCATTTGTAAAATGGGAATGGCGAAAGCCGCGGTTTTGCCCGTGCCTGTTTGCGCACAGCCTAATAAATCTTTTCCCCGCAGTAATGCGGGAATGGATTGTTCCTGTATGGGTGTGGGGCTTGTATATCCTTCTGTTTTCAGTGCCTTTAATAAAGGCTCAATAAGATGCAATTGTTCGAATGTCAAAATAGTTTTTTTTAATTAAATAATGATAACTGCGCAAAGCGTTTTATAGCAACTGGAGTTAATTTGTATATGCTCATCAACCTATGACTTGATGAGCTTTACCATGGAATAGAAGAAGGTTATCGAGTCTGCTAAGAGAGAGTATATGAACTGCGAAGATAGGTGTATATACCGCAACTCCCCGGAAAATCTTTCTGAATGATTTTAAGAAGATAAAAACCGCTGTTCAGTTACATGTGGCGCTTCACCTTAATAATATCTGTTTTATTTTTGGAGCCAGCAATGCTGCCCACATTGCATACTCTTTACCCGATGGATGCAAGCCATCGTTTGCAATTAATGAAGCGTTATTCTTTGCCTCTTTTGTAAGAGGGGTTATATCTGTATAAGAAATATTATACTGTAAAGAAATTTGTTTATTGATGGCATTAAACATGTCAATCTCTTTTCTTATGCGTGCAGTATCATAGCCTGCTGCAAAAGGTGTAACACTATAATCAGGAACAGACAATACAAAAACATGCGCCGGGTTTCCTTTAGCAAGTTGTACCGATTTTTTAAGCAGTTGTGTAAAGCGCAGCCTGTAACCCGAAGTATCTAGCCCCCGGTACTGATCGTTTACGCCAATTAATAAGGTAATTGCATCATAAGCGGGTGGCAGGTTTTCGGCAATAATTGCGTTTTGCAAATCAATGGTGGTCCAGCCGGTAGTGGCAGTATATTGCGGGTCATTTATATTAACCCCCTTTTCCCTTAACGATGAAACTATCTGCGCCGGAAACCTTTCTTCCATGGAAACAGACTGGCCGATGGTGTACGAATCGCCAAGCGCTAAATATCTTTTTGGAGTTTCAGAAAATGAAACTGTTTGCTTTTTATCCATACCCTCTATACAGGTAAAAGATGTAATGATAACAGCAAATAATATCATTAAAAATAAAAAATAGAAATACTTTTTCATGTACTTATATACGTGCATGAAGAATAAAATGTTTTAAAAGTGTTTCAGAAAAAATCAAATGTGAAAACACTTTAACTGAAAAAATTTGCTTTAACAGGATTTTAGAATACACAGATTAAATGAAACACAAACCGCAAAGTCATATATGCAGATAATTTTTAAACACAAAAAATAAATTGTATGAAAACGCTTTTATTATCCATCGCAAAATTTTTCAGCCTGGAAAGTGGTTATTCAGTATTACCGAGTAATATTTAATGTTTCCAAAAAGAAATAACCAACTGTGCATAGAGTGTAACGGGAGTGCATTTGCTGCTCCCTTTTGCTGCTGATATCCCTTCCCAAATTTTCGCCTCCCTGATATTATTTGCTCCTTACATTTGCAGTTCGTTTAAATAAATAAAACTGTCTGTTATGGCGCAAAAAATTAAAGTTGCAAATCCTGTTGTTGAGCTGGATGGCGATGAAATGACCCGCATTATCTGGAAGTTTATAAAAGAAAAACTCATCCTTCCTTACATTGATGTTGATATTAGATATTTTGATTTGGGTGTTGAATACCGTGATGAAACAAATGACCGGGTAACGGTTGATGCAGCCAATGCAATAAAGCAATATGGCGTTGGCATAAAATGCGCCACTATTACACCCGATGAAGCAAGGGTGGAAGAATTTAAACTGAAACAAATGTGGAGGAGCCCCAACGGCACTATCCGCAATATTCTTGATGGCACTGTGTTTCGTGAACCCATCGTTTGCAAAAATGTTCCGCGTTTAGTGCCCAACTGGACGGCGCCGATATGTATTGGCCGCCACGCATTCGGCGATCAATACCGTGCTACAGATTTTGTAACAAAAGGCAAAGGAAAACTTACCATAAAATTTGAGGGTGAGGACGGAACGAAACAGGAATTTGAAGTATATAATTTTAAAGGCGATGGCGTGGCGCTTGCCATGTACAATACAGATGAAAGCATTACGGGTTTTGCAAGAAGCTGTTTCAATACCGCATTGCAAAAGAAATGGCCTTTATACCTTTCTACAAAAAATACTATCCTTAAAAAATATGATGGCAGGTTTAAAGATATTTTCGAGAATATTTTTCAAACAGAATTTAAAGCAGCGTATGATACAGCGGGAATTACTTACGAGCACCGCCTTATTGACGATATGGTGGCAAGTGCTTTAAAATGGAATGGCAATTTTGTTTGGGCCTGCAAAAATTATGATGGCGATGTGCAGAGCGATACGGTGGCGCAGGGTTTTGGCAGCCTCGGTTTAATGACATCCACATTGGTAACCCCTGATGGTAAAATAATGGAAGCGGAAGCCGCGCATGGCACCGTTACCCGCCACTTTCGCGAATACCAGAAAGGAAAACCAACTTCCACCAATCCCATCGCATCTATTTTTGCGTGGACAAGGGGTTTGGAATTCCGTGGGAAATTAGACGGCAATGATGCGCTGATAAATTTTTGCAACGCGTTGGAGCAGGTATGCGTGGAAACAGTGGAAAGCGGAAAGATGACCAAAGATTTAGCCGTTTGTATTTATGGCAATAAAGTAAACCACGGCGAACATTACTTATACACTGAAGAATTTTTAGATGCTTTAGACAACAACCTGAAAGCCAAACTTGGCAGCTAAATAAGCTTTATTACAAAAGAAAATCCTGTCAAAAAAAAATTTGACGGGATTTTTTATTTTGATACCCGTTGTATCATTTTATAGCACGCACTATACCGTTAAATTTATTGAACACCCGGTTTTATTTCCTTCACTAATAAATGAATATTTATAATTGAAAACCGGACAGTCCCTTACCCCGACATTGGCTTTGAAAGAAGACTGTGGGAAGAAAAAAAGGAGAATATTAATTCTCTATGAAAATTGTATATATTGTTTTGTCCTTTATAATATTAGTATCACTTATTGGTATAATTACAACATATACGGGTGAAAATCAATTACTCAAAATAATGAATGGTAGCGATCCAATTAATTAGATTGAAGTCCGTTATTCAGGTCCATTTAATAGTGGTAAGAATATCATTTGCTGGTGAAGCTTATATATACGCCTTTGCACAACAGCAACAAATGCGTGAAACATTCTGAGAATATACAGGTTAGCGCATTGTCAGCTTGGGCGAGACGATGCTGGACAGAAAAGGAATGAAAAGGAACGGGAGGGCACAGTAAGGCTCACTAAGGCACAGAAGGGAACATTAAGTATTGATGAGGAACAAAAGATGAGCCTTTACAACGTAAAACTGAATGTGGATAAATGGGAATGGAGGGAATCAAGTAGGGCGTTACATGGGCGCAAGTAGGGAGCAACCATGGGGTTGCTACGGGGCAGCATGCTTAAAAATGATTTATTGGTGCCGTTCCGATAGCTACCGGAATGAAATATTTTAGCTATTGGCAAGATCATATTGCGTAACTACAGCACGCGAAAAAGATATATCCGGAGAACAGTATGTATTTATAATAGGACAGATGAAAAACAGCCATTCGACAATTATAAGAATATCAGGAAGGCAAGTTGAGTCAGGTAAAAAAATACTTAATATTGATAAAGCTTTAATTTTAAAAAGAGATTACTTTACCCTTCAAAAGTACCCTTTACAATAGCAGGATTAATCACAACAAAGTGTAAAGTTATTTTAGGACGAGACATATTGGAAAGATGTAGGTAATTATAGCGCATCGCCCGCTTGGGCGAGACGATGCCGGACAGAAAAAAAACAGCGGTTAGAAACCGCCGTATCTGGGTGTCAGCCCGCACGGCTTATGGCCGTGGTAAAAAATTAAAGACCTGTGAGGTTGCGAAAGCCCCACAGGTATAAATACACTTATTCTTTATTCAGTTTTAAAACCCTTCGTCCATGCGTTTCATCAAGTATGGTGATGAAATAAATACCATTTGCAAGTTTGCTTATGTTTAACAGCACTTTATTTTCTCCGGCAAAAGCATCACCTGTTTTTTGCAAGGCTGTTCTGCCTACAGCATCTGTTATTTCTATCGTGTACCGGGCCTCATTCTCTTCATTAAACACAACTGTACATTCATTTTTAGCCGGGTTTGGATAAACAGAAGGTTTATTATCATCAGTATCCGCTTCTGTTTTGTTTAGTACCGTTGCATCAAAACTTCCGTTCAGTTTTACATCCAGTGTTTTAATTCCTGAGCTACCGCAACTGTTGGTTGCATACAGCGACACCGGACCCGCAGCAGTTCCCCATGTAACCATAATGCTGCTGGTGCCCTGGCCGCCGGTAATAACCGCACCGGCAGGAACTGTCCATGTATAAGTTAAGCCCGGTACAGCAACAGTACTGTAAACAATACCTGCCTGGTTTGCATTCACTTTTTTAGGTCCGGATATTTTTGGTATGCCCGGTTTTGCAATCACTTTCAAACTGTCTGTGCCGGTTGTACCACAACTGTTGGACGCTTTTACCGTTATATACCCAAGGTTGTAATTTGCCGGGAAGTTTACTTTTATCTGAACCGTCCCCTGGCCCGAAACAATGGTGCAACCTGCGGGAACACTCCAATTGTAAGCAGTTGCATTTGCAACAGAGTCGGCGGTGTATTTGATATTATTAACTCCGCCACAGAGGTTGTCTTTTTGCCCCCTGATGATGCCCGATGCACCGAGATTTGCTATTGTAATATTTTGAAAACTATCCAACCCTGTTGCAGCAGGAGAATTTGAAACAACGCGTATTAGATAAGCTGTACCATTAGGCAACGGTAAAGGCATCGTTGCATTAATGCTTACGGGTTGAGCATTGCCAACCGGGCTTAGCGTATCAGTACCGATATTAACAGCATTTGCAAAGCTGCCCAAAGAATCGCTTAACTGAGCCGTAAACACATTGCCTGCATTGTAAACGCCAAAGGCTTTTGCAGTAACAACAAAACTGCCGCCAGGGCAAGGAGTTGTTGTTGAAATCCTTACGGTGTCAATTCTTAAAGGGTACACATTTACATATTTAATACTTGTATCTGCGGCACATCCATAAGAATTTGTTTCAACCACTTTAATTGTTTGCGGCTGACCGGCTGTATTCCATAAAAGCATGGCGCTGTCTGCAGTTGGTGTTACTGTTGCAGCGGGTACTATCCATGTCCACGAATCTCCGGCAACAAATGGTACGCTGTAAGAATACGTAAGCGAGACATTTGCATTAGAAGCGCCTGTAATAGTTTGTGCCACGGGTGCGTCATGAATAATAAGTGAATCAGAGCCTGTAATGCCTGTTACAACAGGGTTTGTAGAGCTAACACGAACTCTGTACAAAGTGCCTGAAGTTATATGCATAGGAATTACGCAGGTAATGATAGTGTTTCCTGTGCCGGTGTAGCTGCCAATAATAAGTGGCGAAGCAAAGCTACCAGTGGCATCGCTTAATTCTACATTAAATACATTACCTGAGTTGTATGTTCCTTTTACATGGTAAGAAACCTTGAGCGTATCTTTTGCACAAAGTGTTTTTTTAGTAACGCTGTTTGTAACAATTGATGAACCGGTAATTGCGGTACTTACTGTAAAGATATACTTGTTATCAAGGCTCCACGCACCGTTCGCATCTCTCGAACGAATGTATAATTTATGTGTTGCTGCAGTTAAGCCCATGATATTTATTGGTAATTTAAAGTCAGGGAGATTTGTAACCGCATTGATAGCAACAGGCACACCATTGCCATAACCGGGGTCTGTATCAATATAATATTCTACTTGTTTCAGATTAGGTTTTGGACCTGCTACGGTGCTGTCTGTTGGATACGGCTTTGCAAAAAGCCAGGTATTATCATGGCTCCAATGGCCCGCAGAATCTAAAGCACGGATACAGAATAAATGTACACCATTTGTTAGCGTAGAGGGATTAATGTTAACTGTAAGATCGCTAAGGTTTGTACCCGGCGTAAAACTTACAGGCGTTGCATTGCCATAACCCGGATCTGCATCAATATAATATTCTACTCTTACCAGTTTAGGAACTGGTCCTGCTGTGGTAGTATCGGTAGGGTAAGGTCTTGCAAAAACCCATACATTATCATGGCTCCATGCGCCGTTAGCATCTCTTGCCCTGATGTATAACTGATGCGCTCCATAACTTACAGTTGAAGGATTAATATTAACCGTAAGGTTTGACAGGTTTGTACCCGGCGTAATGCTTATAGAAGTTGCATTACCATAACCGGGGTCAATATCAATATAATACTCAACCCGGGTAATATTGGGCTGCGCACTCAGGCACCACGCCCAAAGCAGCCCTATACAACACGTTGCAGAGCGTTTTATAATTTGTTTCATAAAATTTGTTTTAAAAAGTGATTAAGTTTTTTTTAAATGAAAACTTGTAAGCAATTTTCTTTAATACCATTGCTTACAATTATCACTTTTTAATTATTGCTTTGAACGCTAAACGTGATGGTATATGGGTTGCCACTGGTAACGTTGCTTGGTGCGGTTAATTTATAAAAAGCAGGTATGGGTGGCATGCCGCTTAATTTATAAGGATTGGAACTGCCAAACATACCGCAATCTACACCGCCCAAACCTGCGCCAATAGCGGGGCTGCCTGCTTTTAGCACATAGCGGCCATCGTTGCTGTAGGTGCTTTGGTTAGGATAACCTACAAAAATGCTGGCTGTTGTGGCACTGAGTATATCGCCATTGCCGGTAGGTATATTTGCTGCATTTGAAACATTGTTTTGGTACACACAATGATTATCGTTGCCAATGTTTGCATCTATAAAAATATTATTCCTGAGCATAAAAGAGCCACTGCTAAAATTGGTGTAGCCAGCAAAAATATTATTGTTAAACTGACCTGTTAAACCGCTTGCTACCATATTGGCGAAATTTAAATAAGCGATATAACAATTGTTAACAACAAGATTTGTTGCTTTCCCTCCAGAATAATTGTAACTTAAGTTATTAAGGTAACATTGCGTAATCTGCCAGCTATCGCTGGTTTTGTTATTAAAACCCACAACTCCATTGCACCTGTTAATAATTATTTTACTAACTATATTATCAGAAAGAGGATAAATACCTATTCCATCAATGCCTCTAAAAATACTACTGTCACAACCTGCGTATAAGAATATTTGTGCGCTAATAGCGCCGGTAATATTTTGCAGGTTTGGGTTGCTGCCGCTACCTGTTATAAAATAGCCTGCTCCTAACACCACTAATCTTTTACTAAAATATCCGGTCCAGTTTCCGGGAAAAAGCAGCAACGTATCGCCCACAGAAGAGGAGTCGTGTGCAGTTTGCAAGTCGCTATAATCTGTGCCGCTTACCGCAGGACCTGTAAAGCCTATACGGCGAATTTTTGCATTTGCGTTTTGTGAGGCGAGTGCAATTGCAGCAATTGCTAACAGCGTAAAAATTTTCGTTTTCATTGTTTTTAATTTAAATTGTTTTTGCCTACTCTGTTTACCCTTTTCGGCGTACGGGTGCCCAACAATGCCCCACCCCTAAAGGGGGAGAAGACGTTGATGGTTTTAATTTTTAATTATTCATATTTTAATTTTTCATTCCTTATTTTTTTGCCTGCCTTTTCCGGCTTACGGTTTTAAACCTGAGAGGTTTTTTGCAACCTCACAGGTTTTGAGTTGGTTGTAAAAGAGATTGTACGCTGTAAATCACAATGTGAAATTAGAACAGCCGAAAAGCGGGGCAAGGTGTAAAACACTTATTTTACCACCGTAAAAACACGGTAATAAATACCGTGAAAACACGGTGGGGCAAAATATTTTTTGTGTGGAACTTGCAGATGAGTTTACAAAGAAGTAAATTCAGGAAACCAATTTTATTAAACTTTAAAAAATTATTTTATGGCAGACAAAAACTCGAACCAAATTAAGGTTTCAATAACTCTAAATGTTATATTGGCTATTGCATTATTTATAGTATCCTACTTATGTCTTCAAAAAACTTATAATACAGCCGCTCCAAGGAATAATTTTTTATCCTCCAGTACTCAAGGAGACACAAGTAATTTATTTCAAAACGACTCAATTAAATTTAGTGGCATTACGCAGAGAGAGGCGAGGGCAAAAATAAATTTCTGGCGAGATGGTGCCCCCGATGGTACAATGAAAAGTTTTTGGATAAATAGTGAAATAATAAATTATTTTGTGACGAATCCTAATATTATACCTCGCCTTAATGGTTTAAGATTTTATCTTGCACAAAATAAACCAAGAATGGGACAACCAAGTACGATTGGTTATGCTGTCGCGGGTGATACTACTTTAATTGTAGTTCCAACTTTTGATAATGGACCTATTATGGATACCATTGATGTAGTAAATCAATATTATGATTACAGTAAACCATGCCCACCAAAATGTGTGCGTGGGGATATAGGAAATTAAAATTGTTATGGAAACAGTAAGAACCTGTGTCGAGTTTACGTGCTTTTTATGCGGGTTCTTTGCTTTTTCAAAATTGAAACCGAATTATCTTAAACTAATTCCACTCTTGTTAACACTTGATATATGCAATGAATTAATAATTGTGCCTTATACCTTGCAGATCCACAATATTAACCAAAATATTGGGTACAATATTTTCTCATTCTTTGAAATGTCGGTTTGGTACTATATTTTTTTGCACATAAACAGAAAATCTTACTTAAAGAAATGGATATTATTTCTTGCTTTTATTTGTTTTGCTTATTCCTATATAGAAATTATTTATTTACGTGGGTGGAGGGAGTTGCACATTGACTCCCTCCGCTTATTTAATGTGTCAATGATTTTTTTTTCCTGTAATTATTTATACAAGATTTTAAAAGAAGAATATCATGAATTATTTGTAGATGCGTTATTCTGGCTTTCATCAGCATGTGTTATCTATCACAGCATGCTTTTTTTAAATTTCACTACAATGTCCGAAAATGGTTACTGGGTTTTTAAAAATGCTGACGATGTATTTTATTTCTTGAGTGATTTAGGTAATATTTTTTATTACCTTTTGCTGACAATAGCTTTTTGCTCATGTATTTATTACAATCAAATATCAACCAAGACATCTTCACTAAAATAATTGGTGTTATTGGTTTGTTGATTGCGTTTCTATCAATTACTTTTTTAATATTTGTAATATTCGCAAGAAAAAGGCAAAATTCTTTGTATGTAAAACAAAAAATAATGCACGAAGAATTTGAAAAACAACTCCTCCAAACCCAGCTCGAAATTCAGGAACAAACTTTTCAAAACATAAGCCTGGAAATACATGACAATATCGGGCAGGCATTAAGTTTTATAAAACTAAATATAAATACCATTGATATTGATGAACGTGATGCGGCGAAAGAAAAATTAACGGAATCAAAAACACTGCTCACTAAAGTAATACAGGATTTACGCGATTTGTCAAAAACGCTGAACACGGATTTTATAAATGAAATTGGTTTGGCAAATGCCATTGAGCAGCAGTTAAACATTTTACAGAAAACGGGTGTGTATTCAACATTGCTCTCTGTAAATGGTGAAGCCGAAAAATACCAGTTGCAGCGTGAGCTTGTGGTATTCCGCATTGTGCAGGAGCTGCTGAACAATATTGTTAAGCATGCAGAAGCAGTATCCATTAATATTGCAATGGATTACCAGGCAGAAAAATTATTGATAACCGTAACGGATAATGGAAAAGGTTTTGACGCTTTAACTGAAACAAATGGACTTGGCCTGCGCAATATGCTAAACAGGATGACGCTTATAAATGGTTTCATCACCATTAACAGCAAACCTGGTGAAGGGACAAACGCGGTTATTGAATTGCCAAAGATGCCACCGGACAAGCCAGAAACAGTATGAAAAAAAACAATAAAAAGTATCGCTATACCAAACTGATTTTATGAAAAATACGTCCGGCATTTCCCCGCGCAATATAGTTCCGGTAGGGCTTGCAGACGACCATGTGCTGATGCGCAAGGGGCTTGCATCGCTTATCAACAGCTTTGAAGATTATACCGTTGTTTGCCAGGGCGCCAACGGGCAGGAACTGATAGACTGCATCCATAAAGATTCACTGCCGGAAATTGTTTTATTAGATATCAATATGCCCAAAAAAGATGGCTATGAAACGGCGCTTTGGATAAAAACAAACCACCCGGAAATAAAAGTACTTGCCCTTAGTATGTATGACAATGAAACGGCCATTATACGCATGCTTAAAAACGGCGCCAAAGGTTATATACTGAAAGACGCGGAGCCATCGGAGCTGAAAGCCGCACTGGATGCAGTTTTGCACAAGGGTTATTATTATTCAGAACTTGTAACCGGCCATCTTATTAACAGCATCAGTAAAATGGAGGATGGCGGTAAATCAAAGAATAACCTGCTGCTGAATGAGCGCGAAACAGAATTTTTAAAACTCTGCTGCACCGAATTAAGCTATAAAGAAATTGCGGATAAATTATTTGTAAGCCCCCGCACCGTAGATGGTTACCGTGATACCCTTTGTGAAAAAATAAATGTAAAAACCCGCGTGGGGCTTGTAATGTACGCCATTAAAAGCGGCGTGGTGAATGTGGATGGGAGGATTAATTCGTGAAATCCATACCGTTATTGCGAAAAAATCAGTAAGAGCTTATAAGGGTGGGATGTTTTGAAGCAATCTTTCCCGGTAAGTTTTTTAAGACCCGATTGCTTTGCAAGACCCGCAATGACGTTTCACGGTTAAAATTGCAGCTTGATTTTTTTCATCATCTTCTCTGCCTGTTGCTGCTGTATCTCCTGTTACCACCCGGCGAACCTGAAGAAGCCCGCGGGTTATACGCGGGTGTGCTGCCAAACTGCTCCGGCACTTTGGCTTTTGTTATTTCGTGCCCCAGCAGTTTTTCTATGCGTGAAAATTTGCCTTGCTCTTTCTCCGTAACAAAAGTATAAGCGGTGCCCTCGCTGGCAGCCCTTGCCGTGCGGCCAATGCGGTGTACATAATCTTCCCCGTCGTGCGGCACATCATAGTTTATTACCAGGTCAATATCTTCTATATCAATACCGCGTGAAAGTATATCGGTGGCCACCAGTATTTTCACTTTCCTGTTTTTAAAATCCATCATTACTTTTTCCCTCTGTTCCTGTAAAAGATCAGAATGCATTTCTTCTATGGAAAACCGCGAATGTTTTAATTCACGAGCAAGTTGTTTTACATTCTGTTTTTTTGAGCAGAAAATAAGCACGCTGCCAAATTCTTTTTGCTGGAGGATATGTTTTACCAACGGGATTTTCTGCGGCTCATATACAATAAATGCTTCCTGCACAATCTGCTCAGGAGGTTTTGAAATGGCGATATTTATTTCTAAAGGCAGGTGCAGTATTTTTCTTGCGAGGTCCCTTATTTTCACGGGCATAGTAGCGCTGAAAAGCAGGTTCTGCCTGTGTTTGGGAAGATAAGAAATGATTTTCATGATGTCATCATTAAAACCCATATCCAGCATGCGGTCTGCTTCATCCAGTATCAAATATTTCAGCCCGTCCAATTTTACATAGCCCATATTCAGGTGTGCAATCATCCTGCCGGGCGTGCAAATGGCAATATCTACACCGGTGGACAGCGCCTTTTTTTCTGCAACAAACAATGCCCCATCGCCGCCGCCATACACTGCAATGGAGTTGACAGGTGTAAAATAAGAAAGCCCTTCCATGGTTTGTGCAATCTGTATGGCCAGTTCACGGGTAGGCACAATAATCATTGCATTTATCTGCTGCACATCATGCGGCGTGGTTATTAACTTATGAATAAGCGGGAGCAGGAATGCGGCGGTTTTGCCGGTGCCTGTTTGAGCAGATGCAATAATATCTTTCCCTGCAAGTATGGATGGTATCACCTGTTCCTGTACAGGTGTGGCGGTTTGGTAACCCATTGCATCAATGCCTTCCACTAATCTTTCATCAAGCCCGAATTCTGTAAATGTCAAAATAGTTTTGTTAAATGTATAATTGGTAAAGATAACGAATGTTGCGGATGCTGCTATGATTGAAGCTGACAAGGCTGTGATGTATTATTATAAAGAAATGCACTGTTTTACAAACAGGCATCCCGCAGCATTTTCATATAAGCTGTTCCCTTTTGGCGTGCAAAATTTATATTCCGTTCCGGTATCTGTTCCGGGTGAGGGTAGATTGATAAAGCCTGTTCAATACTTTCTTCACGGAGTAAATGCAGCATGGGGTAAGGCGAGCGGTTTGTGTAATTGGCTGCGTCATCTTCAGGTGAACCTGCAAAACAATATTCCGGGTGAAAGCCGGCCACCTGGTAAATACCTTCGTATCCCTGCTGCTTTAATAAATTTTCAACAAGGGAAACCAAATCTAAATAATCATCAAATTGTTTGAATACATTGGAAAAAATCAAAAAGCTGGTTTCAATATTTTTTTCATTATCCAGCCGCACACATTCTGCCAAAAAAGCGTTTAAGCATGTTTCAATATCCATAGTTGTTTCCACATGGTAGTAAACTGTATCCCGCTTTATTTCTTTTGCGGCAAAAGGGCAGAAATTGCATGCCAGTACTACATCTGTAATCCATTTTTTTGTTTGAGTTATTGCGGACTCTGTTGTGTTTGTAATCAAAAGCTGTTCTTTTATTTGGTTCTTTGTATTGAGGCAAAAAAATATTTTGCTAAATCCGGTTTGAAATTTAATTTGTTATTGTTGTTTGGGTTCCGCTTCAGCGTATTGGTGCAAGCTAATTTTTGTTTAATCAGGTTTAAATTCAAAGCCTTAAAAGCTCAAACCGCATGGCTTCATTGTCTTAACGACGCTGCTTTCGCTTCTTTGAAAAAATATACGCCCGGGGCGGATTTTTTCAATCACACCTGCTGTGTGACCGAACCAAAAGAGGTGCCTTATGAGACAACTGGTAACAGCGTAAAATTGCAAGAGCAAATCATTGCAGCAAATCTTTTCTATTATCCTGCTTAATCCTAAAAAAATTACTGCTTTATAATTTTAATAGTTTTGTTTTGATGTGATCCAATAAACTGAATAAAGTAAACATTTTTGGAAAGCGCAGGAATACCTTCAAACGAAATATAGTATGCCGTATTTTCTTTCACGTGTATGTTTTGCGATTCAACCGTTTGCCCGTTTGCATCCGTTAACCTTATTATTGCATTGCATGTTTCCGGGGCTTTCAGATAAACCGTAAGCCGGTTGGTGAAAGGAACAGGTAAGGCCTGCAGCCAGTCCTGCGGAACGGAGCCTTTTTTTACAAGGGATATTGTTTTTGTATTGCTGCCGTCCTTATAAGTAAGTGTATATTTTCCCGGCGGCAAATCGTCTAATGCAGTAAATGAAGGGTTATATATTTCTTCCTGTTCAGTGGAAATATTTTTTGCTGACTGCACAATTCCCCTTTCATTTTTTAACTGTAAAACTGCATTACCATCTACACGGCCGATAAGTTTTATATTAAGCATATTTGTGAATGTATCCGTTTTTACAAATAACCAATTGCTGCCATACAACTGCATACTTTGCTGGTGCTTTAAAATTTGGTAAGCAGTCTTCATATTGGGTGAGCCGTATCCAAACCTGTGATTGGGATTATTGAATTTATCAGCGCTCTGATACACGGCATTTAATATTGTCATATTATTATCATTAGGAAAAGCCTGCCATAAACAGGCTATCAGGCCGGCGATATTGGGATTGGAGAATGAGGTACCGCTGCCGGTAGTGGGGCCCGAAATACCTGCTATCACGGTGTTTACGCCCACAGAAACTATATTTGGTTTTATTTTGCCGTGATAACCATAACTGCTGAAACCGGCAATTTGCCCCGAAACATCCACAGCGCCAACAGTGCAAACGCTGTCTGCATCCGCAGGAAAAATAATATACTTCCAGGTACTGCCGCCTTCATTGCCGGCGCTGTTGGTAACGATCATCCCTTTTTTGCAGGCATAAGCAGCGCCTTTGCTTACCATGGTGGTGTTTTTATAAAAATCATTGTAAGTGTGGTTGAATGAAGCATCATTAAATAAATTATATCCAAGTGATGAAGAGATCATATCAGCCCCGGCGCTGTCTGCAAATTCTGCGCCCACCACCCAGTTAAATTCTTCAATGGGATATTCGCTTGCAACATTTTCTGTGCGCAGTAACCAGAAATTTGCTTTTGGCGCCGTGCCCACCATCCGGCCAGGCCAGTTTGCTGCCATAGTACTTAAACAATAACGGCCATGGGCATCATCTTCCGTAACGCTGCTGTCAAAAGCCACAAAATCCCTTACACCCATTACCTGGTTGTTTAAGCGGATGCTGTCAAAAGCAGTAATTATATCATACCGGTTAAAACCCGCGTCTAAAATTGCAATGGTAATGCCCTGCCCGCTGAAACCTTTATTGTGTAAATATTCGCCATGATGAATATGTACCTGCGCATAAGAATCCCCATAATCATAAATATTTGCGCCATTTGTTTTTTGTACAGTTCTGTTGCCTGTAAAGGGTTCAATCGCTTCTTTAAATTTTCCCATACCGGTATCTGATGCACGGTTGCCAATGCCCTGTGCTGATTTTACAAAAGAAAGGCTGCGTATTTTATTTACAGTTGCTGTATCTGTGCAGTAGATAAGTATCGCATTCAACCACCTGCTGCGGCTGAGCAACTGCACATTGCCTTTTGCGAGTACCCTGTTGATATAGCCGCTGTGAACAGGAAGGTCAGTACTGTCAACCGGGATATTAAACTTTGTTCTTCTGTCAATTGCTTTTGCTGACAGATACTTTGACGGATCAGCGATGCTGTAAGGTGAGTTGTTTTTATCGGTAAACTGTATGATATATTTGGGGTACTGCGCAATGCATGCAATGGAGAAAAAAATAATCAGGGATAAAAGAGTGATTTGTTTCATAATAATGTACAAGCTTTGCTTTTCCGGTTTTAAATAAAATTTCAATGAAAAGATATATTTTCTTTCTTATAAAAAAACAGGTAAGGTTATTTTATTTGCTGGCAGCCTTTTTTTATTTCAATACTTATTCATTTGCACAGGTAACCACCCAACTGCGTGCAGACGATCCTTTAAAAAATGGCATCACAAATTTTTTAAGCAGGGCTGATATAAATATATTTAAAATAAATCCACCTTCAGCAACATCAGTAACTGCATTTAAAAACAAAACTGAACAAAAAAAGAAGCTGATCTTTGGAATAAATATCCCCGCTGATATTTCCTTATCTCCCTGCAGATGGGCGCAGGCAGGTGATAAACGCGTATGCAAAATCATGGTTTCTTCAAACGGTGCTAAAACGTTGAACCTCCGCTTCACGCATTTTTATCTTGCGCAGGGTGCTCAATTATTTTTATACGATGAAGCCGGCACAGTACTGATGGGCCCGGTTACTGAAACGGAGAATAATGATGCGCAGGTATTTTTAAGCAGCGTTTTTCCCGGTGAAAATTTGGTGATTGAATTAATTGAACCCGCATCTGAAAAAATAAAAAGCAGTTTTACTATTTCAAGGATTACTTACGGTGTGATTGATACTTATAAAAAAATACTTGAGGATGCAGGTGCATCAGGCTCCTGCGAGCAAAACATCACTTGCTTTTTAGGCGCCTGGCACGATGAAGCCAAAAGCGCTGTGCGGCTTTTAATCAATGGGAATACACTCTGCAGCGCCTGTTTAATCAATAATACTGCACAGGACGGAACACCGTATGTATTAACAGCCAATCATTGTGTAGCCGGGCAGCCAGACCCGCAAAATGATATCAGTTTTGTATTCTTTTTCCGCAGCAGATATTGTGACAGTTCAAAACCGGTGAATAATTACAAAGTGTATAACCGCTGTTTTGTAAGGGCCCGTTATTATCACAGTGATTTTGCTTTGCTTGAAATGGCCGGCAGGCCCGATTCATCTGAAAAATATTTTTATGCCGGATGGTCGCGGGATACAATACAGGCTTCTTTTGCAGCATGCATCCATTTCCCTGAAGGTGACCTGATGAAATACAGTGAATCCAACCTTCCCATTATTGATACGGCTTTTGGCACAAGCGTTTTAAAGAAAAAATTGTACTGGGTAAGATGGACAGGAAGCGGCGTTACAGAAAATGGTTCTTCCGGCGGGGTGCTTTTTAACAGCATTAAACAAATCATCGGGCAGTTGTATGACGGGCCTTCCTACTGCGGTGCAACAGGCAATCATAAATCAGATTTTTTTGGTGGTTTTTTTGCTTCATGGGAAGGTGGCGGCCAAAAAATAAACCGGCTAAAAGACTGGCTGGATCCTTTGGGCACAAACGAAGCTTCAATAAAAGGGGCTTATATTACTACTGCATTCCCGATTGCAAAAAGGAAATAATTGTATACCAGTAAAGCAGTTATACAAGTCCTGCTATCTTATTTTAGCGGTTTTAATTTATCACCTGCCTGCAGCAGCAACAGAAAATTATCAGGTTTATTGATGATATCATTGTGTTCCCTTTTGCTGTGCACAAAAACAATCCTGTTTGTTTGGAGCAGCGGGGCTGTAAGGGAGTCTTCTTCTGTAAAAGTAAATTGTACATTTTCTGTTTGCAGCTGTTTCATCATGTCAATAGAAACTTCATCGGTGCCGCCGCCGGTATTAGTGTACCAGTTTATAAACCGGTGAGCAGTATCTTCTTTTATCCAGTTCATAAATTTATCCGTTTCACTGTAGAGTGCATCAAATAAATCCACTTCTTTTACAGGCACTGCACCGTTTTGCAGCATGTATGCAATCACCCTGTATGCGCCGCTATGCCCCGCCAGCGCTATGTTTCCCGCCGCGCAGTTTTTTAAAATATATTTTTTTTCTTTCAGTTTTATCAAAACATCATTTACCAAACCTTTAAAAACACCGGGCTGCTCTAATTTGCCGCCATAACTGTCGGGTGAATTTTTTGCAGTTTCTGCCAATACCAATATTGCATTTCTTTTAGAATCAATGAATTGGTTTACCAGGTCATAGCGAACAGCAGCGCTGTCAATATTATTCCGCCAGCCATGAAACCAGAAAACAATATCAACGGTTTTATTTGCTTTCAAATTTTTTGGAACAACAATTAATACAGAACTGTCACTGTAATGTGTGGCCGCATCATACAGCACACTGTCATATATATGCCCGTTGGCACGCGCAGTATCAGGAAAAGATGTATGCACAGAGCTGAAATGCAGCAGGGTTTGTGCATTTAGTTTTGCAGTCAAAAGCAAAAAGGTGAAGTATATTAAAAACACAGGCTTCTTCATGATAAAATATTGTTGGTGGGCAATGCTTATTTTTGCAGCATTGAAATTAATATAAAATGCAGTTATACTGTAATTCACTTACGCAATACAGCCGTTTGCACACACGTGAAGTAAAGATTGGCGACCTGCTGCTTGGTAATTTTCATCCTATCCGTTTGCAAACGATGACCACTACGGATACAATGGATACACTGGCAACTGTTGAGCAATCCATCCGCTGTATTGAAGCGGGTGCAGAGCTGGTGCGTATTACAGCGCCATCAAAAAAAGAGGCAGAGAATTTACTCAACATAAAAAATGAACTGCGCAAACGCGGATACACCACACCGCTTGTTGCAGATATTCATTTTACGCCAAACGCCGCAGAGATAGCTGCGCGTATTGTAGAAAAAGTAAGAGTGAACCCCGGCAATTATGTTGACAAGAAAAAATTTGAACAGATAGAATATACCGATGCTGAATATGCGGAAGAAATTGAAAGGATAACAGAACGTTTTACGCCATTGGTAAAAATCTGTAAAGAGTATGGAACCGCCATGCGCATCGGTACCAATCATGGCTCACTGAGCGACCGCATTATGAGCCGCTATGGCGATACGGCGATGGGCATGGTGGAAAGCGCCATGGAATTTTTGCGCATAGCGCGTAATGAACCCTATCACAATATTATGCTTAGCATGAAGAGCAGCAACCCGCAGGTAATGGTGCAGGCTTACCGTTTATTGATACAACAGATGAATGCTGAGTTTGGTGAAATTTATCCATTGCACCTCGGCGTTACAGAAGCAGGCGATGGCGAAGACGGCAGGATAAAATCAGCCATTGGTATTGGTACATTGCTTGAAGATGGAATTGGTGATACGGTAAGGGTTTCATTAACCGAAGACCCAGAATTTGAAATTCCGGTGTGCAGGGATTTGGTGAAACGGTATTCTGTCAACCGCCAACTCTCAACCGGCAACCAAATTCCTGCTATTGATAAAATCCCTTTTGATCCTTTTACTTATACGCGCAGGGAAACATTTGCTGTTGATAATATTGGCGGTCACCATTTGCCGGTTGTAATTTCTGATTTAAGTAAAACAGAAAATATCACCCCGCAGCACCTGGAAGCTGTTGGCTACACATATAATGAAGCAACGGATAAATGGAATATCAGTGATACCGCTGCCGATTATATTTTTACGGCAAATCAAAAATTAGGTTTTAATTTACCGGGAACATTAAAAGTTATCCTCTACCACAAAGCATGGGTAGATGCACCCGATAAAGAAAAATATTTCCCCATTTTTGATGGAGAACAATATGTGGATGATCATTACGAAAAATCACGACACCTTAATTTTGTAATGATGGATTGTTTCTCTGAAACATATACACATCCTGCATCAGACATTCTTTTTAATAAACTAAAAAACGATGCAGCAGCAGTAATATGTCTCAGCTCCACCAATAAAAATGCCATGCAGAGCATCCGCAGGATGTTTATGGAATTGGTAAAGAATGAAATAAAAAACCCCGCAATAATTATTTGCGACAGTACTGATGACACAAAAGATGAAAGTTTAATTCATTACTCCATTGAAACGGGGGCATTACTGCTGGATGGTTTTTGTGACGGCGTTTGTTTCGGCTATCAGTTCGGCAATAAAAATATCGCAACTAATTTCCGTTTTATTAATTCGGTTGCATTTGGCATATTGCAGGCCACGCGTACGCGCATTTCAAAAACAGAATATATTTCATGCCCCAGTTGCGGCCGTACACTTTTTGACCTGCAGGAAACCACTGCAAAGATCCGTGCACGCACCAATCATTTAAAGGGCGTAAAGATCGCTATTATGGGCTGTATTGTAAACGGGCCGGGCGAAATGGCTGATGCCGATTTTGGTTATGTGGGAAGCGGCGTGGGCAAGATTACTTTGTACAGGGGAAAAGAAATTGTGAAACGCAATGTGGACAGCGCCGTTGCAGTAGATGAACTTATAGGCCTGCTGAAAGAAAATGAAGCATGGATAGAGCCATAGTAAATTTGCAACACCTTTTTTAAACCGCTCCTGATTTTTATAAAATTTTAAACCTTTCCCGCAAGCCTTTTATTATATTTGAAACATGTCAATCGTTGTAAATAACCTGCTTAAAATTTATGGCACACAAAAAGCAGTAAACAATATTTCCTTCTCCGTCAGCAAAGGTGAAATTGTGGGGTTCCTCGGCCCCAACGGTGCAGGCAAAAGCACCACCATGAAAATGCTCACCGGTTATTTGCCGCCGGATGCAGGTACAGTGGGCATTTGCGGGCTTGATGTAAAAACTGACCCATTGCAGGTGAAAAGCAAAATTGGTTACCTGCCCGAAGCGAATCCTTTGTATTACGATATGTATGTGCGGGAATATCTTTCATTTGTAGCAGGCGTACACAGGGTAAAAAACCCAAAAACAAAAATTGACGATGTAATTGAATTAACAGGCTTAACAGTTGAATCAAAGAAAAAAACCGGGCAGCTTTCAAAAGGATATAAGCAAAGAGTTGGTTTGGCGGCAGCACTTATCCATGATCCGGAAGTGTTGATTTTAGATGAACCCACCAGCGGGCTCGATCCCAATCAAATCATTGAAATAAGAAATGTGATAAAGCAGCAGGGGAAGCTTAAAACTGTTTTGTTTTCTTCGCATATACTGCATGAAGTGGAAGCCATCTGCGACCGCGTAATCATCATACACAAAGGTGAACTTGTGGCAGATGATACACTGAGCAACCTTCAGAAAAATACAAAGTCAAATATTGTGAAAGTAAATTTTAAAGAACCGGTTGATATAGCGCGGCTACAAAGTTTGCAGTACGTACAATCTGTCTCAAAACTCACTGACCAAAGCTGGCAATTGATAACAGGCAACGCCTCAGAAACCCGCAAACAATTGCTGCAATTAGCTTTGAACGAAAACCTGAATATTGTTTCACTGCAGGCGGAAGGCAATAACCTGGAAGAAATTTTCAGGACGCTTACTCAGTAATATTTTTCAAATCACTTAAAAAATAACTTTATGCTCCAGCCATCCACTATTAAATTTCTCAAGGAATTAAAAAAAAATAATACCAGGGAATGGTTTGAAAAGAACCGGAAAATATACGAAGCCGCTAAAGAAGATTTTGCAAACCTTGTGGAAACAGTAATTGAAAAACATGGAAAAAAAGATGAAGGTATTGCTTCATTGAAAGCAAAGGAATGCATGTTCCGCATCAACCGCGATATACGTTTCAGCAAAGACAAATCACCTTACAAAACCAATATGGGCGCCAGCATAAACAAAGGCGGAAAAAAAGTAATGATGGCCGGTTACTATTTTCATTGTGAGCCGGGAAACAGTTTTGCAGGCGGTGGTTTATGGTCGCCCGAAGCGGATAAAATAAAAAAAGTGCGGCAGGAAATTGATTACAATTTTGATGAGTTTAAAAAGGTTGTCAGCAGTAAAAAATTTGTGACTGAATACAGCGGGCTTTATAAAGGAGAAGATGTTACATTAATCCGCGAACCAAAAGGTTACGAAAAAAATAACTCTGCCATTGAATTTATAAAACTAAAGAGCTGGATTGCCATGAAACCCATACCTGATAAGGATTTAACCGGCAAAGATTTGGCAAAGAAAATTTTGGATGCGTTTGCAGCCCTGCAGCCATTGATACAATTTTTAAACAGGGCGATGGAAGAATGAAGCGGGTTTGTATGCTTTTGTTTACATAATGAACAGTTTAAAACTATTGAGAACATGGGTTTGCGAAATCAGGGATTTAGAAAAGCAAGGCCGTTAACAAAATAAAAAAGTCAGGGTAAAAAAACCCTGACTTTTTTTATAAGAATAAAATGAATTATTTCCTGCTTGCAAAACGGCTTAATAACTGCAGTATCTCTATGTACAGCCAAACCATTGTTACCAATAACCCGAAAGCGCCGTACCATTCCATATATTTTGGCGCACCGCCTGCCGCGCCCTGTTCAATCCTGTCAAAATCTAAAATAAGTGTAAGCGCAGCTATCACGGCTACAAATAAATTAATCCCGATTCCCAGCCAGCTTGTATCTGTCCAGCCCATGAAAGACAGGTTAACACCAAATATGCTGAGCGCCCAGTAAATTATGTAGAATACTGCAATTCCTATAATTGCAGCCATCATTACTGATTTAAATTTTTCCGTTGCCTTAATGATCCTGAAATTGTATAGAGCAAACACTGTAAAGGCTACGCCAAAAGTGATACCAACTGCCTGGATAATAATGCCGGGATATTTTTCTTTAAACATTTCATTAATTACAACAGAAAAAGCGCCAAGCATCAGCCCCTCAAGAATGCCATAAAGCGGGGCAAGGTATGGTGACCATACCGGTTTAAAAGAAATTAATATGGCTGTTGCGAGCCCTCCTATTAAACCCACCCACATTAAAGTTTGCATCAGGGAAATTTCGCCTTTGCCAAATAAGCTCCACGTATATATTGCACCTGCAATAACCATAAAAAGCAGGAAACCAAATTTGTTGATGGCTCCGCGCACAGTCATGGTTGCGCCGCCGGAATGGTCAATTGTCCTGTCAAATATTTTTTGTGATAAAGTCGGGTTGTTTGAATTAAAAAGTGCCATAAAAATATTTTATTGAATGATAAAATTACTAAAACCCTTTTTTTAAAAAAAGTTATTTATTAGGTTTTACGCCGGGATAATGATCCAGCGTTTCAAATACATAACGCGGGTCTTTTTTAAGCGTGGAAATAAATTTTGTAAGTGAATCGGCATACTGTGCCTTTTCGAACATCCTGTCGTGGGCGAGCAGCACAACATTGTTTGAGGTAAAACTCAGGTCTTCTGTGTACATATCATCAATCTGCTTCAGCAGTAAATCCACGCTTTGCACCGGTATGCTGCCATGATTATTTTTAAATCCCCATTCCACATCCCAGCCAATTACGCTATAGCCTGCGGAATCCAATAAATGACAAAGCGGTAAGGTGGTTTTTGGCCCTTTTATTTTTCCGTCCACCACCCATGAGTTATTGCCCGGCGTACGCAAAATTTTCAGCGGAACGCCCAGGCTTATCTGCGCTTTTATTACATCCCTTAAAGCAGAATCAGGATGTGCATAGTAAGAGGTATAATGGTCGTGGTTGGCATGTGTATAAGTATGGTTGCACAATAAAAATTCAGGGTAACCATTGCGTATGCTGTCCACAATCCTTTGCCTCCTGTTATCAAACACATGTGCGCCTACCATAAAAAAACTTGCCTTTACACCCTGTGAATGAAATATACTTTTACAATTGGTTGTTCCGGGGGGTTGCGGCCCATCATCAAATGCAAGATAAATGTAGCGTTTGCTGCTGTCGTATTTTATTGGCGTACCGGGAATATTCTGTTGCGCCTGTGCATTTTTCAATGAATCAGCGGTATTATTATTTTTTTCAGAGGAGCCTTTGCAGCCATTAACAGCCATAATTACAAACAGGGAAACAAAAGCAACTGCAGATGCTTTAAAACCATTCATTTTTACATTCATACTTTAAAAAATTATTATTAACAAAGATAACATTGCAAACATAAGGCCTGCATGAAAAAACATTTTTATTAAATGATATTTAACGAAGAGAAGTGATTTTGGAAGCTGGTCATTGAAATATTACAACAATAAGTTTTTCACCTTCTCAATCACCAAATGCAAATTGCCTGCATCCTGTCCACCCGCAGTAGCCAGCGTTTTTTGGCCGCCGCCGCCGCCTTTTATTAATGGTGCGATGTCTTCTTTAATTATTTTGTTTGCATCTAAATTTTTGTCGTGAGCAACTTTTTCATCTAATAATAAAAGAACATTAGCGTTGCCATCAACATTAGCAGCCAAAACTATTACAAAATCTTGTTGGACTATAAACCATTTCTTTAAACCTATAGCAAGCAATTTTAGTGCATCAGCACTACTTACTTCTACTATTTCGCCAATAAAATTTGTACCATTAATTTTTTTATTACAAGTATGTATTAGCTCTTTCTCTAAAGCATCCAGTAACTTAGATTCTATGCTCTGATTCTTTTTCTTTATCGAACTGTTTTCATCAATAATATTATCTATTGCTTTCAATAAGTCCTTTGGTTTCTTTAAAGTAATTTTTATTTCACCCAGTAACTGTAGTTGTTCATTCACCAGTTCCTCCGCTACTTTACCGCTCACAGCTTCTATCCTGCGAACACCTGCTGCCACTGCGGTTTCGTGTTTTATTTTAAAGAAGCCAAGCTCACCTGTCGCGCAAACATGGGTACCGCCGCATAACTCCACAGAATAAGTTGGATCAATGATTACCACACGCACCATATCGCCGTACTTTTCTCCAAACAAAGCCATGGCGCCCATTTTCAGCGCTTCATCCTTATGCATTTCTTTTATTACAACGGAAATATTTTCACGTATTTTTTCATTCACCAATGCTTCAATTTTTTTTATTTCTTCATCCGTAACTTTTGCAAAATGCGAGAAATCGAAACGCAGGTGTTCATCATTTACCAAACTTCCTTTTTGCGCTACATGCGTGCCCAGCACTTTGCGCAAAGCAGCGTGCAGCAGGTGTGTGGCGCTATGGTGAGCAGCAATGGCTTTCCGTTTTTCAATATCTATTTTGGCAAAAACTTCACCGCTTAAATCTGCTGGAATGGTTTCTGTAAAATGTATGATGAGGTTGTTTTCTTTTTTGGTATCAGTAATTTTAAGCCTCATCCCCAGCCCTTCTCCGCCCGGAGAAGGGAGCAGAAGCTCACCTGTATCGCCAACCTGGCCGCCGCTTTCAGCATAAAAAGGCGTGGCTTCCAAAACAAGCTGGTATGCTTCTTTGCCTTTTGATTTTACCTTGCGGTACTTGACAATCTTTGTTTTTATTTCAAGGGAATCGTAACCAACAAATTCATTTAAAGCAAAATCATCAAGTACAACCCAGTCTTCTGTATCTATTGCTGTGGCTGCGCGGGAACGGGATTTTTGGAGTTGCATTTCTGCGTTGAAGCCTGCTTCATCAACAGCTATTCCATTTTCAGCAGCAATTAATCTCGTCAAATCAAATGGAAAACCATATCTGTCATAAAGTGTAAAACATACTAATCCATTAATTGTAATCTTCCCATTTTCTTGTTTGCCAAATTTTTTAATCTCCAGCATCTCGTCCATTAATTCTTCATCCTCAGTTTTAAAATCGTCATCTATCGCACCCTGAATGATAGAATTAATTAATAAAAGTCCTTTTCCCAATGTCCGCAAAAACGCATCTTCCTCCTCCCTCACCACTTTACTTACAAAATTCAATTGCTTTTGCAATTCAGGAAAAACATTCTCAAATTGTTTTGCAAGCACAGGCATCAATTGAAATAACAATGGTTGTTTATAATCCAAGTAAGAATAATAATAACGCACAGCGCGGCGCAGTATGCGGCGTATAACGTAGCCTGCGCCTGTGTTTGAGGGCAGTTGCCCATCAGCAATACAAAATGAAATTGCGCGTATATGATCGGCAATTACACGAAAGGCAACGGCCTCTTTGCTGTCGCCGTAATCATACTTTTTCCCGGTAATATTTTCTGTTGCTGCAATCGTTCCTGTAAAAACATCCGTATCATAATTGGATGTTTTGTTTTGTATCACCCGCACCAAACGTTCAAAGCCCATGCCTGTGTCCACATGCTTTGCGGGCAGCGGTTGCAGGCTGCCGTCCTTTAAACGGTTGAACTGTATAAATACATTGTTCCATATTTCTATCACCTGCGGGTGATCATTATTTACCAATGTTTTTCCGTCAACAAGTTTTCTTTCTTCGTCCGTTCTGCAGTCAACATGAATTTCAGTGCAGGGCCCGCAGGGACCGGTATCACCCATTTCCCAGAAATTATCTTTTTTGTTGCCCGATAAAATCCTTTCTTCCGCAATCACTTTTTTCCATTCATTAAATGACTCTTCATCCATGGGCAGCCCTTCTTTTTCATCACCTTCAAAAATAGTAACATACAAACGGTCTTTGTCAAGTTTATAAATTTCAGTAAGCAGTTCCCAGCTCCATGCAATGGCTTCTTTTTTAAAATAGTCGCCAAAGCTCCAGTTGCCCAGCATTTCAAACATAGTGTGGTGATATGTATCCACGCCCACTTCTTCCAGATCATTATGCTTGCCGCTTACACGCAAACATTTTTGCGTATCCACAACCCTTGTTTGTGGCGGTTTTTTATTGCCGAGGAAACAATCTTTAAACTGGTTCATGCCTGCATTAGTGAAAAGCAGTGTGGGATCGTTTTTTATAACAATTGGTGCGGATGGAACAATGGTATGCCCTTTTGATACAAAAAAATCAAGGAACTCCTGCCGTATTTCTGCGCTGGTCATCATAAGGTTCAAAATAATTTAGAATACCGTTTACTTTATAAGCGTTTATATTTGTTAGCTTTTTTAAAGGCATCAAAGGTAAAGGATTTGAAATTTTTGTTTGTGGTTTGATGTTTGATACAAAAAAGTAATGATCCTGCAAAATAACGGGGTGGATGTGCTGCCTGTGTTTTTTTGCAGAATAATGTATTATACGCACAGGTGTGCGACGCAACGATGATGACCAAAGTTTTGCTGCCGGGCCAAAAAAACTGCTTCTCCCCTAATGAAAAAAATAAAATATTTTTATAACACGCATACGCTGCGCTATGAAAAGTTAGAAACGCCACTGCGCGTAAAACTGCTGCGTATTTTTGGTTTCATCGCCGCGGCTATTGTTACCGCGGTTATTATTGTGGCCATTGCCTTCCGCTATATACAATCCCCGGCAGAAAAAATACTGCAGCAGCAGAATGATGATTTAAGCGATAATTACACTTTACTGCAAACGCAACTGCAGCAACTGCAGGAACAGATGGATGAACTGGAAAAGAGGGACAACAATGTTTACCGCTCCATATTTGAAGCCACGCCCATACCGGACAGTGCAAGGCTGCAGGAAATGGCAAAAAATAAAGAAATAAAATTAGTGCAGGCAATGGGCCAGGACGAACTTGTACAAAGCATAACAAAGCAACTTAATAACCTTGCCTTTCGCGTGGCTTACCAGTTTAAATCGTATGATGAAATTGCAGGCATGGTAAACAACAAACAAAAATTACTGGCTGCCATACCGGCCATACAGCCTGTGAGCAATAAAGACCTTTCGCATATAGCTTCGGGTTTTGGCTACCGCATAGACCCTGTGTACAAAGTAACTAAATTTCATGCGGGGCTCGACTTTGCAGCACCAATCGGCACACCTATTTATGCTACTGCCGATGGCGTGGTGAAAGAAGCTGATTTTAATGCAGGCGGTTATGGCAACCACGTGGTAATAGATCACGGTTATGGTTACCAAACATTGTACGGCCACATGTACCAGATAAAAGTACACCAGGGCGAAAGTATAAAACGCGGTGAAGTAATAGGTTGGGTGGGCAGCACCGGAAAAAGTACCGGCCCGCATTGCCATTATGAAGTACATAAAGACGGCATACCCGTAGATCCGGTATATTATTTTTACAATGACCTTTCCCCTGAGCAATATGACCGCTTGCTAAAATTAGCCGCTACGGCCAACCAGAGTTTTGATTAATTTTTTTATACCCGGCTTTGGTATTTCATGACACCCGTTCTTGCGTCGCACATTTGTGCTTCATAAATTTATTCAGCAAAATGCATGGCAAAGCTATTGCGCAGGTTTATTTCATTTTAAATACACTGCGCTAAAAATTAATTATTCTTCTAAAACTATTTTATTATTTTTCGCATCACAAAAACCAATAATTATGTTTGAAAATCTTTTGAACTTAGTAAAAGAACATGCAGGCGAATCCATCATCAATAACCCTGCAATACCAAATGAAAGAAACGATGAAGCGGTACATGAAGCATCCAATTCCATTTTCACCGGGTTAAAAGATGCCATCTCGGGGGGAAACATCAGTGAACTTACAAATATGTTCAGCAACGGAAGCGCTGTAGGTTCTTCCCCGGTTGCGCAAAACATCCAGGGCAATTTTATACAAACCCTTATGAGTAAATTTGGCCTCAATCAATCACAGGCTACGGGCACGGCGGGAAACCTTATACCCAATGTATTGCAAAGCCTCGTACATAAAACCAACGACCCCAATGACGGCAGTTTTGATATACAGGGTATTTTGGGCAAACTCACAGGTGGTGCCGGCGCAGGCGGCCTGGATTTGCAGGGGCTTATAGGAAAGTTCGCCGGGGGAAGTACATCAGGCGTGGGCGGCGGATTAATAGATAATATAAAAGGGTTATTTAATTAATATGCAGGATTTTTATTTTGTTTGAAACGGTGGAGACCTGAACAGCTTTGCTTTTTTTGTCATTTTAATTGTACTTATCCGTGGCGCTTGTTATTCATATCATGAAAATATATTTGAAATAATTTTTTCTACCTTCATATTCTTTAACTAAAACCCATCATATGAAGAAGATAGTTCCAATGTTGCTTGCAAGTGTAATGGTTTGTGCAGGCCAGTTATGTTTTTCTCAATTATCAATAGGCGCAAAAGCCGGTATCAGCATTCCTAATTTAAAATCAGGCTCAACCGGTAACCCCGTTAGCAGCGGCTGGTCATCCAGGCAGGGCCCATATTTTGGTTTAGTGGCGCAAATGGCGTTAACCAAACATTTCGGTTTGCAAAGCGAAATAAATTACTCATCACAGGGCGGAAAGAAAAATGGGCTTCAGGCAATTGCTGCAAGCGATTTTATAAACCCGGTTCCGCTGGGCTTTCCGCCTTATGTATATGCAAACTACAACAGTGAAGCAAAACTTAATTACCTGGAAGTGCCGGTAATGCTAAAAGCCACTTTTCCATTTGCCAAAATATTTTCTTTTTTTGCTGAAGCGGGGCCTTATGGCGGCTTACTGCTCAGTGCAAAAAATGTGAGCAGTGGTTCAAGTAATGTATATGCCGATAAGGCAGAAACACTACCCTTAACACCGCAACCGGAATCATTTGACCAATCAATGGATATTAAAGACCAGCTTAATAAATTCAATTTTGGCATTCAGGGCGGAATTGGATTTATGATGAAGCTTCCAGGCGGATCATTAATGCTTACCGGTGGCGGTAATTATGGCTTTGTGCCGATACAGAAAAATGAAGATCATGGAAAGGATAATACCGGAGCTGCTACCGTTACACTTGGCTACCTTTTTAACCTGAAATAACTTTTGATGTACATATTTGAAAAAAAAGTGCGGATAAAAATCCACACTTTTTTTATACACAGCAACCAGGTATAAATTTTCTTGTATTCAGCTGAAGAGTTTTTTCTAAAAGATTCAGAACATTTCGGGCTTATATTTTCATTTCAAACACTTAACATTTTCTTATTAAACTTTAAATGAACTTTGCCGTTTAATAAAGTGTATAAAAAGCGGTTACAAAGTGAGGTTTGGTGTGGGGTTTTTCTTTAAAAGTTTCTTAACAAGATTGATAAAGTTTCTGGCATTGCATTTGCCTTATTATTTAATAAACGGACAAAAAATAGTAAATTTTCTCATAAGCAGTTAGTTTTGGTTGCGGCCCTTGTTTCTACAGGGGCCTATTTTTTTATAATAAAGCCCCGATTTTCCTTATAATACCTTTTATAGCGGAATACAACCCAGCCGTAAGCAATAAAACTTCCGGTTCCATCAGCTGCCATATCCAGGATATCAAAATTCCTGTCCACGGTAAAATATTTCTGTACAAATTCCATAACAACGCCATACAATAAAACGGCAAGTGCAATTATAAAAAAGAGCCTGATGGATGCCTTTACTGTTTTAATAAAAGGAAAACTAATAAGCAAATTAAGCAGGCCAAACATACCGATATGCACCAATTTGTCAAAATCAGGAAGGTCAAACACAGGGCCTTTGGGTATATCTGAGCCGGGCATAGTAAGCAGTACAATGGTTACCATAAACCATATAAATGCGGGTATGAAAAGTATTGGTCTCGGTTTCACTTTTTTGTGCAAACCTAAATAAAAAAAGAGGGATGCTGAAAAGCACCCCCCGTGTTCATCTTAAAAAACCCGCTGTTGTCAGCTTTTTGGCATTACAACGGTATCAATCACGTGAATGACACCATTACTTTGATAAACATCTTTAATGGTTATTTTACTCATGTTGCCATTTTCATCGGTCAGCATTATATCCTTTCCTTTCATGGTAAATTTTAAGCTCCCACCCTGCACTGTTTTTGCAGTATAGCTACCGCCATTTTTCATTATCCAGCTCATTAGTGTTTTACTGTCAATACTTCCGGCTACTACATGATAGGTTAAAATAGAAGTGAGCATGTCTTTGTTTTCAGGCTTTAGTAAATTATCAACCGTTCCCTGCGGCAATTTGCTGAAAGCTTCATTGGTTGGTGCAAATACTGTAAAAGGCCCTGCACTTTCCAGAGTTTCTATAAGTCCTGCTGCCTTTACTGCTGCTACCAATGTGGTGTGGTCCTGAGAATTTAAAGCGTTTTCAATAATGTTTTTTGTGGGGTACATGGCTGCACCGCCTACCATAACTGTTTTATCCTGCGCTACTGTCGCGCCTGTGTAAAGTAATACTGCCGCAAAAAGCAGCCCCGCATTTTTAATGATAGTTCTCATTGTAAATGAATTTTATTTTTTAATTTATTTCGGATTCATTTACGCAAACGGCAGTGCTGCGGTTTGGATATTAAAACATTTTTTGTTTTCATATCATTACTCAATAATTATGCTTCGGATTTTTTGTAACCAGGGCAGAAAAAGGATGACACAAATTAATACGTATGCGGATAATATTGCCCGGCAGGGATTTTATATAACACATTGCGCTGAAACTGCTGCAGTGCAGCCACTTCATCAGGATGATTGTCCATCCAGGCCTGAAGCTTGTCTGTATCAAATGCAGAGCCTGTAAGCCATTGGTTATATGCATCAAAATACCCCAGTTGCAAAAGCAGGCGCTGGTGATCAAATAAACGGAATGGGAATGTAACGGCATTTTTATCAAACCATTCTAAAATAAACCTTGTGCGGAGTGCTGTTATTGATTCCGGTGTAAGTTCCCCGTCCATCATTGTTTTCAATTTGCTTAATGTTTGTGCAACAGCCTTTTCAAAACCGCTGCCAGTTTTTGCAAGCGTGGTAATGATGGCGCCGCTGTTTGCAAAAAGTTTTTTATATCCTTCCCATATAAGGATTTTCATTTCCTGTGTGCGCTTTGTGAAGCTTTCAATATTTACAAATGTTTCACCATAGATAAGTGACCATAGCATATTCCCGTTCTCAGCATAATATTTTGCTGCATAGTAATAATTGCCGCCCGCATTTGGATCCGCTTCAATCCCTTTTTCCCAAAGTTTTATCGCGCCGCTGCTGTTTTTATCAGCATCCAGCAAATCACCATATTCACTGTACAGCACGCCACTTTTTGGGAATTTTTTTAAAGCGGTTTTGTACATTTTATCTGCGTTGTCTTTATCGGCTATCGCTTTGTAGGCAAGGCCAAGGACCTGAAAACTCTGCACATCAGCATCAGGTTTGGATATGGCTATTTTACCCGTTTCAATTGCCTTTGCGTAATCTCTGTTAAGATAATTGGTGTAGGAAATATCTTTTAAAATTTCAATATCGCCGGGCTGCAGCTGCAGCGCGCTGTCCAGCGTAAGCAGGGCATTGTCAAAATCCCCCTGCTGCATTAATATTCGCGCTTTGTCGTGCAAAGTATTTGCATCTGACTGTGCAAATGAAAGATGAAGTGCAAATGACAATAAAAAAAGTAAAACAAATTTTTTCATCGTATCTATTATTCGTAAATCAAATGAGTGAGCAAACCATCCCTTAGTTTGGGTTCAAACCAGGTGCTTTTTGGCGGCATCACATTGCCGCTGTCAGCAATATCAAATAATTGCTGAATACTTACAGGATATAAACTGAATGCCGCTTTCCATTCTCCGCTGTCAACCCTTTTTTCCAATTCTGCCAGTCCCCTTATGCCACCCACAAAATCTATATTTTTATCTGTGCGCTGATCATGTATTCCAAGCAATTTACCAAGAATATTATTTTGCAGAACAGTCACATCAAGCACGCCAATAGGGTCGTCCGAATAGCTGCCTTTTTTCGAAGAAAGTTTGTACCAGTTTTTTTCCATGTACAATCCAAACTCATGCATTTGTTTTGGCCTGCACTCCTCTTTGCCATTTTTTTCCACTACAAAATTTTCTTCCAGCGCTTTTAAAAAATCTGCTGTACTGCGGCCGTTTAAACTTTTCACCACGCGGTTATAATCCATTATCTGCAACTGGTTTGCCGGGAATAAAGTAGTAAGAAAATAATCAGCGTTCATATTTTCTTTTTTGCCCGGTCCGCTCCGCACTTTTGCCGCGGAAGCCGCCCGGTGATGGCCATCAGCAATATAAGTGCAGGGAATTTCAGTTTCAAAAATTTTTGTAATGCGGTTTATAATGTCCGAATCATTTACAATCCACACCGCATGAGCAATGCCATCATCCGCCGTAAAATTATATACAGGGTTTTTTGTGCCTGTATATTTGTCAATTATCTCATCTATCCGTGCATTATTCCGGTAAGCCAGGAAAACATTTCCCGTTTGTGCTCCGGTTGTTTTAATATGGTTGATGCGGTCCAGTTCCTTATCCGGCCTTGTAAATTCATGTTTTTTTATGATACCATTTTCATAATCATCCACGCTGCTCACGCATACCAAACCGGTTTGGCTGCGGCCATTCATAATAAGCCTGTATATATAGTAACATTCTTTATTTTCCCTGAACAGAATATCACGTTTCAAAAAAGCACTTAAGTTTTCTTTTGCTTTTTCATATACCTCTGTACTGTGCACATCTGTATTTTCAGGAAGATCAATTTCACTTTTGGTGATATGCAGAAACGAACTTGGGTTGCCCTGCGTTTCAATCTTTGCTTCAGCGCTGTTCAGCACATCATACGGCCTGCTGGCTACCTGTTTTGCAAGCTGCGCCTGCGGCCTTAATGCTTTAAATGGGCTTATATTACTCATGAATTTTTTTAATTTTTTTAATGCCCTGACTGTCTCAAAAAATATTTTTTTGCCACGAAGACGCTAAGTAAAGAAAGTTGATATTATACTCCTAACCAGATAAATTTGTGCGACAAATTTTTCCGTGAAATTCGTGTAATCCGTGGCAAAAAAGATATTGGGCGCAAACCCGGTATAAAGTCATTGCACAATTTTATGCAGCTTGAAGTATATATCTTGCAGCATTCTTTTTTGCACAAAATAACCGGTTAAAAACCCCTGTCATTTTTATCAACAACAACTTCGGTATATTTTTCAGCAAACCCTTTCATCAGGTTACATAAAGCCTCCACACTGCTTAGCGGCAAAGCATTGTACATGCTCACACGCAACCCGCCCACGCTCCGGTGGCCTTTTATACCCACCATTCCGTTTTGTTTGCACAGTTCAAGAAATTCTTTTTCAATTGCTGCATCCTTAATGGTGAATGTTGCATTCATAAAACTGCGGTCTTCTTTTGCAACAATTGGTGTAAATAAAGGAAGCGAATCTAATGTGCCGTAAAAAAGTTCAGCCCTTTCTTTACTTCTTTTTCCCATTTCAGCCAGGCCGCCTTCTTTTTTAATCCAGCGAAGTGTAAGCATGGCCACATACACTGCAAATACCGGTGGCGTATTTAATAAAGAGCCGGCTTCAATATGGTTGCGGTAATCCATTATTGTTGGGATGGCGCGTTTTATTTTTCCTAAAATATCTTTGCGCACAACTACAAGATTTACACCCGCCGCACCCATATTTTTTTGCGCACCGGCATATATCAACCCAAACTTTGTGAAAGCCATTGGCCTGCTGAAAATATCGCTGCTCATATCTGCCACAAGCGGCACATTTGTTTCAGGAATATGGTGCCATTCAGTTCCTTCCACAGTGTTGTTTGCAGTGTAATGCAGGTATTTTGCATCCTCCGGTATGTAAAAATCTTTAGGTATATAAGAATGGTCTTTATCTTTTGAAGAAGATACCACCACGGCATTACCAAACAGCTTTGCTTCCTTAACTGCTTTGCCACCCCAGATACCATTATCGCAATAAGCAGCCGTTTCACCGTCATCTAATAAATTCATGGGCACCTGCATAAACTGCGTGGTGGCGCCGCCATGCAAAAATAAAATCTCATGTTCATCGCCCAATTGCATCAGTTCCCTTATCAGGCTTTGCGCTTCATGCAGCACTTCTTCAAAACATGAAGTACGGTGGCCTATTTCAAGTATTGACAGACCTGTATTATTAAAATCATGTATTGCTTCTGCAGCCTGAACCAGCACTTCATCCGGAAGTATGGATGGCCCGGAATTAAAATTATACATCTTCATTTTTTACCGTTGAAGCTGCAAAATAAAGGAATTGTAAAGAAAGGGTTTGTTAAGAAGGGAATTAAAGTATTCCGGCATCTTAATCCGTTAATGAAAGCAGGGGGTATTTGATTGAAAACAAGAGAGATTTATTCAGTGATTCCGGCATAATCTTATTGGAAAATACGCATATAAGAATTACCTTTAAAAACCTGCAAAACATCATTTATATTGATGTTTAAATGAAGCCGCACAAGCAGAAATCTTTTAAATTATTTATAAAAATTAAAATATATTTTATGGCACAGACATGGAATGGTTACTGCCCTGAAAGTTTGCTGAAAGGCAAACGTGTACGAATGAAATTGAATGACTGGGATTTCTTTGAACGCGAAGAAACAGGGCTGCAGGTTGCAGTATTAAAAGGTGTTCAGGCAATCATCCTTAACTTCAGGGGCAATGGAGAATTCCGCTTCACACCTGAGTATGCCGATGATATTGAGCAGGGGGAATTTTTAAGCCCGCAAACTTCTGAACGAATGCCATTTAATAATGGGGAGATTTTTAACAGTGCAGAAGATGTGGAAGAATACATAAAAGGAATAAAATAATTAAACAATGGAAAACGTATATTTTGTCAGGCATAACTTTAGCTCTGAAAATTTAGATAATCAGCGTGAAGTTCGGGTTATCCTAAAAAAAGAAGAATGTATTGCAATTCATTTTAATGAAGATGAGCCTCTTGATGAAAAATGGGAAGTTGAAAGTGAGAAAACAACTGATTCAAAATTCAAAAAAGCAGCAAAAGTTTATTCGCAGATTAAAAATAGTGGTGGTTATGTGCTTGCGCAATATGACGGAAGTAGTGGTGAAATATATATTGGTAAAGTTAACTCTCAATCTCCAATTTTTTATTTACCCGCTTTGACTAAGAAAAATTTAAAAGGATATAAATGCTTAAAAATTGAAAATCTTAAACCGTTCAAATTAAGCAAATACCCTATTTTATTTGCTATTCGTCCCATACAGCAAACCTTGGCACGAATGGGAGATATAGGTACTGAAATAGTTAAACAGATTTATGAAACAGGAAAGCTTAAACAAGAATTAAAATTTTTAACTCCCCAATTTCAAGAACTGATTGTCCAAGAATGGTTAAGGTCAGAATATGCAAAAGATTTACAGATAAAATACCAATTAATTTTAACAGGAAAAGATTATCCATCTGTTGATATTATTGGCAGAACAAATAATGGGGAAACATTATTTGCGCAGGTAACTTATCACAGTGAATCAAGTAATAAAAAGAAATTTGAGTATTTTCAAGAGCTTGCTAAAAAAGATAAAAATCCTAATAACTTGTATGTAATGTTTTCAAATCAAAAAGTTGATTTGCAGAATGGGGAAGTTATCTTTAAAAAATTAGATGCGATTTTTTCTGAGTTAAAGACAGATGAAATTTATAAAATGTTTCTGAAAAATATTTTTGAAGGAATTGAATAAAAAATAATGACAGACAGAATAGAACAAACGCATAAATTCAACGAAAGATATAACACTCTAAATGCACAGCAAAAGCTTGCTGTTGATACTATTTACGGGCCTGTTATGGTTATTGCGGGTCCAGGCACTGGCAAAACAGAAATCCTTGCTATGCGTATTGCCAACCTGTTGCGCAGCGATACACAGGTAAAACCGCACGAAATACTTTGCCTCACTTATACAGATGAAGGTACAGTAGCCATGCGCAAAAGATTGCTGCAGATCATCGGCAACGAAGCATACAGCATAAACATTTATACTTTTCACGCTTTTTGTAATAACATCATTCAAACCAATCCTGAATATTTTGGGTTACGCGATTTGCAACCCATAAGCGAACTGGAACGTACAGAGATGCTGCATGAGATTTTAGAAAATTTGCCGCCACAACATTTACTCCGCAGGTTGAAAGGCGACCTTTTTTATGATGCAAAAAATATCTACAACCTTTTTGAATTAATGAAGAGTGAAAAGTGGAGTGTTGATAATGTTATTAAAGCTATTGAAGAATACATAAACGATTTGCCTAAACGTGAAAACTATCGGTATAAACGGGCTAATGCAAAAAAAAATATCGGGGAAGGAGACCCAAAACAAAAAGAAATAGATGCTGAGAAACAGCGGATGAAAAGGACAGAGGCAGCGGCTTTATTGTACGATACATATCAGCAAAAAATAGAACAGGCAGGAAGATATGATTTCAGCGATATGATACTTTGGGTGATAAAAGCATTTGATGAAAATGAATCTTTTTTACAAATTTATCAGGAACGTTTTCAATATGTGCTGGTAGATGAGTTTCAGGATACAAACGGATCTCAGGCTGAATTGCTTAATACGCTGATGAGTTACTGGGACACTCCAAACCTTTTTGTTGTAGGCGATGACGACCAGTCCATTTTTGCTTTCCAGGGAGCAAGGTTAAAAAACATAGAAGAATTTTATGAAAAATATGAGGACTCAATAAAGGTAATTGTACTGAAAGAAAATTATCGTTCATCACAATTAGTCTTAGACAAATCAATGGATGTAATAAAGCATAACAAAGCCCGCCTGATCAATAGTGAAAAATTAAAACATCTACATCTTGATAAAAATATTGTTTCTGCAAATCCTCGTTTTAAAGAAGCGCAGGAAAATATACAGCCTGTTTTGAAAACGTATTACAATACAATAAATGAAGAAGCTGATATAGTAAGGCAAATTGAAGAATTGCAGCGACAGGGTACTGCTTTAAATAATGTAGCGGTTTTATATTCCCAGCATAAACAGGCAGAAAATATTATCGCAGTAATGGAGCGCAAAGGCTTGCCTTATTGGGTAAAAAAACCTGCGAATATCCTGGAGCTTCCTTTGATAATTCAGATAATTAATGTTTTCAAATATATACAAGCTGAACAAACAAAACCTTTCAGCGGCGAAGAATTATTATTTGAAATCATGCATACGTCTTTTTATTGTGTCAGACCTTTGGATATTGCACAACTAAGCCTGTATATAAAAAGTAAAGAAAGCAAGCATAATTATTGGCGTTTCCTTTTGCAGGACACACTGCTGCTCGAAACAATGGAATTATACAATGCAAAAGCATTACACCGACTCGGTGCATTACTGGAAAAATGGATCAGTGAAACAAAAGAATTAACGCTGATAATGTTGCTCGAAAAAATTGTTTATGATGCAGGTATTGTAACACAACTGCTCAACAGCAATGACCAGGTTTGGCAAATGCAGGTGTTGAATACTTTCTTCGATTTTATAAAAGAGGAATGTGCAAAACAGTCACGGATGAATATTACAGGTATTTTGCAAATACTTGATAAAATGTATTCAGCAGACATTGCCATTCCAATTGAGAGAATTATAAAACAGGAAAATGGTGTGCGTTTCTATACAGCATTCAGCGCAAAAGGGCACGAATTTGAATATGTGTTTTTAATTGGTGCAATGAAAAAATTCTGGGAAAAGAAAAGCGGCGGCAATAGTGGCTTTGCGTTGCCCGACACGCTTACAAAAACAAATAATGATGAAGAATCAGGTGGCAGCATTGAGGTAATGCGGCGTGTGTTTTTTGTAGCGATGACAAGGGCAAAAAAATATTTGCAAGTATCCCATGCTCTAAAAGATAATGAGGGCAAAAAAGACTTTGAAGCTTCACAATTTGCTGGGGAAGTATTTGGCGCTGAAGCATTAAGTAATGAAAAAAATACTGAAGCACTTTCGGCTAATTTGCTTATCGATCATTTAGCATCATCGTTCGCGCCATCACCTGAAATACAAATTGAATTGGCAAAAAAAGAATTACTGGATAAAAAGCTTGAAAACTTTGCGCTCAGTGTTTCAGCGCTTAACAAATATCTGGATTGCCCGGTTGCTTTTTATTATGAAAATATTTTGCAGGTGCCTGTTGCAAAAAGTGATGCAATGGCATTTGGCACAGCCGTACATTATGCGTTGGAACAATTATTTAGAAAAATGCAAAACGACCCGCAAAAAAGTTTTGCACCAAAAGAAGAATTAATTAAATGGTTTCAATATAAAATGAAACAGCAGGAAGATGCTTTTACAAAACTGCAATACGAACGAAGGATAGAATTAGGAGAACAGGTTTTGACAGATTATTATACACATTACATTAACTCATTCAACAAAGTTGTTTCGGTTGAAAGGATGCTTTCAAATATTGAAGTAAGCGGTGTGCCAATAAAAGGTAAATTAGATAAAATAGAATTTGATGGCAACAACTGCACTGTTGTAGATTACAAAACAGGCAATCCAAAATACAGCCAGAGAAATCAATTACAACCACCATCTGATAAAAATGAAAATGGTGGTGATTATTGGCGGCAAATGGTCTTTTATAAAATATTATTAGATAATTTTCCCGAAGGCAGGCAAAAAAACTGGCAGATGATTAAAGGTCTTTTTGATTATATCGAAAAAGACGATAGCGGCGAATTTGTGCGCCATTATGTACCTGTTAGTGACGCAGATGTGCAAACTGTTAAGCACCAGATAAAAGCTAATTATCAAAAAATAATGGATCATAAATTCAGCATTGGCTGCGGCAAACCTGATTGCGACTGGTGCAATTTTGTAAAAACAAACAACCTTGCAGTGGCATTGCATGACGTTGAAGATGAGCCGGAATCATGATTTCAATGGATTTAAGGGATTATTGTGATAAGACGGATTAAAAGCAATTATGTTTGCAATTTATACTTCGAATACCGCTTCATGAAAAAATATTTAATACCGGTCCTCACAATCCTTTTACTCTCTAAAATCCTGGTTCTCACCTCCTGTGCCAACATTATTCCGCCGGGTGGCGGCCCAAAAGATTCCCTTCCGCCTGTACTCGTAAGTTCTGAGCCAAAGGATTCATCGCTCCACTTTACCTCAAACAGGATACTGCTTACATTTAATGAATATGTACAGCTTGATAATAATTTGAACGATAACCTTATTGTATCGCCCAACCCGGTGAATACACCGCTTGTGGAAGGCAAGCTGCGGACCGTAAACATTAAACTCAGGGATTCCCTTTTGCCCAATACCACTTACTCCATCAATTTTGGTAATTCGCTCAAGGATGTAAATGAAGGCAATGTTTTAAAAAATTTCACTTATGTTTTTTCCAGTGGAAATAAAATATCGGAAGGGCAGCTTTCCGGGAATGTAATACTTGCCGAAACAGGTAAAACAGACTCCACGCTGATTGTAGTGCTGCATAAAAACCTTAATGATACCGCTGTTAAAAAAGACAGGCCATATTTTTATACAAGGCTTGATGGCAAAGGAAATTTTCAGTTCAGGAATTTACCGGAAGGAAATTTTAATGTATTTGTTTTGCCAAATGATTATTCAAAAAAATACGATGACAGCACGAAACTTTTTGCATTCTTTAACAGCCCCGTTACAGTAACAGGATCGCCCCAAAGCCTTGCCCTGTATGCTTTCCAGCAGGAAAAAAGAAAAGAAGAAACACCTGCCCCTGAAGCGGATAACAGTAAGCAAAAAAATGCAACCCCAAACAAAACCCTTAGGCTGGCTTCAAACCTCCAATCCGGAAAGCAGGATTTGCTGGGCAACCTCGAACTTTCGCTCAGCAGGAAATTTAAAAAATTTGATTCAGCGGAAATAATTTTAACGGATACCAATTACAAAGCCTTAAACAATTACAGTTTTATAATTGACACATCACTCACAAAAGTTTCTCTGCATTTCAACTGGCCCGAAAATGAATTTTATAAATTAATTATTCAAAAAACTGCATTTGCCGATACAGCAGGTATTACACTTTCAAAAAATGATACCATCAGTTTTCAAACAAAAAGGGAGAGTGAATACGGCAGCATCCGCCTGCATTTTAATAACCTCGACCTTGCCAGGAACCCTGTACTGCTTTTGGTTCAGGGTGATAAGATTGTACAAAGCATCGCGCTTGCAACAAATGAATGGTACCAGAGACTTTTTATCCCCGGTGAATATGAACTGCGCATTTTGTTTGATGATAATAAAAACGGTTTTTGGGATGCAGGTAATTTTAAACTGAAACGCCAGCCGGAAAAAGTGCAGCTTATACCGCGAAAACTTAACACAAAAGCCAACTGGGATAATGAAGTGGATATAAACCTGTAGAGAGGAATTGATTTGACGTTATTTTATTTAAGTATCTCTTAAAATGAAATATATAACCTGCGCCGTTGCCCTCTAAAACCCGAAACCATTCCCTTCACCCACATGCTCGCCCGACCGCTTGATTACGAACCCGGCTTGCTCGACAATGCCACCCCGCAAGAGTTCAAACCCATCTGGGGCAGGGTTATGAGCCAAGCCACCCGTATCCTTTAATATAAAGTCAGGTCTCTCTCCAGCTTCATCAACTATAGAAAATTCTGTTTCATTATAAACCATTCTTAATACTCTCTTTTCTGCATCCTTATTCATATAGTTAAGGTAGTAAATAAAAAGTACGCATTCTCCATTGTCGTATAATCTAATGCCCCGGTGCGTGTCTCTCCGCTTGGGTTCGTGTCCGTAAAATAAAAATAAGATGCCCCCGCCTTGGTTCGTGTCCGTAAAATAAAAAAGGATGCCAGTTCTTCCACAGCGCGCTGGAATTATAGATGAAACCCTTCTAAAACCCTTTGCAAAAGGAGGTTTAGAAAGCCATGATGAAAACAACTGACCTCATTTTCTTCATTTTAAAGGAAATACTTCAAGGTTTTGTATGGGAATATTTGTGAAATTGGATTGGATAAAAGCTCCTCCTGCTACATAAAGATTGTCTTTAAAAACTACTGCAGCAGCAGAATTGCTTTCGGTATTTAATGAGGAATCTTCACTCCATTTGGAGTTTGCGGGATTATACATTTCAACATCATTGGAATTTATTGCTACACCCGCAATATTTATATATCCGCCGATAGAATAAATATTGTCGTTATAAGAAGCTAAGCACGTACCGTAAATCGAACCTAAAATCGACGTTAGTGGCAAAGGCAGTTCACTCCACTCATCATCAGAAGGTGAGTACTGTAAAAAATGATCCCCATTTAATACGTACAGATGACTACTTGAAGCAACCGAAAAATAAGGTTCGTTATTAAATTTACTAATGCTTTTGCCGGTGGTCCATGTATCTGTTGCAGGGTCGTAAATATATATAGGTATATCTCCTTCCGAATATCCTACAGCAACATAAATTTTCCCGTTAATTGCAGCACCTGTTAAAAAGAAATTTCCCAATACATTATTGAACGGAATTGCTGTTATAGGGATGGGCGATTTTTCTGTCCAGGTATCTGAAGCGGGATCATATTCTTCTGTCGCTTTTGAGTATGTAATATTATTCAGATCGCCGCCTGTAATTCCGCCGATAGCATATATCTTACTCGAAACTGTTGCTACAACAAGATATCCTCTTGGTGTTGGCATAGGAGTTTTTGTTGCCCAGATGTCACTCGCGGGGTCATATACTTCCACTTTATTCAGACCGTTGGCATTATAGCCCCCGATTGCATATAAAAGATTGTTGTACTCAACGAAACCAAAGTCGTGGCGTGCAGTTGGCATTGAAGCTAAGTTCTTCCATGTTTTGCCTGCTGGTAACGGTGTAGTATTATTTTCCTTAGAACAACCGACGAGGAGTAGTAACAATACCGAGAGATTTAGTAGTAGGGATTTCATGACTCTTTAATTGAATGTTAACAGAGTTTGATTTTTTTATACACTTAATTAGTCTCATTAGTAAAGGTATGGAGAACAAAATTGATATTTATTTTTTTGGGTGTATTTCAAATTTTCGCAACAAAGCAGCAGCACTGCAACCACTCCGCCTTGGTTCGTGTCTGTAAATAAAATTAAAATGCACCAGTGCATATCCTCTCCGCCTTGGTTCGTGTCCGTAAAATAAAAATAAGAATACCACGGCGTGTGTCTCCGCCTTGGTTCGTGTCCGCAAAATAAAATTCAGATGCCCCGGTGCGTGTCTTCACGCACCGGAACATAACGTGATAAAGGTTCGTGGAGACACGAACCTTGGCATCGGTTTCAACGCATAGTCCGCTAAGCGGGAAGATGTCTGCAGAAACAAATTACTTCGTTTCTACAACTAATATTTTAAACGTTCCCGGTATTATTTGAGGGCGAAAAGATTCTTTAGTGGCAGGTTTAAATAAACCGGACGGCAGGTAAACTTTATGTGTCTTTTGGTCAACAGCGATTGTTCTTGTGCCTGGTTTGGTTAATACATTTCCGGTTAAACTAAACTTATCGGCAGACAGCTCTTTAATAACGGTTAGTGTGCCCTCTCCGTTTGAGGAGTATGCAGTTTTTAACCCGTTATCAAATCCTGCACCATCTGCACCGTCACCGGTAGGGAAACTTGTTATTACTTTACCATTGGTAGCATCCATTACTATCATAAGTTTGTTTTCGCATGTGGCAAATAAGCGCATATTTTCCCTGTCTATGGCAAGCCCTGAAGCGCCGGTACCCGGGTTATTAGGCCAGTTGTGTATAATTTTAAAAGTAGAGGCATCTATTACATCCACTTCAGCTTTTTCGGCATTGTTTACATAAATATTTCCTTTACCATCACTCACAGCTGTTTCGGGCCAGCCCGTTAATTGTATGGTGGCAACCACTGTATCAGATGTAGGGTCAATCACCGTCATATTTTTACTCATACCATTACATGAAATCACTTTTTTTGAAAAATCATCATAGAAAATACCATCAGCAAATTTTCCGGTTGGTACATATCCAAGCGTTTTATTAGTAACAAGGTCAAATACTAACACTTTATTCAGCGTTCCGTTACTAACATAGCCTTTACCCAAAGCATGTACCAGCGCAATGCCATGCACATCCTTTTCAGTTGTAATAACCCCAATGGAGTCACCGGTATTTTTATCTAAAATATTAACCAGCGATCCGTGAGATATATACAACTTTTCCGAAGCTGTGTCTACAGTCAGATAATCGTATCCTCCACTGCCTTTAATAGGAAATGTACTACCGATATAATAAGCAGATTTGCTTTGAGCAAAAGAAGATAATCCTGATATTAAAAAAATTGCAGAGAAAACGTAATACTTTTTCATTTTACAATGATTATTTGGTTTATTGAACATTTAATGAACTATATGAAAGCAATATTATAAAAGAGTTGAAAGCTTTTTTAATAATATAGATATAAAGGCAAAATGCAGAGATGAAAATGCGCTTTTATGCTATCAGCAATCCTCTGTTGGTCTAAGAATGTCAAACGCCAGCGCAGGGTACTGTCTGTAAAACCAAATAATTTCTTTCCTTCTCCTGCAATTCTCCTTTCAAAGCCAATGTGCAGCATTTATGTGCTGCTGTTAACATAAACGCTTTGCTGCCCGTCCCGGCTCAGCGGCAGCTCCTTTTTCTTGCCCTTTGCCATCATAATAATTTTTTTGTAAATATTATTTTTCTTAATTTACTGCATATACTGCACCAGGTATAAATATAGCAAATCTCCAAAAAAATCCCACAACATTTTGCAGGGACATTATAGAGACCTTACAGAGGCCTTACAGAGACCTTACAGAGATGCAAAGCCATAGTAACCCCGTAGATACTCCCTGGTAGATTCATACATACCTGCTGTTATATCCATATTTCATCCTGTTGCCTTCTGTTCACTCTTTACAGAGCAGTGGTAAAACTACCAATCTTTTATGTCCGGTTACACGCTCTAGACCCTTTACTGTTTCCCTCTAAAACCAGAAACCATTAAGCCCTAAGCCCCGATTGCTTTTTCGCCCTACCTTTATCCCTTGAAAAAATATCTTTTACCCATAACCATCTTTTTTTCATTGCAGTTGCTTGCGCAGGAAAGCAGCAAACACTACTGGCTGGGCCGTACAACAGGAAAATTTCCGCAGCTTTCTTACAGCCTGGGTGAAGACAGGCTGGGCAGTGCTAAGCTTGGTTATCTTGATACCGGTGTGGTAGTGAAAATCGTTGACTCAACAACCGATAAATATTTAATACAACTTTCAAAATACCATTCAGCATATTTTTTTAAAACAGATGTACGGCGCGATTCCCTTCTGCAGCCAAAACCATTTTATTTAAGCAATAACTGGAAAGCAAAAGGTGGCAACGGTAGTTATGATACACTTTTTATAAGCATCGATGAAAGGCTTCCTTACAAAAGCTGGATGGAAATTGATCCCTCAAAAATTATGGTGGAATTATATGGCGTACAGAGCAATACCAACTGGATCACTCAGCTTACTTCACTTAAAGAAATAAAGAATGTTTATTTCAACCAGGAAGAAGATGATGTAGTTGCTATAACAATAGAACTGCAGCACAAACAGCATTGGGGCTACACTATAAAATATGATGGAAATAAATTGCTGGTGCTGGTAAAAAAACAGCCGCCGGTGCTGGATATAAGAAAATTAAAAATCGCCATTGACGCCGGGCATGGCGGCACAAATACAGGCGCAGAAGGCAGTACAAGCCATGTGCTGGAAAAAGACCAAACCCTGCTCTTTGCAAATGCACTGCAAAAATACCTGAAAGCAAAAGGCGTGAAACAGGTTATTATGACAAGAACAAACGACACAACTTTTGGCAATACAGACCGTGTGCTCTGGCTGCAGCAACAGCAACCCGACCTGCTCATCAGCCTGCATTTGAATTCATCTGATAATGACACAGTGCGCGGGTCAGGCACTTATTACAAATACATTGGTTTTCGTAGTTTAAGTGTTTCACTTTTAAAACAAATGCTTGCCGCCGGGATGAATGAATATGGCAACACCGGCAACTTTAATTTTTTGCTCAACCAGCCAACTGATTTCCCCGGCGCCTTACTGGAGATTGGTTTTTTAAGCAATGTAAACGATGAGAAAAAAATCCTTTTACCAAAATTCAAAGACCTTGTAGCAAAGCAGGTGTACCTGGGTATCGTTGATTTTTTAAATCACGCAAAATAGCAGTGGAGTTTTAAATACTTTAAAATTTAACCGCGTGAAATACTTTCGCAGGGCTTACATTTGCACAATTTATTTTTCTGCAATATGCCAAAAGACAACTCCATAAAATCTGTTTTAATTATTGGCTCGGGACCCATCATTATTGGCCAGGCCTGCGAATTTGATTACGCCGGCTCACAGGCCGCCCGCAGCCTGCGCGAAGAAGGGATAAAAGTGGTGCTGATAAACAGCAACCCCGCCACTATTATGACTGACCCCATGATGGCTGACAGGGTTTACCTGTTGCCGCTTACAGTGGAAAGTATTGAACAGATTTTGGAAGAAAATGAAATTGATGCAGTGCTGCCCACCATGGGTGGTCAAACTGCACTCAACCTTTGTATAGAAGCTGATGAACTGGGTGTATGGGAAAAATACAATGTGCGTTTGATAGGTGTGGATGTAGCCGCTATAAAGGTTGCCGAAGACCGTGAAAAATTCCGGCAGTTGATGCTGGATATTGATATTGACGTGGCGCCAAGCCGGGTGGCCAACAGTTTTTTGGAAGGCAAGGAGTTTGCACAGGAAATTGGTTTCCCATTGGTAATACGCCCTTCATTTACGCTCGGTGGAACGGGCGGAAGTTTTGTACACAGCAAAAGTGAACTGGATGACGCATTGCAGCGCGGCCTGCAATCCTCACCCATACATGAAGTGCTGGTGGAAAAAGCCGTGCTCGGGTGGAAAGAATTTGAACTGGAATTACTCCGCGATGCAAATAACAATGTAGTGATTATTTGTACAGTTGAAAACCTTGACCCGATGGGCATCCATACGGGCGACAGCATCACCGTGGCGCCTGCTATGACGCTTAGCGACACTGCATTTCAGGACATGCGCAATAAAGCTGTTTTAATGATGCGCTCTTTGGGAAATTTTGCAGGAGGCTGTAATGTGCAGTTTGCACTGGAACCCGAAACAGAAAGATTAATTGCAGTAGAGATCAACCCGCGTGTAAGCCGGTCTTCTGCGCTGGCCAGTAAAGCAACAGGTTATCCCATTGCAAAAATTGCCGCAAAACTTGCAGTAGGTTATTCGCTGGATGAATTAAAAAACCAGATTACACAAACTACTTCTGCATATTTTGAACCCGCTCTTGATTATGTAATTGTAAAAATGCCGCGCTGGAACTTTGATAAATTCAAAGGAGCCAATGATACGCTGGGCCTGCAAATGAAAAGCGTAGGAGAAGTAATGGCCATTGGAAGATGTTTTACTGAAGCCATTCAAAAAGCCTGTCAGAGCCTGGAAAACGAAGCAGTTGGTTTGGGTTATTATGGCAAGAGTTTAATGAAAAGTGAAGAATTGATTGAATACATCAAAGTGCCAAAATGGGACCGCATCTTCCGCATTAAAGATGCACTGATGCAGGGCGTAACCGTAAAAACAATCGTACAGGCTACAGGTATTGACCGCTGGTTTATTTACCAGGTACAGGAAATCTGCAGAATTGAAAAAGAAATTGCACAATATGCATTAGATACCTTGCCCGCTCTGTTACTTAAAGAAGCAAAAAGAAATGGGTTCAGTGACGAGCAGCTTGCGCGCATACTGCACAATACCTGCACGGAAGAACAGGTTTATGAAAAGCGCAAAACGCTCGGGATAACGAGGGTCTATAAAATGGTGGATACCTGCAGTGCCGAATTTGAAGCAAAGACACCGTATTTTTACAGCTCATTTGAAGGATGATAAAATAAAATCATTCAGAAAAAATTGCAAACAATTTTATTACGGTGATAAAAAACTGAAATACAGACTTTATTTAACAAACCTGTTTAAAAATATTCTTTAATTTTACTTTGCTGTTTTACCTGCTCTTCCCCCATGCAAAAATAAATTTTATAATTGTACGTTTTTAAAACACGTATTTTTTATTCAGTTCGCATGAAAAACAGAGAAGTATTTTTTAAACCCCGCTTCCGTACCGGAATTATATTTTGCATAAAAAAAAATACAGCAGTTTGCCTGTCAGCAATTTTTTTTATTATTTTATCAGGCAGTTGTAAAAAAGAAAGCGCACCCGGGCCTCCGCCGGTACACAGCGCTGATGCGCCCAATATTATTTTAATACTCAGCGATGATGTGGGGTATGAAGTGCCAACTGTAAATGGCGGCCAGTCTTATGCAACTCCCAATATTGACCAGATGACAAATGAAGGCATGCGTTTTACGCAGTGCCATAGTGCGCCCACCTGTTCGCCTTCAAGGTTTATGCTGCTTACAGGAAAATACAACTTTAGGAATTACACGCAATCGGGTGTAATGGATTTGGGGCAAAGGACAATTGCAAATATGCTGCATGATGCAGGCTATGCAACCTGTGTGGCCGGCAAATGGCAATTAGACGGGGGCGACCAGTCAATACACACTTTTGGTTTTGATAAATATTCCGTTTTCCAGGCTTATAATACTGAAAGCGATCAGCGTTATAAAGACCCGCTGATTTACCAGGATAATGGTTATTTACCCTCATCTGAAACCTTAAACAAATATGGGGAAGACTTGTATGCGGATTATGCAATGAATTTTATGGACAGTGTTTCTAAAACTAAAAACCCTTTTTTCATTTATTATGCAATGGCCTTATGCCATGCACCTTTTTCACCTACACCCGATGACCCCCAGTTTGCTGCATGGGATCCACATGGTAACCACAGCGACTCAACATTCTTCCCATCCATGGCAAACTATATGGATAAAAAAGTGGCGGCTATTATTGCCAAGGTAAAAAGCCTTGGTATTGAAAATAATACACTTATTTTATTTGTGGGGGATAATGGTACACCCAATGAAATTTACTCTCTGTTTGATGGTAAACTTATTCAAGGCGGCAAAAGCTTTACTACAGAATACGGGACACACGTGCCGTTAATTGCGTACTGGCCCGGCCATATTGCAGCGGGCTCGCTTAATAATGATCTGATAGATTTTACAGATTTTATGCCTACCCTTGCAGCCATTGCAGGTATCCCTAACCCCCCGTTTGGGAAACTGGATGGCGTTAATTTTTCACCGGTATTAACCGGAAATCAGGGAACACCCAGAAGCTGGATTTTCTGTCATTACATACAGGGATTCCAGGTTACACGTTTTGTGCAAAATACAAATTATAAACTCTACGATGTTTCCGGGAACTTTTATAATATCGTGAATGATATAGAAGAAAAATATCCATTGCCTTTTAATACATTAACACCGCAGGAGCGCACTATAAGGCAACAGTTTTTAAATGTCCTGTCTGCAGAACACAGTTAAAGTATAGTCTGCTTAAATCAGTTTTGCGTATTTGTATATTTACAGCATACTGTAAAAACACATGACCCATAAAACAAAAGGCATTGTTCTGCGCACTGTAAAGTTCGGTGAAACCAGCATTATTGCTGCCGTGTATACGGAATTGTTTGGATTGCAGAGTTACATTTTGAAAGGTATAAGAAAAGGAACAAAAAAAATCTTGGGCAAAGCAAACTGCTTTCAGCCTGCATCCATGCTTGAAATGGAAGTGTACAAAAATGAATTAAAAAACCTGCAGTTTGTAAAAGAATATCAATGGGCGCATTTATACGAAAAAATTTTTTTTGATGTGGTGCGCAACTCATCAGCCATGTATATAATAGAGTTATTGACAAACTGCATAAAACAGCCCGAAAGCAACCCCGCACTTTTTTATTTGGTTGAAAACGCTTTGCTGCAGCTTGACAGCGGCAACGAAACCCTTGTTGCCAACCTGCCTTTATATTTCACACTGCAATTGGGCAGTGCGCTTGGTTTCGGGATATACGGGCAATATTCACTGCAAACACCGGTGCTCGATTTATCCGAAGGCGGGTTTGTAGCAGAAATACCTCATCACCACAATTACCTTGCAGGTGAACCTGCAAAAATAAGTTCACAAATAAATGCAGCAGGGATTAACAGCAACATTGAAAATATACTGCTTAACAGGAATACCCGCAGGCAATTGCTGGAGGCTTACCGGCAATATATGACCTTTCATGTTTCAGATTTTGGGGACATGAAAACAGTGGCTGTACTTAAGGAAGTGCTGGGATAATGCATTTACGGTTCATCATCATTACACCCTATTACCATTTATCATTTTATTTACACACCTTTTTCAAAAAACATTTTAGCTTTATTGCATAAACATTTTTTAAAAATTCAGTATGACACAAAACCAGGAAATTGATTACAGCATTATTGGTGAAGAAATGCAGTATGTGGAAATTGAATTGGATCCTGGTGAAACCGCCGTTGCGGAACCAGGTGCTTTCATGATGATGGAAGATGATATAGAAATGCAAACTATTTTTGGCGATGGAAGCCAGCAGCAGGATAACAGCTTGCTTGGAAAATTATTCAGTGCCGGCAGGCGTGTGCTGGCAGGTGAAAACTTATTCATGACGGCTTTTACAAATGCAGGCCAGGGGAAAAAACATGTAAGTTTTGCATCTCCCTATCCGGGGAAAATTATTGCTCTTAACCTGCTTGAACTGGGGGGGAAAATTATTTGCCAGAAAGATGCCTTTCTCTGCGCAGCAAAGGGTGTAAATATCAGCATTGAATTTCAAAAAAACCTGGGGGTGGGTTTATTTGGCGGTGAAGGTTTTATTATGGAAAAATTAGAAGGCGATGGCATGGCATTTATGCATGCAGGCGGCCATGTGTTTGAGAAAGACCTCCAGCCGGGGGAATTACTAAAAGTTGATACCGGCTGCCTTGTTGGTTTTACAGCCACAGTAGCTTATGATATTCAGTTTATAGGCGGTATTAAAAATACACTGTTTGGTGGTGAAGGAGTATTCTTTGCCACGCTGCGCGGTCCCGGTAAAACATGGATACAATCGCTCCCCATCAGCCGTTTGGCAAGCCGTATTATACAATACAGTCCGCAGTTTGGTCAAAGAAAAGAAGAAGGGAGCATCCTCGGCGGACTGGGAAATTTATTAGACGGCGATGGGCGTTAATTTTTTTTATTTTTGAATAAAGTACAGCTGTATAAATGTGCGGCGCAACAAATGCATCATAGCAGTACTGCAGCCCTGCTCATAAAAAATTTCTTACCCTTTCACATTCAATGCATCCCTTAAACCATTGCCCAGTAAATTAAAAGCAAGCACGAGGAGCATAATGGCGAGCCCGGGCTCCAGCGCAATCATGGGATTATTTGTAATGATGAAATTATAATTTTCTTTTATCATCAACCCCCAGCTTGGTTGGGGCGGTTGCACACCAATACCGAGGAAACTAAGCCCCGCTTCAATTACAATTGCGCCAGCAAAATTACTTGCGGCAATTACCATTACCGGCCCCAGGATATTTGGAAGGATATGGCGCACAATGATCCTTGCATCTGAAAAACCCAATGCCCTTGCGGCTTCCACGTATTCAAGTTCACGCACGGCGAGCACCTGGCCGCGTACAAGCCTGGCCACATTTATCCACATGGTTAACCCAATAGCTATAAAAACCTGCCAGAAACCTTTGCCCAGCAAAAGCGTGACGGCAAATACTAACAGCAGGGTAGGGATGCTCCAGATAACATTGATAAGCCACATGATCACATTATCAACCCATCCTTTAAAATAACCTGCCAATGCGCCCAAAAAAATTCCAATGGTAAGAGAGATGAGTACTGCAATAAACCCTACGCTTAAACTTACACGTGTGCCAATTATCAGGCGGCTTAAAATATCGCGGCCAAATTTATCTGTGCCTAACCAGAATTTTTGCTGAACGATATTCCACGCATTTAAAAACGGCGCTGAGTTTAATGTGATTTTAGAAAGCGGGTACGATTGTCTTTCAGTAACACCTTCATCCACATATTTCATTACAACAATACTGTCTTTTTTTTGCTGGTAAGAAACAATGGGCACATAATCATATACGTCTTCCCTGCCATTCAGCAGTTTATCAAAAAAATTGGGTTGCCTGTCATTTTTTTCTTTGTTTAACCTCAGCAACTGAATGGTGAAACCCGGTTTTTGATTGGCAATTTCAGGAATGATGCGGTTTGCATCGGGTGAATCATCCGGCGCAATTGCATAAGCAAATACCGCAAGGAAAACAGCAAGCGCAATGATAACAATACCAAACAATGCGCCCTTATTTTTTTTGAAGCGTTTGACGAATGCAGATTTTTGTGAATTGATGATTGCCAATTGTTATTAATATGCTTGAAAGATAATTAATTCCCCCTTCAGGGGGTTAGGGGGCAAACTATTTAACGGTTCTTCCTTTCCATTCATATTTTCCAAACTTGCCCAGCCAGCCTGATACAACGGTATAAATAATATGAAAAGGCTGCATAACCGGAAACCATCCCAACAATTTTTTCATATTAAAAAACGCGGCAACAGGGTTCATAAAACACAGCTCTGCTAAGGTTTTCAGGGCAAGCAGTAAAAACCAGTATTTAAAATATATCGGGGAAAAAATACAGACAAAAGGAAGTACAAAAAGATATAAGTTGAAAAGATAAACCAGTAGTAATACCCAAAAAATCCTCTTATCATTATAATTGGTGGCTTTACTTGCCCATCTTATCCGCTGGTTAATAAAACTTTTCCAGCCGGGCATTGGTAAAGTTTGTACCACTGCATTTTGAGAAAACAAATAACCAATCCCTGCAGGATATTTATTTTGTATTTTATGCATCAGCAGCATATCGTCACCGCTGGCAATATTTTCCACGCCTGTAAAACCATTTACCGCATAAAACGCTTCCTTTTTATAGGCAAGGTTTGCGCCGTTGCACATGCTGTGAAAACCTGCGGACACAGATGCAGCGGTAATTCCCTGCAGGCTTATAAAATCAAGACATTGGAAAATGGAAATAAACGAATGATTATTTTTAAACATTACCGGTGCCGCAATAAATACAGGGTTGTTTTGCTGAATATATGCATCAAATAACTGAAGCCACTGAGCGTTTACAGTACAATCGGCATCAGTTGTAATAACCCATTCATACGATGATCTGCCTATAGCTGTTTCAATAGCTTTCTTTTTGTAAGAGTTAAGCCTGCTTTCAACAATATCAGCCAACTGTATTAATTTCAAATTTGAATACAGCATTTGCATTTTTTTTACTACACCGGCAGTTGCATCAGCAGAAAAATCATCCACTACAATTATTTCAAACAAATTTTTTGGGTAATTATTTTGAAGAATGGACACTATACATTTTTCAATATTTTCTTCTTCGTTCCTCGCAGGGATAATAATGGAGAATGCAGTTGCAGGTTTCGTTTGCGTTGAAAGCTGAAAAGTTTTTAACCGGGTGAACCATTTGTAATAACTGGCAATTAAGACAATATATGATCCGCAAAGCAGTACAGCAATAATAATATTGATTATATTAAACTCAACAGGCATGCAACAAAGAAAATCAATATTATTGATAGAAAAGATTTACAATCTCTGATGCATATTTTTCTTTCAGCAACTGGTGCCCGGCTTCAATTACCTGTACCTGTATATTTTCTTTATCCTCTTTTAAAAAATTGCTCCGCTTACTTAAAATTATTTGATCATACTTACCAAATAAAAAACGCACAGGGATTTTATTTTGTTTTATAACTGATTTGATGGAATATAAGTGTGGCCTGAATTTGCGCATGGTGATCCAGCGTTTGTATAAAAGCGCCCTTTCATTTGCATCATCCAGGTAATAATGCGCAATCTTTACTATGCTTTTGTTTAATAAGTTGAGTTTGCCTGCCGTATTCATTAAACCAAACAGCAAGCCGGGATGTTTCATGGTAAATGCAAATAGTTTATTGCCCATCCATGTTTGTGTGGAAAACCAGTACCAGAAATTTTTATGCAGGCCGTCAGGTGCTATAAGTACAACCTGTTCAATTTCATGCGGGAATAACTGCAGCAACTGAAGCGCTACCCTGCCGCCCATGCTGTAGCCGAGCAGGGAAAATCTCACCCCTTGCCCCTCTCCACCCGTTGGAGAGGGGAGTAACAGAAGAAGTGCCTGAATAATATCAATTAAATCATTTGGCGTGAACAATAACCCATCTTCCCATTTTGTGGAACCATGAAAGGGAAGGTCTATGGAAATAAACCTGTAACCCTTCCCCAGCAATGTTTCCAGGAAAGAAAAGCTTTCTGCATTTTCACCATAACCGTGAAAACAAAACAAAAATTTTTCACCACTGCCATACACATGGTAATGGATACCTGATTGTTTGTATGTTATAAACAGGTTTTCCAGAACTTAAAAATATTTTATAAATCTTATAAAAAATTAATTAAGATAAACTTGGTCATGTCGCAAAGATATATCAATTTTGAAATTAGTTGCATAAACAACTATATGCCAAACAACCAATTTAAGCGGGGGGAACTTTACAGCGTTATTAACGGAATGGCAAGTACGGCTGTGGCAAGAAGGCTCCAGAAGAACTTTCGTCAGGCCGGGCTGGAAATTACCATTGAGCAATGGAGTGTACTTTATCATTTATGGAAAGAAGATTGCCTGAGCCAGCAGGAACTTTGCCATCGCACTTTTCGTGATAAACCAAGTATTACAAGGCTGATAGATAACCTGGAAAAACAGAAATTAGTAAAGCGTATTGCTTCAAAAGAGGACAGGCGGATCAATACTGTTTGCCTGACAGACGCAGCAAAAAATTTACAGCAGGCAACAATTGATATTGCCAATCAAACAATGAATGAGGCTTTGGTTGAAGTAAACAAAGATGATATTGAAACGGTAAAAAAAGTGCTGCAGCAGGTGTATGATAATTTGAAATAAAAAGAGGTAAATGGAGAATAGTGAATAGAAAGTACACATGAAGGTTTTTAACCACAGAGTTGCACAAAGTTTTTCTTTCCAGAGTACACAGAGGAGCTCTGTGCATAACTCCGTTTTCTCTGTGGTTTTGTATTTTGGTCAATAAAACTACCTTAAGTACAAGAGTGCGACCCAACGAAGATGACCAACGAACTTTTGCCCGGTTCATAAAAATTGAAATAAACTTTTAAATAATATTACAAATGGAGACGATTGCAAATAAACCCACAACGCTCAAAGGCGGCGAGTGGCTGATAAAAGAAAGCAATGCTTTTGAAACTTTTGTTTCTGAGGATTTTAACGAGGAGCAAAAAATGGTGATGGATATGTGCGCACAGTTTTTAGATACAGATATACTGCCTGTAATTGAACGCATTGATAAAATGGAGGCGGGGCTTATGCCATCGCTGCTCGCTAAAGCGGGTGAACAGGGTTTACTTTCCACATCGCTGCCTGAAAAATATGGAGGGCTTGCAAAAGATTTTGTTACAGCCACCATTGTGAATGAAGGCTTGGGTGGCGGTTTTTCATTTTCTGTTGCGGTTGCAGCGCATACGGGTATTGGCACCCTGCCTATTTTATATTTTGGTACCGAAGCGCAGAAAGAAAAATATATTTCAAAGCTTGGAAGCGGTGAATGGAAAGGGGCTTACGGTTTAACAGAGCCCAACAGCGGCAGCGATGCGCTGGGCGCAAAAACTTCTGCCATACTAAGTACGGATGGGAAATATTATTTACTGAACGGGCAAAAATGCTGGATAACAAACGGCGGCTTTGCCGATGTATATACCGTATTTGCAAAAGTGGATGGCGATAAATTTACCGCATTTATTGTGGAGCGCGGCTTTGAAGGATTTACACAGGGACCCGAAGAACATAAGATGGGTATTAAAGGTTCATCCACCGTGCAGTTGTATTTCCAGGATTGCAAAGTGCCCATTGAAAATGTGCTGGGTGAAATTGGCAAAGGCCATATCATTGCTTTCAATATTTTAAATATTGGCCGTTTAAAATTATGCGCTGCCGCCATTGGCGGAAGCAAACGCGCCACCACAACATCTGTTCAGTATGCAGTAACACGCGAACAGTTTAAAATTTCCATTTCAAAATTCGGCGCCATTAAACACAAGCTTGCAGAAATGGCGATAAGGATTTGGGTGGCTGAAAGCGCCCTGTATAGAACCAGCAAATGGATTGATGATAAAGAAGCGGAATTATTTGCAGCGGGCAACCCTTTTGAAAAAGCATTGCTTGGTGCGGCGGAAGAATACGCCATTGAATGTGCCATGCTTAAAGTATTTGGCAGTGAAGTACTGGATTTTGTGGTGGACGAAGGCGTACAAATACATGGTGGCAATGGTTACAGCGATGAATACATTATTTCAAAAGCTTTCCGTGATGCACGCATCAACCGCATTTATGAAGGCACCAATGAAATAAACAGGCTGCTTACCGTGGATATGATGCTGAAAAGGGCAATGAAAGGGAAGCTTGATTTGATGGGCCCTGCGATGGCGGTGTCGAAAGAATTAATGAGTATCCCCGATTTCAGCAATGATGACGAAACACCATTTGCAAGAGAGAAAAAATATATCGCAAATTTTAAAAAAGCAGTGTTGATGACAGCCGGGTCAGCAGTACAAAAATTTATGATGACGCTTGATAAGGAACAGGAAGTGCTGATGAATATTGCCGACATGGCAATTGAAACATTTAATGCGGAAAGCGCTTTGCTGCGCGTGATAAAACTTACCGATAAAAATGGCGAAGCCGCAACTGCTTTGCAAACTGATATCATGCGCACCTATTTATACGATGCCGCCGACCGGATAAACAAAGCGGGTAAAGATGCGCTGAACAGTTTTGCGGATGGCGATGAACTGCGCATGATGCACATCGGTTTAAAACGCTTTACCAAATTAGAACCTTTTAATACAAAAGATGCGAGAAGAAGGATTGCACAAAAGATGATTGCGGAAAACAGTTATTATTTTTGATACAACTTGCGGATATATAAAAGCCCGGAACAGTAATGTTTCAGGGTTTTTTATTTATGAAACTTTTTGTCTGTCCCCCAAAGTTTCCCACTACATTAAAATTTCGTAGGATAAATTAGCGTAGGTGGGAGCCACGCTGCAGAATATGAATGAAACTTCTCTTGCGCCGCACACATGTACATTCAGATATTTATGGCAGCATAGCAGCCGAATACTGTTTTTATTTTACATACTTAGACCAGTGGGGGACGCCAACTGACGCATCAAAATTACTTCACTCGGTCAAAGAATAAATAGTCTGCATAGTCCTGGTTTTCTTTACCTATTTGGTTATTGCCAATCGGCATACTAATGTCAATGCCATTACCATTTGCACCTATTCCAACACCGTCAGTTATAATTCCATATTCAGATGTGTCATAATTTAAATATGCCGAATATAAATTATCAATAGGCGACATAGTCCATT
>JBBRAD010000016.1:0-111671 GCA_038207175.1 Chitinophagales bacterium
TTCTTCAATAGTAAATTTTTCCAGAATGCCGGACGCAAGTTTCATGGCGCGGCCAATTGCCTGGTCCATATCATAATACCTGTATTCACCAAGCCTTCCGCAGATTAATACATTTTCAAGCGCATCTGCTTTTTCCCTGTATTTTTCATAGAGGTTTTTATTTAATTTATCCGGGAAAGGATATTCATACTGGTTTGCATTCTCCGGGGTAAAAGGTGTTTCGTGGGTAAGAGTAGTGCCTTTTACATTTTTCCTGTCATCTTCATGCATCAGGTGTTTCCATTCAATAGTACGTATGCGGGGGTCTTCCAGATTTGGGTAGTTTACCTGTATGCAGGGCTGATAATTATTAATATCCGGTATATTTTCCACTTTACGGTTTTGCCCCCTGTATTTCAGTTTGCCATACTCAAATTCAAAATATTCATCAATAGGGCCGGTAAATACAATCATTTTATTTGCAATAATATTCTTTTTATTTTCCAGGTAATCATAAGCCGTGCGTACAGGTATATCTTCAATCATATTTTTTACCATCTCTGTATATCCGTTTCTGGGAAGGGCATTCCAACGGTGATTGGGAGTAAGCGTATTTACATTTGATTTATTGATGGTGATACGCACTGCCAGTTCCTTGTCTAAGTCAGTGCAATGCACCCCCCATTGTTTTTCTGTATATCCTTTTATAAATAATTCATATAATTGGCGGGGCATTTTTGCCAGACATGCTTCTTCAAAATTGGAAGGTTCACCTTTAAAAAGCTCCCACTGTTCGGGGGGGCCCGCCACTTTTTCTATATAATCCATATTTACAGGCCAGTTCAGGTATTCGTCTTTTACTTTTGAACGAAGGGTTGCACTCCAGTTATAAAATTCTGTAAAACGGTTAAGGAAATTCCATATTTTTTCTGAGCCGCACCTGAAATAATGCGGACCGTATTTATGTATCACGGCGCCGTTTTCATTCTTATAATCAAAAACATTGCCCGCAATATGGTTTTTACGGTCAAGAATTATTACATCCTGTTTGTGATCGGTTAAAATTCTGGCGATTGTGCTTCCGGTTAGCCCTGATCCAACGATTACAAAATCGGCTTTAATCATATATTCTAGCAGTTAATTTTTGCCTTAATTTAAATATGTACTGGAATAGATATTTAAGGAAATAGCCCATGAAATTAGTAGGCGCCTTTTGCAGATACTACTGCAAATGGGGTTGAAAAAAGAATTTTTGTATCCAGTAAAAGGCTGTAATTCTCAATGTATTCAGTATCCGGAGCCATCATGAATTTTGCACTTGTATTATTTTCCCTGTCCCTTATTTGCCAAAGTCCGGTGATACCGGGGCGCACAAGGCATCTTATATCTTTGAATTCAGGATAAGGGGTAAGCATGTACGGAACAAGGGGCCGCGGGCCTATAATGCTCATATCACCCATAAGCACATTAAACAATTGTGGAAGCTCGTCAATACTTGTTTTGCGTATTATTTTTCCAATGTTGGTTATGCGGCTGTCATTTTTGCTTTTGTGAAGAAACCCTTTCTGCTGACCTTCCAGGGCTTTTTTATGGTCTTCTTCTTTTATGGATTGATTAGTAACCATAGAACGGAATTTGTGGCAACTGAAATGTGTACCGTTCAACCCTACCCTTTCATTACTGTACAGCAATGGGCCTTTTGAAGTAAGTTTTATAATTATTGCTACGGTTATTAAAAGAGGTGACAAAAAAAGTATGAGCGCGGCTGAAAGGATAATATCAAAAGTTCTTTTTAAAAAAAGTTGAAAACTTTTTTCACGTAGTGATTCTTCAATTTTTTCATATCGGTTTTCTAATATAACAGGAACATTTAGATGCAGTACCGAATCCTGGCTAATTGAAGATGTTTTAAATTTCATTTCCATGTACTCTGATTTTTTTGGTGTATTAACAGGCTTTGGTCAAAGATATATAAAGTTTTTAAAATCTTTTAAAAATCAAAAAAATCAAAAATTTTTTCTGTTTGAATGCAGCTTGGAAAATAGAAATACGAAAGTTATTAACTAACAGTTGCCTGTATATAGTAATATAATCAGAATCTTACCCGGATATTGATAAAGGTTACGCCTGAAAAATAATTCTAAAGGAATAAAATAGTAACAGTCTCTTTTTAAAAATCATAAAAATCACAGGTCATATTGCCCCTGGTGGTTATTTTTTCTTTCCCAGAAGAAAAATAGATAAAAATTCTTTTTAAAAAGCTTGTCGGTTAGAGTGCAACCCCCTACCTTTGCGCTCCCAATCTGAAAATTGGGTTTTCAACATGTCTCAAAGAATCAGGATAAAATTGCAGTCATACGATCATAACCTGGTAGATAAGTCTGCCGAGAAGATTGTAAAAACCGTGCGCAGCACAGGCGCCGTAGTTACAGGCCCTATTCCTTTGCCTACGCGTAAAAGGGTTTTTACGGTGCTCCGTTCACCGCACGTAAATAAAAAAAGCCGTGAACAGTTTCAGCTGTGTACCCATAAGAGGTTACTGGATATTTATACTTCTTCTTCCCGAACCGTAGATGCTTTGAGTAAACTTGATCTCCCTTCAGGCGTTGAAGTAGAAATTAAAGCATAAAAGCCCTTTTCCCCCAAGAGGGAAACAAGCAAAAGTTCTTATAAATAAAATATCATCTCTCAACTCTGCCCAAAGCGGCGAAGGAAAAGAGCTCTGAAAAATTAATAAAGTGATGTCTTAACCCTCCGGGGTAAGGCATACTACATATAAACAGGCCCTTCGAGGTTTGTTTACTGCCGGTACTTCCAAATTCCGAAACTGCGGAAAACAACGGAAAAGGTCGGCAGCAAACAGGGATTGAATTCCGCTTCATCAGTGGAATGTCCTCAATACTTCTGCGGGGCGCAAACCGCAAAAAAAGATGAAAGGTATTATTGGTAAAAAAATCGGGATGACAAGCGTTTTTGCAGCAGATGGCAGGCAAACCGCCTGTACTGTTATTGAGGCGGGTCCCTGTATAGTTACACAGGTAAAAACCAAAGATGCTGATGGTTATACAGCCATTCAATTAGGATTCGGCGATAAAACCGAAAAACACTCTACAAAACCAGAGCTTAATCACTTCGCAAAAGCACAAACTTCCCCCAAAAAATTTGTAAAAGAATTCCGCGATTATTTCCAGGATAAAAATATTGGTGAAACTATTACTGTTGACATTTTTGCCGAAGGAGAAAAAGTTGATGTAGTAGGCACTACCAAAGGAAAGGGCTTTCAGGGTGTTGTAAAACGTCATGGTTTCCATGGTGTGGGTGGCCAGTCTCATGGTCAGCATGACCGTTCAAAAGCGCCGGGTTCTATTGGCGGTTCTTCTTATCCATCAAGGGTATTTAAAGGAATGAGGATGGCCGGCCGTATGGGAAACGACCGCGTAAAACTGAAAGGTCTGAAAGTGGTAAAGATTTTCCCGGAAAAAAATTACATTCTTATCAGCGGTTCGGTTCCCGGGCACAACGGCTCAATCGTTTTAATACAGAAGTAAACTTTAATAAGAAGAGAAATGCAAGCAGAAGTTTTAAATACAAAAGGAGAAAAAACCGGCAGAACTGTTGAGCTGCCGGATGATATATTTGGTATTGAGCCAAACGACCATGTAATTTACCTTGCTGTAAAGCAATACCAGGCTGCACAACGCCAGGGTACACACAAGGTAAAAACCCGGGCTGAAGTAAAAGGCGCAAGCCGCAAACTGCACCGTCAAAAAGGTACCGGGGGCTCACGTAAAGGAAATATACGTAACCCATTATATAAAGGCGGCGGTACTGTTTTTGGCCCCAAGCCGCATAGTTATAATTTCAAGCTGAATAAAAAAGTAAAAGATCTTGCTAAAATGAGTGCGCTTTCTTATAAAGCCAAAGAAAATGCAATTGTTGTGCTGGAAGACATGATACTTGAAACACCAAAAACAAAGCAGGTGACGGATGTGATGAAGATCCTGAATGTAGTTGATAAAAAAACACTGCTGGTGCTGGCAGAGTACAATGATAACCTTTATCTGAGCACACGTAATGTTCCCAATATTGCAAGCACGTTACTGGCGGATATAAACATTTATGATATTATAAATGCTGATGTACTGGTATTGAGTGAAAATGCTGCAAAGATTTTTGCTGAAGAAACAGAAGCAGCGGTTTAATTGAATAACGGTTCAATAATAAAGAAATGAAACTGACAGAAGTTTTAGTAAAGCCAATCCTTTCAGAAAAAGCAAATAACCAGCAGGAGAAACTGAGGAGGTATGCCTTCCGCGTACACCGCAGGGCAAACAAACTTGAAATAAAAAAAGCCGTGGAAGATTTTTACGGGGTTTCTGTAGAGGATGTAAATACTGTGGTAGTTCCGGGAAAAAACAAAACCCGTTATACAAAAGCAGGTTTTATAAAAGGTGTAAAACCATCTTACAAAAAAGCATATATAACAGTAGCGGAAGGGGATTCGATAGACTTATACGCACATATTTAAATTATAGCGGCGGAGCTGAAAATTCCGTATAAAAAGACAATCAAATGGCATTAAAGAAATATAAACCAATGACGGCAGGCACCCGGTGGAGAATCGGAAATGCCTATGCTGAAATTACCACAAACAACCCCGAAAAAAGTTTGCTGGAGCCCATCAGCAGTACAGGTGGCCGCAATGCACAGGGCCGCAGGGCAATGCGTTATATGGGAGGGGGACATAAAAAACATTACCGTATCATTGATTTTAAACGTAACAAAAAAAATATTGAAGCAAAAGTTGTTTCCATAGAATACGATCCAAACCGCACTGCATTTATTGCTTTACTGCAATATGTTGATGGTGAAAAAAGATATATTATAGCACCACAGGGTCTCCAGGTAGGCGTATCTGTAATTTCGGGTGACGAAGTGGCTCCGGAAATTGGAAATGCGCTTCAAATGAAGCATATACCATTGGGAACAGTTATCCATAATATTGAAATGCAGCCCGGCCAGGGTGGCAAACTGGCAAGAAGCGCAGGTACTTCTGCACAACTTGCCAATAAGGAAGAAAAATATGCAATATTGAAAATGCCAAGTGGTGAGTTAAGAAAAGTATTAATAAACTGTTATGCCACTATTGGTGTGGCTTCCAACAGCGATCATAATCTTGAAACAGCAGGCAAGGCAGGTGTAAACAGGTGGAAAGGCATCCGCCCACGCAACCGCGGCGTGGCAATGAACCCTGTAGACCACCCAATGGGCGGTGGCGAAGGAAAAGCATCCGGCGGACAGCCGCGTTCAAGAAACGGCCAGTATTCAAGAGGTTTAAAAACACGTACTAAAGGAAAGGGAAGTGATAAGATGATTATACAGCGGAGCAACGGCAAAAAGCTTGCTAAATAAAAAAATCATGAACCGGGCTTTTTTAATTAAGCATTAAACACCGGTTGCGTTGCACCCTTCAGCTTTATCGTGTTGCTGAACAAAGAACAGAACGTAAAAGGGAGTGACACAACAGGTGAGGGGAAATGAAAAGAAAGCCCGGAACAAAAATTAGAATCGTAAATCAAAAATCAATAAATCGTAAATCCAGATGGGTCGTTCGATTAAAAAAGGTCCTTACGTTGATGCAAACCTCGAAACAAAGGTTTTGTCAATCAATGACGGCAAAAGCAAGAAGTCTGTACTAAAAACCTGGAGCCGCCGCTCAACGATTACGCCTGATTTTGTCGGGCATACTTTTGCGGTGCATAATGGAAATAAATTCATCCCGGTATATGTTACAGAATTTATGGTTGGCCATAAATTAGGTGAATTTGCACCCACCAGGAATTTTAAAGGACATTCAGGAAGTAAACAATAAAAAAAGTTCAGGAAAGTCCCAAAAAGTTTAAAAGTTCAATATGTAACCTTAAACTTTGGAATTTCTTAAACTTTGAAATTTTAATAAAAATGGAAGCAGTAGCCAAATTAAATAATTACCCTACAGGGCCGCGTAAAATGCGTTTACTGGCTGATGTAATTCGTGGAATGGAAGTTGAAAAAGCACTGGCGATACTGGAGCATCACCCCCAGCACAGCGCTACCCCTTTAGCAAAACTGCTGAAGAGCGCTATTAACAACTGGGAGCAAAAAAACAGTGGTGAAAGTGCAGCCGATGCAAGCCTGGTGGTAAAAACAGTTTTTGTGGATGGCGGCCGGGTTTTAAAGCGTATGCGCCCGGCACCACAGGGCCGCGGATACCGTGTAAGGAAACGCAGCAACCATGTAACCTTAATTGTAGATTCTAAAAATTAATTGAAACCATAAATATGGGTCAGAAAGCAAATCCAATTGGCAACAGGTTAGGCATCATCCGCGGATGGGAAAGCAACTGGTATGGCAGCAAAAAAGATTATGCATCCAAGTTGATTGAAGACAATAAAATACGCACTTACCTTAATGCGCGTATCAACAAGGGCGGTATTGCAAAAATTGTAATTGAGCGCACCCTGGGCAAGTTGATTGTAACAATACATACCTCCAAACCCGGGATTATTATTGGCAAGGGCGGCAATGAAGTGGACCGTATAAAAGAAGAGCTTAAAAACCTGACGGGAAAAGAAGACGTTCAGATTAATATACTGGAAATACGCCGGCCGGAGTTAGATGCAAATATTGTAGGCGAAACTATTGCACGCCAGATTGAAAACCGTATCAATTACAAGCGGGCAATAAAAATGGCGATAGCTTCCACGCTGAGAATGGGTGCGGAAGGAATCAAAGTAAAAGTTGCCGGCCGTTTGGGCGGTGCTGAAATTGCCCGTACAGAAGAACTTAAACAGGGCAGGGTACCATTGCATACTTTTCGCATGGACATTGATTACGCTTCTGTTTTTGCATTAACCGTTTACGGAAAAATAGGGATTAAAGTCTGGATATGTAAAGGAGAGGTATTGGGCAAACGTGAGCTTAACCCCAATTTTGTAGGCGGTAAAAATGATATGAGCGACAGGAGGGAAAGGAGAGATGATGACCGCAGAGGCCCGGATAGAAGGGATGACCGCAGAGGTGGCGGTGGTGGCGACAGAGATAGAAGAGGTGGTAGTGGAAGAGAGAGAAGGAATTAAGATGATAATGCAAAGATTCACCGGGGCATTATCAAATTATCAAATTATCAAACAGATTTTAGATGTTACAGCCTAAAAGAACAAAACACAGGAAAGCGCAGAAAGGGCGGATAAGAAAGATAGCTAAACGCGGAAGTACCATAGCTTTTGGCACTTATGCTTTAAAGGCAATGGAAGCCATCTGGTTAACAAACCGCCAGCTGGAAGCAGCACGCCAGGCAATGACCCGCGCTATGAAACGTGAAGGCAATGTGTGGATACGCATTTTTCCTGATAAACCTATTACCAAAAAACCGCAGGAAGTGAGGATGGGTAAAGGTAAAGGGAACCCCGAATATTTTGCTGCCGTTGTGGAACCGGGCCGCATTTTATTTGAATGTGACGGTGTACCTGAAGCAGTGGCAAAAGAAGCAATGGAACTGGCTGCACAAAAACTGCCCATAAAAACAAAATTTATAATAAGAAGAGATTTACAGGTTTAATAATAAATGTTAAGTGATGGCTAAGAACAACGATTTTAATAAAAGCTTAAAAGATCTGAATGAAAATGATCTGCAGGCCCGCATACGTGAAGATATTTTGCGGTTAAAAAAACTGGAATTCGCACATACTATTTCTCCACTGGAGAACCCAATGAGTATCCGTGATCTCCGTAAAGATATTGCACGCCTGAAAACAGAAATTAATAAAAGAGAAGTTGGCATCAATTAAAAATATTCAACAATGGCTGAAAGAAATTTGCGCAAAACAAGGATAGGTGTTGTAAGCAGCAACAAAATGGTAAAAACCATTACAGTGGCTGTGGAAAGAAAAGTAAAGCACCCTATTTATGGAAAGTTTGTAAAGAAAACTACAAAATTCCATGCCCATGATGAAAAGAATGAATGCACCATAGGTGATGTAGTGAAGATTATGGAAACACGACCCATGAGCAAAACAAAACGCTGGAGGTTAGTAGAAATAGTAGAAAAAGTGAAGTAAAGATTTCTCCATACAGATCTGAGTTGCGTTGGAAAGTATAAATGTTTAATCGCTGGCAGCTAAAGGCTCCCGGCTCAAAGTTTGATAAAATGATTCAGCAGGAAAGCAGGTTAAATGTAGCAGATAACAGCGGCGCCAAAGAAGTGCTGTGCATACGTGTACTGGGCAACAGCGGTCAGGATTATGCAAAAATTGGTGATAAAATTGTAGTTACGGTAAAAGATGCAATACCTGCCGGCGGTATAAAAAAAGGCACTGTATCAAAGGCAGTAATTGTACGCACTACAAACAAACTGCGCAGGAAAGATGGGTCTTATATTAGGTTTGATGATAATGCCGTAGTGCTGTTAAATAATTCAGATGAGCCGAGGGGTACACGTATTTTCGGGCCTGTTGCCAGGGAACTGCGTGATAAAGGATACATGAAAATTATATCGCTGGCACCTGAAGTTTTGTAAGCAGATAAAGAACAGAATGTATCCCGATAGCTATCGGGATGCGACGCAACGAAGTTGAATACAGATAACAAGTTGGGTTCATAAAACACACAAAAATGAATAACAGATTTAAGCCTAAATACAATATTAAAAAAGGCGATTCGGTGGTGGTAATTGCGGGTGATGACAAAGATTTAAAAAAACCCCGCAAAGTGCTTCATGTAATTGTGGACAAAGGCCGCGTGGTAGTGGAAGGCGTAAATATTATTACCAAACATACAAAGCCAAGTGCGCGCAATACCAAGGGGGGCATAATAAAAATGGAAGCGCCCATTCATATCAGCAATATAATGCTGTGGGATGCAAAATCCGGTACAGGCTCAAAAATTAAGCGTACAAGGGAAGAAGGTAAATTAGTTCGCGTATCAAAAAAATCAGGGGAGGTTATTAAATAATGAGTACAGTAAAATATACCCCAAGGCTGGCAGAAAAGTACAAAAAAGAAGTTGTGCCCGCCTTAATGAAAAAATTCGGCTACAAAAGTGTAATGCAGGCCCCGAGGCTTGAAAAAATTTGTGTAAACCGAGGTGTAAACGGTGCGGTAGCTGATAAAAAAATTGTGGATGTAGCGGTGGAGGAACTAGGCTTGATTACAGGCCAGAAAGCAGTGCCCACATTGAGCAAAAAAGATATTTCGAATTTTAAACTGCGCAAGGGGATGCCTATTGGAGCACGTGTAACACTGCGCGGTGAAAAAATGTATGAATTTCTTGACAGGCTTGTTTCTGTGGCATTGCCGAGGGTACGCGATTTTAAAGGAATCAGTGACAAAGCCTTTGATGGCCGTGGTAATTATACGTTAGGCATTACCGAGCAGATTATTTTTCCGGAAATTGATATTGATAAAGTAACAAAAATTACCGGTATGGACATCACATTTGTTACCACTGCGGGTAACAATGAAGAAGCCTACGAGTTGCTGAAAGAAATGGGGATGCCTTTTAAAAATATTAAGAAAGACACTAACTAAGAAATTTACGGTTTGAAACCGTAAACCTGAAACCGTAAATTTAAAAATACTTATGGCAAAAGAATCAATAAAAGCCAGGCAAAGAAAAAGAGAAGCAATGGTGGCGAAATATGCTGCCAAACGCGCCTCTTTAAAAGAAGCTGGTGATTACAGGGCCTTGGATCTTCTTCCAAAGAATGCTTCTCCTGTGCGTTTAAAAAACAGGTGCCAGTTAACTGGCCGCCCCAGAGGATATATCAGGTATTTTGGTGTTTCCAGGATTGTATTCAGGGATATGGCATTGAACGGGAAAGTGCCCGGCGTAAAAAAAGCAAGCTGGTAAACGCGTAACAAAACAAATTTTGAACTGAATTAATTTTATTACACATGGTAACTGATCCTATAGCAGATTTTCTTACAAGGTTGCGCAATGCGCAAATGGCCGGGCACCGGTTAGTAGAAATTCCCGCTTCAAATTTAAAAAAACGTATCACTGAAATTTTGTATGACCAGGGTTATATACTCAAATACAAATTTGATGATGATACAAAACAGGGATTAATAAAAATTGCCTTGAAATATGATGCTGCTACCAAACAGCCTGCCATCCGTTCGCTTGAAAGAATCAGCCGTCCCGGATTACGGCAGTATTCAAAACCCGGTGATTTCAGAAGAGTAATTAATGGCCTGGGTGTAGCTATCATCAGTACATCAAGAGGAGTAATGACTGACAAGCAGGCTAAAGCCGCAAATGTTGGCGGAGAGGTTCTTTGTTATATTTATTAAATAATATGATGAAGTGGTAATTAGCTAACCACATTCATCAGGTTTTAAAAATCGGGCGGCAGCTTTGTATTTAAAAGCGCATTTGGTTTTTTATTAAGATTAGCTAATTAAAATATTGAATTATCATGTCAAGAATAGGCAAACAACCGGTTGAAGTTCCAAAAGGCGTTACTGTTACCATAGGTAACGATAATGTAATTACCGTTAAAGGCCCCAAAGGGGAATTAAAGCAACCCATTGACAGGGATATAAAAGTAGAAGTAAAGGAAGGTGAAGTATTGTTTGCCCGGCCTACCGATCAAATACGTCACCGTGCTATGCATGGCTTGTACCGTGCCCTGGTTGGAAATCTTGTAAAAGGCGTAACTGACGGGTATAAAAAGGAACTTGAACTGGTGGGTGTGGGTTATAAAGCAGTCAACCAGGGCAATGTGCTTGATCTTGCTTTAGGTTATTCCCACAATATAATTTTTGAAGTGCCCAAAGAATTAAAAGTAGCTACAGTAACGGAGAAAGGCCAGAACCCTAAAATTTTACTTGAAGGGATTGACAAACAGTTATTGGGACAGGTTGCTGCTAAAATTCGCGGATTGCGCAAACCTGAACCATACAAAGGCAAAGGTGTTAAATACAGTAATGAAATTGTTCGCCGCAAAGCCGGTAAAGCTGCGGGCAAATAATACCCCTAACCCGGGGGGGACAGGTACTCTTTGAAAAATAATTTTAATAAATAAATTATACACTTCCTTTAGGGAGTTGGAGGGCAACATAATGGACGCTAAAGTAATAAGAAGACAAAAAATACGCTACCGCATACGTAAAAAAGTAGCAGGAACCGCACAAAAGCCAAGGCTCTGTGTTTTTAGAAGCAATACTGATGTTTATCTGCAGCTGATTGATGATGCAACAGGGCAAACAGTTGCCGCTGCATCTACAAAGGATAAGGATATTGCTGCGCAGAAAGGAACAAAGATTGAAAAGTCAAAATTGGCCGGTGCTGCAATTGCGCGCAAGGCAGGAGACCTTGGTTTGAAAGATGTGGTTTTTGACCGCAGCGGTTATTTGTATCATGGTCGTGTAAAAGCAGTGGCTGATGGGGCAAGGGAAGGCGGGCTTCAATTTTAGAGTTGGAAGATTGTAAATCATCACAAGTAAATCTTACTTATAAAAATGGCTAAAGTAAACGTAAATAAAGTAAAAGCAGGTGGCGATGTAGAATTGAAAGAGAAAGTAGTTGCTATTAACCGCGTGGTAAAAACTACCAAGGGCGGGCGTACTTTCAGTTTTTCGGCTCTTGTAGTAGTAGGTAATGAAAATGGGGTGGTTGGTCAGGGTTTGGGAAAGGCGAAGGAAGTGCAGGAAGCTATTACAAAAGGTATTGAAGATGCAAAGAAGAACCTGGTAAAAGTTCCGGTAATGCATGGAACCATACCGCATGAACAGCTTGGCAAGGAAGGCGCTGCAAAAGTGCTTATTAAACCTGCAGCTCATGGTGCTGGTGTTATTGCAGGGGGCAGTATGCGTGCAGTACTGGAAAGTGCAGGCGTTACAGATGTGCTTGCCAAAAGCCTGGGTTCGGCAAACCCCCACAACGTGGTAAAAGCAACCATTAAAGCATTGACTTTACTGCGCGAACCGCTTGAAATTTCAAGAACACGTAATTTAAAATTATCGAAAATATTTAACGGATAATATTCATCTGCATCAGCAGCAATTAAGCTGCATCCATATTGAATATTGAGAAATGAACGTATCATGAAAAAGATTAAAATTACTCAAATCAAAAGCGGTATTGACAGGTCTGAACGCCAAAAACTTACTTTAAAGGCTTTGGGTTTAAATAAGATGCATGCTTCAAAAGAAGTAGAAGCCACTCCTCAAATTTTAGGAATGGTAGAAAAAGTGCATCATTTAGTTAAGGTAGAAGAATTAGCATAGTTTGAAGATATACCGTTTTATAATTTTCAAATTCACAAATTTTCACATTAACACGCGAGGGGAGATTCCCCGTTAAGTAAAAATCAATACAATGAAACTGCATAATCTAACTCCCGCAGAAGGTTCGGTACACAAGCAAAAACGTTTAGGCCGTGGTGAAGCAAGCGGCAAAGGCGGCACATCCACAAAAGGCAATAAAGGAGGTCAAAGCCGTGCCGGTTACCAGCGTAAAATGGCGCATGAAGGTGGACAGATGCCTATCCAGAGAAGGATACCTAAACGCGGGTTTAAAAATAATAACCGTATTGAGTTTAAAGTTTTCAACCTTGGACAAATAGAGCAGTTAAATGAAAAGTATAATTTTTCTGAGTTCAGTGTGGAAAGTTTATATATCAACGGGCTGATAGGGCGCACTGACAAGGTAAAAATATTGGGTAATGGCGAACTGAAAGCAAAACTTTCTTTTAAAGTAAATGCGTTGAGTGAGAAAGCAAAAGCTGCCATAGAAGCAGCGGGCGGCAATATTGAAATTTTAAAATAAATTTTCACGATATTTGCCGGGCACATCAGCAGATGTGTCTTTTTGGTTTATATGCATTCACACAATTAATTGTAATTCGTGAAAAAACTTATTCAGACTTTTAAGAATATCTGGACCATTGAGGAGCTGCGCGGCAAGATCATTACTACACTCTCCCTGATATTAGTTTACAGGATCGGTTCGCATATTGTGCTTCCCGGACTTGATCCAAATAAAATTACTGATCAAACCAGCAGCAATGGTTTGCTAAACCTGTTTGACACCTTTGCCGGCGGTGCTTTTTCACATGCTTCAATTTTTGCATTGGGTGTAATGCCCTATATCTCTGCCTCCATTTTTATGCAGTTGATGAGTATCCTTGTTCCGCAGATGCAGAAAATACAGAAAGAAGGAGAAAGTGGCCGCAAAAAAATTAATCAGTGGACAAGGTACTTAACAGTAATTGTTACCATATTCCAGGGTGGTGCTTATGTGGCTTACTTAGAAGCGCCGCAGGGCGGATACGCACAGGCTATTATGCCCGCTTTTGAATCGCTGTTTTTTTATTCTACTATAATTACTTTAACCGCGGGTACTTTATTTGTAATGTGGCTGGGTGAAAAAATTCAGGATAAAGGTTTGGGCAACGGTACATCCATTATTATCATGGTAGGAATTTTGGGAAGGTTGCCGCAGGCCGTGATCCAGGAATTTACTGCTAAACAGGCAAAAGGCAGTGGAGGCCTGCTTATATTTCTGATAGAAATTGCTATCCTTATTGCCATCATTATGGGATTAATCATTCTTGTACAAGGCGTAAGAAAAATTCCTGTAAATTATGCAAAACAAATTGTGGGCAACAGGCAGTTTGGAGGTGCAAGGCAGTTTCTTCCTTTAAAGGTAAACAGCGCAGGTGTAATGCCTATCATATTTGCCCAGGCAATTATGTTTCTGCCCACATTAGTATCATTTACAAATCCCAACCAGGTATTTTCCAATCACAGTAACCCATGGTACATGACCATTTATTCGGTGATGGTAATTGGTTTCACATTTCTGTACACAGCTTTGATATTTAACCCAAAGCAAATGAGTGAAGACCTGAAACGCAACAATGGTTTTATTCCCGGTGTAAAACCCGGTCAGCCAACCGCAGATTATATCGGCGCCATTATGGATAAGATAACCCTGCCCGGCGCTATTTTTCTTGCCATTGTTGGTATTTTGCCTGGGTTTGCTTCATTACTCGGCGTAACAACAGTATTCAGTACATTCTTTGGAGGCACATCCCTGCTGATCATGGTGGGTGTTATACTTGATACATTGCAGCAAATAGAAACACACCTGCTGATGCGCCAATATGATGGATTGATGAAAGGCGGCCGGATACAGGGGAGGCAAACTACAACAGCAGCCAGTTATTGATGGTTTCTTTTTTGCAATAAAAAAATCACTCCTTACCTGTTGGGCCTGTACTGACAGGTTTTTTATTTTTTTGATAATACAGCGTTTATGATTTTCTATAAAACTGATGCAGAAATTGAATTAATGAAGCAAAGTGCTGTATTGGTAAGCAAAACACTTACCGAAGCGGCTAAGGCATTAAAAGCCGGCATCACCACTTTGCAAATTGATAAACTTTGCGCGGATTTTGTGAGGGATCATAAAGCCATCCCTTCTTTTTTAAATTACCGTGGTTATCCTTTTAATATTTGCGCATCAGTAAATGATGTAGTGGTGCATGGCTTTCCCAATAATACTGCTCTAAAAGAAGGTGATGTTATTTCCATTGATTTGGGTGTGATATTAAATGGCTGGCATGGCGATCATGCTTACACATTTGTACTGGGTGAAGTAAATGAAGACGTTTTACAGTTGATGCGTGTAACAAAAGAGTCCCTGTACAAAGGAATTGAAAAAGCAATTGCGGGAAACCGCGTAGGTGATATTGCTTATGCCATTCAGGATTATACAGAAAAAAAGCATGGCTATGGTGTGGTACGTGAACTGGTTGGCCACGGGCTTGGAAGAAGCCTGCATGAAGACCCGCAGGTACCTAATTATGGAAAGCGCGGCAGCGGACCCAAACTTAAAGAGAATGCGGTGCTTGCCATAGAGCCGATGATAAATATGGGCACTAAAGATGTGTACACAGAAGATGATGGATGGACCGTAAGGACACGCGATGGCAAACCATCTGTACATTTTGAACATGATGTGTGCGTGAAAAAAAATAAAGCACTGATATTGTCTGATTACAGCATTATTGAAGAAGCAGAACAGTCAAATGTAAACCTCAATACAAATTATTATGTTGCCAGCCCTGTTTAACCGGGGCTTTTTATTTTATGCAGGAAAGAAAACATCTTGTGGTTATTGGAGGCGGGGCAGCCGGTTTTTTTTGTGCAGTAAATGCAGCAAGGTTAAATCCATCTCTTCGGGTTACCATAATTGAAAAAAGCAGCAAATTATTATCAAAAGTAAAAGTGAGTGGCGGCGGGCGCTGCAATGTAACGCATGCCTGTTTTGAAATAACGGAACTTGTAAAAAAATATCCCCGGGGGCAAAATTTTTTAAAGAAAGCATTTCACTGGTTTAATACTGGTGATACAGTAAAATGGTTTGAGGAACGCGGCGCAGAACTGAAAACAGAAGTGGATGGAAGAATGTTTCCTGTTACAGACAATTCAAATACCATCATTAAATGCCTGCTGCAGGAAGCTGATAAGTATGGTGTTAAAATTTTAATGAGTACAGAAGTATTAAACGTTTCAAAGCAAAATGATCTATTTCATTTACAAACTTCAGACCCAAAACCTCAAACTGCAAACTTTCTTTGCATAGCCTGCGGTGGTTATTCCAAATCTTCTCAATTTGAATGGATAAAACAATTAACCCATACGGTTGAAAAACCCGTGCCATCTTTATTTACATTTAATATGCCCGGAAATACAATTACAGCGTTAATGGGTGTAACGGTGGAACATGCAGGGATAAAGATTCCGGGTACAAAATTCTTGCAGGAAGGCTCTTTGTTAATTACGCATTGGGGAATGAGCGGACCGGCAGTGCTGAAATTATCCGCATGGGCAGCGCGTGAACTGGCACTATATAATTACAGGTTTGCAATAATAATAAATTGGTTGCCTGTTTACAACGAACAAAGTTTGCAGGAGGCATGGCTGTTGCTGCATACTCAATTTGCTTCAAACAGAATTTCTTCAAAAAATCCTTTTGGTTTACCACAGCGGCTGTGGTTGCATTTTCTGGCTCACTGTGAAATTACCCCGGAATTACGCTGGGGTGAACTGAGTGCAAAGAACCGGAATAAACTTATTCAAACCCTTACAGCACAAACGTTCCTGGTGAACGGCAAAACCACGTTCAAAGAAGAATTTGTAACCTGCGGGGGAATAAAACTTCCTGAGATTGATGCCAATACCATGCAAAGTAAAATAGTCCCGCATCTTTTTTTTGCAGGGGAAGTGATGGATGCGGACGGAATTACGGGCGGTTTTAATTTTCAGCATGCATGGACAAGCGGCTGGATTGCTGCTAAGAATATTGCAGAAAGAGCGTAAACATGTAAAAAATACATTTTAAAAATATTTTTCCCCTAAATATTTTTTTTCACAAAAATCTTCTACATTCACGCTGCATTTTTAACCGCAACTATTGTGTACATGAGAAAATCTTTGTTCCCCCACAAAGAAAAATTGATAAATAGTATGCTGTTTAATTGTAGTTGTGCGGCTTTATTTTTTCAGCTTACCCTTGTTTTTATTGTCCCGTAATTTTTAATTTTTTATTGTTATTCTTTTGTGTATTGAAATTTATATGTATCACTTGCCAATTCAATTAACGAATGTTTGTTATTAATTTGACAGGCTTCCAAAAAAATATTAAAATCTGTTTTATTATTTTTTAACCAAAACAAAACAAAATCAATGAAAAGGAGAATCCTTACACTTTCTTTGCTTGCTTTAAGCATGCATGCAATTTCCCAAAACACACTTCGCCAAACTATACGGGGGGAACGAGGGGTATCAAAACATTTTGTCACCATTGCAGAAAACCAGCAGCAAACATTTAATGCGGCTGACGCCGGTAAAACATTTGGCATTGATGCAAAGTCAAATCTTGTATTAATGAATGCAGAAGCGGATAAATTAGGCTGCACGCATTACAGGTATTATCAAACCTACAGCGGCATACCCGTTGAAAACTCAATGTATATTGTTCATACAAAAGCAGGAAAGCTTACGGGTATGAGCGGTTCTGTTGTAACAGATTTTGATCCGCAGACAGATGCGCGGATGTCAGCATCAATTTCTTCTGCACAGGCAATTAATGCAGCTGTAAAATATACAAGGGCAGAAAAATTTGCATGGGAAGACCCTAAAATGGAGCAGCGCATAAAAATGCAAACCGGAAAATCAAATGCAACATATTATCCAACCGCAGTAAAAGTATGGTACAATGCCGGGGACGAAATTTCGCCACGCGAACTCCGCCTGTGTTACAAAGTAGATGTATATACTTTAAAACCATTTGACCGTAAATTTATTTTTGTTGATGCGCAAACCGGCCAGGTACTTGGCACGAAAGCCGAAATGGAAGCAAGCGATGCCACCGGTACAGCCAATACGCAATACAGCGGCAGTCAAACCATTCACAGCGATTTGAATGGCAGCAGTTACCGGTTGCGTGATCTGACAAAAGGCAATGGCATCATTACTTTGAATGCAACGGGTAATGCAGATTACACAAATACAACAGCCAATTGGAATTTGACCGGGCAAAACCAGCATGCAATGGATGTGCATTGGGGAGTAGAAAAAACTTATGAGTTTTATAAAACTACTTTTAACCGCAACAGTGTTGACAACAATGGCTTTGCACTTACAAGTTATGTAAATGACGGTGAAATTGATAACGCGCATTGGGATGGTTCTGCCATGAATTACGGCGTCCGTTCGGGTACACAGAACGGTGTTACCGGTATTGACGTTACCGGGCATGAATTAACGCATGGTGTTACACAAAATACATCAGCGCTTAATTATTCAAATGAGTCAGGAGCCATGAACGAAAGCATGAGCGATATTATGGGCAAATCAGTTCAGTTTTTTGCAAAGCCATCTGATATTAGCTGGATATTAAGCAATGATATGAATTGGGAAATACGCAGTTTCTCAAATCCAAATGCAGATGGTCAGCCTGATACATACAAAGGCACTAACTGGTATTCCGGAACAGGTGATAACGGAGGTGTACACACTAACAGCGGTGTGGGCAATTATATGTTTTATTTGCTGGTAACAGGAGGAAGCGGAACCAATGATAAAGGAAATGCGTTCAGCGTAACAGGCATTGGTATAAGCGAAGCAGACCAGATCCTTTACCGTACAGAAACAGTTTATCTTACTGCCACTTCACAATATGCGGATTGGCGTACGGCATGTATTAATGCAGCTACTGATTTATATGGTGCATCTTCCAACGAAGTAATACAGGCAGAAAATGCTTGGTATGCAGTAGGCATAGGAACAGCAGGCGGTGGTGGCGGAGGATGCGGTACACCAACGGGTTTAGCTTCATCATCAATCACTTCATCAACAGCAACAGTAAGCTGGGCAGCAGTGAGCGGGGCTACCTCATACAATCTTCAATATAAAATTTCTTCTTCATCCACCTGGACAACGGTTTCCATTTCAGGAACATCTTACAGTCTTACTGGTTTAACTGCAAGCACCACATATAATTACCAGGTGCAAGCAGTTTGTGCAAGCGGTAATTCTGCTTATTCTGCAGCATCTTCATTTACTACAGGCACCGGCGGAATTACATACTGCACTTCAAAAGGTGCTACCACTTACGAATACATCAATAAAGTTGCTGCAGGTTCTATCAGTAACACAAGCGGAAACAATAGCGGGTACGGTGATTATACAAGCCTGAGCACTTCGATGGCGCAGGGTTCATCAAACACTATTACATTAACTCCAGGTTTTGCAAGTTCATCTTACACTGAATACTGGACTGTTTATATTGATTATAACCACAATGGTTTATTTACTGATGCAGGTGAAACAGTTGCAACCGGAAGCGGTACAGGAGCAGTTTCAAAATCATTTACTGTTCCTGCTGCTGCTACAGTTGCTGCTACACGTATGCGCATACAAATGCATTACGGAAGTTCAAGCACCAACCCATGCGCAACTTTAGATTATGGCGAGGTGGAAGAATATACTGTAAATATTACTGCCGGCACTGCTGCATGCAATGTGCCCGCAGGATTAGCAGCAGGGAGCATTACCAGTACGAGCGCAGCATTATCATGGACATCAACAGGCGCAGCCAGCTATAACCTGCAATGGAAACTTTCTTCTTTGTCCACATGGACAACGGTAAGCGCATTAACAGCAACATCTTACAACCTTACAGGTTTAACTGCGAGCACAGCTTACCAGTTCGAGGTGCAGAGTGTATGCAGTGCAGGCAGCAGTGCATACAGCAGCCCTGTTTCATTTACCACATCAAGCGGAACGGTTACATATTGTGCTTCAAAAGGAACAAGCACAACGTATGAGTACATTAATAAAGTTGCATTAGGCTCTATCAGCAACACCAGCGGAAACAACAGCGGTTATGGTAATTATACAAGCCTGAGTACCACACTTGCTGCGGGCACTGCAAATACCATTACACTTACACCGGGATTTGCAAGCTCGTCTTATACTGAATACTGGACCGTGTACATCGATTACAACCAAAACGGCGTATTTACCGATGCCGGGGAAACTGTTGCCACCGGAAGCGGAACCGGCGCTGTTTCAAAATCATTTACTGCGCCAACTACTGCAAAGAATGGTGCCACACGTATGCGCATACAAATGCATTATGGAAGCTCCAGCACCAATTCATGCGCTACTTTGGATTATGGCGAAGTGGAAGATTATACGGTGAATATTACAGGCGGTTCATTACATTTTGCATCCAAAACAGATGCGGCGCAACCTTTTCTTTCTGTTTCACCCAATCCGGTTAGCGGTTCCAATGCTGTGGTTAATTACACTGTAGCATCTGATGGAAAAGTAACAATGAAATTGGTTGATATGTTTGGCCGCGCCAGTCAAACTGCTGAACTGGGTAACCAAAATGCAGGTGTACACATATATAGTTTTACACGTATGCAGGATTTAACTGCGGGCATTTACTTTATTGTGCTTGAGCAGGATAATAAAATGATTGCAAAAACAAGAATCGTGGTTTCACGTTAAATCAATTGCTGATTTTTTAAATAACCGTCCCGGTTTTTACGGGACGGTTATTTATAATTTTATTTGGTTGCGGTTTTTGTTTTTATTCCATTCATAATTTTTTTAAGAACTCAATGAATGCCGCAATGTGGCGCTATAAATGATTAACCGTGATTCAAATGGCCGGTACATAAACAAAAAATTTACTTCCCTCAGAAGCTGTTTAAAAATGATTCTACAAAATGCTTATTGCATTAAAAAGTTCGCGGTAAGGTAAGAGCCACCGGCAGAATAACCTCAATTGCTCCTACAGTTACCGCAAGTGTCAGGCTGATTTTTGTTTTGAAAGCGCATGAGTGGAAAGTTATGGTCGTAACTTTAAAAGAAAGGTATCCGGATTACAGATGGAGTATGGCTAATACATTATTGCTATAGGGTTACTATGAAGTTATCAGGGATGTACTATAAGGTTACTATGAAGCAACGTCCCTGTAAGGTCTCTATAACATCCCTATAAGGTCTCTATAAGGTCTCTGAATGATTGGATGAGAATGAGCTGACAGAGTATATTTTGAGAAATACCCATTGGGTACACATGTACTGCATCAAATTAATAATAATTTCTGTAAGGACAAAGGAATTTCATTCTTTATTTTTATTGTTTTTTTGACCTGACCGGATATGGCTTCTTTGAAGAAATCTATTTTTAGACTGTTTCTTACAAAACCAATAGACTTTTTGCCTATATCTTTAATTCTTTTATTTTTCTTTAAATAATCAAATCAAAAAACAACGCTAATGAAAAAACAAATTTTTACACTTGCAGCGCTTGCTTTAGCATTCGGCGCATGGTCTCAAAGCAATCTTCGCCAAACAATACGCGGCGAACAGGGGATATCAAAACATTTTGTGGATTTTACTGCAGGGCAACAGGTCGCTTTCTCCACGTTACAGGCCAAAAATATTTTTGGCATAGATCCTAATTCAGATCTTGTTTTAATAAACACTGAAAAAGATCAACTGGGACAAATACACTACCGATTTTATCAAAACTACAAAGGCATTCCGGTAGAAAATTCAATGTATATAGCTCATACAGGTTCAGGAAAATTAACCGGGGCCAGTGGCTCCATTGTGGTTGACTTTGATGCTTCCATGGCTTTTAAAACAAGTGTTACCCTTACTGCACAGCAGGCAATTGATGCAGCACTGAAAAATGTAAATGCACAGCAGTATATGTGGCAGGATGCAGGTATGGAACAGCGGATAAAGGAAGAAACCGGTAATACAAAATCAACATATTATCCCGCTGCAAAATTAGTGTGGTATAATGCAGGTGATGACATCAGCCCAAAAGACCTGCGCCTTGCTTTCAAAGTTGATATATATGCCGAACGGCCGCTTAGCCGTGCTGATTATTTTATTGACGCAAAAACAGGTGCTCTGCTCGGGAAAAATGACAGGATGTATTATTCAGATGCTACCGGTACTGCTAATACTGAATACAGCGGCACACAAACCATTCACAGTGATTTAAGCGGCGGTACTTATAAACTTCACGATTTAACGAGGGGCAATGGTGTTTTTACTTACAAAGGAAACAGCAATACAGATTATACAAGCACTTCTGCCAACTGGAACCTTACAGGACAGGACCAGCATGCCATGGATGTACATTGGGGCATTGAAGAAACTTATGATTTTTATGAAACAACTTTTAACCGCAACAGCCTTGACAACAGCGGGCTTGCATTAAAAGGTCATGCCAATGACGGAGAAATAAACAATGCACACTGGGATGGAAGCGCTATGTATTTCGGTGTACGTTCCGGTTCAAATAATGGCGTAACCGGAATTGATGTTACCGGCCATGAGTTAACACACGGCGTTACGCAATATACCTGCAACCTTAATTATTCCGGCGAATCGGGCGGCATGAATGAAAGCATGAGCGATATTATGGGCAAGTCTGTTCAGTTTTTTGCAAAGCCTTCTGATATTAACTGGCAACTGAGCAATGATATGGGATGGATTATACGTGACATGAGCAACCCCAAATTAGAGCATCAGCCGGATTGTGTTGGCGGCCAGTATTGGAAAGCGAATGCTGATGTACATATTTTAAGCGGTGTTGGTAATTTTCTTTATTACCTGCTCGTAAATGGGAAAAAAGGAACAAATGATTTGGGCAACGCATATAAAGTAAAAGGCATTGGATTAGCAGAAGCAGAACAGATAATTTACCGCACAGAAACTGTATATCTAACAAAAACTTCAAAATATGCTGACTGGCGCATAGCCTGCATAAATGCAGCCACTGATTTATATGGCGCCACATCTAAAGAAGTAAAAACAGTAAAAAATGCATGGTATGCTGTGGGCGTGGGTACTGCGGCATTCGATGATGTATATACAATTGCTGATGCTAAGGCTACCCTTTCCATTTCACCCAATCCTGTTTCAGGATCGGCTGCTTCAATAAGTTATTCCATAGCAAAAACCGGTAACATTCTTGTGAAAGTGGTTGACCTGAATGGCCGCGCTTATACACAGGATGTAAATTTAGGAATCCAGGATGCAGGCGCACATTCTTATACTTTAAATAACCTTGCAAAATTGCCAACAGGTTCTTATGAAATGATAGTACAGGAAAATGGCGCATTAGTTGCAAGAACAAGATTTTTGATTTCACATTAATTACTGAAGTTTTTTATAAATAATAAACCGCCGCAACATAAAATTGCGGCGGTTTTATTTTACACCTGCTTTTGCATTAATTATAAGCTGCATTCCTTACATATTCAAAAGCTTTTGATTTTAATTTTTCAAATCAAAATCAAGCGGGAAATCTATTTTCAGTTCAATATTCCTGCCCATATTATAAATGCCATAATGACCATTAGGCGAAGGGTAATTCGCAGGGTCTTCAAAATACTTTAAGCGATTCAGGTGGTCCTGGTAAGCCACATTAAATAAATTATTCCCCATAATGTAAGCATTCAAAATTGTCTTGTTCTTTTTGTTAGTAAAACCTGCACCAATACCGGCATTGAACAAAGTGTAGCCCGGCGTTGGGGTTTCTGTATTATCGGTTAAATACACGCGGTTCTGGGCTGCGTAATAAGCTAATTGAACTTTTACAAAAGCATTTGCAATATGATATGTTTTAAAATTAAAATCGTACCTCAGTTCTGAAACACCGTGCGGTGGCGGAATAAAAGCAACGTACTTATTACTGTCGGATTGCAATTTCGGGTCTATATCTTTATTTACGCCGTACACAACAGAAAAAGTATTTTCAAAATGCAATGGTTTTACCGGATGAATGTCTATGCTCAGTTCGCCACCGTACAAATTTGCTTTGCCCTGTTGAAACTTATACGTTTGGTTGCCGGCCACTATTACGGAATCACCTCCGTTTGCACCAAGTAGTTTTTCGTTGAAAATAAAATTAGAAATGGTATTGTTAAACACACTAAAATTTATGGCTGCGTATTTAGAAGTATAAGCAAAACCTACGTCTTCCTGCAGGCTGAATTCAGGCTTGAACGCAGCGTTGCCAATTTGATAAATATTGGTTCCGGGATGTACCCCGTTTGCAGAAATCTCCGCAATATTGGGTGCGCGGTAACCTCTTGAAAGATTGGCTTTCACAGAAAACTGTTCTGTAAAATTATAAGTAGCACCTATGCTTCCCGAAAAACCCGAAAACGTATGACTGTAATCATAAAATGGATGATTTGCACCAACTGTGTCAGCACTATAAACAGGCATATCAAAACCCGAAACCGGGTTTGGTTTTGTGTAAAGCCCGGTGTTTTTAAATGAGCGGCTGTCAAACCTTATACCACCTGCCACATCGAGTTTATTAAAAGTTTTTTTAATTAAAGCGAATGGCCCTATGTCAAATTGATGATAGGATGGGATTATAAATTCAGTACCATTTGTAACGGTGTTATCCTGGTACATGCCATTAACACCGAGGGTGAGATTCCACCCGCTGAATTCCGGTAAATAATATTTTGCATCATAACCGGAAGTATTAAGCTGTAAAAATAACCCGGCAACATCCTGATAAGGATTTTCGGGATGGCTGAATTCCCTGCGGATACTTCTTTGAAAACTAAGGTTCAATGCCAAACGGCTCTTTCCTAATATAAAATTATTGACAAGATAAGCCCTGTAATGCTGTACATGCTGATGCAAAGGAGTAATAGAATAAGATTTTAATTCATCAGCAGATACTATCGGTCTGTAATTATCAGCTTCTGTAATTTGCTCTGTGAACTGCCTTGTTGCAGAGTCGCGGCTGCCATCAGGTATCTCCTGCAGGTCATCAAATAAGGATAAATTTAAACGGGAATACCCCCAGGAACGGTGTAGCCCTAATAAAATACCTGCATCGGTTTCTTTAAATGCCGTTCCAAAAACACGCCCGTCAATTTTGTTTTGATAATTGGTAGCTTCTTTATGTGAAACCCTTGCCATCCACTCGAATCCTTTTTTTGTGGCATTTAGCATTGCAGATCCTCCAAACAGGCCATTATTGGTTTGGTATTCTGCAAGTATATCCCCTGCCATCTTTCCTTCCGGTGCAGGTGCGGCGGGTATTAAATTGACTACACCCGCCAAAGCATCTGAACCATAGGTTAAACTTGCAGGCCCTTTAATTACCTCGATATGATCAACACTATATTGATCAACTTCAATACCATGTTCATCACCCCATTGCTGGCCCTCCTGTCTTACACCATCATACAGCGTTAATATCCTGTTGTACCCCAAACCCCTGATAAATGGTTTAGAAACATTTGGGCCGGTAGTAAGTGCATTTACACCCGGCACTTTTGCTATCGCATCAATAATATTGGTATTCAGGTTAGTGGCAATATAATCGTGGCTGATAGCTACAACAGGAACCGGGCTTCTTTTTATTTGCGTAGCTTTTGATATTCCTGTAACAACTACCGGGCTTTCTTCAATATAGCTGTCAGTAAGTTTAAAATCTGCTTTTGTATCCCCTTTCAAAAAAATATTTTGAGTAACAGATTGATAGCTGATAAGCATTGCCTGTATTAAATAATTGCCCTGTGGCAACCTTTTAAAAATGTATTCTCCTGCTGCATTTGTTACCACGCCCAATTTTAAATCGGAGATATAAACAGTAACACTTTCCAATGGTTTGCCGGTTTTAGCATCAGTTACTACACCGCTTAAACTTACTTCAGACATATTTCTGTTAACAGGTTCCCGGGTTTTTGCAGGATTATTTTGCGCAGAAACTCTAAACACAAAACATATTGATGCAAGAAAGAAAAAAAATGTATAAATCTTAATATTTTTCATTTTTATTTTTTGTAAAGTCGGGAATAAATGAGCGGCATCTCATTAAATATTTTCACAGGTATGATAAATGAAAATGCTATATAAAAAACTATAATTTTCTGCTAACCATTTTCAAAAAATAACAGAGTATATAAAGCATATTGCATTTATATTACTTACATGATTACCAGGAAAACTGTTTTAAACTATGCTGTACAAGGTGGGCCGCGGAATTGGGAATGAAAATGAATTGAAGGGTGTAAACTTTTGGTTAGGTTCGTTTGATGGAGATGAAAACCGGCTGGAAATAATATTTCAACAGCAATGCCATCTTCAACAAACGGGGATGTTACTACAAGATTATCAGTATGGCAGTTGAAGCCTGCGGTATTTAATTGGGCTGTGTTTTTTGAATCCTTTGAAAGCGGGTAAAATGTGTCCTTATGATTGGCAATAAGGTCATGCAAATATTTCTTTGGAAAAATGCCAAACGTAAAAACAAGCAGCAAAAACCCCGCACAAATTGACCGTATGGTTTGATTTTTAAACAGATAAATTTTATTACGCAGTTGCAAACCTACACTTTTTATAAACCTACATTTATTTATACATAAATTTTTTGTAACCCTTAACTATTAATAAAGGAGGAAAATAATTATTTGTCTCCGCAGTCCATTGTACAAAAACGGCTGTACATTTTTTCATAAATAGGAACGATGTTGTGAATATCAAATTGCTGCGCCTGCGCAAAGGCGCCTTCTTTAAATTGCTGAAGCAGTTTTTCATTGCTTAGTAAATCTGCAGCGTGTTTGCTCATTGTTTCAATATCGCCCACATTATCCGCATACCCCGTTTTGCCATTGATGTTTATTTCAGGCAAACCGCCGGCATTGGTGCTTATCACCGGAACCTTTGCAGCCATGGCTTCCAACGCAGCCAAACCAAAACTTTCATATTCCGAAGGCAGTAAAAATAAATCGGAGATGAGTAAGATTTCTTCAATCTGTTCCTGCCTTCCCAAAAAACGAACATCATCATGTATATTTAATTCCTTGCAAAGGTCTTCTGTATAAGGCCTGTCGGGCCCGTCGCCAATCATCAGCAGTTTTGCCGCCACATGCTTCCTGGTTTCAGCAAAAATTTTTATTACATCGGCCACGCGTTTCAGTTTCCTGAAGTTGGAAGCGTGCACAATTATTTTTTCGTTGTTTGGCGCAATCACCCTTCTGAAAGCATCAATCGGTTTTTTATTAAAGCGCGATACGTCCACAAAATTGTAAATCACTTCCACTTCTTTTGTAATGGCAAAGGAGTTGTAAGTTTCTTCACGCAGGTTTTTTGATACGGCAGTTATTGCATCACTTTCATTGATGGAAAAAGTTACCACAGGTTCATAAGTTTTATCCCTGCCCACCAGTGTAATATCTGTTCCGTGCAGCGTGGTGATCACCGGAATATTTTTTCCGCTCTTTTTTACAATCTGCTTGGCCATATACGCCGCGGATGCATGCGGGATGGCATAATGCACATGCAGTAAATCAAGGTTGTTATTCATTATCACATCCACCATGGTGCTTGCCAGCGCCACTTCATAAGGCGGATAATCAAACAAAGGGTACGTGGGTACACGCACTTCGTGATAATAAATATTTGCATTAAAAACATTCAGCCGCACCGGTTGCTGATAAGTGATGAAGTGAACACTGTGCCCTTTATCGGCAAGCGCTTTTCCAAGTTCTGTGGCAAGTACGCCGCTTCCGCCATAAGTTGGGTAGCAGACAATCCCTATACGCATCGTTTTTTTATTTCGGCAAAGTAACAATCATTTCTTCATTCAGTTATACCATTCATACTTTCGAAATAAGAAGAAACATTTAATTAACCCTGAGGATAAGAATACTGTTTTGATACCAGCCGTAGTTTTTATAGCCCGCCCGAACGTACCGGTTATAATTTTTATTTTATGATACCAACGTCCGGTACGGGCGGCCATTGTCCCTTGCGTCGCAGGCACTTCATCATTCTGTTTATTACTGAGCAGAATAATTTCGTAACTCTGCAATCGAAAATTATCATCATGAGAAAAATTATATTCCTCGCTTTCCTGTTTCCATGCGCTGCATTTGCACAAAACAATTATCAACCCGGCATGGATGATTCCACATTCATCAAAATGATCTCAGACAATATGCTTACAAGCAAAGCAGCTTACAACAACCTGTATTACCTCACCAAAAAAATTGGTGGCAGGCTTGCGGGTTCACCGCAGTTTGCAATGGCCGAAAAATGGGGCGCACAGGCCATGAAAGATGCAGGCGCAGATAATTTGATACTGCAGGAATGCATGATACCGCATTGGGTGCGCGGCGGAAAAGATAAAGCCACGGCTTTTTATACAGATGATAAAGGGAAACCGCAATCACTTTCTTTAAATATACTGGCATTGGGTAACTCACTCGGCAGCGGGCCGCAGGGAGTAAAAGCACCACTGCTGCGCGTAAATTCTTTTGACGACCTGTATGCGCATAAAGATGAAGTAAAAGGAAAAATTGTTTTTTACAATGTTCCCTTTGAAGAAACATTTGTGCAAACCTTCCAGGCCTATGCAAAAAATGTGGTGTACCGCGTAGCAGGGGCAAGCCGTGCCGCTAAGTTTGGCGCAGCGGGGGTAATTGTAAGATCCATGACACATGCCATGGACAATAACCCGCATACCGGTGCAATGAATTATAACGATAGTTTTCCAAAAATACCGGCTGCTGCAGTGGGCATACAGGATGTGGCGCGGCTTGATTCATTGATAGACGCAGGAAAATCAATGCAGGTGCAGTTATTTACTTATGGTAAAATGCTGCCCGATACTACGGGCCATAATATTATCGGTGAATTAATTGGCACAGAACACCCTGAAGAAATTATTACCGTGGGCGGCCATTTGGATAGCTGGGACGTAAATGAAGGGGCGCATGATGACGGTGCAGGCGTTATTCAAACCATTGAAGTGCTGCGTGCTTTTAAGGCATTGGGTTACCACCCAAAACATACCATACGGTTTGTTTTATTTGCCAATGAGGAAAACGGTACACGCGGCGCAAAAAAATATGCTGATGAAGCAAAAGCAAAAAATGAAAAACATATTTTCGCATTAGAAACGGATGCAGGCGGTTTTACGCCCAGGGGTTTTGGTTTTACCGTTCCTGCTGCAAGCTGGCAGAAATTAAATGCCTGGAAAAAATTATTTGAACCTTATGGCGGCAGTGAATTTACTGATGGCGGCGATGGCGCTGATATTGGATATTTACAAAGGGCTTTTAATACACCCACTGCGGGGCTGCAGCCGGATACACAGCGCTACTTTGATGTGCACCATGCAGCAGGCGATGTATTTGAAGCAGTGAACATACGCGAACTGAAACTGGGCGCTGTAAATATGGCTGCACTGCTGTACCTTGTAGATAAATACGGGCTTTAATTTTTTATGAAAAAATACCTCACCATATTTACAATTGTTCTTGTGGCTGTTTTTGGCATCTGGTTTTACTGGCATTTTTATTATACTTACAGCGATGGGAACCGCAGCGGGCTGTTGCAGAAGTTTTCGTACCGGGGAGAGGTTTTTAAAACTTATGAAGGTGAACTGGTGATGAACAGTTTGGTTGTAAACGGAACGGCGCCGCTTTCGTCAGAGAAATTTTATTTTTCAGTGCAGGATAAAACGCTTGGCGAAAAAATGAAAGACTATGAAGGGCAGCGTGTGGTGCTTCATTATATTCAGAAAAACGCCTCTTTGTTCTGGCGCGGCGACAGTGAATATATTGTGGACAGTGTAAGATTAGTGGGGCCGTAAAACAATGGATGTTCTTACGCATCTTTCTGTACTCACAAAAATGAAAAGGCTGTAATGCATTGCATAGAATGCTTCTCCCGTTAGCATCAGGATCGCACAGAATGCAAACGAAATAGCTTTTTGCATTTATGATTAATGTATGCCGGAAAAAACATATTGTACGGTGCAAGTTTGATGGTGTACGGTTGTTTTTGATAGTGTACGTTGGAAAAAACATGGTGTACGAAGACAACCTGACAGTGTATGTTGGTTTTTTGATATTGTACGTTTGAAAAATGATAGCACACGCTTTTAGTTTGAAGATGTACGCAGGGTTTTTAATGGTTTATGTATGGAAATTGCAGATTTAGACTGCTTCGTGCCCCGCAGTGACGGGCGCACGTCTTTGCGATCCCGATAGCTATCGGGAGAAGCAGTCTGTGATCATAAAATTAAACCAGCTATTTTTTGCTGTTCTTGGCACCCCCGCCAGTAAAAGGATGGCAGTTAAATTCTGATATTTATTTTATAATTACGCTTCGGTTTTGTTGGTCAGGCGACCAACAACGGCGGTAGCCCGGTGAAAAATAAAAACTTACAATATGAAAATAAATTTGCGAATAAAAAGAGAAACAAATTTGTTTCTCTTTTTTGTAATGGCAAATATGTTTGCCATTACAAGCCATGCACAGCAATTTACTTCTGTTGTAAAACAATTCATCGTTGTAAATGCAGACACGGTTGCGCTTACACATGCAAAGCTGATTGATGGCACGGGCAGCCCTTCAAAAACTGATCAGACGATTATCATCATTAAAGGCCGCATTGCGAATGTTGGTAATGCCGGAAGCATTGCTGTTCCTGCATCAGCGAGGGTTATTGACTGCGCGGGTAAAACAATTATTCCCGGCATGGTGATGATGCATGAGCATATGTTTTATGGTGAACTGGTGCCGCCAAATTATCTTGGGCTGGAGATGCCATTGTCATTTCCAAAATTATATCTCGCAGGAGGAGCTACTACCATAAGAACCGCAGGTGCGCTGGAACCGCAAACTGATTTGAATATAAAAAAATGGATTGATGAAGGGAAAATGGCCGGGCCTGATATGGATGTTACCGGCCCTTATATTGAAAGGGAAATGTTGCCCATTCCTGAAATACATTTTATAAAAAGCCCTGAAGAAGCAAAACAGGATGTTGATTACTGGATATCGAAGGGATGCACTTCATTTAAAGTTTATATGGATATAACAAAAGAAGACCTGAAAGAAGTGATAACCGTTGCACACAAAAACAATTTGAAAGTAACGGGCCACTTATGTTCTGTAACATATCATGAAGCTGCGGAATTAGGTATTGATAATTTAGAACATGGGTTTATTCCAAGCAGTGATTTTGTAAAAGATAAAAAAAAGAATGTATGCGCTTCAGGGGCAGTAATACCGTCTTTAAAAAACCTTGATGTAAACAGTGATGCAATGAAAGACCTGATGAAATTTTTAATAGAAAAAAAAGTAACACTTACTTCCACGTTGCCTGTATTTGAAACTTATACAGGACGCGAAGTAATTCCGGGTGGCGGTGAAAATGCATTGGCGCCGCAAATAATGGAAGCTGCTGAAAATAATTACCGGCAGAAGGTTGGAAAGGATTCTTCAGACGCTGCATTATTTAAAAAAGAAATGGCATGGGAAAAGATGTTTGTTGATATGGGTGGCAGATTAATGGCAGGTGTTGACCCTACAGGTGCAGGCCGTACCATTCCCGGTTATGCAGACAGGCATGTGCTGGAATTGTTGGTGGAAGCGGGTTTTACGCTTCCGCAAGCTGTACAAATATGTAGTCTTAATGCTGCGGAATATCTTAACCGCGGGAATGAAATTGGTTCCATTGCGATTGGGAAAAAAGCCGATCTTGTTTTGATAAACGGCGATCCTGAAAGAGAAATCAGGGATGTAAGGAATACTGAAATCGTTTTTAAAAATGGTGTAGGTTATGATTCAAAAAAATTGTTTGAATCCGCAAACGGAAAGGTTGGGCTTTATTGAAAATAAAAATGGGGTATTAAAAATTTTAAAAACGATGAGTGAAGAAGAAAAAAATAAAGAATCAGGAAAAGAAGGCATATTGAATAATGAATTAAGAGATGAGAATATTATTGCTGCTGGCGTTCCCGCCAACATGTACAAGGTTTTTGTTGGTCGGGCGACCAACAACGGCGGGAGTAAAAGTAAACTCAGATTACTTTTCCCCACAGCATTCAAGATCGAATGTGACGGCAAACGCAAATCACTTCAGGTAAGGGCTGCTGAAGCCAAGTTTTTTTAAACCGGTTTGCACTTCGGGGCAGCCCATAAATAATTTCCAGAGCAAACCTGTGCGGTAATTCTCAATCATGCTGATAATGGGGCCTTCATCAATGGCTAAGTATTCTGTTGCATACCAGTTTTTCTGCTCGCTGAAGGCATCGGTAAAACCATACACGCCCCATATTTTATCACCCAGGTCATAATAAAAATGTTTTAGCGCTTTCATAGAATATTCCGGTGTGTAAGGAAAAGAGGACAATGCCGCTGTAGGAGAAATTACCCCCAGGTCATTATCGGGAGAATGTGCATTATATCCTTCATAATTGTCGCTTGCCGTTAGCCCCCAGCAATTTTCTCCATAACCTTTATAATGGTTTGGGTTGAGCACACAATGTTTGTAATTAATAAGCGTGTGGTTGTAATTCTGCTCCCAGTAACCGGCATATTTATCTTTTAATCCATGCGGATCAAGACCCATAAAAGAATAATGAGCAAAAAATAAAGGGCCGCCATAATCAAAGCCCAGCGGCAGTTTTACTCCATAAAATTCTTTGCCATTGATAAAATGATCACCTGTTGCCCAGCAGTTGTGGTAAACCTGCGGGTCAATGGCATAAGTAGGCGATGATGCAGAAAGTACATAAGTAATAAGGCATTCATTCCATCCATGTATTTCAAAATTCATGGCCCAGCCAAACTTCGGGCTCCAGTGCCAGTATAATAATTGCTGCCCGCCTTCTGTATGCCAGTTCCATTGTGCATTTTGCCAGAGCATATTTATTTTATTATCCAGTTCGGCTTCACTTGCAGTGTGCCTGTTATAATATTGCCTGGCACAAAGCAGGCCTTCAAACAGGTACGAGGTTTCAACAATATCTGCGCCGTCATCTTTATCACTGAATGGAATTGTTTTGCCTGTTTCACCATTCAGCCAGTGAGGGAAAATTCCGTGGTAAGTATCTGCCTTCATTAAAAAATTTACTTCTTTCAGTAAATGATTTACGGCGCTGTCTCTGTTTATCCATTTTCTTTCAGTAGCAACTATAAAAGCCATTACACCAAAACCACTGCCGCCAATAGTAACTACTTCGTTTCCATAATTGTATGCTCTATTGCTGCGCTCTCTTGCAAGGCCGCTTACCGGGTGGGCAAAGTCATAAAAATACCTGAAGCTTTGTTTTTGAACCAAATCAAGCAGGGCTGAGTCTGAAAGGGTTTTCTTTGTGGGCTCAGCGCTTGTTGCAGTTGTATTTTGTGCATGCGCAAAAAAAGTTATACAAAAAAGAAACCATGCACTGACAAAATTTTTTTTCATGCGATATTTTTGACCGTTACAATTTATATAAAAAAGAGGAGCCCTTTGACAAGAGTTCCTCTGATAAAACAACTATAACCTACTGCTTAAGAAAGCCTAAAGATGGGGGCTTTGAAAACCGAGTTTTGTCATGCCTGTTTTTACTTCAGGGCAGCTCATAAATAAGTTCCACACCAATCCTGTGCGGTAATTTTCAATCATTACAATAATCGGCCCCTGGTCAATAGCAAGGTAATCTGTATCAAACCATGGATTGGTAAGGTTGAATGCATCTGAAAAACCATAAAACCCCCAAAGTTTATCCCCCAGTTTATAATAAAAGAATTTTAAAGCGGCCATTGACTGATCGGGTGTATAAGGGAAGGAAGACAATGCAGCGCTGGGCGTAATAACACCGTCGTCATTGTCGGGCTCATGTGCGTTGTAACCATTCTGTTCATCGCTTGCTGTGAGGCCCCAGCATGAATCGCTGTAGCCGTTATATCTTCCCGGGTTGCTTACGCAATAACTGTAATTGATAAGCGTGTGGTTAAGTGTTTGTAAACGATAATCTGCATACTGATCAGTTAAACCATTTGGGTTAACACCCAGGAAAGAATAATGCTCAAAAAATAAGGGGCCGCCTTTATCCGGACCGAGCGGTAGTGTGTATCCATAATAATTGTTGCCATTTTTCATGCTGCCGTTCCTGGCCCAGCCGTTTTTGTAAACGAGAGAATCTATTGAATGGGTGGGAGAAGATGCGGCCATTACATAAGTTATCAAAGCCTCATCCCATCCGTTTACCTGCATATAGCTGTCCCAGCCATAATTAGGGCTCCAATGCCAGTATAAAGTATTCTGTCCGTTGTTTCTGAACCAGTCCCACTCTACGTTTTTGTATAATTTATTAACCGTCTTTCTCAGATTCGATTCAAGAGAATCTGTTCCGTTAAAATACTGCCGGGCAGTAAGAAGTCCTTCCATCAGGTAAGATGTTTCCACAATGTCAGCTCCGTCATCATGGGCACTGAACGGGATGGTGGCGCCGGAGTTGCCGTTTATCCAGTGTGCAAAAGCCCCGTGATATTTTGATGCATAAACATCAAGGAAATTCGCAATTTTAGTAACCCTTGCCAGGCCATCTGCCCTTGTTATAAACCCTCTTTCTATAGCCACGGGTATAGCCATTATTCCAAAACCGGTACCACCTGTTGTTACCACATCGCCTGAAGTAAATCTCTCCTTTGCCATACCTGAAATGGGATGGCCCCAGATCCAGAAATAATTAAAAGTATTTTTTTCTATAAGGGTAAGTAATTTGTTATCAGTAATCCTTGGGAATTTATCAGAAGAATCAATGGTGGTTACCTGCCCGTAGGCATAGCTCACACCTAATGCAGTGTTTTTATTTGATTGAAGGTTTGGATGTATATAGATTGTGTATTTTGTCAGATATTTTAATGCGGACTGCGTGGTAACTACAATTACGCTGTCCTGTTTTTCATAAGAAAAATTTACAGGTATAACGCTGGTTCCGTTTTCTTTCAGCTCCACATTTGCTGAAACCGTAGCCCTGTTAATTTTTTTAGAGAAAGTGAGTTTGATGACAGGATTAATTTTAATATGGTAATAATTATAAAACCCCGACTGATTGTCAATGCTCAATGATATAAAATAAAAACTGCCTGCCATGCGCTGCTCGAGCCCCGAAGAGTCAGCCGGTACTGCATTTTCGGGTTTGGTGCAGGAAACGGAAAAAAACACAAAAGCAATTACAAAAAGAATGTTTTTCATTTCAATAATTTTTCAGGTACAGCATACAGGCTCTGCGCTGATCTGTTTTGATGAGTTAATAGAAATCCGTAAAAAATGGAATTTAAACAGTTTTTAAAATTTAAAAAGAGGCGCTTCTTTTTTCTTTGAAGACACCTCTTTTTTAAAAACAATAAAAATTACCCAGGCTTTTAAAAATTATTCATACTAAAAAAGAGCGGTGTTGTAAATCTTCAATTCGTCTATACGGCCTTGAAAACCGAGCATCCATGGCTGAGGGGCGCCAAACAGCACAGGATCCCATGTATTTTGAAAAGCGCCGATTACCACTCCGTGAGGATTGGGGTTGGCAGCCAGATTTCCAAGAGGCTGGCGTGTGGCAGAGTCTCCCCTGTCGTACAATGTTACAGCGTCAAAATACTTTACATTATTTACTTTTAAAGTATATTTAGAAGTGGAGCCATTGTAAGAAAATTGAACACGCACCCAATGCTTATAGAAGTTAGGTATTCCACCCTTTACAGTCCACTGTTCGTTATAGTCAATGGCTTTATTGGCTTTAAACATTACTTTAATCAAACCAGAATCTCCCTGGCTTGAATTATAACCATCCAATAATACATGCATATCGGGCCAGAATGCCCCTGTTTGAGGCAGGCAAAATACAGACTGTGCACCACCTTCTTTAGGGTATGCATACAGCCAGAAATCTACTGTCAATCCTGTGGTAAGGTTGGGCAATGCTGTACCCGCAGAAGCATAAGAAACATAACCACTGTCGGCACTTTTAAATGCAGCTATGCCATGCTCAGCCTGGCTGGTGCTGGAAAACTTAAGATGGTTATGCACAATACCCATCAGCATTTGCTGTTTTTCTGTCCAGATGCTGTCGAAATGCCAGAGCGCAATTGGTGACCCTGAAAGTAAATCTTTATTAAAGTTTAAATCTGTTTCGTTTACAGGTGCAGGTTTCAGGTCCGAGCTTTTATTGCACGAGCCTAGGAACATTACCAGCCCGAGGGCAAGAATGGCCGTCATAAAAAATGAAATTCCTTTTGTCATCTTTTTCATTTGAGGTTGTTTTTTGTTTGTTATTAAATAGAAAAATAGATACTTTTTTTAAGTTTTGTAGCTGTTTGTCATATCAGGGCGACCCGCGAATATGCGTTATGTACGAGATTAAATAATTATTCATAAAGAAGGATTAAAAAGTTCTGAATAATATAATTCAATGCTGCATTTAAAAAATATTACCAGCCGGGATTTTGGTGCAATACTCCTTTTGATAAATCAATTTGAGTTTGTGGAATAGGTAGCCATTCATCTCTGCCTTTTGTATAATTTACTTTTCCTGCTGCGTGCATTACGCTGTCTGCAATGCCCCAGCGCACAAGGTCAAAAAACCTGTCAAACTCCATGGCAAATTCCACCATACGTTCGTGCTGTATGGCCAGGCGTAACTGGTTTTGATCAGTAGTGGTTACCGGAGGCAATATTGCATTGTTACCGTTTCTTGCACGGGCTCTTACCCATTCCAGTTTTTGCAGCGCCGCCGCGGTTTGCCCCAGTTCATTGGCTGCTTCGGCATAAATAAGCACAACATCTGCATATCTTAAGATTCTTAAATCAACCCACCATCCATGCTGTCCTGCAAGCCCACCTATGGCCAGTCGTTTTGCGGGATTGGTATAAACCTTCATGTTATAGGTAGAATCAGGTTCTGGCCCAAAAACTTCCCCGTATCGTGTAGGGTGCGGGCTGGGGCAATGTAAAATAGTGCTTTCTTCTCTGGGGTCGCCGGGTTCATAAGCTCTTTCCAATTGACCGGATGGATCATTAAATCCCCAGCCCAAATCCTGTACACCCACGCCCCGCACTCCCTGGCCATTTGCATATTCGCATCCATACTCTGTAGGATGATTGGCATCTGCATAAGCCTGTATTTCAAATACTGATTCACTGGAGTTTTCCCCTTCATCCGTAAAAATTTTATCGTAAGGCGTTGATAAATCATACATACCAGAGCTTATTACCATATCTGCTGTTGCCATTGCCTCGGCCCATTTTTTTTCATATAGATACACTTTTGCCAGCAGGCCGTTTGCCGAACCGCTGGTAGCCCTGCCTATAAATTTAGCATCCCATTTTAAAGGAAGATTAGCTGCTGCATATTGCAAATCCTTTTCTATAAAAGCGTAAATTTCTGCCGGAGTGGATTGGGGTACATTTGAGCCTGATACCGTTAACACCGAATCAATTAAAGGGATATTTCCAAAAAGTCTTTCAAAAGTAAAATAAGCATAGCTTCTTATAAACCTAGCCTCTGCCTGCGCAAGCGTTTTTGTAGCTTCGGGTGTGGCTGTAGTATCTTTTTTTACTACATCCAAAATAATATTACATTTATTAATCAGATTACTGTACCCATTCCACACATCGTTTAAGAAACCGGTAGAGGGCGACATAGTAAAGTTATCTGATGCTACCAGCCCATATTCCGCTCCGTCAAAAAGAGAGCTGCCTTTATCAGCATCGTCACTTCTTATAAGTGTAGCAATAAACGGATATGCGGATACCTGGTAATCACGCAGGCTTGAGTAAGCGGAGAAAACAAACTGATCATACCGTCCTGACCCGGGCGGATAAGGATAATTGTCTATAGTATATCTGCCTAACGGTTGCCTGTCAAGAAATTTGTTGCACCCGGCAATATAAATTGTGGAAAGAAGCAAAACAAATGCCCCAAGGGTTACAACTTTGCTTTTATTTCCTTTAGACATAGAAGTTATTTTTATAAATTATCTTATTAAAATGTTGCGTTTAAACCAAAAGAATAAATAGCAGGTAAAGGATAAACCCCATTGTCGTGCCCCGCGCTTATGGGGTTATCCACAGGCACTTCCGGGCTATAACCGGTGGCTTTTGTAAATGTTGCGATATTTTGCCCGCTTATGTACACACGCAGCATTTTGATGGGGTTGTTTTTTATCCTGCTTACATTAAAATTATATCCAAGCTGCACAGTACGCAAACGAAAATAATCACCCGGCTCCAGCCAGTAATCAGAAAAAAACCTATTGCTTACACGACTGGGATTTAGGATAGGCTCCTTATTTTCTGAGCCAGGTTTTTTCCAGGCATTTAAGCGGTTTGTTTCATAGTTAAGTTGCGCAAAAGAATAAGTCCTTCTTTCCAGAAAGATTTTATTACCAGCAACACCCTGAGCTTCAACAGCCAGGTCAAACCCTTTATATACAAGCGAAATGGATAAGCCAAAATTATATTTTGGAAAAGGTGTGCCTAAATAACTGCGATCCCTTGCATCAAGTGTATCATTGCCATCAAGGTCTTTGTATGATATATCTCCGGGCAAAAAGCCGCCGGCATAATATGGCCCCTTGTCTATCTGGGCCTGTGTTTGATAAATACCTGTTTGCTGGTAACCGTAAAAATAACCAATGGAGTTGCCCGATTCTGTAATATTAATGGTTTGTTGCGCACCTGTACCTATCAATTGAAAATTAAAGCTATTGCCGATAGACTCTACGTTATTTTTGTTTAAACTAAAGTTGCCGTTTACTGAATAATTGAAATCCCTGCCAATATGGTCACTCCAGCCAGCGGTAATTTCGAGGCCTTTATTGTCAATGGTACCCAGGTTTGTTAAATAGGGTTTAGGTGTATTTGGCACTGTTATAAATGTAAGGATGTCATGGGTTTTGCGGTCGTAGAAATCTACATCAAGGCTCAGCCTGTTTCCTAAAACACGGGCTTCAAAGCCTGCATCTTTACCTTCCACAGTTTCCCAATGCAGGTTGGGGTCAGGTGTATATTGTGGCTCTACTGCAGGATAAATATTTTCTCCAAAAATACCTACATTGGCGTTGTTTAATCCCGGGTAAAACCTGTAATTCTCAATATTTAAACCATTACCCACTGTTCCCCAAGAGCCTTTTAATTTTAAAAAGTCAACCCATTTTATGTTTTTCATAAAATTTTCGTCACTTACTACCCATCCAGCTCCTAAGCTTTCAAAATTTCCCCATTGATGCAATGGGGAAAATTTAGAAGTGCCATCCCTGCGGAAAGTAGCATTTAATAAATACCGGTTTTTGAATGTATAATTCACCCTGCCGATAAATGACATTGAAGCATCTTCTTCGGCTCCGCCGCCAAAATTGCCGGGGTTTGATGACTGTGCTATATTCAGGTACCAGAATATAGGATCGTTGGGAATATTCAGTGATGTATCAGTTCTCTCGCCATTTATAAATTCATTGTAGTGGTATAAAGTGCTGAAACCCGCCAGGGCAGTAATATGGTGCCCGCCTTTAAAAAGTTTATCAAAAGTAAGCGTATGATCCTGCTGATAGGTTTTGTATTGCGCTGATGATTGGTTAACCCCGGCATGCGCATTTGAATCAAAATAAGTTTTTGTGGGTATAATTCCTTCTCCCAGATAAATATAAGAATAGGGAAGAGATGAATAGCCACGCGATTGATTAAAACCAAGATCAGTATAAAAAGTTGATTTTAAAGTAAAATATTCTGCAAACTTTATTTCAGCAAAAATATTGCCTGTAAACCGGTAGCCGCTGTTAAGGGTGAGCCCGTTTGCCTGGTTTATTATTGCCATTGGGTTTGCCACCTGTGCCCTTTGAAACGACGGTGTGGCATAATACAAATCAGCACCTCCCTGTATGGGAATAATGGGTGCTGCCCACAGTGCCTCATTTTCAATACCATCTGCAGGCGGGTTCTGCTTAAAATAAAATCCACCAACTTCTGCTCCAACTCTTATATTTTTTGTAACCCTTATTTCCTCATTTAAACGGGCAATAAATTTCTGGTATTTATCAAATTTTTCCACACCCTCCTGTGTAGAGTAACCAAGGTTTAAATAGGTGGTGCTTTTTTCACTGCTGTTGGAAATGCTCAGGCTGTTGCTCGCTATTATTGCCGGTCGGAAGATTTGATTTTGCCAGTTGGTGTTTCCACCTGCGGAATCGTAACGGCTAAAGTCAAACAGCGTTGTTGCCATTACATTAGCTTCCTGCTGTGAATATAATTTTTTAAACCCTGCGGCATCCACCACATCAATGGTATGTATTACTTTTTGTATGCCCACATTTGATTGAAAGTTTATAGTTGTTTGCCCTTTTTTGGCGCGTTTGGTGGTGATGATGATAACGCCGTTGCCTCCCTGTAATCCATAGATCGCTTCTGAAGAAGGGTCTTTCAATATTTCAATTGTTTCTATGTCGGCCTGGTTGATATAATCAATATTGGTTTGCAATATTCCATCTACCACGTACAGAGGATCAGCATTGTTTGTTGAGTTTACACCGCGTATCCTTACGGTGGGTGAAGAACCCGCCTGGCCTGAATTTACAACCGTCAATCCTGCAACCTTACCCTGGAGCGATGCAATGGGGTTGGTAGAAGGCATCTTTGAAATATCATCACCTTTGATAACTGCTATAGAACCTGTGAGGTCACGCTTTTTCTGCGTTCCATATCCTATAACCACCACCTGGTCAAGTTCTTTTTTTGAAGGCAACAGTACCACAGATATATCGTTCTTTCCTGCAACGGGTATTTCCTGAGTTTCATAACCTACATAAGAAAAAACAAGGACGTCTTTATCAGCAGCATTTATGGAAAACATCCCCTGCTCATTGGTCAAACTCCCTTTATTCGTTCCTTTGATTTGTACAGAAACACCGCTTAACGGCCCCCCTGTTTCATTGGTTACTTTGCCTGTTATGGTATTGGGTGCTTCAGGCAGGGGATAACCGGCCTTCTGTGTAATAACCACAAGGTTATTCTCCATAAAACGGTAAGCAAGGGGAGTATTTAAAAATATGCTGTCTAATACATCTTTTATATCAGCATCCTGAACAGACAGGCTTACCTTTTGCGAAAGCCCGTTAAGCCCGGTATTATACAGAAACCTGTAAGTGGACTTTTTCTCAATGGTATTAAGAACGGTGGCAATATCCTCATTCCTGAATTTTAAACTCAGTTTCTGCTGCGCCAGCCCTTTTGCAGAGATTTGCACAGCAAACAAAAGCATGCAAACTGTAATCATTTTCATAACAAGCAGTCCTTTAGAAAATAACGGGTTTTTTTTTACCGCTTCAAAAAATTTCATACCTTGAATTTTACTGGTCAAACAAATAAAGCCTCGTCAGGTTTTTACAAAATGGTTTACCGGTCGGAAAGAGGATGCTCCAACATTCTCTTTCCATTTATTTACACAGTTTCAGCCATCGATTTCATCATTTTATGCATAATTCTTTTTGATCTGCAGATGTACAATCTTTCTTTCTGTCTGCAATTAATTACCGGCAATACTACTGATATATATTTCCTGCCCCTTTATAATATAATTAAAGGGGGATGCAGCTTTTAATGCCACAAATGCCTGCTCCACTGTTTCAGTTTCAAATGACCCGCTAAACGTTAGTTGCTTTACCTTTTCATCTCCAAATACAATGGTTACATTGTACCATCTTTCTAATTGCCTTGCAAGCGTTTCAAATGTTTCTCCCCTGAATTCTAAACGGTTATACACCCATGCCGTTTCAGCAACTTTGTTTTCTTTAACTGAATCAAGGTTTACAACCAGGTAACTCTTTACACTTGACTGCGGAGATACAGCAGTATTTTTACTGTCGCCCGCATCATCTTTTTTTACTATTACTTTTTGATTGGGGTGAATATAAATGGGCGGTATTTTGCTGTCACCTTCTTTTGTAAGCTGAACCAGGCCGCGCAGAAGCGTAGTTTCAACAGTCTTGTCTTCCGGGTATGATTTTACATTAAATGCAGTTCCCAAAACTTTTATATCATAGCCTGAAACATGCACTATAAAAGGCCGCTGCGGCTCCTTTGTAATATCAAAATAGGCTTCCCCTTCTAATTTTATTTCCCTTGTTTTACCGTTAAAATCATTGATATAGGATATCCGGGAACCCGCGTTCAGCCATACAGTTGAACCATCAGGCAGAATGGTGCGTGTGCGGGTACCGTTTTGTGTGGCAATACTCTGTGGCGTGTGAATAACTTCGGCCTGTACGGGTGCCGGCTGCTTTGAAAAACTAATCCATACACCCAGGCTTATAATAAGTACTGCAGCCACGCCGGTTAAATAGTAAATTCTCTTCTGTATATTTCTTATCTTTCCTCCTGTTGTAATGCCGGGGCTGCTGCCGGGTGCATTATGAATATTTTCAGCAGCAGCTAATTGAAGTATCCGTGAAATACCCGCTTTTTCATCCTCATTTATTTTCTCATCCCCGTCATAGGAATTTGTACCCCACATACGTTTTATCAGGTCATACTGCTGCTGCAGGGCTATATTGCCATTAAGCAGTTCCAGTAATTCCTTAATCTCCTCCACCGTTGCTTCATTGCTCAGCGAACGGGCAATTAAAAACCATATTCTGTTTTGGGATTGTTCCATGAAAGATTTTGCAGTACTATATAGGACAGGCAAAATCAATCTATCTACTAAAGGATTTTTAAATATTTTTAACAAATGGGATAAGCAGGGGTAAACACCTTAACATCATTGTGGTAACAAAGCATATACGTGTTTGGCTGTGACCTGTCAATCTGCTGATAGAAAATGATAAAGACTTTATTGAACTGATAAATTCCCTAAGCCATCAATGCCCTTTGTTATACCTCTCTGCATTTGATTTAGTCAAAGAACATTTTTACGCAGGTTTGGTGTAATTTATGCGAACTTAGATATAGAGCGGTAAGTGACCTGAAAGTAAAGGCAAAAAAGTATTGGTTGTGATTATATTCTCTGGCATACCCTCACGATCAAATAAAATTTTCTTTCAGTAAAGCAAAAACCTCCTCCTTACTTTTCCCTTCCTTTAGTAACCGCATCCCCATACCCGTAAGCTTGCGGTACAGCCCCTTTGCCCTTTCTTCTTTTGGTAATTCCCGGTAAAGCTTTGATGCAATTTTAGATGCATCTGCAAGCAGCCCTGCATTTTGCATTGTTTTTTTAAACCGTGGATCCTTTTTAACCCTTTTCCCGCTCAGGGTGCTTTTAAGACGCATATAGTACTGCCCGTCCATTTTGTAAAAACAAATGTTGCCCGCACATCCGGTAACAAAATATGGTCCTTCCTGTTTCGCCATGCTTAAAATTATAAATACTTTTAGAATAAAAATTATCAAAACGGGATTTTTTTCAGTGTGGGAAACCTGGAAAGAATGTAAACCTAAGCCAGTGTTGAAATATTGTAAGTTTTTCGGTATAAGAAATGGATAGGTATTTGCTGTCTTCCTGATGGCTTATTCATAGCTTCTTAATATTAAAAGCGCACTTACTCCGCAGTAAAAGCGCATGAAGTATTATACGTTCGGAAATATATACCTAAGAAGAGTTAGATGAAGTTATTCATTGTTTACAACAATACGCAAACGCTTCTTTTTCTCCACGTCTGTATGTAAAGCAGTACAAATTCGTTTTACTGCAATAGCCATTTGCGCATCAATAGTGTTTATGGAAATATTAAGTATCTGGGCAATTTCCTTGTACTTCAGCCCGTCTTCGCGCACTAATTTAAAGATCATTTTACAGCGTGGCGGCAATGCTTCGATAGCCTGTTGCATACGCTGCATCATTTCAGAAGTTATTAAAAGGTCATGCGGGTTGGCTGAATTGTCTTTCACTTCTATGTCAAAATAATCAAAAGGCTCACTGATAAGCTCCTTTGCTTTTTGTGACAGTGTGTTAAGCGCTTTATTTTTTACAGAAACATAGAGGTAAATGGTAAGGTTTTCTATTTCATTTATTTTATCCCGCCTGCCCCACAATTTCACAAACACATCCTCAACAACTTCTTCGGCAATCTCTATGGAATGCAGTAATGCTTTTGCAAAATCCAGGAGCCGCTTATGAAAATGGGCATACAGGTCTGCAAGTGCCTTTTCTTCACCGCAGCGGATCCTCGTTTGTATTTCCTTTAATTTAAATTCCATTGGCAAACAATAATAGAAAAATGAAAGCGGTTATAAAAATATGAAATTTATATGAACATTCCATGCCGGACAAGTGCTTTTCAACATTAATTCTTATCCGCAATTCATACTTTATAGCGTAATATACAAACTAACGACTGTTAGCGATGCAATTTTTTTTGTACTTTCGCTTTCTGATCCTTCAAACTTATGCAGGTAAAAAATTTTGAACAGGTATTTTTTGAAAAGATTGATAAAGAAATAAAAATTGAACCGCGCGACTGGATGCCGGAAAAATACCGGCAAACTCTGATACGGCAAATAAGCCAGCACGCGCACAGCGAAATTGTAGGTATGCTGCCCGAAGGCAACTGGATAACACGTGCACCCTCTTTAAAACGCAAAGCAATCTTATTAGCCAAAGTGCAGGACGAAGCAGGGCATGGTTTATATCTTTATTCCGCCACCGAAACGCTGGGTATTACACGTGGAGAATTAGTTGATCAATTGCACAGCGGCCGTGCAAAATATTCTTCTATATTTAATTATCCAACCATTAGCTGGGCCGATATTGGTGCAATCGGCTGGCTGGTTGATGGTGCTGCAATCCTTAACCAGGTAATGCTTTGCCGCACTTCCTACGGGCCTTATGCACGCGCCATGGTGCGTATATGCAGGGAAGAAAGTTTTCACCAGCGCCAGGGTTTTGAAATTTTATATACACTAAGCAAAGGAACAACAGCACAAAAAAAAATGTGCCGGGATGCAATTAACCGCTGGTGGTGGCCCAGCCTGATGATGTTTGGACCAAAAGACAGCGAATCCACACATTCCGACCAAAGCACAGCATGGAAAATAAAACGCATGAGCAATGATGAACTGCGGCAGAAATTTGTGGATATGATTGCACAGCAGGTAAAAGTTTTAAATATGGTTTTACCGGATGAACATCTAAAATGGAATGAGGCAAAAAAGCATTATGATTTTGGTGAAATAAACTGGCAGGAATTCTGGAACGTGGTAAAAGGAAATGGGCCATGCAATAAACAGCGGCTGGAGGCAAGGCGCAAAGCCCATGAAGAAGGCGCATGGGTAAGAGAAGCGGCAGATGCTTACGCCCAAAAGAAAAAATCAGAAAAAAAATTACAGGCTGTATAAAATTTTTGTAGATGAATTTTGAAATAAAAAAATATTATTACGGCGATATACCTGAAGATAATGCAGGTGGAAATAATACAGGTACACAAATTCCATCATCAAAAAATGACTGGCCACTGTGGGAAATTTTTATAAGAAGCAGGCAGGGGCTTGATCATAAACATGCGGGCAGCCTTCACGCTGCGGATGCCCAAATGGCAATTGAAAACGCAAGGGATGTTTATACCAGGAGAATGGAAGGCGTAAGTATTTGGGTAGTTGAAAGCAAATATATACATGCAAGCAACCCCGATGATGCTGAAAGTTTTTATGATCCTGCAAATGATAAAGCTTACCGCCACCCCACGTTTTATAATTTGCCTGATGAAGTAAAGCACATGTAAAGCCCCTTTAATTCCCCCAACGGGGGAAAATAAAAAGTTATCAAATGGAATCAGGATTAAACAAAAATGTATTTTCAAAAGCCCCTCCGTTAGAGGGATTTAGGGAGGCTTATACAATTTGCCTTGCGGATAATGCGCTTATCCTTGGCCACCGCAACAGTGAATGGTGCGGTCACGGGCCTGTACTGGAGCAGGATATTGCCATCACAAATATTTCACTGGACTTAATTGGCCAGGCAAGAAATTTTTACCAGTATGCAGCAGTACTTACCGGTAATAATACAACGGAGGACTCCCTCGCATACCTGCGGGATGTACCTGATTTTAAAAATTGTTTATTAGTTGAACAACCGAAAGGCGATTGGGCTTCTACCGTTTTGCGTCAATTTTTTTTCAGCACTTACCAGTATTTTTTATACACACAATTGAAAAAAAGCAGCGATGAACAATTGGCTGCCATTGCGGAAAAATCATTAAAGGAAGTAACTTATCACCTGCGGTGGAGCAGTGAATGGGTAATACGCCTGGGCGATGGTACAGCAGAAAGTAACGCAAGAATGAATAAAGCTATTGATGATTTCTGGATGTACACAGGCGAGTTGTTTGTACCTGCGCAGTATGAAGCAATTGCTGCTCAGGAAGGTTTTGGTGTTGATGTAAGTGCATTAAAAAATGAGTGGGCAGACAAAGTAAAAAATATTTTTGAAGAAGCAACTTTACCGGTGCAGGAAAATACTTTTATGCAAACCGGCGGTAAAGAAGGAAAGCATACAGAACATTTGGGATTTATATTAGCAGAAATGCAATTTATGCAAAGGGCTTATCCCAACAGCGAATGGTAAAACCGTTGAAGAAAAAAGTTATGAGTGAAGTACAAAAAATAGAAAAACAGGCTGTATGGAATATCCTGGAAACAATAATGGACCCTGAAGTTCCGGCGCTTTCGATTATTGATTTGGGGATAGTAAGAGATGTGCAGTTACAAGTCTCCCACTGCGGGGGAAATTTAGAGGGGGCGGTTACCATCACCCCTACTTATTCAGGTTGCCCGGCAATGGATGTAATACAAATGAATATAAAAATGGCTTTGTTTGAAAAGGGTTTTAAAAATATTGAAATAAAAATGCAGCTTTCACCCGCGTGGACAACAGACTGGATGAGTGAAAAAGGGAAAGAGAAATTAAAAGCGTATGGCATTGCGCCGCCAAACAGTAAACAGCATGTTTGCACACCTGATGCTTTTCAAAAAGAAGAAAGCATACAATGCCCGCACTGCAATAGTTACCACACAAAATTAATCAGCCGGTTTGGTTCAACTGCATGCAAAGCTTTATATCAATGTGAAGAATGCAGAGAACCCTTTGATTATTTTAAGTGTCATTAATATGAGAAAAGGGTATCTCTCAAATCCTGCCCCTGACCTTTACTTCTCCATCTTTCAGGATTCAATATTACTGTACAGCTTTCTCTACCCTCATCCCCGCATTCAAAATATTTTGCAAGGGGTTTTCGCGCATTGTTTGCTGCAGCATAAAAGTATAGTTGCCTTTTTTTAAATGTACAGGATTGCTTATAATAAGGATGCGGTGTTCAATAATATCGTCCATAGCCGCTCCCAGCCAGCCTTTTGTGTTGCCCAGGGTTAAATTAAGCTGTTGTGTAAGGGCGGTATCGCCGGGGGCGATGGTGGTAATATTCAGCCAGATATTATTGAAATGATAAGCATCCGTATGCCTGAGTACTACAAAAATATTGTACAATGATATGGTATCTGTAACCGAAAAAACAAAAGACGGCCTGTCAGTTTCACCCCATGACTGTTGATCAAATGCTTTTGTTTTTTCATACACATCAATAGAGCCGCAGGAGCTTGACAGAACTGCAAGGAGCAGAAAAAATAAAACCTTCTTCAATCTTTTTAAAAATTATTGCGTAAAAATAAATGGAAATAATCAAAGGATATTGAGTATTTGTTCCTTTGCTTTTTCCAGTTCATCTTTCATCAGTATCACCATCTTCTGTATTTCTGAATCGTATGCTTTGGAGCCCGCGGTATTTATTTCCCTTCCTATTTCCTGTAAAATGAAAGAGAGTTTTTTTCCTTTGCTTATTTCGGGCCCGGCCAGCACCGAACGGAAATAGTCGCAGTGGTTTTTCAGCCGCACCTGCTCTTCACTGATATCTATTTTTTCGATATAGTAAATCAATTCCTGCTCAAGGCGGTTGGGGTCATAATTATCTTTGCCCACATTTTCTTCCAGCACACGCTGCAGACCATTTCTTATTTTCTCGCGGCGCGCAGGCTCCTGCAAAGTTATTTTTACCTGCTGCTGTTCAATATTGCCAATGCGCTCTTTCAAATCTTCTTCCAGGCTTTTGCCTTCATCTTTCCTGTGTTCATTCAGCAGGTCAATTGCCTGCTGCAGCATTTTTTTAAATGCCTCCCATTCAGCAGCAGCAAGCATTTCCGTGGAAGGTGTAATTACATCAGGAAGTTTTAATAAGGTGCTTAAAATATTTTCAGTGCCAAGGCCAAGTTCCTTTGCCAGTTTAACAACAGGCTCATAATAGGCTTTCATCAGCTCCGTATTTATGCTTACCGGCTTTGAAGATCCATTCTGCTTGAGCGATATATTACATTCAATGCTTCCGCGTAGCAAACCTTCATTCAGCATATTCCTGATATCAAATTCATAAGGTTTTAAAAGTGATGGAATGTTTAACCTTATATCATACTGTTTGCCGTTGAGCGAGCGCACTTCCACCAAAAAGTTTTTATCATTAATGGTATGTTCGGCACGTCCGTAACCCGTCATTGAATACAGCATAGTGTAAAAGTTATTTGGTAAAAGTAACGGGAAAATACCGTTATAAAAAAGAGCAATAAAAAATATCAGCTGTTATACCCAAAAGAAAAACGCCCTGTTGTACAAAGCGTTTAAATTTTAATCGCACGGTTTTAATTATTTATTTCTCCAGTGCCTTTGCCATGGTAACCCCAATATCAGCCGGGCTTGCCACCACATGCACGCCGCACTCTGCAAGTATTTTCATTTTTGCAGCAGCGGTATCATCAGCACCTCCAATGATGGCGCCTGCATGACCCATGCGCCTGCCCGCAGGAGCGGTTTGCCCTGCAATAAAGCCAACCACGGGTTTTTTATTATTTTCTTTTATCCAGCGTGCAGCTTCTGCTTCCATGCCACCACCAATTTCACCAATCATGATAATTCCATCTGTTGCATCATCATTCATTAATAATTCCACCGCTTCTTTTGTTGTAGTGCCAATAATAGGATCTCCCCCAATACCAACCGCAGTGCTTATGCCAAACCCCGCTTTTACTGCCTGATCGGCTGCTTCATAAGTAAGCGTACCGGATTTTGATACCACACCAATGCGCCCCGGTTTAAAAATAAATCCCGGCATGATGCCCACTTTGGCTTCGCCCGCTGTAATTACACCGGGGCAGTTGGGCCCAATTAATCTTGTTGTTTTTCCCTGTAAATAATTTTTTACTTTCACCATATCCTGCACAGGGATGCCTTCTGTAATGCACACCACCAAAGCGATTCCGGCATCTGCTGCTTCCATAATTGCGTCGGCTGCAAATGCAGGCGGTACAAAAATGATGCTCACATTTGCGGCTGTATTTTTTACAGCATCGGCAACAGTATTAAAAACCGGTTTATCCAGATGCGTACTGCCACCTTTGCCCGGCGTAACCCCGCCCACCACATTGGTTCCGTATTCAATCATCTGCGATGCATGAAAAGTGCCTTCGGTTCCGGTAAAGCCCTGCACAATTATTTTTGAATCTTTATTTACTAATACTGACATGATTGTTTTTTTATGTTGCGCAAAAATAATGAAAGCGATTATAGTTTGAGGTTTATGGTTTATTGTTTTTAGGCCGGGCGCAGAATAAGCATTGAGCATTGTTGCGTCGTATCCCGATAGCTATCGGGATACGGCCTGAATATATTTCAGCAATTTGCTCAGGTGCCATCGGGTAAATTGGGTGCATCTTTTTTAAGCATTTCTTCCATATTTCTGTCGTTGGAAATTTTACCTTTCATTTCCAGCATGCGCATGTCTTTTGCATCCTGCAAAAACTCTGATGCAAAGATGAATTTGTTGAGCAAATCATTATTGCTGAAAATAATTTCTTTGTTGGTTCCTTCCCATTCTTTTTTCCCATCACACAGGTACACAATATGATCACCGATTTCCATTACGCTGTTCATATCATGCGTAACAACGATGGTAGTGGTGTTGAATTCTGTAGTTATTTCTTTAATCAGTTTATCAATGAGTAAAGATGTTTGGGGATCGAGGCCGCTGTTGGGTTCATCGCAGAAAAGATATTTTGGGTTTAAAACAATAGCACGCGCAATACCCACACGTTTCTTCATGCCGCCGCTTATTTCTGCGGGGAATTTTTTATATGCATCCTTTAAATTCACACGTTCTAAAACTTCATCCACCCTTTTTTTGCGGCCCCTGTAATTCATACTGGAAAACATATCCAGCGGAAACATCACATTTTGTTCCACTGTCATGGAATCGAATAATGCAGCGCCCTGGAACAGCATGCCTATCTGCTGCCGCAGCAGTTTGCGCTGTTCTTCTTCCATAGTGGTCATGTTCTCGCCGCTGAAAATAATTTCTCCTTCGTCGGGTGCAAACAAACCCACCATGCATTTGGTAAGCACAGTTTTGCCGCTGCCGCTGGAACCGATGATGAGGTTGCATTTGCCGGCTTCCATCACAGCGCTGATACCTTCAAGTATCACCTTTTCGTCAAAAGATTTTTTTACATTTTTTATTTCGATCATCGGGTTTATCGTTTGTTGTTTATCGTTTATCGTTTGCAAAGCAACACACAAAACGATAACTATTATTTTTACCCTGATTGCTCAACATTGAACAGAACGATGAAGTGCTTGCGACGCAACAGACGATGCCATGAAATACTGAAGTTGGTATCACAAAAATTACAACACTTCTATTTGGTTTTTCAGCAAATCTTCAAACTCATCCCGCTTTCTTATCAAATGCATTTCATTATTTTTTACCAGTACTTCCGCAGGTTTTAAACGCGAATTAAAATTACTGCTCATTTCAAAACCATAAGCGCCGGCATTATAAAACACAAGGTAATCGCCTTCGCGTACTTCATTTATTTTGCGGTCCCATGCGAATGTATCTGTTTCGCAGATATTTCCTACAACCGTATAAATCCTTTCGGCTCCATTGGGGTTGCTGATGTTTTCAATGCGGTGATACGATTCATAAAACATGGGACGGATAAGATGATTGAAGCCGCTGTTTACACCCACAAAAACGGTGGCAGTTGTTTGTTTTATCACATTTGCCTTTACAACAAAATAACCAGCTTCACTAACTAAATATTTTCCCGGCTCAAACCATATTTCTAATTTTCTCCCGGTTTCTTTTTCAAATGAAGCAAATGCTTCAGCAACTTTTGCACCCAGGTCATGCACATCGGTTCTTACATCTCCGTCCTGGTAAGCTACTTTAAAACCACTTCCGAGATTGATAAATTCGAGCTGCGAAAAATGGTTTGATATTTCAAACATCACTTCAAGTCCCTGAAGAAAAACATTCACATCTTTTATTTCACTGCCAGTGTGCATGTGTAATCCGCACACGTGAATTTTTGTAGTCTTTACTATTCGTTCTATATGCCTGATCTGATGAATAGAAATACCAAACTTACTGTCCACATGGCCGGTGGAAATTTTAAAATTCCCGCCCGCCATAATATGCGGGTTCATGCGGATGCAGACGGGATAAGTGTTCCCGTATTTATTACCAAACTGTTCAAGGATTGAAATATTGTCTATGTTGATATTTACACCAAGGGATTTTCCGGCTTCTATTTCTTCAAAGTCAACACAGTTTGGTGTAAAGAGAATCTGCTGCGGCGTAAAGCCTGCTTTTAAACCCAGCATTACTTCATTGATGCTTACGCAATCAAGGCTGGCGCCCAACTGTTTTATTAATTTTAAAATATTGATATTGGTCAATGCCTTGCAGGCATAAAAAAATTTCGCATTGCATGAAGCAAAAGCGGTTTGAAGGTCGTGTAACTGATCTTCAATTTTTTCTGTATGGTAAACATACAGCGGCGTACCGAACCGGTTAGCTGCGCTGATGAGCTGATCATTTGTAAGTTGCTGCGGCATGTGGGCGAAGATACGATTTGAATAAAATAAAAAACCCCGCTGTTTGGCGGGGTTGAATTTTAAATTTTCTTTTTGGGGTATTATTATTCATCTTCTAACCCGCCATCATTATCCGGTTCATCCGGGACTTCATCGTTTATTTCTTCAACCGGCTCATCCGGAACAATTAAATCGCCGTTGCTGTCAACAGATAAAATGCTTTCCTCCTCATCTTTTATTTCTTTATCATTCACAGGTAAATCATTTTCATCACTTTCATGTTTTATAATAGTGGGCTCTACTAACTGTTCCGCCAAAACCTCTTTTATTTTTGGAAGGTCATCTGCGGAGTTAATGCCAAAATAATCCATAAAATTGCGTGAAGTGGCATATATCAGGGGCTTACCGGGTAATTCTTCACTGCGGCCCTGGATAATTATGAGTTCCTTCTCTAATAATTTTTGTATGCTGTAATCACTGTTTACACCACGTATAGATTCTATTTCCCCTTTTGTTACAGGCTGCTTGTAAGCAATGATGGCGAGTGTTTCCAAAGCTGCCGTAGATAAACGTTTCAGGAATTTTTCACCGTTAAGCTGTGCAATGGTTTTATGAAAATCTTTTTTAGTGAGGAACTGCCATCCACCGCCGCTTTGTATTACTTCGAAAGGGTAAAATTCACTTTGATATTTTTCGCGTATGCCATTGAGTGCGCTTTCTACCTGGTCCGGCGAAATGCGTTCTTCCATAAACCCAAAAGCATTATTGATAAGTTCCATAATATCCGGCGCCGTCAGCGATTTTTCACTGGCGAAGATGAGCGCTTCAATATGCGGGATGATTATACTGAGTTCCATATTTATCAATTTGGAAATTTGGAAATAAGATAATCCGGAAATATAGTAAAAAACATTTCCAAATTTTCAAATCGCCAAATTGAAATATTATCCTTTTAAAGCCGCAGCACCGCTTACAATCTCTGTCAACTCGGTGGTAATAGCTGCCTGGCGTGCACGGTTATAAGAAATTTTTAATGCTTTTAATATTTCATTGGCATTTTCACTTGCTTTGTCCATTGCGGTCATGCGCGCACCGTGCTCGCTCGCATTGGCATCAAGCACCGCTTTATACAATTGCGTGTTTAATATTTTTGGCATCAGTTCGGCAATCAGTTGTTCCTTATCAGGTTCAAAAATAAAATCAGCTTTTTTGGCGCCTTCTATTTTCTTCACTTTTGGAATGGGTAAAAATGGTTCGCTGCTGAAACGCTGCGTGGCGGCATTTTTAAATTCGCTGTACACAATCTCCACAGCATCAAACTCTTTGTTTTCAAACGCTTTCATGGCTGCCTGTGCGGCAGTTTGCACGTTTTCAAAACTGAGGTTCAAAAAAATGTCTTTATAATCAGCATTTGTTTTGTAGCCCTGTTTGGTCATGCTTTCCCAACCTTTTTTTCCAATATTCCAGATGGTTATATTCCCTTTTTTATACTGGTCAGCATATTTTTCTGCAATGGTTTGTTTGGTCAGTTTCACCACATTTGAATTATAGGCGCCTGCCAGGCCGCGGTCGCTGGTAATTACAATCAGCAGTACTTTTTGTACCGGCCTTTCTTCTGCAAGCTTTAAATTAAGCCCGCCTTCCACATTGCTTACAATATTGCTGAGCATTTCCTGCAGTTTTCTTGCATAAGGCCTCATCTGAATAATGGCGTCCTGTGCGCGGCGAAGTTTTGCGGCGCTCACCATTTTCATTGCTTTGGTAATTTGCTGTGTGCTTTGAACTGATTTGATGCGGTTGCGTACTTCCTTTAACTGGCCTGCCATATTTTATTCGTTTGAAAGTTCAATTGTTTACAAGTTCAATTGTTCAATGGATTGTTTAATGAAACTTTTGAACGCAGAAACCTTTGGAACTGAAATTTGGCTGCAAAGGTAAAGGAATGGGGTTAAAATGCAAGTTTGATATAAAAAATTCCTGCTGCATATACCATAAATTCAATGCTTTTTTAAAAGGGTTTGATCACTCGTCTGATAATACTGTTTCTCTTTGTTTCAGTGAATAAGAAACCTTTATTATCCCGCCTTCTTTGGTTGCGTTTTGCAAAGGAATTGTTTTGTTTTGATAAAGTTTGAAAGTAACCGGCCCGCTGCTTAGTGTTTGCAGGTCTTTTGCTTTAAGGCTGATACTGTTATTGCGGATAGTGTCTGTAACAATCACATCATTTGTAACGGAAGAAGTGTCGCTGATCTCATAAAATACTGCATCGCCGTTTGTAGTGCCGTTAAATTCAATATTGATTCCTTTTTTGGTTATCAACGGCGGAAGATTATTTTTTAATGCCAGTACCTGAAAGCTGAACGCCTCATTATACTTTTTGCCGTTGATGTCTGTATATTCCAATTGATGGTTGCCAGTAAAATTTTGCAGCGACGTGCCATATTCATAATAGGCGCCGGCAAAGGCAGAACTGTCAACATCCAGTTTTTTGCCATCTAATGTAATGGCGGCTGGCTTTGTAAGCACAAGCGTGGTGCCGTTTTCACCCGCAAACCTGAAGTAAGCTGTACAGGTTACTGTATCATCTGCTTCGCGTGCATTAATGGAATAGCCTGTGTAAATGGTTTCGGGGTTCACATCTTTGCTGTTACCAATTTCGTTACTGGTGCAGGAAGTAATTAAAAAATATATTATAGCGGTGAAAACGAGATGGGCAGGGGTTTTTTTCATAAACAAATTTGTAATTGATACTGCAAACGGCAGGAAAGTTAGTTAAGGATTTAATAAACTGTTGCATTCAGCCTTTATTTGCAAAGCCTCATTTCAAATTAATTACCTTTGCTCTCCGCAAAAAACTGTCAATTTGTCGAAATAAAAGTTGACGCATTGTTTTTGTGAGTCAATCCAGTTCATTAAAGATAAAACGCTGAAGTGTGCGACGCAAGGATGTTGCTATAAAAAGTTTCAGCCGGGTACAAAAAAATAAATATTATGTTAGGTATTTTAAGCAAACTGCTTGGCGGCAATAAATCCCAGAAGGATGTAAAACAAATAGAGCCGCTGGTTGAAAAGATTAATGTTTTTTTCCGGGAGTATGAAAGTTTGCCCAACGATGCGCTGCGGGCAAAAACCCTGGTGTTTAAGCAGAGAATAAAAGAACATTTAAAAGATATTGATTCTGAAATGGCGGCCAAACAGCAGGAAGCTGAAGCTTTGCCTGAAAGCGAGATACATAACCGCGATGCCATTTACCAGGAAGTGGACAAACTGAAGAAAGACCGGGATAAAAAAATTGAAGAGGCACTGGAACAAATGCTTCCGGAAGCTTTTGCCGTGGTAAAAGAAACAGCAAGGCGCTTTAAGGAAAATACAGAATTAGTTGCTGCGGCTACACAGCTCGACAGGGACTTAAGTGTAAAAAAAGATTATATAAAAATAAATGGTGATAATGTTGTTTATAAAAATTCCTGGACTGCGGGCGGCGGGCAGACTACATGGAATATGCTGCATTATGATGTGCAATTAATTGGCGGTGCGGTTTTGCATTCCGGTAAAATTGCAGAAATGGCCACAGGTGAAGGCAAAACCCTTGTTTCTACTTTACCTGCTTATCTAAATGCACTGGCATGCGAAGGCGTGCATATAGTAACAGTGAATGATTATTTAGCACGCCGTGACAGTGAATGGAACGGGCCATTATTCGAATGGTTAGGATTAACCGTTGATTGTATTGATAAACACCAGCCCAATACTGCCGACCGCCGCAAGGCTTACCAGGCAGATATTACTTATGGCACCAATAATGAATTTGGTTTTGATTACCTGCGTGATAACATGGTGCATAACCCCGATGAAATGGTGCAGCGCAAACATCATTTTGCAATGGTGGATGAAGTGGACAGTGTATTGATTGATGATGCAAGAACGCCGTTGATCATTTCAGGGCCTATTGGCCGTGATGATAATACCCAGCAGTTTTTTGAATTAAAACCACGCATCGAAAAATTAGTGGAAGCGCAGAAACGCGCAGCCAACCAGTTTTTGAATGAAGCAAAGAAAAAAATTGCCGAGGGCCATGATGATCCTAAAGATGGCGGCCTGGCTTTGTTCCGCGCACACCGCGGGTTGCCAAAGAACAGTGCAACGATAAAATTTTTAAGCGAGCCGGGCATGCGCGTGATTTTGCAGAAAACGGAAAATTATTACCTGGCAGACCAGCAAAAAGAAATGCCGAAGGCAGATGCGGAATTATATTTTTATATTGACGAAAAAAATAATTCAGTTGAGCTTACGGATAAAGGCATCCACCTGATAACACGTGCCGGGGAAGACCCCAACTTTTTTATTATACCCGATATAGGTGTTGATCTTGCAGCCATTGACCAGGATGCATCGCTTGCACCGGATCAGAAAATGCACAAGAAAGAATTATTGCTGAATGAATATGCTGTAAAAGCAGACCGCATACATACCGCACAGCAGTTGCTGAAATCCTATACATTATTTGATAAAGATGTGGAATATGTGGTGATGGACGGCGCCGTAAAAATTGTGGATGAGCAAACGGGCCGTATCCTCGATGGCCGCCGTTACTCAGATGGTTTGCATCAGGCAATAGAAGCAAAAGAAAACGTGAAGATTGAAGCTACAACGCAAACCTACGCCACTGTTACCCTGCAGAATTATTTCCGCATGTACCACAAGCTTTGCGGTATGACCGGTACTGCTGAAACAGAAGCTGCGGAGTTGTGGAGCATTTATAAACTGGATGTGGTAACTATCCCCACCAATATTCCATGCATCCGCAATGACGAGCACGATCTGGTATATAAAACCAAGCGTGAAAAATACAAAGCGGTAATAGAAAAAATTGAAGAACTGCGCAATGCGGGAAGGCCTTCACTTGTAGGTACAACATCTGTTGAAGTAAGTGAACTGCTCAGCAGGATGCTACGGCAAAAACAAATCCCGCACAATGTATTAAATGCAAAGCAGCATGCCCGTGAAGCACAGGTGGTTGCTGAAGCCGGTTTCGCAGGTGCTATTACCATTGCCACCAATATGGCCGGGCGGGGCACGGATATTAAACTCGGGCCCGGCGTAAAAGAAGCAGGTGGCCTTGCAATACTGGGAACTGAACGGCACGAAAGCCGCCGTGTTGACAGGCAGTTGCGCGGCCGTGCCGGAAGACAGGGTGATCCCGGCTCTTCTATGTTTTTTGTTTGCCTTGAAGATGACCTGATGCGCATGTTTGGCAGCGAACGTATTGCAAAAGTGATGGACTTTGCCGGTTATAAAGAAGGGGAAGTGATACAACACAGCATGATTACAAAATCAATTGAAAGGGCGCAGAAAAAAGTGGAAGAAAATAACTTCGGCATACGCAAGAGGCTACTGGAGTATGATGATGTAATGAATAAACAGCGTACGGTTATTTATGCAAAACGTAACCACGCTTTGTTTGGCGAACGCCTGGCGCTTGACCTCGACAATGCTTTTTATGATGTAGCGGAAGGCCTGGTAAACACTTTTAAAGAGAATAATGATTTTGAAGGTTTTAAATTAGAGACGATTGTAAACTTTGGGCTGGATACAAACATCACTTCAGATGAATTTAATAAAGGAAATGAAAATGAACTCATCGGGAAATTGTACACTGAAGCTTCGTCCAATTACCAGCGCAAACGGCTGGATATGATGCCGCGCATATTGCCTGTATTTAAAAATATACGCCAGGCGCAGGGTGCGCATATTGAAAATGTAGTGGTTCCTTTTACAGATGGAAGAAAAGGCTTGCAGGCACTTTCCAACCTTGATAAAACTTTAAAAAGCAATGGCGCGGAATTGATTAATTCCCTGGAACGTACGGCCACACTGGCTTTTATTGATGATGCATGGAAAGAGCACCTGCGTGCAATGGATGATTTAAAGCAAAGCGTACAAACAGCGCATTACGAACAGAAAGACCCGCTGGTGATTTACAAAGGTGAAGCGTATATGCTTTTTAAACAGATGGACGGCGGTGTAAACAAAGAGATTGTAAACTTCCTCTGCCATGCGGATATACCGGTGGAACAAAACAATGCACCGATACGTGAAGGCCGGGAGCAGAAAACGGATATGAGCCGCATGCGCGCCAATAAAGAACAGATTGATGCAGCAGGCAGCGATTATGCAGCAAATGAAAACGATTATATTGATCCGTCAAACGTAAAACAGGAGCCGGTAAAAGTGGGCCCGAAGATTGGAAGAAATGACCCATGCCCCTGCGGAAGCGGGAAGAAATATAAGCAGTGCCACGGTAAGGAAGCTTGAAGTGAGAAGTGAATGGCTGATAGCGAATTGAAATTAAAGCAAAAAATAATTTTATATGAACGAATTAATTGAACGCCTTACAACTGAAGCGGGCATTACACCGGATCAGGCAAAAAAAGCCATTGAATCAATTGCAAATTTTGTAAAAGAAAAATTCCCAATGCTGGGCGGTGCGGTTGATAAAATATTTTCTGCGGGCGGGGAGGAGTAATGCGGGTTCCTTAACTAAAAACAATATTATTTTGCCGGCAAACCTGTGAGGCCTTAAAACCACACAGGTTTTTTGCGTCATTGCGAACGGAGCGAAGCAATCTGTGAATATAAAATTAAGGTAACACGGGTAAATACAAAACCCTTGTTGGGCTTTCCAGTTCAACCAGCGAATTCAAATTAATTGTATTGGGATTATCACCTATTTTAACCTGCGCTTTTACGCATACGCTGAAAAAAAGAAATAGTACACAGGGTACTACGCAAACATAGTTTCTCATACAGGGTTGGGTATTGGGTTTAAAAAATACAATTACAAATGCCCTTACTTTTTTTCACCTGCAAGATATTTTTAGTAATATGAGTGTCCTCACTGGACATCATTTCGTTTACTTTAATTGCTCCTGTTTTGCTAATGCCATCTTTTTGTATCTGCTAATTTGCATTAGCAAAAAGAGAATAGCCTAAGTGTACGCAGCTGATGATGCTGTTTGTAAATCCCTCTAAAAATTGAAGCCTGCCCGAAAATGAATGTACTTTTACTTTGCAAATCAATTTATTCTTCATTTTTAATCTGTGCACCATGAAAAAAATATACTTTTTTTAATCATCCTTTCTTTGGCTTTTTAAGCGTTTACGCACAACCGGTTCTGCATGCAAAAGATTTTAATCCTGTAGCGGGTAATATAGAAATCCAGGCAAATACAAATAGTAAAGGGTGTGAAGATCCCCAAAAGCGGGGCGAATATTGTTTGGAATTATTCCAAACTAAAGGATTCTTTAAAACATGATACAGCCTATTTTGTAAGCCCTTCGGCCACCCCTTACGATTTTGTGTTTCCATCCTGTAATCTTGCCTCATATTCAAGCAGCAGACGCGGGATATATGATTATTACACAGCTACAAATATGGCTTTTAGAGTGAACAGTGTTGCGGCTAAAAAGACTAACACAGCATGGACCCCGTTTACCGCATTATTGTTTATCCCTTTACATACGGAACTGAATTTTTTGATGCAAGCACGGTTACTTCATCCACTTCAACAATGACATTTCAGCAAAAAGATACTGTAAGCGTTACCGGCTATGGTACGCTGAAGCTTCCCGGCGGCAGGGTTTTTAAAAATGTATTGCAGGAGCAAACCACTACTGCTATTTCTTACGTGGATTCCGGGCACATGGTTACAAATTTCAGTTACAGTATCAGTTATTTTGCTAAAGGCTATCATTATCCCTTGTTATCTATTTCATTCAACGCCGCCCATAAGATTGAAGATGCTAAAGCATTATAGTGAGATAACAAAAAATAACCGCATTATTAATTTCCCGCAGATAAACTTTCTCTTGCAATAACAATCTTCTGTATTTCCGAAGTGCCTTCGCCAATGGTGCAGAGCTTGGCATCGCGGTAAAATTTTTCAACAGGAAAATCTTTGGTGTAGCCATAGCCGCCGAAAATCTGTACAGCATCATTCGCCGTTTTTACAGCTACTTCGCTTGCATAATATTTTGCCATGGCCGCCTGTTTGGTCACTTTCATGCCTTTATCTTTTAAATCACATGCCTGCATGGTTAATAATTCGGCAGCCATTATTTCGGTGGCCATATCTGCCAGTTTAAAACTTATTCCCTGGAAATCTGATATGGGCTGGTCAAACTGGTGGCGCTCTTTTGAATATTGTAAGGCCGCTTCATAAGCACCTTTTGCAATTCCCAGGGAAAGTGATGCAATGGAAATCCTTCCTCCATCCAATACTTTCATGGCTTGTTTAAATCCATCACCCGGTTCACCCAGCCGGTTTTCATCCGGTATGATACAATTATCAAAAATCATTTCCGCGGTTTCGCTTGCGCGCATGCCTAATTTGTTTTCTTTTTTACCGGCATTAAAACCCGCTGTTCCTCTTTCCACCACAAATGAAGTGCTGTTGTTTTTTGCGCGGGGTTCGCCTGTTCTTGCCACCACAACTGCAACATTACTGCTTTTGCCGTGTGTTATCCAGCTTTTTGTGCCATTGATGATCCAGTTACTGCCATCTTTTACAGCAGTGCATTTCATGTTGCCTGCATCGCTGCCGGTGTTTGGTTCTGTTAAGCCCCAGGCGCCCAGCCATTCACAGGTGGCAAGTCTTGGTAAATATTTTTTCTTCTGGGTTTCATTGCCAAATGCAAGAATATGTCCGGTGCACAATGAATTATGCGCGGCAACGCTGAGTCCAATCGAGCCGCATACTTTGGCTATTTCTTCAATAATAGTTTTATATTCAAAATAGGAGAGACCCGCGCCGCCATATTCTTCAGGCACAAAAACGCCCATCATTCCAAGCTTTCCCAGTTCTTTAAAAACATGAAGGGGGAATTCCTGCAATTCATCCCATTGCATTACAAAAGGTTTTATATGCTGCTGCGCAAAATCCCTTGCTGTTTGTGCTACCTGCTGTGTTATTTCATCCTGTTGAAAATTCATAAGCTAACATTTGTTAGTGTGCAAAAGTAAAGGATTTACTTTTCTTAAATGTAATATTAAGGGAAACATTTATTCTTTTTGATCAGTTGAGTCGGTCATTTTTAAATAAGGCAGTATTATTTGAAAAGTTGAATCTTTTAATCCATAAGTACGTTTTAAATCATCCACAGATTTAAAACCATGTATGGCATTCCTGAATTTTACAATACGGTTGCTCAGTACGTCTCCAATGCCCGGCAGCGATTTCCATTCTTCCACTGTTGCAGTATTTATATCAATCTGTTTTTTTGGTTTTGATGCCGGATAGGAATTATTATTGTTTGATGGAATTGATTCTCTTGGTTGCGTTTTATTCGTTTGAGTAGCTGATAACCGGATTTGTATATAAGGAATGAATGCATCGGCCTGTTCTTTTCTTAATCCGTAAATTTTACGGATGTCTTCCGGTTTCCTGAACTGACCGCCTTTGTGCAGGTAATTTAAAATAGTTTGGACGGTTTTATCTTTTACGCCCAGGCGTTTCCATCCGTCTGCATCTAATGTGTTGGGATCAAAATAAAATAATTCCGCTTTAATATTTTCTGTTTCGTCCGCTGAAACAAACGGTGTTGCCGCATTATAATTATTACTGTCAGCGTAAAATTTCTTTGCTGTGTTTTTCGGCTGCATGGCATTTAACTGCTGTTCAAGCTTTACATCTTCTGCGGGTTTTTTAAATGAAGGAGAAAAAAAATAAGGCAGTGCTATAAACACAGCAATGATAATAAGGAGGATAACAACAGCTATCCTTTCTTTTTTTGAGAAAGAGAAATAATCTTTCCAGGTGCCCTTTTTCATAAAATTAATTTTTTAAGATTAATTTTTCAAAAGGGGTTTTATATGCTGATCTTTAAATTGTCGTATGCCAGTTGGATATGCTGCGGCAATGCATTGCTTATTTCTGCATGCCTGCCCAACTGGTGGCTCAGGTGTGTAAAATAAGCCTGCGGTATTTCAAGCTCGTCCACTAAATCAATCGCCTGCTGCAGTGTAAAATGCGCAATATGATCTTCTGTTCTTAAAGCATTTACAACCAGTATTTCCGAGCCTTTTATTTTTTCTTTTTCCGCCTCATCAACCCGGTTTGCATCTGTAATATAAGTAAAGTTTCCAAAACGGAAAGAATATACGGGCATTTTATAATGCCATACTTCAATGGGGATGATTTTTATATCGCCGATTGTAAAAGGCGTTTCATCAATGGTGATAAGGTTCAGCTCGGGTATACCGGGATAACGTTTATCAGAAAATGCATAAGCAAATTCCCTTTTTAGTGCTTCTTCAGTAAGCGAGTTGGCATATATATCCATCGCTTTGCCCTGGAAAAAATTATATGCACGCACATCATCGAGGCCTGCTGTATGATCTTTATGCGGATGTGTAAACAATACCGCATCCAATTGTTTGTTATTGATGCGCAGCATTTGTTGCCGGAAATCAGGAGTGGTATCTACCACAATAGTTGTAGTAGAAGATTGCACCAAAATGCTTGTACGAAGCCGGTTATCTTTTGGATCGCTTGATGTGCATACATGGCAACTGCAGGCAATCATGGGAATGCCGGTGCTGGTACCTGTGCCAAGGAAGGTGATTTGTAATTTGGAATTGGCCACGCATCAAAACTAAAACAAAAGCTGTGAGAAAAAATGTGTGAAATGCTAAGATTTATTTTTTATGCTGATACGATAATTTGTTTCATCACCCCTTCATATAGTTTCTGCGATTCCAGTGTAAGTTTATCAAATTTAATATTCAGTTGCGGGATGATTTCGAGAAGCGTATTTATCTTTCCTTCCACATCAAGAAATTTATTTAATACAACGATCTTTCTTTCTTCAAGCAGGCACCAGCCGCTTTGAAAGTTCCCTCTTTCAAAACGGATAATATAACTAGACTGGCTGAGTACATCCTGAAGTTTATCTAAATAAGATTGTGTGAATTTCATATCTGTACCCTGCAGGGGATTTTATCATATTCAAAATTAATATTGCATTTTCTGCGGACAGGATTCTTTTATCCACAATGAGGTTTATTTTTTTTTGAAGGATAGAAAAAATTATTTACTCACCATCTTTACCACCGGAATAATCATTTCTTCCAGGCTCACGCCGCCATGCTGAAAAGTATTGCGGTAATAATTTACGTAATGATTGTAATTATTGGGGTAGCATAAAAAGCCATCTTCCTTTGCAAAAATGAAGGAAGAATTTACATTGGGCACGGGCAGGCCCGCTTCACGCGGGTCGCGGAAAGCAAGTACTTCTTTGGGGTCATAATTTAAATTACGGCCATGCTTGTAGCGCAGGTTGGTAGTGGTTTGTTTATCGCCGATTACTTTGCACGGGGTTTTTACACGCACACTTCCATGATCTGTTGCCAGCACAATATTTATTTTTTTATCTGCTATTTTTTTCAGGGCCTGGTGCAGCGGGCTGTGCTCAAACCAGCTTCTGGTAATGCTTCTGTAGCTTACCTCATCGGCGGCGAGTTCTTTCAGTACTTCCATTTCTGTGCGTGCATGGCTCATCATGTCCACAAAATTGTAAATGATAATATTCAAATCATTCCGCAGCAGGTTGTGTATATTATTTACTAATTGAGTGCCATCATTGTGGTGTGTAATTTTTGTATAACTGTATTTTATATCATCCCTTTTCAGCCTTTTCAACTGCCCGCGGAAGAATTCTTCTTCAAATAAATTTTTACCCCCTTCTTCATCATCGTTTTTCCACTGCACTGGGTATTGCTTTTCAATATCAACCGGCAGCATGCCTGCAAAAATCGCATTGCGGCAATACTGCGTGGCCGTTGGCAGGATGCTGTAAAAAGTTTCTTCTTCAAGTATGCGGAAGCTTTCAGCAAATATTGGCTGTATCGCTTTCCACTGGTCGTAACGTAAATTATCAATTACCACAAAAAAAGTGGGTGTGTTTTTTTCAATATGCGGAAGCACTTTAAATTTAAAGAGGTTATGGCTCATCACCGGGGCATCGGTTGACTTTGGATGCACCCAGCCTGCATAATTTTTGCTTACAAATTTGTAAAACTCTGTATTGGCTTCCTGTTTTTGTGCCTGAAATACTTCGCGCATTTCGGGGCTGTCGCTCTTTTCCATTTCAAGCTCCCAATACACAAGTTTTTTATAAATATCCATCCACTCATTATAATCCGGGTTGCTGTTAAGTGCCATAAATAAATTGCGGAACTGCTGCTGGTAAGCGCTGGTTGTTTTTTCTGCAACCAGTCTTTTATTATCAATAATTTTTTTAAGGCTCAGCAGCACCTGGTTTGGGTTTACAGGTTTTATCAGGTAATCTGTTATCTGGCTGCCAATGGCATCATCCATTAAATTTTCCGTTTCATTTTTTGTAATCATCACCACCGGTATTTGCCTGTTTACTTCTTTTATTTTCTGCAATGTTTCCAGGCCGCTTATGCCGGGCATGGTTTCATCAAGCAGCACCACATCTACTGCATGTTCTTTTACAAAATCAATTGCTTCAAAGCCATTGGTAAGCGTATGCACTTCGTATCCTTTATTTTCTAAAAATAATTTTTGAGACTGCAGGCTTTCTATTTCATCATCCACCCAAAGTATAGTTGCTAAAGGCATAATTAAATTTTAGATTTATAGTTTAAGATTTGCAATTTTCCCGGCGAATAATTTTTTACAGTTTGTAATTTCTGTAACATTCGTTCATGCAGTTTGCAAATCTGCACATTCATTTGCACATTTGTATAACTTGTTCCGCTTTTCAGTAGTTTTCAGCCGTATTTGGGTTAAGATATTTACACATTAACAAATCAGCAACAGGAATGCCCTCTATAAAAAGAAAAATCATCAATGACCCTGTATATGGTTTTATTACAGTTGATCAGCCCTTGATTTTTGATATTATTTCGCATCGCAGCTACCAGCGTTTGCGCCGCATCCACCAAATGGCGCTGGCTTACTTGGTTTTTCCCGGCGCAGTACATACAAGGCTGCATCATTCACTGGGGGCATATCATCTGATGTGCCAGGCCGTAAATGAACTGCGGAGCAAAGGCGCAAACATAACAATTGATGAGGAAATTGCAGTAAAGGCGGCTATTTTACTGCATGATATTGGCCACGGGCCTTTTTCACATGCGCTGGAAAATATTTTAATACCGGGCGTGCACCACGAGGAACTAAGCCTGCAGATTATGCACGAAATGAATGAACAGTTAAACGGGGTTTTGAACTTGGCAATAAAAATTTTTACCAATAAATATCACAAACCATTTCTGCATCAGCTTATCAGCGGGCAATTAGATGTTGACCGCATGGATTATTTAACGCGTGACAGTTTTTTTACCGGTGTAAGCGAAGGCGTAATAGGCTATGACCGCATTTTAAAAATGCTTGCTGTGCAAAACGGCCAGTTGATGATTGAAGAAAAAGGCATTTACAGTGTGGAAAAATTTTTGGTGGCACGCAGACAGATGTACTGGCAGGTGTACCTGCATAAAACAGTGCTTGCTTCAGAAAAAATGCTGATCAAAATTATGCAACGCGCAAAAGAAATTTATAACAAAACAGATATACCATTAAACATTTATTCAGCGTTAGACTTTTTTTTAAAGGAGTTTGAAGGAACGATGACCAAAGAAGCGCTTGAAAAATTTTGTCTCCTTGATGATGATGATATTTCATTTGCCATAAAAAAATGGAGCAGCCACCCTGACTTTGTTTTATCAACATTGTGCAGCAGCTTACTGAACCGCAGGTTGTATAAATGCAGCCTGCAGGCACAGCCTTTCAGCAAAACATTGATTGAATCAAAAAAAGCGGAAACGGCAAAAAGGCTTGGAATTACTGAGGAAGAAGCGGCTTATTTTGTATTTACGGGGGAAGCAGTAAATACTACATACACATTGAATGATGAGCATATCAATATTTTATTCAAAGACGGGAGTGTTAAGAATATTTCCGGGGTGGATAACCCCCTTATTCATCAAACTCTTTCAATGCCTGTAAAAAAATTCTACATTTGTCAATTAATATAGCTACCGGCTGTCAGCTATCGGCTATCAGTTATAAGCAGGGTACAATGGTCAAAAGCTCAAAACTGATAGTTCACGGCTTACAGCTTATGGCTTAAAGCTTGAAACTATGACTTTCAGCGCAGCCCAAATAGCCATGATAATAAATGGCGAAGTTGAAGGAGATGCTTCTGCATCAGTAAACTCCTTTGGAAAAATTGAAGAGGCACAAAACGGCCAGCTTGCTTTTCTGGCAAACCCCAAATACGAGGATTTTTTATATTCTACCTGTGCATCGGTAATTATTATTAATGAAAACCAGGAATTGAAACAGCCTGTTAGCGCAACACTTATACGCGTTGCCGATGCCTATTCTGCATTTGCAACACTTTTAAATAAATACCAGGAAATTGTAACACAACAGCTAAACGGCGTTCAGCAGCCAAGTTATATTGATGGTTCTGCTAAAATTGGCGAAAATGTTTTTGTGGGCGCTTTTACCTATATCGGCCAGAATGCCTGTATTGGTAATGATGTAAAACTATTTCCGGGCGTTTTTATTGGCAATAATGTTAAGGTTGGCGATAACACTATTCTCCATCCGGGCGTAAAAATATATTTTGACTGTCTAGTGGGCAAAAATGTTACCATTCATGCAGGAACAGTAATTGGTGGTGATGGTTTTGGGTTTGCCCCGCAGGCTGATGGCTCTTACAAAAAAGTGCCGCAGATTGGCAATGTGGTGATAGAAGATTTTGTTGAAATTGGTTCCAATGCAACCATTGACCGTGCAACAATCGGCTCCACCATCATACATTCAGGCGCAAAGCTGGATAACCTTATCCAGATTGCGCATAATGTAGAAGTTGGTAATAACACAGTGATTGCAGCGCAGGCAGGTGTAAGCGGAAGTACAAAAATTGGCAGTAATGTAATGATTGGCGGCCAGGCGGGCATTGTAGGCCATATACAAATTGCCGATGGCAGTAAAGTAAATGCCCAAAGTGGTGTAACAAAATCCATTAAAACACCGAACACTGCTGTTACAGGTTCACCGGCATTTGATTATACAAGCGCTTTGCGGAGCCAGGCAGTAGGACGCAACCTTCCTGAATTAGAGAAACGAATTGCCGAGCTTGAAAAAATGTTGCAGCAATTATTACAGGAAAGGATAGACATTTAATAAATGTTCTTCAGCAATTCCAAACAATAAACCCTGCCTTTCACAGTTTAACTGTAAAATTTCCCTTAAATTCATTTGCATAGTATAAGCGGCAGTAAAGCCTTATTTTTGCTACCCCATCAGAAATGTTGGTATTACGTTAAGCGTACAGGGTTGCGGTGCAAATAAAGTTCAATAGCATTGGTCAGGGTGGTACAAATTTTTTTTTGTTCCCGGCATTTGTCCTTTATTCTTCATTTGTTGCGTCGCACTCTTCAACATAAAATTTTTAATGAGCAATAGATGAATATGAATTTTAATCCAGACAAGCAGCATACACTTGCTTCGCAGGTAAGTATAAGCGGCACGGGTTTGCATACAGGAGTGATAGTTGATATGACTTTAAAACCTGCAAATCCGGGTTTTGGTATCCAGTTTCAGCGCATTGATCTTCCAAACCGCCCCGTTGTAAAAGCTGACTGCGATTTGGTAACAGATACAAGCCGCGGTACTACATTGCAAAGCGCTGATGCTAAAATAAGTACAGTAGAGCATATACTTGCGGCACTGGTAGGTTTAGGTATTGATAATGTTCTGATAGAACTGAACGGCCCTGAAATACCCATAGTGGATGGAAGTTCGCAGCCTTTTATTGAATTAATTGATGAAACCGGCGTACAGGAGCAGGAAGCTGCAAAAGCCTGGTACAGCATTGATGAAAATATTTATCATTATGACGAAGTAAAACGCGTGGAAATGGTAGCGCTGCCATCAATGGATTACCAGATTACCACCCTGATAGATTTTAACAGCCCGGTGCTTGGTACACAACACGCAGGTTTAAAAACTATGCGCGATTTTAAAACTGAAATTGCGCCATGCCGTACTTTTTGTTTTTTGCATGAGCTGGAAATGCTGCTGGATCATAACCTGATAAAGGGGGGCGATATAAATAATGCCATTGTGGTGGTAGATAAGCCTGTAACAAAGGAAGAAATGAACAGGCTGGCAAAAGTTTTTAAACGTGATAAAATTGAAGTGAAAAGCGAAGGTTATTTGAATAACTTGGAGCTGCGTTTTCCCAATGAACCTGCCAGGCATAAATTACTTGATGTAGTTGGGGATCTTGCATTGATCGGCTATCCGATTAAAGCAAGAATTATCGCCAACCGTCCGGGTCACAGTACCAATGTTGAATTTGCCAAAAAGATAAAACAATATATCAAAAAAAATAAACATGCAATTAAAAATGTACCGGTATATGATCCGGCACAACGCCCCGTTTTCAGTTTAGAACAGATTGAAAAAACATTGCCGCACCGGTTCCCTTTCTTACTGCTTGATAAGATTATTGAATTAACCGACACAGTGATTGTAGGTATAAAAAATGTAACATTCAACGAATGGTTTTTTCAGGGACATTTCCCCGGAAACCCTGTAATGCCGGGCGTTTTGCAGATAGAAGCGCTTGCGCAAACGGGCGGCATACTTGCCATAAACAGTATGCCGGAAGGTAAGTACGATACTTATTTTTTAAAAATTGATAATTGCAAATTCAAGCAAAAAGTAGTGCCGGGTGATACTATGATTTTAAAAATGGAATTGAACGGGCCTATAAGGCGGGGAATTTGTGATATGAAGGGAACGGTTTATGTAGGTGGCAAAGTAGCTACAGAAGCGGATATGGTGGCACAGGTAGTTAAAAGTATCACTTAAAATTCTGCCTGCGCTTTCTTCAGGTATTAAATCTATTTATAAGAGTATCAAAGAAAAAAATTCATGATTCACCCCCATACTTACATTCACCCGAATGCAAAACTTGCACAGAACGTAAAAATAGACCCCTTTACCGTTATTCACCAGGATGTGGAAATAGGTGAAGGAACCTGGATTGGCAGTAATGTAACCATTATGGAGGGCACAAGGATTGGAAAAAATTGCCGTGTATTTCCGGGTGCAGTATTAGGAGCCGTTCCGCAGGACCTGAAATATGGTGGTGAAAAAACATATGTTGAAATTGGGGATAATACAACCATCCGCGAATTTGTAACTATTAACCGCGGCACTTCAGACAGGTGGAAAACTAAGGTGGGCAACAATTGCCTTATTATGGCTTACAGCCATCTGGCGCATGATTGTATTATTGGCAATAATTGCGTATTAAGCAACAGCGTACAGGTAGCCGGCCATGTAATAATGGGCGACTGGGCATGGATTGCCGGTGTAAGCGCAGTACACCAGTTTGTGAATATTGGGCAGCATGCGTATATAGCAGGTGGAAGTTTGGTGAGCAAAGATGTTCCTCCATATATTAAAGCCGTGCGTAACCCATTAAGCTACGGAGGCGTAAACAGTATCGGGCTTAAACGCCGTGGTTTTGAACTGGAAAAAATCAACCATATACTTGATATATACCGTACCATTTTCAGTAAGGGCCTTAATACCACGCAGGCGCTTGAATATATTGAAGAAGAATTACCTGCCACCGATGAGCGTGATGAAATAGTAACTTTTATACGTGAAAGCGGTCGGGGCATTATTAAAAGGTATATTAAAGGTGCGGTGGAAGAAGATTAAAAGAACTTCATTTAAACAATGTATCTTTTTATACCGGCGATGGTTTTTAACAGCGTCTTCCCTTCCCCGCCCGGTTAGGCAGGGCTGCGCTGCAGTTGCTTTATCACCTGAATAATTGGGCTTTCTTTTTTATCTTTCCTTTTCAATGAAAATAATTTTACAGGATGCAGGCAAACGTTTCAACCGGGACTGGATATTCCGTCATTTGAATTTTTCTTTTGAAACAGGAAAATCTTACGCCATCACAGGGCCAAACGGAAGCGGCAAAAGCACTTTGCTGCAGGTACTTGCGGCAAGTATGGATGCAAGCGAGGGGACTTGCAAATGGTCTGCAGGCAATAATATGTTACAAAATGAAGAAGTATTTCAGCATATCTCCATCGCTGCGCCATACCTGGAACTGATTGAAGAAATGACTGCCAGTGAATTCCTGCGTTTCCATCAAATATTCAAGCCATTTATTTCTTTTCCGGGCATTGCTGATATTTTGAAAACTATTGGCCTGGAAAAAGCTGCTGAAAAACAAATCAGGTTTTACAGCAGCGGAATGAAACAGCGTATAAAACTGGCACAGGCAATTTTTTGTGATGTGCCTGTAATTTTACTGGATGAGCCCTGTACAAACCTTGATGCACCGGGTTATGAATTGTATCACCGGCTTATTACAGAATATTGCGCAGATAAATTAATTATCGTAAGCAGCAATGATGTGAATGAATATGATTTTTGCGGGGAGAGGTTGAATATTTTGGATTATAAATAAGTACATGCCGTATAAAACTTTCGCCGGTATCATAAAAAATGACAGGCACCACCTGTCATTTTTTGTAAAATATTTTTTAATCTTATGCTACTTTCAGCAAACTCATTTTGCTTTTACTGAATTTGTTTTCGGCATAATCAAGTGTAATATGCAGTTCTTTTGCGCCTGTGCCGGGCAGGTCAAACATGGCGTCATTCAATATCTGTTCACAAATACTTCTCAATCCCCTTGCGCCCAATTTGTATTCCAGCGCTTTGCTTACCATAAAGTCAAGCACGGCTTCATCAACTTTTAAATCAACACTTTCAAAACTGAAAAGCCTTGTGTATTGTTTTATTAAACTGTTTTTTGGTTCAGTTAAAATAGAACGCAGTGTTTCCTTATCCAATGGGTCGAGGTGGGTAACAACAGGAAGGCGGCCAAGCAGCTCCGGTATCAGCCCAAAAGATTTCAAATCGGGTGCATTGATAAACTGCAGCAGGTTTTTGCGCTGCAGTTCCTGCGTATCTTTATTCACGTTAAACCCGATTGCATTTGTATTTACGCGGCGGGCTATTACTTTATCAATACCATCAAAAGCGCCACCGCATATAAACAAAATATTGCTGGTGTTTAATTTTATCATCTTTTGCTCGGGATGTTTACGGCCACCCTGCGGCGGTACCAGTACTTCTGTGCCTTCCAGCATTTTTAATAAACCCTGCTGCACACCTTCGCCGCTTACATCACGGGTAATAGAAGGGTTATCACCTTTGCGGGCAATCTTGTCTATTTCATCAATATAAACTATTCCTTTTTCCGCGGCTGCAATATCATAGTTGCAGGCCTGGAGTAAACGGGTAAGCATGCTTTCCACATCTTCGCCCACATAACCTGCTTCTGTAAACACAGTGGCATCTACAATCGCAAAAGGTACATTCAGCAGGCGGGCAATTGTTTTTGCCAGCAGTGTTTTGCCGGTACCGGTTTCGCCCACCATAATGATATTGCTTTTTTCAATTTCAACATCATCATTTTGCTGTTTTTGGGTAATGCGTTTATAGTGGTTGTAAACAGCAACAGATAAAACTTTTTTTGCATCATTCTGCCCGATTACATACTGGTCAAGAAATTCTTTTATCTCAAGCGGTTTGCGTATGTTAAAACGGTACTGAGTGGTTTGCTGTTCCTGCCTCTGGTGCTGTTCCTGCAGGATGATTTCCTGTGCGTGCTCTACACAGTTTTCGCATATATGGCCTTCCTGTCCTGCTATGAGGATTTTTACTTCATCGCGGCTGCGCCCGCAAAATGAACAATGAAGGTTTGTTTGTTTAGCCATGATTAATGAATACGTTTTTTAGGTTTTCAGGATTGTTGGAATTACAAAAATAATAAAACCACCCAAAACAGTGGTTTTATTATAAATTGAAACCTTTAAGGGCTTTGTTTAAAACTATTTAAAATAAGAAAACATAGGCGGTTATAGCTTCTCTATCAACTGGTCTACGATGCCATATTCTATAGCTTCTGTGGCATCCATCCAGTAATCCCGGTCAAAGTCTTTCATTATCTGCTCCACTGTTTTACCACAGTTTTCTGCCAGTATTTTTGCACCGAGTTCTTTGGTTTTCTGCATTTGCTTCGCATGAATTTCAATGTCGGCGCTGGTTGCCTGAAAGCGGCCCCCAAGGCTGGGCTGGTGAATCATTACTTCGCCATGCGGATAAATATATCGTTTGCCTTTTACGCCTGCACTCAGCAATATGGAGCCCATGCTTGCAGCAAGCCCCATACAAATGGTGCTTACCGGCGATTGTATCATGCGTATGGTATCGTACATTACCATGCCGCTGGTAACCATGCCGCCTGGACTGTTGATATAAAATTTAATTTCTTCTCCGGGTTTATCAGCATCAAGCAGCAGTAATTTATTTACCACATCTTTTGCAGATTTATCATCCACCTGCCCCCATAAATAAACAGCCCTTTTTTCCAGGAAAAGATTTTCCATTTTTTTCATCAGGGATGCTGATATTTCGGGTTTGTCTTCTTTAGGTTCTTCTTCCTCTTCATCCTTTAAATAAGGACTTATAATGTATTTGAATTTTGCCATGATTATAAATGCTTTTTAAATTGTTTCTTCTGTTTTATTTTTTTTCTTTTCTTGGGTTTGTAACAAGCACTTCATCTATTAGCCCATATTCTTTTGCATCATCAGCGCTTATCCAGAAATCACGGTCACTGTCCTTTGCTACCTGTTCCGGATCCTTCCCGCTGTGATGGGCAATGATGTTATACAATTCCTGCTTCACCCTTTTTATTTCCTTAGCTGTTATCTCAATATCTGTGGCCTGGCCGCCAATTGAACCGCTTGGCTGGTGCAGCATAATGCGGCTGTGTTTTAAGGCGCTTCTTTTTCCTTTTACACCCGCACACATAAGTATGGCGCCCATACTTGCGGCAATACCCGTGCATATAGTGGATACATCAGGCGTTACAAACTGCATAGTATCATAAATACCCAGGCCGGCATATACACTTCCGCCGGGGCTGTTTATATACATTTGAATGTCCCTTGTACGGTCAGTGCTGTCTAAAAATAAAAGCTGTGCGGTTACAATGTTTGCCACATAATCATCAATAGGTTCGCCAAGAAAAATGATACGGTCCATCATCAAACGGCTGAACACATCCATGCTGGCTACATTTAAAGGCCTTTCTTCAATAATGTATGGTGTAAGATTTGTAACTTGGTGATTGCTGTATCCGTGCAGTGAATTGCTGCTTATCCCGCGGTGCTTTACAGCGTATTTTTCGAATTCCTTTCCAAAATCCATAGTATTTATTTTATGCGATGAAGATAAGTGTTTTGCGAAATTGAAAAAGATTATTACCCAAATTCCGTGCAAACAGTTTTTTGCGACAAAAGGGCAGAAGCGGACCCAGGTTTTTGACCAAAGCAAATCCTCGCGCAGAAGAGTGCGACGCCCGCCTGAATGATGCAGTCGGGCAGGCAGGTAAAGCGGAATGCTGATATAAAAGCCCGGCTCAAAATAAAAGCAACAGTAAAAGCTGTTTGAAAAACCCGGTTGCGTATTTTTGAATTTGCATTTGCTGAAATGATTACGCAGGAAACCATACAACTTATTACCAACCGCATTGATATAATTGATGTGGTGGGTGAATTTGTAAAGCTGAAAAAACGGGGTGCCAATTATTTGGGCAACTGCCCTTTTCACAATGAAAAAACGCCTTCGTTTACTGTTTCTCCAGCCAAAGAAATTTATAAATGTTTTGGGTGTGGAAAAAGCGGGAACACCATCACTTTTTTGATGGAGCACGAGAAGTACAGTTATGTGGAAGCGCTTAGGTGGCTTGCAAACCGCTATAATATTGAAGTTGAGGAAACACAGGTTACCGATGAAGTAAAAATTCAGCAGCAGGTAGCGGAGAGCCTGCATATCATCAACAACTTCGCGCAAAAATTTTTTGCGCAGCAGTTATTTGATACAGAAGAAGGCGTTGCTTTGGCAATGAGTTATTTAAAAGACCGTGGTTTTCGTGAAAAGATAATAAAAAAATTTCAGTTAGGTTATAATCCTGAAGCGGGGAATACATTTACCAAATCCGCCATGCAGCAACAGTTCAGCAGTGAGTTGCTTTTAAGAACAGGGCTTGTTGTAAACCGCAATGATGCATTTGCCGATAATTACCGCGGCCGCATAATTTTTCCCATACACAACAATACCGGAAAAGTAATTGGTTTTGGCGCAAGGATCATTGGCAAAGCAGATAAAGCGCCAAAATATATCAACACCCCTGAAAATGAAATTTATGTAAAAAGCAGGATTTTATACGGTTCTTATTTTGCAAGACAAGCAATTGATAAACAGGACGAATGTTTATTGGTGGAAGGATATACTGATGTAATATCCCTGCACCAGGCAGGTATTGAAAATGTTGTAGCCAGTGGCGGGACTTCGCTTACAGCCGATCAACTGCGTCTGGTAAAAAAATATACAAATAACCTTACCATTATTTATGACGGAGATGCTGCAGGTGTAAAAGCCGCGCTGCGCGGGCTTGACATGGCACTGGAAGAAAGCCTGAATGTAAAGCTGGTATTGATTCCCGATAGCGGGGATCCGGACAGTTATGTAAATAAAATTGGTGCAACTGCTTTTATTGATTTTATAAAAAATAATAAAAAAGATTTTATCCTTTTTCAGCTTGAAGTAATGCTGAAGGATGCGGGCAATGATGTAAGCCGCAAAAATGAAGTGGTGAACCAGGTAGCAGAAACACTGAGTAAAATAAATAAGGCCGAAGATTTTACAAAACAACAGGAATATATACGGCAATGTTCTTCTTTGCTCCGTATTGATGAAGCAGGATTAACCAGTCTTGTAAATAAATACAGGCGCGACAGGGTTGCAAAGGAAGAAAAGAAATTGCCGTTTGAGGAACACGATAAAACTGCAGAGAAAAATCAAAACATTACTGATGATGCCTTTTTGCTTTTAAGCCAGGATGAACTGCAGGAGAAAAATGTGCTGCGCATATTGCTTGAGTACGGGCTGAATGCCTGGGACGAAGAAAAATCAATTGCTCAATATATTTTTGATGAACTGGAACAGTTTCATTTTTACAACCCTTCACTGCTGAAACTGTTTGAACTCTACAAAATGCAATACCAGCAGGGATTACAGCCTACTGCAAAAACATTATTATATTTTGATGATGTGCAGATAAGAGAGATAGTGATTAATGTAACCCTGTTTCCTTTCGAATTAAGCTATCGCTGGGATGAGGTAATGAATAAAAAAATACTCAACCGCGATACCAGCCATGAGGATGTGTTAAAGAGCGTGAACTACTTTAAGCTGCGTAAGATTAAAAAAATGTTTGAACAAAACCAGCTTGATATGCAGCGATCAGAAAATTATGAAGAGCAAATGAAAATACACAGACAGCTAAAAGAAATAGAAGTGGATATTATCCGGCAATTAGGTACCGTGATATTAAAATAAATTATTTGTAAAATTCCGCCCGTCATTCCCATTCATATTTAAAATAACCGTTTTTTCAGCCATTCATCCAAAAAGAAAATTTTATTTGCAAAATAGGTTGGTTTATAAAATAAACTACTCTATATTTGTGTCTTCAAATTGAAAATGGCTATGAAAAAATTGATTTTTATTTTAGGGTTTCTTTCAGTAACTGTTTTATTAGCTGCCCAAATAAAAATAAGCGGAACAGTAAAAGATAACAGGGGCAAACCTTTAATTGGGGCAAGCGTTTCATTAAAAAATTCTTATGATGGAACCATATCGGACTCTCTGGGTAACTTTAGTTTTAAAACAAACGAAAAAGGTGATTTTGTTCTTTCAGTTTCCAGTATTGGTTTTTTTGATTTTGAACAACCTGTAAAAATTGATAAAGAACCAATTGTACTGCAGGTTTCATTAAAAGAAAAATTAGATGAATTAAAAGCTGTAACGGTAACTGCAGGTACATTTGAAGCCGGTGACAGAAAAAGGGCGGCAACTGTTCTTACGTCTATTGACGTTGCTACTACTGCCGGTTCCAATGCAGACATAAGTGCAGCAGTAAAAACATTACCCGGGGCGCAGCAAATCGGAGAGTCTGAAGGCTTGTTTGTACGCGGCGGTACAGGTTATGAAACCAAACAGTTTATTGACGGCACACTCGTAAACAATCCTTATTATTCCAGTGTTCCTGATATTGCATCACGTGGCAGGTTTTCCCCTTTTCTTTTTAAAGGAACTGTTTTCACAACCGGTGGTTATTCAGCACTCTATGGGCAGGCATTATCTTCTGCGTTAATACTGGAAAGTATTGATTTGCCGGAAAAATCTACAGCCAATGCATTTGTATCACCGCTTACCTGGGGCGGCGGTTATCAAAGTTTATCAAAAGATAAAAAATCTTCCTGGGGCGCCGATTACAGTTATGTTAACCTGGGCATTTATTTCAGCCTTGTAAAACAAACGCCAGACTATTTTAAAATACCGGAATTTCATAATGCAGATGCCAATTTCCGTTTTAAAACAAAACATGGTGGCATAGTAAAATATTACACTACTTTCAGCTATGGCAACCTTGGATTAAGAAGGCCGGATATTGACAGTGCTGCATTAAAAGATGCATTTGGTTTAACCAACCATAACTGGTACAACAACCTTAGCTGGCGCGAAAACATTGGCAGTGGCTGGAAAATGAACCTGGGACTGAGTTACAGCACCAATAAAGATGACATCAATCAACAGACCCAAAACGCCTCCAATATACCGGCCACCACAGGTGTTTTTTATATTGATGATAAAAATTTCGTACTGGGGCACCGGCAGGATTTAAGCCAGGTGCGTGCCGTATTTGAAAAGAAACTCGGGGGCATCAGCGCCATACGTTTTGGAAGTGAATACTGGTATAATTATGATAAGAGTAATTATAATGGTTATGAAACTGTATTAAAAGATAATTACAATGCGGTGTTTGCGGAGAGTGATATTTATCTTACCAATGAACTGGCTGCAAAAATCGGTGGCCGTTTTGAATACTCATCCATCATTAAAAAAGCGGATTTTGCTCCGCGCTTATCATTCGCTTATAAAACAGGCAAGAATGCGCAGGTTTCTGCATCCTATGGTATATTTTATCAGAAACCGGAAAACAGCCAATTGATTTTTACAACAAACCTCGGTTATACAAAAGCAACGCATTATCTTATCAATTATATAAAATCTACCAGCGACAGGATATTCCGCGTAGAAGCATTTTATAAAAAATACAATGACCTTGTAAAAACTTTTCCTGATACAAGTAATAACGGAACCGGTTTTGCAAAGGGCATTGAATTTTTCTGGCGCGATAAAAAGACCATTAAGAATTTTGATTACTGGATCAGTTATTCTTACCTCGATACCAAACGCGATTACTTAAATTATCCCGAAGAACTGCAGCCAAATTTTGCCGCAAACCATACAGTATCTATTGTTACAAAACGTTTTTTTACAAAAATAAAAACAGGCTTTAATTTCACATACACTTACGCAACGGGCCGCCCTTATTACAATTTTGTACTTAATAACGGCAAGTATGAAATAGCCGACCAGGGCAAAACAAAAGATTATAATACGCTTGGCTTCAGCGCCAATTATGTGCCCAGCGTTGGCAAACCCAATGCAAAAACTTTTTGGGTATTATTTGCAAGCGTAAATAATGTGCTGGGGTACAATCCTGTTTTTAATTATAGCTATTCATACAACGGTTTGGTGAAGGAACCTGTAACCACGCCCGCAAAACGGTTTTATTTTATTGGCGTATTCTTAAGCTGGGGTGTGGACAGGACGCAGGATGCAATTAATAATAATTTGTAAGAGGCAACAGGAATTGAAAAAAACATAAGAAAATGTTTGGACCGGGCTTTGGTAAAAAAAATTAAACTTCGTTGCGTCGCGCACTTGTACTGAGTAAATTTTATCATCAAACGTGAAATGACAAGCGTGAAAGATCTCATCTATCACTTTTTATAAATAGCTCAGTAACATTCCTGCATGTTGAAGTGAGTGACACAACAGGTGGTGAGTGAGGAACAAAAGCCGGGCTAAAAGAAAAAAATCATTCAATATAAAAACTAAAAAATCAAACAAAACCAATAAAACAGTAAAACAATGAAACAATTATTTTTATGCATTGCCTTAGCGGCAACCACAATGGTTCATGCACAAAGCGATAAGTATGCAACTGCCATGCAGCAAAATTTCACCCTGATGGACAGTGCAAAAACAACAGCCGATTTTGCAGCAGTATCTGCAGCATTTGAAAGAATTGGCGATGCCGAAAAAACGCAATGGCTCCCTTATTATTATGCAGGCCTTTCTTTAACCATTCCTGCATGGGCAGATCCTAATGTGGACAAAGATGCCAATTCAGAAAAAATAAAATCGTTTTGTGATAAAGCTGATGCCCTTACAGGCGACAATGCTGACAAAGCTGAAATTGAAGCAGTGCGCAATATGGCGGCCACCCAGCAAATGATGGTTGACCCGCAAAGCCGCTGGCAAACTTATGGTATGGAAGCAGGCGCTACGTTGCAGCAGGGTATGCAGCTTGACCCGAATAACCCGCGCCTGTACTATCTGCAGGGTATGAGCTTATTTGGCACACCTGTACAATTTGGCGGCGGCAAAGATAAAGCAAAACCTGTTTTTGAAAAAGCGCTTGCTTTATTTAAAGCTGCACAACCAAAACCTATGTACCCGCATTGGGGGCAGCAGCAAACTGAAAGTATGATTCCGCAATGCAATTAATTTGTTTTATCATTTGACATCATAGCAATGCAGCAGTTGTTTAATGTGCTATTGGTTTTTCATATTGCAGGCGGTACGCTTGGCCTTATCTGCGGCACTATTGCCGCGGCTGTTATCAAAGGGAAAAAAGCGCACCTGCTGAATGGAAAATAATTTTCCGTAGGTATGTTAACGGCTGCTGCAGCTGCTTTAGTAATAAGTAATTTACCCGGCCACGAAAATATTTTTTTGTTTGCCGTAGGTGGTTTTACTTTTTATATGTAACAACAGGGTACAGGATAGTATGGCTGAAACGGAATAATGCAAAACGCCCAAAAACCTTTACTGTACTGAATTACGGGCTGTTTGTATTTGGCGTTTGCTTTAGTTTTTTTCTTTTATTTATGTCAGTAAAAGGAGCTGTTGAAGGCAATATGTTTTCGCTTGTACCCGGCCTATTCGGTCTTATCTGTTTAAACTTTGCCCGTATGGATTATAAATTATTTTCAGGTAAAGAATCTATAAAGCAATTTTGGATCACCAGCCATATTACACGTACGATGGGCGCACTTATTGCATCTTAAACGACATTTCTTGTAGTAAATGTGCAGATAAATATGCAATAGATATTGTGGTTACTGCCATCTGCAATTGGCGGTGTTTTAATAAGGCGGTTCCTTGAAAAGTTTGCACCAAAGAAAAATGTAAAGGCTCTGCAAAAAACAGGAATGTAAAATTGTATATGTATCATCCTTAATAATAAAATTGCAACATGGATAATGAAGAAGATTTATCACCTCAGGAAAGCATAAAGCTTATACGTTCCATGATAGAAACAACCAAACATTCTATCAGCGACAAGAGCCATTATTTCTTGCTGTGGGGCTGGGCCGTAATGATTGGTTGTTTAATACAGTATTATCTCAAAGTAATTATTGGGTACCCACAGCATTATTATGCCTGGTTTATTACACCCGTTGCCTGGGCGATTCATATTTTTTTTGTTTTCAGGGATGGAAAGAAAATAAAAGTGCAAACCCTTATAAATGATGCCAACAGGTTTTTGTGGACAGCAATAGGCTTGTCTTTTTTTGCACTCGTTTTTATTTTTTCCAAAGAAGGATGGCAGTACTGTTATCCCATTTACATTTTATTGTATTCAATCGGCACCTATGTTACTGGCAACTTAATCAAATTCAAACCATTGATTATCGGTGGAATTATTTGTTTTCCGTTAGCCATTATTACGGTTTATACAAATTTTGATACAGAAATTATAATGCTGGCACTTGCAATACTTGTGAGTTATATTATCCCCGGCCATTTACTGCGCATTCAATACAGAAAGCAACATCATTAGTTATGGAAGAAGAAAAACAACTTACCGAACAGGAAAGCCTGAAGTTGATACAACAGATGATCAACAAAGCAAAAGGTTCTTATCACGATACAGGTATTGGCCCAATATTATGGGGCAGCGTTATCACGTTTTGCGCCTTAGTAACTTTTGCTCAGGTACAATTCAATTTTGATTTGCCATTTGATATATGGATGCTTACCCTCATTGCAATTATCCCGCAAATATTTATTTCTATACGTGAAGGAAGAATGCGTAAAGTTTTAAAGTACGAAGATATTGCCCTTGGTTACATTTGGACCTGCTTTGGTATTTCTATTTTTCTGCTTATTCATATCAACATAAACCTTATTGCGCATCTTGATCCAATATTCAAAGATTACAATACACTGAAAGGCCCGCACCAAATAACATTCGATTATGCAAGCTATTCCACATCTCTTTTTTTAATGCTGTATGGAATGCCTTCCATATTAACGGGCGGAATTACAAAATTCAGACCCATGTTATACGGCGGCATATTGTGCTGGATATGCTGCATCATAAGTGTTTATACTAATCTTAAAACCGATCTTCTTTTAATGGCGTTATCAGCATTGGCTATGTGGCTTATACCCGGCATTATCCTTAGGAGAAAGTATTTAAAAGGAAGCGGATGTTTAAAGAATTAGACCCTATATTACATTCACAACTGCGCCTTGCGGTAATGAGTTTGCTCATTGCAGTAAAGGAAGCAGATTTTACTTTCATCCGCGAAAAAACAAACTCCACGGCGGGCAACCTCAGCGTGCAAATCCAGAAGCTAAAAGACGCAGGTTATCTAGAAGTTACCAAACAGTTTAAAGATAATTACCCGCTTACCACCTGCAGGATAACCCGGCAGGGCATTACTGCATTTGAAGATTATGTAAAAGCGCTGCAGGATTATTTAAAAGTGGGGCAATAACAGCGGCTGATTTTTTAAAGCCTCTGTATAAAAGATGTATCAGGTTTCAAAGTTAAATTGCGGGTTTCCCATTTTCAGTTTGTGTTTCATGATTAACAGGGTTTGCCATTTATCATAAAACAAGCAGCAGAACAATAATCCTTCAAAAGGTTTTTATTTTACCTTTACCTTAATGGATTCCAGTCATCTTTTTTTCAGGAAACTTTTTTTATGCCACAAACAAGAACTGTTATAACAGGTACAGGTTGTTATATTCCCGAGCAGATAAAAACAAACTACGACTTTACCATACATAATTTTTATGGCGAAGACCATCAGCCTATTGACAGGCCAAAGCAGGAAGTAGTTGAAAAATTTAAACAGATTACAGGTATTGAAGAGCGTCGCTATGCGGACGGGGACATGAATGCATCCGATATTGGTTTTGTTGCTGCAAAGATCGCTGTTGAAGACGCAGGCACCAACCCGGAAACAATTGACCAGATAATTGTAGCACATAATTTTGGCAATGTAATCAAGTATAATATTCAAACAGATGCCGTGCCTTCACTTGCATCGAGAATTAAACATTCGCTGGGCATCCGTAATCCATCCTGTGTGCCTTATGATATTTTATTCGGCTGTCCCGGCTGGCTGCAGGGCCTTATACAGGCCGATGCATTTTTTAAAGCCGGCACTGCAAAAAAATGTTTGATAATTGGCACTGAAACACTCAGCCGGGTAATTGATATCTACGACCGCGATAGCATGATATTCAGCGATGGTGCAGGAGCCTGCATTGTGGAAGCAAAAGAAAGCGGGATTGGTGGCAGTGGCATTCTTGGCACGGCCGTGCAGAGCCACAGCATGGAAGAAGCTTATTACATAAATATGGGTCCAAGTTATTTTCCCAACTCCGATCCACGGGTACGGTATATAAAAATGAAAGGCCGGAAAGTATATGAATACGCCATAAAGCATGTGCCCGGAGCAATGAAAAAATGTCTTGATGAAAGTGGTGTGGATATAAGTGAACTGAAAAAAATTTTTATTCATCAGGCCAATGAAAAAATGGATGAAGGTATTATCCGGGCTATGTATAAATTATATGGTATGCGCAGCATGCCTCAAAATATAATGCCCATGAACATCCACGAACTCGGCAACAGTTCCGTAGCCACTATACCCACGCTGTATGACATGGTTCGAAAAGGAAAATTACCCGAACACCAGTTATCAAAAGGCGATGTGGTTTTGTTTGCATCTGTTGGTGCAGGGATGAATATAAATGCAGTATGCTACCGTATGTAGAAATCTTTACCGGCCAGGTTTTTGTACTTCATGGCATCACCTTGTATGCTGTATGCATTACATAACTGCGGTGTAGCCTGTAGAAATTTGCCGCATGGATAATTACCATATAGCTTTGCGCATCTTTTAATCATCAACAGTACTTTGAGTAATTATATACTTATAGGAAAGTTTGTGGCCACATTTGGCCTGCAGGGTGGGCTTATCATCACACATGCTTTGGGGAAAAAAACATCTTTCAAAGATGTAGAAGTTTTATTTGCAGAAGAAATAAAAGATTCATATCTGCCTTACTTTATTCAGTCATCCAAAGCAAAAGACAGTGGCGAAATAATTGTAATGCTCGAAAGCATTGATACAAAGGAATCTGCCAAAAAACTCGTACGCAAAAATGTATGGCTTAAAGAAGAAGACTTCAGGCAGCTTGCCGGAAAAACTTCACCCATATCATTACTTGGTTTTATGGTAATAAATGGAGGTGAAACACTGGGCCTGGCGGAAGAAGTAATTGAGCAACCACATCAGGTACTGTTGCGTTTAACCATTAATGGCAAAGAAGTACTGGTTCCGCTGCATGCAGAAACACTCAAAAAAATTGACCGCAAAAAAAAGGAAGTGCATGTAATACTTCCTGATGGTTTGCTGGATGTATACCGCTAACGGCTCAAGGCTGATAGCTCACAGCTTTTTTCCTCACCATCTCACATTCACTGCAATCATAAAATTGGTTCCGGCCATGGGATAATAATAATTGTCATTCACCAGTTCACCGTTATAAATATATGGATAAGTGGCGCCGTTGGGCTCATATTTTTTATTGAATATGTTGTTTACCTGTGCAATAATATCCCACCCGGCAGACAAAAATTGTTTGAGGGTATAACCCAACCTTGCATCACATATATAATAAGATAAAAGGCTGCGCAGGTTATTTTGTGTGTTGTCTAAATATTGCTTGCTTACATACTTGCTCAATAAACTCAGCTCCATGTTTTTTACAGGAATAAAATTAACAGCAGTGCTGCCAATTACGGAAGGAGAAAAAGAAATATCCGTATTGTTATGTATAATGGCCTGCTGTGTGCCGTCATCATAATTGTCTAAGTATTCAGTAAAGGATTTTATTTTATTGCGGCTGAAAGTTATGCTGGCATTGGCATTCAGCCGGTCAGTAAGAATATAACTGCCCTGCAGTTCCAAACCAAGGCGGTAACTGTTTGGCACATTGATGCGCGTATAATTACCTACGTCATTCAGTTTTCCGGTAAGCACCAGCTGGTCTTTATAAAGCATATAATAAATGGTAGCGCTAAAATTGTACTGCATCTTTTTTCCTTCAATGCCCAGTTCAAAATCGTGCAGCATTTCTTTTTTGGGTTGCTGCAAAAGGCTTGCTTCAAAATCATCACGGTTGGGTTCTTTATTTGCCAATGCATAGCTGAAATAAACATGATAACCATTATTATTATAACTGATGCCCGCCTTGGGGTTTACAAAATCAAATTTTCTTTTTACAAACAATAAAGGGTTTTCCTCAAAGCCCTCCATATTGTGCATTACATAGCGGTATTGCATATCGCCAAACAAATTCCATTTTGTATTAAGCTGGTGCAGCCATTTTGTATAAAAGCTTATATCGGTTTTTGTTGCCGGGAAGTTATAATATTCATGATTGCCGGTTGAACCAATTTCTGTCCAGGTTATTTTGCCATAATGTTTGCCATCATACTCTGTCCAGCTTCCGCCGTAAGTAATTTCATCTTTGCCATTTTTATATTGGAGTGAAAATAACTGACCGTAGAAATAATTATCCAGCCATAACTGCCTTATTAAATCAGTTGTGCTGATAGTGTCACCGTTGATAACAGTATCCTGCAGCCCATATTCAGCAAGGGTTTGCGCGGCTTTATATTCTTCATAATATCCATAGCCGCGTGAAAGAAATGAAGTTATATTCAAATTCCATCTGTTATTGAATGAATGATTGAAAAAAAACTGGTAATGGTTTTGCCAATAATTATCTGTTTGGTTACTGTAAGGAGCGCCGGGTTTTTCTGTTCCGGCGGGATTATAAGTACGGTGTGTAAGCAATGAATCCTGCGGCACGCCATACCATGCCTGGTATGTTTTTTCTTTACCTGCAAAAATGTTGAACCGCAGCGAAGTCTTTTTATTGATATATGCCGCAGAAAAATACAGCGACTGCAAATTACTGCCGGCCCTGTCAATATATCCATTGCTTACAATACGTGAAACCCTTGCATCAACAGTAAAATGGTTGCCAATTAAACCGCTGCCTGCCTTTACTGTATTTTTCCAGGTATTGAAAGAGCCATAGGTATTGTTTACTTCACCATAAGGCTGTTCGTGAAATTCATTCGTGCTTAAATTAATAGTAGCGCCAAATGCGCCTGCGCCGTTTGTGGAAGTGCCCACCCCCCTTTGTATTTGAACAGAATTTACAGATGAAGAAAAATCGGGCAGGTCAACGAAATAAGTGCCTTCGCTTTCTGCATCATTATAAGGTATGCCATTGAGTGTAACATTTATGCGGCTTGCATCTGTGCCGCGTATATGTATGCCGGTATATCCAATGCCATTGCCTGCATCGGAAGTAATGGTTACAGATGGCGTTTGATTAAGCAGAAACGGCAAATCCTGTCCCAGATTGGTTTTGGCGAGCTGCTGTTTGTTGATATCTGTTTTGGTAAAAGGTGTTTTATCTGTAGCGCGGATGGATTTTATTTCTAATGGCTCAAGAAATAATTCTGCATCTTCCAGCATAAAATTGATTGTTTTATCTGCACCGGCAATAAAGTTTTCTTCTGTAATTTTTTTTCCAATATGTGTTATTGTAATTTTACAGGCTGCATTGGCCGCAATGGTTTTAAACTCAAAATAGCCATTGCTGTTTGTAAGCGTAACCATTTTTTTGGCAGGGGTTTCTAATATTACGGTTGCGCTTTGCAACGGACGATCTTGCTTGTCCGTTACTTTTCCTGTAATGATAATTTGTGCGTTTACTGCCATTATAAACATAACGGCAATGGTTGTTCCCAAAAGTTTTTTCATTTCACTTTTTTAAATGATTCACTAATGTTTTGGGAACAGGGAACTGTGCTGATGGAGAGGGCGGTGTAAAATGGCGCTCCTTCCCTTCGCAGGAATTACCCTGTTCAGGTTCTACGGGTTTATTCTCAGCCTTTCCCGCCATTGGCGGGATCAGCACCCCGGGAAATGTTATGTAACATGATTATTTTTGATGAACAGCATTACCGGAAGTACAGGAGTGCGACGCAACGGAAGCGCAATAGCGGTATAATTGCGGGGGTCAAAAAAAATCTTTGTTACTTTAACGGTGTAAAAATACGTATAGAAATTTTAAATAAGCTGTAACATTTTGCTTTTTGTTCCGTTGAACAAACACAAAAAAATAAATATGCAAAAAATAATCCTCAGCCTTTGCACTGCTTTACTGCTTATAAGTACCGGGATGCATGCGCAAAACCTTGTGTACGATGCAAACGCCGAAGTGCGCAAAGTAGATGCCTTTACAAAAGTGCATGTATCGGGTGCTATCAGCCTGTATCTTTCGCAGGGCAAAGAGCAGGCGGTTGCTATAAGCGCGTCTGATGATAAATACATCCCGAAAATTAAAACGGAAGTGAGTAATGGCACGCTTAAAATTTATGTTGAAAACGGCGCATGGAATGGATGGAACTGGGGCAATAAAAAGCTGAAAGCTTATGTAACCGTTACGCAATTAGAAGGGCTTGATGTATCGGGCGCATCGGCAGCAATAATTACAGACCCCATAACTGTGGGTAACCTTAAAGTGCAGCTTACCGGCGCAAGTACCCTTGAAGGAAATATTAAAGCCGGCAGCCTGGGTTTTGATGTAAGCGGTGCATCTACTGCAAATATTGAATTTACAGCTACGGGTAATGTGGATGTACAGGCTACCGGGGCCAGCACCGTCAGGGGGGAAATCAGCGGCGGCAATATGAGTTTTGATTTATCCGGTGCATCCGGTGCATCCGTAAAAGGAACCACGGATGAATTAAAAATACAGGCCACAGGCGCCAGTAATTTTCATGGATATGATTTGATGAGCACAAGCTGCAGGGTGGAAGCAACAGGCGCATCTGATGTGAATATTTCTGTAAGCAAAACGCTGGATGCACATGCCAGTGGTGCCAGCAGTATTGACTACAAAGGCGAAGCCGTAATCACCAGCCTTGACGTAAGTGGCGCTTCTTCTGTAAAAAAGAAGAGTTAATACATTCAGCATTTAAAAAGTTTGGCGGGTAAGTCGTGCAGCTGTATCTTTGCGCCTCAAAATCGCGAAGTAGAGCAGCGGTAGCTCGTCGGGCTCATAACCCGAAGGTCGGAGGTTCGAACCCTCCCTTCGCAACAAAATACAAAGGCTCCTCGGGGGCTTTTTTAATTTTATCCCTCGCCGAAATCACAGAAGCCACTGAATTTGTGTAAAATATTTTTTCTGCATTTTCAGCGTTTTCCGCGGGAAGCTATCATCATGAAATCCGGTTTTGTAAACATATTTGGTAAGCCCAATGCGGGCAAAAGTACGCTGCTCAACGCTTTGCTGGGAGAGAAGCTTGCTATTGTTTCGCCCAAAGTACAAACAACAAGGCACCGCATAAAAGGATTTTTAAACAAAGCAGGAGAATATCAAATTATTTTTTCGGATACTCCCGGCATTATTGAGCCACGCTACAAACTTCATGAAAAAATGATGGCCTCTGTGAAGAGTGCGCTTGAAGATTCAGATATTGCTTTATTGATAATGGATGCAAATGATAATTTAGAAGAATGTGATATCATTTTTCAATCACTGAAATTAAAAGTGCCTTCTCTTTTGGTGCTGAATAAAATTGATGAAGCAGCAAATGGAAAAATAGCCCTGGCAGAAAATTTCTTTGCAGATAAACCTTATGCAAAAAAAATAGTAAAGATTTCTGCACTGCAGCAGCATCATTTAAATAAATTATTACAGGCCATTATAGATTTATTGCCTGAAGCAGATGCTTTTTATAATGAAGATGATTTAAGCGATCTGCCCACAAAATTTTTTGTAAGTGAAATTATCCGCGAGAAAGTGTATGAACTGTTCCAGGATGAAATCCCTTATCACGTGGCTGTACTGATAAATGAGTTTAAAGAAAAAGAAACATTAGTAAAAATACAGTCCGATATTATTGTAAACCGCGAAACGCAAAAGGCAATTATCATTGGTGATAAAGGAAAAATGATAAAGCAATTAGGCACCCTGTCGCGTTTAGACATTGAAAAATTTATTCAGCGGAAAGTATTCCTGGAACTGTTTGTGAAAGTGCGCCCCAAATGGCGCGACAATGATCTGCAGTTGAAGGAGTATGGATATTATTAATTGGAGATTACAGATTTCAAATTGCAAATTTGATTTAAACAATTTGAAATTTAAAATTCACAAATTTGATTAGATGAGTTTTACACTTGCAATAGTAGGAAGGCCGAATGTAGGCAAAAGCACATTGTTCAACCGTTTGCTTGAGCAGCGAAAAGCCATTGTGGATGATACCAGCGGCGTTACCCGCGACAGGCAATACGGCATTACGGACTGGAATGGTAAAGTGATGAACGTGATTGATACAGGCGGTTTTGTACCAGACAGTGAAGATATTTTTGAAACAGAAATACGCAAGCAGGTAAAGATTGCCATTGAAGAAGCAGATGCATTGATATTTATGGTAGATGCCGCAGTAGGCAGTACAGAATTAGATGAAAGCATGGCCGAAATGCTGCGCCGCAGTGCTAAACCTGTTTTTCTTGCGGTGAATAAAGTGGACAACAGTGAACGGTTATTTCTTGCATCGGAATTTTATGGTTACGGGTTTGATAATATATTTTTTATAAGCAGCATGAGCGGCAGCGGAACGGGTGAATTACTTGATGCAGCAACAGCACTCATCACTGAAGATCAACCTGAAGATGCTTTGAGCGAAAATGAAGTGCCGAAGTTTGCAATTATCGGCCAGCCAAATGTGGGCAAATCTTCTTTACTTAATGCATTAATAGGCGAAGAACGCACGATAGTAAGTGAAATTGCAGGAACCACAAGGGATACCATTCACACGCATTATAAACTTTTTCAGAAGGAATTTATTTTAATTGATACGGCAGGCATCCGTAAAAAAAATAAAGAGAAAGATGATCTGGAATTTTATTCTGTAATACGTGCCATTAAGGCAATGGATGAAGCGCATGTTTGCCTGCTGATGATTGACGCAACAAAAGGAATAAACGCGCAGGATGTAAACATCTTTTCTCTTGCCACAAGAAAAGGAAAAGGTATTGCGGTGCTGGTGAATAAATGGGATCTTGTGGAAAAAGCCACCAACACATCGCGGGATTATGAAAAAGAATTAAAACTAAAACTGGCCCCGTTTACAGATGTGCCGGTAATTTTTATTTCCGCAAAAGAGAAAACAAGGATTTTTAAAGTAATAGAAATAGCGCTTGAAGTGTTTGAAAACAGGCGGCGGAAAATTTCAACCAGTAAGCTGAATGATGTAATGCTGAAAGCCGTGGAAGCTTATCATGCACCTGTAGTACGCGGCCACTCTGTGAAAATAAAATTCATCACACAATTACCAACTCCCGTACCTTCCTTTGCATTTTTCTGTAATTTTCCCGATGATATAAAAACACCTTATAAAAATTACCTGGAAAACCAGTTGCGTACACATTTTAATTTTAAAGGTGTGCCGGTAAGGATTTTTTTCAGGAAAAAATAAATTATTTTTTAATTTTAAGAAAATAAACCTGAAATAAAAATGAGAAAAATATTTTTCCTGCTTTTTACCTCCGCAATATTTGCAGCATGTGGATCAGGCAGTGAAACCCCGGCGCCCGTTGATACTTCAGCCATGATGAAAACCGGAGATACCGTTAAAAACATCCTGGATACCGCAGCCAAACCACTGACTGATACCGCAGTTAAATGAGTGTATCCAAAATGGTGATATAAAAAAGTAAACCGCGGCCCTCTCAAATCAGTTACTGAAACACTTGTGCAATTCAAAACAAGTTTCTACCTTACAGCATCACCCCAAAACTAAACCTGCGTATGAAAAAGAAAATCATTGGCGCTATTGTTGGCGGCCTTCTCATTTTTGTTTGGCAATTTTTATCGCATAATGTTCTGCAAATGCATAATGATACTGAAATGTACACATCAAAGCAGGACAGCATCCTGAGTTATCTAAGTTCACAATTTTCTGCTGACGGGGAATATGTAATGCCCAATTTACCACCCGGCGCTACAGGAGATGAAATGAATAAATTTGTTGTATCATCCAAAGGAAAACCCTGGGTTGTTATTGCTTATCATCAATCATATAATTTTGATATGACGATGGCGCTTGTGCGTACCGGGCTGGTTGATATTGCAATGGTGCTGCTGCTTTGCTGGATATTATTTGAACTGGGTTCAGCAGGTTTTGGCAAAATTTTTCTGTGCTCTGTTTTTACAGGGCTTATTGCATTTATGAGCGAGCCTTATACAGCACATATCTGGTTTCAAACCGCAGGCATAAATGCCGATCTTATTGATGCTATTGCAAGCTGGGGGCTTTGCGGCTTATGGCTGGGCTGGTGGCTGAGAAGAAAATAAACGATTTATCAAATACTAAGTACGAGGTTAGAAGTACAAATGCACAATGGCTTATTTGTTTTTGCAGCATACTTCTCACTTCGTATTTTATACTTTGTATTTTGCACTTGACTACGGCAGTATAATCAATGGGCTTTTGCTTTTTATTTCCATCAGTTCCAGGTCAAAAGTAAGGTCTTTACCGGCTAACGGATGATTGGCATCCAGTATCACCACTTCATCACCTATTTCAGTAATTATCACAGGAATTTGCTCCCCATTGCCATTGCTCATATTTAAAGCCATTCCCAGCTCCGGTTTCATATCTTCCGGAAAACGGTCGAGGGGAAACTCCATCAGCATATCTTCCTGTATTGGCCCGTAGGCTTCTTCCGTAGGAATACGTATCGTCTTTTTTTCTCCAACAGACATTCCCATCACACCGTTGTCAAAACCCGGTATTACCATGCCTCCGCCTACTTCAAACTCAAGTGGGGTGGAGCCTTCACTGCTGTCAAATGTTGTACCGTCATCCAGTTTTCCATGATAATGCACTTTAATTGTGTCGCCATTTTTCACCTGTTGCATGTAAAATTTTTTTGTGTAAAAAATATTTTTAACCGGGCTTTAAAGCTGGTTTCAGCCCCTGTTGCGTCGCACACTTCAACTGAAGAATAAGACTCAGCAAAAAGAGGATAATTAACTCAAAAACCACGGGCAAGATAAGGCGATAAAATTTTTCACGCAATTAATTTTGCTAACTTTCCCCTGCATTTAATTTCAGCAGATGAAAAATATTTTTACACTTATTTTGTTTATCCATTCTATCCAGGCGGGTTATTCACAAACGCAGCAGCGACAAACAGGAGACCATAAACAGGAACCTTGTAACAGGAAACTTATCCTTCCCGGCGCTTACCAAACATCAGAATATATTCCCCTGCTTAAAGATAAGCGGGTAGCAGTTTTTGCCAATCAAACATCTGTAATTGAAAACACACACCTGGTAGATTCATTAAAAAAGCTTGGCGTTAACATCGTAAAAATTTTCAGCCCGGAACATGGTTTCCGCGGCACTTCTGATGCCGGCGAAAATGTAAAAGATTATGTGGATGCACAAACAGGCATACCTGTAATTTCTTTATATGGCAATAAAATACAACCCGCTGCCGCCGATCTTATTGATGTGGACATTATGCTGTTTGATATACAGGATGCAGGTGTACGTTTTTATACGTACATCTCTTCACTGCAATATTATTTGGAAAGCGCCATCCTTAACAATAAGCCATTGATCATCCTGGACCGTCCGGACCCAAACGGGTTTTATGTGGATGGGCCGGTGCTTGATTCCGGGTATGAAAGTTTTGTAGGCATGCAGCAAATACCCGTTGTATATGGAATGACTATGGGGGAATATGCAAAAATGCTGCTGGGCGAAAAATGGCTTTCGTGGCGATATATGCGCAAACAGGATAACCTTATTTCCTGGCAGGAAGCGCTCGGGTTTGAAGAAGAAAAAAATAATTTTACGCTCACCGTTATTAAATGCAAAAATTATACACATAAAAGCCGGTACATGCTTCCTGTAAAACCTTCGCCGAATCTTGCGGATATGAATGCTGTTTACTGGTATCCGTCCACCTGTTTTTTTGAAGGTACCGTGATAAGCGAAGGGCGCGGCACAGAGCACCCGTTTCAAATTTTTGGCCATCCTCAATTGCCGGATTCATTATACAGCTTTACACCGCACAGCACAGCAGGTGCAAAGGATCCCAAATTTAAAGACCAGGTATGTTATGGATGGAATGTATCAGGGCAAAATATAATATGCAGCAAACAAATTCAATTACAATGGCTGCTGCAGGCTTACCGGTTTTTTCCTGATAAAGAAAATTTCTTTTTGAAACCATCAAAATTTAATGCACAGCCACAGGATTATTATTTTAATAAACTGGCGGGCAACGTTGAATTGATGCAGCAAATAAAAGATGGAAAACCGGAAGATAAAATACGCAAAAGCTGGCAACCAAAACTGGAAGCTTTTAAAAAAATACGAAAGAAATATTTGCTGTACCCCGATTTTGAATAATTGCAGATTTTAGAGTGTAGATTGCAAATTTATTTTTATATGCAGTCAAATCCTGAACAGAAGAGTAACGGCAACCCTATCCTTCCAAAAATCATATTTATGGGAACACCCGAATTTGCAGTCGCATCACTTGATGCACTTGTGAAATCAGGATGTAATATTATATGTGTAATCACAGCCCCTGATAAGCCTGCAGGCCGTGGAATGAAACCGCATGAAAGCGCTGTAAAAAAATACGCTTTGGAAAAGAGTTTAAAAACCCTTCAGCCTGAAAAATTAAAACACCCTGACTTTTTAAATGAATTAAAAAAAATTAATGCAGATATGCAGGTTGTAGTTGCATTCCGTATGCTGCCTGAAGCTGTATGGAATATGCCGCACATGGGAACCATTAACCTGCATGCATCCCTGCTGCCGCAATACCGCGGTGCGGCGCCCATTAACTGGGCCATCATAAATGGTGAAAAAGAAACAGGTCTTACAACTTTTAAACTGCAGCATGAAATTGACACGGGAAATATTTTAATGCAGGAAAAATTATTTATTGATGACGATGAAACTGCAGGAGAACTGCACAACCGGATGAAAAATGCAGGGGCAGAACTTTTAGTAAAAACAGTGAGCGGGTTGGTTGACGGCTCGTTGCGGGAGATAAGCCAATCTGCAATTGCCAAAGATCAATCAGGTATCAGCAATCAGGTACCAGGGAGCCTTCATCACGCCCCCAAAATTTTTGCAGAAACCTGTAAAATTGAATGGAATAAAACGGCAGATGAAATCTACAACCTTATCCGTGGGTTATCACCCTATCCTGCTGCATTTACTTTTTTAAATAATAAAGTGCTGAAAATTTACCGTGGCAAAAAAGAAATTGCGCATCATGCTTCAAAACCGGGAACGGTGAACAGCGACGGGAAAACATTTTTAAAATTCACCTGCAGTAATGGTTTTATTCACGTGCTTGATTTGCAGCTTGAGGGAAAAAAAAGAATGAATGCAGAAGATTTTTTACGGGGTTACAGATTTTGATAGAGCATTAAAGTTGCTTTTTATTGATGCCCCATATTTCTTCAGATGAAGTGCTTGCGACGTAAGGGACGATGACATGAAACACGAAAGCTGGTATAACAATTCTAAAAAATACTGCAGAGCAAATTATTCAGTGGTTTCTTTTGAAACCTCTTCCACTTTTACTTTTACAATTCCGCTGTTTACAAAATCAAGCTGAACGGCGCCCTTTTTTGTAAGGTCAACCACCCTTCCTATTTTCGCCATATGGTCGGCCATGCGGTCATTAATACGAACAATAATTGATTTACCATTATTCAGGTTAGTAACCCTTACCCATGTATTAAGCTTAAAAAAATTGCTTGCGCCGGTCATATTTGCATGATGAAAAGTCTCACCTGTTGCTGTTTCACTTCCTTCAAGGCTGCGGCTGTAAAAACTGGCAATTCCAAACATGGTTTTGCCATTTACCAATTTACCCGAAGAAGTACTGAGATGCTGGCCTTCATGAACCGGTGGTTCCGGTGTATTTTCTGCTGCGGCCGCAATGTTGTCATTTGTATTATTGATGGCAATGCTGCTGTCAGGTAATGGCTGTGCAACAGCAGTTGCTGCGATTATTAAAGCCACGATAAAGAGGTCTAAATATCTTTTCATATGCAGTTGGGCTTTAAGGAGTGATTAATCCAACAGGTTTTGCAAACAGGATAACTGAATATGATATTTAAAAAATTTGGTATATATGTGTGAATTTTTCGCACGCCCCACAAATGGCAAGGATTATGCCAAAGAGCTGTAAAATAACAAACGTTAGTTACATAAAATTAAAAACCTATTGAAAACGAGAAGATTACTTTTTAGTAGTGGAAAACTTTTTATCGCAAGAACACGGGAAAAGGTATAAAAACCGGGTTATTTCCATATTCGCGGAATCCTTTGTTCCAGCATCATTAAATCGGTTAGAACCACTGCAGTTACAGCTTCAAGTATTACCGGAACGCGCAATGCTATGCACAGGTCATGTCTTCCTTTTACAGAAAAATTTTCAACAGTATTGGTTTCCCAATTTAATGACTGCTGTTCTTTGGGTGTGGATGAAGTAGGTTTTATGGCAATGCGAAACACAAGTGCATTGCTATTGGTAATTCCGCCAACAACACCGCCGGCATGATTGGTCTTTGTTTTGCCATTTATATTTTCAATCGCATCATTATGCTCACTGCCAAACATTTTTGCAGCGGCAAAGCCGGTTCCAAATTCAATGGCGCGCACAGCAGGAATAGAAAATACAGCGTGTGACAGCATGCTTTCCACACTGTCAAAAAAAGGTTCGCCTAATCCGGCTGGTATATTTGTTGCACGGCATTCAATAATTCCGCCAACCGAATCTTTTGCATCAATTGCATTTTGCAACCCTTTTTCCAAATCTGTTTCCCCGCCAATTTCAAGAATGGTTGACGTGATAGAAATATCCTTCAGCAGTTTTTTTGCAACAACACCTGCTGCAACCAAACATACCGTAAGCCTTCCGCTGAAATGCCCGCTGCCGCGGTAATCTTCATAGCCTCCAAATTTTTGATGAGCCACAAAATCAGCATGACCGGGGCGCGGAAATGCCCGCTGCCTTTCATAATCCGATGAACGGGTATTATTATTTTCAAAGAGAATGGTAAGCGGCGCACCCGTAGTTCTTCCGTTGAACAAACCGCTTTTAAAAACAGTTAAATCTGTTTCCTGCCTTGGCGTAGTACCTTTTTGTGTTCCTCCTTTTCTTCTTTCAATATCCGCTAAAAAATCTTCTTCTGTTAAGGGCAACCCTGCGGGGATACCGTCAATGCAAATACCTGCACATTCACCATGTGATTCACCAAAAATATTTACCCGGAATATGCGGCCGAATGAATTCACTTTAGTTTGTTTATTGGTTAATCAGTTTATTTGGTTTAGAAACAATGGCTCCTAAACTTTGTAAATTTTCGTAAAAGTTAGGATAAGATTTTGATACAGCCTCCGCCTCCTCAATACTTGTTTCACCATTTGCTTTTAATGCAGCCACAGCACACATCATAGCAATGCGGTGATCGTGATGCGAATGAACATCTGCTCCATGTAAATCGCCACCACCATGAATATTCATCGTATTATCATCCAGCTTAATACGAACATTCATCTTACCTAATTCTTCCTGTATGGTGAGCGCCCTGTTACTTTCCTTGTGTGCTAAACGGTGAACACCCTTTATTTGGGTGATACCATTGCAATAAGCTGCTAAACATGCAAGTGGTGGAAACAAATCAGGGCAGTCTGTTGCGTCAAATTCAAAAGAATGCAGTGGGGATGATGCAATTGAAATTATTTCTTTACTGATTGATAAAGTACATCCACAATCTTTTAGTGCTTCCAATATTTTTTTATCCGCTTGTGTTGAATAAATATCCAAATCCTTTACTGTTATATTGCCGGCCACGGCGCCTGCTACCAGCAAAAAAGCAGCGCCACTCCAGTCGCCTTCTACTGTGTAATTAACAGTTGACAGTTGACAGTTGACAGTTGAAGCAGGAAAATAAAACTGCTGATAGTTTATATTTTCCGGGATTTTTAACCCAAAATCTTTCATCACTTTTAATGTAAGATCAACATAAGGTTTGCTTTTCAAATTGGCTACAGTGATTGTCACCTCACTTGCATCAACTGCTGCATAAGCCATGAGCAGGCCTGTCAAAAACTGCGAACTCAATGAGCCATCAATTGTAATATTCTTTGGTTGAAGTGGCCCATGTATTAATAAAGGAAGTTTGCCATTATTAGACTTTACTTCTACGTTTAACTGCGGAAATATTTCATCAAAGAAATCCATTGGCCTTGAAAGCAAACTGCCTTCACCATTAATGGTCATTTTGGTTTCGCTAAGCGCAACAAGCGGTGCAAACATTCTTATACCTAAACCACTTTCACCGTTGTTTACTGCGTTGCTTACCGGAACTATCCCTTCACTTTTAATTATTAATTCTTTATTATGCAATATTACCTCTGCACCCAATGCCCGGATCACATTTATCGCCGCAATATCATCATTCGATTTTCCGGGATTATGAATAATGCTCCCGCCTTTGCGCACCAATGCTGCTGCACATGCACGCTGCATAGAACTTTTGGAAGCAGGCGCCGTAATTGTTCCTGAAATACCTGATGGTTGAATTTTTACCTGCACAATTAAATTGCTTGAATTATTTGATTTAATTTTTCTAACTCAATTTGTTTTACAACGCCTTGGCCTACGCGATCCAGAAGAATATAATTTATCTCTTTGCTTTCACGCTTTTTATCCATCTTCAGCATTTCAAATGCTTTCACTTTATCAAATTCAATAAAAGCTGGCAAGCCATATTGTTCAATTACTTTAATCACCCTGGCTGTTTGTTTAAAACCTGTAATTTGTTCTGATATTTTACACGCATAAGCCATTCCTGTTGCTACAGCCTGTCCATGCGGCAATTCATATTGGTTTTCCAAAGCATGGCCAAGCGTATGCCCAAAATTCAATAAACGTCTTTCCCCGTTTTCCAATTCATCATGTTGCACTACTTTTATTTTTATCAATGCATTACGCTGAATAAGTTTGCAAACCAATGTTTTTTTCTGTTGGTATTTTTTCAAACTGTTTGCCTGCAACTCTTTAAACATAGCCGCATCCTTTATGCAGGCATGCTTAATGATCTCTGCAAACCCATTCTGCCACTCACTTTCAGGCAAGGTGTTTAAAAAAACAAGGTCATGTAAAATAAATGATGGCTGTCTTATTATACCAACCATATTTTTATACATACCCACATCAATTCCATTTTTGCCACCGATTGATGCGTCCACCAGGCCAAGTAAAGTTGTTGGTACAAAACCGAATTTTATTCCGCGCATAAACACAGAAGCGGCATAACCCGTAATATCGGTTATCACGCCACCACCCACACCAATTAAAACCGTTTTCCTGCCGCATTCAAATTCAATCAACTGATCAATAATACTGTCAACCGTTTGCTGTACTTTATATTCTTCACCCGGTTTTAAAACGATACTGTTATAATTCTTAAACCTTTTCCTGTGTGCATTAAAAACATTTTCATCTGTAATGAATACGGCATTTTTTACATCAGTAATTTCTTTCAAATTGCTGATACCGCCGGCAAAATAAAAATCGGTGGATGAGTTTGAAAATTGTATTGTTGTTTTTTTCATTTCACGCAGAGGCGCAAAGGCGCAAAGTTTTTATTTTTTCAAATTGCTGCATAGAGTTCAATCTGCCCGGCTCAAAATTTCATATTTTATTTTTCATGTTTCACGGTTATTCATTCATCACTTTATTCTGATGATTAATACTTTCCATATGTATCGCGTCAAAATATTTGGTGATGAATTCTTTGCTCAGCCCAAGCTTTTCCCCTTTTGCGAAAGCACGTTCCAGTATTGCATTCCAGCGGTTTGTTTGCAGGATGGTAATGCCATTGTCTTTTTTATACTGCCCTATCCTGTCGGCCACTTTCATCCGCTGGCCAAGTATCTGCATCAGTTCATCATCCAACTGATTTATCTGCTGGCGCATTTTTTCCATCTCCGCATGAAATTCTTCACTTGCATTATTTTCTTTTCTCCAGATAATGCCATCAAGTATTTCAGCAAGGCGTTCAGGCGTTATCTGCTGCTTCGCATCGCTCCATGCTTTATCAGGGTCAATATGGCTTTCAATCATCAGCCCGTCAAAGTCAAGGTCAATAGCTGTTTGCGCCACATCCTGCAGAATATCGCGGCGGCCGCAAATATGTGAAGGGTCATTGATCATCATCAACTGCGGGTTCCTTCTTTTCATTTCAATCGCCAAATGCCACATGGGCGCATTTCTATATTCCGTATTTCCGTAAGAAGAAAACCCCCGGTGTATCAAACCAATATTTTTTATTCCAGCTTTTGCCACACGCTCTACTGCGCCCAACCATAATTCAAGATCAGGATTAATTGGATTTTTTATCAACACAGGGACATTTACACCACGCAATGCATCGGCTACTTCCTGCACGCTGAAAGGGTTTACAGTAGTGCGTGCACCAATCCACAGCACATCAATATCAAAATGAAGCGCATCTTCCACCTGCTTACCTGTTGCCACTTCTACCGTTACGGGTAAGCCGGTCAATTCTTTTGCTTTCTGCAGCCAGGGCAGGCCCTTTGTGCCAATGCCTTCAAAACTTCCGGGGCGTGTACGCGGCTTCCAGATTCCTGCGCGCAGCATATCTATCTTTCCAGTTTTATGCAGGCGCAGCGCGGTTTCCAGCACCTGCTCTTCTGTTTCGGCGCTGCACGGTCCGCTGATAATTAATGGCCGTTTTAATAATACTTCGTCAATTGTTTTTGGTTGTGTGGTTGCTTGCTCCATTTTGAAAAATTATCAGTTGTAAGTTTATATTTTTATCTTTTGTTACCAGCTTTTGTATTTCATAGCATCACCTGTTGTGTCACTCACTTCTACGTTCGGGGCTTTATTGAATATTTTAATCTCTCAACACTATCTGGTAAGTTTTATTCAATTTATTAAGTTGTCCTTTTGTACTATAAAAAAAATTTCAGAAAATATAATCAAGAGCATTTCATTTTTTCCTTTTTGTAAAACATCTTTAAAAGATTCAGTATTGAATGATTCCCTTTAAATTCACGACTTGATAAATCACAAAAAGAACAATCTGCACTGACCCAACTTAAATTAAAAGAATTTACTTTCAGTTTTGAAGAATTCAATTCAATCTTACCAAATTTTAGGAAGTTCTCTCTTGTTATTGTATCCAAACCTTCTTTACCTACAAAGGCTTTCAATTCAAATGCTTCTGCTGAGCTAACTTGAGCATCACCAATGTTGACAAGTAAGAAAGCTGCTATTACGAAAACAAACCTTTTCATATTGTTGAATCAATTGTTTCAGTAGAAGTGTGCGACGCAACAAAGCATAATTTATATTCTTCAGCCCCGCCAAAATTTTAAACCACAAACTATAAACTTCTTTACCTGCTGTTTGCATCATTCATTCGTATCCTTCTTCCTTTAAAATTTTTACCGTCTAATGCACGTATCATCTGGCTTGCTGATCTGCGGTCCACTTCTATCCAACTGTTCATTTCTTTCATATCCACTTTGCCCAAAACTTCTTTGTTCAAGTCGCTCATGTCAAGAATAAATTGCAAAAAATTCGCTTTGTAAAAACCATCTTTGGTTCCCAGGTTTACAAATAAGCGCATATAGTCGCCGCCGCTTTCATTGCCTGAACTTCTTCCCCTCTCCCTGAAATCCCTTTCTATCCGCACGCCCCTTTCCGGTCTTCCGCCCCGTATATCTATACGTTCCCTTCTTTCGCGTTTTTCTTCGCGTATATTTAAATCACCTGCGTTCTCGTAATATTTTAAAAACCTGTCAAACTCAGTGGCAGCAACCCTTTGCAGCACTTCTTCTTTGCTTACATCTGCAAATTTTTCAGTAAGCATGGGCAGGTATGTTTCATAATCACCATGACTGATATCTGTTTTTAAAAGCTTTTCCATAAACCCAAAAAACTGTTTGCGGCAAACATCTTTGCCGCTTGGTATTTCATATTTATGAAACTGCGCCTGCACCATTCTTTCAATCTGTTTCAACCTCCCTATTTCACGGCTGTGCACAATGCTCATGCAAATACCCAGGTTGCCTGCGCGGCCGGTTCTTCCGCTGCGATGCGTATAAACTTCCATATCATCCGGCAGCTCGTAATTGATTACATGCGTAATGCCAACCACATCAATTCCCCTTGCAGCTACATCCGTTGCAATTAATAACTGCAAACTTTTTTCCCGGAACTGCCCCATCACTTTATCGCGCTGCTGCTGCGTAAGGTCGCCATGCAGCGCATCAATATCATAACCTTCGCGTGTAAGTTTTTCTGCAATATTCTGCGCGTCAATTTTTGTGCGTGTAAATATGATACCATAAATGCCGGGATTAAAATCTATCAAACGTTTGAGTGTTTCATAGCGGTGCTGCGCATTGGTAATATAATACTGGTGATCTACATTTTTTGTTCCTGCATTTGCTTTGCCAACGGTTATTTCTACCGGGTCCTTCATGTACTTCCTGCTCACACGGCGGATCTCAGCCGGCATCGTGGCGCTGAAAAGCCAGGTGCTTTCACGTTTTGGCGTGTTCTGTAAAATAAATTCAATATCCTCCTGGAAACCCATGTTCAGCATTTCATCCGCTTCATCAAGCACTACATATTGTATTTGTTCTAGGTTGATGGCTTTGCGTTCTATCAGGTCAATCAGCCTGCCCGGGGTGGCCACAACAATCTGCACGCCTCTTTTTATATCGCGTATCTGCATGCCAATGCTTGCGCCACCATACACAGCCACCACGCTTATTCCGCGGATATGTTTTTTAAATAATTCAATTTCATTTACAATCTGTATGCACAGTTCCCTGGTAGGGCACACTATTAGTGCCTGCGGGAACTTTTTCGCTTCATCAATCAACTGCAGCAAAGGCAAACCAAATGCGGCCGTTTTACCGGTGCCGGTTTGCGCCAGACCTATAAAATCTTTTGTGCCGCTGAGTAAAACAGGGATCGCTTTTTCCTGTATTTGCGTAGGCTGCTCAAAACCCAGTTCTGTTACAGCTTGCAATAAATTTTCCTGTAAACCTAAACTCTCAAATGTCATTATATATTTTTTTTTAATTCGCCGCAAAGGTAGCTCAAATACAGGCTACATCTGCATGTTAATTTGTTTGTTACCGGCTGTTGCTTTTCATGGCATCACCTGTTGTGTCACTCACTTGTACCTTCAGAATTTTGATGAGCAAGCTGCGAGCCACGAGCTGCGAGTAAAAAAAACTCGTAGCTCGCAGCTCATGGTTCAAAGCTTTCCTACAGTACAAGAGTGCGACGCAACAATGCTTAATTCATATTCTATTGCGTGGCCCATAAAAATTTTATTTCAGAATCCTCCTTATCTTATTTGCATTTTCCATCAGCTCGTATAAATAATCTATATTCTCTTTTTCAAGGCTTGCTTTAAATTTTCTTAACTGAGAAATATGTTCATTCAAAACATCAAGCACATTTTCACGGTTTTGCATAAAAATGGGCGCCCACATTGAAGGGCTGCTTTTTGCCAAACGCACAGTGCTTTCAAAACCGCCCCCCGCGAGTTCAAAAATGGCATCTTCCTCTTTTTCTTTTTCAAGCACCGTATTTGCCAGTGCAAAAGATGTAATGTGCGAGATATGGCTTACATACGCTGCATGCACATCATGCGGTTCGGCAGCCATATAAACGATTTGCATACCCAGTTCGCGGTAAATTTTTTCAACCAGTTGAACTGCATCGCCATCGCTTTTTTCTTTCTCACATATAACACATGAGCGGCCTGCAAAGGCATCACGCACCGCAGCTTCGGGGCCGCTGTATTCCGTGCCCCACATGGGATGCGTGGCCACAAAGCGGCTGCGCATGGGATGATTTTCCAGCGATTTGCACAGCACAAATTTTGTAGAACCTGCATCCACAACAATTTGTTTATCGTTTATCCTGTCCATTATTTGTGCCATTACCGGAACAGTTACATCCACTGGAATAGCTACATAAATAAAGTCGCTTTTTGCAACCGCTTCTTCCAAAGGCAATGCTTCATCAATCAACCCAAGCTCTATTGCTTTCTGTTCGCTGGCTTTTGTCCTGCTTACGCCAATAACGTGTTTTGCAAAGCCTTTTTCTTTCATGGCAAGTGCAAATGAGCCGCTGATAAGGCCCACGCCGACTATTGTAACTGTCATACCCCCCGCCCTAAAGGGAGCTATTAAGGTTTCATTATTATTATCTTGATTCATATTTCATTTTTTATTCCATACGAATTTTCTTTCATCGCATTAGAGTTTAGTGGTTTTTATTCTTTTTATTGCTTCTTCAAATTTTTCAATACTGCCGCATAAGCTTACCCTTATGTAATTATTTCCGGCGCTACCAAAAATTCCGCCGGGTGTAATGAAAACATTATTGTTATACAAAACTTCATCGCTGAGCGCATAACCATCTTTATAGTTTACAGGTGCTTTCGCCCATATAAACATACCCGCCTGCTGTTTTGAATAAGTGCAGTTTAATGAATCCAGCAGTGCATAAACTTTTTCACGTCTTGCTTTATAAATTATATTTAATTCATCGTACCAGTTTTTATCAAGGCTCAAAGCCTTTGCCGCAGCGAGTTGTACGGGAAGGAACATGCCGCTGTCCATATTGCTTTTAAATCGCAAAACCTCATCAATTCTTTCTTTTGCAGCGCACAACATACCTACTCTCCAGCCTGCCATGTTTTGGGATTTACTTAAAGAGTTTAATTCTATCGCACAATCTTTTGCGCTTTCAACGCTTAATAAACTCATGGGTTTATCATTCAAAATAAAGCTGTAAGGATTGTCATGAATAATAAGAATGTTATGTTTTTTTGCAAAGGCAACCAGGTTTTCAAATAATTTTTTTGAAGGTAATTGACCGGTTGGCATTTGGGGATAATTGACGAACATCAATTTTACAGACCCCTTCCGGCTTCCCCCAATAGGGGAAGAGATATATTTTTCTAATGCATCAAAATCTGGAAAATAATTATTTTGTTCTTTCAAATCATAGTCTATGCAAATCCCTCCTGCTAATTTCACCGCACTTCTGTAAGTGGGGTAACCGGGATTTGGAACCAATGCTTCATCGCCATCATTTAAATAAGTCATGCAAATATGCATGATGCCTTCTTTGCTGCCAATCAATGGTAGTATTTCAGTATCTGCATTTAATTCAACGCCATAATATTTCTTATACCATTCACTGATTGCTTTGCGCAAAACCGGGGAACCCTTATAGTTCTGGTATGCGTGCACGCCGGGTTTGGCGCTTTCTTCCTGCAGCACTTTTATTACATCCGGATGTGGCGGTAAATCAGGGCTGCCGATACCCAGGTTGATAATATTTTTCCCCTGCTTATTCAGTTCATCAATCTCTCTCAGTTTTTGCGAGAAATAATATTCACCGATGCCTTCTAATCTTTTGGATGTTACTGTCATAAATTCAATTGTCAGCTTTGCCATTTTTATAAATGCCGTAAATTTTTATCTGCGCAGAAATCCGTTTGATATTTTCAATCACATCATCAAATTGTTTTCTTGAATCAAATTCCATATCTGCATGAAAACTGTATTTAAAATCGGTACCCGGAATAGGAAAGCTTTGCAGTTTACTTAAATTGATACCTCCATCAGCAATAGCAGTAAGCACTTTGGCAAGGCTGCCCCTGGAATGATCGGTATGAAAATTTACTGATGCTTTATTGGCGCCCTCTACCTGTTTTGCGGAATCCTCTCTTTGCAGGATCAAAAACCTTGTGTAATTATTTTTCATAGTGTGGATGTTTGGAGCAAGTACATCCAGTTGAAACAGTTCAGCAGCCAGCCTGCTTGCAATGCCGGCAATATGCTTGCTTTTATGCTGGTGTATATGTTTTGCACTCAGTGCGGTATCCTCTGTTTCTATTAATTTCCAGTTGTATTTGTCAAGATATTCCAGGCATTGCTGGATAGCCATCGGGTGTGAATGTACTTCACGGATGTCTTCCAGTTTTACACCGGGGTTTACCAGCAGGTTTTGTTTTATCTGCAGATAGACCTCGCCCACGATTTTCAAACTGCTTTTCTGCAGCAAATTGTAATTGGGCAAAATACTGCCTGCTATGGAGTTTTCTATCGCCATTACACCACCATCGCTTTCTTTTTTGGCGGAAGCAATTTTTATAACCTCACGGAAAGTGGCGCAGGGCAATACTTCCACATCTTTTCCAAAAAAATGCTGCGCTGCTACCTGGTGGAAACTGCCTTCGAAGCCCTGTATGGAAACTTTCATATTCATATAAAAAAAAACCCCGGCATTTTTTGCCGGGATTTTATGTTGGTTCTTAATAACTCAGTTATTTGCAAACACTACCCGGCTTTTGCTTTTAAAATAAAAGTAAAAGAAATAAAAGCCAAAGTATGTGCCGATTTGTTTCATAATGAATCAAAAATAATTACAAATAGACACCTAGCAAATTTTTTTACAGATTATTAAACGAGTGTTAGTTTATTAAATTTCAATTATCTTAAATAGAAAAGCCCTTCCGTGGAAACGGAACGGCCTCTAACGATTGCTTGCCATATGAAAAAAATTTAGAACTACGTTCCAATTGCAGGCATAATCACACAAAATCTAACACACTGTAGTTTTCAGTAATTACTTTTTCAAAGTATCTTTAGTAGGCATGGATGTATCGCTCATTACTTTGGTAGTAGTATCTGTTGTTACAGTTGTTACAACTTTGCTTGTATCTGTAGTTACAACTGTGTTTGTATCAGATGTAGATGAAGAACCTGTACCTGAACCGCAAGCTGCGAAAGCGCCAAGTGCTAAAACGAAGAATAACTTTTTCATTTGTTGATTTTTTTGTGAGTGAATTTTGTGTTAATACCCGATTTATAGAAAGGTAACCTCCTTTTAACAGGGAAAGATGGGATTGGGGATAAGTAAATTTTTTGCAAGTACAATTTACTAATTGGGTGGTATTTTCCAAACTGATGCATGTGCGCCGTAACCGGGTTTAAATTATCGTCAGATTTTTTTAAAAAAAAGCCCTTCCGTGGAAACGGAACGGCCTCTAACGATTGCTTGCCATATGAAAAAAAGTTAACTATGCACTAAGGGCAAGCGCTACCTCACAATTCCAATAATTATTTAGGCATAGTATCAGTAGAAGGTTTAGATGCATCTTTCATCATTTTTGTAGTTGTATCGGTAGTTACTGTAGTTACCACTTTACTGGTATCAGTAGTTACTACTGTGCTTGTATCAGTTGTAGTTGAAGAACCTGTACCTGACCCGCAGGCAGCGAAAGCGCCAAGCGCTAAAACGAATAAAATCTTTTTCATTTTTTTGAATGTTTTTTTGTGAGTGAATTTTGGTGTTAATACTGCCTCAGGTAAAAGGTAACCCGTCTTTATACACTTTTTTAAAAAAAAATTTGGAGTTTTATTTTGGGTTACTTTTATCTACAATTTGTATTAAAAGAAGCACAAAGTGAAATCAGAAAATAACGAACAACTTTTACTGAAAGGATTGGCAGATAATGATTCAAAAGCCGTTGATACGATATATAAAGATAATTTTGGCACCATTCAGGCTTTTATACTGAATAACAATGGCAGTTACGATGATGCGCGGGATATTTTCCAGGAAGCCATGATAACCCTGTATGAAAAAGCAAAAAGCGAGTCATTTGTACTAACCTGCCAGATCAAAACATATCTTTATTCTGTATGCCGCAGGCTCTGGCTTAAACGGCTTCAGCAAATAGGCAGATACATAATGCAGGCAGAGGGAATGGAAGAAACGGTAACAGTAGAGGAAGACCTGGAAATGCATGAAAAAAGAAATGCAGAATTTGCCCTGATGGACAGGGCGCTGAACAGCTTGGGTGAACCCTGCAAAAGTTTGCTCGAAGCTTATTACCTGGGGAAAAAGGGGATGAATGAAATAGCAGTTGATTTTGGATATACCAATGCAGACAACGCCAAAAACCAGAAATACAAGTGCCTGATGCGGTTAAAAAAATTATTTTTTGCACAATATAATATCGGTGAGTGATGGAAGACAGACTTTTATTAGAATCAATTGAACGCTACCTTAACGGCGCTATGCTGCCCGAAGAAAAAAATTACTTTGAGCACCTGCGCAGCAACACGCCTGAAATAGACCAGATGGTAGTGGAACATAAATTGTTCCTCCAGGAAATGGAAAATTATGCAGCATACCGCAGCTTGAAACATTCACTGCATAGTTCCCACAGCAGGCTGCTTGAAAAAGGCGATATAAATGAAGGAGGTGAAATAAGTACAAAGGGCCGCGTAATACAGCTTTGGTATAAATATAAAAGGGTTACTGCTATTGCGGCTTCTATTGCCGGCATTACGGCTTTGGTAATAAGCGGGCTGGTTACTTATTTTTCCCCTGCACCCAATCAAAATGATTTAATGCAATTGAACCGCAAAGTAAATAGTCTGGTAACCACTACTAATGCATTAAATACGGAAATAAAAAATACTCATATAAAAATACCTGCTGGTCCTGCAAGCGGCGGAACCGGGTTCCTTATTGACGGCAAAGGATATATTATTACCAACGCCCATGTATTAAAGGGCTTTAATGCGGTAGTGGTAAAAAACCAAACTGATGAGTTTAATGCAAGAATTGTAAGCATAGACCCAGCAAGGGATCTTGCCATTTTGAAAATAGATGATGATGATTTCAAACCTTTCAGTTCTTTACCTTACAGTATTAAAAAATCCAAAGTTGATTTAGGTGAAGATCTTTATACATTAGGATACCCGCGTGATTCAATTGTCTATAACATGGGATACCTCAGTGCAGGATCGGGTCTTGATGGCGATACGGCGAGTTACCAGATTTCCTTAAGTGCCAACCCCGGCAATTCAGGCGGCCCTGTTTTTAACAAAAATGGCGAAATCATAGGTATATTAAGCGCAAAACAAACACAGGTAGAAGGTGTAGTATTTGCTGTAAAAGCCGGAGAAATTTTTAAAATGATCAGTGATCTTAAGAAAGATGATACCACCATTTCTAAAATTAAATTACCTGTTTCGTCTAATCTTAAGGGTGTTGACAGGGTAAACCAGGTTAAACAGGTGGAAGATTATGTTTTTCTTGTAAAAGCGTATAATCAAAAGTAGCATACAGTTGGTTTTGGATGAATAGAATACATGCCCCGCATCATTTGCGGGGTTTGTTTTTTGTTTACTGTAATTTTTCCAGCAATTGTTTCCCCTCTTCTTTTAAAGAAGCATCATCTGCCGTGCGGTTAGGAAGCCTTATTAATTTATTCAGCACATCAATTGCTTTAGCAGGCTCATCATTATAACGGTAAGCTTTAGCCAGATCCAGATAATTCAGCACAAAATATGGATCGAGCGCCCTGCATTTTTCCATATACTTAATTGCTGAATCTATTTCCGCTTCGGGTAATGCCCCGTAAAAAGCTTTTACCGCCACTTTTTTATACCATGCCAGATCAGTCATTTCAAAATGCCATTTACCTAAAATGTAATTTGTCCTTGCATGATTAGGATTGATGTAAAGCGCTTTTGCTGCATAAGAATATATATCTCTTACCAGGCTTACTGTTTTTTTATTATCCGTTTCAATGCCTGTAAATTTTCCGTTCACAAGCGCTTTTGCATAATTGGCATCTGCATTGTTACTGTCTGTTTCAAATGCCTGCTGTGCATAGGTTTCAGCAAGATCAAAAAAATTTCTTACTGCAATTTTATCAGCCTGCCTGCCCCCAATACTGCAGCATAGTTCTGCGCATTTTACAAGTACCGGTATGTTTTTTGGCTGCATTGCGGCAACCTGTTTATATTTTTCCAGGGCAGCGGGCTCCTGCAGTTGGTGTTCCAGGTCCAATGCTTCTTTCAGCAGAAGGTCTGCATCCTGCGCATACACACAATAACCTGCAAAAAAAACAAAAACCGTAACAAAAATCCTCTTTATCATAAATTGTATTTTATTCCCTGCTTAATTCATATTTCACACTCACACTTCCTTGAAATTCTATAACAGGCGGGTTTATTTTTTTAACGGAAACCGTTACTTTTTCCACCAGTGAAAATGCTGATAATATTTCCTGCGCAATGGATACAGCTATAGTTTCAAGCAAAGGCGTGGGTACCGCCATCCGGTTTTTTATCAGTGCGCAAAGTGCCGTATAATCAATGATTTCAGTAATATTTTCTACAGGCATTACTACCGGATGATATACTAAGCTGGCATTTACTTCATATTCACCGCCTAATATTTTTTCTTCTTCATACAAACCATGGTATGCATAAAATCGCAGGCCGGATAACTCAATTGTAAGCATCAGCAAAACTAAGAGTGATTATGTTTTCACAATCACCGTTGGCTCAAAAAAACATTTTATTTTTTTAATTCAGGGTTGGTTTCCACAATCCTGATTGTCCAGAAATCATCAGACAAATTTACATCAAGCAAATACTGGTAAGACATGGTAAAATAGCCCTGCAGCCCCATCCCTTTCCCCGAGTGTTGCCGATAATAAACCGCTGCGAGGCATCATCATAGCCAACTGCCAGCACCGCATGGCCGCCTACCCCGCTTCAGTTTTGCGGGGCATGTTTAATTTACCTGTTTTGGCAACGCCGGGGCTTTCAAAAGATTCATATACGGTAAAGCCAAACACAAAAGGATAACCTTCTGCGATACAGCCTTTCATCTGGCTAAGCGCCCTTGAAACACGGTGATAAAGAAAGTGCCTGGTGTTTAAGTGCAGCCTTATAGCCGGCCGCAGATGGTTTTGCGGCAAATTTATTAATATTATAAGGCCATATTTTCTCAGGGCAAACCCCCTGCTTGTTCACAGTTTTAATACCATCGCGTATTTGCGCGCCATTGTAGCTGCGTACAGAATTTTCAATCACTCTTTCATTGTAATAAATAAATAAGCGCGATGGCATAAAATCGTTTTTTGAATCTGCTTTTAGCAGCTCAAATTCAAACGCAGCGGCAATTGCATTTGCTGTACAACTGCCTAACTGGCCATGATCATATACAAGCAGACAATTTTTTCTGAGATCAGTTTTTTAGGCCATGCAGTAATAATACCTCGGGGCGCGGCGTATTTAAAATCACTCTGACCGGGAAGATCGGGTAGGCAGCCAAAACCGGAAATTGAGTGTGTCATAAAATCTGTTTTATGCTGTGAAAAATAAAAACATATTACAGGTCTTAAAAAAAGACACAACATTAAGAGGGGATAAACTGACTGGAATTAATAACCGCTGTTCCTGAAAAACACCTTTGTGCAAACAAACTCCAGGCCTTTACAGGTCAGTAATATTTGTCACACAAAATAAAAAAAATTATGGCACAGAAAAATCTTTCCCTGTTTCTTTTTTTGATTTTTTTACGCACGGTTGCTGATGCACGAACCATCCTAATTTTCCTGTTTTGTAAGAAAATCTTTTTTCAAATCTTCCCAAACGGAATCAAAACTTTGTGTATCTTCCTGTTTCCAGGTTTGAAATTTTTTCAACATTTTTTCATAACGCTCCTGTTCTGCTTCATCAAAAAACTGTTTAATAAAATTGCTGTCCTGCTCAAAAGCCATCTGGTTATACAATTCTTTTAATGATTGCTCTTTTTCTGTATTGCTGTTTGCAATTATTTTTTCCATTTCTTCCCTCAATTTTACTTTTTCATCGTACGTACCGTTTGGTAAAAGTGTTTTAGCAATTACTGGCATCAGCTCTATCAATACCAGGATAATTATAAGCAAATAATACCTGAATTGTGCGGCAGCATTGTTTTGTATAAGATTGTGGAGTGCTTCAATGCGCGTAAGAAAGCCATCATTGAGTAAAGTATTAAAAGCGGCCTGCTCTTTTTGTTTGGATGATTCTATGGCAGCAAGCGCACTGTCAATTGAATTAATTTTTGGTTGTGATGCTGCAGTTAACTGCCCGTACTCACCGTCTAATTTTTCATATTCATTCTGTTTCGCTTTGGCAATATCCTTTAAACCAATTTTTCCACTGCCGCCGGTACCATCTGTTTCAGCAATAAAATTATTGCGCGCCGTCGCTACTTCATTATACTTTGATGATAGCTCTCCGTTTAAAATGTTTTTTTGCTGCAGTAATTCATTTTTTGCAGTTGAAAATAAAGAGTCTTCCTGCTGCAGCTTATCGCGTTTCTTTTGTTCATTGTCCAGTGAAATCTGTACCTGTATTTCCTTATTGAACAAATATAATAATGCCGGCTGCGCCATAAATGTGCCAATGGTTATGGCAAGTAAACCGCGGATAAGCAGTGGTACTATTTTCTTTTTATTTTGTGTATTAATGCCCTTTATCAATGCCCTGTCAATACCCAGGATAATGCAGCCCATAAAAATGCCCAAAGGAATTGCTATCCACCAACTGCTTACTACCGTACTGAAAAAATAGGTCCATGCAAATGTGGCAAAAAGCCAGGTACCCAAAACTGTAAAACCAGTGATAGCGTAGCGGTTCCGGTCAATAGCGCAATCCCGGATAATTTCTTTTTCGGCGGTTGCCAGCCACCACAAAAATTTTGTAAATGCGTTGGGTTGATAACTTTCTCTTTGCGAAAGTGTATGCATACGCTCTTGCTCTTGCATAACAGGGTATAATTAAAATGTAAAATAAAAAAATGAGTGGTTAAGGAAGGAACAGTAAAGAAACGAAGGATTTGAAAGAGTTAGTGTTTTTTGCTGAAATAATTTCTGTGAAAGTTTGGTGAAAGCAGGCATAGCCGGGATTACTCATTAAACAAATCCGGGTAATCACTTATAATCCCATCCACACCAAGATTTTTTAAGCGGTCTATTTGCGCTTTATCATCTACTGTCCACGGAATTATTTTTATGCCTGCATCGTGGCATTGTTTTACAAGAAGCGGTGTTACCAATTGATAGGCCGGGCTGTAAATGGTGGGTATAAAACCTAAACCTTTTAATTGGAATGCAAATGTTTTTTTGTCATCTTCTTCTACAAGCAAAGCCGTTTTCATTTCGGCATAATGCCGGTGCAAATACTGCAGTGTGCGGATATCAAAAGACTGGATAATTGTTCTTTCGGCTATGCCTTTATCAAGAATTACCTTCATCAGCAATTCCACAAATGGGGCGGGTGCAGGATGAAAAATATTATCCGTTGAATCAGTTGTTTTTGTTTCAATGTTATAATAAACAGGTAGCCGTTTCACCGTCATTGTATGCTGCACTACACTGTCAATTACATTGCCCAGCAATGGTTTTACTGCGGGTATCTTTTGCTGCCGGGGAAAACGCGGATGCGGTTTCATGCCCACATCATAAGTTTTTACTTCGGCATAATCCATCCGGTAAATATTAAGCGATTTTTCTTCTGCCTCTGAAACATAGCTGCCATCAGGCTTTGTGGTGATCTCGTGATTGAAGAAAGGTTCATGGCTGATAATAACCTGCGAGTCTTTTGTAATTACAGCATCCATTTCTAAAGTTGTAACGCCCAGGTCAATGGCTTTTAAAAAAGCAGGGATGGTATTTTCGGGCATCAGCCCGCGACAGCCACGGTGGCCTTCTTTATCGAAGGTTCCCGCCCTGCTTCCATCTGCTAAAGGAGTAAAAGAAGGGTTGATATGGTAATTGCAACTCAAATTCAGAATGATAAAAATTATATAAGCGCTTAAATATTTATTCATGACGGGAACAATTTGTCTTTTCTTTTTTGCATAATCGCTGCAACTGTTTTTGCGTCTCCATCCTGTGCGCTTAAATGCTCAATAATGTTTTCATAACTCTTCTCCGTCTTGTTCTGGCTCAGTTTGAAAACATGCTGCACATCCGTTACTTCAATTTCAAATGCAACAATTGCTTTCATCATATCGCTTACATAACTTTTATCCATCTTCTGCACCAGCGCAGCGGAGTTGGGATCATTTTCAAATTTTTCTGTGAGCTTAACCAGCAGGTTATGCAAACTCTCTTCAGCAGTAAATTTTAAAACCCCTTTTGCATGAACGGCCTGGTAATTCCAGGTACCCGCTGACCGTTGATTTTCATACCAGCTTGCACTTACATAAGTATGCGCCCCGCTGAATATGGCGAGCACATTCGGGTTTTGTTCAAATGCTTTTGTGTGCAGTTGTTTGCGCATTATATGGGCGAGTAAAAATATTTCCCCGTCACGCTCTTCTACGAGTGCAGGTACATGCGTGGCAACTGGTTTGTTTTCTTCATCAACACCCGTGAGTGTAATAAAGGGATGTGCATGCATGAAGGTAATTATTTCTTCATTGTCCGCAGCTTTGAAATGTGGAAGGTTGTACATGAGCCGAAGGTAAAAAGAAAATAACACCGAATGAAGTATGAAAATAAAATCAGTTAGAAGCTGCCCAAAAATGATTTTATAAATTGCTTATTGCATGAAAAAGTTGCGGGTGAGACAATACCACCTGCATAGCAGCTTCAATAGCTCCGACAGTTAGTGCAAGGCAACCAGGCTGATTTTTGTTTTGAATGCGTTGAGGTGGAAA
>JBBRAD010000017.1:0-97135 GCA_038207175.1 Chitinophagales bacterium
ACTTTTTATGGCAAAGGATTTGAAAACGGCTTAGGACAATTTGTGAAAGATAAGACAGGTAAGATAATTGGCTATAATCTTATTTTAGATAAAACAACATCATTTTATAAAAAGGTTGACTAAGGATAGCAAAATAAAAACTACCGCCAACAACAGTATTTGCAATAGCAGGGGCGACGTGCAAGCCCTCGTCTGCAATTCACTATCAGCGGCAGTTTCAGCGTGACGTTAGTAATTTAGCTTTTGTACTTAACTTCGGCTATAGTTTTTCTCAGCGGCAATTTCCCCACATTCCGCGAACATTATTAAATTCTTTGGCTAACGGAAGGGCAAAAAAGGTGAAAATGAATGGATTTAATTTAAAAGATAAACCATTCATTTTCAAAACATAAAAAAACGTTAGTCAGAATTGAATTGCACTAGCGACAATCCTGGCAGGAAATTAAGAATTATAAAAACAAGATATTTTCTAAAACGCATTACACGACAAAAACTTTATTTTGATATTTGCTATCTCACTATTCGACCTTTAACAAAATAATATCTCATAAAAATGGCAGACACTGAGGCTGACTTAACTAACAAGAAAAAGAAAAAAGACTTCTTTAATTTTTTCTTAGAAGTTTTCGGTTTTATTCGCATAGTTGCATCGCCGTTATTGGTAGGAGTTGCGATAGGTATTGGTGTCTATGTTTCAAAGCCTGACAATGTGGGACTTATTATTGCGATATCGATTGCGGCTTTAGGACTTCTTATAGGAATAATATGGGCAACAAAAATTTGGAAGAAGAAAAGTACAATAGATTATATAACAACTGCGACATCACCTGACTTTGACGTATTCGACAAAGAACAAGACTAACAGCATACAACAAACAGTTTTGCACAAGCGGGGCTAACCTGCTAACAATCAGCATTGGTGAATGTTTCAGCCATAGTTCCATCTGACGTAACTCTGTTGGGCAATAGTAATAACAATGAACTTTTATTTATAAATTTGGCTACAGTTCCGGCAAACGGAATGCTATTATCCCGCCTGCGCAAAGCTGTACCGTTACCTGCAAGCCTGACATAACATCACACAGACTTAAATTAATTTATTTCGAGACCAATTCTAATTTTAAAAGCAATATGAGCTCTTCCAATAAATCATTAATCCCAATTATTACCGCTTCGTCTGTTGGAACAATTATAGAATGGTATGATTTCTATATTTTCGGAAGTCTTGCTGCCATTATTGCCACAAAATTTTTTCCGCAAGGAGATGCCGTTGCTGCTTTTCTCGCCACTTTAGCTACTTATGCAGCTGGTTTTCTGGTGCGTCCTTTCGGCGCATTATTCTTTGGACGTTTGGGTGATTTAATCGGACGCAAGTACACGTTTATGATAACACTGCTGCTAATGGGTGGTTCTACTTTTGCAATCGGGCTAATACCTGGTTACAACACTATCGGCTTTTTGGCACCTGTAATTGTTCTTGTATTAAGGCTGTTGCAAGGGTTGGCTATAGGCGGTGAATACGGAGGTGCCGCCACTTTTGTTGCAGAACATGCACCTGCAAATCAACGTGGTTTTTTTACATCATGGATTCAGTTAACTGCTGTTATTGCCTTTTTAATTTCACTTCTGGTTATTCAATCCATCAAAAATATATTGAGCCCAAATGATTGGGAAGATTGGGGTTGGCGGCTTCCGTTTTTAGTTTCCATTTTTATGGTAGGCATATCTGTTTATATCAGAAGAAAAATGGCAGAATCGCCTCTTTTCGCACATGCAAAAGCCGAAGGAAAAACATCTGCAAATCCGTTAAAAGAATCATTTGGCAATAAAGCAAATTTAAAGGTTGTGTTATTGGCGTTATTTGGTGTAACGATGGGTGTAGGCGTAGTGAATGGGCCAATTTTTTTCTTTGTCCAAACTTTTTTACTGAAAACGCTTTTTTTAGATTATAGCCAGGTCAATACGATCTTTATTAATGTGTTGCTAATAACATTACCTACATGCATTATTTTTGGCTGGCTTTCCGATAAGATAGGTCGCAAGCCATTAATCTTACTCAGCTTGTTTCTCGCTATAATATTTTTCCGCCCCATTTACGAACAAATGTATCAAACGGCAAATTTGAAAAATAAAACAGAAGACATATCTCAAATTTCAATCGAAAAGAAACAGGAAGGATTGCTTACTGTTACTACAACACGACACTTTTATACCGATAAAACCATTTACCAGGAAGTTGAAAAACTAACACCAGTTCAAGGCAAGCCACCAAAAACTGAATTGGTGAAAACAATATTCATCAACAATACAGATAAATGGAAATTAATTTTTCTGATTTGTTTGTTGTTGGCCATTGCGGGCATTTCTTATGGTCCTCTTGCCGCTTATTTGGTAGAAATGTTTCCATTAAAAATCCGTTACACCTCGCTTTCTTTTCCATATCATATTGGCTTTGGCATTCTTGGCGGCATGACTTTAGTGATTAGCACTTATTTGGTGAATAAAGCAACCGAAGCCCACGATGCAAAATATTATTTAGCGGGATTGACTTATCATTTGGTGCTGATTACAATCAGTTTAGTTATCGGGCTGTTTTATCTCAAAGAAAATTATGCTGAACAGGCTGTTGTAAAAACTTCATCAAAATATAAAAATGCAATAAAACGCGGTTTAGGTATTGTATGGATGCTGCTGGGTTTAGCGGCAGCGTATTTCGGCATTTTGGAACTAGGGTTACCTAAAATATATTCCGGCAAACAGGATAATTTAATTTTCGGTATCATCATGATGATTATCATCACACCCATCACTTCAGGAGGTTTGTTGCTTTTCGGAAAATACGCATGGCAAGGGGAGTATGATGATTAAACTCATGAAAAGAATCTGCACAAACGGAAGGCCAGCAGGTAACTTGCTGCTATGCTGGCACGAATAACGCCGGGCAATAGAATAAACAATGAATTTTTATTTATAAATTTAGCTTCGGTTACGGACGATTTTCAAATGCCGCCACATCGCCGTAACCGTTACAGGCAATGGCAAAACGACAACCATGAAAATTCCAACCATACAAGGAATTATTGAAAGGCGAGTTTTAGTCAACTTCACAGTTGACCCAGAACTAATTCAAAAGATAATTCCTCAACCTTTTAGACCCAAAGTTTTTAAAGGCAAAGCTATAGTTGGTATTTGTTTAATTAGACTTAAGCATATTCGACCAAAAGGACTTCCAAGTTTTGTTGGGATTTCATCTGAAAATGGTGCGCACCGAATAGCTGTTGAATGGACAGAAAACGGAGAAGTAAAAGAAGGCGTTTTCATTCCCCGTCGTGACACATCATCAGTTCTGAACAGTCTTGCAGGTGGACGCATTTTTCCGGGGCTGCACTTTCATGCCAAGTTTGACGTCAAAGAGAAAAATGGACATTATCATATCGCTTTTAAAAGTTCAGACGGCACAACTATTTCAATTGACGGAGAGAAAGCTGAAACGCTAAATTCAAATTCAATTTTTAAAAACCTTGACACCGCTTCAAAGTTTTTTGAAAATGGAGCAGTTGGTTACTCACCAAGTGGTGACAAGTTTGACGGATTGAAACTCAAAACTTTTAATTGGAAAGTAGAACCTTTAAAGGTGACAGCAGTTCAATCAAGTTTTTTTGAAAACGAAAATATTTTCCCCAAGGGTTCAGTTCAGTTTGACAATGCACTTTTGATGACCGAAATAAAACATGAATGGCATTCGGTTGGACAGAAGAGCCACTGCCTGTAACATAGGGTGGCTGATGCACAACCACCTTTTTAAAAAATAGCTGTTTGCTTTTTAATGCTGTTAAAGCATTTGTTTACCATCAAAATTTGACTTTAATTTTTTACAGTACATAATTATTGGAAGCCCTATTCAGGCTAATAGAATATAAAACAACAAAAAAGCATTTTGCAGGCTTTGCTGCATTGCTTTTACATCAGCCTGTATTTTTCCTTCTCCGCAGGTGTCCTCCTCCCGGCTTTGTGCAAAAGCAGGCACTCTGCGGCATTCAAAACTATACAGTCAAATTTATATCCCTACCCGGCGAAGTTTAAAAACTTTTGCCGCAGAGGGGGTCTTCATTGTATTGTGTACCTTGTGCCTGCACTGCTTTACAGTGAAGACATACGTGAGACAAAGAAATTAAATTATTTTATTAAAAATTTACCACCATGGAAAAAGAAAAAATGATCTTTTTAAGAAATTTCCTTTTCAGAACATTTCTTGTGGGAGTTGCGTTTGGGATTTTTTATTTTACCGTTTCCATTATTTTTTGGGGTTCATCATTGCTTTTATGGATAGAAAATATGTTCAAAGTAAGTGAATCGGATATCGGGAACTTAACACTCCTGTTTTTTACAATTGCCCGGTTTGTGCTTGTGTTCTTAATTCTTGCACCATGCATTGCATTACACTGGATGATCAAAAGTAAAAAGTCAACGGAGTAATCTGCGAACATAATAAACATTGTGAGTTATCTGTCCGGCATCGTTTCGCCTAAGCAGGCGATGCGCTTAACTTCAACCTTAATCAACAATCTGTTTAAATAAAAAAATATTATTTCGGGTTATAAATGTGCGGCTCAAAACATCAGGTGGTTAATTGGAAAACGCAATTATCACAACCAATGTTGTGCTTAAAAAATATAGTTGTAAAAGCGGCTCTGAGTGACTTACCATGGATATTTTTGGTTTATGCTTCCCGTTAAAACGTCACTTTTATGATCCCGGAAAACAAACAGCCCGCCGTAAAAAAAGCATTGCAAACAGCTTTTAATACAGATACATTTGAACACATTCAGCAACTGACAAAAGGTCTTTCAAGTGCATTGGTATTTAAAATTACTGTGCGCGGGAACCCTTACCTGCTGCGGGTTATAACACGTACAGATGCTATGGGAGATTCTGCATACTATTATGGCTGCATGAAAGTTGCAGCCGGAAAAGAAATTGCCCCGCACATACATTACCTGAGTATTGAAGACAGGGTTTCCATTACTGATTTTATAACTGAACAGCCTTTTTCTGTTGCCGCGGCAAAAGAAATGATGCCGCATTTACTTAGAAAATTACATTCGCTGCCAAAGTTTTCGTTTCGCATTAACTACTTTGAAAGTATGGAAAGATTTATGGCACAATTTCTTGCTGCCGGCATCTTTCCTGAAGATGAAATAAAAGAGCTGTACGGGATATACGAACGTATTGCAGATGTTTATCCGCGAAACGACAGGGAGAATTGGGTTTCCTGTCATAATGATTCAAAGCCTGAGAACATTGTATTTGACGGGCAGCGGCCATGGTTTGTAGATTGGGAGGCTGCTTTTTTAAATGACCGTTATCTTGATCTTGCCATTGTTGCAAATTTTGTTGTGATGAATGAAAAAGATGAAGCCGGTTATCTTGAAACATACTTTGAAGAAGCAACAGATGAATACAAACACGCCAGGTTCTTTCTGATGCAGGAAATCCTACACCTCTACTATTTTATATTTCTTATGTTGTTTGACAGTGGAGAGAAACCAATTGACATAAGTAAGATAAACAAACATGATTTCAGGGAGTTTCATAACGGCATGTGGAACGGAGCGGTCAGTTTAGCATATACTGATGCAAAGCGCGAATATGCATTACTTCATTTAGATCAATTTCGGTTAAAAGCGCATACCAAACGTTTTGAAGAATCGCTGCACATAATTTCCAATCATAATTAATTTTATTGCGGGGAAGTAAGAACGTAAATCTAAAGGATGAAACAGTTGTTACAAAAGGCTTACAGTTGGGGGAAGGTTCAGGTAGCATACGCATTTAACGCAGGTATCATTTATATCCACATCAAGGTTTTTTCTAAAATCAATTGCCTGTTTACTGTTCAGGATATTTTCCAATGAGTGCTCCCTTATATTTCCAAATGCATTATGAAAAAAGCAGGGGCGTACCGTGCCATCCGCTTCAATAACCGCGGAAACCCAGGGCGCATTGCATTTTTTAAAAGGAAAAGCATTGAACCCGTAAAATGCTGCGTAGTACAAATAAATTTTCTGCAGCTTTTCCGGCGGCTCTGCTATAAACCCTGTGTCAAATTCTTTTTTATACCGTTGTGTTATTTCACTGATGATGTTTTGCAACCCGGGCAAATCTTCTTTTGCCAAAGCAATCTCATGCTGACGCGGTTCATCCCAAAGCGTTTCACGGTTAAATGCATGGCTGCTTATATCCGCGGGTAAAAAACTTACCTGGTCCAAACCCATTTTTTTTGCTGCATCAATAATTTTTGGCCAGTTGTGGAAATTAAGCTTATGGATTACTGTTCTTGCTGTTATTTTAAAAGATGGCTGTATTGATTTGATATGCACTACTGCTTCTTCTAATTTTTGAAAAGCGCCGGGGATATTGCGTATGGCATCATGCAGCGCTTCATCGCCATCCAGTGAAACAATAATATTATCCACCCAATCCAGTAACTGCCCTGTATTTCTTTTTATGGAGAGACCCGTGGAAAGCAATGTAATTTTTATCTTCCGGCTTTTTAATATTTCGCAGAACCGGAAAAAATTTGTGTTAAGCAACGCTTCCCCGCCCGACATGACTATTTCCTGTGTCCCGAATTTTTTTAAAGCGCTTAATAAAGATTCAATATCGTTCTCAGTAAGCTGTTTCAGGTTTTTATTGTCTTTCCATATATCACACATTACACACCTGCAGTTGCACGCGCTGTGCGGCATCAGTATCACTATGGGCAATGCGGATATCCTGTGCGTTTGTAATGTGCGCCAGCGCTGAAAACTATGGTAAGGTGATTGTGTAAACATCCGCGGGAAAGTTACTTGCTTTTTATACAAACCCAGGGAAAAGGGTTTTTGTTTTGCGATAATTTATTTTTCCAGGAAGAAGGATCGTACAACTTAACAAAATTAAATGCTTTAAGTTCATCCGCTGAATGGTGGTGATAAAAAGCCGCTAATTCCTGCGCACCAATTAAAGCATAATATTCTTCTGTTCTTTTTTTTGCCGCACTGATTGCTGATGAAGGATAGAAATTTGTGTCGAGGATATGTATTTCCCCATTTGCATTTAAACGCTTCAGGCAATTACTGATGATATTTTTTAAAGACGGGAAGTATTGTATGGATGCAGCCAAAATGATGGTGTCAAATTTTTTTTCACTTAAAAAATCATTTGTGAAATTTCCATAAATAAAAGCCAGGTTATCTTTTTTAAAAACAGACGCGGCCTGTTTTAATTCTGTAAAATTTATATCCATTCCATATACCTCGCTGCCATTGACCTGCGCAAGCAAATTGCCCAGCCATCCATTGCCGCAGCCAATTTCAAGAATTTGCAATGAAATATTTTTTGATTGCAGCCATTTCAGCAGCCGCGCTGCGGATTCTTTTCGCATCACCCACTCACGGTGCAGGGGATTTTTTTTGTTTATAAGCGGTAACATCGCCAGTTCTTCATTTGTATATAACCTTCCTTCTTTATTTCTTGCGTTAATGTATAACTGCTCAAATTTTTCATCGACATTTTCACCGCGGTATTTATAAACCCCATTGATTAATTCAAGTTGCTGTAACTGCATTTTTTGTTTTTTGTTGCTAATAATAACGAAGGCATAGATTCAGCATCCGCATTGCCCTTTATTGTTTAGAACGTACAGGAGTGCGACGCAAGCAAAGCCGGGCAGCATTCCGTAAGCCGGGGACAAAAATATAACGCCTCACACAATTTTATCTAACTGTTCTTTGGTGAGTGGTTTTGAAATAAAACCTTTTACACAGGAGTAAGACATGGCTCTTTTTTCATCTTCGGGGTCCACCGTGGATGACAGGATATAGAAGGGCGGCACCTGCTGCAATGCGGGTACCATTTTTGTAAACTCGTCTAAAAATTCCCAACCGTTCAGCGGCGGCATATTAAGGTCAAGCAGGATTACCTGGGGAATGTTTGAGGTATCATTGTCTATTAAATTACGCAGAAAATTAAGCCCGTCAGAACCGTTCAGTGCTGTCATCACTTTGTCGGCAAAGGCGGTAAGTGATATCATTTTCTCACATATTAAAATAGTGAGCTGGTCGTCATCAATAAGAAGGACATTCTTAAACTTTGACATTGGGAGGTTCATTATTGGGGTAAAAATCAGTTGCTAACGCTATAAATTTAAAATATTTATTCGGTAATTGCAACCTTTTCTTCCACGGCCACAAGATCAGAAAGCTCCACACTCATAGGCAAAAGCCCAATCTGCACTATGGCCCGCTTTCCTTTCAGCTCTTTTACAATGCCCACCTGGTGATTTTTTTTCATTTTTACTTTCGCCCCCGGTACAATGGCAGCAGCCGTTTCGCGGTATTGTGTTTCTATTTTTTTGGCGATTTTATTATTCACTGCCTGGTCTTTCTTTTTAAACAACAGGTTTTGTATTTGCTTCATCACCTCTTCTTTTTTCTCCGTTTTTTTCCATTCTAAAACAATTTGTTTAAGCCGCTGTTCGGTTTCTTTTAAATCATTCATGCGTTCTTCGGTTATTTTATTCTGGTGTTTTAACAGCTCAACCTGCTGCTGGTGTTTTTCTTTCTGCAAAACTGTTTCCATTTCTTTTTTCAGCCGTTCATTTTCTTTTAGCAGGCGGTTGAGCTCTGTTTTTTCACTATGCAGTTGCTGAAGGTCCTGCTCTGCAGTGTTTAATAATTTATCCAGACGGAAATGATCTTCATCCACTAATTTTCTTGCACGGTTTATTAATGGCTGCGGCAAACCTATACGCTCTGCAATAGAGAATGTGTAAGAACTTCCGGGTTTGCCCACCATTAACTTATACAGTGGCTGCAGATTATTTTCATCAAAAGCCATAGCGCCGTTTACAATGCCAATAGTGCGGTTGGCCATTATTTTTAAATTGAGGTAATGCGTGGTAACAATGCCAAAGGAATGGCGGCGTGCAAGTTCTTCCATTATCACTTCTGCAAAAGCGCCGCCCAGGCTGGGGTCGCTGCCGCTGCCCAGTTCATCAATAAAAAATAATGTTTTGCCGTTTGCATTTTCAATAAAAAATTTCATGTGCAGCAAATGCGAAGAGTAAGTGCTTAATTCAAATTCTAAATTTTGTGTATCGCCGATATGAATAAAAAGCTGTTTGAAAATACCCATCTGCGAAGTTGGGTGAACGGGCACCAGCAAGCCGCTCTGCAGCATCATCTGATTGAGCCCGATCGTTTTCATGGTTACCGTTTTGCCACCAGCATTCGGGCCGCTGATAACAAGTATCCTGTTTTTTTCATCCAGCGTTAATGAAACGGGGACAGTGGGTTTGAAAGTTTTTTTATTATATAAATAAAGCAGCGGATGATAAGCATCCTTTAATTCCAAGAAAGCTTTATCAACAAGGTTGGGAAAATTTCCATTTACATCAACAGCTAACTTTGCCTTGGCGCAAATAAAATCATATTCACCAACAACCCCGTGATAAGTATTTAATAAAGAACTATAAACCGAAAGCTGCGCCGTTAATGCGCGCAGTATCCGCTGCACTTCTTTGCGCTCATCATTTTCTAATGTAAATACAGCATTGTTTATTTCTATTGTTTCTTCCGGTTCAATAAAAGATGTTTTACGGCTGTCACTTTCGCCGTGCAAAATCCCTTTTACCTGGCGTTTATGTTCGGCAAATACTGCCACTACCCTTCTGCCATTGCTGAAACTTTCATCAATATCCGCTGTGTAACCGGCTTTTGCCAGCCTTGCCACCACTTTCTCAAACATGCGCCGCAGCTCATTGCGCTTGCGGAACAAACCCGACCTTATCCGCTGCAGTTCAGGCGAAGCATTATCTTTTACATTTCCATCTTCATCCAGTATTTCATCAATCAGTTTAATAATTATTTTTTCATAATAGGTATCAGCAATTACTTTCCACAATGCAGGATAAGCGCTCCTTCTTTCATTATCAAACCAGCGAAATTTTTTTTCCATGCTTTCAGCAAGCTTTCTCACCTGCATAAACTGTTCGCCTGTAAGCATGCCGCCGGGAATGCCCAGTAGCTTTATATCCCGTGAAATATTCAGCACAAAATCATTTGGAAAATATTGCGCCTGCTGAAGCAGCAGCCTGTACTCATAGCTTTGCTGCAGTTCCAGTTCTATATATTCTTTGCGGGTATGAATGCGAAGTTGCTCTGCTTTATCTTTTGCATACTCCGTTTTGCAATGCTCTTTTAATAAAGCCTTTACTTTGTCAAATTCTAATTGCACTGCCGCCGATTCAGGGTATAGCTTCATGTTTTAAAGAAAAATTTTTTTACCGGGCAAAGGTAATGCTATGAAACATTTGTTGCGTCGCACCCCTGTACTGCAGGATTTAAAGCAACAATTCAAAAATCTGACATGGCTTATAAACCGTTTAAAAAAATGTTAAAGGAATATGTATTTTGAAAGTATTGCAACACACCTGCGTCTTTGCCCATGTTAACAGCATAGAAGGATAAAAAAAGTTAATTAACTTGTACACCCAAACCAATCTTTGCTATTTGCGTATATATGAATGCAAAAATAAACTATATGATAAACTGGATTGTTATGGGCATGATGGGAGTTTTTTCTTTTACATCATGTGCAGAAAATAAAACCCAAATTACAAATATGAGCGACGAAAGGATTTCACCGGGTACAACTGCAGACACGGCAACATTCGGCACCGGTTGTTTCTGGTGCACCGAAGCTATTTTTCAACGTTTGAACGGCGTAGTAAAAGTGATAAGCGGGTACAGCGGCGGCACTGTTGCCAGCCCCACTTATGAAGAAGTTTGCACTGGCAGTACCGGCCATGCTGAAGCCTGCCAGATAATTTATGACCCTTCAAAAATTTCTTTTGATGATTTGCTCCAGGTATTCTGGAAAACACATGACCCTACCACATTGAACAGGCAGGGAAATGATGTGGGCACACAGTACCGCAGTGTGATATTTTATCACAATGCAGAGCAAAAAGAAAGGGCGGAACATTATAAAACCGAGCTTGATAAAAGTGGTGCATGGGATAAACCCGTTGTAACGTCTATTGAACCCTACACAAATTTTTATTCCGCGGAAAATTATCACCAGGATTATTATAACACCAATCCTAACCAGATGTATTGCCGCTATGTAATTCAGCCGAAAGTGGAAAAATTTGAAAAGGTATTTAAGGATAAACTTAAGCCGGGTGTGGGCAATGAATAAATTTTTTAATCAAAAAAATTAAAGAGGAATTTTTATTCCTCTTTTTTATTGTTGTTACATTTACATTATGGCAGAACTTCATATTGGCGATGCGCTTAATAACTTTCTCAGTAAAAGCCGCTTAAAAAATGGCGTACTGGCTGTGCGGATAGAAAGCATCTGGGAAGAAATGATGGGCAAAACAATCGCTAAATACACGGATAAAATACAGATCGTCCATCAAACACTTTTTATTCAAACAGCGGTAGGCCCGCTGAAACACGAACTACTTTACCAAAAAGACCTTATAATAAAAAGAATAAATGAAGCATTGGGTGAAAATGTGATCAGCCAGGTGGTGATCAAATAATCATATCCAGTAATGCTTGTCAGACTTTACAATTTTTTCTCCAAAATTTTCTATTGCTTCATCCTTTTCATGCTCTGCGATGGATTCGCGCATCAGGTCGTGAATGGTAATCACACCTTTGAAATCAAGCCCGTCAAATACAGGCAGGTAGCGGGTTTTGGCAGAGTTCATTAAACGCATGCAATATTCTGCTTTATCGGTTCCTGTTACAGTAGGCAAATCACTCGTCATTACTTCTTTTACAAGGGTTGTATCAGAATGCCTGTTGAGCAGTATTACTTTGTGTGTATAGTCCCTTTCAGTAAAAATACCGGTATAGTTTTCGCCATCCATCACAATTACATAACTCAAATTGTCAGCCTTCATGGTAATTATGGCTTCCAGTACAGTTGCATCAGCGTTTATTGTATTAAACTGCGGGCCTTTTTGTTTCAGTATTTCAGAAATTATTCGCATAACAAATAGTTTTACTGTCAGTAATTTTATTTATGCAAAATTCTTTATGTTTCTATACGGTTTATGTGATGGAAATCATAATAAAGCATGATACTTAACAGGGTGTTACACACTCACCCTGGGGTCTATAATACCATACAGGATATCAGCAAGTATATTAATGAAAATAAAAAATGCGGATGTTACCAGCACACTGCCCATTACTACCGGGAAGTCCAGTTTTTCCAATGCATCTACAGTTACTTTTCCAATTCCTTTCCATCCAAAAATATATTCTACAAAAAAAGCTCCTGCAAGTAATTCAGCAAACCAGCCTGTAATTGCTGTAACCACCGGGTTAAGTGAATTGCGCAACGCGTGTTTAAAGATCACCGCTTTTTTACTTAAACCTTTTGCATATGCTGTGCGGATATAATCCTGCTGCAGCACATCGAGCATGGCACTGCGTGTAAGCTGTGTGATGATTGCAAGCGGCCGTATGCCCAAAGTAACAGCTGGCAATATTAAATTCTGCAGTTGCAGTTGTTTTCCTTTAAAAGGATCATAATCAAATAAACTGCCGGTCATGTGCAGCCCTGTATAACTGCTCAGCACAAAACCAAAAAGATAGGCAAGTAAAATGCCCATAAAAAAAGAAGGTGCTGAAATGCCCAGCACGCTTGCAAAAACGGAGGATGTGTCCATCCAGGTATTTTGTTTTACCGCGGCGAGTATGCCTAATAAAATACCCAGTACTGTTGCAATAAGCATGGCACTAAATGCAAGTATCAACGTGCCTGGTAATGCTTCACCCAGCACTTCAGAAACATTTTTTTTGGTTTGATATGATCTTCGCAGGTAAGGCAGTTTCAATACCAGTCTTGTATCACTGCTGCCGATAAAAACCCCTTTTATTTCTTTTGATTGAATTTCTTCATTGGTATAAACTGAAACCGGCGAAACATCATTAATGTAAAGGAGAAGCTGTTTCCATGTTGGCTGATCGAGCGCCAGTTCTTTGCGGATGTTTTGAATAGTAGCGCTGTCCCCTGTTTGCCCCAGCACCAATCTTGCAGGGTCACCAAAACCCTGAAAAAGAAAAAATACAAGCATCACCACTCCCATTAATACGAGCAGCCCGTACAAAAATTTTCTGAAGATGAAACGGAGCATTGTTTTAGTTTGTTATTGTTGTTTTATTTTATCTTATCAATTTCAGCAAGCACTTTTTCCATATCCGCATAGCTGTATTTGGCTTTTATATTTCCCTGCTGCATGATGAAATAAGTGGGATTTACCCGCGCTGCAGTTTTAATCACTGTTCCGTCACAGGTAAGAATGGTAACATTGGGGTTGCTTCCAAATAATTCCACCGCTTTGTTTTTATCAGCAGTTACAAGAAATAATGGTATATTTTTTTGGTGCAGTTTATCCAGCAAAGCGCTGAAACCCGCGCCGCTCCAGTCTTTTACTGTTGAAAAATCTTTCAGCATCAGCATTACATAATAATTGCCCTGGTTGAGTATTTGCAAAGTGGTATCAGTGCCGTTTAAAGTTTGCAGAGAAAAGTCAACAATAGGCGGCACAGCATTTCCTTTTTTTACCAGCTTATCATAACGGTCAATATATTCATAAGTGGAATCAAAATCCGCAGGAAAATTATTCTGGTCAAACTCAACCATCTTACCATTTTTTCTGTATTTGAATGTAATGGCAAAGCTGTCTGCAACAGAACCCGAAGGTATTTTCATTTGTTCAGGAATATTCGCACCCGCTTTAAAGCTCAGGCAATCCTTAAAAGGCAGGTGCTGGAGTACATAGCTTTGGCCATAAGTTATCCCTATAATACATAACAGCAGGATCATCTGCGGCAATGGGGTTGCGAGCGATGAAATAATTTTTTTACGGTTTATAAATAAAATTATAATCAGCAGCAAAAGCAAAATATCTTTTATAAAAGACTGCAATGGTGTAAGCGGGAGACAATCGCCAAAGCAGCCACAGGTTTTTATTTTTCCTGACAGCAATGCATAGCCTGTTAAAAAACTAAAAAAAATAATAAGAAGCAGCAACAGCCAGCTGAATAATTTCATGCGCCAGCCAATAATTACCGCCACACCGACCAGCACTTCAAACACATTCATTACTAGTGAAAGGGCAAGCGTATAATCATTCAAACCATTCCACCCCCAGGCTTCAAAAAATTCCTGCATCTTGTAACTCAATCCCAACGGGTCATTCGCCTTTATCAACCCTGAAAAAATAAACACCAGCCCCACTATCCAGCGGGTTATAATTAAAGATTTTTTCATGCAGAAAATTTTACTGAAAATTGGATGATCTTTACAAACTGTAGGTTCCCAAACAAGAAACAAAAATAACGCAAAGCAAACAATGTTTACGCTTAACTGCAAAGGAAAGCTGTTCATAATCAACGGGCCTGTTGTAATGGGCATTATAAATGTAACGCCCGATTCATTTTACAGTGGCAGCCGCAAACCCAATGCAGATGAAGCTTTGCGGCAGGCGGAACAAATGATTAATGAAGGCGCTGCACTGCTTGATATTGGCGGGCAAAGCACCCGCCCCGGCAGCGAACAAATTGGGGAATCCAATGAAACGCAGAGAATATTGCCGGTAATTGAAGCTATACATAAAAAATTCCCTGAAATATTTATATCTGTTGATACTTATCATACATCGGTTGCAAGGCAAGCTGTTGCCGCAGGCGCATGTTTGGTAAATGATATAAGCGGCGGAAACTTTGATGCAGCCATGCTTTCAACAGTTGCGAAATTGCAGGTGCCGTATATATGTATGCACATAAAGGGAATGCCTGAAACCATGCAGCAAAAGTCTGTATATGAAAATGTAACAAAAGAGATACTTGATTATTTTATTAAAAAAACTGAAGCATGCAGACTTGCAGGCATACACGATGTAATTATTGACCCTGGTTTTGGCTTTGGCAAAACCATTACGCATAATTTTGAACTGCTGCGTAATTTACCTGTTTTTAAAATGCTTGAGAAGCCTTTACTGCTGGGCATTTCAAGAAAGTCAACTGTTTATAAAACATTGGGCATTGCTGCAGAAGATGCTTTAAACGGAAGCACCGTTTTGCATACCATTGGTTTACTGAACGGCGCAAATATTTTACGTGTGCATGACGTGAAAGAAGCTGTGGAAACTATAAAGCTTGTAAAGAATTATCTTAAAGTTGAGTAATAATGCGGAAGTACAAGTGTGCGACGCAACAAAAATTTAATATCTATTCTGCCGCCGGGCTACAAAAAAACATACTCGCCTTTTTTATTTACCGTTATTACCGGGAGTTGTTTTTCTTTTTCAAAATAATCATAAACCTGTTTCAGGTTTGTTTCAAAATGCTGAACATCCTGGTCGTCTTTGGTTAACTGTGCAAGATAATCCATGCTTTTGGGGTTGTTGAAACGCACCGGGAAAATATGTACGGGAATAAAATCCTGCCCGCTGTTTTTTGCACCTGCAGCCAGTAAATATAATTCTTCAATCTGCGGATCAGTGATGGGTATGCAGCCAACAGTAACGCAACTGCCATGTATAAAGATTCCGCCTCCCGGGCGCAACGAATCACTCAGCATTTTATCGGATGGGTTGGGATAATTTATTTTAAGCGCAAGGTGATATTCGCTTTTGGGGTCAAACTGGCTGATGTAATAAAAACCTTCCGGCACCTGGTAATCACCCTCAATCCGCTTTGGGCCAAGTGTTCCGGCGAGGGCGCAGATTTTATATGTTTTAAAAAGTTTATATGGATCTGTATCATTGTTGCGCACCCATACTTCCATCTGGCTGTCGTATTTAAAAGAGCGGATATAAATCTGTTTGGGCGGCCACTGCAAACCCATTTTTGCAAACTGTTTTGCCAGCGTATCTTCTTTAAGCCTTGAGGCGTAAGAAACCGTTGGAAAACTTTTCTGGTAATCCATAAAAGAAGGCTGCGCAAAGCAATAATTAATTACAATAAGCAGTATAACGGTAAGGATGTATTTTTTCATGACACCGAAAATATTCATAATTCAATAAAAAATGCAGGTAGCAGAAGTTAAATATTGATAAACTTCACTTTTCCCCAAACGTTCAGTATGCAAAATTATTTGAATTCAGGCTTTATAAATTTCCCCTTGCCTCCTGCTCTTTTTCAATTGCTTCAAACAAAGCTTTAAAATTTCCCTTGCCAAAACTCTTGGCACCTTTACGCTGGATTATCTCAAAAAACAGTGTGGGCCTGTCTTCCACGGGTTTTGTAAATATCTGCAGCAGGTAGCCTTCTTCATCGCGGTCAACCAAAATCCCGAGTTCTTTCAGCGGGGCAAGGTCTTCATCAATATGTCCAACACGGTCCAGCAAATCATCATAGTATGAGGTGGGTATTTTTAAAAACTCTATTCCCCTGTTTTGCAAATCAGTAACCGTGGCCACAATATTATTTGTTGCAAGCGCTACATGCTGGCAACCTTCACCATTATAAAAATCAAGATATTCTTCCACCTGCGATTTCTTTTTTCCTTCTGCGGGTTCATTGATAGGAAATTTTACAAACCCGTTTCCGGTGGTCATTACCTTGCTCATCAATGCAGAATATTCGGTGGAAATATCCTTATCATCAAAGGTGAGGATATTGCGGAAGCCCATAACATCTTCATAAAATTGCACCCAGCGGTTCATCTGGTTCCATCCCACATTGCCCACGCAATGATCCACATACAGCAACCCTGTTGAAGCCGGGTTATAATCAGTTTTCCATTCTTTGTAGCCCGGCATAAAAGCACCATTATAATTTTTTCTTTCAATAAAAAGATGAATAGTTTCTCCATAAGTATGGATACCGCTCATTACTAATTCACCAAATTCATCAGTAAGAGTTACAGGTTCCATATAACTATACCCGCCCCGGACTGTTGTTTGTCGCCATGCATCTTTTGCATCATCCACGAGCAGCGCTAAAAATTTTACCCCATCGCCATGTTTATAAATATGATCCGCGATGGCATTCCCGTTGCGCAGCGGCGTAGTAAAAACAAAAGTGAGTTTATTTTGCTGCACGGCATAGCTGGCGCGGTCTTTTACACCGGTTTCGGGGCCTGAATAAGCAAGGCTTTGAAATCCAAAAGCCGTTTTATAAAAATGTGCGGCCTGCTTTGCATTACCCACATAAAACTCTACATAATCTGTTCCCTGCAGGGGAAGAAAATCCGTTTGCAGCTGTCCGGAAGAAGTATCAACTGCTGTAAGTGTTGACATAAAATTAAATTTAAGATTGAGATAATTTTTTTTGAGCCCGGCTTGAGAAAAACAATTTGGCTTTTCTTGCGTCGCACTCCTGTACTGCATTGCTTAATGCGGCAATTCCGAACGCATAGCAAGGGTTTCCATCAGCAGCGAGTAATTAAAACGCTTGTCGCAAAAAATTTTATGTGGATAATCGGGAAGCATCGTTGGCGCAAAGTTATAAAAATACTTAGGCAAATGCGCAACAGAATTTATCTTCGCTGCAATTTATTATGTATGATGAAAGTTGGTATCCTCGGTGGCGGCCAGTTGGGGCGTATGTTATTACAGGCGGCCGCGAATTATGTGATGGAAACTTTTGTACTCGAAAATGATGAAAACTGCCCGGCGGCACATTTATGCCATCATTTTACAAAAGGCGATATACGCGATTTTGAAACCGTTTATAATTTTGGAAAAAGCCTGGATGCCATTACCATTGAAATAGAATCAGTAAGTGTGGAAGCGCTTGAAAAATTAGAAACGGAAGGTGTGAAAATATTTCCAAAGCCTTCGGTAATTAAGATCATAAAAAATAAAATAACCCAAAAAGAATTTTATAAGCAACACGAAATACCGTCCCCTGCGTTTGTAACTACGCAAAATCTTAATGATTTAAAAAATGAAACTGCATTTTTACCTGCAGTGCATAAACTGGCGCAAGGCGGCTATGATGGCCGCGGGGTGCAGGTTTTACCAACCGAAAAAGAAATTGAAAAAGGTTTTGATGCGCCTTCTGTTTTAGAAAAAATGGTTCATATAAAAAAAGAGATTGCCCTGATTGTTGCTGTAAATGAAAAAGGCGAAACAGCCCTATTTCCAGCTGCAGAAATGATATTTAACCCGCTGCTTAATCTTCTTGATTATCAAATAAGCCCTGCGCAGTTACCAAAGCAGGTTTTATGGAAAGCAGAAGCCATTGCGCTGAAACTTGTAAAGCAATTCTGCAGCCCCGGCTTATTTGCAGTAGAAATGTTTGTAGATAAAAATGATGATGTGCTGGTAAATGAAACCGCGCCGCGTGTGCACAACAGCGGCCATCACACCATTGAGGCAAATTACTGCAGCCAGTATGATATGCTGTGGAGGGTTATTTTAAATTACCCATTGGGAAATACGGAGCCGATACTTCCATCGTCCATTGTAAATCTATTAGGTGCGGAAGGGTTTGCAGGTGATGCAAAATATGAAGGGCTGGATGATGTGCTGAAAATGGAAAATGTGTTTGTGCATTTATACGGAAAAGCACAAACAAAGCCGGGAAGAAAAATGGGGCATGTAACAATCATCAGCAAAGATTATCATGATCTGACTCATAAGGCTAATAAGATAAAACATACTTTGAGAGTTTGTAGTTTATAGTTTGTGGTTTGTAGTTAACTTTGAGTATGGCAACTGTTCACAGGTTTGAAGATTTAGAAATATGGCGAAAGTCCCGTTTTCTTGCGAAAGAAATTTATACTCTTACAAACGAGGGGCCTTTGTGCAAAAATTTCAGATTGAGGGATCAAATGGGCGGATCCTGTGGTTCAGTTATGGATAATATTGCTAAAGGTTTTGAAAGGGGAAGTAAACTGGAATTTATAAATTCACTCACTATCGCAAAAGGAGAAACAGGGGAGTTAAAATCTCAGCTTTACAGGTGTACGGATGCAGGATATATTTCTGAAACTAAGTTTAAAGAATTATATAGTGCTTGTGATGAATTGACTAAAATGATTACATCTTTTATCGCATATTTAAATAAGTTAGATTTTAAAGGCCAAAAATTTAAAGACAGGACTAATGCCTGAACTACAAACTACCAACCACAAACAACAAACTCTTCTTGTGGGAATAATAATGGGGAGTGACAGCGACCTGCCTGTAATGCAGGCAGCCGCAGATATTTTAAAAGAGTTTGACATAGAATTTGAACTCACCATTGTATCCGCACACCGCACCCCATTGCGTATGATGGAATATGCAAGCACAGCAAAAGAACGCGGGTTGAAAGTAATCATTGCCGGTGCCGGTGGTGCCGCGCATTTGCCGGGAATGGTTGCTTCGGTAACTTCGCTTCCGGTAATTGGTGTTCCAATAAAATCTTCCAATTCCATTGACGGCTGGGATTCTGTTTTATCTATTCTTCAAATGCCCAATGGAATTCCCGTAGGCACTGTGGCACTGAATGCTGCAAAAAATGCGGGCATACTTGCTGCATCCATTATCGGTGCTTTTGATGATACTGTTGCAGCAAAAGTTATTGCTTATAAAAAAAACCTTGAAAATGATGTCCTCAAAAAAGTTGAAAAATTAAAAACCGAAGGCTGGGAAAATAAGTTTGATCAGTGAGAAAAAACTAATCCCGGCCGGCCCATATTAAACAGCCATCTCCATAACTTAAAAAACGGAAATCATTTTCAATGGCATGGGTATAAATATCTTTCCAGTTTTCTCCCGCAATAGCTGCAACAAGCAGCAACAATGTGGATTGCGGCTGATGAAAATTTGTAATGAGCGCATTAGCCAGTTTCAATTGATAGCCCGGTGCAATAATCATTTGTGTTTTCGCAGTAATATTTTCTACGCCAGCAAGCTGCATCCAGTTTAATAAACTCTGCAGTGATTCCTTTGATGAAATATTTTGATATGCAAATTCATAGGCTTCCCATTGTTTCAAATACAATTCATCTGCACTGCACAAGGGATGCAGCATAGTTTTTATGCCCATCCAGTAAAGGCTTTCAATTGTTCTTAAGGAAGTGGTGCCAACGGCAATAATATTCCCGGGCAACCGGTTTAATAGATTTTCGACGAAGCTTTTTTTAACTTCAATAAATTCCACATGCATTTCGTGCTGCTCCATTGTTTCAGTTTTTACCGGCATAAAAGTGCCCGCGCCTACGTGCAGCGTTACAAAATCTTTATTTATATTTTTATTTTTAAATTTTTCAAACAACCTTTCGGTAAAATGCAAACCCGCTGTGGGTGCCGCCACTGAGCCATCGTGCAAAGCATAAACAGTTTGATAGGTTTCTTTATCTTTTTCTTCGGCATTGCGGTGTAAATAAGGTGGGAGAGGTACCCGCCCCGCATGATGTAAAATTTCTGCAAAGCTTAATGCATCATCACTCCAGGAGAACCAGATCAAAAAATAATTGCCTGTTTTTTCTTTTTTTTCAGCAACCAGTTCAATCACCCGCCCATCAATCATTATTGATTTTTTCAGCCAGCCTGTTTTCCATTTTTTTGCACCACCGGCTAAACATTTCCAGGCTACTTTTGCTTTCTGCTGCAGCGCGGTTGTAATATCAGGGTATTGCGCATCAGGCTCAAGACAGAATAATTCCACAATGCCACCCGTTGCTTTCTCAAATAATATCCTTGCTTCCACCACTTTTGTATCATTGAAAATAAGCAACGAGCCCGAAGGGATATATTTATCCAGGTTGAAATAAATATCTTCCTTAATATTTTCATTTTGATAAATCAGCAGTTTGCTTTCATCTCTTTTTTCAAAAGGGTATTTCGCAATATGGCCCTCCGGTAAATTATAGTTGAAATCTTTTATAGATAAATTTTTCGGCGGTATCATCATATCAATATTAGTACTGTCACATCAACAGTAAAATGAAAATGCAGGAGCCGGGAATTTTACTTTTCATATACTCCGGAGTGATATTATTTTTTCTTCATGGTGTTTCGCTTTACAATTTTCAAACCGCTCCATAATTCAGTTACAGCGCATACTTTCACATCCACCCAGCCTGTTGGCAAAACAATTTCCCTTATTGTATCTTCTGTAACATCTGTTGCAATACCTGAAGATTTTTTATACCAGGAAACCCATATTACCGCATCATCCGCTGCAGACCGGGTTATTTTTTTAAAATGATTTTCAAGTTCTTTCTTGCTCACAACAAATAAATGAAAAAAGCTTGCGGCAGTAATTTTATTTACCACTTTTTCAACAGCATTAATTTCAATCAACTCAAAATAATTTTCCGGTGCATTGATAAGAAAAATTTTTATTCCGTCTTTAATGCCTAATTTTTTACTTAGTGGTGTTTCTGAATAGCCTGACATAATATTCGATTTAGTTTATTAACAGTTTATCCACCCATTTCCACGGTTAAATCACATCCTTTTCTCATTTTACCTTATGAAACCTTTACCCAGTAAGGTTTATAGCAGGTTTTTTAATGTGGAAAAAATGAAATAAGAAAATTTTGTATTTACAGTGGGAAAAAGTGTTATTTTGTGGAATTAAATGGTAAATCATTTTTAAATAAGCTTAAATGACTGGTTTTCTTGGTGAATACGAAGCTACAGTTGACGCAAAAGGCCGTTTTTTTTTGCCTGGTGCACTTAAAAAACAAGTGCCCGAAGGAGAGCAGCGCTTTGTTATTAACCGGGGTTTTGAAAAATGCCTCAACCTGTACCCGCTCAAAACCTGGCAAATCATCATTGAACAACGCATCAGCAAATTAAATGATTTTGACCCTAAGGTACGGCAGTTTAAAATATTTTTCCTGGGTGGCGCAACAGAAGTAGAAACGGATTCCGCAAACAGGATACTGCTTCCACCCTCACTAAAAGAATTCGCCGGTTTAAGCAAAGACATAGTGCTGGCTTCAAACCTTGATAAAATACATATATGGGATGCTGGTAAGTACAAGCAGTTCTTTGAAGGTTTTTCATCTGAACATTACAGTAACCTGGCAAGTGAAGTGCTCGGTAACCAAAGTTCATTTGGCAATTTGTTGTAAGCATACAATTTATTATGCCGCAGGAATATCATATACCTGTTCTTTTTAAAGAATCCATTGAAGCTTTGAATATAAAGCCTGGTGGTGTATATGCCGACTGCACTTTTGGCGGTGGCGGTCATAGTAAAGGCATCCTGGAACAGTTGAACAGCAATGGCAAACTCATTGCTTTTGACCAGGATGCAGATGCACAGCAAAACCTGCCCAATGATGAACGCATCATTTTTGTTCCGCAAAACTTCCGCCATTTACAAAGGTTTTTACGCTTGTACAAAATTTCAAAAGTTGATGGCATTCTGGTCGACCTTGGTGTAAGCAGCCACCAGTTTAACGAGGGTGAGCGCGGTTTTTCCACAAGGTTTAATGGCCCGCTGGATATGCGCATGGATCAGCGCCAAACCCTTACTGCCGCTGATATTTTACTTGGTTATACCGAACATCAACTGCATAAGTTGTTTGAACAGTTTGGAGAAGTTACCAATTCAAAAACCCTGGCGAAACATATTGCACAGCACCGCAACCTTAATCCCCTTAAAACAATTGAAGGCTTTATTTCACTTATGCAGCCTGTGGTGAAAGGCAACCCCGGCAAGTATTTCGCTCAGGTTTTCCAGGCGCTGCGCATAGCAGTTAATGATGAAATGGGCGCACTCAAAGAAATGCTGCAGCAGGTGCCGGAATCATTAAACAGCCGTGGAAGAATTGTAGTTATAACCTTTCATTCCATTGAAGACAGGCTGGTAAAAACTTTTTTTAAAAAGGGCAGTTTTGATGAAACGCTTGACAACCCCTTTGAAACAGCGGAAAAAGAAACCCCTTTAAAAATAATTACAAAAAGACCTGTAACGCCGGCAGATGAAGAGCTGAAAAAAAATTCACGGAGCAGAAGCGCAAAACTGAGGGTGGCGGAAAGAAAGTAAAGCCTGAAAGCAAGGGAAAATCTTCCGGAATCACAATAAAAAAAATGAAAGAGCAGCAAACAAATAAACAGGAAAAAAAAGAGCAGCCTTTATGGGGGCTGCTTAATTACGAATGGATAGTAAAGCATACAGTGTTTTTCCTGTTCATAGCGTTTCTTGCCATAATATATATAGCTAACGGCCATTGGGCTGATAATACTATCAGGGATATTAATGCAGCAGCAAAAGATGTAAAGCAACTGCAGTATGAATATAAAAGTATGAAGGCAGAAGAAATTTTTAAAAGCCGTGAAGCAGAAATAGTGAAAGCTGCAACACCATTGGGTTTAAAAGTTTCAGAACAGCAGCCCATGCGCATTACGATGGACAGCAGCCTTATAAAAAAGTAAAATGAAAAACCAACATAAATATGAAGAGAGGAGTACACTAAAAATCACTGTTGCTAACCTTGAAGCACTTTTTATTTTATTAAACTGATGGAAGTAAAACGCGACATACTCTGGAGGGTTTATCTCTGTTATATAGCAGTGGTGCTTGTATGCGCGGGCATATTTGCCAAAGCATTTTATATACAGCAGGTGCAGGGAAAGTACTGGCTCAGTATGAGTGACAGTCTGCACGAAAAAATTGAGGAAATTGATCCTGACCGGGGCACTATTTACAGTGCAGACGGGCAAATGCTCAGCACAAGTATCCCGCAATTTGATATTTATATTGATTTTGGCGCTGATGGCTTAAAAGAAAACAACGGCAGGCTTTTCTATGATAACATTGATTCGCTGAGTTATTGCCTGTCAAACCTTTTTAAAGATAAAAGCAAAGGGGAATATAAAACAATCCTTAGCGATGGCTATAAAAGCGGCAACCGTTATTTTCCTTTTCAAAAGAAAGTAAGTTTTGAAAACTACCAGCAACTGAAAAATTTTCCGCTTGTAAGATTAGGAAAAAATAAAAGCGGCTTTATTGCTGATACAAAAAGCATCCGCTTGAACCCTTACCAGTTAGAGGCTTTCCGTACTATTGGTTTAGACCGTGATTCTTTTAAAGTGGGTCTTGAGATGACGTACGACAGTACGCTGAAAGGTATTACCGGCAAGCGTTTGGTGCGGTATATAGCAGGCGGTGCAGCGGTGCCTGTAAATGATGATTACCAGGTGGAACCCGAAAACGGCAACGATATTGTTACAACCATTGACACGCATATACAGGATATAACAGAGAATGCACTGATGAAAATGATGCAGCAAAGCGAATCAGTAACAGGAACCTGTATTGTAATGGAAACGCATACCGGGCAAATAAAAGCTATCGCAAACCTTGGTCGTCAGCCCAATGGAAGTTATTGGGAAGACTACAATTATGCGATGCGGACGACCGAGCCCGGCTCTACCATAAAACTTGTTACATTATTATCTGTATTAAGCGAAGGTAAAACCACCGTGAATGATTTGGTGGCAGTGGGAAGTACAGGCCATGCCTATGTGGGTGTACGTGATGTGAATGAGGCGGAAGTTATGCCAAAACCATTACTGACAGTGAAGGAATGTTTTGCACACAGTTCCAATGTGGGTATGAGTACCATAGCATATAAAACATTTGCATCGCAACCTGATCAATATTTAAAATACCTGCACCAGTTTAGAATGGATACTGCAACAGGTATTGATTTGCTTGGCGAAACAAAACCGCATTTGCTGAAAGTAAATAAAACCAATGAAGGTTTGATTGATATGGTAACAATGAGTTTTGGTTATGGTATACAGGTAAGCCCCCTGCAAACATTAACGCTGTATAATGCCATTGCCAATAATGGTAAAATGATGAAACCATATTTGGTAAACGATATAAAAAATGATGGCATAGTGGTAAAACATTTTCTTCCTTCAACGGTGGTGGAAAATGTTTGCAAGCCTTCTGTGGTAAAGGATGCACAGGATTGCATGTATGCAGTTACTACAGAAGGAACAGCAAAATTAATTTTTAAAGATTCCCAATTCCCTGTTGCCGGCAAAACCGGTACCGCACATGTTGATGATGGAAAATTTGGATACAAAGATGGTGTGTACCAGGCTTCTTTTGTTGGATATTTTCCTGCAGATAACCCCCAGTACACCTGCATTGTTGTTATTAAAACAAAACCCAATGCTCCGCTGCATTTTGGCGGACAGCTTGCAGCTCCTGTTTTTAAAGAAATTGCCGACAGGCTCTATACCATGTATGTGCGGCAGGATAATACCACACAATATGCTACTGCCACAAAAAACGACAGCATCCCTTACAGCTATAAAGGAATGAGAACGGATATAAAAAATGTGCTCAATACACTGGGGCTTCACTATACTGATTCAGGAAACGCCTCTAATCAGTATGCAAAAATTTATAAAACCATAGACGAGCCGGTAATTGCAGATGATGCCATGAGCTATAAACAAATGCCCGCATTAAGCGGCATGGGGTTGAAAGACGCTTTGTATGTATGTGAGAATATAGGTTTAAAGGTAAATATAAAAGGGAGGGGCAAGGTGTCTGCACAATCAATTGCTGCAGGGCAGCCGGTAATAAAAGGGGAGTCATTAAATATTTTTTTGAATTAAAAAAAAGCCGCATGAAGATACGGCCATTATGAAAAAATTACACGACATATTATATAAAGTACACCTGCAATCTGTAAATGGAAATACTGATTTGCCGGTGAAAGATATACAGATTGATTCGCGTAAAATATCTGCCGGTTCTGTTTTTATTGCCATCTGCGGTGAAAAAACCGATGGGCACCAGTTTATTGATACAACAATTGAGCAGGGTGCTGCAGCAATTATTTGCGAAACACTTCCGCAAATATTAAAAGATGGTATTACTTATATACAGGTAAGCAATACGCATGAAGCTGCTGCGTACATAGCACATAATTTTTATGATGAGCCGTCGCGTAAAATAAAACTCGTTGGTGTTACCGGCACAAACGGCAAAACAACAATTGCAACTGTTTTATACAAATTGTTTATGCAGCTGGGTTATAAATGCGGGCTGATAAGTACCATACAAAATCATATTGGTGAAATCGTTGTGGAGGCTACGCATACAACACCTGACCCTATCAGTGTAAACGGGTTATTGAAACAGATGGCAGATGCAGCCTGCACACATGTATTTATGGAATGCAGCAGCCACGCCATCCACCAGCACCGCATTACCGGTTTACATTTTGCAGGTGGCATATTCAGTAATATTACACATGACCACCTGGATTATCACAAAACATTTGATGAGTATATCCGCGTAAAGAAAAGTTTTTTTGATACACTTGACAGCAATGCATTTGCCATATCCAACCTTGATGATAAACGGGGTGCCGTTATGCTTCAGAATACAATTGCAAAAAAATATTTCTACAGTTTGAAAAGTATTGCAGATTTCAAAGGGAAAATTTTAGAGAATGCACTCACGGGTTTGCAAATGCTGATCAATGATAAAGAAGTGCACTGCAGGTTAATTGGCGAATTCAATGCATACAATCTTTTGGCCATTTATGGTGCGGCTGTTTGTTTTGGTGAAAATAAAGATGAAGTACTGCGCATCCTGAGCATGTTAAGCGGCGCTGAAGGAAGATTTGATTATATGATCAGCAGCAGTAACATCATCGGTATTGTTGATTATGCGCATACACCCGATGCACTTGAAAATGTTTTGGTAACGATAAAAAAATTGCGCAAAGGATATGAACAGGTGATAACCGTGGTGGGTTGTGGCGGCGACAGGGATAAAACAAAACGCCCGGTAATGGCACAAATTGCATGTGACTTTAGCAACAGGGCCATCTTCACCAGTGATAACCCGCGCAGTGAAGACCCACAGGTAATATTAAAAGATATGGAAACAGGGTTGAATGCGGCTTCAAAAAGAAAATACATTTCCATTGCTGACAGAAAGGAAGCGATAAAAGCGGCGGTAAGTTTTGCGAACAGGGAAGACATTATTTTACTGGCAGGAAAAGGACATGAGAAATACCAGGTACTAAAAGACGGTAAGCATGATTTTGATGACAAAGCAATAATGAAAGAAATGTTTGAACTATTAGGAAAATAAAAAGTGTCAAAGCAAATGGGCATTAAATTGACCATTGACCATTAACCATTGATCAATATGCTGTACTATTTATTTACATGGCTTGATAAAGAGTTTCACCTGAGCGGCGCCGGGCTTTTCCAGTACACCACTTTCAGGATTGCAATGGCAATTTTATTGTCGCTGCTCATTGCCACTGTATATGGTAAACGTATCATTAATTTTTTAAACCGCAAACAGATTGGTGAAAGCGTGCGTGACCTGGGCCTGGCTGGCGAGCAGCAAAAAAAAGGTACGCCTACCATGGGTGGCGTTATTATTTTACTTGCCATCATTATACCCACATTACTCTTTGCTGATTTGGATAAAGTATATATAAGGCTGATGCTTTTATGCACTGTATGGCTTGGTATCATTGGCTTCCTGGACGATTACCTTAAGCTGAAAGCAAGAAAAGAAGCGAAAGAAAAAGGCGAGAAATATGAAAAGAAAGACAGCCATGGTTTAGCAGGTGTTTCCAAAATTATCGGACAGGTTGGTTTGGGGATCATTATCGGCGCTACACTTTATTTCAACAGTAATGTAACTGTTGAAAGAGAATTAATTGGTCAGACGAGTGCCGATTCATCACTACAGCGCGGGGAAAAAATTGCAAAAGATTCCAATATAGTTATAAGAAAAATTGACGGCGTAGATCACAGGTTTGTAAAAGTGCAAACGCCTATTACAACAATCCCATTTGTAAAAAATCATGAATTTAATTACAGCAAACTCATCAGTTGGATGGGCGATGGCGCTGAAAAATATACATGGGTGGTTTACATACTCATTGTAACATTTATTGTAACTGCGGTTTCAAACGGTGCAAATATTACAGATGGTTTAGATGGTTTGGCAGCAGGTGTAAGCGCCATCATAGGCGCGGCATTGGGCGTGTTTGTGTATGTAAGCGGAAACTACACATTTGCTGACTATTTAAACATCATGTACATACCAAATCTTTCCGAGCTCTCTATTTTTATTGGTGCATTTGTGGGTGCTTGTATAGGCTTTCTTTGGTACAATGCATACCCCGCTCAGGTTTTCATGGGTGATACAGGGAGCCTCGCACTCGGCGGCATCATAGCTTCACTCGCAATTATTGTGCGCAAAGAATTGCTGCTGCCACTTTTTTGCGGAGTCTTCTTTATAGAAATTTTAAGCGTCATTATACAGGTAAGGTATTTTAAATACACAAAGAAAAAATATGGCGAAGGCCGGCGTGTGTTTTTAATGAGCCCGCTGCACCATCATTTTCAAAAGAAAGGGTTTCATGAAAGCAAAATAGCCGTACGGTTCTGGATTATAACAATATTGTGTGTAATACTTTCTGTAATAACGCTGAAGATAAGATAACCGCCACAGGGCAAAGGATACTACAAAAAATGGGTAAAAGGTTTGTCATATTAGGTGCAGGTGAAAGCGGCATCGGTGCGGCACTTCTTGCGAAGCAAAAAGGTTATACGGTTTTCGTAAGCGACAGCGGTGATATAAAAGCCGGTTATAAAAAAGAGCTCATTAGCAACGGGATTGAATTTGAAGAAGCACAGCATACAGAAGAAAAAATTTTAGCGGCGGATGAAGTGATGAAAAGCCCGGGGATAGCTGAGAAAAATGAAATGGTGAAAAAGATCCGCGCAAAAGGAATACTGGTGATAAGTGAGATAGAGCTGGCTTACAGGTTTAAAGGTAACAGCAAAATTGTGGCAATAACAGGCAGTAATGGAAAGAGCACCACTACTTCGCTTATTTACCATATCTGCAAAACAGCGGGGCTGGATTGCGCACTGGTAGGCAACATCGGTTATTCATTTGCAAAGCAGGTAGCGGAAAACCCAAAGCCTTTGTATGTGGCGGAAATAAGTTCTTTTCAGTTAGATGATATAAAAGATTTCAGGGCGGACATAAGCATCCTGCTGAACATAACAGAAGACCATTTAGACAGGTACGGATACAGGTTTGAAAATTATATCAGGAGCAAATTTAAAATCATACAGAACCAGCAACCCGGTGATTATTTTATCTATTGTGAAGATGATGAAATAATCATGCAGCATTTAAAAACAATTTCCTTAATTACCAACCCACTGCCATTTTCTATGAAACACGAAGTAACACAGGGAGCATACATCAGGCATGACCAGATGATGCTGAGGATACAGGAAGAAAGAGCCAGCATGAGTATTTATGATTTTGCTTTAAAAGGTAAGCACAATCAATACAACACAATGGCAGCGGGCATTGCAGCCGCAACACTCGGCATAAGGAAAGAAAAAATCCGCGATGCGGTAAAAGATTTTCAAAGCCTGGAGCACCGCATGGAACATGTGGCAAAAGTGCGCGGCGTTGAGTTTATCAACGACAGTAAGGCCACAAATGTAAACAGCACATGGTTTGCACTGGAAAGCATGGCCAGGCCAACCATATTAATTCTCGGCGGCATTGATAAAGGAAATGATTATTCTTTAATTGAAGATTTGGTAAAAGAAAAAGTAAAAGCCATTATATGCCTGGGCATTGACAATAAAAAAATTCATGAAGCATTTGAAAATACTGTGGCCGGTATTATTGACACAAAAAGCGCTGAAGAGGCCGTGCAGCAAGCTTTTCGCCTGGCAGCCAAAGATGATATAGTATTGTTAAGCCCGGCCTGTGCAAGTTTTGATTTATTTAAAAATTATGAAGACAGGGGCAACCGGTTTAAAAGGGCAGTGAGGGACTTATAAAAGCGCCCCACCAAATCTCCCCTGAAGGGGAGGCTTAAAAAGAGTTCACGAAAATGGATACAGTTAAAATATTTAATCACTTATTAACTCCCCTTTAGGGGATGGGGGTACTATGATCCGCGAAACAGCAGACAGATTTTTCTCCCAAATGCCTTCCCCGGAAGGTGTGGGTGAAGGCTTGCTCAAAAGAACAAGAGGGGATAAATATATATGGGGCATCGTAATACTGCTGTCGCTTACATCATTGCTTGTTGTGTACAGCGCCACAGGTTCTCTCGCCTACAAAATGTATAAAGGAAATACTGAAATATATTTATTCAAGCAGTTGTCTTTTATTGTGCTCGGCATTGTGCTTATTTACTTTTTACACAGGGTAAACTATACGCTCTTTTCAAGGGTGGCATTGATACTTTACATTATATCCGTACCCTTATTGATATACACTTTATTTTTTGGCGCTGAAATTAATGAAGGCAGCCGCTGGATAAAATTGCCTGTCATTAACATGACCATTCAAACAAGCGACCTTGCAAAACTTGCGCTGTTCATGTATCTCTCGCGGCAGCTCAGCCGCAAGCAGGATGTGATAAAAGATTTCAAAAAAGGTTTTATTCCTGTTATTACGCCCGTGCTTATCACCTGCGTATTAATCATGCCCGCAAACCTTTCCAACGCATTACTTACCGGCGCCACATCGCTGCTGCTGCTGTTTATTGGCAGGGTAAGTTTTAAACATATTTTCCTCGTGATTGGGCTTGCACTCATCCCTATCCTGATTATTGTAAGTGTAGCAGTAACAACTTATCATGCGAATGCAGGTACAGATGACAAAACAAGTGTTACTTCCACACTTAATTCACTTGGAAGGTTTAGCACCTGGGTAAAACGCGTACAGGATTTTATGTATGCAAAAAGCGAAGATGTACCTTACCAGGTGCAGCAGGCAAACATTGCCATAGCAAATGGTGGCCTGCTGGGTAAAGGCCCCGGCAACAGCACGCAGCGCAATTACTTACCGCAGGCGTACAACGATTTTATTTACGATATCATTATCGAAGAATATGGTTTGATTGGCGGCGCATTTATCATATTTTTTTACCTGGTTTTTTTATTCAGGTGTATAAAAATTTTCAGGCGCTGCCCTTATGCATTTGGGGCGTTCCTCGCACTGGGATTGAGTTTCACGCTTATGATACAGGCCATTGCAAATATGGCGGTAAACGTAAACATCGTTCCGGTTACAGGCGTTACTCTGCCATTGATAAGTATGGGAGGCAGTTCATTTTTATTCACATGTGCGGCAATAGGAATTGTGTTAAGCGTGGCAAGAAATGTAGAGCAGCTGGAAGGGAAAGAAGCGCCAAATCCCGCTGACACCGGGGTTGCAGCAACAGCGCAATAAAGTCATTCGTTGTTGTTATTGTAAAGTTTTTAAATAATTTTTGAGCCGAGCTGAAGAACAGGAATGAAACTTCCGTTGCGTCGCACTCTTGTACAAAAAGAACAGTGTGCAGCAATAATGACAAATGACTAAATCACAAATGACTAAAATAATTATAGCAGGCGGTGGCACGGGCGGGCATATTTTTCCGGCTATTGCAATTGCTAACGCAATAAAAAAATTGCAGCCCGGTGCATCATTTCTGTTCATCGGCGCAAAAGGAAAAATGGAAATGGAAAAAGTGCCGCAGGCAGGTTACAATATAGAGGGGATAGACATTGCAGGTTTCGACAGAAGTTCTTTGATAAAAAATATTTTGCTTCCGTTCAAACTCATAAAAAGTTTTTTTCAGGTAAAAAAAATCATTGCCCGTTTTAAACCTGATGCTGCAATTGGTGTGGGCGGATATTCCAGCTTTCCTGTATTAAAGTATGCGCAGCAAAAGCATATCCCAACTTTTATACATGAAAGCAATTCGTTCGCTGGCAAAAGCAATATTTTACTCGGCAAAAAAGCAACAAAAATTTTTGTAGCTGCTGACGGAATGGAGAAATTTTTTCCTGCTGAAAAGATCATCATCACGGGAAACCCGGTAAGGGAATCTATCGCAGAATCAAAAGTTACAAGAGAAGATGGAGTCAAATTTTTCGGATTGGATGCTTCAAAAAAAACACTCCTCGCTATAGGTGGCAGCCTGGGTGCAAAAAGCATAAACGAAGTAATGGCAGCGCATGTGCATGAAATGGAGCCTCTTAAGCTGCAACTCATCTGGCAAACAGGAAAAGCGACTGCTGCTGCATATATTGACAGGGGAAAAAACTACAAAAATGTGTGGGCGGGCGAATTTATCAAAGAAATGGATAAAGCTTATGCGGCTGCAGATGCAGTGATATCAAGGGCCGGGGCAATGTCGGTAGCAGAATTGTGCGTGGCAAAAAAAGCGGTTGTGTTTGTGCCTTACCCGCTGGCGGCGGAAGATCATCAAACAGTAAATGCAAAATATTTAGTTGAAAGGGATGCAGCACTGATGGTAAAAGATGAAGACACAACGGCAAAATTATTTGCAGCAGCAGCAAGACTGGTATTTGATAAAGCATTACAGGAAAAATTAAAAAAAAATATTGCTTCATTGGGTGTAGTTGATGCAGATAAAAAAATTGCAGAAGAAATTTTAAGAAATATAGCGTGAATAATATTAAAAACATACAGGTTACTTATTTCATCGGCATCGGTGGCATTGGCATGAGTGCGCTTGCCCGTTACTTTCATTCGCTTGGGAAAGAAGTAAGCGGGTACGACAGGACAGCCACGCCGTTAACAAAAGAACTGGAAGCAGATGGAATTAAAATTCGCTATGATGAAAACCTGTTATTGATTCCAAAAAATGCTGATGTTGTTATTTATACACCTGCTGTTCCTGCAGATCATAAAGAGCTGGTGTATTACAGGGGAAATAATTATAAAGTGGTAAAGCGCAGCGATGTTTTGCAGTGGATAACTGAAAGTTCTTTTAATATATGTGTAGGCGGCACGCATGGCAAAACAACCATCACCACTATGATCGCGCATTTGCTGCGCGATACAGGATACGGCTGCAATGCTTTCCTGGGTGGCATTTCAGCAAATTACCAAACAAATTTCTGGAGCAGTGAAAAAAATGTTTGCGTAGTGGAAGCGGATGAATACGACCGCAGTTTTTTAAAACTTGTTCCTGATGTGGCGGTTATCACAGCCATGGATGCCGATCATCTTGATATATACGGAACACCTGTAGAAGTGGAAAATGCATTCGTACAGTTTTCTCAAAAAATAAAACCGGGTGGTTGTTTGATAAGCAAGTTTGGTTTAAGCAGGAACAGCGAATTAAAAGCTGCCACACATTACACATACAGTTTTGATAATACAAATGCGGATGTGTATGCTGTAAATATAAAAGTGGAAAGTGGTTCGTACAGGTTTGATGCAGTGCATAAAGAATGGGCATTGAATGATGTGGTTTTGCACATGGGCGGCCTGCACAATATTGAAAATTCAGTGGCTGCAATAACCGTTGCAAAGTATTTGAAAATTGAAGATGAAAAAATAAAAACAGCAGTTGAAAATTTTAAAGGTGTGCACAGAAGGTTTGAATACATCTTAAAAAATGGGGGCCATATTTTAATTGATGATTACGCACATCACCCGGAAGAACTGAAAGCATTGATTACAGGCGTAAGAAGTTTATTTGGCAAAAAAAAATGCACCGTTATTTTTCAACCGCATTTGTATAGCAGAACAAAAGACCTCGCTGAAGAATTTGCTAACAGTTTGGATATGGCAGATGAAGTAATAATTCTTCCTGTCTATCCTGCAAGGGAGTTGCCAATGGAAGGTGTAACAAGCGGATTGATTTTAAAATATATGCACCTGCAAAATAAAATGCTCATGGGAAAAGAAGAAATGAAAGAATGGATAAAAAAAACAAAACCGGAATTGGTGGTGATGTGCGGCGCAGGCGATATTGATGCATTGGTGCAACCGGTAAAAGAAATTTTATTAAGTGCATAGCTATGTGGAAGCAAAGGATACAAATGATTTTATGGTGCGTGTTTGGCGCAGCAACAGTTATACTGCTGGTAGCTGCTATGGAAAATAAAGAGCATAAAACATGCAGCAGTGTAGATATAGCAATAAAAGGCGCTGATGATAATGTATTTGTGAATAAGAAAAATACAGTGCAGTTACTGGATGATGCAGGTGCGGTCAATGGAAATGATATATCAACAGTTGATTTTAAAAAAATAGAAGACAGTTTAGAAAAAAATGCGTGGATAAAAAGCGCAGAATTGTTCTTTGATAATAACCAGGTGCTGCACGCAAATATTACCGAGCGTGAACCGCTGGCAAGAATATTCACTTTGCAGGGCACATCATTTTATATTGACAGCAGCGGTTTCCGGCTGCCGTTAAGCAATGGAGTTGCACGTGTACCGGTGTTTACATCGTTTCCATCGGCTAATAAAATACTTGCAGCGCCCGATAGCGCTGTATTGCAGGACGTAAAAAAAATTGCGCAATACATACAGAAAGATTCTTTCTGGATGGCTCAGGTGGCGCAGGTTGATATTACTCCGCAACGCACTTATGAAATCATTCCCGTGCTTGGCAACCAGGTAATTAAATTAGGCGATGCAGAAAACCTTGACGAAAAATTTTTAAAGCTGTTTAGTTTTTATAAACAGGTATGGAGCAAATATGGTTTTGAAAAATATGAAACAATTGATGTGCAGTATGAGGGACAGGTGGTGGCTGTAAGGCGCGGCGCGGTAAGGCCTGCAATGGATTCAGCAAAAGCCATGCAGGTATTTGGTAACAGTGCGAATATGCTTGCTGCAGTTTTAAAAGACACAACATATTCAGCGCCGGTGATAAAAAAAGATACCACTGCACCGGTGCAGAATAAAATGCCTGCTGCGGTAAATACGGCAAACCCAAAAACAACGGGACAAAAGAAAAGCATAAAGCCAAAAGCAAAACCGGCTGTGCAGAATAAAAAACCAAAAGCAGTGTTGCCTAAGAAAGTGAATAGAAATTAGTTGATACATTGATTTGATAATTTGAAAATATTTTAATACAAAACAAATGACAAGCAACAAAAACCAGAAACCAGAAACATATTATGCAACAATTTTTTTAATCACTCAAACAACTAAAACATATATCTATGAATCCGAATGAAGCGCCCATCATTGTTGGCCTCGACATTGGCACTACCAAAATTGCTGCTATTGCCGGGCGAAAAAATGAATATGGTAAATTAGAGATCCTTGGCTTTGGCCGCGCAAACAGCAATGGCGTGCAGCATGGCCAGGTTTTGAACATTGATCAAACAATTAAAGCCATCCAGCAGGCGCTCACCAACTGCGCCGAAAGCAATCCTGACCTGGAAATAAACGAAGTGTATGTGGGGGTTGCAGGCCACCACATTAAAAGCCTGCAAACCCGCGGCGATATTGTGCGCCAGGATGCTGACGTAGAAATCCAGCAGTGGGAAATTGACCAACTGGTAGCCAACCAGCGCAAAACATTTATTCCCGCAGGCGACCAGATCATTGATGTGATACCGCAGGACTTTCATGTGGACAATTTTCAAAACATTAAAGACCCTGTTGGCTTTAACGGTGTAAAAGTGGGGGCAAATTTTCACATCATCACCGGCGACAGGAATGCAATAAGAAATATAAACCGTGCAGTGGAGCGCAGCAATTTAAAAACAAAAGATTTGGTGCTTCAGCCGCTTGCATCTTCCAGCGCGGTAATGAGCGATGTGGATATGGAAGCAGGTGTTGCCATTCTTGACATTGGCGGCGGCACCAGCGATCTTGCTGTTTTTTATGAAGGCATTTTAAAACACACAGCAGTAATACCTTTTGGTGGAGAGAATATCACTAACGATATACGTATGGGTCTTGGTGTTTTAAAAAGCCAGGCAGAAGCCATGAAAGTACAATTTGGAAGCGCATTGAGCGATGAAGCAAAAGCAAATGCATTTATTACCATACCCGGTTTAAAAGGGATGCCTGCAAAAGAAATAAGTGTAAAAAACCTTGCGGGCATTATACAGGCAAGGATGAGCGAGATACTTGATTTTGTTACCTATCATTTAAAACAGGTTGGCCTTGATAATCGCGCATTGAATGGTGGTGTAATCCTTACCGGTGGCGGATCGCAGCTCAAGCATTTAATCCAGTTAACTGAATTTACCACGGGGCTTAATGCAAGGATCGGGTTTCCTAATGAGCACCTTGCACCCAACCATATTGATGAATTAAAAAAACCCATGTATGCAACCTGTATTGGTTTAATACTCAAAGGTTACAGCGATTATGAAAATAAAAGAAAGGAGTTTGGAAACGGTTTTAAGAAAATAAATGTTCCGGATATATTAAAGAAAGATGATAACGCTGAAACAAACGGAAAGGAAACCCTGAAAGAAACCGTGGATGTAAAAAAACGCAAAAGCCTCAGTAACTTCTGGGACAAGTTTAAAGAAAACCTGATTGATCTTTTTAAAGAAGATGGCGACCAGGAAATAAAATAGGTTTTAAGTAATAGGTTTTAAGTTGTAAGTAAATAGTTACACAACTTATCCCTTGCAACTTACTACTTAAAACTTACAAATAAAATCTACTTACTAACCAACCATTAAATTCAGAACCATGATACACTTTGATCTTCCTAAACAAAAATCATCCATCATTAAAGTATTGGGTGTGGGTGGCGGCGGAAGCAACGCAGTAAATTATATGTTTGCTCAAGACATTGAAGGCGTTGATTTCATTATTTGCAATACCGATGCCAAGGCACTGGAGCAAAGCCGCGTACATAATAAAATTCAGCTTGGCCCGCACTTAACACAGGGGCTGGGCGCCGGCGCCAATCCTGAAGTGGGTAAACAGGCAACAGAAGAATCTCTTGAAGAAATAAAAAAGATTCTTGAAGTAAACACAAAGATGGCATTTATCTGCGCAGGCATGGGCGGCGGCACAGGCACCGGCGGCGCACCCATCATTGCAAAAATATGCCGCGAACTTGGCATACTTACAGTAGCCATAGTTACCACTCCATTTAGTTTTGAAGGGCCGCGCCGTATGCTGCAGGCAGAAGAAGGCATCAGGAAATTAGAACCCTTTGTTGATACCCTTCTTGTCATCAGCAATGATAAGCTGCGCATACAGTATGGCAATTTAAAAATGAAAGAAGCATTTGGCAAAGCCGACAATGTTTTAGCAACTGCTGCAAAATGTATTACAGATATTATTAACAGCCGCGGCCATATTATAGTTGACTTTGCGGATGTATGCACCGTAATGAAAAGCGGCGGTGTAGCTATATTGGGAAGCGCTGCAGTGGAAGGTGAAGACCGTGCTCAGCATGCTATTGAAGAAGCACTGAACTCGCCATTACTGAATGATAATGATATACAGGGCGCAAAATGGATACTGATAAATATCAACAGTGCGGAAGGCGAACATGAATGCACAATGGACGAACTGGAAATCATCAATAACCATTTGCGCCTGCAGGCAGGTGCAAACACTGATGTAATTGTAGGTATGGGTTATGAAAATTCGCTGGAAAACAAAATCGGCATCACACTTATTGCCACAGGTTTTGAGCATAAAGACCCTTTTGCAAAACATGAACCGGTGATAAAGAAAAAAGAAATGCCCGAAGAAAAAATTATAATGACTTTAGGCATTGAGGGTGAAGAAAGAAAATTATACAACCAGCAACCCATCCCTTTTGAAGAAAAAGACCCGTTTGCACCGCAGATAACTGAAGCTGAAATTTTTACAGCACCTGCATTTACATTGAGAGATGAAATAAAAACAGTGGAACATGCAGAAGCAGAAACAAGGGAAGTATTGCATTTTGAATTAACACCGGAAATGAAAGAAGAAGTAACTAAACCGCTTCAGCCAAAAATTGAAGAACCCTTGCAACCGGTAATGCAGTACACGGAAAAGCCTGTTGAAAATACAAAAGTTACTTCTGCAGGTTTTCTCAGCAAGCCTGCAAATATCTATGCGGAAACTAAAGCAACGCCTCAAACACAGCCACAGCCTGTATTACAGCAGGATGCACCCAGGCCCGTTTTAAAATCCGAGCCGCAGCCCGAAGAAACAATGGGTTTTGAACTGGTGATAAAAGAAAATGTTCTGGCGCCTGTAAATGCTGCCACCACACAGCAACCTGTTGGGCTGGATGATTTTCAGAATGAAGAAGATGACCAGAAACGCCGTGCCGCAGACCGCATACATAAACTCCGCAATCTTTCTTTCAACATGAATACGGCTGAAGCGAATACTGAATTTGATTCCGTACCCGCGTATGTGCGCCGCAATATGGAATTGTTTGGCAACACGCTTACATCTGTAGAAAATTTTTACAGCAAATACACTGTAAAAAAAGATGAGAATAATGAAACACAAATTTCCACCATCAATACTTTTATGGACGGGAAAAAACCGGATTGAAGAAGGTAAAAGTTGAAAGGTTTTAGTTGTTGAGTCCCTCTGCGTAAGCAGGGGGATTTTTATGTAACAGGTCGCATCGCTGCATAAAACATAATTTGCAAAGCATCACCGCAGCCTGTCCGCGTTTTTTATAAGTTTCTGGTCGCTGTATATTCCCCTGAAAGCAAGAAACAAAAACACGGGGATAGCAAATACAAATACGCAGCTCCAGTCAATCCTTCCTTCAGCAAAATTCTTCATGGCTTTAAAATAAAGAAAAATGTTAAGCAGCGAAATAACCAGATTGAGAAAGGTCAGGCGCATTTGCATTTTTCTGTCCCTGAACAAAAAAATAAGTATTAAAGCTGCAATGCCCACTGCCACAGACAAAACAGTAAGCAGTATATTTTCATTTGCGGTTAAATAAGCAAATTGCTTTTCATTATTAATGATTTTATTACCGCTGTAAAATGAAAGTTTTAAACTGGCAAATGCGCAGCCGGCAGCCAGCAGCAGCCAGATGGTTTGTATTCTTTGTATCATAAATTTTTTTTTGTACCGGTGCAAGTTAAAAAAAATTAAACAGCCACCCTGCGCAATCCATTATACAGCCTTTTTTATTTACGCTTATATTTGCAGCCCGTAACAAAATTCACTAAGCAATAATATCAATCACCGGTATATGTTTAATAACCTTTCTGAAAAATTAGAATCTGCGTTTAAGAATTTAAAAGGCGAAGGCCGCATTAATGAACTCAATATTGCTAACACGGTAAAAGATATTCGCCGCGCATTGATTGACGCGGATGTCAACTACAAAATAGCCAAAGAATTTACCGATAAAGTAAAAGAAACTGCAACAGGCAGCAAAGTAATCAATGCCATCAGCCCGGGGCAGTTGATGGTAAAAATTGTAAAGGATGAATTGACTGAACTGATGGGCGGCACCGAAGCGGAATTTAATATTACCGGCAATCCTGCTGTAATATTAATTGCGGGTTTGCAGGGAAGCGGCAAAACCACCTTCAGCGGAAAACTTGCCAACTATTTAAAAACGCAAAAAGGAAAATCACCGTTATTGGTTGCGGCGGATATTTACCGGCCAGCTGCCATTGACCAGTTGATGATTTTAGGCGAACAGGTAAATGTGGATGTATATAGTGAGCGCGAAAATAAAGATGTTGTTTCCATTGTACAAAATGCCATCAAAGAAGCAAAATCAAAAAATAAAAACGTTGTAATAATAGATACAGCGGGCCGTTTGGCGGTGGATGAAGTGATGATGAATGAAGTAGCAAATATAAAATCAGCGGTAAACCCAACCGAGATTTTATTTGTTGTGGATGCAATGACCGGGCAGGATGCCGTAAATACGGCAAAGGCCTTTAATGACCGTCTCGATTTCAGCGGCGTGGTACTTACAAAATTAGATGGCGATACGCGTGGCGGCGCTGCCTTATCCATAAAGTACACGGTAAACAAACCCATTAAGTTTGTAAGCAGTGGCGAAAAACCTGATACGCTGGATGTATTTTACCCTGACCGTATGGCGCAGCGTATTTTAGGAATGGGCGATATTACCACGCTGGTGGAAAAAGCGCAGGCGCAGTTTGATGAAGTGGAGGCAAAGAAATTAGAAAAGAAAATACGCAGAAACCAGTTTGACTTCCAGGATTTTCTTGAACAACTGCAGCAGATAAAAAAAATGGGCAATATAAAAGACCTGATGGGCATGATACCCGGCATGGGCAAGGCCATAAAAGATGTAGACATAAGCGATGATTCTTTTAAAGGCGTGGAAGCCATTATAAAATCAATGACGCCTTATGAAAGATCAAACCCCGATTCAATAACACCAGGCCGCAGGATACGCATTGCCAAAGGATGCGGCAAGGATGTAACCGATGTAAATGCGTTTATGAAACAGTTTGAACAAATGCGCCAGATGATGAAAACAATGAACAAAATGCCTATGGGCCGTATGCCGGGAATGAGGAGATAGAGATTTTAATATTTATTTACCGGTCCTTGGTTTTTCATAGCATCAGTTCTTGCGTCGCACACTTGTACTGCAGGAACAATAAGCAACAAATTGCAGGGTCATAAAATATTTCGCCTCTGGCGTTGTGTTAAGCATTTGCACAAGGCCAACAAAGGCAGAAAATTGATCCTTAACCTAAATGCTTACGGGTACAGGTCATTTAGTAAGTGTAAATTTTTTATGAAGAAAGGTCTCAAAATTTTTCTGCCGGTCATTGTGTTTTGCAGGAACATAAAAACAGGCACTCTGTAATAGCTTCTGAATGCTGGTAAGAAGAAATTACAAATAGGTATTTTTAAAAATTATTCAATAATTAACTTGGTTATTAAAGAACTTAATCTTGACACTACTGCAACACTCAATATACGAGTTAGGCAGCTTTCGCCCACAGAATCTGATGAGCACTATTTTAAAACTGTCATAAAAGATACAACCAGAAAATTCGCAATTATTACTTATGATTCTTTGGGCAACAAGCAATTAAGTAAAATTGCCCCTGATAAGAATTTATTTGACCTTAAAGACATAAACTATTTTAAAGTGCATTAAAAAAGGTTATAAAAACTATAAATGGGACAATAGTAAACTTAATTTTAAAGGTGTTAATTCCGGTGAATATTATTCCTTTTCACTTCCCTATTTTAATATATCCCACGACTTAATTATTTTATCATACTCATACCACAACTTTAGTGGACATTTGAGCCAAGGAAAAATACTAATGTTAAAAAGGAAAGGTGCCAAATGGGTTTTTGAATGGTTGGAAAATTGGGTTACTTAATAACTTCAACAAGTGCTTGCAATAGCATGGCTGTACATTAGGTACTCGGATGCTTATCAGCTTCTGTTCCGGCATACATTACGGACACTCTAACATTTAAAAAAGGTATTTAAAATGACAGGTTTTATAATCAGGACGCAAGTTAATAATGTAATACGTTTTAAATTTTATCTTAATGATGCGCCGGAAACCTCGAAGGCCTTTGTTAAAACACTTCCATTTTCAAGAACCTTTTTTCATGCAAGAATATCCGGTCAGGAAATTTGGACAGATAATTCACCTGAGCTTGATATTATACAGGAAAATGCTTCCATTTTTACTGAACCCGGAGAAGTTGTAATAGGGCCATTAAAACCAGCCCGCGCTAAAACTTCGAAATGCCTTGGCATTTATTACGGAGATGGCAAAGGGCTGGATTGCTGTAATATTTTTGCTAAAGTATTTGATGAAGATTTATTATTACTTAAAACCCTGGGTGACAAAATCTGGCGGCTGGGTTCACAGGAGCTCAGTTTTGAAACCCTGAATTAATTTATTTTAAAAAAATATGCCTGCAGCGTGTGCATACATCAGTACTCATTTTACAACCACCATGAAAAAAATAATTTCAACTTCAATTTTAGCCTTTACAATGCTGACAACTTTTGCTCAATACAAAATGCGTACAGTTGACGAATTAATTAACAGGACAGAACCAGGCTGGCCAGTTGTTAAGCAATGGATTGACTCTGCAAAAAATAAAGTGGAGGTTCTTCCGGTTGACACTTCCAAAGCCAGGGAACCACTTTACAAAACCTAAGTGACAACCCGTTCAATAATGGGATCAATTTTTTTTCGACAGGTGGTATTTTAATTGACGATGGTTGGATTAGAATTTTGGGTTCAGGTAGCCCTAAAATGCAAAGGACACTTCCTGACTGGAACAGGGGGAAGGCATTTAAAGAATTTGGTGACGCGCCTGCCTTCTTTTTGGTTGCAGACGATGCTGCTGATGGGTATTTTGCCATAAACTATGGTTCTTTCGGAAAAGACAAAGACAGCATTTATTATTTATCGCCAGACAATTTAGAATGGGAAGCTCTTGAAATGAACGATGAAGATTTTGTATGGTTTTGTTTCACAGGTGATTTGAAAATTTTTTATAAAGGAATCAGGTGGGCTTCATGGCAAAAAGATGTTCAGGCAATAAAAGCCGATGAAGTGTTTCATATCTTACCACCTTTGTGGTCAAAAGAAGGAAAGGATATTGAAAAAAGTTTTAGAAAACCTGTACCAGCAGAAGAACAATTTTCTATAATCTTGATTTACGTAAAAAAATGGGGTTAGACAAAAACGACTACTAAAACAACTGTATTTACGCAACTAAATATAAAAAACTTTCGTAAATACAGCATGTTGGTATGATTGCCGCAATTTTTAAAAATCCAACTTTTCAAACTTTAAATAATTTCCTTTACTAACCCATTTCCCCATCAGGTTTATAAAACAGGAATGCCCGGCTTTTTTAAACAGGACGTTTTACTTATGTGCAGTGGAATATTAATCCTCAAGATTTATAGAAAACACAATCATCCTCGACTGCAGTTTATCTAATACATTTGAGAATTTAAGGCTGGGGTCGCGGCTGTGTATATTGCTTAAGCCATTGCTTACTTTAAGTTCAGGAGAAAAAGTAACAAAGTGCAGGTAAAAATTAAAACCGATTCCCGCTTCATAACCAAAATCACCTTTTTTAAGTTTTACCAAATCCTGCGCATTGCGTGCGGCAGAATTACTCGCCAAATCAATATCATACCTGAGCCCGCCCATCATATACACACGGAAATTATTGATGCGGTCTGAATTAAATTTTACCTGGAAAGGAAAGCTGAGGATGGTTGAGGGAAGCGTTTTCTTTACAACAGGCGCTTCATCCTGCGTGGGATATTTAAGGCTGTAAGTGAAAAATTTTGAACCGCCCACAATCAATTGCGGGTTGGCTCTCAATTCAAACCTTTCATTCATCCGCGCAGTGGCAAGCAAGCCTAAAGCAATACCACCGCTTGATCCGGGTTCTACGGAAAGCACGCTGTCATTCTGGATAAATAACGGATGCTTGGATGGATGCAGCGTGGATGAATTATACGATAAACTCATACCAAAATAATACTGCAGGTTATCGTGGTTGGGCCGGTTTAGTTCTTTGGGCTGGGTTTTTGCTGCAATGCCTGCAAGTGTAAGCCACGCAATCAGTATTATTGGTTTCAGCCATAAGTTATATCCGCTCTTAAAGCATTTATCTCCGGTCATCGTGTTTTTATTATTAAGGGTACAAACAGGGGGCAAATATGTGCTTGTTTTGCGAAATATACCCAATATCCAAAAATAATTTCAGGTTTAATAACGAAGTAAGCGGTATTTTATTTTTTAGCGGGCTTAGTAAAACCCGTAACCGCATTTTCAATGTTGCAGTCCATTCGATTGTAACCGGATATTTTACTGAACACCACAAATAAAAAGAGGCCGCAATTATGCAGCCTCTCTTACAATCTTAATAGGTTTGATTAACGTACAACCATAACTGTTGTTGAATAAACTTTACCATCAACTGTAGCTACTACCCTGTATAATCCTGCATTTATCTGGGCACTTCTTGTATCCCAGATTACGGAATAATTACCCGCAGTCTTAGCTTCATTTACCAACACCTTTACAGGTTGTTGCATAGAATTGTAAACAGTAATGTTCACTTTTGCAGTTGAAGAAAGAGTGTAAGCAATATTTGCTGAATTGGTAACTGGGTTTGGACTTACTTTAAGAGCACTAACCTGGTGCCTTGTAGGATCCTGGCCATGATTCATAATAATTGAGCCTTTTGCTGCGCAATTAGCCGCAGTCCATGTGCCTGAACCCGCAACACTACCGCTACAGTAGCTGTTCCATGTGCCTGAACCGTTGAAACTAAACACGGTGCCTGAAAGACTTTCAGTGGCAGTACCGGTAAAGGTAAAACCATCTGTATGGCCTGAAGCGCATCCGTCAGCAGCAGGGTTAGTAACTGTAAAAGTAACAGCGCCTCCATGGCCTCCGCCCTTAAGAACAACGTTCCATAACAGGCCTCCGCCAATATCAACTGTACCTTTTCCACTGTATTTTGCACCACTTTGTTTCAGCTTAATGCTGTAAACGAAACCAAAGCCATCAGTAATGCAAACTGGTGTTTTCTTGTCGGTTCTGCCTGGCTCCAAATTTTCATCGCTTGCAACGCCTTTATGTGCGCAGTCAGTTCCGGCCCATGTGCCTGTACCCAGGGTGCCATTGCAATAGTTTTTCCATGAGCCCGAGCCGGTGAACGTAAATTGGTGCATAGCAATACCTGCAGTAGCAGTTCCTTTGTAGAAGAAACTGTCAGTATAACTGGTACATCCGTCAGGGCTTGGGTTTATGGCAGCAAAGTTAACCTTTTGGTTAGTGCTGTTACCGCTGATTGAAGCATTCCATATTACGCCTCCTCCAAGATCAACAGTTCCACTTCCTGAGTATTTGTTTCCTTTTACTTTTAAAGTAGGAAAACTCCAGACATAGCCGAAACCATCATGAATACAGGCTGATACATGTTTTTCATCATTCTGAGCTTGTACCTTAGGAACTAACATTACTGTGCCCAGCAGCAATGTTGACATAGCTAAAATTTTTTTCATAAATTTTTTTTATAGGGTGAATTAAAATAATTGGGAAGTCAAGATAAATACCTTTTTCTAAATATGCAAGTTTTTTTAACTTTTTTTTAATGTGAGGCTTTTGCCTGCAGGATTTAAAGTTTTTGTACTTAAAGAGGGGGACAGGTATTAATAAAAGTTTTATGCACAGGAAAGGAACAGAGATGCTTTCTGCATCATCTTATTAAGAATAGCAGCCATGCGAAAGCGTTTTATTTACTGTATCAGACTTTTTTACCCTGTTACTTATGTCCGCAGTAAATGGAGCATATTCCCAGGCTAAGCGTTTTGAAATAAGTTTTTTGATAACCCGTTTGTTTCAGGATGCCAAGGAACTGCTCCCTTTCCGGGAAAGCCTGTACGGACTGGTGGAGATATTGATAAGCTTCTTTATTTTTTGAAAACATTTTACCCGCGCCGGAGGCCACTACATTCATATATAATTTGTATAAACTTTTAAAACCTGTTTGCCTGGGTTTTGAAAACTCAAGCACCACAAGCTTTCCGCCGGGTTTTAATACCCGCCGCATTTCAACAAGCCCTTTTTCAAGGTTTTGAAAATTGCGCACGCCAAATGCTACGGTTACCGCATCAAATGAATTATCAGGATAGTTTATTGTTTCGCTGTCGCCATTAAAGAGTTCAATGGTTTTCTGCAGCCCCAGCTTTTCAATTTTCTTTTTTCCCAGCTCCAGCATGCCTTTCGAAATATCAATACCAATTATTTTTTTTGGATGAAGGATATTATAGGTCATTATTGCTACGTCAGCTGTGCCGGTTGCAACATCCAGTACTGTCTGCGGTTGCAGTTCCTTTAACTGGCTGATGGCTTTTTTGCGCCACCGCATATCAATACCGGCGCTTAAAAAACGGTTCAGGAAATCATAGCGGAATGCGATGCTGTCAAACATTTCAGCCACCTGCTGTTTTTTATCAAGACTGCTTTCATTGTACGGAACTATATTATCGTGCGCAAACTTTGCCATGGGCCGCGAAGATACAACCGGATGCTGCGTTGCCCAAAACAGGTAATTGCAGCATTGGTTTTTAATTCATATCAGCCGGATATAAAATAGATGGAGCCGCAAATGCCCGCTGCAACTGCATTTGCAGGTGCCCACCCATGGGGTGCCGATTGCATAACATAATATTCATCTCTTCTTTCACTGCCATCCCGTTGCATTTACGTACATTTGCAGCCTCAAAAAAAGCTATTTGCCATGGCTCATAGCTCAAAGCTTTTATATGGATATAAGAAACATTGCAATTATAGCACACGTTGACCATGGTAAAACCACCCTGGTTGATAAAATTTTACATGCTACCAAGGTATTTCGTGATAACCAGGAAACTGGTGATTTGATAATGGACAGCAATGACCTGGAACGTGAACGCGGTATTACTATTTTTAGCAAAAACGCCGCAGTTGTTTACAAAGGCGTTAAAATAAATGTAATTGATACACCCGGTCACAGTGATTTTGGAGGTGAAGTGGAACGTGTTTTAAAAATGGCTGACGGTGTACTTTTACTGGTAGATGCTTTTGAAGGCCCGATGCCGCAAACGCGTTTTGTACTGCAGAAAGCGCTGCATCTTAACCTGAAACCAATTGTTGTAATTAATAAAGTGGATAAACCCAACTGCCGTCCTGACGAAGTAAATGATGCGGTGTTTGAACTGTTTTTTAATCTTGATGCTACAGAAGAGCAATTAGATTTTCCCACTTATTACGGAAGCGGAAAACATGGATGGTTCAATGATTCATTAACACAAAGCGAAGACATTACACCCCTGCTTGACGGCATTTTAAAATATGTGCCTGAACCAAAAATAAGCGAAGGCCCTTTGCAGATGCAGATCACTTCGCTTGATTATTCTTCGTTTCTTGGAAGGATTGCCATTGGTAAAGTTGCACGCGGCACTATAAAAGAAAACCAGCCCATTGCTTTGATGCAGGTGGATGGTATAAAAAAATCAAGGGTAAAAGAACTATATGTGTTTGAAGGAATGGGCAAGAAAAAAGTAACCGAAGTAATAGCCGGTGACCTATGTGCAGTGGTGGGCGTGGAAAACTTCAATATTGGCGATACCATTGCAGACCAGGAAAACCCTGAAGCATTGCCCCTGATAAGTGTGGACGAGCCTACCATGAGCATGCTCTTCAGCATTAATAATTCTCCTTTTTACGGTCGTGACGGAAAGTTTGTAACCAGCCGCCACCTGCGCGACAGGCTGATGAAAGAAACAGAAAAAAATCTTGCATTAAAAGTGGAAGATTCAGACAGCGCCGACAGCTTTCATGTATTTGGCCGTGGTATCCTTCATCTTGGTATTTTGGTAGAAACCATGCGCCGCGAGGGCTATGAATTAACCGTGGGCCAGCCGCAGGTTTTGGTAAAATATATTGACAGTAAAAAATGCGAACCTTACGAAGTACTGGTGGTGGATGTACCTGCAGAATACAGCGGTAAAGTAATTGACCTTGTTACACAACGCAAAGGCGAAATGCACGTGATGGAAACAAAGGGCGAAATGCAGCACCTTGAATTTGATATTCCCTCAAGAGGCCTGATAGGGCTGCGTTCCAATATGCTTACCAATACTGCAGGCGAAGCCGTAATGGCTCACCGGTTTAATGAATACAAACCCTGGAAAGGAAATATTCCCGGAAGAAGCAATGGTGTACTGCTTTCAAAAAACCAGGAACGCACTACCGGTTATTCCATTGATAAACTGCAGGACCGCGGAACATTTTTTGTTGACCCCGGTGAAGAAGTATATGCAGGGCAGATTATTGCAGAGCATATTAAACCGGGTGATCTTATTGTAAATGCCACTGAGCCAAAAAAACTAACCAACCACCGCGCCAGCGGCAGCGATGATGCTTCGCGCATAGCCCCAAAAACTTTAATGACACTGGAAGAGTGTATGGAATATATACAGCAGGATGAATGCATTGAAGTAACGCCAAAAAATATCCGCATGCGCAAAGTTGTTTTAGATGAAGAAGAAAGAAAAAAACAAACAAGGAGCATGAAAGCGGAATTGGCGTAATTATCTTTTTTGAGCCATCTTTATATCTTTCTATCATCTTATGTTGTGTCACTCACTTCAGCGGCCGGCAATTCTAAACGGGCTTTATTTTAGTGCATAAAACTCCCCGGCCCGGAATCAGTTTTATTTTGCAGCATTTAATAATTGTATTTTTTACATTTGTTCAGTGTACAATTAAATAAATGCTTCAACAATTCAGGCAATGAGAAAAATCATTTATCAAATATTCCTGTTATTTCTTTTGGCACCGGGTTTTTCTGCAGGTTACGCGCAAACAACCGCACGGACTGTTCAGGATTTTGATGGCAACTGGAAATTTTACTTGGGTAATGCAGATAGTGCAAAAGAAATATCTTTTAATGACGCTTCCTGGCGCAGTTTAAACCTTCCGCACGACTGGAGCATAGAATTGCCATTTGACTCTGCAAGCCCAACAGGTAATGGTGGCGGCGCATTGCGCGGCGGAATAGGTTGGTACAGGAAAACATTTACTCTGCCTGCATCTTCGCAGGGTAAAAATATTTTTATAGATTTTGATGGCGTGTATATGAACAGTGAAGTATTTATAAATGGCCATTCGCTTGGCATAAGACCCAATGGATATATTTCTTTCCGGTACAATCTTACACCATACTTAAAATATGGTATAGAGAAAAATATAATTGCCGTAAAAGTTGATAACAGCAAACAGCCAAACTCACGCTGGTACAGCGGTTCAGGCATTTACAGAAATGTGTGGCTGGTAACAATCAATGATATTTTTGTGGATCATTGGGGAACATATATTACAACGCCTGAAATAAGTAAAGAGTCAGCAACTGTTCATATTGAAACATCATTTATTAATTTATCAGGCAAATCTCAAAAAATTTCTTTGCAGGATATTTTTTATGATGCGGAAGGAAAAGAGGTTGCGGAAAAGAATGTTCCTGATTTTTCATCGGGCAATATTTCTGCCATTGATAAAGATGTTGTAATACCGAAACCCCATCTCTGGTCAATTGAAGACCCGTATCTCTACAAAACAGTGACACAAATTATTTCTGATGGAAAAGTCATTGATGAATACACCACTACATTCGGTATCCGCTATTTTAATTTTGATGCTGACAAAGGTTTTTCATTGAATGGCAAACCGGTAAAAATTATTGGTGTTTGTGATCATCATGATCTTGGTTGTTTGGGTACAGCCATCAATACAAGGGCCTTGCAAAGACAATTGGAAATTTTGAAAAGCATGGGCATCAATGGTATCCGCACATCGCACAACCCGCCTGCACCGGAGCTTTTAGACCTTTGTGATAAAATGGGTTTCATTGTAATGGATGAGGCATTCGATATGTGGAAGAAACCAAAAAACCGCTACGATTATCATTTGTACTGGGATGAATGGCATGCAAAAGATTTGCAGGACCAGGTATTAAGAGACCGCAACCACCCTTCCGTATTTATCTGGAGCATTGGCAACGAAATACCGGAGCAATGGAGCAGAAACGGATCAGGCAAAACCATTGCAACGGAACTTGCAGCAATCATACATGCACTTGATACAACAAGACCAATAACATCTGCATTAAACGATCCGCAGGCCAATAATGAAATTTATAAATCCGGTGCACTGGATCTTGTTGGTTTTAATTATCATCAGGATGAGTTTAAAAATTTTCCAAAGAATTTCCCCGGAAAAAAATTTATAGGAACAGAGACTGTTTCTGCAATAAGTACCCGCGGGCATTATGATATGCCGTCGGATGAAATACACCGCTGGCCTGCACACTGGGATAAACCTTTAGAAAATGCAAACGCAGACCTTACCTGTTCTGCCTACGATAATTGCTCAGTGCCCTGGGGCTCCACGCAGGAAGAAACGCTCAAAGAATTATTGAAGTATGATTTTGCCAGCGGCATGTTTATCTGGACAGGCTTTGATTATATTGGCGAGCCCACGCCTTATCCCTGGCCCGCACGCAGTTCATACTTTGGAATTGTTGACCTGGCGGGCTTTCCAAAGGATTCATATTACCTCTACCGGAGTTTATTTACCGGTAAAGATGTGCTGCATATTTTTCCGCACTGGAACTGGGAACCCGGCCAAACCATTGATGTGTGGGCTTATTACAACCACGCAGACGAAGTGGAATTATTTCTCAATGGCAAATCGCTTGGCGTAAAAAAGAAAACAGGCGATGATATGCATGTAATGTGGCGTACCGTTTATGAACCCGGCACGCTGAAAGCTGTTTCAAGAAAAGATGGAAAAGTTGTGCTTACTAAAGAAATAAAAACTGCCGGCACCCCTGCAAAAATTCTCCTGAGTGCAGACAGAAAAAATATAAACGCAGATGGTAAAGACCTTTCATTTGTTACGATAACCGTTGTTGACAAAGACGGCATCGCAGTGCCTTATGCTGACAATCTTATCCAGTTCAGCATTAACGGCAATGGTTTTATTGCAGGTACTGATAATGGCAGCGAAACAGATCTTACATCCTTCAAATCCTTACAGCGAAAGGCTTTCAACGGATTGTGTTTAGCTGTTGTACAGTCAAATGGCAAAACAGGGAATATAAACTTAACCGCAACCTCAGCAGGATTAGCCGCCGCGGATGTTACTATTACTGCGCAATAATTTTTATTCATTCCATAAAAATTGCAATATGCATACAAAGAAAACCCCGGTTTTATTTTTACTGCTTTTTTGCTCTTATTTTGTATCTGCGCAAACCATTGACAGCACTTATGCAGAACGTTTAGGATATCCCAAAGGCGCAAAGGTTGTGATACTCCATGTGGATGATGTGGGCATGAGTTACGATTCAAATGAAGGCGCCATTAACGCTATTGTAAATGGAACAGCTACTTCCTGCAGTGTGATGATGCCCTGCCCATGGGTTCCTGCATTTGCGCATTATATGAAAGTTCATCCCGGTATTGATGCGGGTTTGCATTTAACGCTTACATCAGAATGGAAAGATTACCGCTGGGGGCCGCTGGCGGGAAAATCCGCAGTGCCAGGCCTTGTTGATGCAGAGGGGGATCTGTGGCCTTCGGTGGAAGAAGTGGTAAAACATGCAACCGCTGATGAAGTGTACACGGAAATTAAAGCGCAGTTAGACAGGGCGAGAACTATGGGTTTTGAACCTACCCATCTTGACAGCCACATGGGCACATTATTTGCATTTCCCGAATTTACACAGGTATATGTAAAGCTTGGGATTGAAAACCATATTCCTGTAATGATGCCTGCCGGCCACGATATGCTGATACAAAAAGAAATGCATTTTTCCGATGGGGCCGTAACGCAGATACGCATGGTTGGCAAAACCTTATGGAATGCGGGTTTGCCGGTATTAGACGATTTGTATAATGACACGTATAACTGGTCTGTTCCCGATTCTTTAAAACATGATGATAAAAAATTGCAGCAGTGGAGAACGGCAAAATATATTGCTGCACTGAAAGAACTGAAACCCGGTGTAACTATGATGATCATGCACTGCACTGCCACATCAGAAATATTTAATCATATATCAGATTCAGGGCCGTTGCGCAGGGGAGATATGCTGGTGATGATGGATCCTGTATTTAAAAAGGCGCTGATGGATCAAAATATTATTCTTACTACCTGGCGTGAACTGATGGAGCGGAGGATGAAGATGAAATAAAATTTTATAAATCAAACCAGACGCTCCCCAATATATCTGATTGCACAAGAGCGCGACGCAAGAGGAGGTGCCCAAAAATTAAATGCCTGCAACAAAGAAAAATAAAACCTTCGCTTTTCCTGAAGGATATTATTTGAATTCTGCAGTGTGAAATTTTTCTTTCAACCCAGTTCAGGGTACAGTTCAAACTGCTCCATAAATTCATTTACCTGTTGCTTTACGGCGTTGATAACATTTACATCCTCGGGGTTCATCAACACATTATCAATCATGTTTACTACAAATTGCATGTGTTCTTCTTTCATGCCGCGTGTAGTAATGGCCGGAACGCCAAGGCGGATGCCTGAAGTTACAAATGCGCTTTTATCATCATAAGGAACCATGTTTTTATTAGCCGTTATATCCGCTGAAACCAGCGCCTGCTCTGCTTTTTTGCCACTGATATTTTTATTGCGCAAATCTATCAGCACTAAATGATTGCCCGTTCCGCCGCTTACAATGTTGTAACCTTTTTCTGTAAATGCTTTTGCAAATGCCTGTGAATTGAGTATGATTTGATTGGCGTAACCGGTAAACTCATCACTCAGTATTTCGCCAAAAGCAATTGCTTTAGCAGCAATCACATGCTCCAGCGGACCGCCCTGTGTGCCGGGGAACACAGCCATATCAAGTAAATTACTCATCATGCGTATATTACCTTTTACATCTTTCAGGCCAAACGGATTTTCAAAATCTTTGCGCATCATAATGATGCCGCCGCGCGGGCCGCGCAAAGTTTTATGCGTGGTGGAAGTAACAATATGGCAATGATGAAAAGGATCGTTTAATAATTTTTTTGCAATCAATCCTGCAGGATGCGCAATATCTGCCATTACCATGGCGCCTGCTTCATCGGCGGCTTTGCGTATGCGTGCATAATCATAATCGCGGCTGTAAGCGCTGGCGCCGCAGATAATGAGTTTTGGTTTTACTTCCTTTGCCTTCGCTTCCAGCATTTCATAATCAATCAAACCATCTTCTTTTTTTACTCCATAAAAATGCGGCCTGTACAATTTACCGCTGAAGTTTACGGGTGAGCCGTGCGTTAAATGGCCGCCCATGCTTAAATCCAGCCCGAGAATGGGATCACCCGGTTGCAGTACCGCCAAACATACAGCAGCATTTGCCTGCGCGCCGCTGTGCGGTTGTACATTTGCATAGTCAATATTAAAAATTTGTTTTAAACGGTCTATCGCAAGCTGTTCGGTTTGATCCACTATTTCGCAGCCGCCATAATAACGGCGGCCGGGATAACCTTCGGCATATTTATTAGTCATTACATTACCCATGGCCTGCATTACCTGCAGGCTGGTAAAATTTTCTGAAGCAATCAGTTCAATGCCATGGCGCTGGCGTTCCAGTTCTTTGCGTATAAGATCAAAAACCAAATTATCGCGTTGCATGAAATAAATTTTGCGCAAAGATAGGAGATGATGGATTGAAGTGTTGGGTTTGAAGCCTGATGTTGATAATTCCGGTGGTACTGTTGTTATCTAAAACAAGTAAGTATAATATTTTCAGGTTGAGGGGGAACCTTCATTGCTTTTAATGACATCAAACGATTAATTCATTTCCGGGTTACAGGTATTTATTTTCAATTTCAGCAAAAAAAAATTTGCATAACCGTGAAAAATCTGCTTCACTCAATTTAATCCCGTCTCCGGTTTTATATTTTAAAACTGACTTATCCGGAACCATTTTAATTAATTTTAGCAGCGCTCGTGCAGCATTGTATCGCAGAGAACCCTAAGAAGCTGTCTAAAATAGATTTATTCAAAGAAGCCATTTCGCGTCAGCCCAAAAGAACTATAAAAATAAAAAACAAAATTCCTTCGCTCTTACAGGAATTTTTATTAACTTAATCCTTTACATTTATTAACAATCAGTGTTTCTCAAAATATACTCCGTCAGCCCATTTTCATCCAATTGTTATAGAGACTTTATAGGGACATTATAGAGACCATATAGAGACCATATAGAGACGGTACTTGTACGCTGCCTGCACGCTGCCCGCTCGTAACCTTATAGTAAACCCATAGTAATTACCTGTTAGCCATATTTTATCTGTAATACAAATACCCCTGCCTGTAAAGTTGCAGGTCACAACTTTCCACCTCAACGCATTCAAAACAAAAATCAGCCTGGTTGCCTTGCACTAACTGTCGGAGCTATTGAAGCTGCTATGCAGGTGGTATTGTCTCACCCCCAACTTTTTCATGCAATAAGCAATTTATAAAATCATTTTTGGACAGCTGCTTACTTCATTCAATGGGTTGCATCTTTGGGTTCGATTGTCCTGCTTCCGTGCGTGAAATAACTGTCTAAAACCAAAACTGTATTATTGAAAAAAATTGGTTCAAACGATTCGATTGCATTACTAAGCAGCTTTTCATCAGCCCCAATCCTTATACTCATTGCAAAAACCAGCTTTTTGTAAGATGAAACCTGGAGGCTCATTTTTTGCGGCATTCGTTATATATTTTTCTTTGTTTTGTGATTTCCCCATTAAAATATTGGAAATAGTATTCAGTGTAGCCGGAACAAATTTCTGAAAAAAACTTTTGCCAAAGAAAACAACAGCTGTAAAACAATATTCACACAAGCTGGTTCATCCGTGCAAAAATTGGCTGCAAAACTTCCTGCCCTGCCTTGCTGACGGTTTCGCTGAATCCAAAAGTTAATTCTGTTTTACCTTCTTTTAACTGGGCAAAAATAGTTTCAATAAAATCACTCACAGGCGGCGCATGGTCATGTATTCCTTTGCCACCTAAATCAGTATTCAAAGCAGGCGGGATTACTTCAATCACTTCAATGTTTTTTGATTTCAGCAAAACTTGTAATGAAACTGTAAATGAATGAAAGAATGCTTTTGTTGCAGAGTATACAGGAACTTTAATTAACGGAACAAAAGACAGACCCGATGTTACATTCATAATTGTATTAAGTGATTTCAGTTTTAAAAAAAGTGAAGTTAAATGCAGCGGTGCTTCTATATTAATACTGATTTCCCTTGTTGCCCTGTCATAAAAATCGGGGTCATAAACTGACATCCATTGCTGGATACCTGCATTATTCACCAGCACATTTAAATCACCATGTTCTTCTGAAATCCATTTAAACAGGTCTTCTCTCTCCCCGCTTAACGTTAAATCACATTGTTTAGTAATAACAGAGGGAAGTTTACTTGCTGCTTCTTTTAAAGCTGACTCCCGCCTTCCGCAAATAATAACCGTGTTATCTTCTTTAATAAATCTTTCCGCCATAGCGAACCCAATCCCGCTGGCTCCGCCGGTAATGATAATTTTATTTTTTGAAATCTTCATATCCTGTTTGGTTAGCTAAAATGATTAAAACAAAAGTAAATCATTAACTGCTGTTGTGCTGCAAAGCCCGGTTAATTAATAGCAGTTCCAATTTTTTTCCGGGAGGATTAAATTTGTCAGTTCAGTTTTATTTGTTTTCACTGCCGGTTTCCGGTTTTACTTCTTCTTTTTTCCTGAAAAAACCCCGTAATAAAAAGTTATGCTGAAGCGCTTCAAGGTCTTCATCTAATTTATGGCTGGCAGACTGCAGGTTTGCTAAAGTGACCCTGACGGATATGGCTGCAGACGAATCATTCAGCAGCACGCCCACTGCATTATCTTTTTGCTTTAACCTGTCACTTACAGTTTTAAGATTAGCTGTAAACTGCGTAACAGAATTAGCAGCATCATGTAATTGCAATACAATTCCCTTGATATTATTATATAAAAGGGTATCACTTATAAGGCTGTTAATTGAACTGCCCGGAGTATTCAGCCTGCCTGTAAAATTGCGCAAATTGGATAGTGCATCTTTTCCGGTAATTGATGCTGTTTTAAAATTATCAACAGTCGACTGCAGATTGTCGATGGTAAGTTTTAATTTATTGGCCATGGCCGGATCGTTTAATAAAGTACCCAGTGTTCCTTCCCCGCTGTCTATCTTTTTGCTGATGCTTTTAAAATTATTTGTTATGGCAAGTAAATTTATATTATTGGCCTGCAGTGTTGCCAGCATATCTTCTGTGCTTAGCGCTTTCTCCACCTTTAAAAAATCATTTGTTTCCACCTGCGGAGCAGCGGAATCACCTCCATAAATAATTACTATCTTGTTTCCAATTAAACCATCTGAACCAATTTTTGCTTTGGCATTTTTATGTATATGAGATTGTGCATCTTTTTCAATACTCATGGTAACCAGCACCTGCGAATTTCCGGAAAAACTTATTTTTTTTACCGTTCCCACTTTTACACCGGAAAACCAGATATTACCTCCTTCCAATAAGCCTCCTACATCATTAAAAACAGCATTTACTGTAAACGATTTTACAAAAGTTTTTTTCTGTGAACCAAGGGTAAATACAGTAATAATTAATATTGCCAGCCCCAGGAATATAAAAATCCCTACGGTTACCGGGCGGTTATTTTTAAATGTTTTCATTTTTCATTAATAAAATTGTAATCATAAAAAGTTCTTACATCTGCATCCTGTGTATTAAAAACCTCCTCAAAGCTGCCCTGGTTTAAAAATTTTCCATTCAGTATCATCGCAACCCTGTTTGCAGTTGTTTTTGCACAGGTAAGATCATGGGTAATAATAATGGAGCTGGTATTATACTGCTCCTGCACCTTGATAATAAGGTTATTTATTTCAATGCAGGTTATGGGGTCAAGCCCGGCGGTTGGCTCATCATAAAGCATAATCTCAGGTTTCAGGATTAAAGTTCGGGCAATGCCGATACGTTTTTTTTGCCCACCCGAAAGTTCTGATGGCATTTGATTGATGGTTTGTGACAACCCTACGTTAGCCAGCACTTCTTCAATAGCATCATTTACCTCTTTTGCACTTAAATTACGTTTGTTTCTTACAAGCGGAAATTCAAGGTTCTCTTTTACGCTCATGCTGTCATATAAGGCACTGCTCTGAAAAGAAAATCCTATTTTCAATCTTAATTCGCGCAATTCTGCACTATTTATTTTATCCACCTCCTGCCCCAATACCTTTACCACACCACTATCCGGTTTCAGCAAACCTGAAATAATTTTAATTAAAACAGATTTGCCGCTTCCTGAACGGCCAAGCACTGCTATATTTTCTCCTTTGAATATATCAATATCAATTCCATTGAGTACAGTAAGGTTACCAAAAGATTTTTTCAGGTTCCTTATTGAAATCACTGCATCTTTATCATCAATGTTCATCTTTTTTTATCTATCAATTATTATTAATAAACCCTGAATACACAAAATCAAAATACACACTTTATCTTATTGCATTAACAACCTGTACAATAACCATTTCTTCCACAAAAATCAAAAACATAGAAAGCACTACCGCTGAATTTGCTGCCCTGCCCACACCCTGGGTACCATTCTGTGCATAATAACCCTGGTAACATCCGGCTACACCAATAGTAAAACCATAAATAATGGCTTTAAAAACAGAAGAAAATATATCAAGGAATGAGATAGTGCCAAAAGCGCTTTTAAAAAAAGCCGTAAAGCTTGTAAGCTCATTGTTGTGCACATTAAGGTAAGAGCCTATCATTCCGATAAAACCCGTGTACAGCACAAGTACCGGGAGCATAAATGTAATGGCTGTAATCCTCGTTACCACGAGAAATTTAAACGGGTTTGTTGCAGATACTTCCATGGCATCAATCTGTTCTGTTACTTTCATAGAACCCAATTCCGCCCCCATATTAGATCCCACTTTGCCGGCAGCTATTAAAGCAGTGACCAATGGCGCCAGTGCCCTTATAATAGCTATTGAAATAAGTGAAGGAAGCCATGAACTTGCCCCGAATGTTGACAAAGATGGACGGGACTGTTTTGTAAAAACAATCCCTGTAATAAAACCTGTTAATGAAACTAAGGGCAGTGATTTATATCCTACCTGGTAACATTGATTGATGATCTCTTTAAATTCAAAAGGAGCCGAAAAAGCTTCTTTAAAAAAAAGGGCTATAAATCTGTAAACGTTGTAGAGATCCAGGAAAAATGCATCGATTTTTTTTGAAATGGTAAATTTTTTCTCCGGCAAAACTTCTGGCTTTTCTGAATCGGGTTTCATTTATTAGTTCAATTAAGTAAAAACATCAGCAGATAGCAGTCCGCTGTTTAACGGCAGTTCAGTTACGCAATTACGTAAAAAAGTTATATAACTCAAAGATTATACCCTTATTTTAATAAAAGCTATAAGTAGCAATTACCCATTACCGGCTGTTTTAAAGAGATATGCGGGGAAATAAAACCCGTATTACCGCCCTTCTCTTTTTTTATTGTAGATTTTTCTACGCAATATTTAAAAGAGTCTGGTTATACTATTTTCTGCGCCAATACTCAGGTAACCTGTAAGTTTTTGAGGCCCTGTAAAAGTTGCGGGTAATATACGCAGCTATTAGCTCAATACCGCCTGCATACCTTCAATATAATTTTTGTATGATTGTTTTTATCGGTACTGACATTAATTAAGCATAAATGTTACGCTGCGCTTTAATTTCATCATGAGAATTTTTAAGCCATTTTTGTTGTTCAGCAATCATTTCACCCAGGTATGCGGGAAGTTCTGCAGAACCCAAAGCTTCTGTATAGGCTTTTTGAGCTGCATCTTCGCCGGCTTCACAATTGGATAATACAGCATGCCTGTCATGCCCGGTAAAAACCGTTTTTACATCCATCCATGCGCGGTAAATTTTGCCGCTGTTTGTGGTACCGCTCTCTATATTTCCGCCCAGTACCTGCACTTCATTGCCCAGTTCGTTTTTAACCCTGCGGCTTTGGTCAATAAGACTGGTAAAAAATGGCTTTAAATCTTCGTCCTCTTCCTTTAATTCTTTCATGGCGCGTTCATAACCTGCAATGCGGTCGTTATGAATGCGCACGAGATCATTTAAAATTTCAATAGTTTCTGATGATGTTTTCATGATATTTTTTTAAGAAAATAAATTAAATATCATGCCACAAAATTTATGAAAAAAGTAAACGGACATTTTTAGAAATCATTCCTGTTGTATGGGTAATAAATCAAACCCGTACAATTTATTTTTTTTGCAAATATTTTTCTTTAAGCAAAATTAGTAATAACCGCGGGGCCTTTTTTTGTTGACATTTTACCCCGCACAGGGAATTGCTTTCCCACAATATTTAGCTAACACCAATGCGCACAAGCATTTTAAAAGTTGGCAGGGTATTGGCAAACCCTGTATTGTATTAATATTTTCAATTATAAAAAAAATTATGAAAAAAAATCTGAAATGCCATTTTATCCTTTTTTGCGGAATAATGGGGTTTGCTGTTTCTTCTTTTGCACAGGATTCCAGTTACAATGCATCGGGCAAAATTATGTCTGTAAAACCTTTTAGCGGCGCAAAGCATTTCCGCACTTTTTCTGTGGGTATCAATGGCGGCGCTTTAATGCCTGTTGTGGCAGTTGGCGGAAGCAACGATTTTACAAAATGGGAGCCTTCTATTGGTTATGGCGCTTATATTAAAATGCAGATGACCCATACCTTTGGCCTGCAGGCAGAATTTTTACGCGGCATACTGCGTGCAAACAATGATAATAAACTTGGCGATGGCAGCACACCGCAAAGTCCGTATTCTTCTTATAAAACACAATTAAACTGGGCTGCAAGCATAAGCGGTACAGCCACGCTGGGCAATATCAACTGGCTGAGCAAACAAAATTTTATATTGCCGTATATTTCTTTAGGTGCAGGTTTGGCCGATTACAACCCGCATCTTACAACCACACTTACCAAACAGGAAATTAATTATAAACCCACCGGCAGCATCAGGGAATTTTTTATCCCGGTGGGTGCAGGAATAAAAGCAAATATTTCTAAAGGCATAAATCTTGATCTTGGATACCGTATGAATTTTGTGGATGGTGATAACCTTGACGGCTATGTAAGCGGGCTTCATAAAGATAAATTTTCTTATGGGTTTGCAGGTCTGGAATTTGCAATAGGCAACAGCAACAAAGAGCAGCTTGCGTTTAATAACCCTGCTGCCGGGTTGAAACAGGATTTACAGGATGAAAACAATGCACTCCGGTCTTCTGTAGCAGCAAGCATTGCAGCCAATGAAGAAGAAATGAGGCAGAAAAATTCGCAGATTGAAGCTTTAAGAAATGAAGTGGATAAATTTAAAAAAGATTCAGATGGCGATGGCGTTTCGGATATATTTGATAAATGCCCAGGTACAGCTTCAACAGAAAAAGTAGATGGCGCAGGATGTCCTCTACCAAAAACGGAAATTATACAGCAGCAGCCTGTAATAATAACTGAAGAAGATAAACGGGTAGTAAATGAAGCCATTAATGATCTGCAGTTTGATTTTGGCAAAGCCACCATCCGCAGTACATCTTATCCAAGCCTTAACAGGGTTGCAGAAATACTGGTAAAGAAAAACTTCAGTTTAAAACTTTCCGGCCATACAGATAATGTAGGATCTGAATCAGCTAATTTAAAACTGTCAAAAGACAGGGCAGAAGCTGTAAAGGCTTATCTTGTTTCGCAGGGCGCAAATACTTCAAGGATAGAGGCAACAGGGTATGGAGAATCACAGCCCATTGCTTCCAATAAAACTGAAGCTGACCGCCAGAAAAACAGGCGTGTTGAATTTGCTCTGTATTAAAAAATATTTCTCCTTTAAATATTTAAAAGATTGTTTCCTGAAAAGAAGCAATCTTTTTTATTTAACTCAATTATTATTGCTGCAATTTGCAGAAGCATATGTAAATTTTGATATTCAGCTTTAACTATCTTTACCTATTCTAATTTTTTTTAATATGCTTAAAATAGGTGTTTTTGGTGTAGGCCATTTAGGGAAATTCCACCTGAACAACTGGAAGGAAATTGAAGGCACAGAAATGGTTGGTTTTTACGATCCCGACGATGCCGCAGCAAACGAGGTCTCAGAAAAATATGGTATAAAAAGATTTTCAACCGCCGCCGCGCTTATAGATAAAATTGATGCGGTGGATATTGTGGCGCCCACCAATCATCATTTTACCCTTTGTGAAATGGCTATGCGTAAGGGTAAACATGTGTTTGTTGAAAAACCATTAGCCAACACCATTGCGCAAGGGAAACAATTAATAAGCACCGCAAAAGAAGCTGGTGTAAAAGTACAGGTAGGACATGTGGAGAGGTTTAACCCTGCTTATATTGCCATTAAGGAAATGCACCTGAACCCCATGTTTATTGAAGTGCACCGGCTGGCGCAGTTCAATCCCCGCGGTACAGAAGTAAGCGTGATACTTGATTTAATGATCCATGATATTGATATTATTCTCAGCCTGGTAAAAAGCGACGTAAAAAATATTTATGCGAGTGGGGTGGCTGTAATGACCGATACGCCTGACATTGCCAACGTGCGCATAGAGTTTAATAATGGCTGCGTTGCCAACTTAACCAGCAGCCGCATCAGTATGAAGAAAATGCGCAAGATGCGCCTGTTTCAGAAGGATGCATATATTGGTATTGATTTCCTTGAAAAGAAAACGGAAATAATAAAGCTGAAACAGCCCGGCGATAAAGAAGTTTTTTCATTTGACCTGGAAACACCCAGCGGAAAAAAAACAATTGCCGTTGCAAACCCTGTTGTGCATCCGGTGAACGCAATAAAGGAAGAACTGCAATCTTTTGTAAACGCAATATTGCAAAATAAACCAACGGCAATAAATGAAATGGATGGTTTTGCCGCGATGGAAGTTGCGCACCTGATACTTGAAAAAATAAACAGTACCAGTATTTTGGCTCAATAAAACATGAAGAATATTTTTATGTGCCCGGCAGCAGGATATGAATGTAACTTCGGTTGCGCCGCACACTTGTACTGCATAATTTTATTATGCATAAAACAAGCGGAACCGCGCAAATTCAGGCAGCAAAAACACCGGCATAGTTACTTTGCTGTTATTATAAAAAATAATGAATGTCACCTGTAAATCCACCCTTGCATATCAGATGGTATTTGTTTGCCGATTTTATCATGTCAGTAACCGTGTGGGTGCTTATCAGTTTTTTCCGGCAGCATTTGCTCAAAGAAAATTCTTATTCTTTTTCATCATTGTTAAGCAGTGATCATTATTTTTTTCTCAAATCTTTCCTGGCAATACCCGTTTTCTGGGTACTGTTGTTTACCGTTATGGGCTCCTACAAAGGCACTGTTTACACCAAATCAAGGCTTACCGAATTAACCAATACCATTATCCAGTCTTTAACAGGCTGTTTAATTATATTCTTTATCCTTTTTTTAAATGATAAAGACGAGGGCTATATTTATTTCTACAAAGTTTTTTTTACTTTCCTCGGCCTGCAGTCATTGCTGGTTTTTTCAGGCAGGCTTTTACTGCTCAGCATTGCAAAAAACCATCTGTTAAAAGGAAAATATTTTTTCCGTACGCTGTTTATAGGCAACAATAAAAAAGCGCTGGGCGCCTATAAAGAAATTAATGAAAATTTTTCAGCGCTTGGGTATAAATGTGTTGGGTTTATTTCAGCAGATGCATTCTCCCGCAACTGCCTGCTCACAAGCATTCCGCGGCTTGGCAACCTTGAAGATGCCGAAAAAATCCTGGATCAGCAATATATACAGCAGGTAATTGTTGCACTTGATAAAACTGAGCTGAACAACGTGCAGCACCTGATAAACACACTGAGCGAAAAAAATGTAATGGTAAAAGTAGTGCCAGATAATTTCGACATATTCGCCGGATCAGTAAAAACCGGTAATATAATGGGTGCGGCATTAATTGATATTACCACAAACGTAATGCCTCTGTGGCAGGAAAATATTAAACAGGCCATTGATACCTCTTTTGCTTTAATAAGCGCCGTTCTCCTAAGCCCTTTGCTGCTTATTGTCGCTTTGCGTACAGGTCTTTCTTCAAAAGGCCCGGTAATTTATGCGCAGGAAAGGATTGGCTACAAGGGAAAACCCTTTACCATTTATAAGTTCCGCTCAATGTATGATGATGCGGAAAAGAATGGTCCAATGCTTTCATCAGAAACAGATACAAGAATTACACCATGGGGAAAATTTATCCGTAAATGGCGGCTGGATGAACTGCCGCAGTTATGGAATATTTTAAAAGGCGATATGAGCCTGGTGGGCCCGCGGCCCGAAAGGAAATTTTATATTGACCAGTTAAGCCTTCAGGCCCCTTATTTTAAATACCTGCTGAAAGTAAAGCCGGGCCTCACTTCCTGGGGAATGGTGCGGTTTGGTTATGCTTCCACCGTAGATGAAATGGCAGAACGCATGAAGTATGATCTGATGTACGTGGAAAATGCAACGCTTCTCCTCGATTTTAAAATAATGGTCTACACTTTGAAAATAATACTTAGTGGAAAAGGGAAATGAAAAATCAAATTGATATCATCCCATCCCACGGCATTGATAAAGTAAAATGGGACCGCTGCATACGTAACAGCAGCCATCCGCTTATTTATGCCTGTTCATTTTATTTAGACCATATTGCTGACAACTGGCATGGTATTGTGGCAAATGATTATGAAACTGTGATGCCCGTTGCCTGGAGAAAAAAAATGGGCGTAAGGTATTGCTACGATGTTCCCTTTATACAGCAGCTTGGCTGGTACTCTTCTGCAAATGAAATGGTTTATTCAGCAGAAATGATAAAAGCATTATTCAGCTTTTGCAGGTATGGCGATTATTCATTTCGTTATAAAAATAATATTACTCAAACAAAAGCTTCAGCGCATACCAATTATATTATTGATCTCTCACAGCCATACGGCGCCATTGCAGCACATTACAAAACTGATCTTGATAACAATTTAAAAAAAGCAGAAAGGGAAAGTTTTGTTTATGCTGCAGAAAACGCTGAAGCTGCAATAGATATTTTTAAGGATTTATACAGCGGCAGGGTGCCACATGTTTCAGCAGACGACTACAGCAACTTTAAAAAGCTGGTTGTATTTCTTAAAAAAAATAATGCTGCCTTTGCAAAAAAAGTATGCAGTAAAAATAATGAATTGCTTGCCGTGGCTTTACTGCTGAAAGATGAAACAAGAGTGTACAACATGATGAACAGCACTACAGCAGCCGGAAGAAAAACCGGCGCCAACCATTTTTTATTCGCCAATATTTTTAAAGAGTTTGCCGGAAGCCCGCTGGTGTTTGATTTTGAAGGATCGGATATTGCAGGAGTAAAAAATTTTTATGAAAAGTTTGGTGCGGCTAATCAGCCATATTTTAAAATACATTTTAACCATCTCCCTTTTCCTGCCAATCTAATAAAGTAATGACCGTTCTTCAATCATCCGTTGCGCTATTATTAAATCCACCGGTCTTGTTATTTTAATATTGTCGTATTCCCCTTCTGTTAAAAAAACTTCTTTCCCAAAAGCTTCCACTACCGTGGCTTCATCTGTAAAGGATTCATTATATTCCTGCTCAAATGCAGGCAGTATAATGCTGCTTAAAAATGTTTGCGGTGTTTGTATTATGCGCACATCCTGCCGGTCTTCCACAAAATGTTTCCCGTTATTAAGTATGCGTATGCTGTCTGATGCAGCCACCGCAGGGATAGCGCTCCCTTTTTGCAAAGCCTGATTAAAGCAGCGTTGTATAAGCGGTACGGAAATTAAGCAGCGTACCCCATCATGTACAAACACCACAGATTCTTCAGTTACTAATTTTAATCCCTGCTGTACCGAATGAAACCTGGTGGCGCCGCCGGGTGTAACTGAAATTTTTTTCTCATTAAAAGAGGCAGCAATTTTTTTTCCGCGCTCCATATATTCCTGCGGCAGCACGAGTATCACCTGTATATCACTGTATGCGCGTAAAAAAGAATCAAGCGTGTACCAAACCACGGGTTTATCTTTCAGCAGCATAAACTGTTTTGGCCTGGCGCCACCCATTCTTTTACCGGAACCACCCGCAACTATTACAGCAAATTTTTTCATCGCTGCAATTTAAGTTAACATCTTTTAAGAAGCGGTTTAAAAATATTGCTGCCTGATAAACAGCAAAATAATTTCGGTAAAATATGTTTGAAATCCCTGAAACTCCTGGAAAAAAACCATTTCACCCTTTCTCACAGCAATGAAACGAATCCCGAGATTGTTACCTGTACAAAGTTTGCGCAGTTATATTTATAAAGGGGTTAACGAATAAGTAAAATCCATAATTTTATTGCCGGTCAAAAATTTTTATGCAAAAAAAAATCGCAATTATCGGCGCAGGTATCAGCGGCATGTCAAGTGCTTATATGCTGATGGATAAAAATTACAGCATCACTATTTATGCAAAAGCATTTTCACCAAACATCACTTCAAACAGGGCGGCTGCATTCTGGTTCCCTTATCATATCCGCAATGATAAAAGAGGAATTGAGTGGTGCCATGTTAGTTATCAGTTTTACAAACAATTGGCGAATGACGGAGCAACAGGCATCAGCATGAAACAATTAGTAAAAGTGATGCGCAGTAATGTGGATGAAGAGGACGCTGTATGGATTGATTTTATGCCTCAGGGCTCGTTTCGCCAAATGCGTGAAGATGAATTGCAGCATAATATTGCCAAAGCTTACGATATATCTGTGCCATTGATTGAAACACAAATTTTTCTCCCATACCTTGAAGCGCAATTAAAACAAAATGGAATTTTATTTATTGAAAAGGAAATAAAAAATTTTGATGAATTGACTTCCGCGAATGATATAGTAATCAACTGCGCCGCACTTGGTGCAAGGCAATTGTGTAATGATGATGAATTAATTCCTGTGCGCGGGCAGGTGGTGCTGCTTTCACCGCGAAATGATTTACCCATTTATTTAGACAATGAAACACCTTTATATATTGTTCCCCGGGAAGATGCCATCATTGTTGGCGGTACTTATGAAGAGAGAATAGAAACAGAAACAACAGAACCTGCTGTCATTCAAAAAATATTGAATAATGCATATAACGTATTTCCGCATTTAAGGGAACAAAAAGTAACCGGTAGCTGGGCAGGGCTGCGCCCTTTCCGTACGGAAGTAAGGGTAGAGCAGGAGGCCGGCACAAATATCATACACAATTACGGGCATGGCGGAAGCGGGTTTACACTTGCTTTCGGCTGCGCAGAAGAAGTAATGAAATTAGTTGATAAAATGGAAGTTTAGTTTTTAAGTGTTTTTCGGACTACTCCTCATCAATAAACCGTTTGGTGATCGGTTGATACGAATCAATTCTCCTGTCACGCATAAAAGGCCAATGTGTCCTGTAAGCATCTGTTTTATCCAGGTCAATTTCATATACTGCAATTTCTTCGGCATCATGCGAAGCTTTATATAAAACAGTTCCAAATGGGTTTGCAATAAATGAACCGCCCCAGAATTTCATATCTCCATCCTGCTCAAACCCAACCCTGTTAACACTTACAACATGTACACCGTTTGCAACCGCGTGGCTGCACTGTATGGTTTGCCATGCATTATACTGCTCTGTATTGGTGGCACTGTCCTGCGTTTTATGCCAGCCGATAGCAGTTGGATAAAACAAAATTTCAGCTCCCATTAATGATGTAATACGCGCAGCTTCAGGGTACCATTGGTCCCAGCATATCAATACGCCAAGCGTTGCATATTTTGTTTTAAAAATTTTATAGCCCAAATCGCCGGGCGTAAAATAAAATTTTTCATAGTAAGATGGATCATCGGGGATATGCATCTTCCTGTATTTTCCAAGATAGGCTCCGTCTGCATCTATTACCGCTGTTGTATTGTGATAAATTCCATGAGCTCTTTTTTCAAACAATGAAGCAATAATAACAACATTCAGTTCAGCAGCGAGCCTGCTGAATATCCCGGTGGATGGGCCCGGAACAGGTTCTGACAGTTTAAAATTTTCATAATCCTCCGCATTACAGAAATAAATTGAAGAAAACAATTCCTGCAAACACACTATCTGCGCACCTTTTGCAGCAACCTCCTTTATTTTTGAAACAGCTTTATTAAAATTACCCTGTTTATCTAAAGTGCAGCTCATCTGCACCAACCCCACTTTTACTTTGCCCATAGTTTTTTATTTGAGTTGCAAAAATATTGAAATAGTTGTGAAGCGGGAAAGACATCAGGGGTAAAGGGACATTGAAATAAATTTAAAAATAACTTAAAGGAAATATTAATCATAATGGTACCGGCATTGCAGAATGTGAAGCCTGCCCTCCTTTACTTTATAGATTAAACGGTGTTCATCTGTAATTCTTCTGCTCCGGCAACCACAGTAATTTCCTTTTAATGGTTCAGGTTTTCCAATTCCTTTGAACGGGGACAGCAGGCAATCTTTAATAAGTTCATTAATACGCTCAAGTGTTTTCCTGTCCTGCTTTTGCCAGTAAATGTAATCTTCCCATGCATTGGTTTGCCATGCTAATTCCATAGTTATCTCTCAGTTAAAGCATGTTTTTTAAACTTGCCTTTTTCCATTTCCGCAATTGCGCTGTCCAGGCGTTTACAGTTAGCGGCGGATTTGGTTATATGCAATGTTTCCTGGATGGCATTGTATTCTTCCAAAGCCATTACCACTACATTTTTTCCCCGGCTGCGTGCGACTACCACTATCTCAGCATCATCGTTTACTTTATTCAGGCTCCTTGTAAGGTTTTTCCTGAATTCGGTATAGTTTACTACTTCCATAAATTTTTATTGTACTTTAGTAAGTACAAATTTGGGTACTTAATCCGATATTTCCAAATAAACACTTTCGTATGGCATACATGGGGTTTATTGCTGATTTATAAAAGTTTATTTCTAAAAATAAAATGAGATAAAAAATTTATTCAACAAGATGGGAAAGCATAATGCCCGCAGCCACAGCAGCATTCAGCGATTCTGTGCCGCCTTTGCGCGGAACAGTAAGCATGTGATGAATAAAGGGGATAAGAGGTGCACGTATCCCCTGTGATTCATTTCCAATAACCAATACACCCTGTTTTATTTTTAGGGATGCAGAAACATCATTTCCTTTGAGCATTGCGCCAAAAACCGGAACATTTATTTGCGGCAGCCATTCTTCAAGATTTTTATACCATACATGTACCCGTATAAAACTTCCCATGGTGGACTGGATAACTTTTTCATTATACAGATCAACCGTATCATGGCTTGCAATAATTTGTTTGATGCCAAACCAGTCTGCGGTTCTTATAATCGTACCCAAATTGCCGGGGTCCTGTATGCCATCCAGCACAAGGCTTACACAAGACAATACATCCGGGTCACCCTCCGGTTTTTTTTGTACTGCAACGGCCAAAACACTGTTGGGTGTTTGCTGGCTGCTTATCTTCTTCAGTTCATCCGGGGTTACTTCAATAATATCATGAAAGTGCGTGCCTGGCTTTATCCATTCCGGTGCGGCATAAATTTTTTTTACGGTAAAATTGTTCTGCAATAATTCATCAACAAGTTTTTGCCCCTGCACAATAAACAGCCCTTCTGCATTTCTTGTTTTTTTCTGGTATAAACTTTGGATATATTTGACCTCATTCTTACTAATCATACTTATGAATTTTTACCGCAAACCTTTTTATTGCCTGTGTGCGCTTATATTTTGTGTTTGCATATTTTTTTCCTGTTCACCTGTAAGGGATTTCCAGGCATATAAACCGTTTGTTTTTCAGAATAAAATTAACCTGCAGGGAAATTTATCCAAAGATGAGAAAAACAGTTTATTAACCAACCTTCCAAATTATTGGGACGACAGCCTGTTTGCCCGCAGGGAGCAGCGGTTTTTCTTCTTTTACCGTTTGAAAAACCCGCCTGTATTTGACAGCGCTAATATTTCAAGATCTATTGGCTTTATGAAAGGCTACCTTAAATCGCAGGGTTATTATTCATCGGCCCTTTCCGCAGATACATCCATTGAATATCATGAGAACCAGCAGAGGGTTACAGTAACCATGAATGTTGCGCCCGGTAAAACCACTATCATTGATTCACTGGCATTTGATATTCAAAATAATAAATTGCAGAAGATCGCGCTGGCAAACAGCAAAGCCACTCTAATTGCACCAAAGAAAAGTGTATTTACAAAACAACTGATCGCATCTGAATTAGACAGGCTGGTAGCGCTTTACAGGCAAAAGGGGTTTTACCTGCTTACACGTGACAACCTGGTTGCGGAAGTGGATACAACAGATATTGCCTTAATGCAGTTGACAACCGATCCTGCGGAACTAGCACAGAAAATTGCAGAAGCGGCCGAAAGGAGAAAACAAAACCCAACCTGTATTGTAGTAATAAAGCAACGTGAAAAAACTGATTCAGTTATTACAACAGATACAAGCCAGCTTATACAGTACCATGTGGGCAATATTTATTATTACCCCGAAATGAAGGCCACGGATTTTCCCGACTTTGTAATGCTGCACACAAATGCTTTAAAAGCTGATTCAGAAAAAAACCATACTATGTTTTACATACAGGGTTTGTTTAAATTCAAACCCCTGCGTGAGCATACTTTTATCCATCCCGGAAATATGTACAATGAAAACAACTATTTTAAAACCATTAATAACCTGAACCAGATGGGCGCCTGGCGGCAGGTGGATACACGCGACTCTATAAGAAAAGACACCGTGGACTTTCATTTTTTTCTTTACCCGTATAAAAAACAAACTGTTAATTACGGCCTGGAAGCAAGCCGCAACAGCGGCAATTTTCTTGGATCCAACAACCTCTTTGGCCTTGCCTTTAATGTTGGCTATATCAACCGCAATGTGTGGAAGCGATCCATCCAGTCATCCACTGTTTTAAGCAATGGGGTGGAATTAAGTTTTGATCCCAACACCACACTCCTGCAAACACTGCAATCCTCACTCAGCCACTCTTACAGCTTTCCAAAATTTATAGCGCCTTTTAAAATTAAAAAGGAAGGCAAGCTGGATGCTATAAAAACACAACTCGATTTGAATGCTGCTTATACTGACCGGAAAGATTTCTTCCGTCTCCGTTCCTTCGTAGCCGGATGGGCTTATCAGTGGAGAAAGAAAAATAATGTTTTCGAGTTTAAAATCCCGAATATTGAATTGTATTCCTTAGATACACTGGCGCTGCTCGATTCAGCATTCAATGAAAACCCATTCCTGCGTACATCTTTCAATACAGGCTCTGTGGTAAGTTTGCAATTCAGTTATTCCAAAACTTTCCAGGATAGACACAATCCAAATGCAACGAATTATATACGTGCTGCAGCCGAAGAATCAGGTGCAATTCTTGGCCGCATAAAAAGTTTCCGGGATAATATTTATCAATACATAAAAGTGGAAGGCGAATACAGGAGATTACTGCAACTGCGCAAAAATGCTTTGGCATTCCGCGCCATGGCAGGCATTGGTTACAATTATGGTAACAGCCCGAGGTTTGGCAATACGCTCCCTTTCTTTAAACAATTTGTGGCTGGCGGACCCAACAGTATGCGGGCATGGAACCTGCGGCAGATTGGCTTAGGCTCTTCACTGCAGAGCGACACTTCTTCCACATTCCGCGACCGGTATGGTGATATGCAACTGGAAGCAAATGTAGAGTACCGTTTTTTATTAGCCACTATTGGCGGAGTAAATATCGGCAGCGCATTATTTACCGACATAGGAAATATTTGGGATATACATAAAGACCCGCTAAATCCGCAGGCAGCCTTTTCTTTTAATAATTTAGGAAAAGATATTGCTGTTGATGCAGGCACCGGCCTGCGTTTAGACTTCAGCTATTTTTTAATACGGCTTGACTTTGGAATAAAACTGAAAGACCCTGCAATGCTTGAAAACAATGGATGGAACATTAAAAATTTTACCTGGCGCAATAAAGAATTTGCCATTACAGATGCATCGGGAAATATAATAAAGAGAAATAATTATGCATTCCAGTTAGGCATTGGCATGCCTTTTTAAATTTCATTTTTTAAGCGCCTGATTTCTTTTTCAAATTCTTCCGGCGATACTGCATCTTTTGTAGAAAACTCCCCAATGCGTGTACGGCAAAGGCTGCTTAAATGTGCGCCCACGCCGAGCGCTTCACCAAAATCATTCGCAAGGCTCCTGATATAGGTGCCGGTGGTACAAACAACTTTGAAATGAATTTCCGGGAGCTCAATATTTGTAACCTCAAATACTTTTATTGTTACAGGCCGGGGCTCTACCTCTACAGTTTCTCCTTTGCGTGCAGAAAGATACAGTGGCTTTCCGTCTTTTTTTATGGCTGAATGTGCGGGAGGTATCTGTAAAATATTTCCGGTAAAATTCCCGGTAGCTGCTTTTATTTTTTCTTCTGTCAAATGAAAAATGTCTTTAAAATTCCCGGGTTTGCTTTCCAAATCATAGGTGGGTGTAGTGGCGCCTAAAGTAAACGAGCCGGTATATTCTTTTTCCATGCCCATATACTCATTTATTTTTTTGGTGAATTTTCCCGTGCATATAATTAATAACCCCGTTGCTAATGGGTCTAGTGTGCCCGCGTGGCCTACTTTTGAAACACCGGTAACAATGCGTATTTTTTTTACTGCGTCAAAAGATGTCCAGCGCAAAGGTTTATTGATCAGCAGCACCTTCCCTTCAAGGTATGGCTGTAATGCAGTGTGTACTGGCTTTTGCTTCATTTTAATTTTTTTTTGAACCCTGCTGCAACGCTTTACTCATCATCGTTGCGTCGCACACTTTTACAATTTATTCTTTATTCTGCAAAGAAAAACCGGAGACTTTGCACATAGCAGATTGATGCTGTTAACATCATTTCGGCTGGCAGAATGCTAAAGTTTTAAAACACACGACTAAAGCATTGGTTGCTTATTGTATTTGTTCCGGTATTCAATTGGAGTTAACCCGGTAATTTTTTTGAACACATCGCGGAATGCTTTGGTATCGGTATAACCAACATCATACATTACTTCTGAAATATTTTTTCTGCTGGTCTCAAAACTTCTTTTTGCTGCTTCCACTTTTACCCGCTGAATATATTCTATCACCGTATTGTTTGTTGCTTTTTTAAATCTCCTTTCAAAGCTTCTTCTGCCCAAAGAAAATTTATCCGCCAATTCATTAATCGTAATTTTATCATGAAAATTTGCTTCAATATATTCCTGTGCTTTTTTTATTTCTATATCCTTATGTTCTTTTTGGCCTTTGAACACAGCAAATGCCGACTGGCTATCCCTGTCAATATCAATCGCAAAATATTTTGATGCAAGAATTGCCGTTTCACGGTCCGTATATTTTTCAACCAGATATAAAAGTAAATTCCAGTAAGAGTTTGCACCACCACTTGAATAAATCCTTTTTTCTTCGGTAACAATGCTGCCTTCTATTACTTCCACTTCGGGAAACATTTCCCTAAACTCATTTTGAAATCCCCAATGCGTTGAACATTTTTTTCCATTCAACAAACCGGTTGATGCCAACAAAAAAGCACCAACGCAAAGTGAAGCCACTTCGGCACCCTTTCCATATTGTTCAAGAATCCAGGGCACAAGATTTTTATTTTTTGCAACAGCACTTGACATATCACCAAAGAGTGCAGGAATAAAAATCAAATCTGTTTTGGTAACATCTTTCAGTTGCTTGTCTGTATGCACTGAAAATATTCCATTATTCAATTTCACTTCTTTCTTTACACCAACCAACTGCACATTGAACAATGGCTTTTTTCCGGATACTGTTAAAAACTGATTCACTGCTGTGAAAAGGTATTGCGGGTCAGCGATGGCTTGCATCACTGATGATTCGGGAACCAGAATGGATACATTTTTCATGTAGCAAAGATAATGAGTGTGTTTGTCATAATCAACCCCTAAAGTTGTCGTTATCACTACTCACTCATTTAGTTATACCGCTGCATCTTTGTATCATTAATTGAAACAACATTATTCATAATTAAAAAAATAAAAAATGATAAACATCAATTCTTACTTAACCTTCAACGGCAACTGCCGTGAAGCAATGACATTCTACGCAGCATGTTTAGGCGGAGAATTAGTTCTCCAGACAATTGGCGAATCTCCAATGGCTGAAAAAATGCCACCACAAATGAAGGAATGTATTTTACATTCTTCTTTAATAAATGGCAGTGTTGTTATAATGGCTACCGATTGCGTAAAAGAAGAGGGGCTTATTAAAGGCAATTCGGTTTCTCTTTGTCTTAATTGCAGCAGCGAAGAAGAAATAAAAAGCTGTTACGAAAAACTTTCGGCAGGGGGAAAAGCCGACCATCCTTTGGAAGATACTTTTTGGGGAGCCGTGTTTGGCGACCTTACTGATAAATTTGGAAATCAGTGGCTGCTGAATTTCACAAGAACTGCTGATAATTAAAAAATAAATAAAATAAAAAAGATAAAAATTCTTTACTGGGTTTTCACAGGACTGTTCTTACTCATGATGATTGGTTCAGCTATTTCAAGTACCGCAGGAAAATTGTATTATAGAGGTAGCATATATATTTTGTAAATGTTTAAAACAAGAATTGATCTTTTTTTTTAATAGAATCAAATGACTGAAGCGATGCAACAGCAATTCAAGAAAAATTTATAGCCCGGTCTATGCCTGTGTTAAAGCTTCGGAATGCAGGCAAAATTATTTTTCAAAATACGCCAAACTGCTACCTACCCATTCTTTGTCTTGGTTGTAGCGTACACCAATCATTTTGCCTTTGCTTAACCGGGCTAAGTTATTTGTGGCCACGGGTCTTGCTTCGCCATCTTTCCAGAAATAAAAAATGCGTATCTCCGCTTTTGCAGGTATATCAGGCGTTTGTACTATATCGGCATATTTTACTTTACGTTGTAAAATCCAGTTATGGGGGTCATCTGCTTTTTCAATGTCGGCTTTTGTTACATCAATCACCACGCCCTGTCCGGCAAAAGAGAACAACGGTTTTAAAACATAATTTTCGAGATCGGGCGGTATCGTTTTTACATCACTTAAAAACTTTGTCTTGGGCACATAAGGGTGCCGTATATAGGGAAGCGTAAATTTACTGATGCGGTAAAACCAGTTAGGGTGCGGCACCCATTCCACATCCAGGTCTTCAAACAATATTTTTCCCTGGAGCTGTATTTCGGGTGATTGCTGTTGAAGGTCATCAAATATTACCCGGTTGTAAATGCGTTTTACTTCAATTTTATTTCCGTCTTTTGTATAAAATAGTTTTTTACCTTCTTTAGAAAGTTCTGTAATGCATACAACAGGAATATGCAGGTAATCATTGGTACAGTAAAAATCAATTCTTGTTTTTTGTTTATGCGGCAATATTTCCAGCAGGATTACATTTTCCGGCGCATGGTTGCCCACGATGATTTCTTTAAGTAGCTGCAGGTAAGTTTCTTTTGTAAAACCGTTTAAGTAAGTGTCGTAATTCTCGGGTATGCCAAAATGTTTGCGTGTAACTTCTTCATGAAAAACCTGGTAAGCAAATAATGTGGGAAAACCCTGCATTTCTATAAGCTGCGGTTCCAGTTCGCCATTTTCATTTTCGCAAATGCCAAAATCGAAAGCAATAAAATGTGAGAGCGCATTTTCATTGGGTACCGTAATATCAGCGGGAATGGCGTGTTTGGTAAGCGCATGAAAATTGTATTGTGTAATAACATCAACAATGCTTTCGCAGGCTGATAAAATTTTTTCTTTAAAGGCTTTATCAACAAACAGGGGTGTTTCAGCCACGCGAAACTCTAAATCGCCGGGATGCAGCGCATGCAGCTCATCTATATAAGCTTTGTATTTTTCAGCGGTAAAATTTTCATTGAACCATTTGCGCATTGAAGGAACCATAATACAGTTGATTTTTATTAGTTAATTTGCTTTGTGCTGAATAGAATTTATACAGTATACCGATAGTTATCGGGATGAGAGGCAACAGAAGTTTAAAAAAGATACTTTTGTTGGGCTAACACTCAACTAAAATAAAAAATCCCCGCCATATAGCAGGGAATTTATTTATAAGTATGAATTTTTATTGCTCTACCAGTTCACCAACGGCAGCATTTAAAAAATTGGGGAGTATATGGCTGTAGGTAAACATAATTTTATCGGGATCATTTAACTGCTCCAGCATATCTTTCCATTTGTTTTCGCCGTGGTTTTCTATCACAATTTTCTTTTTGTCTTCGCGCTGCAGGTACATACTCATTCCCGTTGCATCAGCTTCGGGATGAAATTGTGTGCCGATAAAATATTCATTGAAACGCACAGCCATAACAGCTCTTTCCAAAGGCACATGGGGTCTTTCCTTTTCTATTGCTAATATCCGGCCTCCCATTTCTTTAAGTCTGTTATGATTGGGTTCCAGCGCCTGGTAGTCGCGGCTGTCCACACTATAAAAAGGGTCTTTCAATCCTTCAAAAACAAATTCTTTTTCCGCAGCATGCAGCATGTGCATGGGAAAAATACCAAAAGCCTGTGAGTTGCGTTTACAAACTTTTGCAATCTTGTAATACCTGCATGCCATCTGAAAGCTGTGGCAGATAAAGAATACATGTTTTTTGGGATAATTGGCAATATCATTATTCCATTTGTCCACGCTGTGTATCCAGTGAAAATATTTATTTTCCCACTCAGTATTGTCGCTGTCTAAAGGTGAGCCCGGGCCGCCGCTTGAAATATATGCATCATAAGAAAGACCGGGGATTTCGCTTTTTTGGCGCACATCAAATTCATCATACTCAAGATCGCAGTTATTTGCATCGCTCCATTGATTGAGTATTTCGCGTATGCAGCGCATGCCCTGGTTGGGATGACCGTCATTCATATCCAGAATGGCTATGCGGATTTTGGTGGTTGTTTTAATCATGCCGGGCAAAAATACAGAATTTATAAAATCCGGCTGTTTACAGGTTTTCAACAGGTGTGAAAGAAAATTTTTTAGCAGCTTTTGCTGCCTGTGTAAACCAGAGTGTAAGTATAAACGGGATTACTTCATAATAAGTTATACGCATGATTAATTGATCGAGTAAAAGGAAGATTATAAATGCTGCAATAAGATACCTGTCGAATTTTTTTGTAAAGAAACCTGCTATAAAACCCAGCTCAAGTAAAGCAGATGACAAATAAAGGAAATAAGAAAAAAATGTATGCTGAATAAGGTATAAAATAAAATTTGATTGCCAGTACCCCGGTGAATTTGTGAGCAGTTCTTTATGCTGGTAAAGCAGCACACCGCTCATTTCATCTGTGTGAAAAAGCCCGCCCTGCGCTATTTTCCAGATACCTGCCGATGCAAAAAAGAAGAGAAAGAAATAACGCAACCCTTCAAATAATAACTGGAATGTTTTTTCTTTTTTCGGGATAAAAACTATTGGGAAAAGCAGCCATGCAATATGCCCTTCAATGGAATTGGATGGGTAAAGCGTATAGCATTGTACATATATCCAATTAATGATAAGCATTATGATTGCCACTACAGAAGCAAACCTGTTAAGTTTTTTATCCAGAATAAAAAAAAGTAAAGGCGCTGAATAAAATAAAACATCAAAAAGCATACAACCAGCGGAGTTGTTCAGTGGCCAATTGTGCACACCGGTTTGCATAAAAAGCCAGGTAATAAAATCGGGCCGTGTATAAAAAAAGAAAGGTTGTAACTGGTAGAGGAACATTCCGTTCATCCATTTGTAAAACATCAGTATATAAAAAATGATGCAGTACCATTTGATGATTGCAGAACGGTATGTGTTTTTTACCGGCATATTTGTGTAAAAGGGCTGCTTTGAATTTTATGAAATGATGAATCGAATTTGTATAATGAATAATTGATTTGAAGCGAATCAATTTTTTCTTTAATAATGGATGAGAGATAGGGCCGGTACCATTTTATAAATGCATTTTTATCAAAAGAAAAAATAAAATCTGATGTATTGGCAGTAACGGATATTCTTTGCAGCAACCTTTGAATATCATTTGTATAAAGACCGTTATTGTTGCAGGCGCTGTTTGCATAATACCTTAGCGGAAGAGTGATTTTATCCCATTGCTGCGGGCTAAAACCATTTGCCTGTAAAGGCTTTCCGTTAACTGCAACTTCAAAAACATCTAATGTATCTTTTGGGGAAATATATGCTGAATACATGCCATACTGATAAATGGGGGAGAAGGCAATATCCTGGCGGATATTATTTACAATCTGCAAAATTGCGAACAATATAATAATTGTAAACCAGCCTTTGTGGTGATGATATAATTGTTTAAAATACAAAGTATTTACCCGGGCTTATTATTTTCACACAAAACCATGATAGAATATCCACCTATCAGTTTTGTACAAAACCTTTTATTTATTTTGAACAGGGTTTTTCTGATTCCGTTTACAACTTTCTGTTTAAATGAAACTGTTTCAAAAGTTGGCGCGGTATACACCTTATCAATTATTTTAAAACCATAATCAGTAAGGATGCTGAGGATAAAACCTTCTGTAAAATTATGGATATGCCCCACCCGCTCTTTTGATTCTACCAGCATTTTTTCCCTGAAAAGCGACCATACACTTATGTCAAGCGGTATATGAAAAACAGTGTATTTTCCTTTGGGGGCAAGACTTTTCAGGAAACTGAAATAATCTTCAATATGTTCAATCACATCAATCACCAGCAGTAAATCAAAAAAATAATTTTCATTTTCAGCTATTATATCTTTACAATAAAATTTTATTTTCCCTGTTTCTTTTTTCTTTGCAATATTTATGGCTGCATTTGAAATATCAAACCCTGCAAACTCAACGTCTCCGGGCATTTTTTTTGAAAGCTGTACCAATATTTCCCCGCTGCCACATCCAGTTTCACATACAGTTTTAAAGTCAATTTTATTTTGGTTTAATAATCCCGCAATCTTGCCTGCTTTAAAAGGCGCATCTTCTTCATGCCATAAAGGGTTGTTTGTTAAATAGGTATCATTATTATAAATATCTTTCATGCAGGGATACGCAAATTGATTTTTTAAAATTGAATCAAAGTAATTTTCTGCTCACTTTTCACTTCTCCTTTTTCACGAATCGCAGAAAGAGCATTGTACCCGCATTTATAAATAACTCAGGTTTGTTTTCGGTGTTAATGCAAGCAGAGTTTCATACATCAGCAGTATGGTTTGTTCAATATCATCTTTGTGCAGCATTTCTACCGTGGTGTGCATGTAACGCAGCGGAATAGAAATCAAAACCGAAGGGCACCCGTCATTTGCATAAGCAAAGCTGTCTGTATCCGTGCCGGTACTGCGGCTTACAGAGTTTAACTGCACAGGGATTTTTTTCTTTTTCGCCACATCCTGCACAAAGCTTAATAATTTATTATGCACCGCGGGGCCATAAGTAAGTGAAGGGCCTTTGCCGCATGCAATATCGCCCTGTATGATTTTGCTTATCATCGGTGTTTGCGTATCATGCGTAACGTCTGTAATAATTGCCACATCAGGCTTTATGCGCCGCGCAATCATTTCGGCGCCGCGCAAACCAATTTCTTCCTGCACAGCATTTACAATATATAATGCGTAGGGTAATTTCTTTTTGTTTTCTTTTAAAAGCCTTGCTGTTTCAGCAATCATAAAGCCGCCAATACGGTTATCAAATGCGCGGCCAATATAATAATCATGCGCCAGTTCGTCAAAGCCTTCTGAGTAAGTTACTACAGCGCCTACATGAATGCCCAGCGCCTCTACTTCTTTTTTATTTCTTGCACCGCAGTCCAGACATAAGTTTTCAACTTTTGCCTGCGGTTCTTTCTGGTCATTATTGTTTAACCGGGTATGAATGGCCGGCCAGCCAAACACGGCTTTTACCGCACCCTTTTTTCCATGTATCAGCACACGCATGGAAGGAGCGATCTGATGGTCAACACCGCCATTGCGTTTTAAATAAATAAAACCCTGCTCATTTATATAATTTACAAACCAGCTTATTTCATCCGCATGGGCTTCAATTACTACTTTAAAATTTTCTGCAGGATTTATTACCCCTACTGCCGTTCCGTAAGGGTCCGTGAAATGTGCATCCGCAAAAGGTTTCAGGTAATCGAGCCAGAGCTTTTGACCTGCGGTTTCAAAACCCACGGGTGATGCGTTGTTGATATAATTTTTTAAAAAACTGAATGATGCTTCTGTGATAACAGGTTTGTGCTTTGCTTTTTTTTCTTTTGCCATAAAGTTATTTTATCAACAGTAAAAATAAGGATGAATATGATAAGAAGCCGCTAAAAGATACACTTTCATCCATAGTTGCAACGGTGTTATTGCTTAATATTGTAACACTTTGCATCTTAATAATGATAAAAAAAATCATAGAGTTTATTTTTTTTGGCAATTACTTCATCGGCATACTTGCCATAGCATTGTCAATAGAATCATCTGTGCAGCTCTGCTTGCCATTTAACTCTTTTACTTATTATCTTTTACTTTTTTGTGGTACGGTACTCTATTATACTTATGCTTACACAGGGCCTTTGAATACTGATTCCATTAACCCCAGAACTGAATGGTACAGGCGTAACCATATTTTTATAGTATGGAGCCAATGGGTTTTGTTTGCTGTATGTGTAGCAGCGGCAATAATTTTTTTCAGCAGGAACTATATTTCCGTTGAGCATTTGCCCCTTCGGTATTGGGTTATATTAATCATTATCCCGTTATCAGGGCTGCTGTATTATGGGTTACTTCCAAAATCTTTTTACAAAATAAACCTGAGAAATACCGGCTGGCTGAAAGCTTTTATCATAGGGTTTGTGTGGGCATGCTGTGCCAACCTTTTGCCCTATATTGTTTTGCAAATTGAAAAAGGGAACCATTATGCCGACCCGGTTTTATTGGTATGGCTCTTTGTAAAAAACTGGATGTTCTGCACCGTTAATGCCATTATGTTTGATATTAAGGATTATGCGGATGATTCTAACAAACAGCTAAAAACCTTCGTGGTAAAATTTGGTTTGCGCAATACCATATTTTATATATTGATCCCTTTACTGCTTGTTGGGTTGCTGTCTTTTCTCATTGCTGCATCAGTCAGGCACTTTGGTGCGGTGCCTGTACTTTTAAACCTGCTGCCCTTTATTCTTTTATTAAGGGTAGCATGGTCAATGCAAAAGCCGCATAAAATATCTTATTACCTTGTAGTGATTGACGGCCTTATATTCCTTAAAGCCATTTGCGGAATAGCAGCAATGCAATTTGTAAAATAATTTTTATGTCCAACAATTACAATAAAATTGCAGGGGTTTACGATTTTATGAGCCGGTTGATTTTCGGCAATGCCATAGTTGATGCACAGGTGTGTTTGCTGGAATATGTTCCTGCAAACAGTTCTGTACTGATTGCAGGCGGGGGAACCGGCTGGATACTGGAAGAGCTTGCAAAGCTCCATCCGCAGGGGCTTGCCATTGATTATGTAGAAGCCTCATCTGCAATGATTGCACTCGCACAAAAAAGAGGCTGCAAAAAAAACCAGGTCAATTTTATTCATCAGCCCGTTGAAAATTATATTACTGAAAACCGGTACGGCATTATATTGACGCCATTTTTTTTTGATAATTTTTCAGAAGATAAAATACAGGCTATTTTCAGTAAGTTAAATGCTTTACTTAAAAATGATGGTATATGGTTATTTGCCGATTTTGTTTATGCTAAAAACAAAAACCCTTTATGGCAAAAACTCCTTTTAAAAACAATGTATTTCTTCTTTCGCGCCACATGCTGCATAGAAGCGGGGAAGCTTATAAATATGGACATTTATTTTGCCGGAGGTTATTCAAAAATATTTGAAGCGTATAAATATTCGCGTTTTATAAAATCCACCGTTTACAAAAAACAATAGCCCATAATTAAAAAGCCCTGCTATTTGGTAATAATTATTTGCGGGGATGAAATGGTATCACTTGTGTTGTTTGCTTTGTCAGCTAATGCAAACCTGAATATGCAGGTATCACTTCTGCCGCATGTGGGTTGCCCTATGCCGGGATAGGGGTCGCCGGGTAAATATGAAAGGCTTACAATTATATCGCCCTCCCCGTTTTTTTGAGGGGGCACATTAGATGGAATGGCATATTTTGTAACTATGCTGTCAGCCGGGCAGTCGGAGGTCTTTTTTTCTAAATACAGGTAGTTTTGTATATCGCCCTCTTTATCCGTATAATGCAGTGTGAAAATAATCGAGCCACCGGGACCCACAACCTGCGTGCTTTCGCCTTTATAAGTTAATTGCGGCTTTGTTGTAAATTGATTTTTATTGCAGGCAGCAATTACTATGAATACCAGGGTAACTATTAATAATTTTGATTTCATTTTTTTTACTTTCATGTCAAATTTAGATAAAACAAATCATCATTTTAACGGAGAGGATGTGTTTGTTAACAATATTTTTGCTGATCCGCTTTCATTTAACGGTAAAGCGCTTGAAATATTTCTTTACCAGTCTCATTATAACAAAGTCTATAAAGAATGGTGCAATATTTTAAATATAGATGCGGGTAAGATAAATTCCTTAGCCGGTATTCCCTTTTTACCTGTTTCTTTTTTTAAATCGCATAAGATTGTTTGCGGTGAATTTAATGCAGAGGCGGTGTTTGAAAGCAGCGGCACCACCAAAACCAGCAACAGCAAACATTTTGTAAAAGATGTTTCTATCTATAAAAAAAGCTTCTTAAAAACATTTGAAACCTTTTATGGTAATATAAAAGAATGGTGTGTGATCGGCCTGCTGCCATCTTATCTTGAAAGACAGGATTCTTCCCTTGTACTGATGGTGGATGAACTGATAAAAAGATCCGGTAACCCGGCAAGTGGTTTTTATTTGGATGAATTTGATAAACTGCGTACTGTACTGAAGCAGCTGGAATCCCTGAAGCAAAAAACATTATTGATTGGCGTAACCTTTGCCCTGCTTGACTTTGCAGAAACTCATCCCATCGCATTAAAACATACTGTTGTAATGGAAACCGGCGGCATGAAAGGAAGGAGAAAGGAATTAACGCGGCCTGAACTGCACAGCATACTGCAAAAAAATTTTCACGTCAATACGATTCATTCAGAATATGGTATGACGGAAATACTGAGCCAGGCCTATTCAAAAGGCGATGGAAAATTTATTTGCCCGCCCTGGATGAAAGTGCTCCTCCGGGATGAGGAAGACCCCTTATCTGTAAAAAATTATGGCAAAGGGATCTTAAATATTATTGACCTTGCAAACATATACAGTTGCTCATTCATTGCTACCGATGATGCGGGGATTGTATATGAAGACGGCAGTTTTGAAGTTATAGGAAGGGTTGATAACAGTGATATCCGCGGATGCAGCCTGCTGGCTGTATAAAATTTTTCATTGGGCATAATTACTTTAGCATTTATATTTGCAGCCCTGAATGAACAAAAGCCCGGGTGGCGAAATTGGTAGACGCACTGTGTTCAGGTCGCAGCGTTCGCAAGGATGTGCTGGTTCGAATCCAGTCCCGGGCACAAGCCAAAGAATACTCTTTGGCTTTTTTATGCTTAAAAAATTATTTCCTGTTTACTAAGTATGAACCGGCAATAAGCAATAATATCCCAATTATTTTTTGCGCCGTTATCGGATCAGGTTTTAAACCCAGTACCCCAAACTGGTCCATTAAAACCGCTGTAAGCAGTTGCCCCGCTACTATCAGTACAAACATATTTGATGCGCCGATTTGCTGCACTGAAAGTATAACCACGGTAACTACAAATACGCCCAGCAACCCCCCGGTAAATTTATACCAGCTGATAGTGGAATAAACTGACAGTGAAGGCATACCCTGTTTTGAAAATAAAAGCAGCGCAGCCAGCGCAACTGTTCCGCCAAGAAAAGAAAGGAATGCTGCAAGTAAAGGATGATTAAGGGCGCTTCTCAACTGTGCGTTTACACCGCTTTGAACAGCCATCGCCACACCTGCAAAAACAGGCAGTAAGTAAAAAAGGAATTTCATGTTTTGGTTGGTATAAATTCAAAAAAATTATTGTTCAGCAAGTTCAAACATCTTTTTTTCTATCAGGATATTTGCATTATACGCATTGCTGTTTTGCTGTATAATAATACCCGTATTGGCTGCCGGATCCCAAAACATTTCTGTACTAACGCCTGAATCGCCGCCATTATGGCCTATTAAAAGCCTGCCATCTTCTTTTTTATAATACAGTATCAGTCCCTGTGTTTTTTCAACTGCGGGAAACTGTACCCTTGTCATTTCGTTTACCGTGGATGGTTTTAAAATTTCTGTGCCGTTGAAACTCCCTTTATTCATAAGCATCATTTCAAATTTTGCGAGGTCTGCCGTAGTGGTGCGCAGTTGGCCATCCGGGTAATCAGGATAACAGTAATAACCATCCGGTTTAAACTCATTATTCCGCCATGAATATGGCATGGCAATTTGATTAGTATCAAGGCCCGCAAGTTTCCACGAAGTAGATTGCATGGCAAGGGGCTGAAATATTTTTTCATTGCAGTATTTATCAAATGGTTTGCCCGAAATCACTTCAGTTAAATAACCAATAAGCACAGCACCGACATTTGAATATTCATAGTGGATGCCCGGCTTGTAAGTGCCAAAATTTTTTTTCACATTATAATTACTGCCGCCGGGTATTAAATAACTGTACAAAAAATTGTGAAGCGAAATTGGAGAGTCATGGTTGTAAACATATACATTGTTTAATACTGAGCCATTATCCTTAATGCCGGATGTATGTGTAAGCAGCATCCTGAAAGTGATTGTATCATGAGGAAAATTCGGGTCTGTTACTTTAAAAGGAAGATACTGGTTTATATTATCATCGAGGTGAAAAAGACCTTTATCATACAATGTCATAAGAGCGGTTGCTGTTACGGTTTTTGAAACCGAGGCCATCATGAACAATATATCTGGTGAAGGTTTTAGCACAGGGTTTATTTTTGCGTACCCAAAACCTTCAGCCCACCGTATTTTTCCATTTTGAACAATACATGCGGATATCCCGGCAATATGATAGCTGCTCATTATACTGTTGATATAATTATCCAGTTCAGCCGCATAGCCAAAACTTATATCCTGAATATTGGTTACAGGCATTGCAGCTTTTTTGCATGAACTGAAAAATACAGCCAGGGAGGCTGCAAAACAAACCGCAAATTTTTTCATGATGATCATTGTTATAGAAAATAAAATTAGGATAAGGAAAGATAATTTTTTTGTTGTTTATTTTCAACATTTTTAAATACCATAATTATAAAGGGTTTTATTCGGTTTTATATTTTCAGCAAACAAATAATAAAGTTTATTATTGTGATAAGAAAAACAGGCGCGCTTAAAAACTATTTATGACGAAACTTTTTCTTTTAAGTTTATTTTTTGCTTGTGTTTCGTTTGCGGATGCCCAGCGTGAGCCGGATAAAATTTATATGCCAAATATCCGCAGTGTAAAACTTTTTACACAGGGCAACCAGGCGGGTTACGCCCTTATCGGTCTTGGTTCTGAAATGAGCCTGGAGCTTGACTTTGATGATCTTGACGGGAATATAAAAAATTACAACTATACTTACCAGTTGTGCAATGCAGACTGGCAGCCGGTTGACCTAAGCTCCATTGAATACATCAGCGGTTTTTTGCAGGGCAGGCTGAACCAGTACCGCACTTCATCCATTGCAAAGGTTAGGTACACGCATTACCAGGCACTGCTTCCGGAGAAAAGCACTATGCCTTCAAAAAGCGGTAACTATTTGCTGAAAGTTTACCTGAACGGTGATACCTCTAAACTTGCTTTTACAAAGCGGCTGCTGATATTAGATAATATTGTGTCCATTGGCGCCGCCATTCAGCAACCATTTAATTCAGAATTGTTTCAAACGCACCAGAAAGTGCAGTTTACCATTGATAAATCCAAATTAAATATTCTCAATACCGCACAGCAGTTAAAAGTGGTGGTGCTGCAAAATTACCGGTGGGACAATGCAGTTACAGGCATCCAGCCATTATTCATGCGCGGCAATGCTTATGAATATAACGGCGAGCAGGATTGTGTTTTTCCTGCGGGCCGGGAATTTCGCTGGGCAGATTTAAGAAGCTTCCGTTTTCAGAGTGAAAGGGTGGACAGCATCATTAAAACAAATAAGCCGCTTGATATATACCTGATGCCCGATGGTGAAAGAACGCAGATGCGGTATATTTATCAGCAAAGCCTCGGCGGATTTTACGAAATAAATTCCACGGATGTAAGTAACCCCTGGTGGCAGGGTGATTATGCCAATGTTCATTTTACTTATGTGCCGAAGAGCCGCCAGCCTTATTTTGATAATGATGTTTATATTATTGGCGAAATGGCGGGTTACCAGATAAACGACTCCGCTAAAATGATATATAACGCTGTAAGGGGGGTGTATGAAAAAACACTGTTGCTGAAAGAAGGATACTACAGTTACACTTACGCAACAAAAGATACGAAAGTAAAAAATGCAAAAGCAACCGTAACGCTTACTGATGGAAATTACTGGCAAACAGCCAATACTTATACTATCCTTGTTTACTACCGCTCTTTCAGCGACAGGAGCGACCGCCTGGTGGGCGCAAGTGTAATTAATTACCTCAATAACAAGAGATAGTTTGCAGTAATAAAAAAATAAAAAAATTTCTTTCAACCATTATCTTTGCAATGGCAGGTCTTACACGACCAGCTCCTGCTGAACCCTCCCAGGGCAGGAATGCAGCAAGAGTAGGCGGTTGTAGCGGTGCGATGTAATAAGCCTGCCATTTTTTATTTCTCTTTCTTTTAAATTTGCAATAACATGAAATTCTTTATTGATACGGCCAACCTTGCACAGATTAAAGAAGCGAATGATCTTGGGATTCTTGATGGTGTTACCACCAACCCTTCTTTAATGGCCAAAGAAGGAATTAAAGGCCCGGAAGCCATTGCTCAACATTACAAAACCATTTGCGAAATGGTTGATGGAGATATAAGCGCCGAAGTATTATCAACCGATTTTAATGGCATTGTGGAAGAAGGGAAAAAGCTTGCAGCCATTCATCCAAACATAGTGGTAAAAGTGCCCATGATAAAAGAGGGGGTAAAGGCGATAAAATGGTTTACCGATAACGGTATAAGAACAAACTGCACGCTCATTTTTTCCGCCGGTCAGGCCATACTCGCTGCGAAAGCAGGCGCAGCTTATGTTTCACCATTTATTGGCCGTATTGATGACAGCGGATGGGAAGGCACTGAATTAATTGCGCAGATTGCACATATTTTTACTTTGCAGGGTTTTAAAACAGAAATACTCGCTGCATCCATCCGCAATCCCAATCATATTATCAAGTGCGCGGAGCTCGGCGCCAATGTATGTACCTGCCCGCTGGATTCTATCCTCGGTCTTTTAAAACATCCTTTAACTGACATTGGACTTGCCAAATTTTTAGAAGATGCAAAAAAAATGTAATATTTATTTTAAAAAATACACAAAGCTTTCATTTTTATGAAGGCTTTTTTTATGCTAACCGCTTACAAATTTGCTTATATTTATTATCCCGGCTTTTGTTTTCCATAGCATCTTTTCTTGCGTCGCACTCTTGTACATATTAACTTTTGGGCAGCAAAAAACAAAAGCTAAAAATGCAGGTTAAAAGCCTGTAAATAAAATACTGTTATGTTTATTGAACATCTCGCCATCTGGTGTACCAATTTAGAAAGCATGAAAAATTTTTATGTAAAATATTTCAATGCTGTTCCCAACAATGGTTATCATAACCCTGTAAAAAATTTCTCTTCTTATTTTCTAAGTTTTGAAAAAGGCCCGCGGCTTGAATTAATGAACAAACCAAACATACCTGAAAATGTAAATGATGTATTAACTGAGTACAAAGGCTTTATCCACTTTTCCGTTTCGGTTGGCACAAAAGAAAAAGTAAATGCTTTAACGGAGCAGTTAAGAAATGATGGTTATACAGTCATTGGCGAACCACGCATAACCGGTGACGGCTATTATGAAAGCGTGGTACTCGATCCGGAAAAAAACAGGATTGAAATAACTGAATGATTTATCACTTCCGTGAAACGTCAAATGTGAAAGGTGAGATATTTTTTGCTTCATCATTCACGAAACCTACATCCGCTCCGGTACTTTTATTCCCAGTAAACCCATGGCTGTATTAATTGTTTGCGCGGTAAGTGTTGCCATTTGCAAACGCAGGTTTTTCTTTTCCTTATTCTCCGCATTTGCAACAGAATGTTCCGCATAAAAAGAATTGAAAATTTTTGCAAGATTGAAAACAAAGATCGCAATCTTTGAAGGGTCATGCTCCGTTGCCGCTTCTTCAATTACTGATGGAAACTGCTCAAGATGAATGATAACGGCCCTTTCAAGCGGTAATAACTCACTATTAACCATTGACCATTGATCATTGACCAATGGCTCTTTTCTTAAAATACTTTTTATTCTTGCATAAGTATATTGCACAAATGGCCCGGTGAAACCATGAAAGTCTATACTCTCCTCCGGGTTGAAAATCATTCTTCTTTTTGGGTCAACCCTTAACAGGAAAAATTTTAAAGCACCCAAACCAATGGTTTCATACAGCTCATGCAATTCATGTTCTTCAAAATCTTTTACCTTGCCAAGCTCCTCTGTTTTCTGCTTCGCGATGTTTACCATTTCCTCCACCATATCATCTGCATCTACCACAGTACCTTCGCGGCTTTTCATTTTCCCGGAAGGAAGTTCCACCATGCCGTAACTTAAATGAAACATATTATCAGCTGCGGGGATACCTAATTTCCGGCAGGTAAGTTTCAGCGCTTTCATGTGGTAATCCTGCTCATTTCCTATTACATAAATACTTTCATCGCAATGGTATTCTTCATATTTATTTTTTGCCAGGCCAAAGTCCTGCGTTATATAAACTGAAGTGCCGTCTTTTCTTCTTACCAATTTCTCATCAAGGCCATCAGCAGTAAGGTCTATCCACACACTGCCATCTTCTTTCTGAAAAAAAATGTCTTTCTGCAAACCGTCATCCACCAAATCTTTTCCAAGCAAATAGGTTTGGCTTTCATAATATATCCTGTCGAAATCTGTTCCAATTCTTTTGTATGTTTCATCAAAACCTTTATATACCCAACTGTTCATGGTGCCCCACAACTCAATCACGGCAGGCCTTCCGGCTTCCCAGTCTAAAAGCATCTGCTGTGTTGCTTTCATAATGGGTGCTTCTTTTTCAGCCAGTTCCCTGGTTATTCCTGAAACAACAATTTCTTCCACCTGTCTTTTATATTCATCGTTAAATTTTACGTAATACTCACCCACAAAATGATCGCCTTTTGTATTTGTACTTTGCGGTGTGGCGCCGTTGGCAAACATTTGCCATGCAATCATGCTTTTGCAGATATGTATGCCGCGGTCGTTTACAATACAGGTTTTTATGATGTCATTCCCGTTTGCTTTTAAAATTTCGGCAGTGCCCCATCCCAAAAAATTATTTCTTAAATGACCGAGATGCAAAGGCTTGTTGGTATTGGGTGAAGAATATTCCACCATTATGCGGCGACCTGTTTTTTCTTTTACTCCAAAAGAATTATTGCTGCTGTTTTGATGCAGGAACTGCTGCCAGTATGTATCCGCCACTGCTAAATTTAAAAACCCTTTAATAACATTAAATGCGCTGAATAAGCTGCCGTTTTTTTCAAGAAGCCATGCGCCAATTTCATTCCCCAATACATCAGGGGATTTTTTTAACTCTTTTACCCATGCAAAAAGCACTACTGTATAATCGCCCTCAAACTCAGGCTTGGTGGCATTTACCGTAATATCACCCGCCTTTATTTCAAGGCGGTATAATTCCTTTACCGCTTTGGCAGCGGCATCTTTTATCTGTGCAACAACGCTCATTATTTTTTCTTTGGAACGCAAAAATACGTAACAGTTGCCAGTTGGCAGTAAAGGGAAAGCACCGGAAAGGAGTGATGTGAAATGTTTTTTAAATCTGCGGTGTGAAATAAATGATATGCAATATCCTTTACCTTCGCTGACATTTTATGCGCAGGCTGCATCATTTTTTAAAACATACCATTCTGCAAACAGTGGATTATTTTTATCCGCCGTTTAAAAAGTTCATGCCCCTGCAAACTTTCCGCTACGCAGCCTGCGGCGGCAGTAATATGGCACTTAATATTTTACTCTACTTTATCACCTTTCATTATATACTGCATGAGCAGATTGTGTACCTGCCCTTTACCGCTATCAGTGCGCATATTGCGGCATACATCATTTCTTTTTTTATCACTTTCCCGATAGGTTTTTATTTAAGCATGTACGTGGTTTTTCCTGAATCGGAATTACGTAGGCGGATCAAACTTTTCCGTTATTTTGTAGTGGTGCTTATTTGTATTTTCCTGAATTACGTATTGCTGAAATTATTTGTTGAACATTTTGGCTGGTACCCCACGCCATCGCTGATGGTAATTACGGTTATCGTAGTTTCATTCAGTTATTTTTCGCAACGCCATTTTTCATTCAGGCGCAGTGCGGATGCCGAAGTGAAAGATGAACGTACAAGTGAGTGACACAAGAGGCGATGCCACAGGGATATAATGCCGGGCAACAAAAAATTTAATACCGATATTTATACTATCAATCTTTTACCGTGAGAAAATTTTTCAGACGTTTTTTTATTGGCTTTTCCGTATTTCTTTTGCTGTGGCTTATTTTGGCTCAAAGCTGCATGATGATGCGCACCAGCGACAGCGAAGCCGTTGCGGATTTCAGCAAACATTCCGTTTTATTAAAACCATATTATTTTAAAATAAACAACCGCATCATTCATTACGTGCAGGTGGGCAGCGACAGTTTGCCCACACTTGTTTTTATTCATGGCTCGCCGGGAAGCTGGGATGCATTTGAAGATTATTTGCTGGACAGTGCGCTGCGTATGCATTACCGCTTGATAAGCATTGACCGCCCCGGTTTTGGATACAGCGATTTTGGCGATGTACTTAATTTACAGGCGCAGGAAGTTTTGCTGGCCGCCACGCTGCAGCATATACAAAACGGCAAATCAATTTGTTTAATCGGCCACAGCCTTGGCGGGCCGATGGTAATAAAACTTGCCGCTGAAAACCCTTCGCTGCCCATTACAAATGTGGTGATGCTTGCGGGTTCGGTTGACCCTGCGGAAGAAAAACCGGAGAGCTGGCGCAGCACACTTGACCATACGCCGCTGCGTTATTTAATTCCCGGCGCCATGCGGCCAAGCAATGCGGAATTGCTGCTTTTTAAACAGGATGTGGATGAGCTTGCAAAAGATTTTCCAAATGTAAAATGCCGTGTGCTTTTAATGCACGGCGATGTGGATGATTTTGTGCCGCCGGGCAATTCCATTTATGCGCAGAAACACCTGGTGAACGCAAAGGAAGTGCGCATTGTGTGGTTTAAAGGCCAGCGCCATTTTATTCCCTGGACGGAGTTTACACCCATACGTGATGAACTGCTGAAACTGAATATGAGTTTGAAGCAGGAGATTGTTATTTCGCCCGGCAACCTTGAAGCAAGCCCCAACGTTGTTAAATAACTTTAGTTACAAGGAATATAAACATGCAGCCGTAAAAAAGAGATGACGCCGGATGCCGCAGAATTTATCCGGCGTTTTGCTATGCATATACTTCCCAAAAGTTTTGTAAGAATACGGCACTTTAGTATACTCACCAGCACAGCCAAAAATGCCTGTGCGATAGTTATCAAAGAACAGTTGCCGCCAGCCCAACACTATGCAAAGCCGGAAAAAGAAATGTATAACCCGCTTCAATGCCCTTGCTGCAAAAAACAAACCATGCAAACTATTCTGAGGTTTAACCGGCGTGGCCCACCTGTGTACAGGAAGGAACCGGCTGCAGATTTACTGGCTTGTGTAACCGCTGCAGGCATACTAAAAAATGAAGCTGTATAATGCGGCCAGGCAATGTTATGCCCCTATAATAAAAAGGAAGAAGAATAGCAGTAAAACCATTAACCAATACTGCCCGGACAGCTTTGGAAAACACAAACAAAATGATAAGACCCGCTATAAACACTGACTTGCTCACAAGCCTTCTGCGCTTAGTTGATGTATGAGTCAGCTTAACAAAACGCAATCCCTATAATAATAACTGCTTCACTCCCTACCCAGCGGTTCCGTACAACCGATGCTTTATCGTTAGTGCTCTGCACCCGACGAAGCCTTATTTGTTAGCGGTTGTTTTTCTTTGCCATTATTTAACTGCTTAAATATTTATTTGGAACATTTGCTGGAAAATAATCTATTCCATAATTGGCTTTTAATAAAATAGATACTACTTCATAAATCTGGTGTTCCGTCCTTTGAAACTGACGGAGCAGTCCCCTCATTGCATAACTTATCGGGTTAACAGAAGGAATAAATGTTTCCCATTCGTAACCCTTTCCCCAAATAAGTCCATGTATAGTTAAAGTCAAGTCAATTGCTATAAACCTTCTTCCATAATTTTATTGTAAGTTCTGTTAATAGAAAACTTGAAAACGTCTGGCCGTGCATAATGCCCTGCAACATCCAGTGTCCACTTGCAATGAGATATTAATGCGAAGTCAAGTTCAGCGTATATAATACCTTCTGCTTTATTTAAAGGGCCTGCGATAATATCTCCTTTTGGATTTATAATTACACTATTTCCCGGATTGATCCATTCCCTTGTTGGCTCATATTGTTTTTTAAATTCGAACTTATTTGGAATATCACTTGCTTTCATCGGCATACAAGCTCCGATTACAAACATACCGCCTTCTTTGGCAATATGTCTTAGCGAAGAAATCCATACATCACTTGAATCCCATGTTGGAGCAACATATATCTGCACTCCCTGTGCATACATTGCATAACGTGCAAGAGGCATATAATTCTCCCAACAAATAAGGCCTCCGAGTTTGCCGATAGTTGTGTCAAAACTTTCAAGTGTACTTCCATCTCCTGATGCGTGAACTAATCGTTCACCGGCAGTAGGTACTAACTTTCGATGCTTGCCCAGCAAATTTCCTTTGTCATCTATATAAAGCAGCGTATTATAAATGCTTGTGTTGCTTGCTTCTGAATTTCTTTCATTTATCCCCATCACAACAAATATTTTCGCCTTCTTAGCTGCATTGCATAGTTTCTTTACTGATGTATCTGAAACAGATAATGAATTCTCCAGGAGTTCCTGATACAATGAATTGGACAATGCTTTTTTACCGGGAGGATTAGCCCAAACCCATTCCGGATAACAGGGAATGAAGGCTTCCGGAAATACAATAAGTTTAGCTCCCTTCCCGGAAGAATCATTTATTGACCTGATAGCTTTTGTTATTGTAGCTTCTTTGTTAAGAAACACGGGTGTAATCTGAGCGATTGAGACAATTATATTTTTCATTCAGCGGGAATTTACTAAGTCTTTCAGCAACCGTGTGTGCACTGCCGCAGGGGGGCATCCGATGCCGGTAAAGCACGGTGCGTTAAGCTGCACAATGATTTAATGTTGAAGTTATATAAAATGTTGAACAATGCTGTTCATGCCCGGACTGAAGATGATTAGCGATAAAATGATGAAGAAATACGGGTCAAGCCCCAATGTGCGCAAATGCAATGTTAGCTGCAGACTTTTTAATATTAAGAAATCCAAACCTCAAACTTGGATTTCTTAAAGTTAATGACGCAAATTAATTAAAGTATTTGGTCATAAAGTTCAGTAGTTGTTCATCGCTCATTTTGTTTGAAGTACTTTCCGTAGATACAGCATTTTTATATTGAGCAGTGTCCGCCAAAAATTTAATAAATTGCTCCTGAATCTGTCCTGTTCCCGTTACATGTACTTCATCCATATTTGGGATTTTAGTGACGATTTCTTTGAAAAATTTGTGTGTTAAGACAACTTCTTGATGGTTAGATGCATTTTCATTTGAATTGCCATCTGGGCCATTATTCTTTACATGGTCTAAAATAATGAAATCTCCGTTATCAATATTTTGTCTTCCTGCGATTGTAGCATGGTGCGAATCCATCCATACACCAAATTGCTTTTTGTTTTTTTGTGACATTTTGTTTTATTTAAAGGTAGACTATATATAATCGAAATTGGGTTTTATAATTAAAGAACAAGTCAAGCTTCTGGAATCGAGTGCTGTATTTAGTTTGCAGCTAACGTGTGTGCACTGCCGCAGATGGGCATCCGATGCCGGTAAAGCACGGTGCGTTAAGCTACACGTTGATTTAATGTTGAAGTTACATAAAATGTTGAGAAAGGCGGGTGAAGCCCCACTTGCCGCAATGCAATTCAGGTAATTAAACACCGGATTTTTTAATCAAATTACATTACTAAAAACCGTTTACTCATTCAGCTCCACCGTTTAATAAATCAATTTGAACTTTATAATAATTAACAATATCTTTAGTTAGAGTTTTAAAAAATTATTCAACACTTTCAATTTTTTTTATGAAAATCAAATTTTTACTTTTCTTTATTTGTGCAGCATTTTCCCTTATCGTAGCTGCGCAGAACGTTGGTATTGGTACAACTACACCGGTTAATAAACTTGAAGTAAATGGTGCCATAAGGGCTGATTCGGATTTATATGTATTAGGCAATACAGGTATAGGCTTAACAGCACCGAACTATAAGCTGGATGTGGCAGGTATCATAAACACCAGCTCAAATGCCTACGTAGCAGGGTTTCTTGGTGTGGGTACTACGGCTCCCGTTTATAAACTTGATGTGGCAGGTATTATACACTCCACTTCAAACAACTATGTGGGAGGATATCTTGGTGTGGGTACTACATCTCCTATCTATAAGATACAGGTAGATGATGGTTCTGTTGCCATTCACAGTACTGCAGATTCCAAATACTGGTATATGAATTATAGCAGCTCCGGCAACTATTTTAATATAGCTGAAGATGGAAGCACAAGAGTGGCCATTGCAAATGGCGGTAATGTTGGTATCGGTACTACTGCTCCTACAGCAAAACTTAATGTGGTGGGCACTACAGCATTGAACGGAACCGTTACCGTAACCGGTACTGAAAATGTTAGCGGTACATTAACGGTAAATAGTAATAAAGGTGTTATTTATAATGCAGCAGCCAGCACTAACTTAAGGTATTATACGCGTACAGCAGCTTTTACCATTGTGAACCTTGCTCCACATACTTTAACGGCTGAAGCCTCTATTGGTTTTAGTGGCTTTACCCTTGCTCCGCAGGTTTTTGTTGGTAATATTACGAGTAATGGAGGTACAACAGGGCCATTGTACCAGCTTCAGTTAGTGATATATGATGTTACTGCAACAAGTTGCCATTGCCGCATTTTAAATACAAGTGATGCTACCATTAACCAGGGCATTACCTGGAATATAATGTGCATGGGTAATTAAGAAGGCAATTAAATTTTATTAAAAAAATAATTTATGAAAATAAATAAGCCTTGGGGAAAGATTTCCTTTCTCCTGTTTTATCTTTTCTTTTTTTTAGCTTCAACTGTTCAATCCCAGTTAATAAATAATGGTGATACAATTGCTGTTACTAATGGTGCTATCCTGTTCACTGATCAGTCCTTTACAAATACTTCAAATGGTTTCGTCATAAATAATGGCACCATGAGTACAAATGGGGACTTTATTAATGATGCAAGCTGTTCACTTTCCGGAGACGGCACTTATGGTTTACAGGGAAACTTTATGAATAACGGAAACTACAAAGTGGGGCAATCTGTCTTGTATTTTTTTGGAGCAAACAACTCCACAATAACTAATGCAGGCGGAAGTATTTATACACTGCAAATTGGTAAAGATCAGGGCAATTATGTAAGTATTCTTGATAATGAAAAAATTGTAAAAAGTGTACTTTTTTTAAATGATAAAAATTGGGTACAACTGAACAATAAAACATTAACCCTAAGTTCAAAGTGCGACATTGGTAACTATAGTAATAAAAGATATTTTATCACTAATGGCAACGGGTACTTAAAAAAGCAAATGGTAAAAAATAGCCCATTTTCTTTTCCGGTTGGGTTTGATAAAAATACTTATAATCCCCTGGTCATTACTGAAACCGGAACAGCGGATGATTATTCCGTTCGATGCCTGCAGCATGCAATGCTTCAGGGTGCAACGGGTGATACAATTTCCTCAGGTGGTATTAATGCAAGCTGGGATATTACTGAAGGTAATACAGGTGGGGCAAACGCAATTATACAGGCGGAATGGAAAAACACTGACGAGCTCAGCAATTTTGATTATACACATTGCATGCTGGTAAGATATAACGGTTCTAAGTGGGATTTCACCGCTGGCCAGGCAGATACTGCAACAGGAATCACGTACAGGGATATCAGCAGGGCTAATCTTTCTTCCTTTGGTTATTTTACCGTACTCTCGGAAAAGAATCCGGCATTTGCCGCCAACTATGTTGCAGGGATAAAAATAGATAAAACCCTTACCGGCTCAATGAACAATGATAAGGATAATTTTAAAATTTATCCAACTATAGTAAAAAACAGTTTTAACATAATTGCACCTGTAAATAATAAAAATGTTCAGACCATGAACATAATCCTTATTAACGAAGCAGGTAAGGTAGTTTGGCAAAAACAAAACGTAAATTTTCAATCTCAGCAGGTTTCATTACCCAATCTTTCAGCGGGATTATATTCTGTTTTAATTGATTATAAAATTAACAGGTTTGTTCAAAAAATAATTATTCAGCAGTAATTTCATTTTGCTTCAGTTGTAACAAAAATAGCCCGGTAAGTGATGCTGAAGTTAAAAACAAAAGCTCAATAGAATTTCTCTGCCGGAACCGCTGCTGATAGCGAACAAAAAGTTGAGAACATATTCGTCGCCCCGCCATATTGCCAAACTGCCTGTTAGCGGTTCGTTGTTTCTTGTCTGTCAAGCTGTGTCCACCTAATGCTGTCTCTGTGCGGTTGCTGCTTGCAGGCTCTTTTGCAAGCTTTGCTTTGTGTCAGGATTATGTGCGGCTTGCAAATGTGCCTGCAAATGCGTTGGCTTATTTCTTTTTCAACTTCTTTGTTTCTTTCAGCAGTTTTTTGTCCTCCGATTTTACTTTTCTTTCAATTTTTTTGAGGTCTTCCTCTGCCGGTAAGTTTTCTGGCTTAATAGCGCTTTTCAATAATAGTCCTCTGACGTCTTGATTGTTTTTTACATGTTCATTTGTAATTGCAGATTCAGATTTCAAGTCTGCCTTGCGAATGTTTACATTGGTTAACTCATTTGCAAAGTCTTTAGCTTTTATGGTTATTGTCGGTAAGAAGTCTGCAAGCGGTCTGCTGTCGGGAATGCCCAATCTTGTTTTCATGTCTAATGTTGTCTTGCCACCGAATAGTGCTTGGTCGCCCTTGCTTCTTATTCTGGCAAAACCTGCATTATCAATTCCTTTTTGAAAAATAAGTCCCGATAATTCTTTCTCTGAAATAATTAGCTTTTCTCTTGCCTGTAATCGCTCCCATTCTTTAAGCCGTTGTTCAAGTAGTTCCTGCTTTCTTGTCTGAACAGCAAAGTAGCTCATTGCAAATGCAATCTCATCTTTACGGGGGTCACCATTTTGAGCAATGAGATAACAGGCATACCTTGTAAGCATGATGTCCTCAATTACTCTCTTTGCTCCAGAACCTAAGTCAACCATTTTCCTGACGTCAAGAAAATGGTCTGATACTTCCTGTTTGGCGTTGGTGCTGGCTATTTTCGCTTTATCAATAACGTTTATAAAATTTTCCCATTTTGAATAGCCTAAGAGTTCCTGCAGGTCTCTTGCAAACCAATATTCAACACTATCAGTTTCGTTAACTGCTAATTCAAAACTGCTATGAAGTTGTGATATAATTTCCCGTTTCATTTCCTTAATTAATATTCTCAAATTTAGTCATTATCTTCTCAAATGTTTGATTACTTATGTCTGAAAAATCCACAATTGGGGTCAATCAAGATTTTTCTATCAAGGAACGAATTAAATTCTTCGCATGATGTCTCGCTTATAAGCAAACAAGAATAGCAAGCTGCATAATTAAGCCCTCCCACTCCTTGTCCATCGCTTTCATAACAAATCGGATCGCTGCTACAATCCTTGGCTCTTAACAAAGCAGAAGATAAAATCTTTGAAAAGTTTTCACTATCGGCTTGCTTTATCAGTCCTCCAAAACTTCCCTCACTACCTGCAATGGTGAAAATCAAAAGTCCGTTCATTGTGTCGCTGTCACAATAGATTCTTTCCGAAACAGAAGAAGAAGAATAGCCACAAAGAAATTCCATCTCTTTAATGATTAAGTGAGAGAAACTATGAATAAGCAATGTCTTGGCTAAGACACACAACGCGTAAATTGGCGCTATTACATGATATATCCAAATATTTTTCGCCATTGAAAATCAATCTTTTAGTGTTGCGCTTTTTGTATTGTCGTTAGGATAATCCACCCCGTTACACTTTTTGTATTGTCGCTGTTTACCAGTCTGTTTTACCCCTGGTGCTGGCAAATGGTTTTGTATCCGGGCTTCACCAGCAGCAGAGAAACATGAATTATATTTGTTGGTGAAAAGCCGCCACACAGCATGCTGAGCACAA